>NZ_BAABAA010000011.1:0-209990 GCF_039537185.1 Kribbella ginsengisoli | reverse complement strand
CGCCGACAAGCTCGCGTCGCAGGAGAAGTACACGGGCGACTCGTTCGTCGACGGCACTTCGGCGATGGCGATCGTCGGGCCGTGGGCGATTGCGACGTACAAGGGGAAGGTCGAGTGGGGCGCGGTACCGGTGCCGACGTCGGCCGGCAAGCCTGCCAACGAGACGTACACCTTCAGCGATGCGAAGAACGTCGCGATGTACTCGGCCTGCAAGAACCGTGGCACGGCGTGGGATGTGCTGAAGTTCGCGACCAGCAAGGAGCAGGACGGCAAGTTCCTCGAGCTGACCGGGCAGATGCCGCTGCGGAAGGACGTCGCCGCCACCTACAGCGACTACTTCGCGAAGAACCCGGACTACAAGCAGTTCGCCGACCAGGCAGCCCGGACCGTCGAGGTGCCCAATGTGCCGAACTCGATCACCATCTGGCAGACCTTCCGCGACACGTACTCCAAGTCCGTGATCTTCGGCCAGGAGGACCCGGGCCAGGCCTTCGCGACCGCCGCGCAGAAGATTGACCAGCTGGTGTCCCAGCCATGACCAGTACGACGCTCGGCCGGCTCGTCGGCCGGCAGCCGATCGGGGCCGCCCTGGTCGCGCCGTACGTCGTGTTCCTGCTCGCCGTCTTCGCCTACCCGCTCGGCTTCGCCGTCTACATCTCCTTCCACGACTACTTCTTCGCCGCCCCCGGGGCGCAGGTCGACCGGCCGTTCGTCGGCTTCGACAACTACGTCACGGTGCTGTCCGACCCGGCGGTCCGACGGGCCTTCGGCAACGTCCTGGTCTTCCTGGTCATCAACGTGCCGCTGACCGTCGTCTTGTCGCTGGTCCTGGCGAACGCGCTGAACGCAGCGATCCGCTGGCGCACGTTCTTCCGGGTCAGCTACTACGTCCCGTACGTGAGTGCCAGCGTCGCCGTCGTCGGGGTCTGGTTGTTCCTGTTCAACTCCAACGGCCTGGTCAACTCGGTGCTCGGCCCGCTCGCCCCCAACCCGTCCTGGCTGGTCAACTCCAAGCTGGCGATGCCGACCGTCGCCGTCTACGTCACCTGGAAGCAACTCGGCTTCTTCATCCTGCTCTATCTGGCCGCCCTGCAGAACGTGTCCAACGATCTGTACGAGGCGGCCGAGATGGACGGCGCCAACCGCCGGCAACGGTTCCTCAACGTCACGGTGCCGGGCGTACGCCCGGCGACCACCCTCGTCGTCCTGCTGGCGACCGTCACTGGCGCGAACCTGTTCACCGAGCCCTACCTGCTCACTGGCGGCGGTGGACCGGACGGCGCCTCGGCCTCACCGGTCCTGATCATGTACCAGCGCGGGATCGAGCAAGGCAATCCCGACGTCGGCTCCGCGATCGGCGTCCTGCTCATCATCGGCGTCCTCCTGCTGGCACTGGTCGAGCGACGCTTCGTCGGACGGGACGAGGACTGATGAAGCTCAAGTTCGCCGCGCTGCTGGCCGGCTCGTTCGTTTTCCTCTTTCCCTTCTACTACATGCTGATCGGGTCGCTGCAGGCCGAGCCCGATCCCGCGATCACCGGAGCGTTCCCCTCCCCCGGCAACCTGACCGGCCACAACTACGCCGAGATCAACAAGGCGATCCACCTCGGCCGGTCCCTGATCAACTCCGGCGTCTTCACCGGCGGCGTCATCATCGGGACCCTCGTCTTCGGCGTTTTCGCCGGCTATGCCCTCGCCCGGTTGCGGTTCCGCGGCCGCGGGCTGGTCTTCAACCTGATGCTGCTCATCCAGGTCGTCCCGTTCCAGTTGCTCACCATCCCGCTCTACGTGCTGATCGTGCGCAGCTACGGGCTGGCCGACTCCTACCTCGGCATGATCCTGCCCTTCGCGATCAACTCCACCGCGGTCTTCGTCTTCCGGCAGTACTTCCTCCAACTGCCGGCCGAGTTGTTCGACGCGGCCCACATCGACGGCGCCTCCGAGCTCAGCATCCTCTGGCGGGTGGCCGTCCCGCTGGTCCGGCCGGCCCTGCTCACCGGCGTACTGCTCACCTTCATCGGGCCCTGGAACGAGTTCCTCTGGCCGTTCCTGATCACCAAACAGCAAGACCTGCAGCCACTCGCGGTCTCGCTGTCCAACTACCTCACCACCGTGTCCGCGCGAGCGGCCAACCCGTTCGGCGCCGTCCTGGCCGGGGCGTGCGTGCTCGCCGCGCCCGCGGTCGGGCTCTTCGTCGCCTTCCAGCGGCAGTTCATCTCCCAGGGCCTCGAGTCCGGAATCAAAGGTTGATCACGATGACAATTCCCTACACCCTGACCCGCGCCGGTGTGCTGATGAGTCCGCAGGCGGGCAACGAGCTCGAGGTCGAAGGGGTGCTCAACCCCGCGACCGGGCACGGTCCGGACCGGACCCTGTACCTCCTCCCGCGACTCGTTGCGTCAGGCAACGTCTCGCGGGTCGGCCTGGCCCGGGTGGAGGTCGAGGACGGCGTACCGGTCGGCGTCCGGCGCGAAGGCGTCGTACTGGCGCCGGACGAGGGCTGGGAACGCGGCAAGAACAACGCCGGCGTCGAGGACCCCCGGGTGACCTTCATCCCGACCCTCGGCCTGCACGTGATGGTGTACGTCGCCTACGGGCCGCTCGGTCCGAAGCCCGCCCTCGCGACCTCAGCTGATTTGCGCGAGTGGCGCCGACTCGGCCCTCTTCATTTCGAGTACCAGCCCTTGCTGGACACCGATCTCAACCTGTTCCCGAACAAGGACACCGTGTTCTTCCCACGCCCGGTACCCGGGCCGGACGGCGAGCCGTCGTACGCGATGCTGCACCGGCCGATGTGGGATCTGGGCTGGTTCCGCGAAGGCGAAGGAGTCCACCTGCCGGCCGGTGTCACCGACGAGCGGCCGGGCATCTGGGTGTCGTTCGCGCCGGTCGCCGCCGTCGAGAGCGACCTCCGCAACCTCACCCACCTGGCCCACCACCGTCTCGTCGCGCTGCCGGAGTACCCGTTCGAGCAGTTGAAGATCGGCGCCGGACCCCCACCCCTGTGGACGCCCGAGGGCTGGCTGGTGATCCACCACGGCGTCACCGGCGAGCAGCCCCGCGGCTTCGACCCGACGACGCAACGGGTCACCTACTCGGCCGGCGCGATGCTCCTCGATCCGGACGACGTCACCAAGGTGGTCGACCGGACGACCGAGCCGCTGCTGGCGCCGGAGACCGACGACGAGCGGGTCGGCACCGTTGCGAACGTGGTCTTTCCGACCGCGATCGAGGAGATCGACTGCGTCCACTACGTCTTCTACGGGATGGCCGACGCGAAGATCGGCGTCGCCCGGCTGGACAAGGTGTGACCGCCATGCGCGATCTCGACACCCTGATCAAGGCCTACGACATCCGCGGCACCGTCCCGGACCAGCTCGACGACGAGCTGGCCTTCCAGGTCGGAGCGGCCTTCGCCCACCACCTCGCCGCCCCGCTCATTGCCGTCGGCCACGACATGCGGGTGTCCTCGCCGTCGCTGGCCGCGGCGTTCTCAGCCGGCGCGGCGGACCGCGGCGCCGACGTACTGTCCATCGGCTACGTCTCCACCGATCTGCTGTACTTCGCCTCCGGTCTGCGCAACGTGCCCGGCGCGATGATCACCGCCAGCCACAACCCACCGGCGTACAACGGCATCAAGATGTGCCGCCCGGGCGCCGCGCCGGTCGGCCAGGACACCGGACTACGGGAGATCAGAAAGCTTCTCGAGACCGGCCTGCCAGATTTCGACGGCTCCCCCGGCAGTATCGACGCCGTCGACCTCCTCCCGGCGTACGCCGACTACCTGCGCGACCTCGTCGACCTCACCGGCAGCCGCCCGCTGAGGATCGCCGTCGACGCAGGCAACGGCATGGCCGGCCGCACCGTCCCCGTCGTGCTCGATCACCCCGCCTTCGAGCTCATCCCGCTGTACTTCGATCTCGACGGCACCTTCCCCAACCACGAGGCCAACCCGATGAACCCGGCCAACCTCGCCGACCTCCAGGCCGCCGTCGGCCGGCACAGCGCCGACCTCGGACTCGCCTTCGACGGCGACGCCGACCGCTGCTTCTTCATCGACGAGACCGCCCAGCGCGTCTCGCCCAGCGCCGTCGTCGGCCTGATCGCCACCCGCGAACTCGCCCGTCGCCCCGGAGCCGCCGTCGTCTACAACGCCATCACCAGCAAGGCCGTCCCCGAAGACATCACCGAACACGGTGGCCGCCCGATCCGTACCCGGGTCGGCCACTCATTCATCAAACAGGTCATGGCCGACAACGACGCCGTCTTCGGTGGCGAGCACTCGGGCCACTACTATTTCCACGACTTCTGGAACGCGGACAGCGGCATGCTCGCCGCACTCCACGTCCTGCAAGCCCTCGGGCAGTCCACCAAGCCACTATCCGAGTTGATGCGGGAGTTCACCCGGTACGTCGCGAGCGGCGAAATCAATACCGTCGCCGACGACATCCCAGCCATCCTCGCCCTGGTCGAGGCGCGCTACCGCGATCGGGGCGCAACCGCGGACCACCTGGACGGCCTCACGATCACCCTCCCGGACGGCACCTGGTTCAACCTCCGGCCCTCCAACACCGAGCCTCTACTCCGCCTCAATGTCGAGGCAGCCGACGACGCGACCATGAGCAACGTCCGCGACGAGGTGCTCGCCTTGCTCAGGTAGAGCGGATCAGCGGGGGCTGGTGAGGCGGTGGTAGGTGTCGGTCCAGTGGAGTTCGCGCTGGAAGGCACGGACGGTGGTCGAGGCGTCGATGACGGCTAGTTCGACGGACAGCAGGTCGGCGAAGTCCTCGTAGACCTCGCGGTCGAGAGCCGTCGTCAGGACCGTGTGGTGAGGTGCGCCGGCCACCAGCCATGACTCGGCCGAGGTGGCCAGTGACGGCTCCGGCTTCCAGACCGCGCAGGCGACCGGGAGCTGCGGAAGATCCTCATCGGGTTCCACCACCTGTACTACGTTCGCCGTGAGGCGGAAGCGGCTGCCCAGATCGGACAGCCCGACCACGACCCCGGCGCCGGGATCCGCAGTGAAGCGCAGGCGGACCGGGTCCTCGCGGCCGCCGATGGAGAGCGGGTGGATCTCCAGCGCCGGCCTGGCCGTCGTGAGCGAAGGGCACACCTCGAGCATGTGCGCGCCGAGGATCTTCTCCTCCCCCGGCACCAGGTGATACGTGTAGTCCTCCATGAACGACGTGCCACCGGGCAGCCCAGCAGCCATCGCCTTGCTGGCCCGCAACAGCACCGAGGTTTTCCAGTCGCCCTCGCCGCCGAAACCGTAGCCGTCGGCCATCAATCGCTGCACCGCCAGGCCGGGCAGCTGCCGCAGTCCGCCCAGATCCTCGAAGTTCGACGTGAACGCACCGAAGCCACCGTTGGTCAGGAACGAGCGAAGGCCCAGCTCGATCCGGGCGCCGTACCGCAGCGACTCGTGCCGGTCGCCACCGGGCAGCAACTCGGGCGCGACCGCATAGGCATCGCCGTACTCCTCCACCAGCGCGGTGATCTCGGCATCGGCGATCTCGTCGACCGCGGCGACGAGGTCGTTGACGCCGTACGTGTTGACCGAGACGCCGAACCTCAACTGCGCCTCGACCTTGTCCCCTTCGGTGACGGCGACATCGCGCATGTTGTCGCCGAACCGGGCGACCTTGAGCGACCGGAGCTCCGCGGCCCCGATCGACGCCCGGACCCACTGCCCGACCCGGTGCTGGACCGATGGCGACTCGACATGCCCGGCGACGGTCTTGCGCGGTACGCCCAGCCGGGACTGGATATAGCCGAACTCCCGATCCCCGTGGGCAGCCTGGTTGAGGTTCATGAAGTCCATGTCGATCGTCGACCAGGGCAGCGCGACGTTGGCCTGCGTGTGCAGGTGCAGCAGCGGTTTGCGCAGCGCGTCGAGTCCCGAGATCCACATCTTCGCCGGAGAGAAGGTGTGCATCCAGGCGATCACGCCGACGCACTCCGGCGTACTGTTTGCCTCCAGCAACTGTCGGCGGATCGCGTCCGCGTCCATCAGCACCGGCTTCCAGACGATCTGGGCCGGCAGGTCCGCTTCGGCGAGCCGCTTGGCCACCGCCTGGGACTGTTCGGCGACCTGCTGGAGCGTGCCAGGTCCGTACAGACTCTGACTGCCGGTGAGGAACCACACCTCTTGAGGCGGCTGGCTGTTGTTCACGAAGCTGCGGTCCTTCCAGGGAGTTGTCATCGTTGCCCGTAGACGTTCTGGTACCGGTCGAAGAGGCGGTCGACCGAGGCCTGCTCGATCGGGACCGGCCGGCCGAGCTGCTGGGCCAGATGCACGGTCCGGGCGACGTCCTCGCACATCACCGCCGCCTTGACGGCCGACTCGGCGGTCGGCCCGATGCTGAACACCCCGTGGTTCTGCATCAGTACGGCGGGCGAGCGGGAGCCGCGCAGCGTCTCGACGATGCCGCGGCCGATCGAGTCGTCGCCGATCATGGCGAACGGCCCGACCGGGATCGGGCCGCCGAACTCGTCCGCGCACATCGTCGTGACGCAAGGGATCGGCTCCGCGCGCGCGGCCCAGGCGACGGCGTACGGCGAGTGCGTGTGCACCACCCCGCCGACCTCCGGCATCTTCCGGTACACGTAAGCCTGCGCCTCGGTGTCGGACGACGGCGCGTGTTCACCCTCGACGACCCGGCCGTCGAGATCGCAGACCACCATGTTCTCGGGGGTCAGCTCGGCGTAGTGGACTCCACTCGGCTTGATCACCATCAAGTCGTGGCCGGGCACCCGGGCCGACACGTTGCCCGCTGTCCACACCACCAGCCCGTACGCCGGCAGGTGCGCGTGCAACGCGGACACCTCCGCCCGCAAGCGGGTGAGAGTGCCGGCGACCTCCGCGACAACACTCACCGGCTCGCCTCCTTCGACTGAGCGGCGATCGCAGTACGCCGGATGGACTTCAGGTTCCGCATCAGCCGGGTATGCCGGCCGAAGTACTCGTGCAGTTCGAGGTAGACGCCGAACAGTTCGTCGTAGGCGCGGGCACGCTGCTCGTCCGGGAGATGGACCCCGCGCCTGACCTTGCCCATGCTCCGGGCCGCCGTCGGCACATCGGGATAGGCGCCGGCGGCGACGGCAGCATGGATGGCCGAGCCCAGCGCCGGCCCCTGCTCGGAGTCGATGATCGAGAGCGGCAGCCTGGTGACATCGGCGTAGATCTGCATCAGCAGGGCGTTCTTCGCCAGTCCACCGGCGATCACCAGCTCCCGCACCGGTACGCCGTTGCCGGCAAAGGTTTCGACGATGACGCGAGTACCGAACGCCGTCGCCTCGAGCAGGGCGCGATACCCGTCTTCCGGCCGGGTCGCCAGCGTCTGGCCGACGATCAAGCCGGACAGCTCGTGGTCGACCAGCACCGAGCGGTTGCCGCTGTGCCAATCGAGGGCGACCAGGCCGTGCTCGGCGACCGCCTGATCGGCCGCGAGTCTGGTGAGGTGTTCGTGCAGCGTCTCGCCCGCGGCGGCCGCGGCCTCGTGGTACGAGGGTGGGACCGCGGTATCGACGTACCAGCCGAAGATGTCGCCCACACCGCTCTGGCCTGCTTCATAGCCCCAGCTGCCGGCGATGATCCCGCCATCGACGACGCCACACATGCCCGGTACTTCGTGCAGCTCGTCCGCGTTCATCACGTGGCAGGTCGAGGTGCCCATGATGGCGACCATCTGGCCCGCATCGACTGCCTGGGCGGCTGGTGCGGTGACGTGCGCGTCCACGTTCCCGACGGCGACCGCGATGCCCTCGGGCAGACCGGTCCACTCCGCCGCCTCGGCGGTCAGCCGACCGGCCACCGAGCCGAGCCGGCCGATCTCCTGGTCCAGCTTGCCGGCGACGAATCCCCCGAAACCGGGAGCAAGGCGCTCGAGAAAGTCCACCGACGGATAGCGGCCGTCCTGCCGGATCCCTTTGTAGCCGGCAGTGCAGGCGTTGCGGACATATCTGCCGCACAGTTGCCAGACGATCCAGTCGGCCGCTTCGACCCACCGCTCCATCTTGTCGTAGAGCGGGCGGTCCTCCTCGAACAGCTGCAGGCCCTTGGCGAACTCCCACTCCGACGAGATCAGCCCGCCGTAGCGCGGTAGCCAGTCCTCGCCGCGTTCGCGGGCGAGCTCGTTGATGCGGTCGGCCTGCGGCTGCGCGGCGTGGTGTTTCCACAGCTTGACGTACGCATGCGGCCGGTCCGCCAGCCCGTCCACCTCGTTCAGCGGCGTCCCGTCGGCCAGGCACGGCACCATCGTGCAGGCGGTGAAGTCGGTCGCGATGCCGATCACCTGGGCGGGGTCGATTCCGGCCCGCTCGACCGCAGCGGGTACGGCAGTCCGGAGTACGTCGCGGTAGTCGTCGGGGACCTGCAGCGCCCAGTCCGGTGGCAGCCGCTGGCCGGTCTTCGGGAGCTGGTCGTCGATCACGGCATGGGAGTACTCATGCACCCCTGTACCGAGCTCGGCGCCATCGGACACCCTGACCACGACCGCGCGCCCGGACAGCGTGCCGAAGTCCACCCCGACCACGTAGCGCTCAGAATTCTCCGTCACAGCGAAATTGTGAGCGTTAACATTCATTCGTGTCAAGAATGGCGATCAGCCTTCTCAGATTGTCGTGTTAGCGCTCACCCGGAGCACGCGCGGAGTCACGCAGCACCAGGTCGGGACGGATCAGCTGGGTCGACGGATCGGTCTCCCCGTCCAGTGCTCGAAGGGTCAGCTCGACCGCCCGCCGGCCGAGCAGCGAGAACTCCTGATCGATCGTTGTCAGGGCCGGCCAGAGGTAACGGGCCTCGGGCACGTTGTCGAAGCCGACGACGCTGATCTCGCCGGGGATGTCGCGTCCCTTCTCGTGCAGCGCGTACATCAGCCCCATCGCCATCGCGTCGTTGGCCACGAAGACCGCTGTCACGTCCGGATCCTCGGCGATCCGCAAACCGGCCTGATAGCCGCTCCCGGGCGACCAGTCGCCGGCCAGCTCCGGTCCGGGCAGAACATGGCGATCCTCGTGCGCCCGCTGCCAGCCGGTACGCCGTTGACCGGCCTCCACCCACTCCAGCGGGCCGGTGACATGAGCGACGTGCCGGTGCCCCAGGTCGAGCAGATGCTCCACCGCGATCCGGGCGCCCATTTCCTGGTCGATGCCTACCGCCATCCGCTGGCCTTCGGTCACCCCCTGGACGACGATGATCGGGACGGGCGCGTCCAGCGACTCCACTTGCTGCAGCGCCTCGCGGTGGGCGACGGCGACCACGATCGCCTCGACCGCCTCGTCGAGCAGGCGATCCAGCGCGTTGCGCAGCGACTGCACCGAGAAGTCCTCGACGGCGACCAGCGATACGTCGTACCCGGCCTTGTGACCGGCATCCTGCACCGACACCGCGATCATGCTCGGCCCGTGCAGCACCAGGTGAGCCGAGATCATCCCGATCCGGTGCGACCTGTTCGTCACCAGCAGCCGGGCCGCGTTGTTGCGCCGGTAGCCCAGCTCCGCGATCGCGGCCAGGACGCGGGTCCGGGTCTCGGGCCGGACCAGCTCCGAACCGTTCAGCACCCGGGAGACGGTCTGGTGCGAGACCCCGGCCGCGGCCGCCACGTCCGCCATGCTCGGCGCCCGGCCATGAGCCCCACTCTGTCCCGTTCCCGCACTCACCATGGGGAAATAGTAAGGAGGTGCGGCGGGCCGCCCGAATCAGCGGGCGGCACCGGCGCGGCGTTTGTTGTAGATGTCGAAGGCAACGGCGAGCAGCAGTACCAGTCCCTTCACGACCGACTGGGTCGACTGGTCGATCCCCATCAGCTGCATCCCGTTGCTCATCACCGCCATGATCAGGCCACCCACCATCGCCCCGACGACGGTGCCGACGCCGCCGGCGACCGCCGCGCCGCCGATGAAGGCCGCCGCGATCGCGTCCAGCTCGAACATGTTGCCGGCCGCCGGCTGGGCGCCGTTGGACCTGGACGAGTAGATGACACCGGCCACCCCGGCCAGGAAGCCCATGTTGACGAAGATCCAGAAGTTGACCTTGCGCACCTTGACCCCGGACAGCATCGCCGCCGACAGGTTGCCGCCGATCGCGTACACCTGCCGGCCGAGCACGGTGTTCTTCGTCATCAGTCCGTAGACGATCACCAGGACGGCCAGCACGATCAACACGATCGGCAGGCCGCGGGCGTGGGCCAGTTGCCAGCCGAAGTACATGACGACCGCCGCGACCACCAGCACCCGGGCGACGAACAACGGGAAGGACTCGACCGGCTGCTCGTACCGGATCCGCGCCAGCCTGGTACGGAACACGCTGACCGCATACCCGGCGACCGCGAGCGCGGCGACGAGCAGCGTGAACGCGTCATAGCCCTGGCCGCCGATCAGGCCGTTCAGGAAGCCGCTGGCGACCTTCTGGTACTCCGCCGGGAACGGGGACAACGAGACGTTGTCCAGCACCTGCAGGGTCAGGCCGCGGAACAGCAACATACCCGCCAGCGTCACGATGAACGCGGGCATCCCGACGTACGCGACCCAGAAGCCGTGCCAGGCGCCGACCGCCGTACCGACGGCCACGGCCGCCACGACACCGATCCACCAGGGTTGCCCGTGCTGGATCACCAGCACGGCCGACACCCCACCGGTCAGCGCCACGATCGACCCGACCGACAGGTCGATGTGGCCGGCGATGATCAGGATGACCATGCCGATCGCGAGCACCAGGATGTAGGAGTACTGCAGCACGATGTTGGTGATGTTGCCCGGACTGAGCAGCACGCCGTCGGTCAGGAAGGCGAACAGCGCCACGATCACGACGAAGGCGATGTAGATGCCGCTCTGCCGCAGGTTGCGGGTGATCAGCGTGCGCGGATCACTGGTACCGACGTGCAGCGCGGCGGCCGGAGCACTCTCCGCCGGCGTCGCCTCGACCGGTGCGGATGGTTTGGTACTAGTCATCCGGCGAGCTCCTTCTCCCTCGTCATGAGCGCCATGAGACCCTCCTGGGTCGCTTCGCCGGCCGGCACCTCACCGGTGATCCGGCCGGCCGACAGTGTGTAGATCCGGTCGCACATCCCGAGCAGCTCCGGCAGTTCGGAGGAGATGACGACGACCGCCTTGCCGGCCGCCACCAGCCGGTTGATGATCGTGTAGATCTCGAACTTGGCGCCGACGTCGATGCCGCGGGTCGGCTCGTCGAGGATCAGCACGTCCGGGTCGGTGAACAGCCACTTCGACAGCACGACCTTCTGCTGGTTGCCGCCGGACAGCGTGCCGACCGGGTCCATCACGGTCCGGGTCTTGATGTTCATCTCCCGGCGGCCGTCCTCGGCGACCTTGATCTCCTCGTTGCCGTTGACCCAGCCGGCCCGGGACAGCTTGCCGAGTGCGGCGGCGGAGACGTTCACCCTGACGTCGGCGATCAGGTTCAGCCCGTACCGCTTGCGGTCCTCGGTGGCGTAGGCGATCCCGGCCCCGATCGCCTCGGCGACGGTTCGCGCCCGTACCTGCTTGCCGTGCATGAAGACGCTGCCGCTGATGTTGCGTCCGTACGACCGCCCGAAGATGCTCATCGCCAGCTCGGTCCGCCCCGCGCCCATCAGTCCGGCGATACCGACCACCTCACCGGCCCGCACGCTGAAGCCGGCCCCGTCGACGACCTTGCGCGGCTGGACCGGGTGCCACACCATCCAGTCCTCGACCCGCAGTACCTCCTCGCCCGGCGTGGAGACCCGCTCGGGGTAGAAGGTCGCGATGTCGCGCCCGACCATGCCGCGGATGATCCGCTCCTGGGTGGCGTCCGCGGAGCCCATGTCGAATGTCTCGACCGTCCGTCCGTCCCGGATCACCGTGGTGGAGTCGGCGATCGCGGTGATCTCGCTCAGCTTGTGCGAGATCATGATGCAGGTGATCCCCCGGTCCCGCAGCCGCCGGAGCAGATCGAGCAGGTGCGCCGAGTCGACGTCGTTGAGGGCGGCGGTCGGCTCGTCGAGGATCAGCAGCCGGACCTCCTTCGACAACGCCTTGGCGATCTCCACCAGCTGCTGCTTGCCGACGCCGAGCTCGCTCACCGGCGACACCGGGTTCTCGTCCAGGCCGACGGAGGCCAGCAGGTCGCCGGCCTCCGCGTTGGTCCGGTTCCAGTCGATGAAGCCGCCCCGGCCGCGCCGTTCGTTGCCGAGAAAGATGTTCTCGGCGATCGACAGGTACGGAACCAGGGCCAGCTCCTGGTGGATGATGACGACGCCGACGGCTTCGCTGTCCCGGATGCCGTTGAACCGCACCGGCGTACCGTCGAGGACGATCTCGCCGTCGTAACTGCCGGTCGGGTAGACACCGGACAAGACCTTCATCAGGGTCGACTTGCCCGCTCCGTTCTCCCCGCAGATCGCGTGGATCTCCCCTCGCCGGACGGCGAGCGAGACGTCCTCGAGCGCCTTCACGCCCGGGAAGCTCTTGCTGATCCCGCGCATCTCCAGCAGTACGTCGCTCATCCCTCTCCTTTCCCGGTCAGCCGTCCGTCACTTGGCCTGACCGGCGGCCACCTCGGCGGCCGTGTAGTACTGGGAGTCGACGAGTGCCTTCTGGATGTCCGGCTTGAAGACCGTCTGGATCGGCAGCAGGTACGCCGGGACGACCTTGACGCCGTTGTCGTAGGACTTGGTGTCGTTGGCCTCCGGCGTCTTCTTCTGCAGGAACGCCTCCGCCGCGTTCACGGCCTGCTCGGCGAGCAGCCGGGTGTCCTTGAAGATGGTGGAGCTCTGGACTCCGTCGTTGATCAGCTTGACCGAGGCGATCTCGGCGTCCTGGCCGGTGATCGGCGGCACCGGGCCGGCCGTCTTGCCGTAGCCCGCGTTCTGCAGGGCGGTGATGATGCCGCGCGAGATGCCGTCGTACGGCGACAGCACGCCCCCGACCTTGCTGCCGTCGTTGTAGCTCGAGGTCAGCAGGTTCTCCATCCGCTTCTGCGCCGCCTCCTGCTGCCAGCGCAGGGTCGCGACCTGCTCGAGCTTGGTCTGCTTCGACTTGACGACCAGCGTTCCGTCGTCGAGGTACGGCTTGAGGGTGTCCATCGCGCCCTGGAAGAAGTAGTGGGTGTTGTTGTCGTCCAGGGAGCCGGCGAACAGCTCGATGTTGATCGGGCCGGCCTTGCTGGTCTTCGCGCCGTCCGCGCTCTCCAGCCCGAGGCCGCGCAGCAGCGCCTTGGCCTGGGCGACGCCGACCTTGTAGTTGTCGAAGCTGACGTAGAAGTCGACGTTCTGGCTGCCGCGGATCAACCGGTCGTAGGCGATCACCGGGATCTTCTTGTCGGCCGCGGCCTGCAGCTGGCTGCTCAGCGCGGTGCCGTCGATCGCGGCGATCACCAGGACGTCGGCGCCGCGGGTGATCAGCTGGTCGACCTGCTGGGACTGGGTCGGGATGTCGTCGTTCGCGTACTGCAGATCGACCTTGTAGCCCTTCGCCTCGAGCTTCTCCTTCACCGCCTTGCCGTCGGCGATCCAGCGCTCGGAGGTCTGCGTCGGCATCGCCACCCCGATGGTCAGATCGGCCGGCTTCTGGCTGGCGGTGTCGGTGGACGCGCCGGCGCCCTCGCCACCGCACGCAGCCAGGCCGAGCACCAGCAGAGCACCACTGAGAGTGGCCATCAACTTCTTGTTCACGAACTCTCCCCTTCCGGGACAGGTCACTCCCGTAGCAACGGGGGTTGAGCGGGATGTTAGCGCTCACATATTGGCGCTGACCCGAGGCGCGGTCAAGACATCGACAGGTGGCTCCGTCGTCACGTTCTCGTAACGGCAGCAGCGAAACCTTTCGACCGCTCCGCTGCGGACCGACCGATGTCAGCGCTCACAGCGCAACCGCAGGAAAGCCACCCGGTCGGTGCTACCGGGCTGTCGCCGTCAGCGCTGTGGGAAGCAGGCGGCGACGGCCAGGGTGTCCACGAAGTCGTTCATCTCGTGGCCGGAATGGCCCTTCACCCACTGGAAGGCGACATCCCCGCGCTCGATCACCGATTCCACCAGGGGCTCCCACAGGTCCCTGTTGGCGACGGGCTTGTTCGCCGAGGTGAGCCAGCCTCGCTCGAGCCAACCGACGTGCCACCCGTCGCGGAAGCAGTTGACGACATAGGTCGAGTCCGAGACGACCAGCAGCGGACCGTCGTTCGCCCGCACGGCCTCGAGGGCGGCACGGATCTCCATCCGCTGGTTCGTCGAGTCGGCCTCGTGCCCGGCCCGCGTACTCGGTCTTCGACAACGCCCAGGCCCAGCCCCCAGGTCCGGGGTTGCGCGAGCAGGCGCCGTCGGTGAACACGGACCGCGCTCCGACGGGGACCGCCATGTCGGCCGGACGAGGACGGCGGGTACGAGGTTTCACGGCAAGACCCTACCCGGCCGTCTCCGTCCGTCGAGCGAGCCTGCTCAGCGAGTGATCGTCACCTCGGCGCCGGTCCGGGCGGACTCGTAGACGGCCGTCAGGATGCGGGCCATCTCGAGGCCGTGGGTGGCGGGCGCGTCGGCGGGGATCTCGCGGCGGCAGATCTGCAGGAAGTGGTCGATCTGGTTGGCGAAGGCGGTGGTGAAGTCGAAGCCGAGGGAGTCGATCTGCGGCTGGATGTGCACCAGGGTGTCGTGTTGCTCGGTGATCATCAGCAGCTCGGGCTCGATCTCGGCGCCGC
Organism: Kribbella ginsengisoli; assembly: GCF_039537185.1. Classification (NCBI taxonomy): domain Bacteria; kingdom Bacillati; phylum Actinomycetota; class Actinomycetes; order Propionibacteriales; family Kribbellaceae; genus Kribbella; species Kribbella ginsengisoli. The sequence goes on along the minus strand of NZ_BAABAA010000011.1, from coordinate 195,323 downwards.
CCTTGTCGCCGTGGATCTTCACGCTGGTGGAGTTGCGGGCGTGCAGCGAGTACGACGTGTCGACGTCGAGCACGGCCCCGTTCGCGAACCGGATCTGGGCCGTCGCGTAGTCCTCGACGTTGTTCACCCGGGTCGCCGACGCGGCGCGATACCGGGTCAGGTGCTGGATGTTGTCGCGGGCACCGAGCGGCGCGAAGGTCACGCCGGACGCCGATACCGCTTCCGGCTGTCCCATCAGGTACCAGCACAGGTCGATGATGTGGACGCCCAGGTCGATCAGCGGGCCACCACCGGAGATGTCGACGTCGCCGAACCAGCCGCCGGGATTGCCGGCCGCCCGGATGATCGAGGCCCGGGCAGCGTAGATGTCGCCGAGCTCGCCGTCGTCCAGGAATCGCTTCACCACCAGGGCATTCGGCGCATACCGGCGTACGTAGCCGATCTGCAGCGCCTGCCCGGTCTCCTTCGTCGCCTGGACCAGCGCCTCGGCCTCGGCCACCGTCACCGACATCGGCTTCTCGATCAGCACGTCCTTGCCCGCCCGCAGCGCCGCCTCGGCGATCTTCGCGTGCAGGACATTCGGCACGCAGATGCTGACCGCGTCGATGTCCGCGTCGGACAGGATCTCCTCGACGACGTCGGTGGCCTTCGGTACGCCGAACTCGTCCGCGCGCGCCTTGGCCCGCTCCCGGTCGAGGTCGCAGACGGCGACCAGCTCGGACTGCGGGTTCTGCTGGTACGAGATCAGGTGCTGGCCGGCGATCGCGCCCAGCCCGATCACTGCGATCCGGGTCGTCATGTCAGGCTCCAACCAGTTCGAGGATGTTCTTGAGCGAGCGTTCGATGGCGTGCGGTGTCGCCTCCAGGCCCTCGAACTCGAGGCTGACCGGCACATCGGGCTTGGTCGCGACCACGGCCAGCAGACTGGCGAGGTCGACGTCGCCGTGGCCCGCGACCGTACCGAGCAGGTAGTCGCCGGCCAGCGTCTTCAGCCAGCCCTCACCCGGCGCCGTACGCCGGATGTGGAAGTCCTTCACGCCGATCGAAGCCGCGACGTCGATCAGCCCGGCCGCCGTCTTGCCCGGTACCTCGCCGACGCACAGCCCGTTGCCGAGATCCAGCGTGATCTTGAAGTTCGGCCGGTCGACCGCGTACACGAGCCGGGACAACCGCTCGCTGCCGTTCATGAAGAAGCCGTGGTTCTCGATCGTCGACACGATGCCCAGCTCCGCGGCGTGGTCGGCGACTGCCTGGCAGCCGATCACGACCTGCTCGAACGTCGACTCGAACTCGGCCTGGTCCTGCTCGCGCCAGGCCCACGGCGCGACGTCGTGCCGGAAGATCCGCGCGCCGAACCGGTGCGCGACATCGAGCTGCCGGCGCAGCCGATCGATCTGTTCACCGTCGGCCGTCCGCAGATCGCCACTGACGAGGTAGTTCACGATCGGTACGCCGATGTCGGCGGCGTGCGCGGCCGCCTTCCGGACGACCTCGTCGTTCTCCAGGTAGTAGTCACCGTCGACCGCGGCGACCTCCACATGCCCGGCGGGCGAGGCCGCGACCCAGTCCAGGACGGCGATCAGGTCCATCTCACCGCTGGCCATGAGCTTGCGGAAGCAGTACGAGCTAACTCCCAATTTCACTGGTGGTCCTCTCGACGTCGTCAGTGATCCCCGTCCACGGGCTCGGGTAGCCGTGGACGCCGTAAATGTCCGAACTGAATTGGTCGAACGCGTTGCCGGCCGCTCCCAGCACGACGGCCTCGCGGCCCAGCGCCGAGGCGACGAACGGCGGCCGTTCGGGGAAGAGCAACTCCTTGTCGACCGCCGCTTCCAGCGCCCGGATCAGTACGTCGCTGTCCGCGGCCGGCCCGCCCCGGACGACCAGCACCTCGGGGTCGACGACCAGCAGCACGGTGGCGATCCGCTGGGCGATCTGCGCGCAGAAGTCCTCGATCTCGGCGCGGGCGTCCGGGTCACCGGCTGCGGCGGCCTTCAGTACCGCCTCACCGGTCGGTCCTGACGTCCATACCAGCTGCCCGCGTCGTGCATTGCGGGTCCAGCGCATCTTGCGCTGGGCACCGAGCTCGCCTGCCATCCGGTGCCGTCCTTGCCGGATGACCCCGTTGAGAACGATCGAGACCGACAGCCGGGTACCGATCTGGAGGTAGACGACATCCTCGTACCCACGGCCGGCGCCACCCCGTTGCTCCGCAAGCGCCGCCAGCTTGATGTCGTTGTCAACGGCAACGGAACACCCCAGCGTCCCAGTCAGCGTCTCGGCGATCGGCAGGCCAACCAGGTCAGGGATCGCAAGACACGCGCGCAGACTCCCGTCCGCCTCGACCACGCCCGGCAGCGCCACCCCAACCGCCCGCAGCCGCTCGATGTCGACCGATGCCTCCGCGACGACAGCGCGCACGGCCCGCTCGATCAACGCGACATCGGGATGCTGCTCCCCCATCAGCTCGACATAGGCAAGCCGCTCGCCGGCCAGGTCATACAGGACTCCACGGGCACCCCGCGGCCCGAGATCCACTCCGGCCACCAGCCCTGCCTCGCGAGCGAACCGGAACGCACGGGCAGGCCGCCCAGGTCCTGCGACCGCAGGACTCGCCGAAGTCACCAGCCGGGCATCAAGAAGATCGTCCAGCACAGCATGCACGGTCGGCCGCGACAATCCCGTCCCGGCACTGATCGCGCCAACCGTCTGCGCGTCATCGGTGGTGCTCAGGAACTGCAGACAGGCAACCTGATTGGCCGACCGCTCGACCTGAGCCGCCCCTCGGGCCCCACCGTCCATCGTCCCACCTTCCAGGTATCGCAACCACCTTTAATAAACACGGTATCAGAATAGTCGGGTCTCCGCGTCGGCTACGCCCGCCCGAGGGCTTGTAGGGCGGGCCAGGTGGGGGGATGCTGGTGGGCAACTTTTCCGGGGGTGGTGGAGTCATGGCTCAGCCAGACAGTGTCGTTCTCAGTGCGGATCATGGGTTGGGGACCGTGCGCACGATGCCGCAGTTCCGGGGGCATATCGCGCGGGGGCCGTTGAGTGACGCGCAGCGTCGGGTCGTGCTGGATCAGGCGGAGATTCTGATCGGTGAGGTTTATGCGCATCTGCCGCTCAAGCGGGCGATGCATGCGATCGATCCGCTGCAAGCGCTCCGGCTACTGCGGCATCGGCTGGCCGATCTCAGCGAGACAGAGTTCCATGTGCAGCTGCAGCGGATCTTCCTCGGGCTGCACGACCTGCACACCAACTACATCCTGCCGTCGCGATACGCCGGCTTCGCGTTCCTCGGCATCTTCCTCGAACGCTGCGTCGACGACGGCCAGACGAAGTACCTGGTGACCAAGACGTTCGACCACATCGTCGGCGACCCGCAGCTCACCGCGGGCGTCGAGGTGACGCACTGGAACGGTACGCCGATCCAGCTCGCCGTCGAGGCCAACGCCGCCCGCGAGGCCGGCAGCAACAAGGCCGCCCAGCTCGCGCAAGGCCTGCAGAACATGACGTTGCGCTCGATCAACATGTCGCTGCCACCGGACGAGGACTGGATCGACGTCACCTACAAGGTCGGCGGGACGACCCACCAGACCCGCGTGCCCTGGCGGGTCTTCGAGTCCGCCACCGAAGTGACCACTCCCGGTACCCTGCCATCACTGCCCACCGGCGTCGGAGTCGCGGCTCACCACCTGGTCGGTATGGACCTCCGCACCGAACTGGCGCGGCGCGTGAAGCGCCGGCTGTTCGCTCCGGCCTCGCTCAGTGCGGCGCCAGTCGCCGCGAAGGCCCGCAAGCCGCGCGCCGCCGCTCCCCTGGCAGCCGGCCCAGTCCCGACCAACCGTCCCGACGAGCTCAAGGCCCGGATCGTCGACACCCCGAGCGGCACCTTCGGACACCTGCGGATCTTCACGTTCCACATGCAGGACCAGGACATCGAGGGCTTTCTGAATGAGGTCGCCCGGTTGCTCTCCCTGCTCCCGCCCGAGGGCCTGGTGCTCGATGTCCGCGGCAACGGTGGCGGCTACGTGATCGCGGCGGAGTACCTGTTGCAGTTCTTCAGCCCGGGCCGGATCACTCCGGAGCCGTTCCAGTTCGTGAGCACGCCTGGTACGACCGGGCTGTCCACGACGGTCCCCGACTATCAGGCCTGGAAGGCCTCGTTGGAGGAGTCGGTTAGTACAGGTTCGGCGTACTCGACCGCCCTGTCGCTCTATCCGGTCGATGTGGTCAACAGCACCGGGCAGCTCTATCAAGGACCAGTTGTGCTGGTGACGGACGCGCAGTGCTACAGCGCGTGCGACATCTTCGCCGCCGGTTTCCAGGACCACGAGATCGGGCCTGTACTCGGGGTCGAGGGCAACACCGGGGCGGGCGGCGCCAATGTCGTCACGCACGAGGAGCTACGGACCGAGTGGACCGACGGTCAGCTCAAGCAACTCCCCAAGGGCGTGCAGATGCGGGTGGCGCTGCGCCGCTCGCTGCGGGTCGGCACCCGGATCGGGCAGCCGTTGGAGGACCTCGGCGTCGTACCGGACCGGCTCCACGAACTCACCAAGCGCGACCTCATCGAAGAGAACGCTGACCTGATGGCAGCCGCAGGCGTCCTGCTGGCTGAGCGGCAACCGCGGTTGCTGCGCTTCACCTCGGCCGCGGCCGGCGCCAAGAAGCGGAAACTCACCATCACGACGGGCTCCGTCACCAGCGTGGACGTGTACGTCAACGGCCGACCGGTCGCGACAAGCGCTACCACCGACGGGAGCACCCAACTCACCGTCCCCGGCGCCGCCGGCGACACCATCCGAATCGAAGGCTACGACGCCGGCAAGCTCGTCGCCGCCAGCCAGCAGCAGGTCTGAAGGCTCCGTCGCGCCGAGCCGGCAGCAAGTTTGACCAGGGCGGCGACTACCTGATGCTCAGGGCAATCTCGCTAATGACCGAGCAGCTTCATGGCGATGGCGGGGCTGAAGTCGCCGGCATCGGTGCCGGCGCCGATGCCGCAGTCGCCGTCGGATTCGCCCGGCGGCTTGACCCAGAGCTGCAGGTCGAGGCCGGTGGCGCCGCCGGTGCGGGGCGTGACACCGACCCGCTCGCCGGTCGGATTGCACCAGTCGTCGCCGTTCAGGGGGTTGCCGTTGCGGCTGGTGTCGATGACGAAGTGCTTCGACGTCCCGAGGGCCGCGTTGACCGCGTTCGCGTAGCTGACGTTGCGGGCGGTGGACTGGAAGTTCGACACGTTCAGCGAGAACCCACGGGCGTTGGCGACGCCGGCGGCCTTGAGCCACTTGGCCATCGTGCCGGCCGGGGTCCAATCGTCGTGACCGGCATCCAGATACGTCCACGTATTCGGCGCCGACGACCGTAGCTGGTCAACGGCATAGCTGAGCAGCGACAACCGGGTGGTCTGCGCCGACGAACTCAGGCAGTCCAACTGGGGCAACGCATCCGGTTCGAGAATGACGACGGCGGGATTCGTGCCGATCGCCGCGGCCATCGAGTCGATCCACGACCGGTACGCCGAGGTGCTCGAAGCACCCTCACCGCCCCCGCAGCCACGCTGCGGAATGTGGTAGAAGACGAGCACCGGCAGCTTCCCCGCTCGCGCGGCCCCGGCCACGTACGCCCGGGCATCGGACACGTCCGCGCCATCACCGTTGAACCAGCGCCCCAACGGGCGATCGGCGATCCCGGCCTTGATCGAGGCGCTTCGCGAGTCACTGCTGTGCTCGCTGACCCAGTAGACCGGCTGGGACTGCGGGTCGACGTACAAGCCGTCGGTCTGCGAGAGCGGATCTCCCTGCTCTGGAACCACAACCGGCTTCACGGTCGGCGTGCTGGCGGCCTTCTTGGCCGAGGGCTTCGTCGTGGTCTTCGCCGAGGGCTTCACCGACGAGGGACTGGACGGCTTCCGCACCGGCAGGGTCGCCGGTTTGGCGGACTGACTGACCGACGGACTGCTGGCCGGAGGCTTCGCACTGGCTCCGATGGGGCCCTGGTCTGCCATCTCATTCACCGAGGTACCGGTCGGCTTCGCTCCTGCGGAAGGGTCCGAGTCACCGCGTCTCGCCAGTGCCACCGTCGTTCCCGCGGCGGCGATCGCGCAGGCCGCGGCCAGCGCGACCACAACCCTGGACCGCCGCATATCTGGCAGCCGCATCTCAACTCCAAGCTCGATTCACGCGGCTTTCCCCGCGACAGCGACGGACACTAGCTGATAACGGCCAGATAACAAACCCTTCGAAGGCGCTGTGCCTGAGGGTTCGAAGGCGCTGTGCCAGAGTGGTGGTGTGACTGAACTGGATGTGACTGCTGAACTCGGCCGGCTGCGGGGCACGATCGACAACATCGATGCCGCATTGGTGCATCTGCTTGCCGAGCGGTTCAAGTGCACTCAGCAGGTGGGGGCACTGAAGGCCCGGAGTGGGTTGCCGGCGGCTGACAAGTCGCGGGAGGAACGGCAGATCACCCGGCTTCGGTCGCTGGCGACGGGCGCGGGGCTGGATCCGGTGTTCGCCGAGAAGTTCCTGAACTTCATCATCGCCGAGGTGATCCTGCACCACGAACGGATCGCCGAGGCGCACTGACCGCACGGATCCCTTCAGGAGAAGGGATCCGTGGTCCGGTCGAGTGGTCAGAGGGTGGCTTGGATGGCGATGCTCGCCGGGTTCGGGCAGAGGAAACCACCGCTCGACTTCGGCACGTCCTGCTCCGGGAACGTTGCGCTGCTGCCGGCGTACGTACCGGTCAGCGAGCCGGTGTAGCCGCAGCTGATCGGCTTGCTGACGGCAACCTTCAGGCTGAGGATCGCCGCGTCACCAGGGCCGAACGTCAGCGAGCCGGTCGCCGTACCGTCGGCGGCACACCCGTCGGCGATGTCGATGGACTGGATCTGGACCGAGGCCGGCGGCGGACCGCCGGCATACGTGAACGTGAAGGCACACGACTGTCCCTCGAACGTGATCGTGCCGGAGCCGGCGGCGTCGGCGTACGCCGGGGCGGCCCCGAGTCCGAGGAGCGAGGTGAGGATCAGGGCGGACAGAGCGGATCTGGGCAAGCGCATTGCGACCTCCAGAGTGGGGGGCGGTTGAGTCGCAGCAGCTGCTGGTTCAAACGCTAGCTTTGTTACCTTGCGGTAGTCAACCGGTTACGCCGGGTCAAAATGAAGAACTCTCACTCGGTGCCGGCCGTCGCCTAGGGTGGTCCCGTGACCCTTGTGTGCATCGGCGACCTGGTCGAGGACGTCGTGGTCTGGTCAGCCGACGCGACGCGGCCGGGGACGGACAATCCGGCGCGGATCCAGCGCACGCGGGGCGGGGCGGCCTCCAACGTCGCCGTCTTCGCGAGCAGTCTCGGTACGCCGGTACGCTTCATCGGCCGAGTCGGCGACGACCCGGCGGGCGAGACCCTGGTACGCGACCTGATCACCGCAGGCGTCGACCCGAAGGTCCAGCGCCAAGGCCGCACCGGCACCATCGTCATCCTCGTCGACGCCACCGGCGAACGCACGATGTTCCCCGATCGGGCCGCCGCCGCCGAACTCGCCGACGTCCCGGACGAGTGGCTCTCCGGCGCCGCGGCGTACCACCTCTCGGCGTACTCGCTGACCGGACCGTCCTGGCCGGTTCTCCGCCGGGCCGCGGAACTCGCCCGTGCCGACGGCGCGATCCTCAGCATCGATGCCGCTTCGGTCGCGCTCATCGACTCCATCGGGCCGGCGAAGTTCCGCGCCTTGATCAGGACGCTGCGACCCACGTACCTCTTCGCGAACGGTGTCGAGGCCGACGCCGGCTCGCTGCGCGATCTCGCCGGCCCCGGCACGACGGTCGTCGTCAAGAACGGCATGGAGCCCACCGAGATCCTTGCTTCGGGCAACGAGTCCGCGACCGTCCGGCCCGCGCCGGCCGACGAGGTGCTGGACACGACCGGCGCCGGCGACGCTTTCGCTGCGGCGTTCCTCAGCGCAGTACTGAACGATGCCGGCCCCGTTGCGGCGGTTGAAGCAGGCCATGACCTCGCCAGAAGGGTTCTCACCCAGCCTGGCGCCGTTCTGAACGACCAAGGAGCTGCTCGTGACTGACATCGTCTTCTCCGCTGAGGTGGCGCAGGCCCTGGCCGCCGGCCGCGCCGTCGTCGCGCTCGAATCGACCATCTTCTCCAACCTCGGTCTGCCCGCTCCTGCCAACGCCGAGGCGCTCAAGCTCTGCAAGCAAGCCGTCGACGACCAGGGCGCCACCCCCGCAGTAGCCGCCATCCTCGACGGCCGCCCTCATCTCGGCCTCACTCCGGACCAGGAAAAGCGTGTCCTGCAAGGCAAACGGAAGGTCGCCGAACGCGATCTGCCGGTCGCCCGCGCCCAGAAGTGGGACGTCGGCGTCACCACAGTCTCGGCCACGGTCGCCCTGGCGCACGCGGCTGGCATATCGGTCTTCGCCACCGGCGGCATCGGCGGCGTCCACCGCGGTTCCGAGCTCACCGGCGACATCTCGGCTGACCTCGACGCGATCGCCAGCCACCCCGTCATCACCGTCTCCGCCGGCGCCAAGGCGTTCCTCGACCTGCCGCGCACACTCGAGTACCTCGAGACCGCCGGCGTACCGGTCCTCGGCTGGCAACACGACTGGTTCCCCGCCTTCTACACCCGCTCGAGCGGCCTGCCGATCCCCCACCGGGTCGAGGACGAACAGACAGTCTGCGCCGTACTCCGCTACCGCACCCGCCCATCCACCGGCGTCCTCCTCACCGTCCCCATCCCCGAAGCCGACGAGATCCCGGCCGAACGAATCACCGCCGTCCTGACCGCCGCCCTCACCGCAAGCACCACCGCCGGCATCACCGGCCCTGCCGTCACCCCGTACGTCCTGGCCCAGATCGAGAAGCAGACAGACGGCGAAAGCATCCCCGCTAACCTCGCCCTGGCCCGCAACAACGCCACCATCGCCGCCCGGATAGCCGTCGCCCTGACCTCAGGCCAACGCGACGTGATTGACCAGCCAGCGAGTCAACGGCCGTAGCTGAGTGAAGGTGTCATGCACCCGCTCAACCGCAGCCTCTGTATGAATCCAGTCGTCACACCCGAGGTGCCGGCCCGCGATCAGCGTCCTGTGCCGCAGCAGCTGCGCCCGCGGATGATCAGCCGGATACCCCCGGAGCGGCCGCTTCAGCAGATCCCCCGAGATCTCGAACCCCTGCCGCTCGAGCTTCCGGACAACAGCCGCCAACCGAGGACCAGACGTCGAGTCAGCCACCGCCGTCCGGTACCGCTCGATCTGCTCCGACGGCGCGTACCACCAAGCCGCACTGACCCCCAGCCCATCCAGATCGAAGCGCAACGACAGCTCCACATTCCGCCCCAACCGGACAATCGCCCCCTGCCGCTGCCACGCCTCCAACATCACCCCGCCGTACCGCCACACCGCAAAGTCCTCGTACAAGGCATCCCGATCGGCGACCGCACTGAGCAGGTCGACCATCGGCTGGCGAACCAACTCCTCCCGATCCCGCCTGCACCGCTCCCTCACCTCAACCGACGGCACACCATCCAGTTCGAGTAGTACGTCGAAGGCCGCCCTCGGCCATCCCGCGAATCCACCGGTCACAACTCGCACCCTATGCAGTCATTTCCAGGTCTCGTGAACCGATCGTGTCGGCCCACCATCTAAGCCCCCTGTTACGACAAACTGTGGACTCACTCGGAGGGGCGTTATGAAGCGGAACATCAAGTTGGCGGGGCTGGTGGCGGGGGTTTCGGTGGGCGCTGTGGTGGCGGGGATCGTGGTTGCGGCGCAGCAGACGCCGACGTTGGCGTCGGCGTCTGGGGACGGCAGTCTCAAGCCGATCGACAGCGTGAGCAAGCCGGTGGCCAAGCCGTCGACGCCGTCCACGACGACGAGTCGGCCGTCCTCGGCCAAGCCGGGTGGATCGGGCACGCCGTCCGGGGCCGTCAAGCTGACGATCGATCTGGGCAAGCTCAAGCAGGGGGCCGCGCCGGCCACGTCGTACGTCGATGGGCGGACCGTGCACCTCGGTGGTGGCAAGTTCACCCTGCCGGCCTCGGATGGGCCGGTCTGGGATGTTGCGCGGACAGGGAACGGCGCCCTCGTGCTGCATCGGCCGAAGGACGACGGGAAGGCAGTGCTCACCGCCTGGACCAACGGCACCCGCGGTGAATCCGTCAATGACGTCACGACGGTCGCCTCCTCGGCCGACCAGAAGAGCAGCGCGTACGGCGTACAGCCGACGACTGCCGACGGCACCGAGCTTGCGAAGTTCACGCTCGCCTGGCGTGACAACCCCAGTGGCGAGACGTACTCCCTGCAGGTCAACGGCCAGCACGAGCCGATCGTGCTCGCGGTCCAGGGCAGCGAGGTCTACTTCAGCGCGTCGAACAAGAGCGAGAAGGAGAGCCTCTACAAGTGGACGGCCGGCGACGACGCGGCCAAGCCCGTCAACGCCGTACCGGATCCGTCGGCCGTGTCGCCGGACCTCAAGCTCGCGGCGTCGATCGTCTCGACGACCGACGACGGCAGCTGCACCGCGCTGATCGATCTCGCGACGGGCAGGAAGAGCTGGGCCACCTGCGAGTACGCCGTGGACGAGCTCCTCACCGGTAGCTCCTACGCGCTCGGTGGACCGGCCTACCGCGACGGCTACGGCGACGGTCTGTTCGCCGCGATCGACGTACGGACCGGCCACGCCGTGCGCGAGTGGTCGGGCGCCTCCTCGGTCGCGATCATCTCCACCGTGATGGAGGATGCCAACCACATCCTGGTACTGGCCGAGCAGGGCGGTAAGACCGCCATCGCCCGGTGCGCGCCCGCGACCGGCGCCTGCGAACTCGCCACCCCGTTGAAGAAGGGCACCGGCGACGAGGACAACCGGCCGTACCAACTAGGCCACTGAGCCTTATTTCTTGGGGTTGTAGGCCAGCGAGTCGAGCACTCGCTCGGCCTGCGCCCCGTCCTCGGCGCGCACCTGGACCCGCACCAGCGCACCGTCGATCTGCTGCACCCGCTCAAAGGTCGTCATTCCCGCCGGACAGCCGACGTACTTCGCAGTCGCGGTGAACGGCTTGTCGACCCGCTCCGCCGACTCCGCGCACCCCGCCGGACCAGGCAGCGCGGCCGACGACGGCAACGACCCCGGTGGCAGCACGCCCGCGAAGACGCCCGACACCTTCGCATCGGACTTGCTCCACTTGCTGTTGTCGGCACTCACCAGCAAACCGGGAAGCGGACTCGCCGCCCCCTCCGGCTGCCAACCGTCGCCGCTGCGGGTGCGCGCCCACTCCCGAGGAAGCTCAACCGACAGGACCTGCTGTTGATCCACGACCCGCACACGTTGCCGCTGGACGCCGTACTGCCAGCCCAGATAACCGCAGGTACCACCCAACAGCGCGGCCGCGATCGTTGCCGCCAGCCACGGATTGAGCGAGAGCCGACGCCGGGCGGGAACAACCTCCAGCGCAGCAGCCGTCCGCAGCGCCTCGGCGAACGACTGGACATCCGGCCAGCGCTCCTCCCGGTCCTGGCTCAGCCCACGCCGGATCACCTCGTCCACCTCGACCGGTACGTCGTCGCGAACCGTCCGCAACGAGTCCGGCGGCCCGGCGACAGTCAGCACCGCTGCAAGGGTCGTCGCACCGTACGGCGGCTTGCCGGCCAGCGCGGCGTACGTGACGGCCGCCAACGCATAGAGATCAGCCCGCGGATCGAGGACGTCGCCGCGGACCTGCTCGGGCGCGACGTACGCCGGAGTCCCACTCGGCATCGTCACCCGCGACACCGCTTCGAGCGACTTGCCCAGACCCAGATCGCCGAGCATGGCCCGCTCGCCGGTCGGCGTACTACGGAACAGCACGTTCTCCGGCTTCACGTCCCGATGCAGGACACCGCGATTGTGCAGCTCCTGCAGCCCGGCGCTGACGTTCGAGATCACCTCGACCGCGTCGGCCAGCGGGAGCGGGCCGGTCTTGATCCGGTCGGCCAGCGATCCACGGTCGGCATAGGTCAGTACCAGGAAAGGCCGGTCGTCGTCGGTGGTACCGATGTCGTGGACGCCGACGACGTACGGCGACTCCACCTTGCGCAGGAACCGGCCCTCCTCGACGAACCGGCGGCGGACGTCGAGATCGTCGACCCAGTGCTCGGCCAGCACCTTCACCGCGACCTCGGCGTCGAGCTCTTCGTCGCGAACCAGCCAGACAGCAGCGAATCCACCACTGCCGAGCCGCCGGATCACGGCGTACCGGCCAAAATGAGAGGGCTGAACCATGTCAGTCATTATCCTCAAGCCCATGGTCACCGACGCGGACGCGCTCGACGAACTGGCGCGGCGCGCTGCCCAGGACCCCGCCTTGCTGGACGAGCTGATCCGGCAGGTGCAGCCGCAGGTGATGCGGATCTGCCAGCGGGTGCTGCCGTTCCGCGCCGACGCCGAGGACGCCTGTCAGGACGCGCTGCTGTCGATCGCGACGAAGCTCGGCACGTTCAACGGCCGGAGCCGGTTCAGCACCTGGGTGCATGTGGTCGCGTCGAACGCCGCCCGCGAGACCTACCGGCGCTTGAAGCGGCGGGCTGTCGAGAACACCGCAGCCTGGCAGGACGACGATCGCCCGGCCCGGTACGACCGTCCCGACCCGCGCACGACCAGCGTCGTCGCCGGCACTCGACTGGATCTGCTCGACGCGCTCGAGCAGCTGGAGATCGATCTGCCCGAGACGGTCACGGCGGTCGTACTACGCGACATCTACGAGCTGAGCTACGACGAGATCGCCGAGCAGGTCGGCATCCCGGTGGGCACGGTGAAGTCGCGGATCAGCCGTGCCCGCGTCTCGCTCAAGGCGCACCTGCTCCCCCGTCAGGACTGATCCGGGCCCGGCCCGACGGCGGCCTTCGAAGGGGCCGGAGGCAACGAGTTGTCCTCCGGCGCCGGAGTCAGCCGATCCTGGTCGAAGAAGTTGGCCAGCCGGACCTGCAGCCGTCGCGCGGCGGAGTAGTTGGGAGCAAGCGGCAGGGCCGGGACGCGAACGAAGCCTGCCAGGCGATAACGCCGGTACGCATCGACCGGACGGTGGTCCTCGACGTACCCGCCGTTCGGCAGCCGGACGACCCGGCCGGTCTCGGCTCCCTCCACGGCCACGTCCAGATCGTGTTCCTGCAGCCCGACGCAGATGCGGCGGGTCAGCACCAGCGCGGCCGGCGGACCGACGATCACGAGCACCTGCAACAGGTGGATGATCCAGTTGAACGAGGTGTGGAACATGACGGCCATCGTGTCGGCGCCGGCGGCGGCCCACAGGATGCCGTAGAAGACGATGCCGGCGACACCGATGCCGGTCCGGATCGGGTTGTTGCGAGGCCGGTCGAGCAGGTTCTGATCCGCCTTGTCACCGACGACCCAGTCCTCGATGAAGGGGTAGACGGCGAAGAGCACGAGGAACAGGCTGCAGACCACAACTGGTACCAGGATGGCGAGCGTGAGGGTCCGGCCCCAGACCTCGACCTCCCAGCCGGGCATCAGCCGGAGGCCGCCGTCCACGAAGGCGAGGTACCACGCCGGGCCGATCCCGGCCGAGGCGTTGGCCGGGTCCGCCGGGCCGTACATCCAGATCGGGTTGATGGTGGCCGTGACGCCCAACACCAGCGAGACGCCGACCACGAAGCAGAACAGGCCGGCACTCTTGACTGCGGCCACCGCCGCCGAGTTCCCGACGATGTTGTCGTTCGTTCGCCCGGGTCCGGGGTACTGAGCGGGCTGGTGCTTGAGCGCGAGGACCCCGGCGACGATGAAGAGGACAACGAGTACGGCGGGCAGCACGTACACGTGCAACGGATAGAACAGCCTGAGCACGTCACCCGGGAACTGCCCATTGAACAGGATGGCCGAGATGTCCGAGCCCACGAACGGGATGGACTTCACCACCCCGTCGATGACCGAGAGGCTCGAACCCGACAGCATGTCGTCCGGGAGCGACGTACCGGTCTGGGCCGCGCCCAGCGTGACCAGGAACAGTCCGAAGACGACCAGCCAGCTCAGCCGCCGCGGCCGGCGGAAGCCGCCGGTGAAGAACAGCCGCAGCAACTGCAGCATGATCGCCGCCACCATCAGCAGGGAAGCCCAGTGGTGGACCTGGCGGATCAGCAGTCCGGCACGCATCTCGAAGCTGATGTGCAGTGTCGAATCCAGGGCCCGTGACATCGACACCCCGCGCAGGGGCGCGTACGGGCCGTCATAGCTGACGTGCTCGATCGACGGGTCGTAGGGAACCATCAGGACCACGCCGCTGATCATCACCACGATGAAGCTGTAGAAGGCGATCTGGCCGAACAACAGCGACCAGTGGTCGGGGAACACCCTCCCCCGCAGGTTGCTCAACCAGCGCTGCATCGACTCTGGTCCTCTCGTCGTCGCGAACCGGGCTCATACATACGACCGATCAGCGCCCCGATTCGTGACATCGCGGGCCGCCAGGAGTAAAGCTGTGAAGGCTGATCGCGGAGAGGGAGGGGCATGACAGTGGTCCAGAACACAGAGCTACGGCACCGTTGCGAGCTGCTCAGGTCGCTGCATCTACCTGGCACTCCCCTGCTCCTCCCGAACGTCTGGGACGCGGCGACGGCCCGCGCGGTGGTCACCGCGGGTTTCCCGGTCGTCGCGACCACGAGCGGTGGAGTGGCCGCGACGCTCGGCTACGAGGACCAGGAGGGCGCGCCTGCCGAGGAGATGTTCGGCGCGGCGGCCCGGGTCGTCCGAGCTGTAGAGGTGCCCGTCACGGTGGATGCGGAGGCCGGCTACGGCATGGAGCCGACCGCCCTGGTGGCGGCGCTGCAGTCCCTCGGCGCGGCCGGCTGCAACCTGGAGGACACCGATCACCGCAACGGCGGTTTCCGTACTACGGATCAGCAGGCAACCTGGCTGGCCGCGGTTCGCCGGGCCGCGGTCGAGGCCGACTATCCGTTCGTCATCAACGCCCGGGTCGATGTCTTCCTCGGCCCGCTGCTCGCCGGTGCCGACGCCGAAGCGCTGGCGAAGCTGGTACCGGAGGCTGTCGAGCGCGGGACCGCCTACGCCGAGGCAGGCGCCGACTGTGTCTACCCCATCGGTCTGTGGGAGCCGGACGCGCTCCAGGACTTCATCGAGCAGGTCGGGAGCCCCGTCAATGTCGTCCGGCTGCCGCAGACGCCACCCCTGGACCAGCTGGCAGCGCTTGGTGTGGCGCGGGTGAGTTGGGGTCCGTTCCTGCACTACGCCGCGATGGCGGGCTTCGCGGACCAGCTCGGATCGCTGTCAGCGGGTTAGGCCGACTCGAGCCGGCTCAGCGGTACGCGGCCGAGCTCCTTGCGCGAACTGATCTCGAGCTTCGCGAACACCTTCCGCAGGTGCCAGTCCACGGTGTGCCGGCTGATGTACAGCTCCGCGCCGATCTCGGGGTTGGACAGGCCCTCTCGCGCAAGCCGCGCGATCTGCGACTCCTGGTTGGTGAGCAGTCCGCGGGTGCGGTCGCCGCGACCGTGTGCCGATCCGCCGGCGGCGAGCAGCTCGCGCCGGGCGCGATCGGCGAACGCCTCGGCTCCGATCTGGCCGAACAGGTCATGAGCGGCCCGGAGCTGCTGGCGTGCGTCGTTGCGCCGCGACTCCCGGCGCAACCACTCGCCGTACAGCAGGCGCGCGCGGCCGAGATGGACGGTGACGCGGGTCTGCTCGAGTCGCTCGATCGCCTCCCGGTAGAGCGCTTCGGCGGCCGGACCATCGCTCATCAGCGCGCGCGACCAGGCCTGTACGCCGATCGCCCAGTCCGTGCCGGCGGCCGTGGTTCGTTCCCGTAGTCGTCGGAGAGCGGCAGCAGCCTCGTCGCGGGCGCCGTTTCGGCAGGCAGCCTCGACCAGCTCGGCCAGAGCGAAGCCGCACAGGCCCAGATCGTCGTACTCGCAGGCCATCCGGGCCGCGGCCAGCGCGGCGTCGTAGTGCCCGAGGGAGTTGTGCAGGATCGCGTTGATGTACCCGAGGCCGCCGATCCCACGGGCCTCGCCGCGCGCGGTCACGTCCTCGAGGTCGAGCCGGAAGGTGTCCATCAGCTCGGTCGGGTCCATCCCGCGCCAGACGGCGAGCAACATCTTGGGATAGTTCACGGCCGCGGCACCAGTCGCCCGGCAGATCACCTCGCTCTCCTCCGTCAGCGCCGACGCGGCCGCGAACTCGCCGGCGTGCAGATGCGCGACAGCCCGGTAACCCAGCGCCAGCGGTAGCAACGTGAGCGCGCCGGACTCGCGGCACAGCCGGACTGCCCGGGTAGCCAGCTCATGCCATTTCAGGTCGTCCCACAGATCGCCCGCCACCAGCCACGGCAGCCAGAACCAGCGCAGGACGTCGTTCTCCTCAGCGCCGGCGAACGCGTCGAGGGCAGTTCGCAGGGGCGCCACACCGGCCACATAGCCATCCGTGAACCGGGTCACCAGGCCATCGAGGAGAAGGCCGGCCGGCCGGGACGCGGGCGTTCTGGACAGCGAGATCCGAGCGGCGGTGGCGACCTCACGCGATCCGACCGGGCCATGGAGGCGGCCGGCGTAGATGCTCGCGCCGAGCGCCTCCAGGTAGGTGTCGCGCGCCGTCTCGACATCGAGTGGCGCGAGCTTCTCGGCAGCGGCGAGCAGTACGGGCGGCGCGTCGACGCCGCGGTTTAGGGAGAAGATGATCTGGGCCCGCAGGCGGGCGACCTCGGCGCGACCGAGGTCGTCCATCGGGTACCCCGCTGCCAGCGCCAGCAGGGCCGTGGCGGCATCGAAGGCGCCCGATTCGTACCGCGCCCGGGCGGCGGCGAGAGTCCGCCGTCCACGCCGGCGCGGATCCGGGGTCAACTCGGCGGCGCGCTCGAGGAACGCGGCCGAAGCGGCGATGCCGCCGCGGGCCTTCGCCCGGCCGGCCGACTGCTCCAGCTGATCGGCCACCGACTCGTCCAGGCCGGTGGTCGCATGGCCGCGGTGCCACGCCTGCCGATCGGGTTCGAGTTCCGGATCGATGCCCTCGGCCAACGCACCGTGCACCTGGAGCCGCTCACCCGCGGAAGCGGCCCGGTAGACCGCCGAACGCACCAGCGGATGACGAAACCGCACATGTACGCCGAGATCGATCAGCCCCTCCTGCTGTGCGGCCGCCGCGGCGTTGGGTCCGAGTCCCAGCAGGGTCGCCGACCGCCACAGCAAGGCCACGTCGCCCATCGGCTCGGCCGCGGCCACCAGCATGAGCCGCCGGGTGTCGGCCGGCAGGGACTCGATCTGCCGCAGGAAGGTCTGCTCGATCTGGGTCGCGAGCGGCGCCGCGTCCGGGAGCTGGTAGCCGCCGGCCAGCTCGGCCGGTGTCAGCCCCCGCGGAAGCTCGAGGAGCGCAAGCGGATTGCCTCTCGACTCCGCGATGATCCGGTCCCGGATCTTCTCGTCCAGGCGCCCCGGCCAGGCCGCGTCGAGCAGCTCACGGGCATCGCTGTACCTGAGTCCGCCGAGCGCCAGTTCCGGCAGCCCGGCCAGCTCCCGCACCTCACTGGCCTGTCGGGTCGCGAGCACGATCCCGACCGACTCGGCCAGCAGCCGCCGGGCGACGAACGCGATCGTCAGCAGCGACTCCCGGTCCAGCCACTGGGCGTCGTCGATCACGCACAGCAGTGGCTGCTCTCCCCCGGCCTCGGCGAGCAGAGCAAGTGTCGCGAGCCCGACGACGAACCGGTCGGCAGGCCCTTGCGTGCCGAGTCCGAACGCGGTATCGAGCGCGTCCCGTTGCGGCGCGGGCAGCCGGTCCTTCAGCGGGAGCAGCGGCGTGCAGAGCTGGTGCAGTCCGGCGTACGCGAGCTCCGACTCGTACTCCACCCCTGCCACTCGCGCCACCCGGAAACCGGACGCGCTGCCCAGCGTGTGCCCCAGCAGAGCGGACTTGCCGATGCCGGGGTCACCGCGCAGGACCAGGACCTCGCTCTGACCAGCTCGCACGTGGTCCAAGAGCCGCTCCACGGACCGGCACTCGGTGTGCCGACCCAATAACCCGTAGCGCGGCTGCTCGGTCAACATGACAGGACGCTACAACGGCCTCCCACCAGCAATCCACGTTCCCGATGTATCCGGACGCCCGTACGGACCTCCGTATCCAGTGAAGGTGCAACACAACGGAGGCGTCAGATGGACAACACGGTCAAGCCAACCACGTCACGGCGGGCGCCGAACGGTCGCGAGGACCGTCCGGCCTGGGGGCAGATCGTTGCGGTGAACATCGCCGAGGCGATCGCCGCCCTGTTCTCGCTGATCGCCGCCTACGGTCTCGCCGAACAACTCGTGGCAGACCAGGAGGCGGCCGGCTCCGCCAAGCTGGCCGACCGCGCGTTCGACTGGTGGATCCTGGACTTCGCCGTCACGCTCAACATGAGCCTGCTCATCGTCGGGGCGGCCGCGGGAGCGGTCGGCAGCGTCATTCGGCAGAGCATGGCGCTGACCCGCCGCTCCAGCAGCGTCGAGGATCGCTCGATCTGGTGGTACGTCCTGCGCCCGCTCTGGTCGGCGCTACTCGGCTCGGTCTCCGTCATCGCCGTCAACACCGGGCTGATCAGCATCGGAGACGAGACCACGTCAAGCGCAGGCATAGCCGTCCTGGTCCTGACCGGCTGCCTGGCCGGCCTGTTCACCGACCAGGTACTCCAGCGCCTCCGCACCATGGTCGACCGCTCCCGCCCCGGCGTACGCCGTCGCTGAACCTCTGTCTGTCAGGTCTTTGCGGAGAAGTCGAGGGGGCGTGGCTCGGCGTCGGCCGGTGCCGGGGTGAGGGAGGACTTCTGGTCCTGGCGGCCCGGCCACCAGGCGGCGTGGCCGATCAGGGCGGTCAGTGCCGGGGTGAAGAACATCGCCATCACGAACGCGGCGACGACGATGCCGAACGAGACCGCGAAGCCCATCTCGGTCAGCAACGAGTTGCCGGCCAGCATCAAGGTGGCGAACGTCGCCGCCAGGATGAATCCGGCCGCCGCCACCGTCGGACCGGCGTGGCGGATCGCCATACTGGCCGCCTCGCGGGGCTCGCGCCCTTCGCGCGCCTCCTCCCGCAGCCGGGAGATAATCAGGATGTTGTAGTCGGTGCCGATGGCAACCACGAACAGGTACATGATCACCGGCAGCATGAACATCAGCCCGGAGTGCCCCTGCCCCTTCTGGAAGATCAGCACGGTCGCGCCGAGCGTGGCGGCGAAGCCGAGACCGACCGAGGCCATCAGGTACCAGGGCGCCACGATGCTGCGCAGCAGGAGCCCGAGGATGACCATGATCAGCAGCGCGGCGAGCGGGAACACCGTGCGGTAGTCGTGGTTCACCGCCGCGTTGATGTCCTTGAAGATCGAGGTCATGCCACCGACCAGCGCCTTCGTGCCGGGCGGCGCCTCGGCGTGCGCGACATCGCGGACCTCGCCGACCACGTCGAGCGCCGCGTCGGTGGCCGACCCGTACTTCAGCGTGACCGTGATGTTGGCCGTCTTGCCGTCCTTGCTCAGCGCGGCCGGCGAGACATCCGCGACCCCGGAGACCGCACCGAGCTTCTTCTCGTACGCCGCAAGCGCAGCCTGATCGATAGCGCCACCCGAGGTGAGGAGCACGGAGGTCGGCTCCGCGGCGCCGGCCGAGTAGGAGCTCTGCATCTCGGACTGGACGACCATCGACTCCTTGGTCTCCGGCATCGACCCGGCCGCCAGGTCGAACGTCGCCTTGAACCCGAGCGTGCCGAGCGCCAGGGCGACCATGATCACGCCCGAGACAGCGGCGTACAGGCCCGGACGGCGCTGCACGCCACGACCGAGTGCCGCGAAGCGCGCGTTGGTGGGCTCCTTGCGCCACGACTGCTTCGACGGCCAGAACAGCGCCTTCGGCGGGATCAGCGAGCAGACCGCCGGGAACAGCGTCAGCGCGGCGATCAGGGTCACCGCGACGCTGATGGCGAGCGCTGGGCCCATCTGCTGGAGGAAGCCGAGCGTCGACAGCAGTAGCGCGAGGAACGAGATCATCACCGCACCGGCCGCCGAGGCGATCGCCTCACCTACCCGGCCGACCGCGTTGATCATGGCCTGCTTCGGCTCGTCACCCGCCCGCAGCCGCTCGCGGTACCGGAACATCAGGAAGAGGTAGTAGTCGGTGCCGACGCCGAGTAGTACGACGATCAGCAGCGCCGAGATCGAACTGTTCGCCTCCAGTCCGAAGAGCTTGGAGGCGTCCGCGATCAGCGCGTTGGCCGTGGTGGACACCAGAGCAAGCAGGACGACCAGCGGCAGCACCGCGAGGATCGGCGAGCGGAAGATGATCAGCAGCGTCAGCAGGATGATCACGAACGTACCGACGAAGGTCAGCACGTTGGCGCGATTGGACGACTCCTGCTGGTCCAGCCCCTGCGCCGCCGAGCCACCGAGCTTGGCCTCGAGCTGGGTGCCCTTGGTGAGCTCCTTGGCGTCGTTGCGCAGCGCCTTCGCGGCATCCATCTGCTTGGGCTGACCGGCGGTCTCGTCGTTCATCGAGACCAGGCCCATCACGTACTTGCCGTCCTTGGACGGCGGGCCGGGCACGACCTGCTCGACCTGGTCGATCTTCTTGGCGCCCAGCTGGGTGGTGATCCCGGCCGCCGCCTTCAGGTCCTCCGGAGTGAGCTTGCCGCCGTCGGCGCGCTGGTAGAGCACGATCGCCGACGGTGTGAAGCTACTGGGGAAGGCACCCTGCTGCAGCTCGGCAGCCTGGATCGACTCGTAGCTCTTCGGCAGGAAGCTGCTCTCGTCGCTGCTGGACGGCAGGCTGGGCGCGGTGGCGACGACCGCGGCCGCGACGAACACCCAGGCCAGGATGGTCCAGATGGGATGACGGACGACGGCGCGCCCGATGCGATGGAACATGTCGGTCTGCCTCCAGGCAGGAAGTGGTTGCAGGGATCGTGCTGGACCACTGTCGCCAACTCCGCTGACACCGCGCTGACACGGCGTGCCAGCCTTTCGGTCACTCGCTGGAGTCAAGCGCTCGGGTGATACCAGTAGGGGCCGAGGTCTACCCGAGGGGCGAGGTTGGGGCATAACCTCTGCTCAGGCAGGCGCCAGAGGGGGTTGCCTGCCGGTACGCCGGTACCCGGGGGGGATCGGTCACAGGACTGAGGGGTCTGTCAGCGTCACTCTGGGGGGTCGACCGGACGTTCTGCGTGCCACTTCCTCCGCTGACGGCGTCATCTGCCTTCACGGGAGGCCCACATGAGGTCCAGAACCCGGACCCGCAGCAACCGACGCACCACTATCGCCGGCCTGTCCGCCGGCCTGCTGATCGCCGCCACTCTGCCCGCGTTGAGCGCGGGAGCGGCCACCCCCGACCCCAATGGCAAGACCTGGACCGCGACGCCACTGACGCTCGCCGGCACCGTCAATGGCGCCAAGTCGCCCAGTGGCCAGCTCGCCAAGAGCGACCCGGCTCTCGTCAACAGCACGTCGGCGAAGCAGGTCCGCGTGGTCGTCAAGCTCGACTACGACTCGCTGGCCGCCTATCGCGGCGGACTGGCCGGCCTGCCCGGTACCAGCCCGTCGGTGACCGGCAAGCGCCTCGACCCCAAGAGCGCGAACGCGACGAAGTACCTCAAGCATGTGACTGCTGTCGAGGACACCTTCCTGGCTGCGATGCGCGAGCGGGTCCCGAGCGCGAAGGCGGGCCAGAAACTTCGGACCGTGTACGGCGGCATCGCGCTGAGCGTGCAGGCGAACAAGGCCCGCGACCTGCTGAAGCTGCCCGGCGTGGCCGCGGTCCAGCAGGACAACCCGCAGCAACTGCTCACCGACTCCAGCGGGGCCTTCATCGGCGCCCCGACGATCTACAACCAGCTCGGTGGCTCGGCCAACTCCGGCAAGGGCATCATCGTCGGCATCCTGGACAGCGGCGCCTGGCCCGAGCACCCGTCGTTCGCCGACCCCGGCAACCTGCCCGCGCCACCGCCGACCACTGATGGCACGCCACGGGTCTGCGACTTCGGCGACAACCCGCTGACCCCGGCCAGCGACGTGTTCGCCTGCAACAACAAGCTGATCGGCGGGCGGCCGTTCCTCGACACCTACAACGCGGTGATCGGCGGCGACGTCTACCCCGACTCCGCGCGTGACTCCAACGGTCACGGCACCCACACCGCCACGACGTCGGCCGGTGGAGCGGTGGCGCACGCCAACCCGCTGGGCATCGACCGGGGCGCGCTCCTCGGTATCGCTCCAGCAGCGTCCGTCTCGGTGTACAAGGTCTGCGGTGCCGAGGGCTGCTTCCCCAGCGACTCGGCAGCGGCCGTCGCGCGGGCCATCCTCGACGGCGTCCGGGTGATCAACTTCTCGATCTCCGGCGGCAGCGACCCGTACTCCGACCCCGTCGAGCTCGCATTCCTGGACGCGTACGCGGCCGGCGTCTTCGTCGCTGCCTCGGCCGGCAACTCCGGCCCGGGCGCGAACACGACCGACCACCGCAGCCCGTGGGTCACCACGGTCGCGGCGTCCACGCAGAGCCGGACCTTCCGCTCGACGGTCACGCTGACCGGCGGCGGTGCCACGGCCACGATCTCCGGTGCGTCCATCACCGCGGGCGTCAGTACGCCGGCACCGGTCGTCGTCGCCGGCTCCACACCGGGGTACACCGACGCGACCTGCAACACGCCCGCACCGGCCGGCACGTTCACCGGCAAGATCGTCGCCTGCCAGTTCACCTCGGGCCGCGTGATGAAGGGCTTCAACATCCTGCAGGGCGGCGCGGTCGGCATGCTGATGTACAACTCCGCACCGTTCGACGTGTTCACCGACAACCACTGGCTGCCGGCCGTCCAGCTCGAGAAGCCCGACGCCGATGCGCTGCTCGCTTTCCTCGCAGCGCACCCCGGTACGACCGCGACGTTCACGCAAGGCACCAAGACCACCTGGCAGGGCGACGTGATGACGTACTTCTCGTCGCGCGGACCCGGTGGTGACTTCCTCAAGCCCGACGTCACCGCACCCGGCCTGCACATCCTGGCCGGCCTGACGCCGACGCCCGAGTCCCCGGCCGAAGGACCGCCCGGGAACCTGTACCAGGCGATCGCCGGTACTTCGATGTCCTCACCACACGTGGCCGGCGCGGCCGCGCTCGTCTTCGCTCTGCATCCGTCGTGGACGCCGGGCCAGGTCAAGTCCGCGCTGGAGACGACCGGCAAGACCACGGTCAAGAAGCCGGACCGGGTCAGCCAGGCCGACCCGTTCGACATGGGTGGTGGCCGGATCGACCTCACCAAGGCCGGCGACCCCGGTCTGACCATGGACGAGACCGCGGCGAACTACGCGGCCTCGGCCACCGACGCGCTGAACCGGATCGACCTCAACCTGCCGTCGGTGAACGCGCCGACCATGCCAGGCCTGATCACGGCCGAGCGGACGGTCAAGAACGTCACCAACTCCACGCTCACCTTCACCGCCACCGGTACGACGGTCAGCGGCGCGAACATCACGGTGCTGCCGCCGGTGTTCCAGGTGAAGGCCGGCAAGACGCAGAAGCTGACCATCGCGATCACCGCACCCGACCTGCCCGACGGCCAGTACTTCGGCCAGGTCAACCTCAAGCAGGTCGGCGGCAGCCGGGCCCTGCACCTGCCGGTCGCGTTCTTCCGCCAGGAAGGCATCGTGCCGATCGACCAGACCTGCACGCCGTCGAGCATCCCGAAGAACACCGGGGCGTCGACCTGCACCGTCACCGTGCAGAACAACAGCCTGCAGACGACCGACGTCACCGCAGTCAGCACCTTGAGTTCGCAGCTGCGGCTGAACAGCGTGACGGGCGCGACCAAGGTCGGCACCCAGATCGCGACCAAGACGGCGACCCTGGCCGGACGTCAGCCCGACAAACCGGTGATCGCACCTGGTGTTTCGCCGGCGGGCTACCTGCCGCTGGACATCTTCGGCATCACGCCGATCCCGATCGGGGACGAGCAGGCGCTGAACTTCAACGTCGGCGCGTACCAGTTCGCCGGGCAGACCTACAACCGGATCGGCGTGACCTCGGACGGCTACTCGGTCGCGGGCGGCACGACGTCGGGCGACGACGTCCAGTTCCTCCCGCAGACGCTGCCCGACCCCGCTCGTCCGAACAACGTGCTCGCGCCGTACTGGACCGACCTCAACGGCGAGGGAGCGCCGGGCATCCTGGCCGGCAACCTGACCGACGGGGTGAACAACTGGCTGGTGATCGAGTGGCGGGAGTTCCTCTTCGGGACCAACCAGCTGAAGGTGTTCCAGCAGTGGATCGGCACCAACGGCGTCGAGGACATCTCGTTCACCTACGACCCCGGCAACCTGCCGGGTGACCCGGGCGCGGCGTACGGCCTGACGGTCGGCGCCGAGAACGTCGAGGGAACGGCGGGCAGCCAGATCGTCGGCCCGCCGGTCGAGGACTACCGCGTCACCAGCACCCCGGGCGCGCCCGGTGGCTCGATGACGTACTCGATGAACATCAAGGGTGTGCAGAAGGGAACCGGCACGGTGACGACCGGGACCTCCACGCCACTCGTCAAGGGCCTCACCATCGAGGTCGACAAGATCACCGTGAACTGATCTTCGCGACGCTCCGGGCCGGATCCCACGGGGTCCGGCCCGGACGTCGTTCGGATAGCGGCCAACAGGTATCAGCGGCCCCCGTGGCGCACTCATCGCAAGTAGCAGATGCGCACTGGCGCATTCAGGTTCTCTTGCCTAGGGGTGGGCGCAATGTCGTTGAGCGAAAGAGGATTCCCGCAGAGTTTCGATCACCCGGCAGCGGGCGAAAGCACTTTGGTCGCCGAACTGCTGGCGATCCGGTGGCGGGACGGGGCCGAGCGTGCGGGCAAGGAGGAGTTGCTCGCGGCGACCGGGTTCGAGCAGGCGACGATCGGGGAGGCCGGCCGGCCCGTTCTGGCCGTCAATCAGACCGACGGCCTGTGGTGGGTACGCCGCGGCGACGAGTCCGCCGTCGACGAGGAACAGCTTGACCAACTGGGGTCCAGTCCGCTCGTCGAGTGGGTGGCACCGGCGTACCGGTCCGCGGGCGCCGCGCGGGCGGCTGACGAGACGGCGACCGTGGGTGCGGTCTTCACGGTCAACCCGACCAGGCTCTACGTTCGGCAGCAGGTCTTCGATGCGGCAAGGACTGCGGGGACACCAGACCTGGCGCCGGATCCGCAGCGCCGGAGCCGGCTGCCGGAGTACGCCGCGATGCGGGTGACCGACGGTACGGCGTTGTCCGTGGCGGCCAGGCTTGCCGACGCGCCTGAAGCGCGGGGTGTCGCGGGTGCGGCCGTCGTCCGGTTCGAGACCGTGCCGTTCATCTCGCCGACCTGCTCCGTGTCGCCGGCCGCGACGCGCGGCAACTGCAGGCCGCCGGCGGGTGAGTTCGTGCCGAACGATCCGCAGTTCGGCACGCAGTGGGGATTGCAGCGAATGGAGGTGCCTCGGGCATGGCAGATCGTGCGCGGTTCGTCCGATGTCGTTGTCGCGGTGATCGACCAGGGAGTCGAGCTGGGGCACCCCGATCTGCTGTTGTACCCACAGTCCTGGAACGCGTCCTCCGACACCCCCGACGGCAGCCCCACGGGCGACCACGGGACTGCCTGCGCCGGGATCGTCGCAGCTAGGCTCGACAACTCCGAGGGCGTGGCCGGGGTGGCCGGCGGATGCCAGGTGATGGCCATCGCGACCTCCACCTGGGCCGACGTGGACATCGCCGAAGGCCTGTACTTCGCGGCGGACAACGGCGCCAAGGTCGTCTCGATGAGCTTCGGCGTCTACGAGTCGTGGGGTGTCTGGGACTTCGACCTGATCCGCGACGCGCTGCAGTACGCGCACGACCAAGGTCTGCTCCTGGTCGCCGCGTCCGGCAACGAGGACGGCAACATCGCCCGCTTCCCCGGGAGTGACTCGCGCACGCTGTGCGTCGGCGGCTCCAACCGCAGTGACGAACGCAAGCGCACCGGCGACTCGTCCGCCGAGGACTTCTGGGGAGCGTCGTACGGTCCCGACCTCGACGTCGTCGCGCCCTGTCTGGAGATTCCGACGACCGACCGGCTCGGCGGCGACGGGTATGACGCGGGCGACTACTTCGGCTTCTTCAACGGAACGTCGTCGGCAACGCCCGCGGTGGCCGGGCTGGGTGCGCTGGTGTTCAGCCTGCGACCGCAGCTGTCCAACGCCGCCGTCCGGAGCATGATCGAGAGCACCTGCGACAAGATCTCGCCCGCGCTGTACTCCTATGCGAACGTCGCGACCAAGCCGTCCGGCACCTGGAACGAGGAGGTCGGCTACGGCCGGGTCAACGCCGAGCGGCTCCTGCTGACCGCCTGCGCCGCCGACGACGGTTGCGACGACTGCACCGGATGCGGCGACGAGTGCCGGAGCCCGCGGCCGGTGCCGTGGCTCCCCTACGACCGCTGCCAGTACTTCTACGAGGCTCGCGTCTTCGACGTCGGCCGGCTCGAGCAGGGCCGGCTGGAGCTCAGGGTCACCTACGAGCACTGCCTCCGGCTGCTCGGCCAGCAACAGGGACCGTTGCTCTACACAACGACCCTGCTACCGGGCGAGAAGGTCGTCCTGTACGAGTACGACCGGTACCGCCGGGTGCGCGCCGAAGAGCAGCGGCTGTCCGTCCACTCATCGTTCCGCCAGACGATGAGCGCGCTGTCGCAGACCCGCCGGTTCGCGTCGGCCACCGCCTACGCCCAGACCCTCGTCGACATCCGCACCTCGGTGGACACCTCGGTGTCGGCCGGCGGTGGCCTGGCCGGGTTCTTCGGCGCCCCTACCGCGCAGGGCGAGTTCTCACTGGCCACCGAGACATCGCTGGCCAGCGGGTCGTCGGTGACCGCGGTGGCCGAACAGTTCACCCAGAACGCCATCACGGCGGCGCAGTCCACCGAGACCGAGCGATCGGTCGTCGTGTCGACCTTCGAGGAGGCCGAGCACCAGCAGTCGACCCGGCGGGTGCTGCGCAACCGCAACCGTTGCCACGCGGTCACGTACCTGGTCCGTCGTGCCCTCGAGGTCTACGAAGCGCACAGCCGCGTGCTCTCGGTCGAGTGGCGGGTCGGGGACGGGATCTGGCGATCTCTGGGCGACCTGACCCGTGAGGTGGAGAGCTTCCTCAAGGACCTCGGCGACCGGATCCCCCGCCCAGGTGAGGAAGCCCGCGACCAGCGCTGGATCACGCTGCCCACGGACGGAACGCTCTACGAGCCGATGCTCGCCTACTGCTCGTCGTGCGAATCGGAACAATGCGGGGACAGCGAACAGGAGGGCCGTGCCTAGGATTGCTTCCATGGAGCGACTCGAGGTCGGCGATGGACGGGTTGTGGAGTACTTGGTCGAGGGGCCTGCCGGCGGCCGGCCCCTCGTACTGCACCACGGCACGCCGGGCGTGGCCATGCTGCTGGAGCCGGTCGCCGAGGCGGCGTACCGGCACGGCCTGCGATTCGTCACTCACAGCCGGCCTGGCTACAGCGACAGCACGCCGCAGCCAGGTCGCCGGGTGGCCGATGTCGCGGACGACGTCACCGCGCTGCTCGACGTACTCGGTGCGGATGACTTCGTCACCATCGGCTGGTCGGGTGGTGGACCACATGCGCTGGCCAGCGCGGCGCTGCTGCCGGACAGATGCCGGGCCGCGGCCGTCATCGCGGGCGTCGCGCCGTACGACGCCGAAGGTCTCGACTGGCTGGCCGGTATGGGCGACGAGAACATCACCGAGTTCGGTGCGGCGGCGACCGGCAAGGACGCGCTCGAAGAGTTCCTCATCGAGGCGAGTGCCGACCTGAAGAACGTCCAGCCCGGCGAAATCATCGCCGCCTTCGGCGACCTGCTGTCCGCTGTCGATCAAGCCGCCCTCCGCGACGGCCTGGCCGACTACCTCGCCGCTTCCTGCCGGGCAGCCGTCTCCCGCGGCTACGACGGCTGGCGCGACGACGACCTCGCGTTCCTCACCGACTGGGGCATCGACCTCGCGACCATCCGGGTCCCGGTCTCCATCTGGCAGGGAGACCAGGACAGGATGGTCCCGCACGCGCACGGCCGTTGGCTCGGCGAGCATGTGCCGGGAGCGACCACCCAACTGGTCCCGGGCGAAGGCCACCTGTCGCTGATCAACAACATCGACACCATTGTGGCCAAGCTCGCGTCAAGCTGACATCCGGCTGACCAGTCGTATCGGTCGCCTTCGCAGGGCGCGGCGTTCCTCCTCGGAGTAGCCGCCCCACACCCCGGCGTCCTGGCCGGTGCGAAGCGCCCACTCCAGGCAGGCGTCGGCGACCTCGCAACGGCGGCAGATCTGCTTGGCGTCCTCGGTCTGTTGTACTGCGGGTCCCGATGTACCGATCGGGAAGAAGAGTTCGGGGTCCTCGTCGACACAGGCTCCCCGCTCCACCCATCTCATCGCGCCTCCTCGGCCGGCTGCTTGATCCTGACGTACCCAGGACCAGGCAGCCGGCCGATTTGTGACGACGGTGGTGCCGTGGGTCAGGAGTTCCAGATCTGGAAGTCGGAGATCTGGCCTGCGATCCAGCCGGTGTTGGCGGTGATGTTGAGGCGGAAGTAGCGCTGGGTGGCCGGGGTGAAGGTGATGGTGACGGTGTTGTTGTTGCCGGGGGCGAAGTTGTAGCCGGCGGATCCGACGAGGGTGCTGAAGGTGGACCCGTCGGTGCTGCCGAGGACGGACAGGGTCTGGGTCCGGGCGCCCCAGCCGGCCGGGAGTTGCAGGACGATCCGGCCCGCGCTCTGCGCGGAACCGAGGTCCACCTGCACCCATTGCGGGAAGGCGTTGTTCGCGCTCTCCCAGTACGTCGCCTGGTTGCCGTCGGTCACGTTGCCCGAGACGTAGACATCGTTGTGGCTGGACTCGCTGGTGGGCTTGCCCGCGGCAAGGTTGGTATTGGTTGCGCCTGCGCCGGTACCGGACAACGTGACCGTGGTCGGGTTGTTGGTCGCATTGCTGTTGACCGTCAACGTCCCCGACCGAGTCCCGGACGCGGTCGGCCGGAAGCTGACGTTGACCGTGCAGGAGGCGTTGACCGCGATGCTGCCGCAGTTGTTGGTCTGTGTGTAGTCCCCCGACACCGTGACGCTCGAGACCGACGCAGCCAGGCTGCCCGTGTTGGTCACGGTCACCGCCTGTGCGGCGCTGGTCGTGTTGAGCGCCTGGGACGCGAAGGTGAGCGACGACGGGCTGGTGCTCAGTACCGGAGTGTTGATCGGGGTGCCACCACTCGGGTACACCTCGAACTCCGAGACCTGCCCGGCCGGCCAACCGCTATTGGCGGTGATGTTGACCCGGACATACCGGGCGTTCGTTGTCGGGACGTTGATGTTGACGACGTTGGCCGGTGAGGTGAACGTGTACGTCGCGGACGCGACCGGCGTACTGAAGGTGGATCCGTCGCTGCTCGCTTGGACCGACAGCGTCTGGGTGCGGGTGCCCCAGGCGGTGGTCGGCGGAAGCTTCAGCGTCACCTTGCCGATGCTGCGTACCGCTCCCAGGTCCACCTGCAACCATTGCGGGAAGGCGTTGTTGTTGCTTTCCCAATAGGTGTTGGCGTTCCCATCGGTTGCGGTGGTCGCGGCCTGGGTGCCGTTGACCTGGCTGCTCGCCGTGGCCGGCTTGTTGAGGGCGAGGTTGGTGTCGGTGCCAACGCCGTTTCCGGTCAGGGAGATCGTCGTCGGGCTGTTGTTCGCGTTGCTGGTCACGGAGACGCCACCGGTCCGGATGCCCGAGGCGGTCGGCCGGAAGGTGACCGTGACCGTGCAGGAGGCGCCTACCGCGACGGTGCCGCAGTTGTTCGTCTGGCTGAAGTCGCCAGTGGCCGCTACGCCGGAGACGCTGGCCGACGCCGTACCGGAGTTGGTCACTGTGACTGCTTGGGTCGAGGAAGAGCTGCCGACCAGGGTGTCCGGGAAGGACAGGCTGCTCGGGTTCGGGTTGAGGATCGGGCCTGGTGAGACGCCCGTGCCCGACAGCGAGACGGTGCTGGTGACGCCCGCCGCGTTGACGGTCAGGTTGCCGCTCCTGCTGCCGGCCGCTGCCGGGCTGAAGGTGACGTTCACCGTGCACGAGCCGCCCGCAGCGATGCTGCTGCCGCAGTTGTTGGTCTGGCTGAAGTCACCGGTGGTTGCGATCGAACTGACGGGTGCCGCCGCGGTACCGCTGTTCGTGACCGTGACGGGCTGCGCCGAGCTCGACGCGCCGGTCGCGACGGAGCCGAAGCTGAGCGCGGTCGGGCTGACCGAGATCTGCGAGCCGTTGTCCGGCAAGTACGGCGGGAAGGCGGGGTTGGTGATGTTCTGGCACTGGTTGGCGCCGAAGATCCCCGAGTTGCCGCCGCCGTCGGTGAGCGTGAAGCCGACACCGCAGTTGTAGATGGGGCCGGGCGCCTGCGTGCCGGTGGCCGTGCTGTTGGTGATGGTCGCCGAGCCGCCGACCTGCTCCTGCACTACCCAGGTACCGGTGTTCTGAATGGTCGCGTTGTTGATCTTGACATTGGTGATGTTCGAGCCCGAGACGAACTGGATCGCCTCGAACGGGCTCTGCTGGATCAGGATGTTGTCGACGTTGGTCAGGCCGGTCATCGCGCCGTCGCGGGCGTCGAACCACAGCGCGCCGACTCCGAAGTTCCAGTTCGGGTCCAGCCCGCCGGAGCGGATGATCGTGTTACGCAGTACGTCGGTACGGCCCAGCGTGGTCGAGCCGAACCGCTGCGCGACGTGGATCGCGCCGCCCTGGGTGAGGCCGGCGTCGATCACCCGGTTGTCGGTGACGAAGTTGTCATGGCCGCCGTAGATGGCGATGCCGTTGGCCAGGATCGGGTACTGCACGGTGTTGTGGTCGAACGAGTCGTTCGCGTCGGCGTTCTGCTCGGCCCAGGTCGCCAGGCCGTCGTCGCCGAGGTTGCGCAGATCGCTGTTGGTGACCTTGGAGTTGGTGACGCCGTTGTGGAAGTTCACCCCGTCGGCCGTCACGTTGCGGATCCGCAGCCCGCTCATCACCAGGTTGGTGAACGGGCCGTCCATCCAGGCGCCGACCTTCTCGTGCTCGATCCAGACCCGGTCCACGGTGGAGTTGTTCAGCGCGCCGCCGATGCCGTTGACCTGAGCACCGTCGTTGCGCTCCTGGACGTCGCCGAAGATGGCGAAGTCCGACAGGTGTACGCCGCTGCTGGCGTTGGGCGCGTAGTTGCCGTAGAAGCCGGGCGCCGCACCGACGACGGTCGAGTGCCACATGCCCGCGCCCTTGAAGGTGATGTTGTTGAGGATCAGGTGACCCGGGATCTTGAACGTCCCGGCCGGGATCCAGACAGTGCCACCGGAACCGGCCTGCGCCATCGCCGAGTTGAACGCGTTCGTGGAGTCCGCGGCACCGGTCGGGTCAGCGCCCGTGCTGGTCACCGAGACCGAGCCGGCCGGCTGGGACAGCGCGCCGGCGACGTTCTCGAAGTCGGCGAAGTCGATCGTGTACGACGAAGCGGTGTCCTCGGCATCGACCTGGAGCTTGAACTTCGTACCGGCCGGGTAGGTAGTCGCGAACAGCCGGTGCACCTCGTCGTAGAAGTGGTGCGGGTTGCTTCCCGGCGTGTTGGTGAACGGGTAGCCGCCGTAGTACCAGCTGTACGCGTTGGTCAGGGTGAAGTTGGGCTGCTTGGTGCCGTTGACGTAGAGGGACAGTTGCGGCGTGTAGACCGAGCCGCCGCCGGTGTCCGGGATGCTGTAGCGGAAGACGATCGAGTTCGTCGCCGCCGGCGTGGTGAACTCGACGAACTTGCCGGTCCCCTGCAAGGTCACCGCCTTGCGGTACGACGCTTCGGCCGCAAGCGTGTTGTAGGCGGCGCTCGGGCCGATGACGGTGCCGTTGGTGGCCGAGTTCTCGGCCTGTACTTCGACGTACGGCAAGGTCGCGCCGACCCCACCCGTCGCCGCGGCCCAGGCCGGACCGGTCGCCAGCACGGCGAGACCGGCGGCGATCAGCGCGCTGCAGACGGCGATGACGCCGGCGCGAGCCTTCCCACTCCAGGATTCGATTGACCGGAACATGCGCAGCTCGCTCTCGACGGGGCGGATGGTCGATGGTGGCCAGACCGTAACGCCGTCGACACATCAACGCAATATCGAGATCAATCTTTGCAAGAATTCGACTCAACGAGACCGTTGAGTCCGCAGGCTCAATCGAGAGGCCGGTCGAGCACCGCCTTCAGGTGGCTGAAGGTGTCGATCGAGTACTTGCCGTGGTACCGGCCCATGCCGCTCTCGCCGACGCCGCCGAAGGGGAGGTCGGTCGCGGTCAGGTGGACGACGGGGTGGCCGAAGCCGACGGCGCCCGACGTCGTCTCGTCGAGGATGCGGTGCTTGGTGTCGTCGGAGTCGGTGAAGGCGTACAGGGCGAGCGGCTTGTCGCGGTCGCGGATGAACGCCAGCGCCGCGTCCAGCGACGGCACGGTCAGGATCGGGAGGATCGGGCCGAAGATCTCCTGGCCCATCACGGCTGAGTCCGGTGCGACCTCGGTGAGAACGGTCGGGGCGATGTACTTCGAGGCCTTGTCCGTCTCGCCGCCGACGACCACGCGACCGCTGGCGAGCAGCCCGCGGAGGCGGTCGAAGTGGCGCTCGTTGACGATCCGGCCGTACTCCGGACTCGTCGACGGGTCGGCACCGAACTTCCGGCGTACCTCGTCGGTCAGCGCCGCCTCCAGCGGACCCGAGTCGCCGATCGCGAGCACGTAGTCGGGGGCGACGCAGGTCTGGCCGGCGTTCAGGTACTTCGCCCGGACCAGCCGGGTCGCGACCAGGACCGGGTCGACGTCGGTGTCGACGATGACCGGACTCTTGCCGCCGAGCTCGAGCGCCACCGGGGTCAGGTGCTTCGCGGCGGCGGTCATCACGATCCGCCCGACCTGGCCGTTGCCGGTGTAGAAGATGTGGTCGAAATGCTGCTCCAGCAGCTCGGTCGTCTCCGGGATGCCACCCTCGACGACGGCCACCGCTGAAGGATCCAGGTACTCCGGTACGTGCCGGGCGATCGCCGCCGAGACGGTCGGCGACAACTCGCTCGGCTTGATCACCGCAACGTTGCCTGCGGCAAGGATTCCGACGAGCGGGGCGAGGGCGAGGTGCAACGGGTAGTTCCACGGGCCGACGACCAGCGCGACGCCGAGCGGCTCGCGGATCACCTGTGCGGTGCCTGGTTGCAGCTTCTCGGGCAACGGCGCGGGCTCGGGCGCCAGCCAGGCGTCGAGGTGCTCCAGGGTGTGGTCGATCTCGTTGATGACGAACTGCAGCTCGGTGCCGCGCGCCTCGTCCGCGGGTTTGCCGAGGTCGGCGTACAGAGCGCCGACGAAGTCCTTGTCCTGCTCGAGCAGCATGGTCTTCAGCGCGCCGAGCTGCGCGCGGCGCCAGTCGATCGGCCGGGTGAGGCGCGAGTCGAAGGTCTTCCGCAGGCCGGTGACGAGCTGGGGGATGTCGGTCATGTTCACAGTCCTGTCGGGAGCCAAACGGGTCGGCCGGAGCCGCGGGGGACGAGAATCGTGCGGAACGCGCCGGGGGTCGCCGACAGCTGCACCTGGTCGGTGACGCCCTGGTAGAGGCCGAGCGGTGTCTCGGCGGTGAAGGTGTCAGGGTCGAGGTAGGCGTGGTCACCGCCGGTGCCCGCGATGCCGCGGGCGTAGTTCTTGTCGAAGACGCCCATGCTGATGATCCACAAGGCGATCCGGGTCAGCGAGATGTGCACCCGGTACGAGCCGCCCTCGGTCGCTCGGCGGATCAGCGCGGAGCAGATGCCGGCGGTAGCAAGCCACGGGACCAGGTAGTCGTTGACGACGCCGATGTGCGGAAGTACCGGCTGGTCTGCCGAACCCTCCAGCGTCATCATCCCGGTCACGCAGCCCGCCGTCTGGTCGAACCCGACCCGCGTCGACCATGGCCCCTGCTCGCCGTGCAGCGAGACGGTCGTGTGGATGATGCCCGGCCGGATCGCGGCTGCCTGCTGCGGCGACAACCCGAGCGACGACACCTGCCCGGGCCGACGGTTCGCGTAGAACACATCGGCGCCGCGGAGCAGCTCACGCAATGTCTCCATCGCCGCGGGGTTGCGGGCGTAGTCGAGAGTTGCCGACCGTACCCCCACATTCGCGGTCAGGTAGACAACCGGGTTCTCCCACTCCGTCGGCCGCCAAAGGTTGAGCGCGTCGGCCCCGTGCTGCGCAAGCGCACGCCCGATCCCCGCACCCGCGATGACATGGCCCAACCCGAGCGCCCTGATCCCGTCCAACGGCTGAACCGCCCCGGCCGGCAGCGGCTCCGGCGCCGAATCCCCGATCTTCTCGATCTCGATCAGTGGCAGTTCTGCGAGCACATCCTGGTACTGCTTCGTCTCCAGGAACTCTTCCGTACTCCGGACCATCGGCATCACAATGCCCGCGTCCGCCCCCGCTTCCTCGAGCTCGATCGCCTTCCACTTGGCAATTGCCGCCGCGATGGCCGTCGCATCGTCGTACGTCCGCAACAACTTCAACGTCCGCGACTTCAGCTTCGGATAGATGTTCAGCGGCATCACCCACCGCCCGTCCCCCGCCTGGTAGAACGTCAATGACAACGGATTCCCCGGATCCGCCGTGTTGGTAGGCGGCAGCCCATTAACCAGTTCCCACTTCTTGTCATAAAACGGACACAACCGACGCGGCGCCTTCCGCAAATCCATCCGGATGTCCTGCCCGGCTCCACCCCGATGGCGCCACAAAGCAGCCACCCCGACAGACTTGGCCACCAACCCAACCGCAGGCGCGGCCCCCAGCCGAACAGCACTGGGCACAATCGGATCGGCACCGACGAATTCGACCCTCCCTCCGCAGTCGTCCGCACTGAGCCCGACGTCAGCCAGCACTTCCGCCAGCGCGGCATGGATGTCGAAATGATCGTCCGCCGCAGACTTGATCGGGTTGGAGAGCGCTGCGCGCACTCGCGCTGTCACGTCCACGGCGCCGTGTAGTCGCCCGGTCCGGTCACGTCCGGCATCCGCATCACCTCGGACCGGACCAACGGGTCGAGGAGTGGTGAGCTGGGCGCTGACGTCGTCCTCGGACATGGCCATGACCCGATGCTATGACATGGCTACACACAGTTCCCTGAGGCTGCGTTTTCGCCGATCGGCGGCGGCCGGTTAAGGTTTCGATGGTGTCCACTTTCGATGTCGCCGCAACAGACCACGAACTGCCGGACGTAGAGGAACGCGCCTGGCGCGATGTCTCCGATGTCGGCATGGCCACCGCTCGGACCGAGTGGGCCGGTGCCGCCCGCGAGATGCTCCTCGTCGCGGCCAAGAAGTACATGTCACTCGTCCAGCACAAGGACATCGCCACCGGTGTCCAGGACCTGACCGGTATCCGGACCAAGCAGCCCACCCGGCAGTGGATCGGCGGCGTGCTCGCCGAGGTCTCCGCCGAGAGCCTGCGCCGGGGCGAACCGATGCTGTCGTCCCTGTGCGTCAACCCGGACGAGAGCGTCTTCGACGGCTACGCCGCCATCGTCGGCGCAGCCACCGGTACGACTCCTGCCGACCCCGACGTCCACGCCTCCCACGAGCGCCTGGCCATCTACCGTCACTTCGAGGCCGCCGGCCTCCCTGCAGGCGGCGGCACCCCGATGATCCCCTCCAAGCTGGGCGCCGCCCGCGCGAGGGCTCGCAAGGCCGCCATCGCCGAGCGCCCGATCAAGAAGTGCCCGAAGTGCAACATGCAGACCCCGGCCAACGGGATCTGCGACACCTGCGACTGACCGCCGAAGAGCACGGGCTCACCCGGTGGCCGGTCACTGGCCCGGCCACCAGGGTGAGGGCCGGTGTGTTGCCCGGGTGCGACAGAACCTGGGGTGGAGTGATCTTCGATGTATGAACACGACACGGATTTCGGCTCCCCGGAGCTTGGCGAACGCGCATCGGGTGAAGGTCGTCGAGCGGGCTGATGTGGCTCGGCTGACTGTGGTTCCGGCGGTGGATCTGGCGGGGCGGCTGGCGGTCGTACCGGGCCTCGTGCGGCCGGGTGTTTCGCACTGGGACATGACTACGCGACTGCCGTTGCATCCGCTGTCGGTGGAGAACGCGTACGCCGATCCGCGGCTGCTGCGTGAGCTCGCGGCGCCGGGAGCGGACTTCGCTCGGCAGCTTGGAGCTGAGGTCGTGGTCGGCGCCGAGACCGGCGGCATCCCGCTGGCGACGGCGATCGCGTTGTCCGGCGACCTTCCGTTCGCGTTCGTCCGCAAGCCCGGGTACGTGGGGCACGAGGACCACGAGCCGCGGGTGCGTGGTGCGGGCGTGACGGGCCGGCGGGTAGTGCTGGTCGATGATGCGATCTCGTCCGGTGCGGCGCTCGAGGCCTTCGCGGATGAGCTCCGTGCCGAGGGTGCGATCCTGGTCGGCGCCTTCGCCCTGGTCGACATGCGTGACGTCGCCGCCTCGGTCACGCCGACCGCGAGGACCCTGCCGATCGGATCGGTCGCCACCTATCTCGACGTCCTGGAGGCGGCGACTGACGCAGGTGTGCTCGACCCGAGCGTTCACAAGCTCGCCGTCGACGCGCTGGTCAACCACTGGTCCGACGACGACCCCCGCTGGTCCCTCCTCGACCAGCGCCCCGCAGCCTGAGGCCCGGCTGCTACCGGATCCCGTAGTCGTGGATCTTCCGGTAGATGGTGGCGCGGGACATCCCCAGAGCCCGCGCTGCCTCACGGCGGTTGCCGTTGTTGTCGAGCAGGCTGCGGATGATGGCGTCGCGCTCGAGTGCCTCGAGCTGGCTCAGGTTGCGGCGGCTGATCGCCTGCAGGTCGGCCGGGAGATCGCCGAGCACGATCACGCCGGTACGCCGGCGGTGCTGGACGATGTGTTTGAGCACCCGATGGAGCTCCGCGGTGTTGCCCGGCCAGGCGGACCGGAGTACCTGGTGCAGCGCCTCCGGGGAGCATCGCAGTTCGCCCCGACTCAGCTGGCTCAGGAAGTACGGGACCAGCTCACGGATGTCGTCGGCATGATGCCGCAGCGGCGGAACCGTGACGGTCAACGGGAACAGCGGTAGCAACTCGCCCAGATCCGGCTCGGTGGTCCCCGCCGTCGTGACAGTCAGCGCCACCCACGGCGGATCCGACCGACGCCGCTCCCGCGCGCTGTAGAGAGCGCCGATCAACTCGTCCAGCTGGGCCGCCGCGAGCTTCTCGGCATGCCGGATCACCAACGCCTGAACGGAATCGTCGGCCAGCTCCTCCTCGACATCTGCTGCGAAATCAGCGACCGGTACCGCCGCATCCAGCACGTCGAGCGCGCCGGCCGGGTTGTTCTGCAAGTGCGCAGCTCGGGCGAGCGCCACCTTGCCCGTGCCCGCCTCACCGCTGAGCACGATCCACTGCCCGGCGCGATAGGCGTTGTCGACGTCCCGGCAACAGGCGAGCCAAGGACCGCTCCGGCCGACCATGCCAGGAAGCTCCGGACGGGGTGGCGGCCGGTTCGTGCTGACCACCATGACGCCGAGGCCGGGCGTTCGCGGGCTGACCTGAAGTACCGCCGCGTTGGTCCGGACGCCTTCAGGCACTGGCCTGCAGGTGATCCGGACGCGGCTCCCGCTCGGCAGTTCGACCGCAAGGGCGGATCTGCCTTCGGTCAGCATCTCGGAGCCGTGCGCGAGGATCGCCGCCTGGTCGCTGTTGTCGAGGTTGCGCCGGGCGTTCGCGTTCATCACCAGCAGGTCGCCGTCGAAGGCCAGCACCATGTCCGCATTGCGGCGCCCGGCCTGCAGGTACTCCTCGACCAGCTCCTGCTGGCGCGCCGAGCAGTCCCGCAGCAGGGCCGCGCGGATCTGGTCCGCGGTCGTCTTGGCCAGCGCGATCAGCAACGAGCCGGCGTCCTTGCGCCAGCAGGTGAGATCGATCGCGCCGACGGTCTTGCCGCTGATCGGATGCTTGATCGGTACGCCGGCGCAGGCCAGGTCCTCCAGGTCCTCCGCGTAGTGCTCGTGGCCGAACACGTGCATCGGGCCGCCGCGTTCGAGCGCGGTACCGATCCCGTTCGTACCGGCGAACTGCTCGGAGTAGCTGAAGCCCGGGGCGAGGTGGACGCGGTCCAGGTGCCTGCTCAGCTGGGTGTCCGCCGTCAGGCGGCGGAGGACCAGGCCGTCCCGCTCGGTGAGGATGACGCTGATCGGCTGGCCGTCGAGATGCTCGTGCAGCCGCATGATCACCGGGTCCGCACTGCGGGTCAGCGGCTGGTCGAGATCCGGATCCGAGACGTAGGGCAGGTCGATCCGGTCCGCGGGCAGGTTGCGCCGGCGCGAACGGACCCACGACGCGAGCACCGGCCGGCGGACGTCGCCGACCGGGAAGGCGTCGTAGGTCAGGAAGCTCAGCCGGGCGCCGGCGGTCCGGGGGCTGTCTGCTGTGACGGTTTCCAGTTCCTCCACGACGGGACCTCCTGCGGTGACGTCGTTCCTTTCAGCGTAGTCGCGCCGAAGCGTCCGGCTGTCTCAATTTGAGACAGCCGGACGGGCTGGTGAGGAGTGTGATGTAAGGGAGCGGAGAGGGGTAGCGGATGGACGACCAGATTCCCGCCGACGAGGCCTACAACCCCTGGACGATCGTGAACGCGGTCTTCCACA
Organism: Kribbella ginsengisoli; assembly: GCF_039537185.1. NCBI lineage: Bacteria > Bacillati > Actinomycetota > Actinomycetes > Propionibacteriales > Kribbellaceae > Kribbella > Kribbella ginsengisoli. Next base: position 156,653 of record NZ_BAABAA010000011.1, on the reverse strand, counting down.
GACTCGTCGACGCCGGGCTGCATCCGGTCCTCGGCTCGGCCGGCGATCCGGGGGCGGCGGCCGCCGCGCTGCTGGTCACGCTCGGCATCCGGCCGGCCGTGCCGGGCGACAGCCGCAGCCTGCGGGAGGCGGCCGAAGAGCTGGCCAGACTGCGGGAAACCGTCTTCGGAGACCGGTGAGAAGCGCCGTCTCAATTTGAGACCTCCCGTCGCGGACCGTGTGCGTTGTACTGCAAAGGCAAGCAGGGCGTGGGTCTCCCCCACGTCGTACGGCCCCGTCCGACCGGGGCCCGGCCAGAGGCCACAGCGAGCCATAGAGGAGTGCCATGAGTCGCCAAAGTGTGGCGAAGGCCCACCAGAAGATCCAGGAACTGTCCTGGGAGCCCGCGTACCACGAGCCCGTCTCCCAGTACGGAACCGACTACACGTTCCAGAAGGCGCAGAAGAAGGACCCGCTCAAGCAGGTCCTCCGGTCGTACTTCCCCATGCAGGAGGAGAAGGACCACCGGGTGTACGGCGCCTCCGACGGTGCGATCCGCGGCAACATGTTCCGCCAGGTGCAGGAGCGCTGGCTGGAGTGGCAGAAGCTGTTCCTGAGCATCATCCCGCTGCCGGAGATCTCGGCCGCCCGGGCGATGCCGTTGCTGTTCCGGACGGTCCCGAACCCGGAACTGCACAACGGTCAGGCGATCCAGATGATCGACGAGGTCCGGCACTCGACGATCCAGCAGAACCTCAAGCGCCTGTACATGAACAACTACATCGACCCGGCGGGCTTCAACTCCAGCCTGCGCAACTTCCAGAGCGACTACTGCGGCACCATCGGCCGGCAGTTCGCGGAAGGCTTCATCACCGGTGACGCGATCACCGCGGCCAGCATCTACCTGACCATCGTGGCCGAGACCGCCTTCACCAACACGCTGTTCGTCGCGATGCCGGCCGAGGCCGCCGCGAACGGCGACTACCTGCTGCCGACGGTGTTCCACTCGGTCCAGTCCGACGAGTCCCGGCACATCAGCAACGGCTACGCGACGCTGCTGATGGCGCTGGCCGACGAGAGCAACCACCAACTGCTGGCCCGCGACCTGCGCTACGCGTGGTGGAACAACCACCGGGTCGTCGACGCCGCGATCGGCACCTTCATCGAGTACGGCACGAAGGACCGGCGCAAGGACCGGGAGAGCTACGCGGAGATGTGGCGTCGCTGGATCTACGACGACTACTACCGCAGCTACCTGGTGCCGCTGGAGAAGTACGGCCTGGAGATCCCGCACGACCTGATCGAGGAGTCCTGGAACCAGATCTGGAACAAGGGCTACGTGCACGAGGTCGCCCAGTTCTTCGCCACCGGCTGGCTCGCCAACTACTGGCGGATCGACCCGATGACGGACAAGGACTTCGAGTGGTTCGAGTACAAGTACCCCGGCTGGTACGACAAGTACGGCGCCTGGTGGGAGAACTACAACCGGCTGTCCACCCCCAACGGGCACAAGCCGATCGTGTTCGAGGACGTCGACTACGAGTACCCGCACCGCTGCTGGACCTGTATGGTCCCCTGCCTGGTCCGCGAAGACATGGTGATGGCCAAGGTCGACGGTCAGTGGCGGACGTACTGCCACGAGATGTGCAAGTGGACCGACGAGACCGCGTTCCGCCCGACGTACCAGGGCCGGCAGACGCCGAACATGGGCAAGCTGATCGGCCACCGCGAGTGGGAGACCCTGTACCACGGCTGGAACTGGGCCGACGTGGTCTCCGACATGGGCTTCGTCCGTGACGACGGCAAGACGATGGTCGCCCAGCCGCATCTGGATCTGAACCCGGACAAGATGTGGACCCTCGACCACCTGCGCAAGTGCCCGCCGCTGGCGAGCCCGAACGTGCTGCTGAACGAGATGAGCGACGACGAGCGGACCGCCTTCGCGGCCCGGTACGTCCGCGGCGGTCCGGCCGGACGGCCGGCCAGGGACAACTGACGCAACGCCATGGGAGGGCGGGCGCCCCTCGCTCTCCCCCAGGTCCACCCCTCTGATCGACACAGTCGGTCGGCACAGCCGGTCAGCGCAGCTGCGAGGAGCCATGGGCGACAAGCACGTCGTACGGTTCGAACCGGTCGGCATCGAGATCGAGGTCGGCGAGGAGCAGACCATCCTGCGGGCCGCGGCCGAGCAGGGCGTGATGCTGATGCACGGCTGCAAGGAGGGCCAGTGCGCCTCCTGCAAGTCGTTCGTCCTCGACGGTGACGACATCGAGCACGACCGGTACTCGACCTTCGCTCTGCCAGACTACGAGCTGGACGAGGGCTACACGCTGCTGTGCCGGGCGCACGCCTACGAGGACCTGACGATCGAACTGCTCAACTACGACGCGGACATGATCCGGTCCGGCCTGCCGATCCAGGAGGCGGTCGCCGAGGTGGTCGCGAACAACGCGGTCACACACGACATGCGGCACCTGGTACTGCGCCTGCTGGACCCCGGCGAACTCAAGTACTTCCCCGGCCAGTACGTCGACATCACCGTGCCCGGAACGCAGGCCACCCGGTCGTTCTCGATGGCGAACACATCGAGCCGCGACGGCGGACAGCTCGAATTCGTGATCAAGATCTACCCGGGCGGCCTGTTCTCGTCGTACCTGGACGAACGGATCTCGGTCGGCGACCGGCTGGAGCTGACCGGGCCGTTCGGGGTCTTCACCCTGCGCGACAACCCCGGCGCGCGCCTGGTGTTCCTCGGCGGCGGGGCGGGGATGGCCCCGATCCTGTCGCTGCTGCGGTCGATGGCCGAGCGGGCGATCGACCGGCCGACGACCTTCTACTACGGCGCGCGTGGCAAACGGGACCTGTGCTTCGACGAGGAGCTGCGGTCGCTGGCGGCCACGCTGCCGGACTTCCGCTACCTGCCGGCGTTGTCCGAGCCGGCCGACGACGACGCGTGGGACGGCGAGGTCGGCTTCATCACCGACGTCGTCGCCCGGTACGAGAACGACCTCGACGGCGCCGACGCCTACGTCTGCGGCCCGCCGCCGATGGTCGAGGCCGCGCTGCCCCTGCTGGAACGGCTGGGGGTCGCGCAGAAGCGCATCTTCTACGACAAGTTCACCACCACCGGCGACGCCGGTGATCCCGAGGCGCTGGAGGCAGAAGCCAGATGACGACCACACAGGACTCCCCGCAGGCACGCAGCGTGCCGCAGCCGGTCTTCACCGATGCCGAGGCCGGTGCCAAGGTCTTCCCGGACTCGACGGCCCGCCGGTACAACTACTACACCCCGCAGAAGCGCAAGCAGAGCCACTACGAGGACGTCACGGTCGACGTCCAGCCGGACCCACGGCACTACCTGAGTCAGGGCTGGCTGTACGGCTTCTCCGACGGCCGCGGCGGTTACCCGCTGGACTGGACCGCGCTGAAGGCCTGGGGTTCGGACCAGCCCTCGCCCAAGCGCGGGCCGGGCTCCGGTGGGCTGTTCGTCAAGGAATGGCCGGCCACCGGCTGGCACGAGTTCCGCGATCCCAACGAAGAATGGGAGATGACGCTCTACCGGTACAACTCCAACGTCGTGCGGCAGGTCACCCAGAACGTCGAGGCGGCCCGGCAGTCGCACGCCTTCGAGCAGTGGAACCCCAACTGGATCCGGTTCGTCGAGCAGCACGTCGGCGCCTGGATGCACGTCGACCACGGCCTGGGCCTGTACCTGTTCGCGAACGCGAACCGGCGGGCGCCCACCAACATGCACAACAACGCGATCTCGGTGAACAGCATGCACCGGATCCGGGCCGCCCAGGACCTCGCGCTGTACAACCTCACGCTCAGCGAGGAGATCGAGGGCTTCAACGGCAAGGCGCACCTGGACACCTGGAACTCCGACCCGGCCTGGCAGGGCGTCCGCGACCTCGCCGAGCAGCTGACCGCGATCGACGACTGGTGCGAGGCGATCTTCGCCGCGAACGTTGTGTTCGAACCGCTGGTCGGTGAGCTCTTCCGCAGCCAGCTGGTCCAGCACGCGGCGCCCGGCAACGGCGACTTCGTGACGCCGACGGTGATCGGCGCCGAGGAGTACGACTTCGCCGAGCGCGACCTGCGCTACACGAAGGCGATGTTCGAGCTGCTCACCAGCGACAAGGAGTTCGCCGACCACAACAAGGCGATCCTGCAGGACTGGCTGGCCGACTGGACCGAGCGGTCGATCGGCGCGGCCCGCAGACTGCAGCCGCTGTGGTCGCAACCGGACAGCAAGCCGCCACGATTCGAGGACGGGCTGGACCGGGCGAAGAGCCGCTTCCGCGGCATCGTCGTCGGGTTGGGCCTCGAGGAGCCCAAGGAGCTGGGACTGTGAGCACCACCTTCACCACCGCAGAGAGTCCGTTCAAGTCCGACAACACCCCGTCCAACCGGTGCGGCTTCACGCTGATGAACAACCAGGTCGGCGCGGTCGTGGCGGAAGTGATGGGCACCAAGGACAACGTCACCGTGACGCCGTTGCCGTCGATGATCCGGGTCGACGCGGTCGGCAAGATGGAGGTGATCTACGACGAGATCTCCGAGGCGCTCGGCGAGGAGCAGGGCTTCTTCGACGCGGCCCAGTTCGAGGAGAACATGTCCACCCACTACGGCCGGATGATCCACCTCGACGACCGCACGATCATGTTCGCCAACCCCGAGGACGCTGCCGAGTACATCGGCTTCGACCTGACCACGCGCTGAGAACTCTCGGGAGGGACCGTGTACGAGAAGAACGGCGAGAAGTACTTCGTTGTCGACAGCCACATGCACTTCTGGAACGCCGGGCCGGACAACTGGGTGCCGGGGGCCGAGCAGTACGCGAAGGGCTGGATCGAGTGCTTCCACGCCTACCAGAGCCTGGCGCCCAAGGAGACCCACTGGCCGATCGAGAAGTTCATGAGCTACACCGAGGACGACCTGATGAAGGACGTCTTCGAGGACGGCTACGTGGACGTCGCGATCTTCCAGCCGACGTACCTGAAGGAGTGGTACACGAAGGGGTTCAACACCACCGAGCAGAACGCCGACCTGGGTGAGAAGCATCCCGGGATGTTCGTCCTGAACACCCGCTTCGACCCCCGCGACGGCGACATCGGCCTGGAGGAGCTGAAGGCGAACGTGGACCGGTACGGCTCGAAGGGCGTCAAGCTCTACACGGCCGAGTGGAACGCCGGCTCGCGCGGCTACAAGCTGACCGACCCGGCGGCGTACCGGTACCTGGAGAAGGCGCAGGAGTACGGGATCAAGAACATCCACGTCCACAAGGGCCCCACCATCTGGCCGCTGGACAAGGACGCGTTCGACGTCTCCGACATCGACCACGCGGCGACCGACTTCCCCGAGCTCAACTTCATCGTCGAGCACGTCGGGTTGCCGCGGATCGAGGACTTCTGCTTCATGGCCACCCAGGAGCCCAACGTGTACGCCGGGCTGTCGGTGGTGATCGGCGGCCTGATGGCGGCCCGGCCGCACTTCTTCAACAAGGTGATGGGCGAGCTGCTGTTCTGGGTCGGCGAGGACAAGATGACGTTCGGCAGCGACTACGGCATCTGGGAGCCGAAGTGGCAGATCGAGGGCTTCGTCGACTGGGACTTCCCCGACCTGCCCGAGTTCGCCGACTATCCCCGGCTCGGGGTGGAGGGCAAGAAGAAGATCCTCGGGCTGAACGCGGCGAAGCTGTACGACATCAAAGTGCCCGACGAGCTGCAGCTCAAGGCGGCCACTCCGGCGGCGCAGGACGACGCGAAGCTGGTCACCCAGTAATGACGGCAACAGCTGAGAGGTCCAGGGTGCTGAGCGCCCTGGACCTTGTCCGCGATCCGGAGCTGGACGAGCCGATCACCACGCTCGGGTTCGTCTCGTCCTGTCATGTCTCGGCAGCCGGTGACGTCGTCGTCAGACTCCGGCTGCCGACCTATTTCTGCGCACCGAACTTCGCCTTCCTGATGGTGGCCGACGCGTACGACGTACTGGCCGCGCTGCCCGAGGTGCGGAGCGTGGACGTGACGCTGGAGGACCATTTCGCGGCCGACCAGATCAATGCGGGCGTGGCCGCGCGGGCCGGCTTCGTCGCGGCCTTCGACGGCGAGGCGGCGGATGAGCTGGACGACTTGCGCCGGACCTTCGTGTCCAAGGCGATGCTGGCCGGGACCGATCAGGTCTGCCGGCCATTGGTTGCCTCGGGCACCGATCCGGCCGAGCTGACCCGGCTGACGCTGGGCGACGTACCACCGTCGGCCGACCTGGACCGGCTACGGCGCCGGCGGGCCGAGCTGGGCCTGCGCTCGGACGACGGAGCGCCCCTGCTCGTCGATCCGGGCACCGGTGCGCCGATCGCCGCGGCCGGCGCACCGAAGTACCTGGGCCTGGCCCGGCTCACCCAGACCGGGATCGAGGCCAACACCGGGATCTGTAGGGGAATGCTGCGGCACCGGTACGCCGGGGCCGGGGCCGGGGAATCGGAGGAGGGACCAGGATGAAAGCAGTCCGGCTGCACGGATACCACCAGCAACCAGTGGTCGAGGACGTTCCCGAGCCGAAGATCAGCGGCCCGCTGGACGTGATCGTCAAGATCGGCGGCGCCGGCGTGTGCCGCACCGACCTGCACATCATCGAGGGCCAGTGGGCGGACGCGATGCAGCCGGCCCTGCCCTACACGATCGGGCACGAGAACGCCGGCTGGGTGCACGAGATCGGCTCCGCCGTCACCAACGTCCAGGTCGGCGACACGGTGATCCTGCACCCGACGCCGACCTGCGGCCTGTGCCACGCCTGCCGGGCCGGCAACGACATGCACTGCGAGAACAGCACCTTCCCCGGCCTGGACAGCGACGGCGGGATGGCGGAATACCTGCTCACGTCGGCCCGGGCCTGCGTGAAGCTCGATCCCTCGACGCAACCCAAGGATGTCGCGGCACTCGCCGATGCGGGCATCACGGCGTACCACGCGGTGCGCAAGGCGCTCCCCCAGCTGTACCCCGGCACGACCGCCGTGCTGATCGGGGCCGGCGGGCTCGGCCACATCGGCATCCAGTGCCTGTCGGCGCTGACCGCCACCAACATCATCGTGGTGGACCGCAACCCGGAGGCGCTCAAGCTCGCCGAGCAGCTCGGCGCCGATCACACCGTCGTTGCTGACGGCAACCAGATACAGGCGGTCCAGGAGCTGACCGGTGGCGCGGGCGCGCACGTCGTGCTCGACTTCGTGGCCGAGCAGGGCGCCGAACAGGACGGCTTCGCGATGACCCGGCCGAACGGTTCGTACTTCGTGATCGGGTACGGCGGCGAGCTCCGGGTCCCGACCCTGGACATCATCTCCACCGAGCGCAACGTCATCGGCAACATCGTCGGGACGTACAACGACCTGGCCGAGCTGATGGCGCTCGCCCAGGCCGGCAAGGTCACCCTGCACACCAGGGCCTACCCGTTGGAAGCCGCCGCCGAGGCGGTCGCCGATCTCGACGCCGGCCGGGTGCGCGGCCGAGCGATCCTCGTGCCCTGACGCACCTACACCGTTCGCCCTGACCGGGCACGTACTGAGGAGGGAACGATGGCCAAGGAACTGCGATTCGGTGCACAGGCGCGTGAGCTGATGCTGAGAGGGGTCGAGCAGCTGTCCGAGGCAGTCAGCTCGACGCTCGGCCCGAAGGGGCGCAACGTGGTGCTGGAGAAGATCACCGGCTCCCCCGTGGTGACCAACGACGGCGTCACGATCGCCCGGGAGATCCACCTCAAGGACCAGTTCGAGAACATGGGCGCCCAGCTGGTCAAGGAAGCCGCGATCAAGACCAACGACATCGTCGGCGACGGCACCACCACCGCGACCGTGATCGCGCACGCGATCGTCCGGGAGGGGATGGCCGCGATCGGTTCCGGCGGCAACCCGGTGCTGATCAAACGAGGGATCGACCTCGCGGTGGCCCGGCTGGTCGAACGGCTGCGTCAGGTGGCCTACCCGGTCGTCAGCGAGCTGGACTTCGCCCGGGTGGCGGCCATCTCGGCCAACGACGACAACACGGTCGGGGCGGTGATCGCGAAGGCGCTGCACTCGGTCGGCGACGGCGGCATCGTGACCGTCGAGGAGTCGGCCGAGCACGGGATCCGGGTCGACTTCGTCGAGGGGTTCGAGTTCGACAACGGGTACCTGTCGCCGTACATGGTGACCGATCCGGGCAGCCTCCAGGCGGTCGTCGACGATCCGTACATCCTGCTCTGCAGCGAGAAGATCACCAAGGTACAGGAGCTGATGCCGCTGCTCGAGAAGGTGATGCGCGATCCCAAGCCGCTGGTGATCATCGCCGAGAACCTCGAAGGCACGGCGCTCAGCATGCTGGTGCACAACCACATCAACGGGCACTTCCAGTGCGTCGGCGTGCGGGCGCCCGGGTTCGGCGACCGGCGGCTGCACAAGCTGGAGGACATCGCCGCCATCACCGGTGGCGCGGTGCTCAGCAAGCACTCGGGCTTCAGCCTGGAGACGATGACCATCGACCAGCTCGGCCGGGCCGACCAGGTCCGGGTCACCGCGGAGCGGACGGCGATCGTCGCGTCGCCCGGGCATGAGAAGGATGTCGAGTTCCGGCTCGCCCAGCTGCGGGCCGAGCTTCAGCGGGCGACGTTCGGGGTCGACGAGGACGTACTGACCGAGCGGATCGGCGCGTTGTCGGGCAAGGTCGGCGTGATCTCGGTCGGAGCGCCGACCCCGGCCGAGCTGAAGGAGCTCCAGCACCGGGTCGAGGACGCGCTGTCGGCGACCCGGGCGGCGATGGCCGAAGGGATCGTGGCCGGTGGCGGGGTGGCGATCCTGCACGCCGCGTCGGCGCTCGACGATCTCGAGGTCAAGGACGACTACGCGACCGGCGTCGACATAGTCCGGCGGGCGCTGCGCGAACCGGCGTACCTGATCGCCACCAACGCCGGCTACAACGGCGAAGAGGTGCTGGAGCGAATCAGCCAGCTGAGCACCGACGACGGCTTCGACGCCCTCGACGGCCGCTACGGCAACATGCTCGAGATGGGCATCGTCGACCCGCTCCGAGTAGCCCGCTCAGCCCTCCAGAACGGCGCCTCGGTGGCCGGCCTGCTCCTCACCACCAACGCCATGATCGCCGAAGAACAAACCGCCTGGGGCGGCAGCGCCGCCCTGATGACCGAGTTCGGCCCCCTGGACGAAGGCCTCCACCAACCCTCCCCCGACTCCAGCACCCCGCAATCGCTGGGCCTCGGTCCCTCCGTCGGCTGACCACCTGGTCCGTACGGTCTTCGGCTCAACCGCCGAAGACCGTACGGAAGCCGTCGCGCCAGGACGGGGTGGTCAGGGTCCAGCCGAGGGCCGCCTTGGCCTTGCCGTTGGTCGCGGCCGGGAGCTGATCGCCGTAGTACACGGCCTGTACGCCGAGGGTCTCCGCCGCCTCCGTGGCGGAGATCCGGCGTGGCAAGGGTGCGTCGAGGATCCCTGCGAGATAGGGCAGCCACTCGGCCTGGGCGGCCGGTTCGTCGTCCATGATGTTGTAGACGCCAGGGTCACCCTGCTCAGCGGATCGGAGGGTGGCCGCGACCGCGTCGTCGACGTGGATCAGCGGATAGCGGCCGGCGCCGTCGCCGACGATCGGCAGCTCGCCCGCGCCGATCGCCACCGCGATGTCACCACCGGGTCCGATCGAGGTGCCCGCGCCGTAGAGGAACCCGTAGCGCAGGACGACGCCGTCGATCCCGGTGGTGCCCAGCACCAGCTCCTCGGCCACCACGTTCGCTCTGATGTGGATGCCGATCGGCCCCGGAGCATCCAGGTACAACGGTGACGACTCGTCCGTCAGGTCCTGCCCGGGCGCGGTCATGAAGCTCGCGCTCTGCGCCACCACCCGGCGGGTGCCGGCCTCGCTCGCGGCGCTCATCAGGATCTTCGTTCCCTCGATCCGCAGCCGGTTCGTCACCTCGAGCCAGGCGCCGTAGTCGGCGGCCGGGGAGGACAGCGCGGTCATCAGGTTGACGATCAGCTCAGGCTCGGTCTCGGTGATCGCGCGGTGTACGGCCGCCTGGTCGAGTCCGTCCATCAGGACCGGCCGGGCGCCGAGCGCCGCCACGATCGGCAGATTGGCCGACCGCCGGGCACTCGCGGACACTTGGTGGCCGCGGGCGACCAGCGCATCGACGAGCGGCCTGCCAACCACCCCCGTACCACCCGCGACGAAGACTCGCATGGTCATCTCCTTGTCGCCGATCCGGCTGTGACTGAAGACAGCCTGCCCCGGTCCGGTCACGCTTCGCGCCCCGGACACCCCTGGTCGGGCCACTGGTCGGCGCGACTCACCAGAGGTCCGCGGCCTGCAGCGCTTCGGTCAGATGCGTACGGGTGCTGATCGCGAGCTTGGTGAACACCTTCCGCAGATGCCACTCCACCGTCCGCGGACTGATGAACAGCTCGGCGCCGATCTCGGGGTTGGACAGCCCGCGGGCCGCCAGCCGGGCGATGTGCAGCTCCTGCGCGGTCAGGTCGAGGCTGGTGTCGACCGTCCGCTTGCGCGCCAGCTCACCGGTCGCGGCCAGCTCTCGCCGGGCCCGCTCGGCGAAGGCGTCCATCCCGATCTCGGTCGCTGCTTCGTGGCTCGCCCGCAACAGCTCACGGGCCTCGACCCGCCGGCCCTCGCGCCGCAGCCATTCGCCGTACAGGAGCCGGGCGCGGACCAGCTCGGTCCGTACGTTCGTCCGGCCGAGTCGTTCGATCGCTTCCCGATAGAGATCTTCGGCCTGTTCACCCTGGTGGAGTTGGGCGTTCGAACGCGCGGCGACCCCCAGCGCCCAGTCCGTGCCGCTGGCCTGCGTCATGACGGAGAGCTGCTCGAACGCCTCGACCGCGGTGGCGCGCTCACCCGCGCGCACGGCGGCCTCGACCAGCTCGACCAGTCCCCAGTTCGACACCCCGATCTCGGCCGGGAACGCGGCGGCCTCGCGGGCGGCGGCCAGCGCCTCGGAGTACCGGCTGAGTCCGTTGCAGAGCAACGCCCGGGCCCAGTGCGCCAGCGAGACGCCGATGCCCTCGCCGCGGGCGGCGAGCTCGCGCATCGCGTCGGCGATCAACGGAGCGGCCTGATCCTCGTGACCGCGGAACGCCGCCAGGCCGATCGCCGCGTAGAGCGTCAGCGTGTTCTCGGCCGCCTCGCTCACTGCCCTGATCTCTTCGACCGCGTCGGCGGCCGCGGTCAGCTCGCCGGCGAACACGTCGACGAAGACGCACGTGGTCAGTGCCAGCGGTAGAGCGCTGAGCGCCCCCGTGGTACGGACGTTCGCCAGATGCCGGCTGGTCAGGACGGCCCAGGCGCGCTCGTCCCACAGGTCGGAGGCCACGACCGCCGCCAGCCACATGAAGCGAACGCTCTCCTCCATCGTCAACTCATCGCCACCGAACGCCCGGATCGCCTTCCTGAGCAGCGGTACGGCCGTGGCGTAGCCATCGGCGAACAGGACGGCCACGCCCTTCAGGAGCAGGTCGCCGCGACGCAGGTGATCCGCTGACGCCAGCGCGCCGTGGGCGGCCGAGGCCACCTCCAGCGGTCCTGGCCCCGACGCCAGCCGGCCGGCGAACAGCGCGGCCGTCATGGCGTCGCCATAGCTGTCGAGCGCGAGAGCACGGTCGAGTGGTTCGAGTCGCCGGGCCGCGGTCAGCAGCAGCGACAGCGCCTCGTTCCCGCGGCTCGAGGCGAACTCGACCTGCCCCCGGAGCATGTCGGTACGAGCCCGTTGCAAGGCGGTCAGCGGCCCGTGCCCGGCCACCGCCAGCAGATTCAGGGCGTCGTCGAACGCACCGGCGTGCACCATCGCCCCGGCCGCGTCGAGCTGGCGCTGGGCCCGGTCGGCGGGATCCGGGGTGAGGATGGCCGCCCGGTCGAGGAACGCCGCCGCGGCAGCCAGTCCGCCTTGGGCCATGGCGCGGTCCGCGGAAGCCTCGAGCTCCGCGGCGACCGTCTCGTCCGGATCGGTGGCAGCGTGCGCGCGATGCCAGGCGCGCCGGTCCGGATCCAGCTCGCGATCCGTCGCCTCGGCCAGCGCCCGATGCGCTGTCCGGCGTTCCGCCAGGTCCGCGGACCAGTAGGCCACGGACCGTACCAAGGGATGCCTGAAGTGAACGGTCTCCCCCAGCTCGATCAGACCGGCCTGCTCCGCCGGTCCGGCCGCGTTCACGTCGAACCCGGCCTGCCGGGCGGCGCGCCACAGCAGAGCGACGTCACCCAGTGGTTCGGCGGCCGCGGTGAGCAACAGCCGTCGCGACGGAGCCGGCAGCTGCTCCAGCCGGCGCAGGAACCCGTCCCGCATCCGGCTGACCAGGGTTCGCGGCCAAGGGGGCTCCGGTCCGAAGGTCAGTTCTGTCGAGGTCAGCCAGCGCGGCAGCTCCAGCAGCGCCAGCGGGTTCCCGTGCGCTTCGGCCAGGATCCGCTGCCGGACCCGGTCGTCCAGCGGACCGTCGAAAGAGGCCTTGAGCAAGGTGTCCGCGGCCGGCTCCGCCAGCCCTTCGACAGTGAGCGACGGCAGCCCGGTCCACGACCGGCGGCCCTCGCCATCACGGGTCGCGATCACCAGCACGACGGCCTCGGTCGCGAGCCGGCGGACGACGAAGGCGAGCGTCTGCGCGGACGCTTGATCCAGCCACTGCGCATCGTCGACCAGGCAGAGCAGCGGCTGCTGTCTTGCGCCTTCGGACAGCAACGTCAGGACTGCGAGCCCGATCAGGAACCGGTCCGGTGGTGGCCCGGCCCGCAGCCCGAATGCGGTGCCGAGAGCATCCGCCTGCGGAGCCGGCAACCGGTCGAGCCCGTCCAGCAAGGGTTCGCACAGCTGGTGCAGACCGGAGAACGCGAGTTCGAGCTGTGACTCGACGCCGGCGACCCGCAGGATCCGGCTGCCCCCGGCGGCACCGGCCAGATACTCGAGCAGCGCGGTCTTGCCGATCCCCGGTTCGCCCTGGATCACCAGTACCGCGCTGTTGCCCGCGCGCGCTGCCTTGACCAGACCGGCCAGCGTCTCGCACTCGCTGCGTCGGCCTGGTAGATCCGGCCATCGACTTCGCGGCCCCGGCGACATCGTCCCTCCAGCGACTCGGTCTTACCGTGCCATCCCGGCGCGACGCTGGCAATGGCCGACCAGGGCTGCGACCAGGGCAGTCACTGGTGCCAGTGACTACCGGCCGCGCCAGGCTCGCGACATCGGCAGACACAGCGATCTGTCCCCTGACAAAGGAGTTTCGCGATGAGCAAGTCGCTTTCCCGTCGTGGGTTCGTCACCACGGCCGCAGCCGCCACCACGGTGTCGCTGGCCGGTGGCTGGGCGTCGTCGGCAACGGCCGCGCCCACCCGGGTGCAGGACGGTTTCGGTTCGGTCGGTACCGCTCCGGGGCTGCCGGCCGGATTCACCAAGACGTTCAAGAGCCGGTTCGTCCAGGCCAACGGCATCCAGCAGCACGTCGTCGTCGGAGGTGACGGCCCGCCGCTGCTGCTGATCCACGGCTGGCCCGAGAACTGGTACGCCTGGCGGTTCCTGATGCCGGCCCTGGCCCGTGACTTCACCGTCGTCGCCGTCGACCAGCGCGGTATCGGACTGTCCGAGAAGACCGCAGGCGGCTACGACTCAGCCACTCTGGCCGCCGACCTGGCCGCACTGATGACCAAACTCGGGCACCAGCGGTTCGCCGTTGCGGGCCATGACACCGGCTACATCATCGGCTACGCGCTCGCCGCCGACCACCGTGACCGCGTCGACCGGCTGGTCGTCGCCGAGATCCCCGGGCCACCCGGTGTGGTCGACCCGCTGAACCCACCGCCGCCGCTGTTCCTGCCGGGTTTCCTGAACGACAAGCTCTGGCACATCCCGTTCAACCGGGTCGACGACGAGCTCATCGTGGACATGGTCAAGAGCAACGCGGACGCCTACTACCGCTACGAGTTCTCCATCCAGGGCGGCGGCGCGACCTTGCCGGATCAGGCCATCGACTACTACGTGAAGCTGTACACCCGCGACCGGAACACTCTGCGGGCCAGCTTCGGCCTGTACCGGGCATGGGACGCCACTCTGCAGCAGAACGGAGCACGCCAGGCCAGCAAGCTGACCATCCCGGTGCTGGGCATCGGTGGCGCGAACAGTTGGGGTGGAGCCGCCGCCGGTGGAATCGCCCCCGCCGCGACCAGCGTGCAGTCGCTGGTGATCCCCAGCGCCGGCCACTGGGTAGCCGAACAGGCACCCGCCGCGATGATCGCGGCACTCACCGGATTCCTCACCCCGTAGCCCGACCGGTACCCATTGCCAGGCCTGTTTGCCGATGGCAATGTACGGAGCACGGCCCCTGCACCCACTGGCTGGGAGCCGTGATTCTCCGGACGGTGTGCCATGGCGGCGATGGCAGGCTTGCGGGGGCGAGCCAGCGAGTGCGAAGTGCTGAACGGCCTTGTGCAGAACGCACAGACCGGTCACAGTCAGGTCCTGGTCCTGCGCGGTGAGGCCGGCATCGGGAAGACCGCGATGCTCCAGTTCCTGCTCGACCGAGCCGCCGACTGCCGGATCAGCCAGGCGTCCGGCGTCGAGTCGGAGATGGAGCTCCCGTTCGCCGGCCTGCACCAGCTCTGCGCCCCACTGCTCAATCGTTTGGATGAGTTGCCGACGCCGCAGCACGAGGCCCTGGCCACCACGTTCGGTCTGCGGCCCGGCAACCCGCCCGACCCGTTCGTGGTCGGCCTCGCCGTCTTGAACCTGCTCTCCGGCGCGGCCGAGCAACAACCCCTGGTCTGCGTGATCGACGACGCCCAGTGGCTCGACCACGCCTCCGCCCAAACCCTCGAGTTCGTCGCCCGCCGGCTCCGGGCCGAACCGATCGCCCTCGTCTTCGCCGTCCGTACCACGGACCAGCAGCCCAAGCTGACCGGACTGCCGGAACTCGTCCTGACCGGGCTGACCAACCGCGCGGCGACCGGGCTGCTGGACTCAGTGATGGTCGGCCCGCTGGACGACCGGGTCCGCGACCAGGTGCTGGCCGAAGCTCACGGCAATCCCCTTGCGCTGCTCGAACTGCCCCGCCAGGTGTCCCGGACCGAGCTGACCTTCGGACCGGACGGCGCCACCCTGACCGGCCGGCTGGAGGAAGGATTCCTGCGCCAGTTGCAGGTACTGCCCGAGGAGTCCCGCCGGCTTTTCCTGCTCGCCGCCGTCGAACCTGTCGGCGACGTCGACCTGTTGCGCCGCGCCGCGCAACGGCTCGGCATCGGCCATGTCGCGATCCAGGCGGCCGACGGCGCCGGCCTGCTCGAACTACGGCACCGGGTCGAGTTCCGCCATCCCCTGGTGCGATCAGCCGTCTATCGGGCGGCGAGCGAACAGGAACGCCGTACCGCCCACCAGGCGCTGGCCGACGTGACCGACCCGGTCAAGGATCCGGACCGTCGCGCCTGGCACCGCGCCCGCGCTCTCGCCGGGCCGGACGAAGCCGTCGCCGCCGAACTCGAACAATCGGCCGACCGGGCCCAGAAACGCGGCGGGCTGGCGGCCGCGGCGGCCTTCCTGGCAGCGGCAGCGACCCTCACCCCCGACCCGGCCCGCCGCGCGCAACGCGCCTTGACCGCTGCCCAGGCGAAGGCCGCGTCGGGCGCGTTCGATGATGCGCTCAGCCTTCTGGCGGAGGCTCAGGCCGGACCACTCGACGAGGCCGAAGGCGCGCGGGTCCAGCTGCAGTACGCCCAGATCTCGCACTACTCCCAGCACGGCAACAAGGGCATGCCGCTCCTGCTGGACGCCGCGAGCAGGCTGGAGAACAGCGATCCGAAGCTTGCCCGGGAGACCTACCTGGATGCGCTCGCCGCGGCCATGTTCGCCGGGCGGCTCGCCGACGGCCCCGACACCGGGATGCAGCAGGTGGCGGAGGCGATGCATCAGGTTCAGCTGCCCGCAGAGGCCACCAAGCCCGACCTGCTCCTCCAGCATGTCGCCCGGCTCTACACCGACGGCTACCCGGCCGCCGCGGCCGGCTTGCTCGACGTCGTGAACGCCTTCGGCAGCGACGAACTCACGATGGACGAAGCGGTCCGCTTCGCCTGGCTGGCGGCGTGCGCGGCGACGGATCTGTGGGACGACCTCAACTGGGGCATCCTCACCCGCCGCCACCTGGACGCGATCCGCGGCATCGGCGCGCTCGGCGTACTGCCTGTGGCCCTCAACAGCCGGATCATCTACGACCTCTACAGCGGCGACCTGGCCGAGGCCGAGTCTCTGGTCGCCGAGGCCGCCTGGGTCGCCGAGGTGACTGGTGGCCAGAACGCGATGATCCCGTACGGCGAGATCAGCCTCGCCGCGCTCCGCGGCCGCAGGGTCCACGCCGAGGCCGGCTTCGCCAGGATCCTCGACGACATCGCGGTCCGCGGCGAGGGTGTCGGGCTGAACATGGTCAGCTGGTTCCAGGCGATCCTGTACAACGGCCTCGGCCGGTACGACGAGGCGCTCGCGGCCGCCCGTACCGGCGCCGCCTCACCGCTGGAACTCGGGCCGCCGAAGTGGGCGCTGGCCGAGCTGGTCGAAGCCGGCGTCCGTAGCGGGAACATCGACGAGGCAACCGCCGCGCTCGAGCAACTCGGCACGTTCGCACGGGCCAGCAACACCGACGCGGCCCGTGGCGTCCTGGCGGGACGTACCGCGCTACTGCGCAGCGGAAGCGCCGCCGAGGACTGCTATCGCGAGGAGAGCGAGTTGCTCGCGCGCACCACGCTGCGGGTCGAACAGGCACGTGCCCAGCTCCGGTACGGCGAATGGCTGCTGCGCGGGAACCGTCGCCACGACGCCCGCGACCAGTTGCGTCCGGCCTACGAATCGTTCAGCTCGTTGGGTGTCGACGGATTCGCCGAACGGGCCCGCGGCGGGCTCGTCTCGGCCGGAGACTCCGTCCTCGAACGCTCCCTCGACACACCAGGAGATCTCACCGCCCAGGAAGCCCATATCGCGAGACTCGTCTCGGAGGGACTCACGAACGCCGAGATCGGCGCGGTTCTCTTCATCAGCGCCCGGACGGTCGAATGGCACCTGCGGAAGGTCTTCGCCAAACTCGGCGTCTCCACCCGGCGCGAGCTGCAGCAGCTCAGAGCGGCCAGTGCCGGCACCAGGGGCGTCCCTGGTTCGAAGGAGCGGCACGACGAGCGACGGTGATCCCATGACCACCACCAAAGTGCCTTCTTCGGCAGTACCGACTGCACCCACCGGAAGACCGACGGGGTGGGGAGTGCCGATCGCCCTGTTCTCGATTCCGCTCGGCCTCGCCGGGCTGGGCGGCGCCTGGCAAGCCGCGGCTCAACTCCTCGGGGCGCCGGGCCTGGCGGCCGACCTCGCCTACGCGGCCGCCACCGTCGTCTGGCTGTGCTTCAGTGTGATCTATTGCGTGAGCGCGCTCCGGCACGACCTGGGCAGATTCCACCTGGATCTGCGGCATCCGTTGTTCGGTCCGCTGACCGCCTATATCCCGGTGATCGCGATCCTGCTGATCGCGCACTACGCCCCCGACCTCGGTGCGGCGGCGCGCTGGCTGACCTTCGCCGCGGTGGCCGCGCTGGCGATCAACGCCGCCGCGCTGGTGGCCCACTGGCTGAACGCTCCGCTCGACGCGGACGCGCTGCACCCGGGCTACTTCCTGCCGGTCGTCGCCGGTCCGTTCATCGCCGGCATCGGGCTGGCCGCCGTCGCCGAGATGTCCGTCGCCGTTGCCGTGTTCGGCATCGGCATCTACTTCTGGCTGCTCCTCGGAGCCGTCATCACCGGTCGGCTGTTCTTCGGCTCGGCACTCCCCCAGCCCTTCAAGCCGGTGCTGTCCATCCTGCTCTCACCGCCTGCCACGGCGAGCCTGGCCTGGTTCGCGATCAAGCCCGGACAGCTCGACCAGGTGCAGGCAGCGATCGGGGGCATCACCTTGTTCACCCTGCTGATCCAGCTGTTCTTCCTGCCCGACTACCTGCGGCTGCCGTTCAGCTCCCAGCACTGGGTCTTTACCTTCCCCCTCGCCGTCCTGGGCAACCTCGGCGTCCGCTGGACCGCCGCCCTCGACTTCACCGGCTGGCGGCCGGTCGCCTGGACGATCCTGGCCTTCTCCACCGCGGCGATCCTCGCCATCCTCGGCGGCACCCTGCGCGATCTCGTCCGGAAACTCACCGCGGGCAGGTCAGCGTGACGCCACCGCGGTCCCTGACCGAGGTCGAAGGGCTCGGGTCACCGCACGTCCAGTTCCTCACCACCGAACACTGGAGTCTGCTGGCCACCCGGAGCATGACCTGGAGCGAGATCTTCAGCCGGACCGGCACCTACCTCACCGTACTGTCGGCCACCGTCATCGCCTTGTCGCTGGTGGCCAACGCCAGCGGCTTCGGATCGGCCTTCCTGACCTTCGCGTTGCTGGTGCTGCCGGTCACCCTGCTGATCGGCCTGGGCACGTACTTCCGGCTGATCGAGGCAGATGTCGAAGACTCCTGGCTGGTGATCGGGATGAACCGGCTGCGGCACGCCTACCTCGAACTCGCACCGGAGCTCGAGCCGTACTTCGTCGCCGGCCACCACGACGATCCGCCGGGCATCATGACCACCTACAGCTTCCGCAACCGGGTCGGCCTTTCGCACTGGCTCTCGGGGTCGCCCGTCGTGGTCGGCATCATCGACGCGGTGGTGGTCGGCGTACTGGCCGCGGTGATCTGTGAAGCCGCCGGCGGCGAGGCCGTACTTCGTACCGTGGTCGGCGTTCTGGCCGCTGCCGCCGCCACCGTGCTGCTGGGTGTTCTGGGCTACCGGAAGATCCGCGAGGTGACCCGCGACTACGAGCCGCGCTTCCCGGGCTGACCTGCTGGCAGGAAGAAGCCGATCGAGGGACTTGCCTCGATCGGCTTCTCTTCGTTGGGATCAGGGCTGTTGCATCGGCCGGAAGGCGGCCCGTACTTCGGTAGCGAACAGCTCAGGCTCCTCCCAGGCGGCGAAGTGGCCGCCGCTGCCGGCCTCGTTGAAGTACTCCAGGCCGGGATACACCGTCTCGGCCCAGCTGCGTGGCGCGGCCCAGATCTCACCGGGGAAGGTGGTGAAGCCGACCGGAACCTGGACGGGTGGCGGGGTGTGACCGGCTGCCGCTGCGAGGAACTGTCCGAACTCCCAGTACCAGCGGGCGGCCGAGGCGCCGGTACCGGTCAGCCAGTACAGCATGATGTTGTCGACGATGGTGTCCCTGGTGAGGCCGCCGGTCGGCTGCTTGTCGATGAACGCCTGGGACATCTTGTAGTAGCTGTCGGTGTCGTGGTCGAGCATCCAGGCCGCCAGCCCGATCGGGCTGTCCAGCAAGGAGTATCCGATCGTCTGCGGGCGGGTCGACTGCTCGAGGAAGTACCCGAAGCCGGTCGCCGTGAAGGTCGCGAGCGCCGCATGCGCCGCGCGCTCCTGCTCGGTCTCGGCCGGCAACTGGTCGACGATGCCCAGGGCTGTCGCGAGCAGATTGACGTGGATGCCGAGCAGTCCTTCAGGTCCCATCCGGCCCATCGCGTCCGTGACCGCGGCGCCGACGTCGCCGCCCTGGGCGACGTACCGGGTGTAGCCGAGCCTCTTCATCAGCTCCGCCCAGGCGTGCGCGATCCGGCCGTTCTCCCAGCCGAGTTCGGCCGGCTCGCCGGACAGGCCGTAGCCCGGCAGCGACGGCAGTACCAGATGGAACGCATCCTCGGCCCGGCCGCCGTACGCGGTCGGATCGGTGAGCGGACCGATCACTCCGAGCAGCTCGACGACCGAGCCGGGCCAGCCATGCGTCATGATCAGCGGCAGGGCGTTCTCGTGCGGCGACCGGACGTGGACGAAGTGGATCTCGACGCCGTCGACGTCGGTCGTGTACTGCGGCACCGCGTTCAGTCTCGCCTCGAACGCGCGCCAGTCGTGATCGGTGGTCCAGTAGCGGGCCAGCTCCTGGACCGTCGCCAGCTGCACACCCTGGGACCGATCCGTGACCAGCTCGCGGCTCGGCCAGCGAGTGGCGGCGATCCGGTCGTGCAGGTCGGTGATCGCTTCTTGCGGCATCGCGAGCCGGAAGGGACGGATTGCGTTTTCGTCGGGCATGGTTCCACCTGCCGGGGAGGTTCGGCCGGCGCGGGCTGCGCCGGGTCAGTCCGCTCAGCGTCGCGCGCCCCCTCGCCCTTCGCGCCAGTGTGATCCCCGGCCCACGCCCGGGTCCCCCTTGCGAGGAGCTCGTCGCCCTCTCCCCCGTGTACGTTGACCACCCGACCCTCCACCAACAACGGAACGCTGACACCGATGAGAGAAGACTGGTTACGGCCCATGTCCGGCGTCGAAACGCTCTCGGTGCCGGTCCGCCGGGTTCGCCGGGTGTTCTATCTGACCGGCACCGCGCTGTTCGGCGGCTTGGTCGGATACCTGGTCGCCGCCGGCAGCAACGACGACTACGTGCGGCTTGGCTTCCACATCGGCGTGGCAGGGCTGGCCGTCTATGCGTTCGAGGCGGTGCGGTTGTACTACGGGATCCTCACCGGGCGGTCGAGGCTGACCATCGGTCCGCGGGGCATCGCGTTGGGAGAGCGGCGGATCGACTGGGCGGAGATCCAGGACGTCACGCTGCGGCCGGCCTCACCTGTGTTGCGGTATCTCGCGTTCGGGCCGCCGTCGGTGCGGATCCAAGGGCCTAAGGCGTCTCAGCGGATCGACGTCACTCGGGATCATGTCAAGGATCTCGAAGGCTTTGCCGCCTGGCTGGAGAGCGTCCGGCAGCGCTAGGAGCAGCGGCCGGGGCGGAGGGTGTGGCGGGGGCCCATCTCGCGGGCGTAGTGGCGGAGGCCGGAGCGGTACTCGACGCGGATGCCGGTCAGGCGGGCTTCGGCGAGCGGGTCGGGGCGATGGACGTGCACGATCAGTCTGGTGTCGGCGGACTTCTGGAGTTGGGCGCCGACGGCGAGGGCCGGGGCGCCGTTCTCGCCGTCGAAGGGGCCGTTGCCGAAGGCCCAGCCGGTCTTGCTGCCGCTCGACGACCCGGCGCTCACGGGCACCAGCAACGCACCGTCGTCCTCGACGCCGTCGGGGCCGATGACCGAGACGGCGGTGATCGTGATCGGGTCGGAGCCGGTGTTCCTCAGCGGCAGGTTGCCGATGGTCGCGTCGGCGGTTTCGCCGACGCTCAGGCAGACGGCGTCGCCGAGTACGTTGCCGCTCAGTGGGCCGCCGTCGTGGCGTAAGGCGAAGTACCAGACTCCTACCCCGACGACCAGGGCCCCCGCGGCGATACCGGCGACCAAAGTTCTAGCACCCATCTGATCCCCCGGTTCATTGCGTGCTTGTGGTCAGACGGTATCGCCTGCGGGGGTCCGGGTCAGGTCGGCCAGTCGGCTTCTGTGACGTGTCCGCCGGCTACTTCGACGGTCAGCTGCACGGGGCCGTCGGGCAGCAGGTACAGCTCGTAGCTGCCCTCCGGTACGTCGAAGAAGACTGCCGAGTGGACCAGCGAGCCGTCCGGAGATGGCCGCGGGACAACGGCCACATGCGGAAATCCGGCTCCATGGCCATGACCGTGCCCATGGCCGTGTTCAGCGCCATGGTCGTGACCGTGCTGATGGCTGTGGCCGGGTGCGACCATGTTCTCCGCCGTCCAGCCGATCGGGCGGCGTTCGATCTCGGCGTCGTCCAGGGCGGCCGGCATCGTCAGGACGATCGCGCCGACGCCGTCACCGATGTCGAGCAGGACCGAAGAGCCCTTGCCCGCGTGGGGATTCTCCTCCGCGTTGCTCATGACGCGGCCGGTACGCCCGGCTTGCTCTGGTAGCCGCCACCCGGCGTACCGAGGTACGGGAACACCTTGAGGTAGTCGGAGTTGGTGTTCGACGTCCCGTCCTTGACCGCCGACGCGGCCCCGTCCGGGGTGAACGACGGGTCGACCAACGGGATCGTCAGCCCCGCGACCGCCCGGATCTCGACCGTGACGACATCGTCGAAAACCCTGCGCCCGTTCGGGAAACCGGCCGCGTCACCGGCCACCAGCCCGAGCGGATTCGGCGACTTCGACGGCGGTACGGCGAGGTTCAGCCGCAGCATGTCCGCCTGCACCGGCCCGGTGTAGTTCTGGAACCCCGGTACGACGCCCTTCGGGATCCCGGTCAGCAGAATCGCCGCCAGATCCGCCCGCGGCTTCTTGTACGCCGCCAGGTTCGGGAAGACGCCTGGGTAGAGGACCGGCAGCAACCCAGCCAGCTCGGGCTTGGTCACGTACTGCGCGTACTTCTTGTCCTCCGACGGCGGCCGGCTGTTCCACTTGTCCTTCTCGGCCATCGGCACGATGACCTCGTTGAACAACGGGTTGCCCAGCCGCGACACCTGCTTGTGCGGACCGTGCCAGTGCGAGATCCCGAGCAGCTCGTCGAAGATCTTCGACTGCTGGCGACTCGCGGTCGCGTAGACACCGATGACGGACTTTGCATCCATCACGTCGGTCGGCTTCTTGCCGTCGCGGGTCAGATCCGAGATCGGCACCTGCAGCGCGATCGTGTGCACGTTCGAGCCCTGCAGCCCGTTGACGCCGACGGCGGCCGCCGACGGGATCAGGTGCGCCGCCTGGAACGGACGCAGCGTGCCGAGGTCGAAGATCGACCCGAGGTCCGCGAAGAACCCGTCGGCGCGCTGGCCGGCGAACACCTTGCGGTCCTTGCCGATCGTGTGGATCGCCTCGCCCGCGAGCTTGGCGTAGTTCGGCGTACTGCGCACGCCCACGTTCACCGGCGGCGCGGCCAGGTCGCGCGCCAGGATCCGCGACCGGCCGTGCTCGACCCGGGTGACCGAGTAGTACTGCGGCCGGTTCCAGGTCTTGTCCTTGATCGACGTGATCGGACCGGTGTTGTAAAGGAACGTCTTCTTGTTCCGGATCTCGGCGTGGAAGCGGAACTGGTAGCTGATGTCCGCCTTGCCGGTCCCGGAGTTGGAGATGTGGATCTGGTAGAGCACGTCGTCGCCGAACTCGTAGAAGTTCGGCCCGCCGAACGGGTTCTGGAACGGGATGAAGTTGGCGATCAGGGTGACCGTGTCCGGCTTGTCCGGGCTGACGAACGCGTAGACGTCGGTGTTGTCGGCGACCGGGTCCTTTGAGATCTCCGGTGCTTCGCGATGCGATGACATGTCCCGCTCCTCAGGCCGTGGTCACGCCGGCCAGCCGGGTGGCCAGCTCGCGATCGATGATCGAAACCTCGCGCTCGCCGACCAGGATGGTCAGCTCGCCCAACTTCACGTCCTTGACGTGGACGACGAACGACTCGGCGTTCGCCAGGTCGGCCGCCTCCAGCTGGGGCGCGGCGTCGGCGGGCTGGTCGCCGAAGATCTTCGGCGCCGCGACCGCGCCGACCGCGGCTGCCGTCCCCGCCCCCGCGAAGACCAGAAAGCCGCGACGTGTTGCGTCACTCATGACTGTCCCTTCCCTCGTGTCTGCCCTCACATGCGAATCAGTCGCATGTGCCGTGATCTGGATCACAGGTTGCAGTCGAGGGACATTCGGCGCTGCCCGGCGGCCGGATGGGTGCCTTCCGCCGGCAGATGGGCCGCGTGTGCCTTCGGCGCTACCCCTTGGCCGGCGGGGTGGCCGACGACGGCGGAGGCGTCGAGGGGTTCTCGGGTGGCGGCGTGCTCGAAGGGGCGGTCGTCGGCGCGGACGTGGCCGGGGTGGTGGGTGCGGTGCTCTGCGGCGGCTTGGTCGACGTAGGCGTCTGCGTCGGCGCGGTTGTCGTCGGCGTACCGGAGGACGGCGGCGGTGTGGGCGTGTTCTGGCTGGACGGGGTCTGCGACGGCTTGGCCGTCGTGCTCTGCGTCGACTGGTTCGTGGTGCGGGTCTGGCCCGGTCCCGAGGTCGACGGGTTGGCGGGTGCGGTCGGCGTACCGGAGGTGACGCCTGGGCCGGGGCCGACGTTGTTCGTCTCCGGCAGTTGGGGATCGTTGTTGTTGAGCAGGACTACGGCCAGTACTGCGGCCGCGGCGGCGAGGAGCGCGATCCCGCCCGCCAGCAAAGCCTTCTGCCGCGTCTGCCAACCCGAGGGCGGTGGCGGCGCCGGTGTGACCGGAACAAGCGGTGTCGTCTCGACCGGAACCACCGCGGCACGAACCGTCGGTGCGACGGCTGGGGCGACCATCGCCGCGGTCGCAAGGGCTGGCGTACGGAGGAAGCCGGCCGCGATCTCCTCGGCGGTCGGGCGTTCGGCGGGCTCCTTGGCGAGCATCCGGAACAACGCGGTCTCGAAGGCGCCCGCGAGCTCGGGCCGGGTCGCGCTCGGCAGCGCCGGCTCGGCGTCCACGTGCTGGTAGAGAATCGCGGCCGGGTGCTCGCCCGCGAACGGCGGCTGACCGGTGAGCAGCTGGTAGAGCACACAGCCGAGCGAGTACACGTCCGACGGGGTGCCGGCCTGTCCACCGCGAGCCCGCTCCGGCGCCAGGTAGAGCGCGCTGCCGATCAGCTGCCCGGTGGCGGTCAAGGCGGTCGCTTCATCGGCCCGATGCGCGATCCCGAAGTCCGCGACCTTCACCGTTCCGTCGGGTGTCAGCAGCAGGTTGCCCGGCTTGACGTCGCGATGCACCACGCCCTCGCGATGCGCCGCGGCCAGTCCCAGCGCGGCCTGCTCGATGATGCCGATCGCGCGATCCTTCGGCAACGGTCCGTATTCGGCCAGCTCACCGGCCACCGTCCGCCCGTCGACCAGCTCCATCACCAGGAAGAACTCGTTGCCGTGCTGGCCGAAGTCGTAGACCGCGACCACATGCGGATCGTTGAGCTGAGCCGCCGCCCGGGCCTCCCGATGAAAGCGCTCCACCGCGCTCGGATCGCGATCGGACGGTAGCATCAGCTTGACCGCGACCGGCCGCCCCAACTGCTCGTCGACGGCACGGAACACCTCCCCCATTCCGCCACGCCCGAGGGAAGTACCAAGTCTGTATCGCTCCGCTACCAGCACTCACCCATCCGTACCCCACGACGCAAACCCCAACCGGGCAACCGTCGCTAACTGGTCTGGTACGGACCGAACATCCACTGGGAAGGGGACGCGGGGTCGTCGCCGCGCCAGAAGCCGGACCACAGTTCGCGGAACTCGTCGCGGGACAGGTGGCCGTCGCCGTTGAGGTCGAGCTTCGGGAACACCTCCTCGGCACCGTCGGCGGAGCCCTTCCAGGCGTACACGACCTGCTGGTGCTCCGCCGCCGCGATCCGGTCGTCGCCGTTCTCGTCGATCGCGTCGAACATCGCCTCCGCCGTCGCGTAGACGGCGTCGTCCATCGCCGGCAGCTGATCGACCACCGTCATCAGCTCGTCCAGCGACACCTTGTCGTCGTGGTCGGCGTCGGACATCGTCGAGATCGCCGACCACCAACCCATCATGATCGCGCGCATCCGCTCGTGGTCCTCGGTCCCCGGCTGCCAGCCGCGGATCCCGACCCAGCGCTGGGTCAGCGCCTCGAAATCGGACTCCTCGAGAAAGCCGTTCCGGTCGGCATCCATCGCCTCGAACACCCCGGCCACCTTGCGCCGCTGAAACTCACTGGCCATTCGCCCGCCCCTTTGCGCCACACCTCGATCACACCCCGTGACCGACCCCAGTGTGTGACCGCGGTGACCGGCTGGCTACCCCGAACTATTCCGGCTCTCCACCGAATCTTTTCCGCTGAGGATCTGCGTCACGGTCGCCGCCGGTACTTCGAGGAGGAAGGCCACCCCGTGCTCGTTCAGCCTGCCCCAGGTGGTCAGCGCCAGCGCGAGCTCTTCGAGCTGTTCAGGCCCCGAAGGCCGCGGATCGCAATGGAAGTACAGGCGCTGGGCGAGTTCCTGCCGAATCCCGGTCGCGGACAGCCCATGCGGTAGCGATGCGGGGTGGGCCGCGCAGACGACCGCCGAGACGGACTCTTCCGCCCGCCGCTGGTCGCCGGTCAGCACGAGCGCCAGTGACAGCAGGCCGACCCCGTGCTGCTGGAAGAGGATCGCGGCTGCGGAGCACCGCTGACCGACCAGGCTTCCATGCCCGGAATGGGTCTTCAACATAACGCCCTGCCCCCTGGAATCGACACTCGCTGAGTGCCGCCGGGGTCTTGGGCAGCAGTTCGGAACGATCGGATGAACCGGTCCCCCCGGTCCACACCTCAGTGTGCGCTCAATATCTCCTCACGTACAGCGACGCCGTCAGTTCTGACCGTGGTTCAGCAGTTCGGCCTCGACCGTTCCGTCGATGACGGCCGCCGCGACGGTGGCCAGCGGTCGCTGGTTGCGGCGGGCGTACGCGCGCATCAGGGTGAACGCCTCGTCGACGGTGACACCGGCCCGCTCGGACAGGATCCCCTTGGCCTGCTCGAGCACGATCCGGCTGTTCAGGGCCGATTGGAGCTGCTCGGCCAGCAACTGGCCCTGCCGGACGGCACGCTCCTGCAGCAGTCCGACGGTGGCGATGTCGCACAGCGCCTGCGCAAGCTTCACCTCGGTCGGCCGTAGGGTTGCGGGCTCGCGGCAGAACAGGTTCAGGACGCCGACGACCTGACCGCGCAACCGCAGCGGCAGCGCATGAGTACGCCGGAAACCCAGCTCGGTCAGCGCCGCATGGAACCTCGGCCATCGCTGCTTCGCCTCGTCGGGGCCGACATTCACCACCGGCTGGCCGATCGAGTAGCAGTCCAGGCACGGGCCCTCGTCGTTCTGCAGGGCGAACAGCTCGAGAACCCGGGCCTCGGTGGTGGTCGAGGCCATCACCTGCAGGATGCCCCGGTGATCGGCCAGGATCAGGCCGGCCGCGTCGGCCGGCAGCAGTTCGACGCTCCGCTCGCACAGCGTGTGCATGAGGTCGATGACATCGAAGTCGTCGACGAGTGTGTCGGCGAGCTCCACGAATACTTCGGCGAGGCGCTGTTCCCTGCTCATCGCGTGCTGCCTTTCCGGACCCGCTGGGACCGTTTGTCGATGTCATTCATCATGCTCGTCCTCGGGGTGAAAGGTCACCCGATGGGCGACCACGTCTGCCGCGAGTTCCCGCAGTGGCCTCCCGTCGGCGTACGCGCGGGCCCGCAACAGCAGGAGGGCCTCGTCGAGACCCACCGACGCCTGGACGGTGACGATGCCGGTGGCCTGATGGATCTCCCGGTGGTCGTCGGCCGCGTCGACGAGGTCCGGATGGAGATCGCCCGGCGACGTGGCGTGCTGCAGATCCAGCAGGATCGACGACGCGGCCGCCGCATAGTCGAGCGCTTCTTTGAGTTGCAGTGCTTCCAGCGGTCCCGGCGTATCGCGGTACAGGTCGAGTACGCCGAGCCGGATGGCGCCGATCTGCAGCGGGAAGGCGAAGACGGCGGCAACCCCGGCCGCGAGCGCACCGGGGACGAAGCCCGGCCAGCGGGCGGTCTCCTCGGTCAGGTCGGGCAGTAGGACCGGCCGGCGTTCGTGGAAGGCGTTCAGACACGGTCCCTCGCCCAGGGTCTGCTGCAGGTCCTCGAGGACCGCTGCCGGTCCGTCCGTCGAGGCCAGCGTGCCGCCGTGGCCGCGTGCGGTCATCAGTGCGACTCCTGCTCCCGTGATCGGTACGGCGCTGACCGCCGACGCGCACAACCTGGTCCAGACCGTGGCCCCATGCGCGGTCCGGTCCGGCTGGTCGAAGGCGAGCACCTCGAGGAGGATCTGCCGCACACGGAGCGAAGCCACTGCCTGAGTCCTGTCCCGGCCGGTACTCGCGCGCCCAAACAAGGAGGACCACGGTTGCGCAGTCTCGACGTCGCAGCCCCCACGATGCCTGGCTCAGGCGCGTTTGGGAATCCTGCCGCGCCGCGTCTCGGTCCCGATCAGGACGCAACCGCCGTGATCACCGTGTAGCCGCGGTCCCGGATCGCGTCGAAGCAGCGCTCCCGGACGTCGGCCGACGGGAACGCCGCGACCACCCTCTTGGTGTCCAGATCGATCTCCGACACCGTCACCCCGTTGCTCTGCAGCACCTTGGTGATCGTGCTCGTGCAGTGCGAACACGTCATGTCCGGTACTTCGAACACCTCGCCGGCAGGACTGCTCATCGCGACCTCCTGATCACTGTTGATCTCCACCCCGTCGACCAGCCGGGCGAACGTCTCGACGAAGGTGTCGACGACACCGGGCAGCAGCGTGACCCGGCGGCCGTCGACGGTCGCCGGCATGTTCGCGAGACACCGCGGCTGCTCGGTCAGCGACCCGTACTGCCGCAGCAGACCGGCATCCTCGGGATCAGGCGAGGCGATGACCGCGTCCTTCATGGTCCGCAGCATCCTGGTCGTCTCCGCGGTGTACCGGGTTGTCCCGTCGGCCGGCGCGACCGGGATCATGCCGCGCCGGAACGTCGACGACTGCAGCCCCCAGAACCACGTGTTCGCCACCACCGCGAACAGCCCCGAGTCCCGCAGTCCACGAGCGAACTCCCCCGGGGTCCGGTACCGCGTCCGATCGGCCAGATACGCATGCTGCACCAGCGCCCGCGCAGTCGTCTCCAACCCGACGCTGAGGATCTCCACCGGATCCCGATCCGTCGTGGTCGCCGTCATGACGGCGATCTCGGCGGCGTCCAGTTCTTCGACCACCGCGTCGGCCAGGGCCCTCCGATGTACCAGCACGGTCTCCCGCGCAGCGATCGGGACGATCGGGCCGAATCCACCCGGACCGCAGTGGGCGACGTTCAGCACTCCGTCTGTGTCGTGCCACATCACCCGGTGAGTCGCGCTCGTGACCAACTCCGGCGGGCACGGCCGCATCCCGCTCTCGAGATAACTCAGCTGCGCCCTCGTCAGGTGGCTGCCAGGCGCCGGCGTCAGCGGGGTCAGCTCCGGTTCGACCCGGTACGGCGAAGCCGGAAACCAGCGATCCGGCTGCAAGTCGACGTCGGCGAGCACCCGGGCCAGGAGCTGCGCCGCGGCCGACCGATCGTAGTGCGCTACGTCCGGCAGCATGCTCCAATTCTGGGTGAAGCCAACTGTCAGTGCGCTGCGCTACTGCGTGTCACGGTCCGTATCGCGCGCGGAGCTGTGATGGGCAGTTCGAAGAGCGACTTCGGCAGATAGCGGTAGAGGACGAGGCAGAGCCAGGCGAGGAGGCCGGTCAGGGCGACGGGCTCGGCGATGGCCACGATCCACTGAGTCGTCGGACCGGCCGCGGACAGCGGGCCGATCAGCGCCGCGTGGGTCAGCGCCAGCAAGGGCATGTGCATCACATAGATCGGCAGTGTGCGGCTGCCGATGCTCGCCAGCCCCTTGGACAGGCCTTCCCAGCGGGTCACCAGGCCAGCCGCCGTGACCCCCAGGACGATCGCCACCCCGCTCACGACCGGCCAGAGACCGAACCAGGTCTTCGCGTCGAAGACGGCGATGACGGTCAGCAGTACGGCGTACGGTGCTCCGACAAGCAGCAGCCGTCGCCAGCTCGCCCGCGCGGCCAGGTCCTCGATCAGGCTCTTGCCGTAGAGGCCTGCCAGGAAGAAGACCAGGTTCTGGTAGACGCCGGCCCGGTCACCCGGTACAGCGAGCAGGCCCGCCGACGCTGCCGCCGACAAGAGGAACGCCGGGGTGAGGACCGCCCACGCCGGCAACCGGTGCGCCGCTTTGGCGATCACGAAGTACAGGGCGAGAGCGTAGAGGTACCAGAGGTTCGACGGTGTGATCGTCAACTGCGCCAGGAACTTCAACGGACCGTCCGCCCGCTCGGTGCCGAAGTCCGGTACGAACGCCAGTACGACGGTGTGGATCACCAGCCAGACCACGTAGATGTAGTAGAACTTCGCCACCCTGGTGCGAAGGACCACCGGCCACGGGCGCTGGACCGCGCGGACCGCGAAGAAGCCGGACACCGCGAAGAACAAGGGCATCCGGAGCGGCAGCAACTGCTCACCGAGCGTCCCCCACAGCCCCCGCGCCTGCCCGCTGATGTGCCAGTCGATCTGCAGGTAGTGCTTCATCAGGACGTGCCAGAGCACGACCAGCAGAATACACATGCCCTTGGCAACGTCCGCCCAGGCGACCCGCCCCCGCTCCGTCGTCAACATGCTTCAAAACTTAGGGAAACCGGGCCCTCACTCCATCAGGCCCGAGTCGCCACCGACCGTCATCCCGTGGTCGTAGGCAACGATCCGGGCGTCCACCCCGAGGCCGACGGCCGGCCCGGGATCCGCACCGGATCGCGCGTTCTGTCCCCGGCCGCCGGTAGTGTTTCGGCTCGTGGATACAGGGGAGCGGATTCAGGAGCTGGCCGACCGGATCGTCGTGCTGCGGGACGCCTACTACCGGGGGTCTCCGGAGGTGGCCGACGCCGACTACGACGCGGTCGAGGACGAGCTGCGGGCGCTGATCGAGGCGAATCCGGAGCTGGCGCCCGACCCGAATCCGCTGGAGCAGGTCGGAGCGCCCGCGGTGCTGCACGCGCCGATCCGGCACTCGCGGCCGATGCTGTCACTGGAGAAGGCGACCCGGCCTGAGCAGGTGGAGGCCTTCTTCGCTCGCTTCCCGGGGCAGTCGGTCGTGGTCATGCCGAAGCTGGACGGGTTGTCGCTGGCGCTCGTCTACGACGACGGGCGGCTGGCGCGGGCGATCACCCGTGGTGACGGGACGACCGGCGATGACGTGACGCCGCTCGTGCGGGCGCTGGCTGATGGGGTGCCGGAGCGGCTCGACGTACCGGGCCGGATCGAGGTGCGCGGCGAGGCGGTCATGTTGCGCTCGACCTTCGCCGCCTACAACGCCGCTCATCAGGACAAGCCCCTGATCAATCCGCGGAACGCCGCCGCCGGCACCCTGCGCGCCAAGGACCCGGCCACCGTCGCCGAGCGGCGCCTGCAGTTCCTCGCCTTCGACCTGCTCAGTGACGCCGACGACACCGACGCCGATCTGGATCGCGCGCTGCGGACGCTCGGCTTCACCGTCGCGGAGATGCGGCACTGTGATGACGCGGCCGCGGCGCAGGCCGTCATCACCACGATCGAGCAGCAGCGCAACGACCTCGACTACGACCTCGACGGCGCCGTACTACGCCTCGCGGACCGCGACGCCTTCGCCGCCGCCGGCACCCGATCGAGCTCACCGCGCGGTGCCCTGGCCTTCAAGTTCGCCGCCGAGGAGAAGACCACCATCCTGGCCGACGTGGTCTGGGACGTCGGCAAAACCGGCAAGATCGCGCCGGTCGCCTGGCTCGAGCCGGTCTTCGTCGGCGGCACGACGGTCACCCGCGCGACGCTGGCCAACCAGGAGGTCATCCGCGCCCGCGGCATCAAGATCGGCGACACGGTCCTGGTACGCCGCGCAGGCGACGTCATCCCGTTCGTCGCCGGCGTGCTCGATGCCGCCAAGCGCACCGGCGCCGAGCGCGACATCGTGCCCCCGTCGGTCTGCCCGTCCTGCGAGCAGCCGCTGACCGAGCAGGGCAACAGCCGCGAACTGTTCTGCACCAACGTCGCCTGCCCCGCCCAGACAGTCCGCCGCCTGATCCACTGGGCGTCCCGGGCGGCCGCCGACATCGACGCGATCGGCGGCGTCTGGATCGAGCGGCTGGCCGAGGCCGGCATCCTCGAACACCCCTCGGACTTCTACCACTTGACCAAGGAGGGCCTGCTCGAGTTCGACCGGATCGGCGAGGTCTCGGCCACCCGGATGATCGACTCGATCGATGCCAGCCGCCAGGTCGGCCTCCGCCGCGCCCTGATCGGCCTCGCCATCCCGATGGCCTCCGAAGGCACCGCCACCAGAATGTGCCGAGCAGGCTTCGGCTCCCTCGAGGAAGTCGCCGACGCGGGCGTCGACGGTCTAGTCGCGGTCGAGGACATCGGCCCGAAGGTCGCCGCCTCCCTGATCGAGCACCTGGCCCGGCTCCGCCCAGAACTCGAGCGCCTCCGAGCAGCCGGCGTCTCCCTGGACGTCCGCGAGGAAGACCTCCCACCCGTAGTCGCCGCCGGCGCCCCGCTGGCCGGCAAGACCGTGGTCGTCACCGGCTCGATCAGCGACCCCCGCTCCGGCGAGAAGGTCCCCCGCCCCGCCTTCCAGCGCCTCTGCGAGAAGGCCGGCGCCACCATCGCCTCCTCCGTCTCCGCCACCACCGACCTCCTCATCACCGGCGCCGACGTAGGCGCCGCCAAACTCACCAAGGCCGAAAAGCTGGGCGTCACCGTCATCGACCAGTCCGACATCTGGCAACAACTCCAAGAAGCCGACCTGCTCAACCGCTGACCCCCAGCAATCGCTTGATCACCGGCCGGTACGGACGCTGCGTGGCCACCTCCGTACCGGCTGTGGCAGCCGCGCCGACAACGCGCCGTCGTTAGCCAATCTCCACCTAACGGGGCGTGGTCAGCCCTATCGTGAGCGGCGTCGACCCGATAACAATGGGCGACGGGAATGTGAACAACGGTCATCATCCTGAGGGGGCGAGATGACCAAGATCTTGGTTATCGACGACGAACCAGACCTGGTGAAGTTCGTCAAACGGGCACTGGAGACTGACGGGTATCAGGTGCTCACGACGACCAACGGGTTCGACGGTATCCGGCTTGCGCTGACCGAACGACCCGACCTGGTCGTGCTCGACCTGATCATGCCGGGCGTCAACGGTGAGGCGGTGCTGTCCGCGCTGATGGCGCAGGACCCCGGTCTGCGGGTGCTCATCTTGTCGGCGACCGGCGACGTGCAGCTGCGGATCTCCTGCCTCGAGCAGGGCGCGGTCGACTTCCTGGCCAAGCCGTTCGCGGTCCGGGAGCTGATCGCCCGGGTGCGCAGCCGGCTGCGGGAGACCGCCACCATGCGGCGAAGAGACACCCTGCAGGTCGGCAACATCGTGCTCGACCTGCAGGCGCGTCAGCTGCTCGTCGACGGCAAGCCGACAGTGCTGTCACAGCGGGAGTTCCTGCTGCTGCTGCACCTGATGCGCAACGCCAACGCGGTCTGCACCCGCCAGGAGCTGCTCTCCGAAGTGTGGGGCTACGACTTCGATCCAGCCACCAACGTGGTCGACGTCTGTATCGGCCGGCTGCGCGCGAAGTTGCGCCCCGATCTCATCGTGACGGTCCGCAATGTCGGTTATCAGCTCCAGAGCGCGTGAGGCGCTGAGCACGCCGGTCCGGGTTCCGGTACCGCGCCTGCGGACCGGGCTGGCGGTCGACGTCTGCCTGGCCGTCTTCGTCGTGGCGATGATGGGTCTGATGCTCGCGCTGCCCGGACATGAGGCCGCGCCGTTCCACATCATGTTCCTGGCCCTCGCGGTCGCCTACGGCTACCGGGTCTGGCCGGTGGTCCCGACCCTGGCCCTGATCGTCGCGATCACCGTGCCGGGCGGCTGGCTCATGTGGACGCATGCCTCCGAGGGCGTGCTCGCCCGCGCCGAGCTCGCCGAGATCCCGTTGATGCCGGCAGTGCTCGGCGTGATGGTCTGGCACGCCCAGCGCCGGGCCACCGCCCTGCGCCAGGTCGAGGAGATGGCCGCCAAACAGGTCGCCGGCGTGAACCGGGAACGCGAGTTCTTCCGGGACGCCTCGCACGCCATCCGTACGCCGGTGACGATCGCGCGCGGGCACCTGGAGCTCGCCGCGGCCTCCGGGGTCGCACCGGGCACGGCGGAGGACCTGACCGTCGCTCTCACCCAGCTGGAGCGGATGTCGGCCCTGTCGAACCGGCTGCTCGCGCTCGCCCGGCTGGACTCCGGGGTCGCGATCCGCCGGCAGCCGACGGACCTGGGCGAGCTGGTCGGACAGCTCGGCGCCAACTGGTCGGCCGGCGCCGATCGGGCCTGGCGGATCCGCAACGGGGAGACCGGCATCGTCACGGCCGATCCCGAATGGCTCGCCCTGGCCATCGACGCCCTGATCGAGAACGCCGTGCACTTCACCGCCGACGGCGGCGCGATCACCGTGGCCTGCCAGTTGCTCGAAACCTCCTTCGTGATCGCCGTGACGGACTCCGGTCCCGGGATCGACCCCGAGGACCTGCCCGCCATCTTCGACCGGTTCTGGCACCGGATGCCGCCGAACGGCCCGATGGGCAGTGGCCTGGGCCTGTCGATGGCCCGGGCGACCGCCACCGCCCACGGTGGGACTCTCACCGCTCACAACCATCCGCTAGGCGGCGCGGTCTTCGAACTGTCGCTGCCGCGCTGAGCACTCGATGACAGTTCGGTCATCTTCCTTGTCCTCCACGGCATCCGGCCCGCAGCCTGGATGACGACTGCGTACGTCGACGCGCCAGGACGTCCCCCCATTCGTCCCGGCGCCGCGGCTGTCGCCCGTCACCGGCACTCCCCCCTCGCCGTGACAGGACCACCGCGCTTGGCCGACGTACGCAGTGGTACGTCGGCTCAGCCAGCGAGCAGGCGCGGCTACGTCGATTGCGCGATGCAACGAATCCACCCGCTTCCTACCGTGGAACCATGAGACTGATCAGGAGTCTGGGCCTGTGCGCGACCGCGCTGTTACCGGCCGGCCTGCTGGCGTTTCCTCCGCTCGCCGAGGCCGCCACGACCTCGCTGTACGTCGACCGCACAGCAGCCTGCTCGGACTCCGGGACCGGCACCGCCACCACGCCGTACTGCACCATCGGCAAGGCCGTGACCAAGCTGGCCGCCGGATACACGCTCTACATCGGCAACGGCACCTACGCCGAGACGATCAAGCCCACCGTCTCCGGTACCGCCGCCGCGCCGATCACGATCACCGGGTGGCCCGGGCGCACCCCGACCATCGCCGGTGGCACGTACTACGGCGCTGCCCTGACCGGGCGCAGCTACGTCGCCATCGCCGGGCTGACCTTCGCCGGAACCGTTGCTGACGGCATCTATGTGTCCGGCGGCGACCACCTCACAATCACCGGCAACACGATCAGCGGCGCCGGCCGCCCGGCCACCGGCAAGACCGCCCCCGGGATCAGCATCCGCGGCGCCACCTCGTCGGTGGTGACCGACAACTACGTACATCACAACAACGGCAGCGGCATCGTGCTCACCTCGGGCGCGACCGGCATCACCGTCAGCCGCAACACCGCGAGCTTCAACGCCGAAGGATTCCGGCGCAACGCCAACGGGATCAACGTGGTCAGCCCGGGCAACTCCGTTCTGCGCAACGTCACTCATGACAACGAGGACTCCGGGATCCAGTTCTACACCGGCGGCAACGACAACCTGGCGGCGCTCAACGTCACCTACAACAACGGCGACCACGGCATCGACAACCTGAACGTCACCGGCGGCCGGATGATCGGCAACACGGTCTACCGCAACTGCACCACCGGGATCAACGTCGAGGGCACCTCCGGCGACTACCAGGTGGTCGACAACATCGCGGTCGACAATGCCGTCTACCCTGCCTACCAGGGCATCTCCTGTGCCCGCCGCGCCGGCAACATCGGGATCTGGGACTCCGCGCCGGCCAGTACCACCGTCGACCACAACCTCGTCTGGCTGACCAAGGCCGGCAAGATGTACGCGTTCAAGTCGACCTACACCTCGCTCGCCGCGATGCAGGCAGCGACCCAGCAGGAGTCCCACGGCATCCAGGCCGACCCCGGCTTCGTCTCCCCCGGCGGCTGGGACCTCAGGCTGCAAGCCGGTTCGGCCGCGATCGACCGTGGCGACTCCGGGGTCTCCGGCGCCCAGTCGACCGACCTCCTCGGCGCCGGCCGGTACGACGATCCCGCCACGGCCAACACCTTCGCCGAAGGCCCGAGGCGCTACGACGACCTGGGTGCGTACGAGTTCCGTCCATGATCCCCGCGCGCGGTTCATGACAGGAAAATGACCGCCTCATGACGACTCCGCGAAACCGCCACCAGCACGCGAGCCAACCCCCTGTACTGGTGCCCTGAGACCGGGACGTGCACGCCAGGGGGCCCTGCGAGGGGATTGGCCGCACGGAACCGCAGGGGCAGCGGTTCGCTCGGTGACGACTCTGAGGGGGGTCACGGATGAGTGCTGTCAGTGCGCCGGAACCATTCGTCGAGAAGTGTGCGGAGACGAACAACCCGGATCAGTTGAAGAGGCTGTGCCACGACCTGCGGCAGTACGTCGCCGCAGGTCTCCTGCTGTCCGAGCCGAGGGCCGGGCAGGACGCCGGGCAGACCCGGATGACCTTGATCCACCAGCAGTTCACCGCGATCGCCGAGATGCTCGCGGCCGAGTTCGACCGCGGTCAGGACACCGGTACGGTCAACCTTGCCCGGCTCGTCACCGAGTGCGCGGAGGTCGTGCGGCTCACCCACCGGGGCCAGATCACCGTCGTACGGTCGAAGCACGTACTGGTAGCGGGCGAGCAGGCCTTGTTCCGGCGGGCAGTCGGCAATCTGCTCGACAACGCCTGCCGCGCGGCCGGACCGGACGGAACCGTGACGGTGACGGTCGGCGTGGACGGCGACGAGGCGAAGGTCGAGGTCGTCGACGACGGCGCTGGTTTCGGCGGCATCGCGTCAGGCACCGGCCACGGCCTGCAGGTCGTGGCGGCCGCGGTCCGGGCCTGCAAGGGCAGGCTCGAGATCTCCAGTGGACCCGGAGCCGGTACCACCGTCCGCCTCTGTATCCCGGCCCTCCGCCGTCCGGTGAGGCCGGCATGAGGCTCGCGATCTGCGACGAACAATGGCTCTTCTCGTCGGTCCTGTCGACAGCTCTCGCGCAGCAAGGCCACGAGGTGGTGCTGACCACCGACGAGCCTGCCGTGCTGATGAACCGCGCCACCGAGCTGCGGCCGGACATCTGCGTCATCGACGTCGTGGAGGCCTATGCGGTCGCCGTCGCCGGGTTCCTGGCCGGCCTGGACGATCCGCCGGCCGTCGTCCTCCTCACCGACGTCTGCCAGGACGGCGTGTGGGACGCCTACGAGCAAGGTCTGATCCGCGGAGTGGTCAACAAGGCCTGCGCCTTCCCCGTGCTGATGAACACCCTCGACCGGGTCGCCGCTGGTGAGCGGGTTTCCGAGGGCTGGCAGATCCCGGGCCAACGGCACGATCACGGCGTCGTCGACGCCCTCACCGGCCGCGAACTCGAAGTACTGCGGCTCGTCGTGCGCGGGCATTCCACCCAGGCGATGGCCGACCAGCTCGGGGTGAGTCGCCACACGGTGCGAACCCATGTCCAGCAGATCCTGCGCAAGCTCGGCGTCCATGGCAGGGGCAAGATCGCCAGGGCTGCCGAGGCCGCCGGTCTGGTCGACGCGGCCGCCCTGAGCAGTGGCGGTACGCCGGTATGACCGACGGCGCGACCCTCTTGCTCGTCGACGATCATCGCGTCTTCGCGGACGTCCTCGGCGAGGCGTTGCTGGGAGAGGACGGCATCGACCGGGTGAACCGTGCCTCGAACCTCGACGCCGCCCGCGCGCTGATCGCCTCCGATCCGCCCGACCTGGTGCTGCTCGACCTGATGCTCGCCGACGAGTCCGGATTCGACCTGCTCGAAGAGCTGGCCCGCAGGACGGACGGCCCGCCCGCGATCGTCTTGTCGGGCAGCAACGAGCCGCGCCTGATCGTCAAGGCGCTCGAGTCGGGCGCCGGCGGATGGCTGTCCAAGACGACTCCACTCCAAGCTCTGGTGGCGGCTGTGTGGCAGGTCCTCGGCGGCCAGCTCTACCTCGCGCCGACCACGTTACGGCCGGTGCTGGACCATCTGCTGTCGGACCGCCAAGGACGTCAGGCGGCCGCCGGGTTCGTCGCGGAACTGACGCCGCGCGAGCTCGAAGTACTGCGCTGCTTGGTGTCCGGGATGACCAGAGCCGAGGTCGCGGCACACCTGTTCGTCTCCATGAACACGGTCCGGACCCACGTGCAGAGCCTGCTCCGCAGATCGGACCAGCACTCCGCCCTGGCACTGGTGGCCTTCGCCCGCTCACACGGCGTGAAAGGCATCGACGAAATCGACGAACTCCCGGCCACCACCGGCCGCGGATCGCCCTTCTGACGTAGACGTTCTCACCTCCTCGTCGGGCGCGAGCCACGCTCACGGCCCGTAGCGTCGAGGTCAAAGCAGGGGCTCTGAGGGGGGCTTACGGGATGACGACCCGAATCAATGCTGTGCCGCGCGCCGTACCGGCCGAAGAGGTCCAGGTACCGTTCGCCGACTGCTACATCACCGCCGCGGCCCAGAACGCCGCACTCCGCGTACTCCGGTCCGGCTGGGTCACCACCGGCCGCGAGGTGGCCGCCTTCGAAGGCGAGTTCGCCGGCTACGTCGGGGCCGATCACGCGATCGCGGTTTCCTCGTGTACCCACGGGATCGAGCTCGCGTTGCGGTCCTACGGGCTGCCGCGCGGATCGCTCGTCCTCACCTCGACGATGACGTTCTGCGGCGCCGTCCAGGCGATCGTGCACGCCGGGCTGCAACCGGTCCTGGTCGATGTCGACGCGATCACCGGCATGCCGACTCCCGCCACCGTGCGGGACGCAGTACGGGCCTTCGGGCAACCCGCGGCGATGACGGTCGTGCACTGGGCCGGCGATCTCGCAGACGTGCCGGCGCTGGCCGAGGCGGCCGGCCTCACGCTCGACCAGGTCGTGGTCGACGCCGCCCACGCGATCGGCACCTACGAGGGCTCGACACCCATCGGCTCTCAGTGCGGTGCGACCTGTTTCAGCTTCTACGCGACGAAGAACCTGCCCCTCGGCGAGGGCGGCATGATCACCACCGACAACGCGGACCGGGCCGGATGGTTGCATCAGGCCCGTTTGCACGGGATGACCGCCGACGCGTGGCGCCGGTACCTCCCCGGCGGCAGTTGGCGCTACGACGTCGCCGAAGCCGGTCTCAAAGCCAACATGACCGACATCCAGGCAGCGATGGGCCGCGCCCAGCTCACGCACCTGCCCAGGTGGCAGGAGCGCCGAGCCCAGATCGCTGCCCGCTACGACCTCCAGCTGTCCACGCTGCCGGCGGTGGCGCTCCCCCACCGGCCCGCACCCGGAACCGGCACCCACGCGTGGCATCTCTACCCGATCCGGCTGGCAGCAGGGATCGAGCGGGACGAGGTGATCGCCGAACTGGCGGCCCGGGGAGTCGGCACCTCGGTGCACTTCATCCCGGTCCACCAGCTCACGTACTTCGGCCAGGTCGCGTCGATTCCGCCGAGCGGGATGAGCGGCGCGGACGCCCTGTTCGACCAGTTGCTTTCACTACCGATCCACCCCCGTCTGACCGACGGCCAGATCGATGCCGTGTGCGCCGCGTTGGCAGACGCGACGTTGCGGCGGTTCTCCAGAAAGGGAGCGGAATGAGTCAGCCTGTGCTGCTACGGCAAGACGAGAAGAACCTGTTGCGGACCATCGTGGTCGGGGCCGGTGAGGCCGGCCTCGCCCTGGCCCGCGACCTGCACCGGGTCAGCTCGTTCGGGCTGGAGCCGGTGGGCTTCCTGGACGACGACGAATCCAAGCGGGGGCGGCGGTTCGGAGGACGCCGGGTACTGGGCACGCTGGCCGACCTCGAGGCCGTACTCGAAAGCAACCGCGTCGATGTCGTCGTGGTGGCCATCCCGTCGATGCCGACCCACGAGGTGAAGCAACTCGGACTCCGGGCCGCCGCCCAGGGCGTCACCGTGCTCCACCTGCCGCCGTTCCTGTCGGCGCTGCAGCGGCAGATCGCCGGCACCGACATGCGCGCGCTCCAGGTCGGGCCGTTGATCGGGCGACCGGAGATGCACGTGGTCAGCCGTGGAGCGGCCGAAGCGATCGCGGGCAAGCGGGTCCTGGTGACCGGCGCCGGCGGCTCGATCGGCAGCGAGTTGTGCCGTCAGGTCTACGGCTTCGGGCCGGCCGAGTTGATCATGCTCGACCACGACGAGTCGAACCTGCACCGCACCCAGCTCGACCTGTGGGGTGAGGCGCTGCTGGACACCGAGAGCACGGTGGTGGCCGACATCCGCGACGGCGAGCGGATCCACCAACTGTTCCGCGACCACCGTCCGCAGATCGTCTTCCACGCCGCGGCACTCAAACACCTGCCGGTACTGGAGCGCCACCCGTGCGAGGGCGTGAAGTCGAACGTCCGGGGCACCGAGAACCTGGTCGAGGCCGCGATCGCGTACGACGTCGAGCGGTTCGTGCTGATCTCCACCGACAAGGCGGCCAACCCAGCTTCGGTGCTCGGGGCAACCAAACGGCTGGCCGAGCTGGTCCTGGAGGCGCACCACGGCTCGGACACCGTACTGACGGCGGTCCGGTTCGGCAACGTGCTCGGCAGCCGTGGCTCACTCCTGCACGTGGTCCGCGACCAGCTCGCCAGCGGCGCTGACGTGACGGTCACCCACCCGGACGTGAACCGCTTCTTCATGACCATCGAGGAAGCCGTCGGGCTGGTCCTCGAGGCGGCCCGGATGGCCGACGGATCCTCGACGTACGTGCTCGACATGGGCGAACCGGTCCGGATCGTCGACCTGGTCCGCAACTTCGCGAACCTGCTCAACATCCGCGACGTGAAGTTCCGCTACACCGGGCTGCGGCCCGGCGAGAAGCTGACCGAGGAGCTGTTCGGCTGCGAGGAGGAAGCGCTGCCGACCGACCATCCGCGGATCTCGATGACGAAGCCGCCGCACGCCGTTGCCGGCTTCCGGGCCGGCCTGCGCGAGCTGTACGACGCGGCCTCGCACAACCGTCCCGACGAGGTGTTCCGGCACCTGCGCCGGCTCGTCCCGGAGTACACGCCGGCCCCCGGCCTGGTGTCCGCGGTCACCGCGTGCGCGCCGTACCCCGACGACTTCTGACCACGTGACCGCCTACCACGACTGCGAGCAGACATGACCACTGAGCAACGGCCACCACTGAACGTCCGCGTCCTCGACTCCGCCGTCACCGACCCCCCGACGGTCTTCGATGACCCCAGCCTGCTTCCGGCTGACCACGCCACGGTCTCGGCGTTGCGTCATCAGGTCGAGGGCGCGGACCTGGCCGCTCCACCCGTCGTCCTGCCCGATTTCCACCACAAGTCCAAGATGGAACTGCCCTCCAGCGTCGCGGTAGCCACCACCGGCACGATCCGCCCGGACCTGACCAGTTCGTCGGTGAACTGCGGGATGGCGCTGATCGCCGTCGACTCCGAGGTTCCGGACGACCGCGCGATCGATACCTTCATGCGGGCAGTCCGCGAGCGCTATCCCTACCCGACCCAGGGCACTCGCGAACTGTCCCGCTCCGAGGTCGTCAGGGCGGTCAAGAACGGCTCCGAGTTCAGCGTCGAGCGCTGGGGCGCACCCGCCGACGACCTCGAGCGAATCGAGGAGGGCGGCCGGATCGAGCTGGAACGCTACGGCGGAATCGACCGGCTGCAGTCCGAGTTGCCCGGCGTCGCGTTCCAGCTGGCGCGGTACCGGTTCGGGACGGTCGGCCCGTCGAACCACTTCGTCGAGCTGCAGCGGGTCGAGGAGATCCTCGATCCGGAGCGGGCCGCCAAGCTCGGGGTGAAGGAAGGCCAGCTCACCATCCAGTACCACGGCGGCGGTGGCGTCTTCACCGGTGAGATCGGCCGGCTCTTCTTCCGCCGTAAGGACTACCCGCGCCAGATCAAAGCGGTCAACGCGGCCCTGAAGCCGTGGTTCCACCTGCGCTCGGCGAAGTCCTTCGCCCAGCTCAAGGCCCGGCTGAGCCTCTACTTCACCGACGGCTGCACGCCGCTGGAGCTCGCCACCGACGAAGGCCAGCGGCTGATGCTCGCCACGGCGGCGGCGATGAACTACGGCTTCGCCTTCCGTACCGCGACGTACGCAGCGCTCCGCAAGATCGCCGCCGAATCCTTCGGCGGCGCCACCGGGCGACTCGTCGTCGACTCACCGCACAACAGCATCTACGAGGAGCCCGTCGACGGATCGACGGCCGTGGTCCATCGGCACAACTCCTGCCGAGCCTTCCCGGCCAGCATGATGACGCCCGGGACCACCTTCGCGGACACCGGTCAGGCCGTCCTGCTGCCCGGCACGCATCGCACCTCCAGCTACCTCGCGGTCGCCGGGGACAAGGCAGCCAACAGCCTGTACTCCGCCTGCCACGGCGCCGGCACGGTCGTGAAGGACCTGGTCACCCGGGGCATCTCCGGCGACGACCCGCTCGGCCGCAAGACGTTGCGCTATCGCTACGACGACGGTGCGCCCACCGACGCCCCGCACTTCGACAACCGCGGCGTCGACGCCGCGCTCGACGTCCTCGTCCGCAACGGGCTGGTCAAGCCCGTCGCCCGGATGCGGCCGGTAGCCGTACTCCACTAACCACGCTTCCAGACGCAGGAGAGATCATGTACAGACGGCTCAAGCAGCTGGCGGCCGGGTCGGTCATGATCCTCGCCGCGTCCACCCTTGTCATCGTCAGCAGCGGCCCGGCGGCCGCGGCCGGAACGGGCTACTGGGTGAACAACGGCGCGGCCAACTGCAGCGACACCCTGGCCGGCGCAGGCACCCAGGCAGTGCCGTTCTGCACGATCTCGCAGGGCACCAAGAAGGCGATCGCGCCGGGCGACACCGTGCACGTCGCACCCGGTACGTACCGCGAGCAAGTCACCATCAACGCCTCCGGTACCGCCACCGACCCGATCAGCGTCGTCGGTGACGCACCCGGTGTCGTCATCCTCGGCACCCGCTCGCTGAGCACAGCAGCACTCTGGACGGCGACAAGCACGACAGCATGGAGTACGCCGTACGCGCCACCCTCCGTCCCGCGGCAGGTCTTCCTCGACGGTCAGCGTCTGGCCACCGCCACCTCGGCGACCACCACCACCGCCAACAGCTGGTTCTACGACGCGACCGCCAAGGTCCTGTACGTCGACGCCGGCGGCGCCAACCCCGGCGACGGCCACCAGGTCGAGGCCGGCGCGCAGTCCTTCGGCGTCACCGCGAGCAGCAAGTCGAACGTTGCCATCAGCAACATCGAGACCGACCGGCCGAACCTGGCCGGCGTCCGGCTGCTGACCGCGACCGGGGCCACCATCGATCACGTCACCGCCTCCCAGTCGGCCAGCAACGGCATCCTGATCGATACCTCACCGGGCGGCGGCAACGTCGTCCGCGCTGCCGCCGTCGACGGTTCGTTGTCGACGGGGATCCGGATCGCCGCGTCCAGCGGCGTCACCGTCACCGGGTCGAGCAGCCATCACAACGGTCTGCACGGCATCGGTCTGTCCACCTCGTCGAACAACCTGATCGACGGCAACACGAGCTACGCGAACACGTCGGTCAGCCCGACGGCCACCTCGGCCGGCATCGACGTGAACACCAACTCCCCCGACAACACGGTCGTCAACAACGTCACGTACCAGAACCAGGACACCGGCGTACAGGTCTACAGCGGTTCCCACCGCGCCCTGGTCGCCCGCAACATCTCCTACGCCAACGGCGACCACGGCTTCGACACGCTCGCGTCCACCGGGGTCCGGTACCTCAACAACACCTCGTACGCGAACCGCCGCGACGGCATCTCCGTCGAAGGCGTCTCCACCGGTGCGACGCTGGCCAACAACCTGCTGGTCGACAACGGCGTCACCGCCACCGAGTACAACCTGTACGTCGACGCCGGCTCGGTCTCCGGATTCAGCGCCGACTACGACACCGCCTTCAACCACACGACCGCTCCGACCACGAAGGTCGGCGGCGTCGTCTACCCGAAGCTGTCCGGGTACGCCACCGCCAGCGGCCAGGAGAGCCACGGAT
Organism: Kribbella ginsengisoli; assembly: GCF_039537185.1. Taxonomy (NCBI): domain Bacteria; kingdom Bacillati; phylum Actinomycetota; class Actinomycetes; order Propionibacteriales; family Kribbellaceae; genus Kribbella; species Kribbella ginsengisoli. Next base: position 113,034 of record NZ_BAABAA010000011.1, on the reverse strand, counting down.
CCTCGATCGACCCCGACCTCGTCAACCCGGCGTCCGGCGACTTCAGGCTCACCGCCGGCTCGACCGCCGTCGACTCGGCGAACTCCGGCGCCACCGGCTTCCGGGCGACCGATGCCGCTGGCAACCAACTCGCCGATGACACGATCGTCGCCGACACCGGCGCCGGCACACCGGCGTACGCCGATCGCGGCGCGCTCGAGTTCCAGCCGGTCGCCGGTTCGACGAACTACGCACCGCACGCCGCGCTGATCCTCAACCCCGCCGCGATGAGCACCCCGCCGTCGCCCCCGGTGACCGCCGACGCGAGCGGCTCGAGCGACACCGATCTGAACGGCATCGCGTCCTACACCTTCGACTTCGGCGACGGCACGGTCGTCGGCCCGCAACCCACGGCGACGGCCACTCACACCTACGCCGGTCCAGGCAGCTACGCGGTCACCGTGACCGTCACGGACGCCGCGGGTCTCACCGACTCCGCAAGCTCGCAGGAGGTCGTCAGCACCCGGCCGGTCCAGACCTACTCGGTCGAGCAGACCAACCCCGCCTGCACCGACACGGGCCCCGGCACGGTCGCCTCTCCGTTCTGCACCATTGGCGCGGCCACCAGGAAACTGCTCGCCGGTGACACCGCCCTCGTCGGACCAGGCCAGTACCGCGAACAGGTCACCATCACCGCCAGCGGCGAGCCGGCCAACCCGATCACCCTGAAGGCGACCTCGCCGAGCGCCGTCATCGTCGGCACCAACGACGTCTCCGACGCGGCCGGCTGGACCGCCACCTCGACGACCGCCTGGACACACGCCTTCGCAGTCGCTCCCGCCCAGGTCTTCCTCGACGGACAACCCTTGCCCAAGGCAACCAGCGCGACCACGACCACCCCGAACAGCTGGTACTACGACGCCGCCACGACCAGCCTCTACGTCGACACCGGCGGCACCAACCCGGCCGCCGGCCACACCGTCGCGGCGGGCGCTCGCAGCTTCGGCATCCTGCTCCGCCAGGTCAGCGACATCGCGGTCTCCGGATTCGCGATCCGTCAGCAGAACTTCAACGGAGTGGACCTGGACCGGACCCAGCGGGTCACCCTCGGGGACCTCGACGTCGCCCAGGCCGGCGCTCCCGGCATCACGGTCGACGCGTCCAGCAACGCGAGCCTGACCGGCATCCAGTCCGCCTTCAACCTGTCGATCGGGGTCCGGTTCTTCAACTCCACCGACAGCGAGCTGCGCAACTCGGTCACCCACGAGAACCAGCACCACGGCGTCAGTGTCCAGGGCAGCACCCGGGTCACGGTGGCCGGAGTGACCACCTACCGCAACAAGCGGCTGTCCACCCGGATCGCGACCGGCATCGACGTCAGCGCCTCCTCCCAGCAGACCGTGGTCGAGGCGAACCTCACCTACGGCAACGACGACTCCGGCATCGAGTCCTACAGCGGCTCGACCGATACGACGATCCGCCGCAACGTCGTCTACGACAACGGCGACCACGGCATCGACACCTCGTTCGCACCGAACACCACGGTCCTGTCGAACACGGTCGTCCGCAACGCCACCGCCGGGATCAACTTCGAGGGCGGCTCGACCAGCTCCACCGCCCGCGACAACGTCGCCATGGACAACGCGGTCGGCAGTACCCGGACGATCGGCGAGATCCGCGTCGACGAAGCGTCCAGCCCGGGCACCACACTCGACCGCGACCTGGTCTTCCAGACAGCTGCCAACGGCAACTTGTACGAATGGGCATCCCAGCCGTACACGTCGATCGCCGCTTTCCGGACCGCGAGTGGACAGGAGGCCGCCGGCCAGGCAGCCAACCCGCTCTTCGTGAACCTCACCGGTCGCGATCTGCACCTGACCGGCCAGTCCCCCGCGATCGACTCCGCCGACACCGCGGTGACCGGCTGGACGGCGATCAACCGCGACGGCACGGCTCTGGCCGACAACCCGGTGATTCCCAACACCGGCGTGGGACCGGTCGTCTTCGCCGACCTCGGCGCCTTCGAGTTCGTCGGACCGGTGGCCAGGGCGACCGTCACGCCGGCCTCGGCGTTGTTCGCCCCGGTGGACGTGACCGTCGACGGGTCGGCCAGCGTCGGACTGGGCGCGCCGATCACGGCGTACCAGATCGTCTGTGGCAACGGGACGGTGCTGACGACCTTGAGCGGCGTCTGCCGGTACACGGCGGCCGGCACCTTCACCCCGACCGTCACCGTGACGGACTCGTCCGGCCTGAGCGACACCTGGACCGGCACAGCCCTGGTGGTGAAGCCGAACGGCCTGCCGACCGCACGGCTCACCGCGACGCCCAACCAGGCCTACCGGCCGCAGCAGGTCGTCCTCAACGCGAGTGCCTCGTCGGACGCTGATGGCAGGCCACTGGCCGGCTACACCTTCGACTGCGGCAACGGGCAGACCTCCGGCACGCTGACGACCTCGTCGTTCACCTGCAGCTACCCGAACGCGGGCACCTTCACCTCCCGGGTGACCGTCCGCGACACGGCCGACGCCACCAGCACCGTGACCGCGCAGGTCAGGATCCTGGCCGACGTGGCGCCGACCGCAGACCTCAAGCTCAACAAGTCCTCGATCAAGTCGAAGCAGTCCGTCACCGCGGACGCGTCGGGGTCGACCAGCGTCGACAAGTCGCCGATCGCGACCTACCAGTTCAGCTGCGGCAGCGGGCCGGCCAAGCCGGTCCAGACCACGCCGACCACCACCTGCACCTACACCTCGATCGGGATCTTCACGGTCGGGGTGACGGTCACCGACACGGTCGGGCTGTCCAGCTCGGCCACGAAGACAGTGCTGGTGCTGCCATGAGGCACGCCATCGGACGAAGGGCACAGCGATGACCATCGAAGAGATGTTCCGTCGGATCGTGCGGGCCCACCTGGGGATCATCCTGGTGTGCGTACTGCTCCCGGTCGCCGCCGCGATCGCCTGGCAGTCGAGGCAGCCGTCGGTGTCGCTGGCCTCGATCCGCCTCCAGGTGGTCTCCGGAGCGCCGCGGTCCGCGACCGAGGCGGAAGGGATCAGCAGCCGGGTGCTCGCGCTGGCGACCACTCCCGGACTGCTGGACGCCTCGCTCAAACAGGCCGGTGCCCAGCGCGACGTCGCCGACTTCGCCGCCACCCATGTGGCGGCCCAGCGGCTCGGTGAATCCTCGATCGTCGAGCTGAGTGTGACGGACAAAGATCCGGTCGCGGCCGGACAGATCGTCGCCGCCCTGGCCGAGCGGGTCGCGCTCTTCATGAACCAAGGGGATCGGGCCGCGTTCAACGCCGCTCTGACCAAGCTGGACGAGCAGGTCGACGCGGCCACCGCGAACCGCAACAAGCTCGCCCTGCAACTCAAAGGCATCGCGGACATCAACGCCCGGGCCGACATCCAGACACAGATCCAGTCGGCCGATCAGCTGCTGTCCCAGCTCACCACCCAACGGGCTTCGCTGACCATCGCCGATGCCACCCGCGACATCGTCGTACCGGTCGGCAACAAGCCGGAGCTCAGCCAGGTGCAGTCGCCGCTGCTCCCCCAGGCAGCGCTCGCGTTGCTGCTCGGGCTGGTGCTCGGGCTGACCGCCGCGGCCGTCCTCGAGACGATGCGGCCGCGAGTGGCGAGTGTCCGGGCGCTGGCCCACCTGCTGGAGGCGCCCGTCCTGGGCAAGTCCTCCGAGGAGATCGGCTCGCTGCGCAACACGATGGCGCTCGCTGCCCGCCGGCAGGGGGTCGATGCCGTCGTCTTGATGGGCGCCGACGAATCGGATGCCGACACGGTCAGCCAGTTGCTGTTCTCGCTGTCCGGTTTCGCGTCGGCGCCGCATCGGGCGAAGAGCACCTCGCCGGGCGGGATCGAGGAGGCCGGTGAAGCGAGCGTGCTCGAAATGGACGCGCCGTTCGCGAACGTCCGGTTCACCGGACTGTCCGCGGTCACGCCGCAGGACGAGATGACGGCCGGCGTGGTGGTCGTGTCGGGCGGCACGGTGCTGCTGCGCCGCCTCGACGACCTGGACGACGTGCTCAAGGCCGTCCGCTGGCCGGTCCTCGGCATCGTCAACGGTCCCGCCAAGCGTCGCTTCGGCAGGCTGGCGTGAGCGCCGCACCGATCGCGCACACCTTCCTGCACACCGCCGGCCAGCGGATGGCGGTCGAGGGATCGGCGGCCGCGATCGCCACGATTCTCGCTGCGACCGGTGGGGCAGAGCGCGACTGCGCCGACCTGCCCAACGTCGTCGTCGCCGTGGAGCCGGGCAAGCAGCGGTTCGGCACCACTGGCTGCGAGCCGATCACCCGGGGCGTCTGGGCCACCCATCGGCGCGAGGCGATCCTCGACAGCGCGGGCGGCTCCGGCTACAGCCAACTGTGGTCGATCGACGAGGACGGTCTCCGGGTCGTCAGCCGCTGGACGCCGTCGGCCAAGGAGGCCGCCGCGGCCCGGTTGCTTCCGGCCAGGCACCACGCACTGACCGGGCAGGTGCTCGTGCACTACCCCGCGCTGTGGATGGCGATGCAGCAAGGCTTCGCGCCACTGCACGTATCGGTCGTGGAGATCGACGGAATCGCCGTACTACTGGCAGGACCCGGCGGCGTCGGCAAGTCCAGCCTGGTGGCGCGCGAGCTCGCCAACGGCAGCCGGGCCACCTGCGACAACCTGGCCGCGTGCGACGGCACCATCGCCTACGGGCTGGCCGAGCCGATCAGGCTGCCGGCCGAAGCCGCAGACTCCACCGGCCGCAAGACCTTCCACGGCCGCCGAGAACACGGGTGGGAGACCCGGATGCGATCCCTGCGACCCGAGCTGGTCGTCGTCGTACGCCGTGGACAGCAAGCCGACCCGCAGCTTCGATCCATCACCGCTGCGCAGGCAACCCGCGCCATCGTCACCGGCACGTACTCCGCCGGCGAACTCCGGCGCTTCTGGTCGACCGCGGCCGTTCTCGCGATGGCGACCGGTTGCGGACCGGCGCACCCACCGGTCGAGGAGGTCGCTGCGGTCCTCGCCAACCGGCTGCCCTGCTTGGAACTCCAGTTGGGACGTGAACCCGGTGCAGGCCTGGCGGAACTCCTGCGGCCGCGCCTGGAGTCGGTCCGCTCGAACGGGGTGTCGTGATGACGGACCGGATCGAGGTCGCCCAGATCGTCACCCGCTTCATCGCCGGCGCCGGCGGAGTCGCCCTACGCGGCGTACTGCCACTTGACCCGAATCGGTACGCCGTCACCATCATCACCGGGCAGGGCGGACCGTTGACGGAACGGGCCGAGGCCGCGGGCTTCCGCGTCGTCATCGAGCCCTCGCTCGTCTCGCCGCTGTCACCACGCGATGACCGCACAGCGCTGCGCCGGCTCACCATGCTTTGCGAGGCCGGTGGCTTCGACGTGGTGCACACCCACAGCGCGAAGGCCGGCGCGCTCGGCCGGCTGGCCGCCCATCGGGCCGCGGTCCCGATGATCGTGCACACGTACCACGGCTTTCCGTTCCACGAATTCCAGAACCCGGTGCGCAAGGCGGCGTACGTCGCCATCGAACGCAGGCTGGCGTCGATCACCGACGCCGTGCTCGCGATCGGCAGCGGCGTCGCCACAGAGGCGCTGCGCCGAGGACTGGCGACCCCGTCGTCCTTGCGCACCATCGCTCCGGTGGTCGAGGCAGTCACCGTACCGAAGACCGCCGAGTCCCGGGCGGCCGCGCGGATGGCGCTGGGCCTCGCCGACGATGGCCTGGTCGTCGGCACAGTCGGCCGGGTCGACTACCAGAAGGCGCCGGAGCACCTGATCGCGGCGATCGCCAACCTGCGGCACCACGACGCGACGGCCGTCTGGATCGGCTCGGGGCCCGGGCTCGCGGCAGCGCGAGAACTCGTCCGGAGGGCAGGGCTGTTCGACCGGTTCGTGTTCGCCGGCGAGCGATCGGATGTCGCGAGTCTGTTGCCCGCCTTCGACGTGTTCGCGATGGCCAGTCGCTACGAGGGCCTGCCGTGTGCCGTCGTCGAGGCGATGCGATGCGGTGTGCCCGTGGTGGCGACGGCCGTGAACTCCGTCCCCGATCTGGTCATCCCGGGTGAGAGCGGCGTCCTGGTACCTCCGGGGCGGCCGGAACTGCTCGCGGCCGCGATCGACGGCGTGCTGGACGAACCGCGGACCGCCGAACGACTCGTCCGGCAAGGGCGGGTGCTCGCTGGGGCGACCTTCGATGCCGAGCGGCTGGCCGACGTACTGGACCAGGTCTACTCAGGCGGGCGGACCGCCGGTCTGGTGGCGCGATGAGCTACGCGGAGCCGGCCGGCCCGTCCCGGCTCGCGACCTCGCCCTGGATGACGTTGTGCCCACTCGGCACCTTGGAGATCGACACCCGGACCATCGACGACGACCTCACGGACCAGCTGAAGCCCGACCTGCCGGTGGTGCTGATCGATCAGCGCCCGTTCAGCCGTCGCCGGTTGCGGCGGCTGGCGCGGGAGCTGGCGATCGAGGTCGAGCGCGAGTTCATCGTGCTGCCGGCGCTGGGCCGGCCGATCGTCCTGATCGACGACACCGAAGCAGCCGTCCGGCACTTCTGGACCACCTTCGCCACCGTCCCGCCGGGACTGGCGATCAGCGCGGTGCCGGCGTCGGCGCTGCTCAGCCTGGCCCGGAGGCTGCCCTGGCGCTGGACCGGCGCGGCCGCACCTGGCCGCGCTCTCGTGGGGAGACGACCATGACCGAAGCGCCCCGAGCGATTCATCCCCGGCCGCGGACGGTGCACGAACTGCTGTTCGCGCCGGACACCCGGGGCGTGCTGATCGCCGCCTCCCGCGATCCCGACGCCAAGATGACCTTCATCGTCACTCCCGCGCCGGGCCTCTTCCCGGGCGGACCGGCCGGCCCGATCGCCGTCAAGATCCCCGCGACTCCCCTGGCCGCGGCGGCGATCCGGCACGAGACCGAGATGCTGATCGACCTGCGCGACGCCGGCCTCGGAGGTCTCGGCGAGACCGTCCCCCGGTACGTCGAGACACTCGACAGCGACGGGCTACCCGCGCTGGTCTCGACTGCCTTGCGGGGCAAGCCGATGAGCGTCGCGTACCACCACTGGCTGCACACCGCCCGCGCCCGGTTGGTTGCCGTCGACTTCGCGCTGGCCGGTGGCTGGCTGCGGCGATTCCAGACCGCGACCTCGGGCGAGCGGGCCCGGATCCGCTGGGCCGAGGAGGTGGCCGACCAGCTGCGTCAGCGTTGGACCGGCCATCCGCAGCTCGACTCCGCCCTGATCAGGTTGACCTCGGCCGATCACCAGCTGGGCGACCAGCGGGTCTGCCGCACGATGGTGCACGGCGACTACTGGTTCGGGAACCTCCTCGTCGACGACGGGGTGATCACCGGCGTGGTCGACTGGGAAGGCGGCGAGCGCAGTGGCTGGCCGTTGCGCGACCTGGTTCGATTCGCGGTCAGTTATTGCCTCTACCTGGATCGGCACACTCGCCCTGGCCACCGTGTACTCCGGCATCGGGGCTTGCGGCGTACGGGTTTTGGCGCGGGCATCCGGTACGGACTACTCGGGCAGGGCTGGCTATCCGACCTCGTTCGCTCCTACCTACGCGACGGGCTCACCGCGCTCGGGCTGCCGGCCGGCCTCTGGTACAGCGCGGCCCTCGTCGGGCTAGGCGAAGTAGCTGCGCTGGCGAACGACGACGGCTTCGGCAGCGACCACCTCGAGCTGCTGGCGACTCTGCCGCTGTGGCCCACCGAGGGTAAGGAGTGAGAGCCCGATGACGCTGACAGCTCCACAACGCGCTCCCGGCGGGATCAGCCGACCAGGCCTGCCTCGCGGCGACGTGCTCGCCACCATGATGGGGCTGACCGTCTGTCTGCTCCCGTTCCTGGTCCCGGCGGGGCCGGGCAACACTGCTCTGGCCGACGTCGGCATGACGCTGTGCATCGGCCTTGCCCTGCTCTGGTCGGTTCGCGAACACCTTCCGGTCAAAGTGCCCTATCTACTTGGCGTTGCGGGCCTGTTGCTCGGCGGCGCCTTCGCGGCGTACGTCGCGCAGGCACCGGTCGGAGTAGGCCTCGTACTGGCGCAGGACGTGCTGCTCCTGGCCTGGGGCGCCGCCCTGGCGCTGGGCCGCCACAACCCGGCGATCGTGTCGGCGGTCACTCGGGCCTGGTGCCGGACCGCGCCGGTCTACTCCGGCGTGATGGCCGCGGCCTACTTGCTCGGTATCAACGCGCTCAGCGGAGTCTCCGCCAAGGACGGCGTCCGCGCGTCGTACACCTTCGGAGACCCGAACCTGGCCGGCAACTACCTGGTCGTCTCGCTGTTCGTGATGGCCGCGTGCAAGTGCCCGCAGTCCCCCGGCGTACGCCGGATCGCCTACATCCTCGTCCTGGCAGCGATCGGCTTCACCGGCTCGAACGGCGCCATGCTCACCCTGCTGGTAGGGCTCGTCCTCGCCTTCACCGTCACCCGGTACCGCCGCAGAGGCGCTCTGATCGGCCTCACCACGCTGGCCGCGTCGGTGTTGCTGGCCGGACTCGTGTTCGTCTTCGTCATGCCACGCGTCGACCTGGGCCAGGTCCGTGAAGCGGCAGCCGGCAGTGTCCCGCTGCTGCGCGACTCCTTCGGCCGCAGCGGCAGCTCCACCAGCGAACGCGCGACCATCGTGCACGAGGGCACCAACCTCTTCTTCGAGGGCGACGCCACCGGCTACGGACCGGCCCGGACCAAGGCCGCCCTCGCCGCCAACCAGGCGCCGTACGTCAAAGAAGCCCACAACGACTACCTCGCGACCCTGCTCGAACGCGGCCTGATCGGTGCGCTCGGCCTGCTGGCACTGGGCCTCGCCATCGGTATGCGGTGCTTCCGGCTCGTCGTCGGGAACCTGCCCGAGTCCTATGCGGCGTTGGTCCCCAGACCGTGGCTGCTGGCCGTCATCGGACCGATCATGGCGACGGCTGCCGGGTTCTATGAGGTACTGCATTTCCGGCACCTCTGGACCTGGCTCGGCCTGGTCGCCGCACTCGTCCTCGTCCTGCAGGACCAGCAGAAGAAGCGCGCCTCATGAGAGGCCGTGTCACCGGTGAGCTGTTCCGGACCGTCGTGGCGAACACGTCCGCCCGCGCGTTGGCGATCGCCGGCCTGACCTTCGCCACCATCCTCGTCGCGCGCACCGGCGGCCCATCGGCAGTCGGCGAGTACGCGCTCCTGCGGATGCTTCCCGGGCTGGTCGGCGTGCTCTGTGTCCTGGGCCTGCCCGGCGCTCTCGCCTACTTCCTCGCGGCACCGCGACGAGACTTGCCGCGGCTGTGGCCGACACTGATCGCGATCGGGTTCGGCGGCGCGTTGTTCGGCACAGTGGTCTGGCTGATCGCCTCACCGGTCATCGCGCATCTGTTCTTCCCGGACGAGCCGGCGTTGCTGATCGCAGCTGCCGGAGTGACCGTGCCGACCCAACTCCTGCTCACCTTGGGGAAGACGGCCCTGCAGGGGTTGGAGGATCGCCGCGGCGGTGACGTGGTCATCGCGGCCGAAGAGCTGGCGTTCCTGCCTTGCTATCTGCTGCCGTTGCTCACCGGGTTCCATGGGGTCACGGCCATCGTGATCGGGCTCGGGCTCGCCGACCTGGTCGTCGCCGTCGAGGCCTGGCGGCGGGTCAGCCGGTTGCTCGGCTGGCGGCGGTACGGACTGTCGGGTGACGGCCTCGGGTGGTTCGGCAGGCCGGATCGCGAGCTGGGCAAGCAGATCGCGTCGTACGGGCTGCGCGGGCAGGTCGGCGGGCTCATCACGTTGCTCAACCTCCGGCTGGACTTCGCGATCCTCGGCGCGATGGCGGGACCGGCCGTCCTGGGCAGCTACGCCGTCGCCTCGAAGTACGCGGAACTGCTGAGGTTGCCGGGCACCGCGTTGACCTGGGTCTTCTATCCGCGGTTGGCGAAGCTCGGGCAGAGCGAGGCCGCCGCGACGGCGCGGCGGATGATCCGGCCGACGCTGATCGGCATCCTGCTGGCCGCGATTCCGGTCGCGCTGCTGACCTCGCCGGTGATGCGGCTCCTGTACGGCGCGGCGTTCGGTCCGGCCGTCGCACCGGCGCGGGTGCTGCTGGCGGGCATGTTGCTCGCCGGCGCCTCCGGGGTCGCGAGTGCCTATCTCTACGGACGCGGTACGCCGGGACTCAACTCGATCGTGCTCGGTATCGGACTCGTCATCACGGTCGTCCTCGACGTGCTGCTCATTCCCGCCCACGGCGCCATGGGTGCGGCCATCGCCTCCACCGCCGCCTACCTGTCCACCGACGCACTACTCATCGGCCTGCTGCTGCGACTGAGCGCGCCCAGCAATGCCCGCCACGGCAGGCCCGCAGTACCGATCACCGAGGTCACTTCATGAAATTCACCGCCCCCGTACTGCTCATCGCCCTGCTCGTCACGGGCTGCTCAGGCGCAACGCCCGAGGCCGACCCGACCATCGCTTCACCAGGCGTCACCAACACCGTGCCGCCCACCCAACGCACCGGAGGACCGGTGTCTGTCTCCTCGCCACGGGCCCCGCAGCCACCCCGCCTCGGCGCCGACCGGTACGCCGAACTGGCGACCGCCCTGCACCAGCGTGGCGTGGCCATCTGGTGGGAGACCGACCTGGTCGCCCGCTGGCTGGAGGGATCAGCCTCGTTCGACCAGGCGATCGTCCGGCTCGGCGAACTCGCCAAGGTCCCCGGCGTCGTCGGCTTCAAGGTGTCCGACGAGATCGGCTACAAGGACGGCCTGCAGACGATGGCCGAGGCGGCCCAGTTCCTGAAGGCCGCCAAGACCCGCCTCGCACAACTTGCCCCCGGCAAGCAGTTGCTGGTGGACGCGATCGTGCCCGAACTCGGCTGCCTGCCCTGGCGCGGGACCAATCAGCAGGGCTGTGCGCAACGCGTCCGGCTCAAGTACCCAGCCGCGACGGCCGCCGCCCTGGAGAGCTATCTGCGGGCCGGCCTGATCGACCGGCTCGATCTCAGCACCGGCTTGCTCGAGGACGCGACCTACGCCAAGTGGGGCCTGACCAAACGCGAGGCCCAGGCCGACGCGTGGAACCGGGTCAAGGCCCAGGGATGGCCGCAGCTCACCGTCCTCCAGGCGCGGAAGGCTCTCGCCGAACCGGACGGCTACCAGGGTGACACCGGCCAGGCGGACGAGGACAGCCGCACCTACATCGACGTACCGGTCGCAGCCGGAGCGAAGGCCGTCGACATCTGGACCTGGCGCCAGCAGTACCAGGGCAATGTCGTCAGCCTGCTCGGACCGAGCCTGTCCCCCAACCCGCTGTGGAGCGAACTGGTCCGGCACCACCGCGCGGGAGCTCAGCTCCTGACCCACATGACCCCGTCGCAGATGCCTTCGGAGTCCGCCGCCTTCGCCCATGAATGCGATCTCGCCGCGGCCGCCTTCACCGCGGTCTTCGTCGCCGCCGGAACCGGCTGACCAGCTAAGGAGCCATCATGTCCCTGATCACCCGCACCCGGAGCAAGGCAGCCACCGGCCACGACGGTGTCGGACTGCTTCGCCGGACACTGGATGTCGCCGTCGTCCTGCTGCTGTCGGTGGCAGTCCTGCCGCTGATCGCGGTCGTTGCCATCGGCATCCTGTTGACCGACGGCCGGCCGGTCTTCTTCCGGCAGTCCCGCGTCGGCGAGAACGGGCAACGGTTCACGCTCTACAAGCTCCGCACGATGCGAGTGGTCGCTGCCGGCCCCGAGGTGACCGCCGAGTCGGACGTCCGGATCACCCGCCTGGGCGCCTTCCTGCGGCGTACCGCGATCGACGAGCTCCCCCAGCTCTGGCACGTACTCCGCGGCCAGATGACCCTGGTCGGTCCACGCCCGGAGAGCGACGCCCTGGCCCTTCGCTACCCGGAGTCCTGCCGGCCGATCCTGCTCGCTCGTCCTGGGCTCACCGGCCCCGCACAGCTGCACTACCGCGAACGGTCCAACGTGCCACCTGCGAACTGGACCGATGTCGAGAGCTACTACTTGCAGGTGCTGGTCCCACTGCGGGTCGCAGCCGACCAGGAGTACCTCCACCGCCCGACGCTCAGGCGGACGTTCCACTACCTCCTGCTGACGGCGCTGTTCGTCACCGGCCTGGCCGACGTCCAGCGCCAGGTGCAGTAGGTCAGACAGCTTCGGAGTACGGCTCGCTGCGCTTGATGTGCAGCGAGTCGGACCGGGCGTTGAGGCAGTCGCCGCTGGTCAGGTCGAACTCGAAGTTGTGGCCGAGGCAGCGCAGTACGCCGTTCACCACGACCCCCGTCTCGGCCAGGTCCTCCCCGGCGTGCGGGCAGAAACGGCTGACCTCGATCGTCTCGCCGTTCACCGTGAGCGCGATCGTCTCCTCCGGATCGCGAGCCGCCTCGAACTCCTCGACCGCACGCAGCGCGGCCCGGTCGGCATGCTTCAGCAGCCCGACCAGGTAGTCGTTGTACTGATCGGGCTGGCGCCGGGCGGTGAAGCGGAGCGACAGCAACAGCTCCTCCCACCTCGTACGACCGGAGACCACACCGTCCAGCCAGCGACCGTCGAGGATCAGCCGGTAGTCCGCGTGACAGCCTCCACCGGCCAGCTCGACCCGTACCCGGCTGGGACCGATGTGCGCGTCCCATACACCGCCGTGCGGACCCTCGACCTCGAAGCGCACGGTCATGCCGATCCGCGCCAGGAAGTACTCCGACAGGGTGCCGAGCGACTCGAAGTGCGCCTTGAACCGCTCAGCCAGTCCGGGTGCCGGTGGTGGGTTCGCCGCCCAGACCGCGTCGATCGCTGCACGGCGCCGGTCGGCGTACTCGAGCAGGTAGCGGCGGCGAGCCTCCGAGCCGGCGTCGAGGGAGAAGTCCTGCCACTGTGGGTCTCTGGTGACCTCCAGGCTACCGAGGTCGACCCGGTCGCCGGGGAGCAGGCACACGCCGGGCTGCTCGGGGAGACGCTCGGCCAGCCAGGCCAGCGCCTCGCCCTGGTCGGGAAAGATCCCGCCCGGTTGCAGCCCGCTGTTGAGTTCGAACAGATCGTCGTCGAGGAAGCAGGGCGGACCGGCGTACGGCATCACCAGCCGCGGCTTGACCTGCCGGACCAGCCGGGTGACGGCCTTGAACTTGCCGACCCGTTTGATCGTCGAGATCCGCTCACGCTCGACCTCGTCGTACTCGTACCGCACTGGATGCCAGCTCGCGCCGGACATCTGCGCGCCCATCAGGTCGAACTGCCCGCCGACCTCCGCCATCGCCCGCCTGGTCTGGCCGAGCGAGATCCGCGCGTCATTCGTGTGCAGCAGACTGCGACCGGCCACCTTGATCAGCACCGCGGAGTCGTGGCTCATCGGACACTGCTCCGGGATCACCGTCAGCCAGTCGTCGCCACCCAGCGAGTACCGCTGCCATGCGTCCAGCACCACGACCCGCGTCCGCCCGATCGCCGCGAGCCGGCGCTGCATGATCGTCGACGGATACCGCGGAATCACCACCGGCACCTCCGGCGGGAGTCCGGCGATCAGGTCGAGGTCGAGATGGTCGAGATGCTCGTGGGACACAACGACGAGATCCACGTCGAGCAGCTCGGGCGTGAGCAGGTGCGAGTTGTCCGGGAACGGGAACCAGGCGCCGAGGAACGCCCCGGACGACGACATCCAGGGGTCGGCGAGAAGACGGATTCCGGGCGCGTCGAGGCGCAGACCGGCATGACCCAGCGCGGTGACCATCGGCTCACTCATGGTCCAAGGCTCCCGGCCGGGCCGGGCCGGATCATCCCCCGCCCGGACGAGACCGGCTACGCCGTCTAGGCCAGGTCAGCCGTCGGGCGGATCGAGCCGGTACCCGTGCCCTCGCAGCGTTGCCACGGTCGGCAGCCGCGCTGCGCCGGCGTGTTCGCCGGCCGCCTGCAGCCGGCTGCGCAGGGACGCGATCGTCACGTCCAGCGTCTTGGTCGAGCCGAACCAGTTCTCGTCCCACACCCGGGCCATCAACTCCTCCCGCGACACCGCGGAGCCCGAGTTCAGCACCAGCGTCTCGAGCAGGTCGTACTCCTTCGGCCGCAGTACGACCTCACTTCCCGCGACGCTGCAGCGGCGGGCCGCCGTGTCCAGGGTCAGATCGGCGATCGTCACCGGCAGCCCGGCGTCCGGGGCCGGCCGCCGGCGCAGATGTGCCCGGAGCCTGGCCAGCAGCACCGTGAGACTGAACGGCTTCACCAGATAGTCGTCCGCGCCGGCGTCGAGGCCGGACACCACGTCGATCTCTTCACCGCGCGCGGTCAGCATGATGATCAGCAACTCAGGCAGCTCTGCTCGCAGGCTGCGGGCGAGATCGACGCCGTCGACGTCGGGCAGGCCGAGATCCAGGAGGACGACCTCGGCCTGCTCGCGGCGTGCACCGGCCAGGCCGGCCCAGCCGGTGCGATACCAGGAGGACCGGTACCCGTTTCCGCGCAACGCGCGATCGAGCAACCGGCCGACCGTCTCGTCGTCCTCGATCACGACGGCGACGGCCGGTTCCATCCTGGTTCTCACCGTGCCGAAGCTAGTACCGCAGTGCTGAGAAGCAGCTGAGTCAGAGATCCCGAAGCTCCTCCACCGGAGGTCTTGCCGTCCCACGGGCACCCATCAGAGCACCGCCGAGAATGGCCGCCACGGCGACGGCCACGGTGACATTCAGGTATGGCCAGGGCACCGCGATCACCGAAGGCGGCGGATCGAAGACTCCGGTCAGCACCTTGACCAGCATCCTGGTCAGCGCCCAGGCGATCAGCGCACCGCCGGCCAGTCCACCGATCGTGACGACCGCGGCCTCGCTCAGCACCAGGCCGCGAAGCTGCCGTCGACCTGCCCCCAGCACGGTCGCGATGGCGAATGCCCGCCGCCGCTCGGCCAGCCCCAGGGCCAGTACGAGACCGCCCGCGCCGGCCGCGATCAGCACCGCGAAGGTGAGCTCGAACCTGGTCAGCCCGGCGAGATCGACCGAGGTCAGGCTGGATCCGATCTGCGACCGGCTCTGGGTCAGGTCGGTGATCTGGGCCGACGCGCCGAGCTGCTGCCGCAGGACCGCCGCGACCTCCTGCTGCCTGCTTCCCCCGGTGTCCAGCAGGAACGCCCCGACCGCGTCGCTGCCACTGGCGTTCGCCACGTAGTCCGCGTTCGCCACGAAGAAGCTGTCGTGCGGCGCGGTCGGAAACTCCTTCACGATGCCCGCGTAGTGGAACGGCACCTCGCGGAACGCCTTCGTCCGGCTGTCCTGCAGCCGCAACCTGAGCAGGTCGCCCGGGGCGAGCTGAAAGTCCTTGACCGTCTCGTCGCTGACCAGGATCGCGTCCGGCTGCCTGGCCAGCGTGTCCATCAACTGCCGCGCGGTCCCGCCGACGAAGTACGCGTCCTGCAGCGCGGTGGCGGCGGTGATCGTCGAAGGCCGTACGCCGTACAGATCCTGCAGATCGGAGCCGACGTAGGCGAACCGGTGCTGGATCGGCTCGACCCCGCGGACGCCGGGGGTCGCGGCCAGCCGGTCGCCCGCGGTGGGGCCGGCGACGACGCCCGGCGATTCGGTGACGGTGACGTCGGCGCCGTTCGTCAGCAGGGCATCGACCTCGGCCTGCTGCTTGTACGTCGCGTTGAAGGTCGCGGTGGAAACGGCGAAGGAGACCGCCAGCGCGAGCAGCACGACCGATCTGATCAGTGGACGCCGCTGCCGGGACATCCCGGCGGCGGTGGTCGTCGCGAGCGTGCCGGTCAAGGGCCTGACCAGGCTGGTCAGCGGACGGCGACCATAGGTCAGCGCGACCGAAGCGATCCGCCACAACAACATCGCCCCGCCCACCCAGAGCAGCGCCGGCCCGAAGAACGCCCAGTAGGACACCGAGATGGCCGGTACGCCTTCCGGCGCGAGCACCAGCGAGTAGTTGTTGTTGCCCGAGGCCCGGAACACCAGCAGCGACACGGCCAGCAGGACGAAGTCCAGCCCGAAGCGCATCCACAGCGGCGCCCGGACCCGGCCGACCTGTTGCCTGGCCTCGCTGATCGTCGCCGACCGGACATCTCGCACGGCCGGTGCCAGCACGGTCACCGCGGCCACCGACAGGCCCACGACGAACGCGATCGCGAACCACAACAACGCCGCGCCACCACGGGCCCCGAACGAGGCGGCGCCGAACGCCGTCCGGCCCACGACGGCGGCGACGGCCAGACCGATCGCTCCCCCGCCGACCCCGACCAGGCACGCCTCCACTGCCGCGAGGCGCGTGACCTGTCCGACCGACAGACCGCGGACTCTCAGCAGGGCCTGCTCCCGCCGCCTCCGGGACGCACCCGCGCCGGCCAGGGCCGCCGTCAGCAGCGCTGCCAGGACAGCTCCCGGCAGACCGAGGAACAGGAACAGGATCTGCGCGTACGACGCGTCGCCACGCGCCGCGTCCAGCGCGGCCCCGAGATTGTCGCCGACCAGTCCGGCGCCGGCCAGCTTCGCCTCCAGGTTGTGGGCCGCGCCGACGACCGCGGTGTACGCGCCGGCCGGATCCGGCGGGAGGGTGGCGGTCCGGCGTACATGGATCTGTGTCTTCACCGCTTCCGGGTCGGTCGCCGTCGCCGGCCCGATCAGTTGGTCGAACAGCGGTCTGGGCAGCAGGACGACGTTGTCCGGCGGAGCCGACGGCTGTGACTGCGGTGGTGCCCCGACCTTCTGGAACAGCGAATCCGCTTGCGGCAGGTCGATGACGCCGGCCACCCGGACGACGGCCGGCGTCAGGCCGGGTCGCCCGATCGAGATGGAGTCACCGGGTGCCGCGTGCAGGTTGGCGGCCGTCTGCTGGGCCAGCAGTACGCCGTCGGAAGCGCCCCTCAGGGTCCGGATCTCACCCGGGAAGGTCGCTCTGTACCCCGGCGGCAACCCGAGAACGACGCCAGGTCCAGTGGTCTGGGTCGACCCCGCGACGGTCGCCTCGAAGCCGGTACTGCGACCGAAACCGACCACCTCCGCCGCACCCGTCCCCGTCGCCGCGCGGGTTGCGTCCAGAACCGCCGCCGGATCGGCACCGGACTGCACCTCGACCTGCCAGTCGACAGCCACCGACGAGGCCGCCCGAGTCGTCATCGTCGCCTTCGAGGCGGTCAGGAAGGCACCCAGCGCAGCGATCAGCGCCACCGACAGGGACACCCCCGCGGCGGTGGCAGCCAGCCGTCGCCCGCGATGCCGGATCAGCCCGCGCAGCCAGAGCCCCATCACGAGGCACCGTCCAGAACCGGCAGGAACAGCCGGCCGTCGCGCATCTGCCATTGCTCGTCCAGCCGGTCGCCGACCGCCGGATCGTGCGTACTGACCACCAGCGCCGCACCGAGCGTGTCCGCGGCCGCGAGCAGCACGTCCATCACCTGGCGACCCGTCCCCTCGTCCAGCTGCCCGGTCGGCTCGTCCGCCAGAAGCAGTCTGGGCCGCAGCGTCAGCGCCCTTGCCACTGCTACGCGTTGCGCCTGCCCACCGGACAACGTCTCCGGCAACTGATCGACCAGGCCCGGAATGCCGACGTCGTCCAGCGCGACGAGCGCCCGCCGGGTCGCCTCTTCCTCAGCCGTGCCGGTCAGTACCGCCGCCATCACGGTGTTCTCCAGTACGTCGAGAGCCGGCAACAGACTCGGCCCCTGGAACACCACCGCGATATCGCGCGCACGCTCCAGCGGTGACGCCGCGAACTCCGGCCAGCTCACCGTCCCGCTCGTCGGCTTCTCCAACCCTGCCAGGAGATGCAGCAGCGTCGACTTGCCCGACCCGGACGCCCCGGTGATCGCGATCCGCGCACCGGCCGCGATCTCGCAGCTGCAACCGTGCACCGCGACCACCGCCCGGTCCCCGTGCCCGAAGGTGCGGGCCACGTCCGCACAACGCACCACACTCATGCCACGATCCTTCCGTCGTGCAACCGGATCACCCGGTCGGCGATCCGCATCACGACCGCGCTGTGGGTGACCACGAGGACGCCATGACCACCGGCCGCCCGGTCCTGGATCAGCTCCAAAACCACCTGCTCGGTCACCCCGTCCAGCTCGCCGGTCGGCTCGTCCGCCAGCAGCATGTCAGGGCTGTTGCTCAGGGCAACGGCCAGTCCCGCCCGGGCCAGCTCGCCGCCGGACAGCTCTGATGCCACCGCGCGAGCGCGGCGTGCCAGGCCAACCTGCTCAAGCAGTTCCTCCGGCGCCTGTGCGGGACGCCGGCCGGCCGCGGCCTGCGCCAACCGGATGTTGTCCCGGACACTCAGGTGCGCCAGCAGGTTGCCCGACTGGAGCAGGATGCCGAGACGCCGGCTGCGGATCCGGGCCCGGCTTCGCTCGGGCCGATGGCTGATTTGCTCGCCACCGATCGTGACGGCCCCACCGGCGGGCTCGTCCAGCCCCGCCAGGCAGTTGAGCAGGGTGGTCTTGCCGGAGCCGGAGGGCCCGGCGACCGCGACCGTCTCGCCCCGGCCCACCTGCAGGCTTACTCCGCGCAACGCGAGCGTCTCCTCGTCACCGGCCCGGAAGAAGCGGTACAGATCCCGGCAGCGCAACGCCTCGTCCGGTTTCACCGCCACCTCACCGAGTCGGACACGATCTTCCAGGGATCCACGTTGTCGGCGTTGGTCGGACCGGACAGGGTCAGCGCCAGCTCCCGGCTGCCCTGGTGGAACAGGTAGAGCTCGAACGCGTCCCGGACCACCTTCCCGGTCACGGGATCCGGGCTGGAGTCGCCCTGATAGGTGACGAGGAGTGCCCGGCCGGCGGCCCGGGAGACCTCGCTGACCTTGCCCATCGCGAAGCGGGGTACGCGTTGCCGCAGAGCCGGTACCAGCTGACGGTCGACGTTCTGCGCGGTCACCGGCGTCGCTGTGCTGCTGACCTGTACCTGGATCCGGTTCAGCTTGTCGGTGAACGACGTGGCGACGCCCGCGGTACTGCGGGCCCACCCTTCCGGCACCTTGACCGAGAAGCCACCCGCCGGCGGGCTGAACGTCACGAAGGCCTGGTTGTCCGGGATGTCACCCGGCGGGTTCGACTCGGTGGCCGCGGGACTCGGTGGGGTGACGGACGGCTGCTCGGAGCTGGACGGTGGCGTGCTGCTGCTCGGAGCGGTCGCCGGAGTGGAGGCCGGGGTGCTGGCAGGTGTGCTCGCTGAGCCCGAAGGCGGCGCGGTCGCCGTTCCACCCCCGCTGCTGCACCCGGTGACGATCAGAGCAACCACGCTGACGGCTACGCCCGCTGGACGCCAATGCTTCATCTGCACTCTCCCGGTCAGGACATCGGATGCTTCCGACGCTAGAAAGCACCAGGTGAGCGGTTTACCAGCTGCGGGTTAGACGACGGCAAAACTTCTGACCGGAGGCCGGTGGGGCGGGCGATGATGACCTGATGAGACGACGCGTGAGCCGGGTCGCGCTGACCGCTGTCGTGATGTCCTTGCTGCTGCTCGCGATCCCGCTGGCGATCGGGATCCGGATCTCGTTCTTCAGCGACGAGTCGACAGAACTCGGGCGGGCCGCACTGGCCGCGGCCGTCCAGGTCGGCCCGGACTTCACCGCCGGCGACCCGGTGGAGCTTCCCCGCTCGCTGACCGACGGTTCCGTGGCCGTCTACGACCGGTCGTTCCAGCTGCGTGCCGGAACCGGTCCCCGGGCTGTCGACGAGGTCACCCGCTCGGCTCTCGGCGGCGAGGTGAGCCAGGGCAGGGCCGGCGGCGACCTGGTGGTCGCGGTGCCGGTGGTCGCGGCCGAGCAGGTGATCGGTGTCGTCCGGGCGGCGTCTCCGGCCGCCGCCGTCTGGACCCGCGTTCTCCTCGCCTGGCTCGGGATCGCAGCCTTGGCCCTGATCGCCTTGCTGGTGGGATGGTCGGTGGCGGTCCGCCAGGCGGCCCGGTTGACCAGACCGCTCGAGTCGCTGGCCGATGTCGCGCGCTCGGTGACCGCGGGCGACCTCACCGCTCGCGTACCGGTCAGCGGCATCCCGGAGATCGACGCCGCCTCGGCGACCCAGAACGCGATGGTGAGCCGGCTGTCGGCCGTACTGGATCACGCCCGCCACTTCGGTACGGATGCCTCGCACCAGCTGCGGACTCCCCTGGCCGGCCTGCGGCTGGGGCTCGAGACCGCGCTCCAGGATCCGCGGGCCGACCCACGACGGTCGTTGGAGGAAGCACTGCAACGAACCGACGAATTGCAGCTCACCGTCGAACAGGTGCTGGCACTGTCCCGGTTGACCACGCAACCGCCCACCGACGACCAGCTGGGCAGCCTCGACGAGCTCAAGGACGCCTCGCTGCGGCGATGGCACGGAGCGCTCGCCCTCGACGGCCGCCGGATCAGCTGTCTGCTGGCGCCCGCGGTCGCTTCGCTCGTGGTCCCCCTCAATGCCTGCCAGCAGATCCTCGACATCCTGATCGACAACGCCAGGACCCACGGCCGCGGCACGGTCCAGCTCCGGGCTCGCGACGCCTTGGGCGCGATCGCCATCGAGGTGGCCGACGAAGGGCGGATCAGGTCCGGCAGCGCGGACCTCTTCCGCCGCGGCGTGACCACTCACGCAGGCTCCGGCGTCGGCCTGCCACTCGCCCGCGCCCTGGCCGAGTCCCTTGGCGGCCGGCTCAACCTCACGGGCCACAGCCCGACCTGCTTCACCCTCCTGGTCCCTGCCGACGGGACCGCCGGCATCCGCTCCGATTTCGTACACGGCGCGTAGTACGCTGCGGAGATGCAGGTCAACGATTCGCAGACGCTCGTTCTGTGTGTGCTCGCGAACGGGCCGCTGCACGGGTACGCGATCAACGCGGCGATCGAGGAGCTGACCGGCGAGCGGCTCGGAGCCGGAAGCCTGTACGGCGCCCTGGCCCGGCTGGAGGCCAAGGGAATGATCGAGCCGCTGGCGGAGCAGGGTCGGCAGCGACCTGTCCGGTTGACCGCGAAAGGCCGCGCCGAACTGGAACAGGAGCTCCGCGCCATGGCAAAGGTGGCGGCGACCGGGCTCAGGCATCTCGGAGTGAAGCCGGCATGAGCGTCACTCGCGCACTGGTCGGCCTCTACCCGCCGGCAGTCCGCGAGCGCTGGGGGCCGGAGCTCGAAGAAGAGGCCTGCCGCGACGGGTGGCGCGGCTGGCCCGATCTGACGGTCAACCTGCTCGGGCTCTGGATGCACCCGGCGATCTGGCCGGCCGGATCCATGACACACCGGCGAGCACGCGTGGCGAAGCTCGCCATCGGCTTGACCGGCACGGGCTGGCTGACCGGCCACGCGCTGCTGGAGTTGTCGGCCGCGGTTCCCCGGAGCTTGACACACTCCTGGATCCTCGATGCCTGTGACGCCATCACCTTGCTCGGATTTCTGCTCGTGCTGCCACTGCCCCGGCCGGCGTCCTGGCCCGCGCTGGCCGCCACGGCGGCGCGCCGGCTGCCGTTGCTGGGTGGCTGGTGGCTCGCGCTCATCGTGGCCGTCGTCCAGGTCGCCCGGACCGTCGCATCGATCGAGCCGCCACCGGGACCGCGGCGCCTCGTCACCGGGCTCTGGTTCGCGACCCTCGGCCTCAGCACCAGCGCCGGCGTCTTCGTCACCGCGACATTTGCCAGCGGCAACGATCTCGTGACCGGGCTGGCCGCCGGTTGCGGCCTGGTCGCCCTCGCCCTGGCCGGCGGCGGCACGATCCGCGACCTCGCGGCCATCGACTAGGCAGCCGTCAGCTCCGGATAGCCCTGGGCCGGCGCGCCCACCGGCGCCCCGCGCGTGACGTGGTCGAAGAAGGCCGACAGGCAGTGGCTCTGGATCGCCAGCGCGCGGCGCCCGTCGATCGACCCCATGCCGACCAGGTTGCTGATCGGCGGAGCGAGGAAGTAGACCGCGTAGTCGGTGAAGTCGAAATGCCTCGCACCGCGGACGACGTACCGCACCGACTCACCACTGCTCGCCTTCACCAGCGACGCGGCTGCGGCCTGCTCGCCGTCGGGATTGGTGGCCTTGGGCCCACACGTCCCGGTCACACAGGAGTCCTCCGAGCTCAAGATCATGAACGGAACTCGAAGTCCTTGCTCGACCACACCGCCGAACTGGGTGCCGTCCAGGTCGACCGCACCGGCACACGACCGGTCGAGACGACACGCCTCCAAGGAGGCCGCCCCGCCGAAGGAGTGACCGAGATAGCTGACGCCCGGTTGCACCCGACCGGCGAAGCGGCCCGTCAGTCCGGCCACCTGACCTGCGACGAAACGAGCGTCCGCCGCCCACAGACCGACGAGCTCGTTGCCCTCCGCCAGTGCCGCCCCGCTGTGCCCACCGAGATCCTGCGGATTGCCCTGCGCCGTACTCTCCACCAGCTTCCCGTCGAGCACGCTCACATTGGCGCTGTACGTCGGCGTCACCCCGGCGACCAGATAGCCGTGGCTCGCGAGGTCCTCCGCGATCGCGGTGTACTGCGGCGCCGAGAACCCCATCCCCGGCGACAGCACCACGAGCGGGAACCGTCCGACAGCGATCGGCGCATCCGCGACGGCATGCACCCGGACGTTCTCGAAGTCGGTCTCGAACCAGCCGACCACGCCCCCGAACTGCTGCTTGCGCCAGAGTCCCGGCATGTATTCGGCCGGCTCGCCCGATCCCGTCGCCGGATACCAGAGCCAGACGGCCAGCCGGCGCGGGCCGCCTCCGCTCGCGAGCGGATCCACCCGGCCGCGATCGGTCCACTCGAACGCCGTCCGGCCGACCTGGTGCGACCCCGTCAGGGCAGGCAGGACAACCGGCCGGCTGCTCAGCGCGGCCACCACCGCGACATAGCCGGTGGACCCCACCAGCAGCGCGAGGGCGACGACGGCCAGCGCTTTGGCGATCTTCTTCGTCATAGCCGCCCATAGTACACGCCACGTACTACGCATCGCGTACCAATTCATCATCAGGCCAGGTACAGGCCCACTCCGAGCAAGGCGGCCCAGGACAGGCCGGCGACCAGGAGGACGCGGTCGCGGAAGAGTTCGTGTTCGGGGAGTTCGCCTCGGCCGGTCGAGACGAGGAAGCCGTAGCGGAGGAGAGCGGTCAGGAAGGGGAGGAAGGAGACGGTGAGGAGTTGGCGGTAGACGTCGTCGCCCAGGTACTGGAAGGCCCAGAGTCCGTAGGACAGGCAGGTTCCGAGGAGGGCGACGGTGGTGAGCTGGTCCAGCCAGGCGGCAGTGTAGGCGGCGAGGACTGGGCGGGTCCGCGCGTCGGCTGTGCTGGCGCCGCGCTCGGCCCGGCGCTTGCCGGCGACCAGGAAGAGGGCGCCGAACAGGGAGACGAGCAGGAACCAGTTGGAGACCGGTACGCCGGTCGCGGTGGCGCCGGCGGCGGCTCGTAGTACGAAGCCGAGAGCGACCGCGATCACGTCGACGACTGCGATGTGTTTGAGTCCGTAGACGTAGAGCAGTTGCGTGACCAGGTAGGCGACGGCCAGCCCGGAGGTCGCCGGGCCGAGTTGGGCGATGACCACCAGGCCCGCTGCGGAAGTGATCGCGGCCCAGGCGATGGCAGCTCTGGGCGACAGGGCTCCGGAGGCGATCGGGCGGTGTTGCTTGGTCGGGTGGCGACGGTCGTCGGGAGCGTCGCGGACGTCGTTGAGCGCGTAGATGGCGACGGACAGCAGGGTGAAGGCGATCGCGGCGATGGTTGCCCGGAGCAACGCATTCGGCTGGTCGATGACGCCGGCGGCCGCCGGCGCGGCGTACAGCATGATTGCCTTGTGCCACTGCTGGGGCCGGCTGAGGGTGAGCAGCGAGCGGGCGCGGGAGGTTCGCAGGACGACGTCCGGGCGCTGCTGAAGGGACGTCATCGGGCCACGACGTAGAAGTAGTCGCGCTGGTCGTCGATCAGGTACCGGTTCGCGGGTGAGTTCATCGACTCGATCAGCCGCTTGCTCAGGATCGAAGCGCCTTGTGGGGTCTCGATGTCGAAGCTGACCATGGCCGCGTGGATGTCCAGCTCCATGCCTTCCTGGATACCGGCCTGCTGCATCGCGGCGGCCAGGGTCGCGAGCGTCAAGCCCTGGCCGGCGACGTAGATGAGGTTGCCCTTGGCATCGGTACCGAGACCGGAGCGCCAGGTGAACTGGAACTGGCTGCGGACGCTCCCCCATCGTCCGTTCGCATTGCTGGTCAGCCCGTCAACGATCCGGCCGCCGACGATCACTGGGTCCAGGTTCTGCCGGACCGCGACGACGTCGGGGGTCATCCGCACGGTCTTGCCCCACTCCCCGATCCGCACCACACCGTTGCGATCGATGACCGCGGAGGCCCGGCCGTCCACGAGCGGTACGGCGTCCGACTCCTTGGTCCACCAGCCGCCATGGGCGTCGTGCATCTTGAAGCCGGCGTTGAAGGTGGCGACCAGTCGCGAGTAGTCACGGACCGGCACGGAGTACCCGTCCTTGGACGCCATCCCTACCACCGGCTCTCTGGTGCCAGGCATCAACCGAACCTGGTCCGCTCCCTGCGGGATGAGCGCCGCCGCGGCCGCCACCGGCAGATGCGCGCTGTCCGCCCGGAACCATCCCGTCCAGAGCAGCGGCTTGCCTTTGCTGCTCTGTCTGGCAACCGACCAGGTCCCCTCGTGCGGTAACGCTTTGACCCCTGGCAGCAGTTTGATCATCGGCAGATCCGTCGCCTTCACGGGTGTCCGGGACGGGACGACCGCCGGGATGTCCTGCGGCCGGCCGGTCGCCGGCGGTGCCTGCCGGGAGTACTTCCAGGTCTCGATGGCGTCGATCATCCCGCCCGCGCCGTGATCGCGGATCCACTCCACGGTCCGTACCGCCAAGGACGCGTTGCCCGGGTAGAGCAGTGCACGCACGTAGGAGACGACGGGCAGAACGAGCAACAAGCAGAGGACCAGCGCGATGACCCTTCTTCGCCTGCGCCTCCGCGCTTTCTCAGCAGGAGATCTGGGCTTCATGAACCCAGTAGAACGATTCCCCGCTGAGAGGAAGCGGAGAGAGCCGATCAGCGCAGCTCGGCCGGCAGCATCCGCCGCGGCAACCTGCCCAGCAACCACACCATCAGGCCCATCGGCGCCGGCGCCCAGACAACCACCCGCCGTCCCTGCAACGCCCGTACTACGCGCTGCGCGACCCTCTCCGCAGTAGTCGCCAGTGGCGCCCGCTTCAACCCATCGGTCATCCGCGTCGTCACGAATCCCGGCCGGACCACCAGCACCCGTACGCCGCGCTCCGCGGCCTGAGGCGCGAGCATCAGCGCGGTCGAGTCGGCCAGTTGCTTTCCCAGCGAATAGGCCATGATCGACCGTCGAGGCCGGGCAGCCGCCGCCGATGACAGCAGCACCAGCTGGGCGTCGCTCAGCCGCTGCACCAGCGCATGCACGAGCAGCGCCACGGCCACCCCGTTCACCACCAGCCCGTCCTCGAACGACGCCGTCGCCATCGACCCGACCGCGACCACGGCGAGTCCGACCGGATGATGGGCGGACAGATGTGCGAGCAGCCCGTCGATCTCACCGGCTTGCAGCGTCGCGTCGTACTGGGCTGTGGTTACGTGGTACCCGAGATCGCGGAGCTTTTCGGCGTTCTGCCAGAGCTGACCGCTGGGGCGTCCCGCAAGCACCACATCGCGTGGTGGTGGGCCGAGCAACTCCTTCAGCACGGCCATCCCGATCTCGGAGGAGCCTCCGACCAGCAAGGCAGTGCTCGTCATGGCAGGAGGTGCAATCGCTCGGCCAGCGCGGAGGTGAAGCGCCGATCCGGGTCGAGGCGGTCTCGGGTGCGTTGCCAGGTCTTGAGTCTGGGATACATGTCCGGGATGAGGTCAGGGTCGACGGTGGAGTCTTTGGCGAGGTAGACGCGGCCGCCTGCCTCGGCGACCATCGCGTCGAGCGTGCGCAGGGTGCGGCCATCCTGGAGCCAGCGCGCCGGCAGGTCGGCCGCGAGGGTCCAGCCGTGGAGTGGGAACGACAAGGAGCCGGCTGTGCCGAAGCCGAGGTTCTTGAGCGTCGTCAGAGCTGGTGACATCCGGCTGCCGATCAGGAAGGCCAGTACCCGGCGTAGTACCGGGGTGGCGTCGCTCGGGATGGCGAACTGGTACTGGACCACGCCATTCCGTCCGAAGGCTGCGGGCCACGCATCGGCCCGGTCCAGCGGACAGAGAGCTGACATCAAGGGCAGTAGCCGGCCATCCTTCGTGTTCGCGAAACGCCACCTGGCCACGGAGGCCGCGGCGATCGTCGGGCCGAAGACGACACCTGGCCCCGGTAGGGATCTCACCGGCCGCCTACTGACGGATCGGCGACGCTCCGGGTCCGGCGGGACACCGTGGGGCAGGTCGGTCAGCTGCGCCGGCTGCGATTCATCGATCACTCCCCGACCCAGCCTCGGGCCGGGGGTGTGGGTGTCGAGCCACGCCACCACATGGAGGTTGGGATCGGTCTCCTGCCGGACGGCGAGCTCACGGAGTACTGCGATCGTCTCGTCGAGCGAACGAGTCCGGCGACGACGCTGTCTGGCCCATCCCGTCTCGACGGGCTGGAGCTGGATGGCTGCCTTGAGGATGACCCCGGTCAGTCCCATCCCACCCAGCGTGGCCCAGAACCCATCGGGATCCTGGCCGGCCGACAACTCGACGACCATGCCCTCCGTGTCGAGCAGCGACAACCAGAGCACGTGCTGCCCGAACGACCCCGCACCCGGATGGTTCTTGCCGTGGACGTCGCTCGCCAACGCTCCCCCGACGGTGATCCGTGCTGTACCGGGCAGGACCGGCAACGCCCAGCCCAGCGGTAGTACCTGGTCCATCAGCTCGCCCAGCGTCACACCGGCTTCGACCACCACAACGCCTTTGAGCCCGTCGAACGACAGCACCCGGTTGCGCGCGGTCATGTCCAGCACGATGCCTTGCCCAGGCAGAGCAGCGTCCCCATAACTACAACCAGCTCCCCGAACGGTCACCTGACCGGCCGACTTCAACGCCTCGGCCAACTCACCGTCCGTCGTAGGTCTCCGGACGATGCTTCGGCGGTGCACCGAGCGTCCCCAGCCGCTCAGCGAGGTTTCCTCGCCGGTCATACGGTCGGCCGGGAGCGTTGGCGGAGGAACTCGATTCCGACCGGTACGAGCGAGACGATCACGATGACGGCGATGATCGGCAGCAGGTACTTGTCGACCCCCGGGATCTGCGACCCGAGCAGATGACCCGCCAGCACGAGCCCGACCGTCCACACCACACCACCCGCGACCTGCCAGCGGGTGAAGGCCTTGGCGTCGATCCGCAACGTTCCGGCCAGTGGGTTCATCACCGTACGGACGCCAGGGATGAACCGGGCCAGCACGACCGCCCGGCCGACGCCGTACGACTCCAAGTGCTCTCTCGCCCGCTCGGCCGCCCGCATGAGTCTCGGTCGCTCGACGATCGCCGGGCCGAACCTGCGGCCGATCAGGTAGCCGACCTGGGCTCCGAGCACCGCACCGAGCGGCGCGAAGACCAGCGTCAGCGGCAGGTTCAGATGGATGCCGGTCGTGGTCAGCAGACCGGCGGTGAAGAGCAGCGAGTCACCGGGGAGGAAGAACCCGATCAGCAGACCTGTCTCGGCGAACATCACCAGCAGCACCGCCCACGGACCCAGCTGGGAGAGCAGGCTGTGCGGGTCGAGCAGATTCATCATGCCGTCGACGGTAGGAAGCCGGCGCTGAGAGCAGGCTGAGTAGCGCGGTAACAGGCGACATGCTGATCGATCACCGTCGGCCACGTCATCACCGGATCGCTGAATCTGTTGTGCGCTTGGAGTTTCCGCAACAGTGGTGCATCGGTGAGCAGCCCGGCGGTGACCTCGGCCATCGCCTGGTGACTGTCGACCAGAAACCCCTCGACACCGTCGCGGACAAACTCACCGACACCACCCGACGCCATCGCCACGACAGCCAGACCAGCACACCGAGCCTCCAGAGCGGCTACTCCGAACGACTCGAGTTCGGCGGGAGCCAGGTAGATATCGGCCGACCGATAAAGCTGCTGGATCTCGAAGCGGGTCAACCGCCCGGGCAGCTCGACCCAGTCCAGGCCGCGACGCCTGGTTGCTCCGGTGATGGCCGCCGCACGTGGACCGGCACCGATGATCACCGCTCGCAGCGGGATCCCGGCGGGTACCCGGTGACGAATCTGCTGCAGAGTTCTGAGGAGTGCGTCGGGCCGTTTCCGTTGGGTGAGACGCATCGTGCTGACGACGGTCAGCGGATGGTCGGCCACCGGAGATTGCCGCCAGGGCACCGGGTCGATGCCGTTGTGGAGTACGGCGATCGGCCGATGCGGGAGCACCTTGCCCAGGCGACGAGCCACTGCCTCGCTGACGGCTGTCCACCGCACCCTGGGACCGAAGTCGCGATCGACATGCGCGAGCAGCCAGGCAAGGAGCACGCCGTCGGGTGCGGGCAGCGAGTGGAGGGTGATGACAGCGGGCAGGTCCAGTTCGGCCGCGAGCCGGGTCGCGTTCCATGCGAGTGGTGAGAAGAACGAGGTGTGCGCATGCACGAGGTCGTACTCGCCGGAAGCGAGCGCGAGTCGGAGGGCCTCGATGGACGTCGGTACGCCGGCCAGCGAAGGCAGCCGTAGTACCGGTACGTCGGTGGCCGGGGAGTCGGCCGGGGTCGCGGTGAAGACGGTGACGGCGTGGCCCGCCTGCCGGAGTTGGACGGCGAGATCGTGCACGTGCAACTCGATCCCGCCCAGCCGTGGCAGGTACACATCGCTGACGAGTGCGATCCTCACGCCGCCACCGCCGGCTTGCGATTGACGAGCAGCCAACAGGCCAGCGTCACTCCCCCGACCGGAATCTCCAGCAGGTACGTGAAGCCGCGGAACAACACGATCCCCGCCGTCACGGCGGCCGGATCGACGCCCATCGCGACCAGCGCCGCCACCGTGCCCACTTCGACGACACCAGCACCGCCGGGCGTGATCGGAATCAGCGTCAGCAATCGCTCGACCGCCAGCCCGGTGATCAGCACCGGCAGACTCAGCGAGGTCCCCAAGAGCCGGAAACACAACCACAGAAGCGCCAACTGCAACAGCAGATAGGCCACCATCCCACCGGTCATCGGCCGCCAGCCCCCGCGAAAGACGTCAAGGACGGAGGTCCGGAGAGCCGGCAGCGAACGCTCCAGGTCACCGCGTCTCCGCACGCGCCTCAAAACACGGCCCAGTACGCGGCTGAAGGCCCGGTCCAGCACGCGGCCCGCCGATGCCGCAGCGCGCTCGCTTGCGAGGAACCAGAAGACACCGGCCAGCGCGACGAGCACCGGCACCAGCAGAACGCCGGCCCGGCCGACCGGCAAGATGCTTGTGTGTCCGATCGGCAATGCCGTTGCGGCGTTGACGATCGGGGCCAGGGCCAGTGCGACGGCGATCACGCCGAGTTTGGCCAGGACGTTGATCAGGGTGGTGACGGCGAGGAAGCCGGCGAAGGCTGCGGAGGTGAAACCCCAGCGTCGGGTCATCGCGAAGTTCAGGCCCGTACCGGCGGCTCCTCCCAGCGGCAGGACGTTGGCCACCGCGCTGCCGGTGAGGCTGAGGGTCAGGCCGCGGCGTTTGGTGAGGCCGGGCAGGGATGCGGCAAGGACGAACGAATGCGACCACAAACCCGCGATCCACACGACGGCCAGCAAGGCGATGGCCGGGAGCGAGAGGTGGCCGAGGAGCGTACCGACGGTTGACCAGTTGGTACCGACGGCACGGGGCAGCAGGACGACCAGGGCGATCGTCAGGGCGCCGGTCAGTACCGAGGTGATCGTTCGCCGGGGTGTGCTCATCGCGATCCTGTTCCACGGACGGGCGTTGTCCGTTCATCGTCGGAGCAGGTCGCTGAGAGGGCGCTGAGAGCGGTTCGGGCTGTGGGCAACCACGTGCCATGGTGGTGAGGTGGCCTACACGCTGGTGTCCTTCCACGCGCATCCCGACGACGAGGCGTTACTGACGGGCGGCACCCTCGCGCGCCTCGCCGCCGAGGGGCATCGCGTGGTGCTCGCGGTCGCCACCGACGGGGAAGCCGGAGCGGCCTCAGCCAAGTACCGCGAAGATCTCGCCGCCCACCGCCGCGACGAACTCGACCGATCCGCCGAAGCCCTCGGCTGCGCCCGCGTCGTCCGCTTCGGCTTCCGCGACTCCGGCTGGTCCCGCTCGTCGACACCCGGCCCCGGCACCTTCAGTGCTCTGCCCGCAGACGAAGCAGCCGCCCCACTCGCCGACCTCCTGGTCCAGGAACACGCCGACGCCCTCACCGTCTACGACCCCGCCGGCGGCTACGGCCACCCCGACCACAAGCAGGTCCACACCGCCGGCCTCCGCGCCGCCCGCCTGGCCGCCACCCCTTTGGTGCTGGAGGCAACGATCGACCGCACCTTGATCCGCCGCCTGATCCGCCTCGTCGAGGCAGTCCCCGGCATCCTCCCCGACATCCACGCCGCCGACTACGCCACCGCCTACACCGCCCGCGAGTACCTGACCCACCGCATCGACGTCCGCCAGTACGCCGATGCCAAGCGCCGCTCCTTCGAGGCCCACGCCAGCCAGACGACCTCCGACGACACCGCCCGCACCCTCGCCCTCCTCCTCAAGCTCCCGCCGTGGCTCTTCCGCCGAGCCCTCGGCCACGAATGGTTCGTCGAACACGGCCGCTCCCCCGGCGCCTTGACCGACGACCTCTTCGCCTCGCTCAGACCGCGCTGACCAGACCGGAACGGAAGGTGCTCGCGATCAGTCCGGAGTACACGACCGGCCAGATCAGGACCACCTTCACCGTGCAACCCCGGCGCCGGCTCGTCTTGGCCGCCAAAGCTGCCGTGCTCACGATCGTCGCCCTGGTGGTCGGTGAGCTGATGTCCCTGGTCAGCTTCCTCGTCGCCCAGCAGGGATTGCGCAGCGCACACGTCAACGTCTCACTCAGCGACGGCGCCGCGCAGCGCGCAGTACTCGGAGCAGGTGTCTATCTCGTCGCGCTGACGCTCCTCGGCCGAGGGCTGGCGGCCGTCATCCGGCACACGGCCGGAGCGATCAGCGCCGTCCACGTGCTCGTCCCGCTTGCCCTCGCCGTGGTTCTGATCGGCCGCCGGGACGCTTGAGCCCGCGTCACTCAGCTGATTCTCAGCGGGGTGGGGACAGACTGGCGGTATGCGGGTGCTGATGGTGGAGGACGAGGAGCGGCTGGCCGAGACGGTTCGGCGGGGGCTCAGCGACGCCGGGTTCGTGGTCGAGGTGGTGCACAACGGCGAGGACGGGTTGTGGGCCGCGAGCGAGCACAACTACGACGTGATCGTGCTCGACATCATGTTGCCCCGGGTGAACGGCTACAAGGTGCTCGAACAGCTCCGCGAGCGTGGCGTCTGGACGCCGGTGCTGATGCTGACCGCGAAGGACGGCGAGTACGACCAGACCGACGCCTTCGATCTCGGCGCCGACGACTACCTGACCAAACCGTTCAGCTTCCTGGTACTGGTCGCCCGGCTGCGGGCCCTGATCCGGCGGGGCGGCCCTGAACGCCCTGTCGTTCTGGTGGCCGGCGACCTCACGCTCGACCCGGCCCGCCGTCGGGTCGAGCGCGCCGGCCGCGAAGTCACCCTCACCCCGCGCGAGTACGGCCTGCTCGAGTTCCTGATGCGGCACCGCGGCGACACCGTCAGCAAGGGCGAGATCCTCGAGAGCGTCTGGGACCCAGCCTTCGACGGCGACCCCAACGTCGTCGAGGTCTACATCCGCTACCTCCGCCTCAAACTCGACGCCCCCTTCGGCCGCCGGGCGATCGAGACGGTCCGCGGCATGGGCTACCGCCTCGACCCGGACGGTGGCTGATGGCAACCATCATGGCGGACACCAGACCAAGCACCCGCCGGTACGCCGTACCGGTGGCGAGCGCCACGATCGCGGTGGCCGGCGCCATCGCAGTGATCGGCCTGGCCGACGCGGCGACCGAATCGGACGGCCTCGCCGCGCTCGACCCCGGGTTCACCGCCGACGTCGTCTCCGACCGGACCCCGGCGCTGACCGTCCTGGCCCGCTCCCTCACCTTCGTCGGCGACGTGCCGGTCCTGGTGACGCTGATGCTGATCGCGGCCTTTCTCCTGTGGAGATGGACCCGCGGCCTGCGGGCGCCCGCCCTGCTGCTGTTCGCCATGGCCGGATCGGCCGCGCTGACCGCCGGCTTGAAAGCGCTCGTCGAACGCAAGCGCCCAGGCGTCACCTTCGTCCTCGGCCCGGTCGACACCGGCTTCGCCTTCCCCTCCGGCCATACCCTCAACTCGACGGTCTTCTTCGTCACGCTGGCCGCGTTGCTGTGGGTCGGCCTGCGCTCGTACGGCGCAAAGGCGGCCCTCGTAATCGCCGCAGGGCTGATGAGCATCGGCATCGGGCTGAGCCGCGTCTATCTCGGGTACCACTGGGCCACGGACGTCCTCGCAGGCTGGACGGTCGCCGTCACGTGGCTCGCACTCGTCTCGCTGCTGGCCTACTTCACCCGGCCACGGGAAGCCTGACGACGA
This sequence comes from Kribbella ginsengisoli, assembly GCF_039537185.1. Lineage (NCBI taxonomy): Bacteria > Bacillati > Actinomycetota > Actinomycetes > Propionibacteriales > Kribbellaceae > Kribbella > Kribbella ginsengisoli. Next base: position 80,549 of record NZ_BAABAA010000011.1, on the reverse strand, counting down.
ACCGGGCACCACCCAGCGGCGACTCAGTCACCTCGACCGTGCCGCCGTGGCCCCGTACGACTTCCCGGACGATCGCCAGCCCGAGTCCCGACCCACCGCTGCCCCGGGCCCGGCTCGCGTCCAGCCGGACGAAGCGCTCGAACACCCGCGACCGCTCCTCCGGCGGGATGCCGTCGCCGTCGTCCTCGACGGTCACGGTCGCGGTACCGGCCTCTTCGGAGAGGGTGAATCGCACCTTGCCGTGAGCCGCCTGGACCGCGTTGTCGGCGAGATTGCGCAGTACCTGACTGAGCTTGGCCGCGTCGCCGCTGACTCGCACCGGCGGTACCACCGCTTCCACCGCAACGCCGTTGGCGGCCCGCAAACGGCGCAACTCGATGCCTACCAGGTCGTCCAGATCGACATCGGTCCGCTGGATCCGCAGGCCCGTATCGTCGGCCTTCGCGAGCAGCAACAGGTCCTCGACCAGCCGCCGCATCCGCTCGGTCTCCGCCTGCATCACCTGGTGCAACTCCCGCGCCGACTGACCGGTCTCGTCCGCCTCGACCACGTCCAGCGCCGCCATCAGACTCGCGATCGGCGACCGCAGCTCATGACTGGCGTCCGCGACGAACCGCCGCTGCGTCTCCTGCCCCGACTGCAACCGATCGAGCATCTCGTTCATCGTCACCGCCAGCCGGGCGATCTCATCGCCCGCCGCCGGCACCGGCACCCGATCGGCCAGCTGCCCGACCCCGATCCCGTGCACCCGCGCCCGGATCCGCTCCACCGGCCGCAGCGCCCGGCCGACCAGCATCCAGGTCGCGACCCCGACGAGCACCAGCAGCAACGGGAACCCGATCAACAGGTACGTCGTCACGGTCGTCACCGTGTCGCGCTGCGTCTCCACCGACGACGCGACCACCACCGTGTACCGGACGCCCTGAAACTCGGTGCCGCGGGCAACGATCAGGTACGGGCTGTCGTCGTCGAGCAACGGCATCCGCCCGACCTCGTCCTCGACCGCCTGATCGACCGGCGGCCGGGACTGCGTCAACGGCTCGGCGGCGGCCTTCGGCGAAGAACTCGCCACCACCTTGCCCTGCGCGTTCACCACCTGGATCAGCTGGGTCACCCGCGTGTTCTCGATCAGCTCCTTGGCCAGCCCGGCCTCACCTTCCTCCGAGACCTGGCCCGCGACGTCAAAGGCCCGCGACTGGGCCTGGTCCACCACACTCGTGATCAGCGTGCGCTGCAGCAACAACAGAAGCACCGCGGCGCCGATCGCCAGCGCAGCGGCGACGACGAGCAGCGCGGCCGCGGTCGAACGCGCCCGGACGCCGGACCGGCGGACGAGCGCCGGTGCCCACATCAGCTGACCAGTCCCAGCCAGGAGCCGGCGACCGCGACGAACTCGGCGACCGCCAGCCCGGTGGCGAGCACCTGCGCCATTGCCAAGGCCACGATGCCGGCGAGGCTCCCCCACCGTTTCGGGCCCTTCGGCTCGGTCATCGCGGCGACCCTGTCGACCGCCCGCGAGCCGTGCAGACCCATCACGGGCAGCGCGTTCCGTCCACGGGCGGCCAGCGACGCCTTCGCCACGGTCCTCGCGACCAACTGACGGTCACCGGTCCTGGCAGCCGCGTCCTCATCGGCCCATCGTTCGACCAGAAACGCCACCAGCGCAGGCACTCTGGCAAGCAGCGGGTTCATCGCCGCCGCGCTACCGGTGATCGCGACGAGACGGTGGTGGTGGCGGAGCAGGTGCGACCGTTCATGAGCCAGCATCACCCCACGCTCCCGATCGTCCAGGAGCCGCAGCATCCCCGAAGTCACGAGTACATGTCCTGGCCGGCCGGGGACAGCTACCGCGAATGGCTCGCTCACATCCGCGACCGCGATGCCGGCTCGAGAGACGCCCATCGCTCTCAAGTCGCGCCTCAGCCATGTACGGCGGACCAGGTCGGCAACGACCCGGATGCCGCCCGCCAGCAGTGCGAGTGCAGCGAACGCGGCCAGCCAGCCTGGTACCGGCCTTGGCAGCTCGGAGCGGTGGTCGAAGGCCGACAGCGGTGGCAGATCGTCGAAGAGCGTCAAGGACAGCATCGTCAGGCTGGCGGCGTAGGCCACGGCGGAGATCGCGGCGCCCGCAGTGGCGGTACGTGCGGCCAGGTCGGGCGGCAACCAGCGGGCCATTCTCGTCGTCACCAGCGGGACCACCAGGCTGAGCAGCAACGGGAGATAGACGAAGAACCTCATGAGTTGTCCTCGGAGCGCGCCGACAGCCAACGCTGCAGGGTCTCCGCCTCGTCGTCGTCCAGGCCGGCGGCGAACTCCCGCAGTACCAGTGCCCGGTTCTGTACTCCGCTCAGCGTCGTGCGCAGCTGGTCGGCGATCGAGGCGGCCTCGTTCTTGGTCGGCCAGTAGACGTGGGCACGGCCGCGGGTGGCGCGCTGGACAAGGCTCTTGGCTGTCAGTCGGGCGAGGATCGTCTGCACGGTGTTGTAGGCGAGCTCGTCGCCGAGTTTCGCGTGCACCTCGGCGGTGGTCAACGGCAGCTCTGCCGACCACAGCGCGGCCATCACCTGGCCCTCGAGCTCACCAGCGCCGCGCCGTCCACCTCGATCCGTCACACCTGCAGCCTAGCCAGCCGACCGCGGGGCCGGGCTGACCGACTGGCGAGACTGCAGCGGGCGGAAGTACAGGACCAGCACCGGCGCCAGGTACAGGAGCCAGACGCACGCCTCGACCACAGTGGGCGACGGATTGAAGTTGAAGATGCCTTTCAGCAGTACGCCGTACCAGCTGGCCGGCGGGATCACGTGGGAGATGTCGAAGGCCAGTGTGCGCAGGCCGGGCAGGATGCCGGCCTCCTGCAGATCGTGGAAACCGTAGGCGAGGATGCCGGCGGCAACGACGACGAGCAGCGCGCCGGTCCAGCGGAAGAACTTGCCCAGGTTGACCTTGACCGCGCCCCGGTAGATCGCGATCCCGCCGGCGACGGAGGCGAGCAGGCCGAGCAGGACGCCGGCGAACGGTCCCCCGGTGGTGGCAGTGGCCGCCGAGGCGTAGACGATGAAGGCGGTCTCGATCCCTTCCCGGAACACCGCCAGGAAGGCCAGCAGGACGACCGCGCCCGGTCCGACCTCGAGTGCCTGGCCGAGTCGCTCGCGCAGCTCGCCGGCGATACTGCGGGACGCCTTGCGCATCCAGAAGATCATCCAGGTGACGAAGCCGACCGAGATGATCGACATCACGCCGCCGATCGTCTCCTTGGCCGTGAACGACCGGGCGGTCAGCGAGGTGATGAACTGCAGCACCGCCCAGCCCAGCACCGCCGCGCCGACGGCCGCGGCCACCCCGATCCACACCTGCCGCAGGCGCTCGCGATGGCCGGCCTTCACCAGGAAGGTGGCCAGGATGCTGACCACGAGGGACGCCTCGAGCCCCTCCCGCAGACCGATCAGAAAATTGGCAAGCATGGCGGCACTCCCCACTCGACGACGCAAGATCCCACCTGAGCCAGCCAAGGCTAACCTAAGATATCCCCAACTCCTACATCGTGTAGGTGTCGTTCTCGCCGTGGCGCCTTGACACCGTTCTCAGGTGTCGCTCAGCCGGCGGTGCGTACGGTCCCGGTGTGGCTCGGATCGGAGTGTGCGAGGACGATCGCGCGCTACGTGGTCTGCTGCGGCGGGCACTGGTCGCCGACGGGCATTCGGTCGTCACCGCGGCGACCGCGGCCGAGTTCCTCGGCCGGCTGGATCCGGCTCCTCAACTGGTGATTCTCGATGTCGGGCTGCCGGACGCGGACGGGCGGGACGTGTGTCTGGCATTGCGGGCGCGCGGCGTCGACGCGCCGGTGCTGCTGCTGACGGCGCTGGGCGGGATGCACCACAAGGTCAGAGGGTTCGAGGCCGGCGCCGACGACTACCTCACCAAGCCTTTCGACCTGCCGGAACTGCTGGTCCGGATCCGCGCGCTGCTGCGCCGCGTCACGGTCCCGACGACCGTCGACGAGGTCGCGCTCGACCCGACCAGCCACCAGGTACGCCGGGGCGCGGCAGGCGAGGCCCTGACGCCGACCGAGTTCCGGCTGCTCGGACGGCTGATCTCGGTCCCCGGCGAGGTCGTCCGACGGCACTCGCTGGTCGCCGCCGGCTGGCCGCACGGCGCCTCGGTGAGCGAGAACACCCTGGACTCGTACCTGCGGCGGCTCCGGGTGAAGCTCGACCGGCTGGGGATCGCCGACCGGGTGGCGACCGTCCGCGGCGTGGGCTATCGATGGGACTGACCGGCTTCCGCGGCCGGATCGTCTCGCTGGCCGTGCTGACCGCGACCCTGGTCGTCGCCGTCTTCGTGGTGCTCAGCCACGTCCTGCTTACCCGGTCGGCCGACGCCGACACCAGGACTCTGGCCCGCACCCGGGTCGAGGCCGTCGCCGGCACCGTCCAGGTGCACAACGGGAAGGTACGGCTGGTCGAGGGCACCGGCGACGCCTTCGACACGGTCGCCTGGGTCTACGAGGACGGCCGGCTCATCGACGGGGCCGAGCATCCCACCGATGCCGTCAGCCTGCTCGGCGCGGCCGGCCGTCACGAGTTCCGGGTCACCGGCCGGTACCTCCTGTACGCCGAACCGCTCCCGGTGCAGGGCCATCGGGTCACCGTCGTCGTCACCGTCGACCTCGCGCCGTACGAGCACTCCGAACAACGCAGCCTGATGATGTCGCTCGCCCTCGGCGCTCTCGCCGTCGCGCTGGCGGGATTCATCGCGCACCTCGGCGTCAACCGTGCCTTGCGCGTCGTTCAGCGGATGTCGGCCCTCGCCGACGAATGGGGTGACCACGACCCGGCCAGGCGCTTCGGCCTGGAGTCGCGCGACGAGTTCGGCGAGCTGGCGAGGACCTTCGACCGGCTCCTCGACCGGGTCTCGGAGACGATCGCGGACGAGCGCCGGCTGACCGACGAGATCGCCCACGAACTGCGCACCCCGATCGCCGTACTCCGCGGCGAGGCCCAGTTCGCCGAGCTCTCCAGCACCCGGATCGAGCCGCAGCTCGTCCGCACCGAGGCGGACCGCCTCGACACCGCCGTGAGCACGATCCTCGACGCCGCTCGCTCTCGTAACCGCCAAGCCCAGACCTGCCGGCTCACGGTGGCCCTGCGAGGCGCCACCCAGCGCCACGACGTGTACCTCGGCAGCGCTCCAGAGGTCGACGTGGCGGTGCCGGCCGATGTCGTCGTCTCCGTGCTGACTCCTCTGCTGGACAACGCCGTACGGCACGCCCGGACGGCCGCCTCCGTGCAGGTGGAGACCTGCGGCGAGCACGTCCTCGTCCATGTGCTGGACGACGGGCCGGGTTTCCGTCCGGACGATCTCGAGCGCGTCTTCGAGCCCGGGCACAGTACCGCGGACGGTCACGGCCTCGGCCTGGCGGTGGTACGCCGGATCGCGAACGCGACGGGTCTCGGCGTGCGAGCGGTCGCCGACGGCCGCGGCCATGTCGAAGTACGGTTCCCGGCGGCCTGACGATCGCAGTCAGGTTGTCTGCAGGTGATCCGCGCAAGGGTGGCCGGCATGACTACCAATACCGCAACCCGTTCAGCAGTACCGCGGGCACTGCTGAACAAGGTGCCCGAGGTAACCATCTGGTTCTGGCTGATCAAGATCCTCTGTACGACGGTCGGTGAGAGCTTCGCCGACTGGATCAACCTGCAGCTCGGCGTCGGGCTCGTCGCGACCGCGGTCATCTTCACCGTGGTCTTCGCGATCGTCCTCGGCTGGCAACTGAGCACGAGGCAGTACAAGCCGGCCGCGTACTGGCTCACCGTCGTGGTGGTCAGCGTCACCGGCACCCTCTACACCGACATCCTCACCGACCAACTCGGCGTACCGCTCTGGCTCAGCTCCTCGGTCTTCGCCGTCGCCCTGGCCGCCGTCTTCGGCACCTGGTGGGCCCGCGAACGCACCCTCTCCATCCACAGCATCATCACCCTCCCCCGCGAGGCCTTCTACTGGCTCGCCGTCCTCGTCACCTTCGCCCTCGGCACCGCGACCGGCGACTGGACCCTGGAACTCACCGGCTGGAGCCCCGGCACCTCGGTCCTGCTCCCCCTGGCCCTCATCGCCATCGTCACCGCTTGCTGGCGCCTCGGCGCCAACCCAGTTCTGGCCTTCTGGCTCATCTACGTCCTCACCCGCCCCCTGGGCGCCAACCTCGGCGACTGGCTGGCCGCTCCGAAGATCCCCGACCAGGGCCTCGGCCTCGGCACGCTCGTCACCAGCCTCATCTTCCTCAGCGCGATCCTCGCGACCGTCGTCTACCTGACCTTCACCAAGAGCGACGTCATCGAGGGCCACCGCGCCGCCCGTACGCCGAAGTACCACCGCCCGGCCCGCGAACTCCCCCTGATCGCCGTCATGGCCGTGGCGACCATCGCGGCCGGCTCGCTGCTCAGCTGGGCCTCCGCCCAGCCCCACACCAACGCCGCCGCGGAGAAGGAAGGCCCCAACCCCGCGGCGAACGCCAACCTCACCCCCGCCCAGTCGACAGCCAACTTCCCCAAGGAGGACGTCGCCCAGTTCCGCGCCCTGGTCGCCGGCATGGACACCGCGCTGACCAAGAACGACCAGTCCGCCCTCAACACGGCCGTCGACAGCTACGAGAAGGCCTGGGACGACGACCAGCCCAAGCTCGAGAAGCTGGACAAGAAGGCCTGGGGTTTCATCGACGGCCAGAACGACGCCGTCTTCACCTCGGTCCGCGAGACCAAGAACCCCGACGCCGAGAAGCAAGCCGTCCGAACCCTCCTCAAAACCCTCGGCGGCTGAGGCGAGCCGGCCACGACCACCGGACAAAGGCGAAGAGCCCCTGCCGGAGCAGGGGCCCTTCGTTCGTGCGGGGTGGATCAGCCGTCGTTCTCGGTGGCTGGGATTGCTGCGCCCGGGACGTTCTCCGGGGCGTAGAGCTGGTCTTCACCGGGGTACGGCTTGGACCATTCGTGCGCCTGGTACCAGTCGAAGTGGTTCATCTGGGCAGGGTTGGCGAAGTCGGCCCGAGCCTCCGGACCGGCCAGCTTCTGCTGCGACTTCCAGGTGTCCCACTTGGCCGCGAGTTCCTGCTTGTCGGCCGGAACCGCCGCCTTGGGTGCGGGCGCCACGGCCGGGTTCTGCGCCGCGGGAACGTCCGCGCCACACGACGGCAGGTTGGCGGCGCTGAGGCCCGCGGTCAGCGAGGTGCGGTTGGGCAGGTAGGTGAACGGGGTGAAGTCGGGCGTCGTGGTGAAGGCCGCCGTCATCGGGCTCGCCGCGCTGTCCTTCTGGTTCATCGGGTGGATGCCGAGCATCTGCTCGATCGTCCGGATCATCGTGATCTGCGTGTAGTACCGGTTGTCGACGACGCCGCGCTGGGCGTACGGGCTGATGATCTGGATCGGCGCCCGGTGCCCGTCGACGTGGTCGAGACCCGCCTGCGAGTCGTCCTCGACCACGAAGATGGCCGAGTCCTTCCAGTACTTGCTGTGCGAGATGGTGTCGACCATCTTGCCGACCGCGAGGTCGTTGTCCGCGACCTGGGCGGCTCCGTTCGGCGGGCCACCGGTGTGGTCGCTCGACAGCCAGAACATGTTCAGATTCGCGGGACCATTCTTCTCGAAGTCCTGCTTCCAGATCTCGTTGCGGTAGATGTCCGGCACCGAGGTGTCGAACTTCGGGAAGCCGGGCACCGACACGTCGTTGAGCGACGGGATCGGCGACGAGGAGATCAGCGGGTACGCCGTCTTGGCACCGGTCGACGCCATGTTCTTCGTGTCGCAGTACAGGTTCTGCCAGCTCGCGCCGGCCGGCTTGGTGAGGAACTGCTGGAACTCACCGAAGTTGCGCACGGTCTTGCCGGCCGCCTGCGCACCGGTCCAGATGAACCCGGTCCGCTGGTGCCCGAGAGCGTCGTCCTCGGTGTCGTAGCTGCGCAGGTACTCACCGGCCGAGGATTCGGTGTACTCCGGGTTGTCGGCCTGCATCAGCCAGTTGTGACCCTCGGCGGAGTTCGTGCCGATGTCGTAGGTGTTGTCGTACAGCCCGAACTGCTTGGCCAGCGCGTGCTGGTTCGGCGTCACATTCTCGCCGTACTGCGCGAGCGCGGGATCGCCGTTGCCCTCCGGGATGTCGCCGTACACCTGGTCGTAGGTCCGGTTCTCCTTGACGATCAGGAAGACGTGCTTGATCGTCGACGGTTCGCCGAGCCGGTTCGGGACCGGTACCGGCTTCTTGTTGCCCTCGCCGACGCGGACCGAACTCTTCGTCCAGGCGTTCTGCTCGAAGACCGCGTCCGTGCCGTTGCGGATCTCGCGGTCACCCGGCAGCTTGAACCGCTGCAGGCTCGAGGTCGTGTCGTGCGTACCGTGGCCGGCAGCCGTCGTCGGGCGGAGGGCGTCGATACCGCGAGTGTTGGAGACCAGCACCTCGTCGCCGACGGTCGTGATCTCCGCCGGGAAGTAGTCCGTCGGAAGCAGGCCGATGTAGCTGACCGGCTCCTGCGCGGACGTGTACTTGTAGACGGCGACCGCGTTGGCGCGGCCCAGTGTCACCAGCAGGTGACCGTCGTCGGTCAACGTCACCGCGTCGGGCTCGTAGCCCACGGACGCCTCGGGCCACGGCTGGGTGGCGATCGTCTGGACGACCTTGTCCTTGGCCGTGTCGATGACCGAGACGTCGTTGGTCGCGGTGTTGGTGACGAAGAGTGCGCCGTCCTTGGCGTACAGCGCGGTCGGGTGGAGGCCCACGTCGATGCTCGCTGGTGGCGCGCCCGGCGCGTTGAGATTGATGACGCTGACCGTGCCGCTGGTGGTGGCCGCGGTCACCTGCGATGCCAGTACCTGGGTGCCGTACGAGTTGATCGTCGGTTCACCCGGCAACGCGGGACGTCCACCCTCGTTGCTGACGTACAGCTTGTCGCCGACCTTGACCAGGTCGCGCGGCGCGTTGCCGACGGCCCAGCTCTGGGTGATGGCTCCGGTCGCCGCGTTGATCGCGACCACCCGGTTCTGGCCGTTCACCGCGGCGTACACGGTCGATCCGTCGGCCGAGAACACCGGCTCGGCGGCCAGCGCGTGCTTCGCGCCGTCCGCGGGGATCGAGACGAACGTCGGGTTGGCGAGGCTGCCGTCCGGGTTCACCGTGAACTTGCGGTACCCGTCGGTCTGCCCCAGCCAGAGCTGCGAACCGTCGGGCGAGTACGTCGGGCCTTCCTGGCCGATGTCGTTGCCGGGGATGCGCAGGTTCGCCGCGGCGTTGTTGCCGATCAGCTGCTGCACCTTCCACGTCGACAGGTCGACGATGGCCAGCGCCATTCCGCCGTCCGTGATCGAGGCCGCGACGTGCTTGCCGTCGGGGCTGACCTCGGACGACATGATCTTGCCGTTGTTGATGACCAGGCGCTCGCCGATCGGGTTGATGTACTGGTCGCTGGAGACGACCTGACCCTTCTCGGTGACCTGGCCGACCTGTTCCGTTCCGAACATGTCCGTCTTGGCGACGGCGACGCCGGTACCGGCGGCCACGACGGCGACAGCGGTGGTACCCGCTGTCACCCGTGAGATCCGTCGGCCGACTTGCCGAGCGGCGAGGCCGGGGCCTCGCTGCTCGCGCCTTCGGCGGGTTACTTGCATGGAGCTTCCCTTCTAGCGGGTGGTGAGCAGTTCGACATTGGCGTCGAACTGCCAGAGTGGGTTCGGCTGGTCACCGGCGGGCGTCCGCACCAGGAAGTAGCCGTTGACTTCCTTCGGTCCGTCGCCGTCAGCGACGTAGCGCCCGTTCGGGGTGAGGTCGAGCTGGTAGATGGCCGAGCCGGCGGCCTCGATGCCGGGCAGATGCCAGGTCACCACGCAGCGCCAGTCGTTGCCTGGTCCTTCGGCATCGAGCTGCCCGCCGCCCTTGGTGCAGGCTGCCGTCGTCTTCAGCTGCTCTTCGGTGACGTCGGCGCGGTTCAGCTGCTTGGCCTGGATGCGGTACAGATGCGCGAAGGCGGTGGCGACCGACTGCTGCACCTTGTCCTGGGTGATGCCCGATCCGGTCGCGCCCGTCGCCGGCGCGATCGCGCCGGTGGTGATCCCGAGCAAAGCGGCCAACGGCAGGACCCCGAGCCAGATCGCTCGGCGTGAGGAGCCGTCATCGGTGAGGTTGGTGAAGTCGCGTCTGAGGAACAGCAGGTAGGCCAGGGCTGTCGCGACCACGGCCCACACCAGGCTGACGACGATGCCGATCAGCAGTGGACCGACCTGCGTCGGGCTGGTGAACAGGCCGTTCCAAGCGATGAACGCGTACCCGGGCAAGGCGAGCCGGAAGGCGACCGGGATCGGCAGCATCTGCGCGAGCTGCATCACCAGGGCGACGATCGCCGGTACCAGCAGGCCCATCGGCGACCGGCCGAGGGCGATCGATCCGAGCAGCCCGATGGCGGCGAGTGCCAGGGTCGGGGCGAGCACGCAGACCCAAGCGAGCAGGACTTTGCCGGCCGCATCCGACGAGGACAGCAGGTGTCCGTCGAGGCCGATCAGCGGTTGGTTGCCCACCGCAACGAGTCCACCGGCCGAGCTGCCGACGACGAGGCCGGCCACCAGGATCAGGATGACGGTGAGGCTGGCCAGCGCCTTGCTGACGAAGATCCGGCGGGGTGACCGGACGGCGACGAGCAGATGCCGCCAGGTGCCGAGCCGGTCCTCGGAGGCGAACACGTCGCCGGCGATCATCGAGGTCAACAGGGGCAAGGCCCAGGTACCGGCGAAGCCGAGCGTGACGAGCGGACCGGCCCAGGCGGTCGCGTGCATCCAGCGGCCGAACAACGTGTCGACCGGAAGCGAGCCCTGCTGGCTCACCGCGGCGACGAAGACGGCGGGGGCGATCCAGCACGCGATCACCAGCAAGCGCACGCGCCATTGCGAAACGAGCTTCACCAGTTCGAAGCGATAGCCACGAGCCACGGACACGCGACCTGCGGCCGGTGCTGCGGTTGGTGCCGGGGCTTGTTCCGGGGCGACGTCGGCGACGGTCGCGGTCATCAGTTCTCCTGCTGCTCGGTCGCGGCCTGGTCGGTCAGGGCCAGGAAGGCTGCTTCAAGGGGTGACACCACGGGAGCGAGTTCGCGGATCGCGATCCCCGCCTGGACGAGCCGGACGACCAGCCCGTCGAGAGCCGGTACCTCCGCCCGCACCACGAACCACGCCTGCTCCACTCCTCCGGCGGCGTCGGCGGTACGGATGCCGGCCGTCTCGCCTGCCACCTTCCGAGCGGCCTCCGGGTCGGAGGTGAGCAGCCGGTACTCCAACTCGCCGTTCTCAGCGGCCAGCTTGCTCAGCGGCCCGGAGAAGACGACACGTCCGGTCGACAGGATGGTGACCTCGGAGCACAGCGTCTCGAGATCGTCCATGCGATGGCTCGACATGACGACCGCGGTCCCCTCGGACGCGAGCCGGGTCAGTACGCCGTGCACGTGCCGCTTGCCCGCCGGGTCGAGGCCGTTGGACGGCTCGTCGAGCACCAGCAGCCGCGGCTTGCTGAGCAGCGCGGCGGCCAGGCCGAGTCGCTGCCGCATACCGAGCGAGAAGCCACGGACGCGGTCGTCCGCAACGTCGGTCAGCCCGACGTCGGCGAGCGCCTCGTCGATGCCGGCCGTGCGAGCGTTGCGGCCCTGGAGCTCGGCCAGCGCGGCGAGGTTCTTCCGGGCGGTGAGGGACGGGTACAGGCCGGGGCCGTCGACGAAACCGGTGACTCCGGCGGGGGCGGCGAGCGCCCGGCCTACCGGCGTACCGAGGATCTGGAGACTTCCCTTGTCGGCGACGGCCAGTCCCAGCAGCAGGCCGAGGAGCGTCGTCTTGCCGGCGCCGTTCGGGCCGGCCAAGCCGTGGATCTGGCCCTGCTCGACCTCCAGTTCGATGCCGTCGAGAGCGACGACCTCACCGAAATACTTCTCGATTCCCCGGGCGCGGACAGCAGGGGACGACTTCTTCATCAAGCGGACTCCGTGGCGGCGGAACAATGTGACGGACTACCTGACCACGTTGTCACCAACTTCCGGTGACGTCACTACCCCCGAAGGTGAACAGTTGTTGACCCCAGCGTGGAGCCGCCGGTCAGCGGAGTTCGAAGCCCTGGGTCCGGAGGGCGCCGCGGAGGTGTTCGCGGCCCTTGAGGCCGGCCACGCTGCCGAAGCGGTGGGCCACCCGTTTCACCCAGCTGCCCGGGAGGCCGGCGGTCGCGTAGAAGGCGTTGAGCAGTTCCTCGTACGCCTCGACATGGGCGAGCTGCGGCTCCAACGCGTACTGCTCGTGATGCAGCACCGCCTGCTGCGGCAGCCGCGGCTTCACCGCCGCCTCGTTTCCCAGCTCCGGGTGACCAACCGTGAGCCCGAAGACCGGGAACACATTCGGCGGCAGCCCCAGCTCCTCGGCGACCTCGAGCGGCCGGTTGCGGATCGCACCGACGAACACCGTCCCCAGCCCCAGCGACTCCGCCGCCAGCGAAGCATTCTGAGCCGCGAGCGCAACGTCGATGAACGACAGCAACGCCGCCTCGACGAAGTCGGCCCCTTCCGCGGTCGCCGAGCCGATCTCGGTGGTCACCTGCCGAGCCCGGGCCAGATCCGCCAGCCAGACGAGCAGCAACGGCGCATCCACAATGAACTGCTGATCCCCCGCCAACTCCGCGAGCCGCGCCCGCCGCCCGTCATCCCGAACCGCGACCACACTCCACAACTGCAGATTCCCCGACGTAGGCGCCGACTGCGCGGCCGCCACCAGCGCCGCCAACGTCTCGTCGCCGACCGCCTCCGCCCGATACCCCCGTACCGACCGATGAGCCAGCTGCTGCTCGAGCACCGCACTCCACTCCCCCGGCACCTCGAACCCCGCCCCGTACCGCAGCCGATAGGACTCCTCCGCAGTTGTACTCATGCCCTCGATTCTCGCCGAAGTCCACTACCCCACTGCACTTCGTCCGCCATCCGATCCAGCAGGCGCTACCTCGACCCCTGGCGTTTGCCCGACGCTGGAGGGATCCTCAATCGCATCAGGGCTAGGGGGAAAGCATGAAACGCTGGTTGGCATCCTCGCTCGGCGCCGTCGTACCGCTGAGTGCGGCCGCCAAGCAGTCCAAGGCCAGAGCTGATCACCCCAGAGCAAGGCCCTGCTGCAGCACGTGGTGTTCGAGGTATGGAGTCACGTTCGCCAGCGCACGCTCGACGTACTCGTCCTTCTCGCCGACCGGGGCGACGTAGTGCATGGCGGTCCTGGCGGCTTCGAGGGTGTGGAGGCGGGCGATGGTCCAGGTGGCTAGGTAGGTGGAGGCTAGGCAGCCGCCAGCTGTGGCCACGTTGCCTCGGGCGTAGAAGGGTTGGTTGAGGAATTCGACGCCGGCGGCGATCACCCAGGGCTTGGTGGTGAGGTCGGTGCAGGCTGGTACGTCGGCCAGGTGGCCGAGTTTGGCCAGGACCAGGGCGCCGGAGCATTGGGCTGCCAAGAGTTGGCGATTGGGGTTCAGGCGGCTGAGGGTGGTCATGATGGCGGGGTTCTCGACCACCTCGCGGGTCTTGCTGCCGCTGCCGATGATGACGGCGTCGGCGGTGCAGGCCTCGTCGAGGTCGATCATGGCGTCGATGGTGACGCCGTTCATCGAGCGGAGGCGCGGCGCCGGGCCGGCGATCGACACCCGCCAGCCGGGTTCGCTGACCCGGTTGAGGATGCCGAGGGCGATCAGGGAGTCGAGTTCGTTGTAGCCGTCGAAGGTCAGGATCGCGATGTGCATGAGGTCGACGGTAGGAGCCTCGATCCATGACGATCCAGAAATTGTCCTGCATACAATGCGGGGGTGAGAGTCCCGAAGTACAAGGGCGTCGTCGATGCGCTGGCGGCGCAGATCCGCGACGGCAGGTGGCCGGCCGGGCATCGCCTACCCACTCACCGCCGGCTGGCGGCAGACGAGGGCATTGCGGTGGTGACGGCTTCTCGCGTGTACGCCGAACTGGAGGCGATGGGCCTGGTCAGCTCCGAGCAGGGCCGGGGCACGTTCGTACGGGATCTCGCGGCCGCCACAGGCGACGATGTCGATCAGCGCGAGGTCGCCGTCGACGCCATCGACCTAAGCTTCAACTACCCCGCCATCCCCGGGCAGGCCGACCTCTTGCGCCAAGCCCTCAGGGATCTCGCCACCGCAGGCGATCTCGAAGCGTTGCTGCGCTATCAGCCCCATCGCGGGCGGGTACAGGATCGAGCCGCGGTTGCCCACCATCTGCGGCGGCGGGGACTCGACGTCGGCCGCGAGCGCGCGCTGATCGTCAACGGCGCTCAGCACGGTCTGACAGTGGCGGCGATGGCGTTGTTCCAGCCGGGCGATGTGGTCGCGGTCGATGCGCTGACCTACCCCGGGTTCATCGTGCTCGCCCGCACGTTGGGGCTGGAGCTCGCGCCTTTGCCGGTGACCGGAGATGGGCCCGACCTCGACGCGCTCGAACAATTGTGCCGGCGACGCCGCGTCCGGGCCGTCTATGCGATGCCGACCATGCACAACCCGCTCGGCTGCGTGCTCGACGCTTCCCAGCGCGCTCAGCTGGTCGCCATCGCCTCCCGGTACGACGTCACGATCATCGAAGACGCCTCCTACGCCTACCTCGCCGACGACTCGCCACCGCCGCTGGCGACACTCGCGCCCGACCTCACGGTCTACGTCTCAGGGCTGTCGAAGAGCATCGCGCCCGGTCTGCGGATCGGCTTCGTCATCGCTCCCACGGCGCTCGTACCGGCGCTCGAACGCGCCATCCGGGCGACCACCTGGCACACGCCCGCCATCACAGCGGCGATCGCCACCCGCTGGCTGACCGACGGTACGGTCGAACGCCTCGAGACCCAGAAGCGCGACGACGCCCGCCTCCGCCAATCCATCGCGGCCGACGTACTGGCCGGGTTGCCACTGGTACGTCATCCGTCCTCGTACTTCGTATGGCTCCCACTCCCCCAAGACGCCCGCCCCGACCGGATCGCCGCGGCCCTGGCCGGCCAGCGCATCGCTGTCTCCACCGCCGAGCCCTTCGCCACGACTCCGACGGTGCCGCACGCCCTCCGGCTGGCACTCGGCTCGGTCGGCATCCCCGAACTGCGCGCCGCGCTTCCCGTAGTACGGACCGAGATCGACAACGACCCCTATCGCTAGTCGGTGATCCCTCGCGTCAAGAGCACCAAGGCAATGAAGCTCCGGAACAGCTCCAGCGGATCATCGTTGCTGATAGCAACGACCCGCTCGCCGCGCCGCCCGACGTTCCGCAACGCGCAGACCAGCTCCGCGAAGGCTTGGTGGTGGAACCGGACCGTCAACTCGGCAGGCCGCGTGATACTGGGCAAACCGAAGCCGGACAGTCGATCCAGCGCACGCTCCGCGCCATCCCGGATCAGCTCGCGCGCCACCTCGGGATGCACGGACAGCGCCGCACTGTGCGAGACCGACTCCTTGACGACCACCGACTCGATCCCCGGACAGAACGCCTGTGCCTCGTCGATCGTCACCTGATCACCCGAGATCAGGACCACCGGCACCCCGTGCGCCAGTGCCACCAACGCGTTGATCCCGGCCTCGCCGGTGACCTCACCGTTCAGCCGCACCTCGGCGATCGCCCGCGGGTTGTACGTGTGATGCAGCACGGACGACGTGGCTCCCGCGGACCCGTGATACGAGACGAAGAACGCCGCATCGAAGGAATCGTCGAGCCCTTGCATCATGTACAGCGGCTTGTGCCGGCCGGACAAGTAGCTCGCCTGCCCCAGCAACCCGTCCGGCCGCAGATTCTGCATCGTCGAGTGCGAGTCGTTGACCAGGAACTCCGTCGCCCCCGCCGCCATCGCACCTTCGATCGCAGCATTCACCTCAGCCTGCAACTGCCCGCGGTAGTACTCGTACTCCTGCCCCGGCCCGCGACACTGACTCCAGTCGACGACGCCGGCCGTCCCCTCCATGTCAGTAGACAAGAACACCTTCACGCCCGTCTCCCCTTGCCGTAGCCGACCGCCATCATCGCGCACTGCGCCGGGTCGGCTCCTGCAGGTCGGCCAATGGCAAGTTCGCGTACCGCTGGCGCCAAGCATCACGCCACCGGCACAAAAACCCGCCACCCAACCACCGTTCCTCGCCGGGGACGGACGAACGGATCAGGCCGCGGGCCCCCGAACGCGCACGCCCTTAGGTTAGGCTCACCTAAGGATCTACGTCGGGGTCCCGGGCCTAACGGGTCAGAGCGTGTGCAGTTTGTCGAACGGGGAGAGGACCCGCAGCAGCTTGCCGCCGCCCAGGTCGACCACCACCGCGTGGGTGCCCTCGACGGCACTGATCGTGCCCATGCCCTCTTTGTCGTGAGACACCCGGTCACCTTCTTCGAAGGTCTTGATCGGGGCGGGCACCCGGGGCTTGAAAGGACTCGTGGACAGGTGACGACGCGTCGTCGCGCGGGAAGGCTCCATCAGGTCTCCAGTATGCGCCCATGACGCAATCTGCGCATGTTGCCTCCAGGCGACTGAACTCTTGTCCGGCCTCTCCCAGCGGCAATAGCATCCACCGTCACTACCGCCGAAGGGATGCCGCGATGGCGTGGGGTAAGGGAAAGCAGAAGGCGCAGGATCCGGAGCAGGGTGGCTGGCAGTCCGGCCGCAAGGCCAAGAAGGCCGCCGGTTCCGGTGGGGGCCTGGTCGGCGACAAGGTCGTCGATCCGAGGGGTCGCGTGGTCAAGGACTTCTCGGGCCGCCAGCGCCGGCAGGGCAACGAGCACGGGGTCTAAGGAGCCGCTATTCCTGCGGTGGCGATCTGTAGTGTCACCGCGTCCGGGTGCAGGAGAGGTCTCGCCAGAGCAGTGACTGCTCTGGCGGCCTCGACGGTCCGTTGACGGATCTCCGCGACAGGCGCTGAGCGGCCGCGGTCCTCGAATGTCGCGACCGCTTCGAGGAAGAGGCGTGACTCGAGGACGGTCCAGGGGCGATTGCGTTCTGCGGCGATCGCTTCCGCGCCGGCGGGTTGTCGGTGCCAGCGGCCGTCGGCGGTTCGCTGGTTGGCGTAGAGGAGGTCGCCGTTCGGCCGCAGTACGGCGACCACGTCGGCGAGTTGTGCGCGATCGAGTGCATCGGCTGCTCGGAGTACGGGTTGTTCATCACCGGCTAGGCGTCCGCAGCCGTAGGCCTCCAGCGCACGGAGGTAGCGATCCTGTACGCCGAATCGGCTGACCGCATCTGCCACCGCGACGATCGCGACCTCCACCTGATAGCCGGCGGCCTTGAACTCACGAGCCGCCTGCTCGAAATCAGCCGGCGCCTCGAGTACGACATCGAAGCGCCGGGCGCTGACGTAACGGGTGGCGCCGGCCGTCCGGCGATCGGGGTCGATCACGACCGGACGGCCGCGACGGTTCAGGACCTCCCGGGCGAGCGCGGTGATCGACGCCTTGCCGTCACCGGGTTCACCGACCACGATCACGACGATCGGCCGAGCCTGCGGCGTACCGATCAACTCGCTCTCGTCATCGGACAGCGGACCCCTCACGGCAGACCTCGGCGCCAGGTCTGGTGGGTCTTCATCGGGTTCGGCCAGTAGGTCTTCGCCGTCGGAGTAGATGGCGGCGACCTCGTCCACATTCAAGGGCGTCAGCTCGCGCCGCCTGACAGCCCACGTCTGCCGGGCCTCGCGCCAATCGGCGAGCGCCGCGCGGTCCGGCGTACCGGCTGCTTCTTCGCGCGCGATCAGCTCGGTGTACCACCCGATCACCTGAGCGGCGCCTTCCAGTGCGACCTCGTACCGCACTGCTTCCTCACCCGACCAACTCGCCGAGCCCAACTCGGCCAGCACGTTCAGCACCCGGGCGACGATAGCGGCGTTCAGACTTCCTGGACATGGCGAAGCAGCGTTTTGTGGTACCCACGGCATTTGAAGAGGAAAGGCCCCGGAACCCAGGAGACAAACGGTGGAGTTCGACGAGTACGTCGCCGCCCGCGGGCAGCAACTGGTGCGCTTGGGCCTCGTCCTGTCCTCCGACCACCACCGCGCCGAAGACCTCGCGCAGACCGCGCTGATGAACGCCTACCGGCACTGGCGACGCGTCCGCGCGATGGACGACCCCCATGCCTACGTCCGCCGCATCCTCGTCAACGCCTACCTGGCGACCACCCGCCGCAGCTCCTCCCACGAAACATCGTCGGAACTGGACGACGTACAGCATCAGGAACCCGACCCATCACTGGCGCTGGTCGAGCATGACGCGATGTGGCAGATGCTCGCGACGCTGCCGACGCGGGAGCGGACCGTCGTCATCCTCCGGTACTACGAAGACCTCGACTACGCCGCCATCGCGACCCTGCTCGGGATCAAGGACTCCACCGCCCGGGCGAGCGTGAGCAAAGCACTCGCCTCCCTCAGAGCAGCGCACGACCCGGCTGAAGGACACAACCGATGAACCAGACAGAGCTCGAGCAGGAGCTTCGCGCGACGCTGGCCGAGGCGGGCGATCAGGCCCACGTCATCCACGACCTCGGTCTCAGAGCAGTACGACCGGTACGCCGCCGCCGTACCTGGCTCGCCTCCGGCGTCGCCGCCGCGCTCGTGGCTGCTGCCGCGGTCGTCTTCGCAGTCAACGCCTCCGACGTCGGCAAGAGCGAAGTGGCGAGCAGCCCGCCGTCCAGCAGGCCGGTCGCCATCCCGACCTCGTCCTGGAAACCGGGCGACGGCGAACTGCAAGCTCTGCAGACCGGAGTACTGCGCGTCACTCCCGAGGGTTGCCCGTACCTCATCCCGGCGGACTCCCGGGCGAGCTCGAAGGACCGCACCCCACTCGTCTGGCCGGCCGGCTACACCGCCCGCTACGCCGCCGACGGCAAACTGGAGATCGTCGCTCCGAACGGCGCCGTCGTCGTCCGCGAGGGCGGCGAACTGTCCGTGGGCGGCGGTCTCATTCCCACCTCCAGCAAGCTCTGTACCTTCGGCGAATCCGACGCCTTCGTGATCATGGAAGACCTCACCAAGCCACGCTGAGGTGTGACGAGTGGCGTCACGGTGTTCCGGTGGTTGTCACGCCTAGGGGGTGACAACCAACCACCAGCAGGGAGAACACCATGTCGACTACGACGATGCAGCCGGATGTCACGACGGCTGTGGCCAAGCTGATCCGGTTCCTGGAGACCGGCGAAGTACCGGACGGGCTCTTCACCCCCGATGTGTTCACTGATCTGTCGCTGCCGCAGTGGCGGGTGCAGGCGAACACCATCGACGACGCGCTCGCGATCCGCCTCGAAGGGCATCCCAGTCCGGGCAAGGTGCACGTGACCCGGGTAGACCCGACCGATCGCGGGTTCACGATCGAGTTCGAGGAGCGCTGGGAGCAGGACGGCCAGCGCTGGTACTGCCGGGAGATGCTCCGGGCCGACGTGGTCGGCGCCGCCATCTCGGACCTGTCCATCTACTGCACCGGCGACTGGGACGAGGCCAAGCAGCGGGAGCACGCGGCCGCGGTACAGCTGATCCGTCCCTGAAATCCGCCGCCGGGGCTGCCCGGAAACCTACGATGAGGCTGATGTCCACCTCGTCGAGGGTCCGCGATCTCCTCGACCGAGCCGACGCCGAGCGCGCGGCCGGCCGGGGAGACGCCGCGTCCAGCCTGTACGACGAAGCAGCGGCGCGATGCCGGGAAGCGGACGACCTCGACGGCTGGACCCAGGCGGTGCTCGGCGCAGCCACCGTCTACCTGTTCGGCGCCGAGCCGGGGAAGCTCCCCGCTCAGCTGTACGACGTACTGGCCAGGACCACCGACGACGCGACGAGAGCCCGCCTGGCCGCCGCGCTCACCCGCTGCTGGGCTTACGCCGGTCAGGCCGCGCGGGCTGCTCAGTTCGCGACCGAGGCGGTCGAGTGCGCGGAGCGTACCGGCGTACCGGCGTTGATCGCTGACTGTCTCGACGCTGCGCTCGCCGCGCATTGGGGTCCGGACGAACTCGAAGTACGCCGCTCACTCACCCGTCGCCTCGACGACGTCGCGGCCCATGTCCTCGATCCCGACGCACGTCTGCAAGCACATCTGTGGGGGCTGCAGGTCGCCTGCGAGAGCCTCGACGTCCCAGCGATCCACCGACAGTCGCGTGCCCTCGAACGACTCGGCGAGGAGTCGCCGCGAGCGCTCTTCTTCTCCGCCTCGCGCCGGCTGATGCTCGACGTGCTCAGAGGCCGGACCGACACCACCGCCGGGCTGATCGAGATCGCCACCAAGGCCGCCGACCAGGCCGCGCTGCCGGATTCGTGGATGGTGCTGATGGCGATGGCCGCCTATGCCGCAGCTCAGTCCGGCGACCTGGACGCCTGCGCGGCCGGAGCCACAGCTGCCGAGTCTTTCGCGTTGTCCGAAGGCATCACCGTGCTCTCCGCCGAGGCCGCCTACCTCTGGACCTGCGCCGGAGACCTCCCCCGGATCCGCGCGCTCGTCCACACCTTCCACGGGACCGTGCTCGACGAGCTCCCCCGCGATGTGAACTGGCTGCTGACCCTGCAGTGTGTCCTCGATGCAGCGCTCGCCGTCGCCGATCGCGAGGTCGTCGGCAAAGCGGCTGAGCTTCTCGGACCGTACGAAGGCCGCGCAGTGTTCAACGCCGGAGCCGTATGGTTCCACGGCGTCACCGACGACACCCTCGCCCGCGCCGCCGCGCTGCTCGGCGACCCCACCACCGCCGACCGCCTCCGCACCCGCGCCCTCGCCACCTACGACCGGCTCGACGCCCCCTGGTGGCGCGATCGTCTGGCTTCCTGGCCGTTCGAACCAGTTGCCCAGGACAACAATCAGGTACAGTTCCGGCCTGCGCCCGGCGGACTCTGGCTGATCGGCAGAAACCCAGCCGGTACGCCGCTGCGCGAACTCCGCGGCTTCGGCTACCTCCGAGAGCTACTCCGCCACCCACGCCGGCCGGTCGCCGCACTCGACCTCGTCGGCCCCGGGACAGCGATCGAGTCCGGCCTTGGCGAAGTACTGGACGAGCAAGCGCTCAAGGCCTACCGGCAACGCCTTCGCGACCTCGACCAGGAACTCACCGAGGCCGGGGAATGGTCCGATCTCGGCCGGCTGACCACCGTCCGCCTGGAGCGCGACGCGCTCCTGGACGAGTTGGCGCGAGCGACCGGCCTCGGCGGCCGCGCCCGAACCACCGGCTCCAGCCAAGAGCGCGCCCGGGTGGCCGTCAAGAAGGCGATCAGCGCCGCCATCGACCGGATCGCCACCGTCGACGAGCCGCTCGCCGACCACCTCCGCTCCACCATCCACACCGGCCTCACCTGTTCGTACGAACCCACCCCGAACGACACCCTGCAATGGATCCTCGACTGACGGCCGGCACCGAAGGTCCCGTCCACCAGGGGCCTCTGGCGCGATCCGCCGGCCGCGCGCTGGATGGAGGTATCGGTACGGCGACCGGAGGTGACAAGCGTGGAGAGGTCACCTCGACGGCTGGCGCTTCGTGCGTTCCACCGCGTAGACGGCCGCCTCCGCGATCAGGTCGAGGATCCTGCGTTCCTGCTCGGTCGGCGACTTGTACCGCGGGTCGTCATCGTCCTCCACCGGGTGCCGCAGCTGCGGCGAACGACCTCGTGGTCGTCGAGCAGGAACACCTTGATCGTCGTGTCGCCCCACGCCAGCTCTCACAGTCGGGACTGCGGCTCACACTAGACCGCTGCTGCCTGACGCGCCGGCGACGATGAGTAGGCTGCCGCGCTTCTTCGACCACGGCGGCCGCGCGGATCTCATCCGGCTGGGCATCGAGGTACTCGAGGGCCGACGTCTGGTCGCCCGGGAAGGGCGCCGGTCACCGTAGGTATCCAAGGCGGTCATCGTTCCGTACGGTGGGCCGCATGGCCGGTACCGGCAGGAAAGTGAGCAAGAATCGCGCGACCTGGGGCGAAGGCACCCTCGAAGCCCTGCTGGACGCCGTCGTCGGCATCGGCGCCGACCTCGACCTGACCAGCACGCTGGACCGGATCGTCACCGCCGCCTGCGAACTGGCCGGAGCCCGGTACGGCGCACTCGGCGTGGTCGGCCCCGACGGCAAGCGCCTGGTCCGCTTCATCACCCATGGCGTCACCGCGGCGGAGATCGCCGCCATCGGGCCGTACCCCGAAGGACACGGCATCCTCGGCCTGCTGGTCGACCACCCCACTCCGATCCGGCTCACCGACCTGGCCGGGCACCCGAGTTCCTTCGGCTTCCCGGCCAATCATCCACCGATGAGCAGCTTCCTCGGCGTACCGATCCGGACTCGCGGGCACGCCTTCGGGAATCTGTATCTGACCGAGAAGGCCGACGGCGCCGACTTCACCGCGGACGACGAGCGCGCGGTGACCGCCCTGGCGGCCGCGGCAGGCGTGGTGATCGACAACGCCCGTCTGCACGCCGACACCGAGCGCCGCCGCCGCTGGCACGAGATCACGGCCGAGATCACCCAGTTCATGCTCGGCGAGTTCGATTCACGGCAAGCACTCCAGCTGATCGCCGCCCGGGCTCGTGAGGTCTCCGGCTCCGTCCTCGGGATGGTCTTCCTGCTCGAGAAGGGCGAACTGGTACTACAGGCCGTCGACGGACCGGCGGCCTTCCACCGCTATCTGGGCCATCGGATGCCTGCCGACCGGCCGGTGCTCGGCGACGTGCTGGGCGGCGACGAGCAGTTGGTCGTCGAGGACCTGTCCGCCCTCGCCCAGGAGACCGGCCGGCTGGCAGACTTTCCCGAACTCGGCACCCTCGGCCGGGCCATCTTCGCGCCGCTGCCGGGCGGCGAGGACAGTACCGGCGGAATCTTGATGGTGGCCGCCGATCGCGACGCGGTTCTCGGCGTGACGGCCGGCACGGATCTGGTCCGGATGTTCGCCAGCCAGGCGACGCTGGCGCTCGACCGGGCGCAGGCTCAGCAGAACCGGTTGGTCCTCGCGGTGCTGGAGGACCGCGACCGGATCGCCCGCGATCTGCACGATCTGGTCATCCAGCGGCTGTTCGCCACCGGGCTGCAACTGCAGGGCATGCACCGGATGGTCCGTCCGGAGGTGCAGGAGCGCATCACCACCGCGGTGGAGGACATCGATGCCACCATCCGCGACCTGCGCGGCGCGATCTTCGAGTTGCAGAGCCAGCCCGGCCGGCAGTCGCTGCGCGCCGACCTCCACGCCCTCGTCGGCGAGTACGCCGGTCCGCTGGGTTTCCGCCCCGAGCTGATCATCACCGGGCCGATCGACACGGCCGTGTCCGCCTCGGTGCGGCCACAGATCGTCGCCGCGGTCCGCGAGTCGCTGTCGAACGTGGTCCGGCATGCCCGGGCCGGCGCCGTCGCAGTGGAGATCACGGTGACCGGTGTGGACGTGACGGCCCGGATCTGCGACGACGGGATCGGCATCGGACCGTCCGACCGGCGCAGCGGTCTGCGCAATCTCGAGGAACGGGCCGCCGCACTGGGTGGCGCCGTACGGCTGGAGGCCAACCAGCCGCGCGGCACCGTACTGGAGTTACGCGCGCCACTCAACGCCAACCCCAGCTGATCGGAGCGCTCACCGCAGCCAGGGGTACCGCTCGACGATCGGCAGCTCCGCCCACTGCCTGCCGAATCCCCAGACGTTGCCAGCGGCAACAAGCGCCAGGGCGACCAGGGTGATCGCGCCGATGATGTGATCGTCCAGCACCGGGTTGGTCTCCAGCGGCAGACTGGCACTCCACATCAGCAGGTAGAGCACCGTTCCGGCGACGGCGGCGATCCGCATCCCGATCCCGAGCGTGACGGCCAGACCGATGCCCGCCAGTCCGATCATGAACAGCGGGGAAACCCAGAAGTCACCGACCAGCGAGTGGTAGAAGCTCGCGAACGGTCCGGTGGCGCCTTTGCCCAGGAACCCGGCAGTCGGGTCGCCGCCGTCGATCCAGCCTTTGCCTGCCTTGGTGGAGAAGCCGAGGCCGAACAACTTGTCGGCGAAGGCCCACAGGAAAGTGAGTCCGGCGGCGATCCGGAGTACGGCGAGCGCGCGCCCGGCGTTGACGCTCGTACTGCGGGCCGGGCCGGCCTCCTTCACAGGTACCGAGCCGTGCAGCCGGTGCGACGTGGCGGTCATGGTGTTTCCTTCCATTGGGTGGGAACACCTGATCGTGGCGGCCGAGGTGGCACAGCCGGCAGAGCACGCGGTCACCTAGTTGGTGCCGAAGGTCCTGGCCGGGCGGGACTCATGCCTGCTGTGCTCCGGCGCCGCCTGGCCGAGGCTCAAGACGCGGCAGGAGTTGCCGCCCGATCAGGTCGTGGAGGCCCTCATGTCCGAAGACCAGCTGACGACCGAACAGATCGACGTACTGCTGGGCGCCGCCGCGGCCGCGCCGAGCATGCACAACACGCAGCCCTGGCGGTTCGAGGTGAACGGCCCGGTGATCGACATCTACCTGGACGGATCGCGGGCGCTCCTCGCCGAGGACCTGACCGGTCGCGCAGGACGGATCGCTGCCGGGGCAGCCACCTTCAACCTGCGCTGCGCCGCGGCTTCGCTGGGCTACGACAGCTGGTTCGGCCTGCTGCCGAGCGCGTCCGAGCCGGATCTGGCCGCCCGGATCGTCGTGCAGCCGACGGACAGCCCCGACCGCGAGCTCAACCAGCTCTTCGCCCAGATCCCCCGCCGGCACACCAGCAGGGAACCGGTCCGCCCGGTCGAGGTGCCGATCGACGATCGGATGGCACTGAGTCGTGCGGCGATGGCCGGCGGTGCCGAGCTCACCTGGTTGCCGGCCGACCAGGTCCGCGAAGTACTCGCTCTGCTGATCGATACCGACCTACGCGAGATCGGCGACTGGCACCGCCGCGCCGAACGCGCCCGCTGGGTCGGCGGCGATCGCAGTACCGACGGCGTCCCCAGCTCGGTGCTGGGGCCACGCTCGGACACCTATCCGGCGCCGGTTCGCGACCTAGGGACCAGGCCCGCCGATCAGACCCGCCCCACCGCGACCTTCGAGACCGAGCCGGCGTTGGCTGTCCTGTCGACCGCCGGCGACTCCGAAGCCGGCCAGCTCGCTGCCGGCATGGCCCTCCAGCGCACATTGCTGATCGCCACCCGCGAGGGTCTGAAGGCGGCGTTCCTGAACCAGCCCCTCGAGTTCGACGACCTGCGCCGCACGGTCCAGCGCATCACCGGCAAACCCGGCTTCGCCCAGATGATCATCCGGTTCGGCCACAGCACCATCCACGCCACCACCCCCAGACGCCTGCTCGCCGGCATCGCCGACAGGTCCTGATCCCCCCGCCGCCACTACCGATCGGCATGGACGGCTCGACGCAAGCATCCGAGCTGCCGGTCGGCCCGGTCGCCGTGACACAGGCGACGATCGTTACCAGGTGAGGAGAACACCGATGTCCAGCAAGGTTCTGGTCGCCTACGCCACCAAGATGGGTTCGACGGCAGGGATCGCCGAGGCGATCGGCACTGGGCTGCGCCGGCACGGGCACCAGGCCGACGTACGGAACGTGACCGCGATCGAGTCGGTCACGAAGTACGACGCCGTCGTCGCCGGCAGCGCCATCTACCTGCGCCGATGGCGTCCGGAGGCGGTCCAGTTCCTCCGCCAGTACGCCGGTGAGCTCCGCGACCGTCAGGTCTGGTTGTTCCACAGCGGCCCGGTCGGTCCCGACCGCGAGCAGCTCTGTTCGATGCCCCACAACGTCAGCCGGCTCGCTCGCCGGATCGGTGCGACGCCCGCGATGACCTTCGCCGGCGCGCTCGACCCGGACACGGCCAAAGGCTTCCTCGCCCGCCACCTGGCCACCGGCGAGCTGGCGACCGACTCCCGCGACTGGGAGCTGATCGCCGCCTGGACCGAAGATGTCGCCGCCGCAATCTCGGCCTCCCTGACCGCCCGCATGGGAAGCTGAGGCATGCGCATAGTCATTGCACTCGGCGGCAACGCCCTCCTGCGCCGGGGTGAGAAGCCCGATGCCGCCGTCCAGCTCGCGCACCTCGTCGCGGCGGCTCCCTCGCTGGCCAAGATCGCCGCCGAACACGAGCTGGTACTTGTCCACGGCAACGGTCCGCAGGTCGGACTGCTCGCCCTCGAAAGCACCGCGGACCTGAGTCTCTCGCGTTCGTACCCGCTCAGTGATCTGGTCGCCGAGACGCAAGGCATGATCGGCTACTGGCTCCAGCAAGCGCTCAGCAACGCAGGCCTGGCTCGTCCCGTCGTCACCCTGATCACCCAGACCGTCGTCGCCGCCGACGATCCTGGGTTCGACCGTCCCAGCAAGTTCATCGGGAGCGGGTACGCCGAGGACAAGGCCCACCAGCTCGCCAAACGGAACAACTGGACGATCCGCCGCGACGGCAACAGCTGGCGACGAGTGGTGCCCTCCCCCAAGCCTCAGCGCATCGTCGAGCTCGACACGGCCGACCTGCTCCTGCGGAGCCAGACGACTGTTGTCCTCGCGGGCGGGGGTGGTGTACCGGTGACCGAAGGGCCTGACGGTTTGACCGGCGTCGAGGCGGTTGTCGACAAGGACTATGTGGCTGCCTTGGTGGCGACACAGCTCAACGCGGATCGGCTGGTGATGCTCACCGACGTACCGGCGGTGTACCTCGACTATGGGACCTCGACCGAGCGACCGCTGCACGACATCACCCTGGCCGACCTGGACGAGCACACCTTCCCAGCCGGCTCGATGGGGCCGAAGGTCGCCGCCGCCCGGCAGTTCGTCGCGGAGACGTCCGGCCGGGCAGCGATCGGATCACTCGACGACGCCACTGCAGTTGTCGCCGGCAGCGCCGGGACTCAACTCTCACGTACCTGAGTCGGAGGACATGAGATGACCGAACCTCTGCTCGACCGGGTGCAGGCCTATGCCGATAACGTGCTTCGCCCGCGCGCGCTGGAGACCGACCGGACCGGCGTCACCGAGCAGACCGTGCGCGATCTCGCCGAGCTAGGCGCTCTCAACCATCTCGCCTCAGCGGAGTACGGCGGTGCCGACCTCGATCGCGGCGCCGATCGTCGCCTGCACGAACTGCTCGCCGGGGGCTGCTACAACACCTGGCTGGTCTGGGCCCAGCACGCGCCGCAGGTCGGGCGGATCCGGCAGGCTGTCGAGCAACCGGGGTCCAGCTTTGATGGGGAGCTCGCCGATCGGCTGTTGCGTGGCTCGGTATTGCTGGGGGTCGCGCTCAGCGACGTGCGGCGGTATCCCGAGCGGTACGTCGCAGTCCGGCGTACCGATGGCGGTTGGGTGTTCGACGGAACCATCTCGTGGGTCAGTGGCTGGGGACTCAACCAGTGGATCGGCGTCGCCGGGGTCGATGCGGTCGATCCGGCCCGGCCGCGGGTGGTGCACGCGCTTGTCCCGATCGGCGACGGCGTCATCGGTACGCCGCTGCGCCTCAGCGCCGCAAACGGCAGCCGGACCGAGCGCGTCCAGCTGACCGGCGTCGAGGCGCCGGACCGCCACGTCATCGCAGTACAGGATCTCGACACCTGGCGAGCGGCCGATGTCGCCGGAGCCGCAGATGCTCGTGCACACCATTTCGGGCTGGCAGCCACCGTGCTCGACGAACTACGCGCCGGCCCGCATCCGGCCGCACACAAGGTCGCTGAGGTCTGGGCACCCAGGGTCGACCTGATCCGCGAGCAGGCTTACGCACTCACCGATGCGGTCACCGCGGCCGGCCCCGATGCCCCACAGCGCATCGACGAAAGGCTCGCCTTGAAGGTCGCGATCGGCGATGCGCTTGGCGTCCTGACCCGTGCACTTCTCATCTCCCGTGCCGGGCGGGGTCTGTCCGCTGACGACACCGCCCAGCTTCACGCCCGCTCAGCCCTCTTCGCCTTGGTCCAAGGCCAGACTTCGGCGGTCCGCGAAGCCCAGCTCCGCGCCTTGGCCACCTAGAGCCCAGCGCCACGCTCTGGCCAGCTCCGCGCTCTGGCCGGCTCCGCGCTCTGGCTCTAGAGGGTCAGCTTGGTGATGGAGTCTGTGTTCAGCGGGCTGCCCGCCAGCCGAGCTGCGTAGAGGGCGGCGCCGAGGACGGGCGAGAGCATCGGGTCACGCAGGTCGACCGGCTCCTCGGCGAGATGCTGCTGGAAGGCAGTGCGGACCTCGTCGCTCTTGAAGACACCGCCCGAGTACGACACCGGCACCACCTCGCCGGGCGCGTAGCCGAGCTGCGCGATGGTGGATTTCACCAACCCCGCAAGGGATCGACCGGCTTCGCGCAGGATCGCAGTACAGGCTTCGTCGCCGTCATCGGCGGCCGCGGTGACCAGCTGAGCCAGCGACGCGATCCGGGCCCGATCGCCCTGCCAGCGGTTGAGAACCACGTCGACGAGATCCAGGTCCGCGGCCAACCGTAGGTGCTCGGCGAGATGCTTCCGCAGCGGACCAGGAGCCAGCCGACCGTCGGACATCTTCGCGAAGGTGTTCAGGCCGCGGATCGCGATCCAGTACGCCGATCCCTCGTCGTCGAACAGCTCACCCCAGCCGCCGACCCGAAGCCCGTGGCCGTCGCGTTCGCCGTACGCCATCGACCCGGTCCCGCCGATCACGTTGACGCCGTCGATCGCGCCCAGCGACCCGGCCCAGCCGGCGACCATGTCGTTGTCGCAGCTGTAGCGCTGGTGCCCGAGCACCCGACCGGGAATCGCGTCCAAGGTCGCCAGGTCAGCACTGACCTCGCCGTATCCCGGCAGCGCGAAGAACGCGTAGGCCAACTGCTCGGGCGGCACACCCGCTGCGCCGCAGACCGACTCGACGCCGTCGCGCAACACCTGCTCGACCAGCTCGATGCCCTGCCCGAGGTAGTAGCAGCTCGGCGCCACCGTGCTCGCCAGCACTTCACCGGCACTGGACACCAGGGCGAAGGCGGTCTTGGTGCCACCACCGTCGACTCCTAGGAAGACACCGGACACGATCGCTCCCCTCGTTGCAATAATCTGCACAGATTAGCATTCAATTGTGCCTTAATGCACAGAAAGCATGTCAGAAGTTAATCGATTAAGCGTCCACAAATGATGCCTGCGGCAACTATTAGCAGCGCGTGATTGTGCTCACAGAGGGTTAGATAAACTACCCTGAGTGGCATTGTTTACCTTATTGTGATCTCTCGTGCCTACCGCTCCCGCCCCTTCTGCCCTGGCCGCCATCGTCCCCGCTCTGCCCGCTGATCGCCTCACCCTGGCCGACTTCTCGGGCCTGGCGACCACCGTCGCCGGCTATCCCTACGTCAAGCTCGTCCTCGACCAGCAGACCTCGACGGTCCACCTGATCGACGGCGCCGAGCGCATGCTGCACGTCCAGTACGTCGCCGAGCGGATCCTCGGCATGACCCGGGCCGAACTGGCCCGCAACCTGGACGCGTTCAACGACTCCGTCTACCGCGCCGGCGACCGGCGATTCCTGCTCGGGACGCTCGCGCTGCACGACCGCCCGGAGTACGGCGGCCTGTTCTTCTCACTCGAGACCGTCGAGGTCGACACGATGGGTCCCGACCTGCTCGGCGCCTTCTACACAACGGTCCGCGCTCTCGTCGACGACGCCGTACCGGTGCTGCTGAAGCCCGCGAACCATCTGCAGGAAGGCTTCCTGCAGGGCACGACCGCGCCGCTGATCCTCGCCCACGAGCTCTACTCCACCGCGCCGTACGTGCCGCTCAACCCCGGTACGACGACCGGCCGCCTGCGCGTCTTCGCCGATGAAACGGCCTACCGCACCACGACCGATCCGGTGCGCTGGCACGACATCCTCGTGATGGAGCGGATGCCCGACGACATCCCGCGGGTGTCCGGGCTGATCAACGCCAAGCACACCACCCCGCTGTCGCACACCAACGTGCTCGCCGCCGGCTGGGGCATCCCGAACGCCATCCAGCAGGGCGCATTGCGAAGCCTCGCCCAACTCGACGGCAACTGGGTAGAACTGACCGTCGACGCGGCCGCCAATGCCTTGGCCGTGCGCACGATCACCCGGCCGGACTCGGTCGACGCCGGCCCGCCCTGGGCAGTCACCCAGGTCGACATCGGCAAGCCCGACCTCGCCGCCGCCCAGATCCTCCCGCTCGAGCAGCTGCGTTCGACGGACGCGCATCGCTTCGGCACCAAGGCCGCCAACCTCGGCGAGCTGACGGCGGTACTGCGCGACGGATCGCCTTACTGGCTCGGCTTCTACGAGAAGCCGCGACCGCCGCGGCCGCACCTGCTCGAGTACCTCGCCCGGCAACTCGGCACGACCGGCACCGATACCGGCGTACTGGACCAGGCGGCGCAGCGGATGGTCGCCGAGCACGTCGTCGTACCGCGTGGGATCGCGTTGCCGTTCGCGTTGCAGCAGCAGTTCCTCGAGTCGTCGCCGGCCATCCAGCAGACCATCGGCAAGCTCAAGATGGCGCTCGCCCTCGGCGGCGAGATCGACGGACTCTGCGCCGAGCTGGGCGCGCTCATCCGCGAGACCCCGCTGCCGGCCGAGCTGCGCACCCTGATCGAGGATTCGGTACTACGCCACCTGACCGGCGCCGGCCGCGTCGTCGTCCGCAGCTCGTCGAACGCCGAGGACCTGATCGGCTTCTCCGCCGCGGGGATCTACGAGTCGGTGCCCGAGGTCGAGTCGATCGAGGACGTCATCGACGCGATCCAGCGGGTCTGGGCCTCGCTCGTCACGACTCGCGGCGTACTGCTCCGCGACGAGGCCGGCATCGGACTGTCCGACTGCTTCATGGGAGTCGTCATCCAGCAGCAGCTCGATGGGGCGCTCGGCGGGGTCATGGTCACCACGAACCCGCTCGACCGGACCGACTTCCGCTCGGTACTGCTGAACCTCGCCCGCAATTCGGTCGACGACGTCGTCTCGGGTGCTCGGGATCCGCTGCAGCACCTCTACAACACGATGGAGGGCGGCAGCCGGACCGTGGCGATGGGCGCCGAACCGGCTGACGTCGACGACCAGGCGAAGGCGACACTCGGACGGCTCGCGCTGATCGGCCGGTTGCTCCAGGCCCATTTCGCCGGTGCCGACGGATCCGTCGATGCGCCGGTTGATGTCGAGTGGCTCGTCGACGGCGACCGGATCGTCCTGCTGCAGTGCCGTCCGTACCAGCTCGCCGCGTGAGCGCCCCGACTCCCGAGGCGACCCGGGTCATCCGTCGCTACAACGCTTTTCAGCTCTTCGCCGGGCTGCTGTGGTGGTTGCCGGTCTTCTATGTCTTCCAGCGCTCGGCCGGGCTGTCCGACCAGCAGATCTTCTCGATCCAGAGCATCTTCTACCTGGCGTTCTGCCTGCTCGACATCCCGACCGGGATGATCGCGGACCGGTTCGACTACCGGCGCTGCCTGCAGGGTGGCGCTGTCATCCTCGTGGTGGCGAACGTGATCCCGGTCTGGCAGCCGACCTTCATCGGGTTCCTGGCGCAGTTCCTGTTGATCGCGCTGGCTCATTCGCTGTTCTCCGGCGCGGGCAGTGCTTATCTGTACGAGTATTTGCATCGGACCGGAAACGACGCGGCGTACCAGGGGGCCGAGGGATCGGCGCGCGCCTGGACGCTGATCGGGCGGATCGTGTGTCTGCCCGCCGCCGGCTTCCTCACTGCTTGGTGGGGTCCTTCGCCGTACGTGTTCTCGGCTGTGACGTGCGGGATCGCCGCTGCGATCGCCTTCGGTTTCCCTGCTCTCCCGAGGACGGACGAGGACCCCGCGGTTCCTGAGCCGGTGTTTCCTGCGCTGGCCGGTGCGCTCCGGTCGTTGCGCTCGTCGAAGCGGCTGATGCTGCTGATGGCGCAAGGCATCGCGATCTTCACGCTGGTGCGGATCGGGCAGGCCAACCTGTTCCAGCCGATCCTGGAGTCGAAGCACCTGCCGCTGCACTGGTTCGGCGTACTGATGGCTGCGACGACTGTCTTCGAGGTGGCGGGCGCCGCGCGTTCGAAGGTACTGGCTCGCTTCGGGCAGATCCGGGTCGTGCTGGTACTGACCGTGCTGATGGCGATCGCGCTTGCCTCTGTCATCCCACTCGGGCTGGCCGGGACGATGGTCTGTCTCGCGGTGTTCTCGCTCGCGTCCGGGCTCGCCTTCCCCGTGCAGCGCAAGCTGGTCAACTCCGCCATCACCGAGCCGTCCCGGCGGGCGACGCTGCTGTCCGTGGAGTCGCTTGCCGACCGCGCCGTCTGCGCCCTCGTGGTGTTCGTCCTGGGCTGGTTTCTCAGCCGTGGCGCGATGTCCGGCTTCCTCGTCGCGCTTGCGGCAACTGTCACCGTGGCGATGGTCGTTCTCGCCGTACTCGTCAATCGCAGCCGCGACCGCGCGGCCGTCAAGGAGCGTGTCGCGTGAAGAAGATTCTGTACGTCTACGTCAAGGGCGGCGCTCCCCTGGAGACCGCGTTCCCCCGGATCGCCGCCTGCGGAGAGCTGCATGTGCTCGCGCTGTCGCCGTTGCCCGAGGCCGCGAAGGAGATCTGGGAGCCGTGCTGCACGAGCATCACCGTGCACCCGGGCGGGCTGACGCCCGGTGAGCCGGTGGTGGAAGCGATCGTCGCGCATGCTCGTGAGCTTGGTGCGGATGCGCTGTTCACGCTGTCGGAGTTCGCAGTACTGGCTGTCGCCAACGCTGCGGATCGGCTCGGTCTGGCCGGTGCCGGGCCCGGCATCCGGGTGGCGCGTGACAAGCGGCTGATGCGGCAGGCGTGGCAGGCTGCCGGCGTACCGATACCTCGGTTTCGTCGGGTCGACTCGGCTGCTGACCTGCATGGTGCGCTGGCCGCGTTGACTCCGCCGCTGCTCCTCAAGCCTGCGTGGGGCGCTGGGTCCGTGGCTCAGCTTGTGCTCACGTCTGCGGATCAGGTCGCTGACGCCTGGGCGGAGATCGAGCAGGCGCTGGAGCTGGGCGGCCAGGTCGGCATGAACGAGCTGTACGAGCAGAACACCGACGCCGACCGGCTGGTCGAAGAGATCATGGACGGCACCACGGAGGGCTGGTACTCCGATCCCGGGTACGGCGACTACCTGAGCGTCGAGGGCATCGTTGCCAAGGGCAAGTACCATGCCCTGGCGATCACCGCCAAGCTGCCGACCGTACCGCCGTACATCGAGGTCGCCAGCACGTCCCCCTGCGTCCTGCCCGAGCCTTTGCAGCGCCGGATCGAAGAGGTCTCCCGCCGCGCCGTCGACGCCCTGGGCCTGGACACCTGCGGCACCCACACCGAGCTCAAGCTCCGCGCCGACGGCGAACTGGTCGTCATCGAGGTAGGCGCCCGCTTCGGCGGCCTCCTGACCACCCGCCAGGCCGAAATCGTCTTCGACCTGGACCCCATCGGCATGCTCATCCGCGAACAACTAGGCGAGCACGTCGACTACCCACCCGCCATGCTCGTCGAGGGCGGCCGGGCCGCAGCCTCCGTCGCCGTGGTCCCAGCCAACTCAGCCGGCACCCCCTGGCAAACCCAACCCCTCTGGCACCCCGACCAGGTGGACTGGTCAACGCTCCTCTCCCCCGGCAGCACCATCGCCCCCGTCCCCGCCTTCATGCTCCCCACCGGCACCCGAGTCCCCGAATTCGACCCCTCCGGCGGCTCCCGCAACTGGCTAGGCGTCTTCCTCCTCACCGCCGCAGACGCCCCGACCTTGTTGCGCGACTGCCGCGCCATCCTCGACGGGATGGAAGACGCTCTGCCCAGCTAGCTTCAGGGCAACAGCACGCGCCAGACCGGTAGGTAGGCGGGGCGATCGGGTTGGCCGATCAGGTAGCCGGTCAGCCCTGTCTGCTCTGCCACGGTGATCTCGGCGGGGGTTTCGCCTTCGTAGAACGAGTGGCAGGGGGCGGCTGCGTCGCGGCCCCGCTCGAAGAGGGCTGGGGCCGGCTTGGACTCGGCTTTGGTACGCGGGGTGAGGATGCGGTCGCCGAAGAGGTCCCAGGGGAAGGGGTGCGACTCGGCCCAGGACGAGTTGACGTACGCCTTCGTCGCGGCGGCCCGCTCGGCGTCGGTGGCACCCCACTCCGGCGGCACGTTGGTGATCAGCCCGACCGGTACGCCGACCGCCCGCAGCAGCAACAGATGGCGCAACGCACCCGGCATCCACGTCATCCGCCCAGGCACCGAGGTATCCACCAAGGTGTTCCCAAGGTCGAACCACACCACCGAGCACGAAGACCGACGCCGCCCCGCCGAATCCGCGGCGATTACCGGTACGAGGGCACTCGCTGGCGCGACCGGGACGGCAGACGTCGGGGCAACCCGTACGGCGCTCAACGGCGCGACCCGCACCGCGGTCGCCGGCGCGACCCGTGCGGCGGTGGCCGGAGTTGCCTGTGCGGCGAATGCCGTGGTCAATCCGGTCGAGGCCAGGAGCGTGGTTGTTGTGGTGAGGGTCAGGGCCAGGCGGGTTAGGGGGTGCACGGGACTCCTTGGGGGCGGTTACTCGAGCCAGATGGTCTCGAAGGTGGAATTCTCGTGGATGTGGATGGCTTCGTAGCCATCGGGGCCGGTGGAGAACTTGTGGGGTGTCTCGGCCGGTACGACGATGATCTGGCCGGCCCGGCCGACGAGTTGGGTGTCGCCGACGGTGAAGGTGGCCGAGCCGCGGCGGATGACGAAGGTCTCCGGGTAATGGTGCAGGTGCAGGCGCGGGCCGACGCCCTCCTTGGTGGTGGACTCGAAGATCAGTGAGACGCCGACCCCGCCGGGCAGCTCCTCGTAGTTCTCGGTCCAGTCCTCGCCGTCGTCGCGGCCGTCGGACCGCTCGACGACGAAGGCTCCGCTCGTCAGCTCGCTCATGGGGTTCCTCCACGGTAATGAACACGGTGCTTGAGGTCAGTCTCGGCCCTTCCCCGGGTCATCGGCCGGTAGTTGCTGACAGCAACAGTTTCGGCCTGGATTCCAGCCCGCTTCAAACGCGTGCTGGGTAAAGGATTTCGCGCGATTGTCAAGACGTCGCAGGGAACGGTTCGGTATTCGGCCGGCATCGATGCCGGACCAGGTCGGGGAAGTTGAGGCTGGGCTGGTGACAGGCACCGGGTCTGCGGGGACACTATCGGTGACCGAACCAGTAGGGCCCGCTTGCATTCCGTGACCGGGTTCTCATCGCACCGGCCGAACTCCCATGCACGGCATCGAACAACGGCGGCATTCCCAGCTGCTCGACCGCCACCGTCATCCCACTCGAGTACGCACCCCGAGAACTCCCACCCCCGATCAGCAACACCACCCGCGCATCGTCTCGCCGATGCCCCGGCGTACTCCCCTGCTCCTTGCGGGCCCGCAGCAACCGAATGACGTCGTCGTCCATCCACCCTTTATAGGCCGGTATCGTCCCCGAAGTCTTCTTCGAAGGCTTCCGCCAACGAGCTGCCGCCGGCCCCCTCTAATCTTGGGTGCCATGCGCAACTCAATGACTCCGCCGGCCGCCGTCGAGATCAGTGAAGGCATCTACGCCTACCTCCAGCCGGACGGGAGCTGGTGGGTCAACAACGCCGGCTTCCTGGTCGGCCGGCGAGGCGTGATCAGCGTCGACACTTGTGCGACCGAGAGCCGGACCCGCGACTACCAGGCGACGATCGGCAAGTTCAGCGACCAGCCGGTACGGACGATCGTCAACACCCATCACCACGGCGACCACACCTGGGGCAACGCGCTGTTCACCGGCGCGACGATCGTGGCCCACGATCACCTCCGCGCCCAGATGGAGGCCTTCGGACCGCCCGCGCAGCTCCCGTTCTGGACCCCGGTCGAGTGGGGCAACCTTCCGCTGGAACTCCCCAGCCTCACCTTCGCCGATCGAGTCACGCTCTGGAACGACGACCTGGCCTGCGAAGTCCGGTACGTCGGTCAGCCCGCCCACACGACGAACGACTCGATCGTCTGGATCCCCGAACGCTCGGTCCTCTTCACCGGCGACCTCCTCTTCAACGGTGGCACGCCCTTCGTCCTGATGGGCTCGGTAGCCGGCTCGATCGAGGTCCTGGAAACCGTCCTCAAGCCGCTCAACGCCACGACGATCGTCCCCGGCCACGGCCGGCTCGCCGGCCCATCCCTGATCGACGACGTGCTCGGCTATCTGCGCTTCATCCAGGAAACCGCCGAGAACGCCAGGGCAGCCGGCCTGTCTCCCCTCGAAGCAGCCCAGAACACCGACCTCGGCCAGTACGCCGACCTGCTCGACGCCGAGCGCATCGTCGGCAACCTCCACCGCGCCTACTCCGAACTCGACGACTCCCCCGTCGACCTGATCGCCGCTCTCACCGACATGGTCACCTACAACGGCGGCCCGCTGATCTCGCACGCCTGAGTACGGTCAACGGAATACTCTGTCCGCATGACCGACCGAGGGATG
Source organism: Kribbella ginsengisoli (assembly GCF_039537185.1). Taxonomy (NCBI): domain Bacteria; kingdom Bacillati; phylum Actinomycetota; class Actinomycetes; order Propionibacteriales; family Kribbellaceae; genus Kribbella; species Kribbella ginsengisoli. The sequence continues at coordinate 44,225 of NZ_BAABAA010000011.1, read as the reverse complement.
CAGGAGCTGGCCCTGCTGTTGCTGACGGCGCTCGCCAACGAGTCGCGGCACGGGTACGCGATCGCTCAAGAGGTCAAGGCAATCACCGACGGGCGGGTGGCGCCGCGCACAGGCGCTCTCTACGGCGCTCTGGATCGGCTCCTCGCCGAGGGGCTGATCCAGGTAGAGCGCGAGGAAGTGGTGGGCGGCCGGGCGCGGCGGATCTTCGCACTCAGTCCAGCCGGCCGCGAGCGACTCGAGGCTGAAGCCGAGCGCCTGGCAGCCACCGCCCGCGAGGTCCGCCGACGCCTCGCCGGCGGCACCGCCCCCGCTACATGACCGGCCCCTTCCACCAGGACCCGACCAACCCCCTCCGACCGCGACACCACGCCAGCCCCCTTCGGCGGCGGCATCTCGCTGGCCTCCTTCGGCGGCGGCACCTCGCTGGCCTCCTTCGGCGGCGGCACCTCGCTGGCCTTCTTCGGCGGCGACACAACGCTGGCCTTCTTCGGTTGTATCCGGCCGGCTATCGAGAGGCGTACGGCCGCGAGATTCTCGACGTGCATCGCGACCTGACGATGGATCTCCCTCTCCCGGCCCGGCTGCGCGCGGACGCCGACCTGATCGCGCATGCCCTCCGGGTGCGCCTAGGCCTCGACTCCGCCTCCCCCGCCGGCCGCTTCATCGCCCTCACCACACCCTTCTCCCTGGCGGTCGCCGCAGCGTACGCCGGCATCCAACTCATGCGCTGGTACGCCGGAATCGCCCTCTCCCCCGGCTCGACCCGCAGCCACCTGGCCACGATCGACATCCCGCAAGCACTCAACATCCTCCAGCTCGCGCTGATCACCACCGGCGCCATCCTCACCCTCACCCGCCGCTGGCCCGCCGGCCGATTCCTCACCACCACAGGCCTCCTGGCCTACGCCACCCAGTGGACAGTCACGCCCAGCCTGTACGGCGACGGACCATTCGAAGCCCTGGCCGCAACCCTGACAGCCGCCACCGTCCTCGCCTGTCCCCCCGACCTCGCCACCTCGGGCGACACCCAGGACGGAGGGCGGAGGTTGGCTGTGATGGCTGGGTTGATGGCAGCCATCGCGTGGTTTCCGGTGGCGCTTGTCGAGACTCGGGCGTTTGTCGTCAGCACGGACTACGGCGCCTGGCCGTTGCTGACTCTTGGGCTCACCGGCATCGCCCTGGCGTTCTACGCCCGGCCGGCCGGTCTGCGCCTACTGGCGGCGACCGCGGCCGCCTCGCCGTTGTTCGTTGCGCACGCCTACGTGACCGGGGTTTTGGAGATAGTCCGTTGAAGTGAGTACTCTCGGGTGCGGACTATCCCGAGCAGAGAAGACGACCAACCATGCCCTTCACCCTGGCCCACCCCGCCGCCGTACTTCCTCTGCTGCGCCATCCCTTCGTCCCCGCAGCCCTGGTCGCCGGCTCGATGGCCCCCGACGTCCCGTACTTCCTCAGAGCCGCAGGCATCACCTCAACCACAGCAGGCGACTGGTACGAGCCCCTGCTCAACGCCACCCACACCCACTCCCTCACCGGCCTCCCCATAGACCTCCTGTACGCCGTAGCGCTGGTGCTCGCCTACTGGCTAATCCGCGCCCCCATCACCGCCCTGCTCCCTCCTGGCCTGGCCCTCCCCCAACCCACGTCAAAGCCAAGGCCCGCGCCCGCGACGAGCAGCAGCAACCACGGCCGGGGCCGCGCCGGCCCCCAGTACATCGGCTGGCTGGTTGCATCCGCGCTGATCGGCGTCGGCACCCACCTGCTCTGGGACGCCTTCACCGACGCCGATCTACTCCCCGCACAACGCCTACTCCAGTACGCCAGCACAGCCTTCGGACTGGTCGTCGTCACCTGGTACCTGTGGCGACACCGCACCCAACTCCGCACCACCGAAGACAGGACCCACCACCTCACCCCGGCGGTGCGGCACCTAGTACTGGCACTACTGATCGCAGCACCTCTACTTGGCGCCGCAGTGCTAGCCCACCGCGACTACACCGACTACCAGACCGATTCGGCCGCCTGGACCGCCATCGCAGAAGGCGTTCTGACCGGCGCGGTCAAGAGGGCGGGCGCCGCACTAGCGATCGCCCTCTTGCTCTACACCGCAGCCTGGCAGGCCATCAGACCCTTACAAAAGAAGTCACCGCAGCACTGAAAGCCTCAGGCTCCTCCAGATGCCCGAAGTGCCCGCTCTGCTCCAGCACCGCCAACTGCGAACCAGGGATCAGCTTGTTGAGCTCCTCCGCCCACCGCATCCCACAGATCGGATCGAACCGACCAACGATCACCAGCGCCGGCGCCGTGATCGACCCCAGCACCTCCCGATCGTCGATCACATCCGGTACCCCGTCCGCGTCAACGCCCGAGATGTAAGTGCCACTGACCATCGCTTGCAGCGGCTCGAACTCCTCCCGCCGGTTCCAATAATCGGCAACGTAGAGCGGGATGATCCCCGCCAGCGCCACCGTCATCCCCTCATCGGTCGAGATCGCCGGAATCGACTGCACTGTCGCCAGCACCTGAGGAAGCTCCGGATTGCCCTCCTGACGGGCGATGAACGCATCAATGTTGCGCATGAACTCAGCACCGTGCTCAGGCCCGGTGACCGGCGCACTGTCGTACAGGATGATCCCGGCCAGCCGCTCCGGATGCGTCACCGCATAGCGCTGCACCACGAAGCCCCCATGCGAGTGACCGAGAAGGTAGACCGGGCCGGCACCGAGCCGATCGATCACCCCATCGAGGGCCGAGACATAGCGATCACGGGTGTAGCCGTCCGGATGACTCGCAAGCCGCCCGGAGCCGCCCGTACCGATCGGCTCGACGTAGACCATCGTGAGGTGTGACTCCAGCAGCGGCATCCTCAGGTACTCCCAGAAGACGCCCGGCCCACCGGAGTGCGCGACGCACACCGGCCCGCTGCCGTGGACGTGGTACCGCTGGGCGATTCCGTTCAGATCAATGGTGTGCGTACCCGCGGTCAGCGGGTTCGGATCGAGGTTGGTCATACCGGCAGGACGCAGGCAGAGAAACGAAGTTCAAAGCAGTCCATGTGACCTGGGCCACGAAAGGTCAAGCGGCGACAGGGTGGTACAGCCGCAGTTCCTTGACCAGGCCCTTCGACAGCGACATCAGCCAAACGGCCGCCGGTGGGCAGTGCGAAGGATCGTCCGGCGGACTGATCAGATCCGTCTCCCAGATCGCGATCTCCTGGCTGGCGACAACATGCCTGAGCCGCTGATGCACCCCAGCCTCCAGGTCGCCCTCCATCCCGCGCAGCAAGAACGAGCGCCCGCCGATCACCGACCCACCCATGATCAACGCGACATCCGGCGCCCACCGCTCCGCCAGCACCCCCGCGAACCGCCCCCGCTCGGCCTCCGCCAGCGTCTCCAACCCTTCCCGCCGGCTGGCCTCGGTCAACGCTCCCGCGTCGCCATGCGCAGCGTCCGCAGTACCGCGCAACGCCTCGGCCAGCCGAGCCCGCCCATGGCTGAGCCGACTGCGCACCGTTCCCACCGGTACGCCGCAGACCGCCGCGATGTCCTGGTATGACGTGACGCCGGTGCTGAAGTACCGCAGCATGACCGCCATCCGGATCGGCGTCGGCAGTTCCTCGACCGCCCGCCAGATCCAGTCGCGCGAAGCGTGCTGATCCAGCACCTGCTCGGGCGTCGACGAGGTAGATGCCAACGGCAAGCTTTCGATCGGTACCACCGCCCGGCTCGACCCCGCCGCTCGCAGCCGAGTCCGGCACGCATTGCGGACGATCATCCGCAGCCAGGGTCCGACAGCCGCCGGATCCCGTACATCCCCGATCCGCCGCAACGCGACCAGCGCCGCATCCTGCACGGCATCCTCCGCATCAGGCCCGAACCCGAGGACCCCGAGCGCCACCGCCCGCATCCCGGCCTCATGCCGCTGAAGCAGCACCCCCAGCGCACCGACATCGCCGCCCTGAGCCAGACGCGTGAGCTCGGCGTCGGTACCCCCGCTGACCATGCCACCAGCCTACCGAGGCACGTTACGACACCAGATATTCAACTCCGGTACCCCACCAGTCACAGCAGAACCGCGTGTCCCGTCAAGATGCGGGGGCATCGTTGCGGAGCTATGGTCTGAGCGACGAGTCCGGTCGCCCACCGGTTGAGGAGCTCGGTCTTTCCCCTGGAAGGAGGCCCGCGATGCGCGCCGGCCATCAGCAGTTCAGCGCCCTGCGGCGCTGGGCCTTGACGATCATCGGCAATCGCACCGTCCGCGTCGTCGCCCTGCTGGGCGCCGTCGGACTGTCGTTGTGGAACATCGAGCGGGTCCCGCATACCGCGGTCCTGCCCGCGATGATCGGGCTGCTGCCGTTCGCGATCGGCAAATACGTCCTGTGCCCGCTGCGCTGGCACTCGCTGTCCACCAGCGGCCGCACTCGCTGCTGGCACGTGCGGGCCTATGCGGAGAGCGAGATCCTCGGCCTCATCTCGCCCTGGCACGCCGGCGCCGACCTCTGGCGGATCCACCGGCTGGAAGGCACCGGCGTACGCCGTGCGCCCGCCGTCGCCGAAGTCGCACTCGACCGCTTCGTCGGTACGGTCGGGCTGACCTGTGCCGTCGCGGTCTGCGGCGTCGCGTTCCCGCGGACCGTGCTGATCGTCGCCCTCAGCCTTGCCGCCGTCGTCCTCGCGGTGGCGCTGATCGTGAATCGGCGGCACCCCCGGCTCGCCGGGCGCTGGCCGTGGCCGTCGCCGAAGGTCTTTGCCGGCGGCATCCTTTTGTCGGTCGGCTACCAGGCGACGATCCTCGGCCTGCTGATCGGCGCGCTCCACGCGGTCGGCGACTCGGTGTCGGCTTTCCAGCTGGCCGCGGTTTTCGGAGCCAGCCAACTCGCCGGTGCGCTGCCTGGCGTTCATGGCGCCAGCCCGCGTGAGGGCGCTCTGGTCGCTGGGCTCGCGTCGATCGGGGTTCCGTGGACGGCCGCCTTCGGGGCGGTCGCACTGACTGCGCTGCTCTATTGGGTCCCGGCACTGCTCATCGGCGGCACTTTCCTTTTCCTGCGTTGGCGTGGCTGGTTCACAGAACCGGTACTGGCCAGACCGGCCGACCAACTCGCGTAGCCAGCGAGGGAGCCGACGCCTGCTTGGCGATGGGCGCGGGGTCATCGGTCGGTTCGGTCGGGACCGAAGCAATCAGCCCGTACGGTCGTTGCTGTGCTGACCGATCCGAACTACCTGGTCCCGACCACTCCCCCGGCGGCAACCGGCGTCGCCTGGCTGCGCTCGTCCGTCGCCCGCTTCAGCAACGGCCCAACCCACGCCCGCCGCCGAGCACTGGCCGTCGACTCGCTGGCTGCCATCCGCCCCGATGACCTTCGAGCGCTGGCGGCCCACCGAGGCACCGGACCGGTCGAAGTACTCGCTGAAGCCCTGGGTCTGTCCCCATCGATCGCCGATGACATCGCCATCATCGCGAAGTCCTACCAGCCCCACACCGAAATCACCCAAGAGGCCGACGAAGCCGTAGCCCGCCTGGTAGCTCTGCTCGGCTCCAACGATGAGCACACCGCAAACCTGATCGCCCTACTGGTCCAGGCCTGCGACGCAACCAAAGCCCTGGTCGCAAACACCCTCGCCGGCCACACCGGCCCACCGGTCCCCAAGACCCGCCGCATCGCCCCCGACGGCACAACAGTCGAGATCGACCTGACCGACACCCCCTTCGGCGCCGGCCCCCACGCCTGCCCCGCCCACCTCCACGCCCTCGCCCTAGCTGACGGGCTGACCGCAGCCGGCCGTCAGCCCGGCGAACTCCGTCGCTCAGATGGAGCGTCTCGAGCACCAGCAGCGCCCTGACCACCAGCGCCGCCCGCTATCCCCGACCCCGCCGAGCCGCCCCGAGCCGACCCGAGCCGGCCCCAGGCCGTGCCCGGGCCCAGCCGGGAGGCTTGCCCCCTTTGGCCTAGCCCTGGGAGGCCTTCAGCATGTCTTCCCGGGGGACTACCTTGATGCGTTCGCGGCCCTCGGACTGGCCCAGGGACTGTTCGTGGGCGTCCAGGCGGGACCAGCCGTCGGCGTCGACGACGGTGGCGCCGCGGTCGGCGAGGTGGGCCAGGATTGCGTCGGGGTCGGAGACCTCGGGCCGCGGCAAGGCGTCGACATCGGCCAGCAGGCTGGCGATCGTTTCGGCGGCGTCCGACTTGGTGTGGCCGATCAGGCCGATCGGGCCGCGCTTGATCCAGCCCGTGGTGTAGAGCCCTGGCAGCGGTACGTCGTCGATGTCGAGCACCCGGCCGCGATCGTTGACGATGACCCCGGCCTGGTGGTCGAACGGGATGCCAGGGAGATTCGAGGAGAGGTAGCCGACGGCGCGATAGACGGCCTGTACCGGCGTCTCGACGTACTCGCCGGTGCCCTTCACCGTCCCATCACCCTGCAGCTCGGTCCGCTCGGTGCGGAGCGCCTCGACCCGGTCGGTACCCAGTACTTCGACCGGTGCCTGGCAGAGGTGGATGTGGATGCGGTGCTCGGCGCCGGTCGGCTCGGCCTCGAGGTACTTGAGCAGCGTGTCGACCATCAACCGCGTGCCCTTGTTCGTGTTGATCGCCTGCTGGCTCGCCGCGTCGATCTCGAAGCCCTCGGGGTGCACGATCACGTCGACGGCCGGCGAGTGCGAGAGCTCGCGCAACTCCATCGGGGTGAACTTGATCTGCGCCGGACCGCGCCGGGCGAACACGTGCACGTCGGTGGCCTGGTTGGCCTTCAGCCCGCGGTACACGTTGTCCGCGATCTCGGTGGTGAGCTGCTCGTCGGCCGGCTTGGCCAGCATTCGGGCCACGTCGAGCGCGACATTGCCCGCTCCGAGGACGGCGATGTGGCGGGCTTCCAGTGGCCAGTCACGCGGTACGTCGGGGTGTCCGGCGTACCAGCTGACGAAGTCGGCCGCACCGTAGTTGCCCGGCAGGTCGATGCCCGGGATGTCGAGCTCGCGGTCGGTGATCGCGCCGGTCGCGAAGATGACCGCGTCGTAGTGCCGCCGCAGGTCCTCGAGCTTGAGGTCGGCGCCGTACTCGACGTTGCCGAGGAACCGGATCCGGTCCCGCCCGACCACCCGGTGCAGCGCCTTGATGATCTCCTTGATCCGCGGATGATCCGGCGCCACGCCGTACCGCACCAACCCGAACGGAGCGGGCAGCCGCTCGATCAGATCGACCGTGGCCGTATCGTGCTCCTTGGTCAGGATGTCAGCCGCGTAGATTCCCGCAGGCCCGGCGCCGACGACGGCGACTCGGAGGTCTCTCACGATCTCCCCAGTTCCCTGATGCTAAATTAGGCAAGCCTTACCTAATCACCCTATCCGTCCGCGACCCTGATCCCCAACTCTTGAGATTTAATTCACAAGCGTGGTCCGGTGATACCCTCAAGGCATCACAGCCGGCAGATCAGGTCTTGGACGACACTCGCCCGGCGCGAGCAGAGTCAGAGCTATGAAACCCGGAATGAACCGCGACGCCGTGCTGTGGTCAGCATCCGAGACCGACCGAAATCAACGGCCCGTCCTGGTAATGCTGCACGGCTGGAGCTACGACGAGACCCACCTGTACCGCCTCCTGAAACCCCTGCTCCCGGCCGACCTCGTGGTCGCCTCGATCCGGGCACGCATCCCGGAGGCAGGCGGCTATGCCTGGTTCCCGAGCGCCGGCAACCCGATCGGCGATCCTCGACCGGAGGTCGCCAACGCGGCCGCCGAAGACGTCCTCGACTGGCTGCGAACCATCGACGCGCCGTCGATCGGCCTGGCCGGTTTCTCCCAGGGCGGTGCGATGGTTCATCAACTGATGCGCCTGGCCCCGGATCTTCTCGCGTACGGCGTGAGCTTCGCCGGCTTCGTCGTACGGGATCAGCAACCCGGCGACGCCACCCTCGCCACGACGCGCCCGCCGATCTATTGGGGTCGAGGCCACAACGACTCGGTCATCCCCGCCCCCGCCGTCGACCGCACTGAGCGGTGGCTGAAGCAACACGCCACCGCCGAGACCCACATCTACCGCAACCTCGGCCACGACGTCGCCGGTCAGGAGATCCCGGACGCGGTCACCTTCATCGCCGGGCAGTCGGCCTTCGTGTGAACACACTTGGGGTGGCCCGCTCGGCGGACCACCCCAAGTCGGTGTTGCTTTACTTGGCGAGCGTGTAGCGGAGCTGGTCGTTGCGCAGGACGTCGCCGGACACCTTCACGATCTTGAGGGTGTGGTTGCCGTCCGTCAGACCGGTCTTGCTGAACACCGGCTGCGTGGTGAGCCGGGCGTCGCTGTGCAGGTTGACCCGGGTGACGAGCTTGCCGTCGATGAAGACGTCGGCGTTGCCCTGGTCCGGAGCCAGCGCGGTGACCCAGTCGACGCTGACACCCTTGAAGGCGAAGGTGAGTGACGCGCCGTCGGCCGTCGCCGCGTGCACGTCGTCGCGGTAGTCACCCTTGAAGCTGAAGTCCAGCTTCGTACTGCCGACCGGCTGGGTCGCCAGGTACTCCTTCTTGATCGTCACGACCTTGCCCGCGACGGTGTAGTCGGTGCCCTTGACCAGCAGCTTGCCGGCGTTGGCGACCGAGGCCAGCTCGCCGGGATCGCGGGCGATCTCGGTGGTGACGTCGGCCTGGGCCTGCTTGTCGAAGGACGCCGTACCGGGGTTCAGCAGGCTCTCCTGCCGGATCACCAGCTTGTCGACGAGCATGAACTGGCCGGACTTCTTCACCCCGCGGATCGTGTGGCTGCCGTTCGGCAGATCCGAGATGCTGAAGACCGTCTGCTGCGCCGACCGCGAGTCGGCATGGGTGTCCACGGTCGCCTTCAGCGCGCCGTCGACGTAGATCTCGACCTCGCCCTGGGACGGGTCCTTCTCGGTGATGTAGTCGACGCCGTTGCCGACGAAGCTGTACGAGAACGCGTCGCCGTTGGTCTCGGTGTACTGGACGTCGTCCTGGTAGTCACCCAGTCCGCGCCCGGTACTACGGCTCCACGACCCCGTGTAGACGATGCCGGAGTTGTCGTTGTTGAGCTCGACGGTCCGGGTGCCACCGTTGCCCGCGACCGGCGGCGTCTGGGTGCCGGTGTCGGTCACGTTGACCGTCAGCGGCTCGGACACGGCCGGTACCTCGTTGTTGTTGTTCCGGGTCCAGACACCGTCGTACGAGACGCGCAGGTCGTCGTCGTTGACCCGGATCGCGGCCTTCTTGGCCGGCGTGACCTTGAACAGCCGGACGCCGTGCGGCGGTACGACGGCCGCGGTGTAGCTGCCGTTGTACTGGCCGAGGTCGCGACGGGCCCACAGGTCGCGGACCGTCGCCGAACCATCCAGACCGAGGTCGGAGAACTTCGCCGTCATGTCCGCTTCGGTGGTACCGAGGTTGAACAGGGCAACGGTGTAGGAGCTGTCCGCGTTGAGCGAGTACCAGACCTGCTTGTTGCTCTTGGTCGACACCGGCTGCGCGGGACGCCCGGCCTGGTTGACCGCGATGACCTCGGGGTTGGTGAGCAGCTCGACGCCGTACTGGTCCAGCTTGGTCATGTCGTTGCCGATGTAGAACGGCGCGGCCGAGACGGCCCACAGCGTTGCCGCCGTACGGCGCTCGTCCTTGGTCAGACCGTCCATCGTGCCGTTGCCGACGTTGAGCGAGTCGAAGTCGTTCCAGCCACCGGGGCCGGCGTGACGCCACCAGTCGGCGGCCTTCGGGAACAGCCGGTTGATGTTCGGCCAGGCCGTGAGTGCCTCACCAGGGCAGTAGCACTCGACGTCCCACTCGACCCGCCAGCCGTTCGCGACCGACTTCCAGTAGTCGGCGTAGTTGATGTCGAGGGCCCAGGACAGCTCGAGCCAGATCTTGTGCCGGGCGAGCGCCTGCGACCAGCCCTTGACCTCGTCGCGGGCATCGAGGGACAGGTCGTTCTTGCCCGAGCCCGGCGTGACGCTGTCGAACTTGAGGAAGTCGACGCCCCACGAGGCCATCAGGTCGACGATCGAGTCGATGTACTTCTGCGCGCACGGGTTGTCCATGTCGACGCGGTAGCCGAAGCCCCAGTAGTCGCCCTGCTGCAGCGGCTGCTTGGCCAGGTTGCCGGTCCGGCACTCCGGGGCGCCGTAGACCGGATAGTTGGCGTCCAGCACCGCCTTCGAGATGCCCGGGATGCTGTAGATGCCGACCTTCTGGCCGTTGTCGTGGATGTGCTTGATCAGCGCCGGCAGGCCCTTCGGGTACAGCTTGGTGCTCGGCACGGGCCGGCCGTACTCGTCCGTGCCGCCGTTCCAGGCCGCGTCGATGTTGATCCGGTCGAACCCGTACGGCTGCAGCTTCTTGTGCATCGCGTCCGACTGGGCGGTGATCTGGGCCTCGTTGATCCAGTTGCCGCCGTCGTTGGAGTACACCTGCATGCTGTAGCTGCTCCACCCCATGTAGGGCTTCGCCGCGATCGCCCCCGCCGGCCCGAGCGACGGGCTCCCGCTGGTGACGACGTTCGCCGGCATCGAGATGCTGCCGGCCGTAGTACTGGTCGTGGTCTTGGTCTTGGCATCCGCTGCGTTCGGCGCGGGTTTGGCTCCGCCCGGCCCTTGAGCGGCGGAAGCGGTCAACCCGATCGGGAGGACGGCGGCGACGAGAACCCCCGCGAGAACGCCTCGCCTCGTCTTGTTACGAAGGAACCTGGACATGAAAGATGACCCTTCTTTGTGGTCCGTCCGCCCCCGCAGCTCACGCAGACCAGAACCACAGATCGGATAGGATATTGGAACCCTCATGCCTACAACAGGTGATGTCAAGATCCCAGGGGCAGGATTATTCACGCCGTTAAGTAATCGCTACCCGGGCAGCCAGGCCCCACTACGCCCGGTGGTCGGCGGCCAGCGCTTTCGCCAGCTCGATGGTGGTGTCGTCGAGCTCGGTTGGTTCTTGTACGCCGTACGCGGTGGTGATGTGTTGCTCGAAGGTGGTGGTGTCGAGGTCGGGGCGCTCCGACGTCAGGGAGCCGACCGAGGCGGCGTCGAACGGTAGGTCCAGGTGGCGGTAGATGTCGGTGAGGAGGGGGCGGAGTTGGGCATCGTCGCCGAGGATGATCAGGGTGCTGAAGAGCCAGGCGTTGCGGATTACGCGCTGGCCGGTGCCGATGAGTTTGACGGTGCCGCGGGCGTTGACGCTGTGGGCTCCGGGGCAGTATTCGCCGGGTACTGCGCCTACGCGGGCGTCGATGCCGGAGTCGCGGAGGAGTTCGGCGTACAGGTCGCCGAAGTGCTGGAATCTGGTTTCGAGGCCGTCGGGGGCCAGCAGTTCGTGTTTGACGTGGTCGATGACGAGGGCTTGAGGGGTGTAGGCGACTGGGCGGCCGCCTACGGCTCGTACCAATGGTTCGAAGCCGGCTGCTCGGGCGGATCGGACGGCGGCGGCGAAGCCGGGGAGGCGGGTGTCGCGGCGGCCGAAGACGACGACGGGAGCGGTTGGGCGGTAGATCCGCAGGGCCTCGGTGAGGTCGCCGGTGGATGCCTGGCGCACCAAAGCGTGGGCGACGGCCAGCTCCATCGCCTCGTCGCCACCCGGCAACGCACCCGAAGACAGCCGCACGCCGCCATCGTGTCACGACCGGTACTGTTCCCCGAAAATCGGAGAGGACCAAGGCACCTGTGACGACCTACCGAGACCGCTATCCACTGTCGACGCGGGAGATCAACGGCGTCACCGTCCACATCATCAGTCCCCCACCCGCAGTCGAACCGCCGGCCGGGGTTCCGTGGGTTTGGCGGGCGGAGTTTCTTGGGGCTTTCGATGACGCCGACTGCGCGATGCTCGACGCCGGGTGGCATCTGGTCTACGTCGAGGTGCCTGACCGGTACGGCGATCCGGTGGCGATGGCGGCGTGGTGGACGGCGTACCGGTTCCTGGTCGAGGAGCTCGGCTTCGACCCGCGGCCCGGTTTGATCGCTCTCAGCCGAGGTGGGCTGTACGCGATCTCCTGGGCGGCGGCCCATCCCGACTGCGTCAGCGCCATCTACCTCGACAACGCCGTCTGCGACCTCCGCAGCTGGCCCGGCGGCCTCGGCGACGCCAAACCCGCCCCCACCGAGTGGCAGCAAATGCTGAAGGTCTATGCCCTCGACCCCGCCGACCTGGACTCCGTCGCCGCAATCAGCCCCATCAGCAAACTCGCCCCACTTGCCGCTGCCCGCATCCCCCTCCTGGTCGCCTACGGAGACGCCGACCGCGCAGTACCAGCCAACGAAAACTCCATCCCCCTCGTCGCCAACTACACCAACCTAGGCGGCCCCTCCGAGGTAGTCATCCGCCCCGGCGCCGACCACCACCCCCACGGCATCGACCCAGCCACAGTTCGGGCCTTCTTCATTTCCCACAAACAGCAACGCCATTAGGTAACGCCACCCGGCGGCCCCACTCTGAGGCATGAGCCACCTCGAGGTAGTGCCCACCGAAGAACTCTCCATCCGCCGGCTGAACGTGCTGCGCGCCGGTTACGCGTTCATGGCGGTGGGACTGGCGATCGTCAAATGGCCGGTCGTCATCCAGGACGCCCGCTCGCTGCCCGTGATGGAAGGCGTCGTCGCCTGCCTGCTGACCGCGATGTCGCTGCTGGCGATCGTCGGCCTGCGGTACCCGGTCCGGCTGCTCCCGGTCCTGCTGCTGGAGGTGCTCTGGAAGGTCATCTGGTTCGTCGCGGTCGCACTCCCCCACCTCGTCGCCGGCAACGTGGACACGGAGACCGGCAGTGTCTTATTCAGCTGCTCCTTCATCGTCGTCATCATCGCTGTGATCCCGTGGCGATACGTCTGGACGCACTACGTCAAGGCTCCTGGCGCGGCCTGGCGTTAACGGGCTTCGAGGATTGACATTCGGGTGGGGGTGTCGAGGACTCGGGTCTGGTGGAGGCCGGTGGCGGTGAAGAGTTCGGCGTACTGGGCTGCGGTGCGTTCGCGGCCGCCGGGGAGGACGAGCATGTTGAGGTCGGAGAAGGCGGCTTGAGCCTCTTGGCCGGGGCGGTCGAGGATGGTTTCGATGACCAGGACGACGCCGCCTGGGTTCAGCGCGCGGGCGCAGACGCTGAGGATGTCGACACAGCGGTCGTCGGGCCAGTCGTGCAGGATCGACTTGAGTAGGTAGACGTCGGCGGGCGGGACTTCGGTGAAGAAGTCGCCTACGACGGCGGACCAGCGAGACGCGACGGCAGCGGACGCCGGTTCGGTCGCGACGACGTGTTCCTGGTCGAAGACCGTGCCGGTGAGTTGCTCGTTGCTTCGCAGTACGGCGTCCAGCACGATCCCCTTGCCGCCACCGACGTCGACCACCGTACGGAAGCCGGAGAAGTCATAGGTCTCCGCGACCGCCGTCGCGATCTTCCAGCTGAGCGCGGTCATCGTGTCGTTGAAGATCTCGTTCTGCTCCGGCTGACCTTGCCGATGGGTCCAGACGTCGACCCCATGCAACGCCTCGAAAGCATTCGCGCCAGTACGCACGCTGTGCCCGAGATGCCCCCACGCCGCCCACAGCGCCGGATCCTGCAACGTCCGCGCGAGCGGCCGAAGCGAACCGGGCACGTCCGACCGCAACATCTCCCCCACCGCCGTGTTGCTGATCGCGCCGTCCGCCTCCGCATAGACGCCGATCGCGACCAGCGCCCGCAGCAACCGCGCCAGCGTCTCCTCATCCGCTCCCGCCACGGTCGCCAGCTCGGCGACCGTCCGCGGCCCCTTCGCCAGCTCGTCCGACAGTCCGAGCTCGGCCGCGACGCTGAGCGCCGCCGAGGTCCGGAAGCCGGTGATCATCGACTCGAGCCCACCCCTGGTATCCATGGGTCCGATCATGCACCCGGAACGCCGTGGCGCACTCGGCCCGGAGCCGACTGCTTTTCGACAGCACGTGTTCAGCCAGTAGTCGCTCGCTCACCCCAGACTCGCGGGGTTGCCCCCTTCGAGAGGACAGAAGATGAGCTGGCTTGGGAAAGCGCGCGTCGGAGTCACGGCTCTGCTGGTCGCGGGACTCGGGATCTCCGGTACGTCGTACAGCTGGGCCGCGACCACCTGGCCCGGCGGGTCCGCCGTCACCATCGCCGACGCGAGCAACGTGTTCGGCACCAACCTGAGCGGCCTGTCGTTCCAGAGCGCGACCGTACTGTGGGCGGTCGACAACGGCCCGGGCAAGGCGTACAGACTCGTTCCCAACGGCGCGACCTGGCAGCCGGACCCGGTCGGCGGCCGGACCCTGCACTACAGCAACGGCTCGGGCGACCCGGATGCCGAAGGCGTGGTCGTCACGCCCGACGGCCTGGTCGCCGCGACCGAGCGCAACAACGACGACAATGACAACAGCCTGCTGAAGGTACTCCGCTTCGATCCCGACTCCTCGTCGTCGACGCTGAATGCCAACGCCGAGTGGAACCTCACCGCCGACCTGCCCGACGTCGACCCCAACGGCGGCCTCGAAGGCATCTCCTGGATCCCGGACTCGTTCCTCACCGCCCACGGGTTCCGCGACGAGCACACCGGCGCCGCCTACTCCCCCGCAAGCTACGCGGGCCACGGCACTGGCCTGTACTTCGTCGGGCTCGAGGACAACGCGACCATCTACGCGTACGCGCTCAACCAGTCCAACAGCGGCTACACCCGGGTCGCCACCATCAGCACCGGCTTCTCGGCCGTGATGGACCTGGAGTTCGACGCCGCGACCGGGCACCTGTGGGCAGTCTGCGACAACAACTGCTCCGGCCAGACCAAGACGCTGGACATCAACGCGCAGGGCAGGTTCGCGGTCACCGCGACGTACAACCGTCCGTCCGGGATGTCCAACCTGAACAACGAAGGCTTCGCCATCTCGCCGGCCTGCTCCAGCGGTCGCAAGACCGTGCTCTGGTCCGACGACGACAACACCAGCAAGCACGCGCTCCGCGCCGGCACGCTGAACTGCTAGCCGGACACCAGCTAGCTGACGGCCTTCGCGGCCTTGTCCCAGTTCTCGTGCAGGTTGTCGAGATACGACTGCGCTTGAGCCCCCGGTTCGGCACCGGTCGCGAAGGCCCTCATGTTCCCGGCCCCAGTGTTGTAGCCGAGGGCAAGCAACTCGTCCTTGCTGTACTTCCCGCTGCGCCGGTCGGGCAGCCGCCTGGCCAGATCATGCAGATGCCAGGCGGCCGCCTCGATCGCCAGGTCGGGATGATCGGGCAGCTCTTCCCACTGCCGCTTGCCGAACCGCCCACGCTTGGTGTCGTCGAAGGCCGCCCGATGCATGTTGGCGATCCCGAACGCCGAGTCTTCCTTGAGATGCTGCCACGACCGCTCCAACTGCGGGTCATGTGGCTTGTACGCCTCGTTGTACAAGATTGCCATCAGCAACTGCGCACTGACCCCGGCCCGCTTCGCATACTTCCGCACCGGTACTGCGAACTCGGCCGGATCGTAGTTGTTGTACCAATCCGCCCGAGGCTCCGTCACCTTGGGCCGCTCCGTCGTCGGCCGCTCCGTCGTCGGCCGCTCTGTCGCGCTGGGCCGGTCCGTCACACTCGGCCGCGGCGTGGCAGTCGACTTGGCCGGCTGAGGCGACGCCGACACACCGGGCTTCGACGCGGCTTCCGGTGCCGGCGAATCGTCGCCGCCACGCGCAGCCCACGCCGCAACCACGACGGCCCCAGCCACGAGCCACCACCAGCCCTTACTCACCCACACCTCGCATCCCAGAAGCGTACTGGGCCTCAGGCCTCCCCGTAGGTCACGGCCGGTTCCTGCACGTTGGTGTCGAGGCTGATGCCGAGTTGGTCGAAGGATCGCAGCGGCGTGCCCTCGAGCACGACGTCGCGAAGTACGACATCGGTGATCGCGCCATCGGCGTTGCCTGCGGCAACGAGAGGCTTCATGCCACCCTGGCTGCGGACGTTGATCCGCTCGATCCGTACGCCGGAGACCGGCCCGATCCCCAGGCCGCGCTCGCGCGTATGGATCAGCAGCCAACTCTGATTGCCGCGGTCGTGATCGAGCGACTCGATGTCGATGTCCTGATAGAAGATCCCGCTGCAAGGCTCGCTGCCGTAACAAGGATCGATCGCGATCGCCCTGGTCGCGTTGTAGACACAGCCGTTGCGATAGGTGATGTCGCGCTGATGCGAGTAGTGCCCGTTGCCGACCTTGAACGCCGCGCAATGCGTCCACGCAACCACATCGTCGAACAACACCCGCTCGACCGGTTGACGCGGATGCGGCCAGCTCATCGCGATGTTCGCATCCTCGGCCCAGGCCTTGGTCGAGTACGGATCGTCCTCGCAGATCGCGATCGCATGCCGGACCGTGACGTCTTGGCACTCGTTGATGTCCAGCACGTCGTTCTCGAACTGCCGCTGCGTCTGAAACCCCTTGTAGTTGCTGATCTGTACGTCGGAACACCGGCTCGGCAGGAACGCCCACGACCCCGAGTCCCGCCCGATGATGCCCTCGACCACCAGCCCACGCGTACCGACCGGCACCAGCAAGTGATTGAGATAGCCACTCTCCTTGCGCATCCGCGCACCCTGGCCATCGATCGTCCCCCGCCCGGAGACAGTCACGTCGACAGAGCCGGGCGCCGTCGAGACCAGCCAGGTGCCGTCCATCCCCAAACTGTCATGGTGGAACTGCGTCGAGTAGACCAGCGGAGTACCCGTTGCCCGCAGCACCGATCCGCCGGCCAGGTAGAGGTGCACCCGCGACCGCAACACGATGTTCCCGATCGTGAACACCCCCGCCGGGACGTAGACGACTCCCCCACCGGCCTCGCTCGCGGCGTTGATCGCGCCCTGCACCGAATCGGTGGCCGGGGTCCGTCCGGTCGGGTCGGCGCCGAAATCCGTGTACACGTTGAAGATCCCGGGTCCGGCGGGGCCGGGCGGATCAACCTCCTCCGGGTCGGCCGCGATCACGAGTTCGCGAAGGTCGTCGATCTTCACGATCAGGTAGCGGCTGCGGTCGAGCGTGAACGCCAGGGTGTGGCCGCTCACCTCGGCGGGGATTTCGAGGGCCAGGGGGCTTACGGAGTACGAGGTGATCTTGCGTCTCGTGCTGACCTGGACGTTCACCGTGCCCCGGAAAGAGAAGTGCGCGTAGTGGTACTCGACCCCGCCACCCGGTTCGGGCGCGAACGCGGTGACCGGCACGTTCTCCCCGTTGACCGTGACCGCGAAGTCGGCGGACACGGGATAGATCGACGGCAGCGGATAGCTGTGCACGCGGGGCGAGAGCGCGGCGATCATCAGGCCTCAATTCGCATATGTAAATGCCATACACATCAGCGGATTTGAAACGTATTAGTTCACCGCGGCAGTGTCAATGCCGTGAATTCTTGACGCCGTTAAGTAACGGCTCGTACGGTACTTGGCATGCCAACAGCCCGCATCCTCCGCCGTGCACTCGCCCTGGCAACCGCCCTTCCTGTCGTCCTGACCGCGACGCTGGTCTCCACCAGCGCGACCGCCGACGCCAAGAGCGACTTCAGCGTCAAGCCCTTCATGGGCTGGAGCAGTTGGAGTGTCCAGTCCTCCAGCAACCCCGACTACGGGACGAAGTGGCTCACCGAGGACCACATCAAGTCCGCCGCCGACTCGATGGCCAAGAACCTCAAGCAGGCCGGCTACACCAACATCAACCTCGACGCCGGCTGGAACGCCAACTGGAACTGGGAGTTCCGCACCGACGCCAACGGCATCCCCGAGGCCGACCCGGAGCGCTTCCCGAACGGCATCGCCAGCCTGGCCCGCTACATCCACGGCAAGGGTCTCAAGATCGGCCTGTACGGCGGCGCCGGACTGCAGACCGCGATCTACGACAAGAACGCGCCGATCGTCGGCACGAACTGCACGACGCAGGACATCACCGTCTACCCGCTGACCAAGACCAACATGTGGGGCGGCGACTGGAAGATCGACTTCACCAAGCCCTGCGCGCAGGCCTACTTCAACTCGATCGCGAAGAAGTTCGCTTCCTGGGGCGTCGACTTCGTCAAGGTCGACGGCGTCACCACCGACAACATCGCGGACATCAAGGCCTGGTCGCAGGCGATCGACCAGAGCGGCCGCAGGATGTGGCTGACCGCCAGCGCCTGGCCGGTACCGCGTGACGCCGGCGAAGGCCTGGCGCCCTGGGCGAACAGCGTCCGCGTCGACACCGACGTCGAGTGCTACTGCAACACCGTCGCCACCTGGACCAGCTCGGTCGACAACCGCTGGGAGGACCTGCCGAACTGGCTCGACGTGGTCAGGCCGAACTACTGGCCGGACCTCGACTCGATGCCGATCAACAACAACACCGGCACCGGCATCCAGGACGGCATCACCGACATCGAACGGCAGAGCGTGATGACGTTCTGGTCGATGGCTTCGTCACCCTTGTACGTCGGCGGCGACCTCGCCAACCTCGACCAGAGCGCGAAGGCCATCCTCACCAACCGCGAGGTGATCGCGGTCGACCAGGCCGGCGTGATCCCGACCCGGGTCACCGACGGAACCCTGCAGGTATGGAAGAAGCGCCTCCCCGACGGCCGTCTCGCCGTCGCGGTCTACAACCTCGGCGACACCCCCGCCGACATCACCGTCGGATGGAGTCAGCTCGGCCTCCACGGCAGTAAGAAGGTCCGCGATCTGGTGAATCGCCAGGACCTCGGCAAGGCCAACAAGTCCTGGACCGCCGCGTCCGTACCGTCCCACGGCTCCCGCCTGATCACCCTGTCCTGATCATCCGGTCCTGATCACGCTGTGCTGACCGGAGGCGGTCAGCGACTCTCCAGAAAGGTGACGACGGCGAGGACCCGGCGGTGGTCCTCGTCCGTCTCCGGCAGGCCCAGCTTGGCGAGGATGTGCCGTACGTGCTTCTCCACGGTGCCTTCGGTCACCCAGAGGCGCCGGGCGATACCGGCGTTCGACCGGCCCTCCGCCATCAGCTCTAGTACTTCGCGCTCGCGCGGGCTGAGGCCGGCGAGCGGGTCGTTGTGGCGACGGGCGCTCACCAGTTCCTGGACCAGCGCGGGGTCCATCACCGAGCCGCCCCGGACGATCCGCCCGACCGTGTCGATGAACTCCTCCACGTCCGTCACGCGGCTCTTCAGGAGGTAACCGATCCGCTGACCGGTCGCCAGCAGCTCCATTGCGTGCTCGACCTCGGCGTGGGCCGACAGCACCAGGATCCCGGTCGCCGGGAGCTCGTTGCGGATCTCTCGGGCGGCATCCAGTCCCTCGACCGTGTTCGTCGGCGGCATCCGGATGTCCAGCACGACCAGGTCGGGCTTCAGCTCGCGGACCAGCGGGAGGATCCACTGACTCTCGCCGGTCTGCCCGACCACCTCGAGCCCGGACCGCTCGAGCAGGCTCGCCAGCCCCTCGCGCAACAGCACGTCGTCGTCAGCCAGCAGAACCCGCGTCCGGCCGTCCTCGGTCCCGGACAACTCGCCCGGCGAGTTGATCGCCATTACCTCAGCCTATCGCCGGGCCCCGGCCGAGCAGCCCACGGCCGACCGGACCACGCCGACCGGACCACGCCGACCGAGCCACGACGACCGAACTACGGCGGGCCGGACGGATTCCGGCTACCGGGAATGCGGACGGTACAGCGGCTTGAGACAGTGGATGCATGCTTCGGTGCCTGATCGTCGACGACAGCGAGCGATTCCTCGCGGCCGCGCGGACGCTCCTGGAGCCTGACGGCATCTCGGTGATCGGTACGGCGTCGACGGGTGAGCAGGCGCTGCGCCTGGCGGCCGAGTTGCGCCCGGACGTCCTGCTGGTCGACATCGACCTGGGCGGTGAGAGCGGGCTGCGGCTCGCCGGGCAGCTGGCTGCGCAGGCCGGCACGGACCCGATCCCGATCATCCTGATCTCCCTGCACTCCGAGGAGGACTACGCCGAGCTGATCGCCGCCAGCCCGGCGATCGGGTTCCTTCCGAAGACTGCCTTGTCCGGCAGCGCCATCACAGAGACGCTCGACGGTGTCCGTGGGCGGTAGAAACGGTCTGACCGTTCGCACGATGATCGCGACCGGCCTGCTGGCCTTGATGATCGGTGCCACCTTCGCCGTGTTGCTCTCCTCGATCGCGGAACTGCGGGCGATGGAGCACCGCGCGGAGCAGTCCGAGAACGTCCTGGTCGCCACCAACCGGCTGGAGCGGCTGGTCGTCGACCTCGAGACCGGTCAGCGCGGCTTCCTGCTGACCGGGTCCGCGGAGTTTCTGCAACCCTGGCAGCAGGCCCGAGCCGCCTTCCCCCAACAGGCCAGCGCACTCGAGGACCTGGTCGCAGGCAGTACCGAGCAGCACGCGCGCGCCGTGCGTCTCACCCAGGCCGGCACCTCCTACCTGCATGACTACTCCGAACCTCTGATCGCCGCCGCACAACGGAACAGAGCCGCGGTCAACGTCCTCGCCGCGACCGAGGAAGACCAGCGACGGGTCACCGCGATGCGCACCCAGTTCGATCAGTTGCTGGCAGCTGAGAGCCAACTGGCCGCAGTACGGCAGGACAGCGTGGACGGCGTGGCTCGCCGCGCGATCATCGCAGCGGCCGCCGGCCTGACTGGCTCAATCCTGCTGGTGGCGCTGTTCACCTGGTACCTGAACTCGCGAATCCTCCGCCCGGTACGCCGAACCGCCGCGATGGCCGGTCGACTAGCCGCCGGCGACCTGAGCGCACGAGTGCCCGGCCGTGGCGTGGGTGAGATCGGCGTACTCCAGCGCAGCTTCAACACCATGGCCGCCGCGGTCGAGCAAGGACGGCGGGAGCTGGCCGGCTCGCGGGTCCGGATCGTCGCGGCCGCCGACCGGGCCCGGCGCAGGATCGAACGCGATCTGCACGACGGGACCCAGCAACGACTCGTGTCGCTTGCCCTTCAGCTCCGCGCGGGCGAGGCAGCGGTACCGGCCGAGCACCCGGAAGTACGGGCCCAGCTCGCCGACGCCGCTCGCGAGCTCACCACCGCGCTCGACGAACTGCGTGAGCTCTCCCGGGGCATCCACCCCGCGATCCTGACCGAGGGCGGCCTCGGTCCAGCCCTCAAGTCGCTGGCCCGCCGCAGTACCGTCCCGGCGGAGGTGGCGGTGGAGGTGCCGGGCAGATTGCCGGAGCCGGTCGAGGTCTGCGCGTACTACGTCGTGTCCGAAGCACTGGCCAACACCGCCAAGCACGCCGACGCATCGACCGTGTGGATCGATGCCCGGGTAGCCGACGGCCGCCTGCACCTGTCCGTCCGCGACGACGGCCGTGGCGGCGCGGCGGCTGCCGTCGCGGACGACCGCGGCGGCGCGGCGGCCGATCGCGGGTCAGGGCTGACCGGGCTGGCGGACCGGGTCGAGGCACTCAACGGCACGATCTCGGTAGCCAGCCCGGCCGGAGCGGGCACCACGCTGCTCGTCGACCTTCCGGTGCAGCCGGGCGCCTAGGTCGCTCGCGCTCGGCGGACCACCGCATCGAAGCCTGCCGCGAGAAGCAGTACGGCACCGGTGACGACCCACTCGTAGCCTGCCGAGTTCGCGCCCTGGATGAGGTCGCTCATCCCGTTGATGATGACGGCCACGACCAGGCCACCGAGAACGGCGTCGATGATGCGGCCGTGCCCGCCGAACAACGACGTACCCCCGATGACCGCGGCACCGACCGCCAGCAACAAGGTGTTGCCCGCACCGGCGTTCGACTGCACCGACTGCAGCAGCGAGGCTGCGACGACTCCGGAGACAGCGGCCATACCGGAGCAGATGACGAACACGGAGATGCGAATCCGAGACACCACGATGCCGGCCCGCCGCGATGCTTCCTCGTTGCCGCCGACGGCGTACAGGTGCCGGCCGTACCGCGTGCGGCTGAGGACGAAGTGCCAAACCACGAACAGGATCACCAGCAGCACGACGACCCACGGCATGCCTTGCGCCGAGTTGTCGAAGAACGCATTGGTGGACACGTTGCGGTTGACGCCCATCTCGTAGGTGAACGCCGCCCCGAGCACAGCCAGTACGACGACCTTCCCCGCGATCACCGTGTACGGCGGCCGGGACAATCCGGACCGCACCCGCCCGAGCGCGTCGTTGACCTTGGTCGCGGCGTAGCCAACCACCACCAGTGCCAGCAGCACCCAGCCGAGCCAGAGCGGTACGAAGCTGTTCTCGAGCTTGATCAGTGGCGAGCCGTCGGGCAGGATCACCGACCCTTGGCCGCCGATCAGGATCAGAGTGACGCCCTGGAACGCCAGGAAGGTCGCCAGCGTGATGACGAACGACGGGATGCCGACCCGGGCGCGTAGCCAGCCCATCCCGAACCCGATGGCCAGGCCGACAACGAGACCCGCGACCAGCGCCAGCCACCAGGAGGCGCCGTGCCGCAGGATCAGTACGGCCGTGATCGCCGAGCACAGGCCGCCCGTCGTACCGGCGGACAAGTCGATCTCGCCGAGCAGCAGTACGAAGACCAGGCCCATCGCCATCACGATGATCGGCGCTGCCTGGATCACCAGCGCTTCGAGGTTGTAGGCGCTCAGAAAGCCCTGGTGCACCCAAGCGAAGACGCCGGTGATGACGACCAGTCCGACCAACGCCGGGATCGAGCCGAGCTCGCCGCCCCGCACCCGGCCGGCATAGTCCTTGAGGTAGGCGACCAAAGCCGCCAGTCCCTCCCCCGGCTCGTCCGGCGCCGGTTCGTCCTGCTGGACCAGCTCGTCCACCTGCGCGCTCATACGACCGCTCCGGAGGACTCTTCGGGCGACAACCCCAGGTCACCCGAACGACCCGCCGTGATCAGCTCGACCACCTGCGTCTGGGTCACGTCCTTGCGCCTGACCTGGGCCGCCATCCGGCCGAGGAACAGTACGCCGATGGAGTCGGCGACCCGCATCACGTCGTTCATGTTGTGCGACACCAGGATCACGGCGACCCCCTGCTCGGCCAACCTGCGCACCAGGTCGAGCACCTGCTCGGTCTGGGCGACCCCGAGGGCAGCCGTCGGCTCGTCCAGGATGACGACCTTCGACTTCCACAGCACCGACTTGGCGATCGCCACCGTCTGACGCTGACCGCCAGACAGGCTCGCCACCCGTTGCCGCACCGATCGGACGGTACGGACCGACAGCGAGGTCAGCGCCTGCCGGGCCAGCTTCTCCATCGCGTTCTCGTCCAGCGTGCGCAACCGGGTGATCTGCTCGCGGCCGAGAAACATGTTCTGGACGATGTCGAGGTTGTCGGCCAGGGCCAGGTCCTGGTAGACGATCTCGACCCCGAGCAGCGCCGCATCGCGGGGGCCGGCGACGGTGCGCGGTACTCCGTCGAAGAGCAACTCCCCCGCGTCGACCCGGTAGCTTCCGCCGATGCACTTGACCAGCGTCGTCTTGCCGGCCCCGTTGTCGCCGACCAGTGCGGTCACCTCCCCGGCTGTCGCCGTGAAGTCCACCGACGACAGCACATGGACCGGACCGAAGGACTTCTCGATACCCCGCAGTTCCAGGGTGGGTCGCGACGTCATGGCGTCTTGATCCCGTTGGCGCTGCACAGGGCCACCAGCGCGGGAGTGGGGCAGACGGCCGCGGCGGTCACATAGCCATCCGTCACCGGCAGGGCGACATTGGCCTTGGTGATCACGGTCGGATCGGCCAGGTACGCCGGAACCGCACGGCCGGTCGACGGATCCTTCACCGTCGTCGGGGCGGTCGGCTTCTGGCCCGCGAGGATCTGGCCGGCGAGTTTGATCGCCACGTCGGCCTCACCGGCGACCGGCTTGTAGATCGTGAACGCCTGGCTGCCGGCCATCACGTTGTCGAGTCCGCCCGCGGTGGCGTCCTGTCCGGAGACCGCGACCTTGCCCACCAGCCCCTGCGCCTTGAGCACGTTGATGACGGACTGCGCCATCGTGTCGTTGGCGACCATCACCGCGTTGAGGTTCGGGTGCTGCCCGAGCATCGTGGTGAACACGGTCTGCGCGGTGGCGGCGTCCCAGTTGCCGGTCTGGTCGGCCAGCTTGGTCCAGCCGGGCTGCTTGGACAGTACGGAGTTGTAGCCCTGGGCGAACTGGGCCGCGTTGTTGTCGGTCGGCGCCCCGTCGATCTCGACGTAGCCGACCGCCGTCTTGCCCTTCACCTCGGGGGCCTGGGTCAGCGCGGTGCCCTGGTCCTCACCGACCTTCACGTTGTCGTAGGACACGTAGTACGACGCGGTGCCGCCCGCGGTCAGCCGGTCGTAGTCGATCGTGACGACGTTGTGCTGCTTGGCGAGCGCCTCGATGGCCTTGCCGGACCCCGAGTCCAGGTTCACCACCAGCAGGACGCCGACGCCGGTGTTGATCAGGGCCTGCGCCTGCGACTGCTGGGTGGTCGCGCTGCCGTTGGCGTTGTCGATGTAGCAGGTGAGCTTGGCCGCGTCACACTGCTTGCGGAGTTCGGTGGGATCGGCCGACACCCAGCGCGGCGAGGTCGCCGTGTCGGGCAGCAGGATGCCGACCTTGTTGTTCGCGGGCGGGGTGCTGCCCGAGGACGTCGTCTTGTCGCCACAGGCAGTCAGCCCGGCCGTCGCCGCGACGACGACCCCAGTCACCGCCACGGCCCTACGGAGTACATGCGAGGAAGCCTTCATACTGGCCAGATTCGTCCGAACCGGACCCCGAATCATCCCGGCAGACGCCCATCTCCTGTACCTGCTAGCAGGTACAGGAGATGGCTGACCGCCAGGGCTAGGCCTTCTCCATGCCGAAGCGCGCCATCAGCTCCCGTTCTTCGTCCGGGGTTGGCGGCTCGCCGCGGTTCCACAGCTCGTGAAGCTCAGCGAAGTACGCGTCCATGGCCGGCGTATGGATCACCAGGAGCCGTGCCTCCGCGTCGCCACCGTTGCCGAAGGTGTGCGGCGTACCCCGAGGGATCAGCACGAATCCCTCGGGGCCGACGGACAGCTCCTCGTGGCCGGCCTGGATGGCGACCAGACCGTCGAGCACGAAGTACGCCTCGGTGCAGTTCGTATGGCGGTGGGGCGGTGGGCGGCGTCCACCGACCGGCAGGGTGCGCTCCATCAGCGACAGGTCCCCGTCGTCCTGACCGGCCAGCGCCTTGAAGAACATCCGGCTGCCGCGAGCCGTGTACTCCTGCTCCGACTCGCCCGGACCCAGCATCCGCACCACCGCCACCACTCCTTTCGGGGCACTTAGGGGTAGTTCACCACGTTGACCGGCACCGTGCCTGGCGGCGTGACTGCTCCGGTGTCGTTGATGACGTGGGTGATCACGCCCTGGTAGTTGAGTGAGACCGTGCAGAGGCTGTGGAAGCGGACATTTGCGTTGTTGGGAACCTCGAACGCGTTGTAGGCGCTGACGGACGGGTTGACGTTGAAGAAGTTGTAGCTACCCAGTCCCCAGGCCTCGTGGGACGTGACGTTGTCGCCCACCTTGTACGCCGGATAGCCCGCCTTCCCGCTCGGCCGGTTCCAGCTCGCCTGGTTCGGTACGTCGTACGGCATCTCGTTCTGGAAGAAGATCGTCTTGCCACCCTGCCCGTTCCAGATCACCTGCGACTTCTGGTAGTGCTCGACGAACAGCCCGGTCGCCAGCACGTTGTTGCCGTTGACAAGCAATCCGGTGTCCGCGGTCGCCTGCGTCCAGCCCCAGGTGCCCGCGTTGCCGTGGTCGGCGCGCCAGGCCCAGATGTGGTCGATGATCACGTTGTTGCTGTTGACAACAAGACTCGTCGTGGCGTGGCCGGCGATCGAGCCGCCGATCCGGAAGAACACGTCCTGCAGGGTGGTCGGGTTCGCCGCGTGGTTGGCGGATGATCCCGACGCGCCGACGGTCAGCAGCGCGGCGCTGTTCGTCGTACCGGCGTCGAACAGCAGTCCCTTGATCCGTACGCCGTCCACGTCGGCGACCTGCATCGCGTTGACCCCGTTGTCCGGGATCAGCGTCGGGTAACCGATGCCGAGCACGACGGTGTTGGCCCGGTTCACATTGAGCGTCTGGTTGAGGTGGTAGACGCCCGGCGTGAAGAACAGGTTGCAGCCGGCCGTGAGCGCCGAGTTGATCGACGAGGCGGTATCGCCGGACTTCACCACGTAGAACTGGCTCATCGGGATCGACGTGCCCGGCGTCGAGCCGTTGGCCCAGCTGGCGCCCGAGGCGTTGGTACGCAGCGACGGCGTGAAGACCCGGTACTTCCCGGCGCTGTCGATGTAGAGGTAAGGCACGTCCCGCGAGACCGGCGTGGTGGCGAGGGTCGTCTCGGGTGGGTTGGGGAAGGTGGTGGCGGGCGCTCCCGGCGTACCGGAGAACACCATGTTCCAGACGCCACCGGCCCAGCTGCCGAGGTTGCTGTCCCGCGTGTACCACTGCTGCTGCGAGATGGACGCCGTCTCGCCGGACACCTTCGTGTCAGCGATATAGCCACCGCTCGCGAAGCCGTAGCTGGCCGGGTAGAGCTGCAGGTTGCCGCGGATGTCCATCCGGCGGAACGGCGCCGCCTGCGCGACGGCCCAGCGGTTCGAGCCGCCGATCGGGTTGACGGCCATGTTCTCGGCGGACCGCCAGAAGTTCTGCAGTGCCACGCCCTGGTCGGACGCGTTGAACGCATCGACGGTGATCGCGCCGTTGATGACCACATCACCAGGGTTCTGGCCGAGGCCGGCGACCGACGTGTAGTAGCCGACGTCGTCGTGGACGCTGTACGCGCCGGGCTTGAACAGATGCGCGATCCGGCGATCGGCCATCTGCGCGGTCAGCGTGTCCTTCTGGTTGTTGAAGTCCGTGTCGAGCTGCGCCTGGATCGTCGCGGCCGACATGCCCGGGTCGAAGATCCGCGTGTTCGGGCCGAAGTTCGGTACGTCGGGCTGGGTCGTGCACCCGGTCGGTACGGACCCGATCGTGTACGACGCGCTGCCGACGGCCGAGGTGGTGAGGCCGGACTTGATCCCGATCGCGTTGACCGTCCGGGTCGTCGGGACGCTGATCGGGCCGGAGTACAGGGTCGAGGACGCGGTCGGCGTGGAGCCGTCGACCGTGTAGCGGATCGTCGAGCCCGCGGTCGAGGTGGAGATCGTCACCGTCTGCGCGGAGGTGTAGTTGCCACCAGCCGGCGAGAAGGTCGGAGTCGCGACCGTCTGCGGCGGGGTCGTGCCGCCGTGCGTGTAGCTGAAGTGCGGGGTGTCGTACTGCGGTCCGCTCTTCTCGTACGTGAACCAGTAGTCGATGACAGTGCCCGACGACAACCCGCTGACGGTCGTCCGCCAGGTGCCGCCGCTGAGAGTCATCCGGACGTTCTGCTGACCCTGTGCGGTGCCGGTGTAGTGCACATCGACGTACAGGGCGGCCGTCGTCGGGGTGAAGGCGATCTGGGCCTGGGTCGCGTTCAGCGACGTGACCGACTGGGTGTAGTCGTCGGCAGCCGTCGCCACGCCACCCACCAGGAGGGTCGAGCAGACGGCCAGGACGAGTGCGGCGATCGCCGCGCGCCAGCGCAGACGGCGTCGGCGGGTCGGGGCAGGGGTGGGTATCACGGAAGCACCTCCGGGGGCGGAAGAAGGCGAACTCCCGTGTGAGAGCGCTCACACGGACCTTGAAGGTAAACCGGATCGGGCTCCGGGGGAAGACCTCGGCCACCTTCCCCGTGAGCATCACCACTCCCCTCCGGCGGCGGCCGGTCCGCCGACTAAGGTGGGGTTGCCTCCCGGGGTGGCCCGGGGAGCGACATCGACGGAGCAGAGGACAGACGCGAGTGACTGAGTCGACCATCATCTACACCCATACGGACGAGGCCCCGGCCCTGGCGACGTACTCGTTCCTGCCGGTGATCCAGGCGTACGCCGCGCAGGCCGGTGTGGGCGTGGAGACCCGGGACATCTCGCTGGCCGGGCGGATCATCGCCGTCTTCGGCGACTACCTGACCGAGGACCAGCGGATCCCGGACGCGCTCGCCGAGCTCGGCGCGCTGACCAAGACGCCGGGCGCGAACATCATCAAGCTGCCGAACGTCTCCGCCTCGGCCCCCCAGCTCAAGGCCGCGATCGCCGAGCTGCAGTCGCAGGGCTACGCGCTCCCGGAGTACCCGGACGAGCCGAAGACCGACGAGGAGCGCGACATCCGCGCCCGCTACGACTCCACCAAGGGCTCGGCCGTGAACCCGGTCCTGCGCGAGGGCAACTCCGACCGCCGCGCGCCCGCCTCGGTGAAGAACTACGCCAAGAACCACCCGCACCGGATGGGTGCCTGGACGGCTGACTCGAAGACGAACGTCGCGACGATGGACGCTGACGACTTCCGCACGACCGAGACGTCGACCGTGATCGAGGCCGACGGCACGCTGCGGATCGAGTTCGCCGGCGCCGACGGCACCACGTCCGTACTGCGTGAGTCGATCCCCGTGCTGGCCGGCGAGGTCGTCGACTCCTCGGTCATGCACGTCGCCGCGCTGGACGAGTTCCTGACCGCGCAGATCGCCCGGGCCAAGGCCGAGGGCGTGCTGTTCTCGGTCCACCTGAAGGCCACCATGATGAAGGTGTCCGACCCGATCGTCTTCGGGCACGTGGTCCGCACCTTCTTCCCGAAGACCTTCGCGCAGTACGGCGCGACGCTGGCCGCGGCCGGCCTGTCCCCCAACGACGGCCTCGGCGGCATCTACAACGGCCTGGCCGCGCTGCCGGACGGTGACGCGATCAAGGCGTCCTTCGACGCGGAGCTGGCCGACGGCCCGGCGCTCGCGATGGTCGACTCGGACAAGGGCATCACCAACCTGCACGTGCCGTCCGACGTGATCGTCGACGCCTCGATGCCGGCCATGATCCGTACCTCCGGCCACATGTGGGGCCCGGACGGCGCCGAGCACGACACGCTCGCGGTGCTGCCGGACAGCAGCTACGCCGGCATCTACCAGGTCGTCCTCGACGACTGCCGCGCGCACGGCGCCTTCGACCCGTCGACGATGGGCTCGGTCCCGAACGTCGGCCTGATGGCGCAGAAGGCCGAGGAGTACGGCAGCCACGACAAGACCTTCGAGCTGGCCCAGGCCGGCACCGTTCGGGTGGTCGATGCCGACGGCAACGTAGTACTGGAGCAGGAAGTGGCCGCGGGCGACATCTTCCGCGCCTGCCAGACCAAGGACGCGCCGATCCGCGACTGGGTCAAGCTGGCCGTCACCCGGGCCCGCGCGACCGGCGACCCGGCCATCTTCTGGCTGGACGAGACCCGCGCCCACGACGCGAACCTGATCAGCAAGGTCGTCAAGTACCTCACCGAGCACGACACCGAGGGCCTGGTGATCAAGATCCTGGCGCCGGTGGACGCGATCAAGTACTCGCTCGAGCGGATCCGGCGCGGCGAGAACACCATCTCCGTCACCGGCAACGTGCTGCGCGACTACCTGACCGACCTGTTCCCGATCCTCGAGCTCGGCACCAGCGCGAAGATGCTCTCGGTCGTCCCGCTGATGGCCGGCGGCGGCCTGTTCGAGACCGGCGCGGGCGGTTCGGCTCCGAAGCACGTACAGCAACTGGTCAAGGAGAACTACCTCCGCTGGGACAGCCTCGGCGAGTTCTTCGCCCTGGCCGCCAGCTTCGAGCACCTCGCCCAGACCACCGGTAACGCCCGCGCCCAGGTCCTGGCCGACACCCTCGACCGCGCCACCGCGACGTTCCTCAACGAGGACAAGTCCCCCACCCGCCGGGTAGGCGGCATCGACAACCGCGGCAGCCACTTCTACCTGAGCCTGTACTGGGCCCAGGAACTGGCCAACCAGACCGACGACGCCGACCTGGCCAAGTCATTCACCCAGGTCGCCGAAACCCTGGCCACCAACGAGCAGACCATCGTCGGCGAACTGATCGCCGTCCAGGGCTCCCCCGTCGACCTAGGCGGCTACTACCAGCCCGACCCCGCGAAGGCCGCAGCCATCATGCGTCCCTCCAAAACCTGGAACGAAACCCTCGCAACCCTGAGCTGAGCCCAATGCAAGGCGCCCGGTCGATCCGGCCGGGCGCCTTTGCGTTGTCGCCGGAACGCTGGTCAACTGTTCATGACCGCGGCGCCCATCAACGAGGCGAAGACTCCGTTCGGGATGGCCAGCAGGTCCTCCGGGCTGCCCTCCTCGACCACGTCGCCGCTCTCGCTCAAAACGATGACGTGTGTCGCCGTCGAGACGAACTCCAGGCGGTGGCTCACCATCACGACCGTTCGGCCCGGGTCGGCCATCCATTCCGTCATCGGCTCCCGGACCTCCGCGAACGTGAAGGCGTCGACGCCGGCGAGCGGTTCGTCCAGTACGACGATGGGGGCCTGGTCCACCAGGATCCGGGCCAGTGCCAGGCGCTGTTTCTGTCCTTCGGAGAGCCGTCTCGCCTGCGCTTCGAGCAGTTCGACGGCGTCGGCCTCGCAGCCTGCCAGCCGAACCGTCCGGAGTGCCCCGGCGAGCACGGAGACGTCCGTTTCTTCGGCCGCGAACAGGTTCTCGCGGACGGTTCCGTCGATGACGTGACCGGTCTGGGACAGGTAGCTCATCTGTCTCAGCAAGTCCTCGTGATCCCAGGAGTCGACCCGCCTGCCGCGGACCTTGACCTCCCCCAGCTCAGGCGTCAGGAAGCCGAGCAGCATCCGCGCGATCGTCGACTTGCCCGCGCCGGATCGGCCGACGATCAAAGCCACACCGCCGACCGGGACGCGGAAGGAGCAACCCTGCAGGACCGGTCTGCCGGCCTCGTAGGCGAACGAGACCTGCGCGAACTCTGCCTCCCACGACGAACCGGCGCCGGACTCTGCCGCGACCACGGGCGTAGTGGCGGCCTCCTCCCGCGCGAGCAGGCGCAGCAACGTCCGGGAGGTCGACATCGAGCGCCTGACGCTGTCGTAGCCGTACAGCATGTTGCGGATCGGGCTCATGATCCGGGTGAACAGCGAGACATAGAAGTACGCGTCGCCGACGCCGTTCACATTGGCACCGCGGGCCGCGGCGACCAGCACGATGCCCAGGATGGCGATCAGCCCCAGATCCTGGATGAGGTTCACCAAGCCGCGATAGACGCTCTCCCGGGTGGACAGATCCTTGTCGATCGTTCCCAGCTGATGACTCGACCCGGCGAGGCGGCCGACGTAGTGGGGCTTTCGCTCGTGGGCCAGCAGGACGTCCCGGTTGGCCAGCACGTCGTTGGTGAATCCGAACAGCTGGCGGCGGCGTTCGTCGTACTTCTCCCGGCGGTTGTTCAGCCGCCGGCCCTGGTCCCAGCTGAGCACGGCGAGAACGGCAGCGAGGCCCAGGCACAGGCCCGCGAATCCGATGTGCACGTTGGTCAGCACGATGACGATGGTGGCCAGGCTGAAGACGTACTGCCCCGCCTCGACCAGCAACGTGTAGGCACTGGACACTGCGTGCGCACCTTGTTGGACCGCTCCAGCCATGCCGCCCGGCTCGTCCTCCAGGTCGACCGGCACGGACGACTTCGTGAAGGCGTTCTGCACACCGGCTTCGAACAGCCCGGAGAAGAGCCGCCGGGTGATGCTCTCCCGCGAACTCGTGGTCACGACGCCCAGCAGCACGCTCACCAGGCTGACCGCCACGTAGATGGCGATGCCCCAGCGGAAGGCGACTCCGCTGAACAGCGAGTTCGCCAGGTCGCTCACCCAGTCGGAGTCGCCCGAGCCGATCTCGCCGAGGGGGCGCGACCCGATCGGGCCTTGCTCGTTCCCGTTCACCACGTCGGCCACCGCCGCGATGATCCGGGACTCGATCAGAGATTTGACGGTGGCGATCGTGCCCGCGATGAAGGCGCCGACGACCACCGTCGCAACCGCCACCTTGGAGCGCCTGAGCGCAGACCGCAGGTATGGAAGCGTGACTCGCCACATGATCGGCCCCCCAGCCTCGTTGCCTGCTGCTCCCCGCGAGCACCTCACCAGCCCCCCGGTGAGATGCCGATCCATACGGACGACCAGCAGTTTCC
The DNA here is from genome assembly GCF_039537185.1 of Kribbella ginsengisoli. Taxonomy (NCBI): domain Bacteria; kingdom Bacillati; phylum Actinomycetota; class Actinomycetes; order Propionibacteriales; family Kribbellaceae; genus Kribbella; species Kribbella ginsengisoli. Next base: position 12,314 of record NZ_BAABAA010000011.1, on the reverse strand, counting down.
CTCAGTGAGTCATGCGCGGCAGGTCGTGTCAACGGTCGGCCGATCACGAACCCGTGCGCTACCGCAGGTCGATCCGCATCAGCACGCGGGGGTGGCCGGCCAGCGTCGAGGTGGTGTCGGCGACCTTGACGAACCCGGCGCGTTCGAAGTTCTTGCGGATACCGGCGTACGCCATCGTCAGGTCCACCTTGGCGTCGCCGCTGTCGAGTGGGTAGGCCTCGACGACGGGTGCGCCGTTCGTCCGGGCGAAGTCGACGGCGCCGTCGATCAGGATGCGGGACAGTCCGGATCCGCGGTGGCCGGGGCGGACGCGGATGCACCACAAGGACCAGACCGGTAGGTCGTCGACGTGCGGGATCCTCGTGGTGCGGGCGAACGAGGTGTCCGCGCGGGGCGCGATACCGGCCCAGCCGACCGGCTCGTCGCCGTCGTACGCGAGGACGCCGGGGGCCGGCTCCTTGCGGCAGAGCTCCGCGACGTACTCGCCGCGTTCCGGTCCGTGGAGCTGGTTGTTCAGTTTCGACGGGATCCGGTGGCTCAGGCACCAGCAGACGGTCGCGTCGGCACGCTTCGGCCCGATCAGGACCCGGACATCCTCGAAGACCGAAGCAGGCCGTACCTCGATACCCATCCGCTCACGATGGCACACCGCAGGTTCTGTCACCGTTCGCCCAGGACGGGGATCATGAACCACATGGACAGCCTGGTCGTACAGACCGCCATCGGACTCATCCTCGTCTTCGCCACCCTCTCCGCCGTGGTCTCGGTCTTCACCGAGGGAGCGGCCCGCTTCATGGGGCTGCGCGGCGAGTACCTGCTCCGCGGTATCCGTTCGCTGGTCGACGGCAAGAGCGAGTTCAAGCTCGGCTGGAAGGACCTCGTACGCCGTACCTCCGAAGCCCCCGTCGTGGCGCCCAACCAGCCGCAACCACCGGTCGGAACGAGCCCGCTGGTCACCCAGGTGATGAACCAGCCGATGGTCTCCCGGACGGCAGACAACGGAGTGGTGGCCCTCGACGCGGGCAACGCCAAGCTGAGCGCCAGGGACCGGCGCGAACTGCCTTCCTACGTGTCGGGCCGTGCCTTCGCCCGAGCCTTTCTCGACGTCATCGTCCCCGACCTGTCCGGCGCCACCACCCTCGATCAGGTCAAGGCCGAGATCGCCGGCTGGCCGAACGACAACCCGCTGAAGAAGACGCTGCTCGGTCTGGTCGCCGAGGCGAAGGGCGACCTGACGACGTTCCGGCAGAGTCTCGAGCAGTGGTACAACGACCACATGGACCGGGTGTCCGGCTGGTACAAACGCCATGTCCGCTGGATCTCCCTGACCGTGGCCGCCGTCCTGGTCGTCGTCTTCAACGTCAACGCCATCGGCATCACCCGCTCGCTCTACACCGACGAAGCCCTCCGCGAAACGGTCGTCAGCCAGGCCGCCGCGAACTCCGCCGAATGCAAGGCCGACGATGCCGGCGACTGCCTGAGCGACCTCCGCAAGGAGATCCAGAAGACCCGAGCGGCCGGCCTCCCCCTCGGCTGGGGAACGGTCTCCGCCTGTACCGCCCCGGGAGCTTCTTGCAACTGGCTGGAGAAGCGCGGACTGCTCGACCCCGACCACGGCGCCGGCCAGGACATCCAGGTCCTCCTGCTGGTCCTGCTCGGCTGGATCTTGATGATGCTGGCAACCATCCCCGGCGCCCGCTTCTGGTTCGACGCCCTGTCCCGCCTCGGAACCCTCCGCTCCACCGGCCCCAAACCGGCCAGCAAATAGCTACCCCAAGGACTCGGGTAGCGGTGTCGCGTGGACGACTCGCAAGGAGCTGACTGCGCGGGTCAGTACGACGTAGAGGCGTTGGAGGCCGCGGGGTTCGGCTGCCACGATCTCGGACGGTTCGGCGACGATGACCGAGTCGAACTCGAGTCCCTTGGCGAGGGTCGCCGGGACGCAGACGAGGCGGGTCGTGTCCATCTCGTCCTCGGTGGCGCCCAGTAGGGCGGGCTTGAGGCCGGCGGCGAGCAGGGCGTCGTACAGGGTGGTGACGCGGTCGTCGGCGGCGATCAGGGCGACGGAGCCTTCGGTGGTGAGGGCGGCCCGGCAGGAGGTGATCAGGGTTTCGGTGAAGGTCTGGTCGTCGGTCGCGATGACGGTGAGGGCATCGGCGATCGTGCGGACGCCGGTCGGGGTGCCCAGGGTCGGGGCGATCTGCGGGAGGAGTTTCGCGGCGAAGTCGATGATCTGTTCGGGGACGCGGAATCCCCGGTCGAGCTCGGCGATGACGGCGTCGGGCTTCTCGAGGTGAGCGAGTACCTGAGCCCAGGAGCCTGCTGCCCAAGGGGTTGTGGCCTGGGCGAGGTCGCCGAGGACGGTGGCGGAACCGGTTCGGCAGCGTCGGGACAGCGCGCGGAGTTGCATGGCTGAGAGGTCTTGGGCCTCGTCGAGGACCAGGTGGCCGAGGGAGCCGGAGTCGCGTTCGATCAGGTCGTTGAGCTCGTCGAGCAGGAGGGTGTCGGCCGCTGACCACTTCGCCGACTTCCACGAGCGGGCCGGCTTCTGCCAGAGCAAGGCAGCGCACTCGGCCGCTGTGAACTCCTCCCCAGCACATTGCGACAGGAAGTCCGCGTCGGAGAGCAGCCGATGCAGGACCTGCTCCGGTACGACCTTGGGCCAGACCGCGTCGAGCAATGCCTTCACCGGCTTCGACCGGGCCACGGCGTTCTGCACGCGATCATCCGGCGATTCGCCCCGCCGCTCCATCTGAACCAGTACTGCGTGCGCCACCCGCTGCGCCAGCGCATCCCGCCCCGGCGCGTACCGAGTCGACTCGCGCAGCGCCGAGACGATCTCCGCCAGCTCGTAGTCGTGCACCCGATACCGCTGGGATCCCTTGCTGTAAAGGATTCCCTCGGCCGGTACGCCGATGTGCGACCACAGCGCACGTCGCAGTACCAGCGCCATCCGCGCATCGCTCTTCAGCCGTGCCGCCTCGGCGTCGTCGACCGCCGTGGCCGGCTGGCTGATCAACTCGTCGATGGTGATCTGCCGGACGTCGACCTCGCCGAGCGCCGGCAGAACCTTGCGGATGTACGACAGGAACGACCGGTTCGGCCCCACGATCACGACGCCGCCCCGGCTCAACCGCTCCCGCTCGGTGTAGAGCAGGTAGGCGACGCGGTGCAGCCCGACAGCCGTCTTGCCGGTACCAGGCGCGCCCTGCACGCAGACGCTCGGATGCAGCGCGGCCCGAACCAGATCATCCTGCTCCGGCTGAATCGTCGCCACGATGTCACGCATCGGCCCAGTACGCGGCCGCTCGATCTCGGCCCGCAGGAACGCGTCGGCCTGGTCGGTCTCGACCGCCCCGATCAGCGACTCGTCCTCGAACCCGGTCAGCTCGGCATGATCGGAGAACCCGTACCGCCGCCGAAGCACCAGCCGCTGCCGATCGCTGCGGGTCGCCCGATAGAACGGCACCGACACCGGCGCCCGCCAGTCGATGACCAGCGGCACCCCACTGCCGTCGTGGACGTGCCGGCGGCCGATGTGGATCTGGTCCAGATCCTCGATCGTGCCGACCTCGTAGTCGAGCAGCCCGAAGAACAGCGGCACGTCCGGCAGATCGAGCAGCGCCTGCGTCCGCATCTTCTTCGCGCGCTCGTTCGCCTCGTTGGTGAAGCGCTCGTCGTTGTCCTCGCCCCCGATCAGCGGGACGTCGCGCTCCTCCACCTCCTGGTGCATCCGCGCCAGCGCGGCCTTGGCCTCGGCCAGGAAGACGCGCTCGGCCTCGAGCTCGGCGGTTGAGGCAGGGTTGAGTGTGGTTTCGGCCATGACAAGGAGCCTCGAATCATCGAATCGGACTGGTCGCGGTCAGAAGATCCCGCCCCGGAGATCCACCCGGTTCGATTCGATCCACCATCAAAAAGACAGGCCGGGGACGTTACCCAACCGGCCCGGTCCCCCGCAACTCGATTTCCGTCAGCCCTCGATCTCGGCCAGCCGCAGCTCCAGTAGCTGTTTGAGCGGCAGCGACTCGCCGTCCCGCGCACCCTGCCCGATGATGATCGGCGGATCGGACGGCACCACCCGTACGCCGAGCAGCCTGGCCTTCACGCTCGGCTGCATCCCCAGGATGTAGAAGTTGCCCTTGGCATCGACCCCGAGCGACTGGTTGCGCCGGAGGTACCAGCCGGTCACATCGGTCCGGTAGCTCGCGCCCGTCCCGACCACCGGAGCCCGCAGTGGCTGAGGTTCGATTCCCCGCGAATGCATCGTCGCGACGAACTCCGCCAGCAACTTACGGGCCTGCGCAGTCTCGTTGTCCTTACGGTGCTGGAGAGCTGCTGCTTGGGCCGCGGCAGCCTCTCTGCGGGCCTCTCGCCAAGTCTGCGGATCGTCCATCATGCAAGCGTATGCGCGGAGGTCTGGACAACGTGTGCGCGGGGCTGTGTACTCACCTCACCCCAACGGAGGTGGTGATGACAGCAATCCGGCTGGACTCGGTTTCGAAGACCTACGACGGCAAGTATCCCGCCGTGAACGACGTGTCACTGAACGTCGCGGACGGCGAGTTCATGGTGTTGCTCGGACCGTCGGGATGCGGCAAGACGACCCTGCTGCGAATGATCGCGGGGCTCGAGGAGATGAGCGCGGGAGAGGTCTGGTTCGGCCGGACGCTGGCCACCGACCTGTCCCCGAAAGATCGCGGCGTCGCGCTGGTTTTCCAAAACGGCGCGCTCTACCCGAACCGGACCGCGCGCGAGAACATCATGTTCCCGTTGCGGATGGCCGGCGACGACGTGACCGAGGCGAGCACGAAGGCGGCCGGGCTGGCAAGGATCCTGCGGATCGAGGGCGCGCTCGACCGGTTGCCGAGAACATTGTCCGGCGGCCAGCGTCAGCGCGTGGCGATCGGTCGTGCGATCGTGCGGCAACCGCAGATCTTCCTGATGGACGAGCCGTTGTCCAATCTCGACGCGACGCTGCGGACCGAGCTGCGCCAGGAGATCGGCGCGATGGCCCGCGATCTCAACGTCACCACGGTGTACGTCACCCACGACCAGATCGAGGCGCTCACCCTGGCCGACCGGATCACGGTCATGCGCGACGGCCGGATCGAGGACGTCGGTACTCCGGACCAGGTCTTCAACGACCCCGCGACCGCCTTCGCCGCCGGCTTCCTGGGCAGTCCCCGGATCAACCTGATGTCGGCCATCGTCCGGGTCACCGCGCACCACCGGGTCAGCCTCGACTTCGGCGCCCAGTCCATCCAGCTGCCGCCGATCGACCGCCGGTCGCTGATCCTGAGCAGCCACGACGGCGCCAAGGTGATCGTGGGCGCCCGCTCCGACGCCTTCACCGTCGCCGCGGCCGGTGGCGGCGAACCCGGTCACCTCTCCGGCAAGCTGCGGACCCTCGAGTTCCACGGCAACCAATGGATCGCGTTCATCGAGTGCGGCGTCGAGATGCTCAACCCCGACCTGGTCGGCGTCTCCCCCCGCCCCCGTACGCCGAAACGCCTCGCCTTCGCCGACGGTGGCCCGAGGACGCGGCATGCGGCTCCCCACATGTCCGGTCTCACCTCCCGCCTGTCGGGCTGGCGTTCCAAGGCCAGGACCCGCCTGGGCCGGGTCGAGGCGTCATCGATCGAGCCCGAGCCGACCGCCGCCGCGACCCACCGCCGCGCCGACCTGGTACTGGAGATCGACCCGAACGCCGGCCTGAAGACCGGCTCCAAAGTCCACCTCGCCGTCGACACCGCCCGGCTCCACATCTTCGACGAATCCGGCCGCCGCGTAGACCGAGTCACCCGCGATTCCGAGACCCGCACCCGGTGACCGCAGCCGCTGACCTCTGCCGCTAGCGCCAGCCGTGCCGAGCGGCCTGGAGTCCTGCCTGGAAGCGACTCGTCGCGCCCAACTGTTCCTGGACCTGCGCGATCCTCCGCCGCAGTGTCCGCCCGCTGACCCCCAGCTGCCGAGCGATCGCCTCATCCTTCATCCCACTCGCCAGCAGATTGATCAGCGAAGCAGCCGGGTCGACAGCATCCGACTCCGTCAGCCGCAACGGCGTCGCCTGCCCCCACAGCTGATCGAACAACACCTGCAGCGCATTGGTCAGCGCCGAATCAGTGACAACCACTGCCCGAGCCTGGGCCGGACTGGTCGGCTTGTCATCACCGGCCAGCGGCAAGATCGCCGTGGTGCCGTCGACGATCAGCAGCTTCAAGGGCACCTGAGGTAGTACCCGCGCCTGTTCACCCCGCTCCGCCATCGACGTCAGATGCGCCACCCACGCCGGGTGATCCAGTACTTCGGAAGCGTAGATCGACCGGAACCGCACCCCCCGGTCCAGCAGCGCCAACTCGGCACTCGACACCTGGTGGCTGCCGTCCGCAACGTAGGGCGGCGTATCGGTCCCCACCGCCTGCTCAGTTGCCCCACGCAACATGTCCTCGATCCGCGCCTCGATCGCCTCCCGCCCGACCGCGATCTCGATCAGCCGGCTCGGCTCGGCCCGCAACTGTCCCGCGCTGAACTCGCGCGCCAGCTGATCGGTCATCGCCGCGACCCCGTCGAGCGCCGCCCGCCGCTCCCGCACCAGCATCCCGACCCCGGACCGCGGATCCACCGGTGCCGGCGCCTCCTCCGAGCCACCGCGTACCAACCCCACCCCAACCAGCCGAGCCACCGCCGCCTCAACCGTTGCCACCGGCACCCCGAGCGCCTCGCCATGCTGCGCGACCGCCACCCCCGGCTCCCGCAGCAATTGCCGATACAAATCTGCGTCGAACCCGCTCAACCCCACTGCTTCCCAATCAGCCACTCAAGCAGCCTAGATGGCCACAATCGGCGCTTGGCCGGAATGGGCGCCGAACGGGCCGGGACAAGGCTTACCGTGTGCGGTGGCAGTCGTCTAGGTCCGAGGAGTGAACAGTGCGTCTGTATGTTGGCCGTTCCGCGATTGCGCTGGCTGGGGCGATCGCGACCGCATTACTCGTGAGCTCGGGAGCGAGCGTGGCGACCGCGCAACAGCCCGCGGCCCCGAAGTTCGCGCCGCAGTCCATCGTCTGGCCGACCCCGAACGACGGCTACCTGCTCGGCAGTTGCGGCAACGCGAGCTGCTTGGCGGAAGTACAGGCGACTCACGATGGCGGCAAGACGTGGGCCAAGGCAGGCACGACGCACAACCCGCTCGCGATGAGCGGCGAGCCGGGGCTGACCAGCCTCCAGTTCGCCAACACGAAGTTCGGCTGGGCATACGATCCGTACCTCGAGGTCACCAAGGACAGCGGCAGAACCTGGACGAAGGTCGCGGTGCCTGGCGGCGACGCCAAGGTGCTGCAGTTGCTCGCGGCACCCGACGGTACCTACGTCGTGACCTCGGGCTGCGCGATCGGCACCGGCATCTGCGACGACCGGCCGCTCAAGGTCTGGCGCGCCCCCGCCGGGAAATCCACCGGCTGGCAGCAGGTCAAGGTCGACGTGGCCGCCGATGACAACGTGCTCCTCGCTGCACAGGGCTCGACGGTTTACTTGCTCACGGCATCCTTCACGGCCCCCAACAAGCTCACCACACTGCGCGACGGCAAGGTCCAGGCGACCAGCACGCTGACCTGCGCGGATGCCGAGGACGCGATCGTCACCGACCTCGCGACCAACGGGCCGAACCGGCTCTTCGCCCTCTGCATCGCCCACTACGGCCGCGGCCAGTCGGAGAAGACCGTCATGGTCTCCGGCGACGGCGGCAAGACCTTCCGGTACGACGCTGTGCCCGGCACTCTCGGCCTGGGCAGCCAACTCGCCGTGAACGCGGACGGCGCGGTCATGCTGACCACCGTCACCGCGAGCCTCGTCTACAACCGCCCGGCGCTCACCAAGTCCTGGCGCTACGACCAGAGCTGGCTGGAGAACAGCGAACACATCCACGACCTCGTCTGGCAGTCGCCGACCACCGCTTGGCTGGTCGAACGCGACGCCGCCTACACCCCCGATACCCAGCTCTGGGTGACCCGCGACGCAGGCAAGACCTGGCAGAAGACAGGAGTACACCAGTGACCGCCCTGCGCCGATTGGCGATTCCCCTGGCCCTGCTCATGGTCGGCGGCACGAGCATGGTCGCTTCCGCCGAGGTCACCGAGTCCCCGAAGGTGGTGGCCAGCTGCGACCAGAAGGTCGAGCCCGGCTACTTCACTTGCTTCGCGCAACGACGGGCCGACCTCGGCTTCCGCGCTCGCGCAGCCGGTGCGCCGCAAGGCTACGGCCCAACCGACTTGGCTTCGGCGTACAAGTTGCCAAGTGCAACAGCAGGCAAGGGCCAGCGCATCTACATCGTCGACGCCTACGACGACCCGACCGCCGAGTCCGACCTGGCCGTCTACCGCAAGCAGTTCGGGCTGCCGGCCTGTACTACGGACAACGGCTGCTTCCAGAAGCTCAACCAGAACGGCGAGACCAGCCCGCTGCCGGCCCCGTCGTCCTCCTGGTCGGGCGAGATCTCGCTGGACCTCGACATGGTCTCGGCCGTCTGCCCGAACTGCGGCATCACCCTGATCGAGGCCGACTCTCCGAGCAACGACCTCCTGGCCGCGGTGAAGACCGCTGAGAAGCTGGGTGCGAAGTTCGTCTCGCTGAGCTGGGGCGGCCCCGAGTCGGGCAACCTGCCAGAGCTCGACAAGCAGTACTTCAACACCAACGGCATCGTCTACGCCGCCTCCACCGGCGACTACGACTACGAGGCCGGTACCTCCTATCCGGCAAGCTCGGCGGCGACCACGGCCATCGGCGGTACGACGCTGACCAAGACCGACTCCGGCCGCGGCTGGTCCGAAACCGTCTGGAACAACGAACCAGGCCACGGCACCGGCTCCGGCTGCTCCGCCGAGATCACCAAGCCAACCTGGCAAGCCGTCATCCCAGCAGCCACCTGCCCGAAGCGCGCCATCGCCGACGTCTCCGCAGTCGCCGACCCCGCGACAGGAGTGGCCGTCTACCAGACCACCGGCGGCAACGGCTGGGCCGTGTACGGCGGTACCAGCGCGGCCGCGCCGATCATCGCCGCGACCTATGCCCTCGCCGGCGACCCCTCCCCCACTTCGCAGCCTGCCAGCTACCCCTACGCCGGCACCGCCGATCTCAATGACGTTGTCGAAGGCAACAACGGCGAGTGCAAGCCGGCTCCGCTCTGTACTGCGCAACCCGGCTGGGACGGCCCGACCGGCCTCGGTACGCCGAACGGCCTCGGCTCACTCACGTCACCGACCAAGGCCAACCGCATCACGGTCAACACGCCGGCCCAGCAATTCAGCTCCGTCGGCACCCCGGTCGTGCTCCACGTCCGGGCGACCGATTCGGGCGGACGTCCGGTCCGCCTCACCGCGACGGACCTCCCCGACGGTCTGCGCCTCAACGCGATCACCGGCCTCATCTACGGCGTACCGAGCAAGCCCGGCACGCACTCGACGACGGTCACCGCGACCGATTCGACCGGGGCGCGCGGCAACACGGTGATCAGCTGGGTCGTCAGCACCCACAAGGGAGCCGTCGTCAACGGCGACTTCGAGGCCGGTACCGGCGGGTGGACCCAGTCCGCCGACGTGATCCGCTCCGATGGCCAGTACAGCAACGCCGGACTCGGCTACGCGATGCTGGGCGGGTATGGCGCAGTCCAGTCGGACATGTTGAGCCAGCAGGTCGTCGTACCGACCACAGGCCGACCGCAGTTGCGCTTCGCCGCACGCATCACCGGCGGCGACAAGGCCGACTCCCTCAAGCTGACCATCAACGGCAAGACGGCCCGCACCCTGACCGGCGCCCAGTCCACCTCGCGGTACGTCACCCAATCACTAGACCTCACGCCGTACCGAGGCCGCACCGTCACCCTGTCCTGGACGAGCACCGAGAACGACACAACCCCAACCTCGTTCCTCCTCGACGACATAGCAATCACCCGCTGAGGCTGGGGCGACATCAGGGTCAGCCGGCCCGACGCTGGGACGACATCAGGATCAGCCGGCCCGAGGCTGCCGGCCGAGGCCGGGATCAGTCGCCGGTGGCTGACTGCTTGACCGAGTCGATCAGTGCGTATGACGCCTGGGCGGCGGTCTCGGGATTTCCATCCCGGATCGCCGCCACCAAGGCGTGGTGGGCGTCGCGGACGCGGGGGTCCTCGGGGATCGTCGCGGTCTCGTGGATCGACGCTGTCAGCACTTCGGCGACAGCGTCGTACAGGCGAAGCAACAGCGGGTTGCCACTCGCCTCGACGATGCCCCGATGGAACGACGCATCCGCGGCGACATAGCCGTCTAGATCGCCCGCCTCGTGCGCACTTCTCCGCGCGACGAGTGCCGCCTCCAAGGCAGCGAGACCTTGCCCGGTGTGATGCAACGCAGCCAGCCGGGCGGCCGCACCCTCGATGCCGGCGCGTGCGTCGAGGACATGCGTCAACGTCGCCGACAACTCGTCGCGGACCAGTACGCCGCTGATCTCGTTGGTCGCGCGCACGTACGTACCGTCACCAACCCGCGGCTCGAGCAGCCCGGTCAGGCTGAGCGACCGCAACGCCTCACGCACCGTCCCGCGGCTCACCCCCAGCTCCCCAGCCAGCTGGTTCTCCCCCGGAATCTTCGCCCCGACCGGCCAAGCACCACCCTCGATCAGGGCCCGAAACTGCTCTGAGACCTGCATCACCAACGGAGCCTGCCGTACCGGTCCACTCAATCCCATGGTTAGAGTGTAAATGTCGGACATTTAATCGGTCGAGCCAGCGAGGTGGACCGTGACAGGGGCGTGGACCGTGGATCGTGACAGGGACCGTGGACCGTGGCAGGGCCCGTGGGTCGTGTCAGTGAGATGCGGGGCGTGGCAGTGAGACGGGGCACCGGTCGTGGCAGTGAGACGGGGCATGGCAGTGAGACGGGTCGTGTCAATGAGATGCGGGGCGTGGCAGTGAGACGGGGCACCGGTCGTGGCAGTGAGACGGGTCGTGTCAATGAGATGCGGGGCGTGGCAGTGAGATGCGGGTCGTGGCAGTGACGTCGTGGCGGTGACCACCGGAGCGGTGACTGCCCGGCGGAGTTCCTTGATCGCCGCGAGCGTCTTCCTCGTCGCGCTCTGCCTGCGCCCGGCCATCACCGCGGTCGGCCCTCTCCTGCCACAGATCGGCCTGGACGAAGGCCTCGGCGAAGGAGCCCTCGGCGTGCTCGGCGCGCTCCCGCTCGTCGCCTTCGGCCTCGCCTCTCCCCTGGTCCATCGCCTCTCGAAGTGGCTCGGCATGGAGCGCGCCGTCTTCGTCTCACTGCTCGTACTGGCCGCCGGCAGCGTCCTCCGCTCCTACACCGGATCCGTCGGCCTATGGCTGGGAACCCTCGTGATCGGCGCCTCGATCGCGGTCGGCAACGTCCTCGTACCGGTCCTGATCAAACGCGACTACGCCGGCCACGTCTCCCGCGCGATGAGCATCTACACCGCCTTCATCACCGGCGGCGCCGCCCTCGCGTCAGCGATCGCCGTACCGGTCGCCGCCGGCTCCAACTGGCGCCTAGCTCTGGCAATCTGGGGCGGCCTCGCGCTGGTCGTCGCCTTGATCCGAATCCCAGCCCACTCGAGCTCCGCCCCGCTCCCCGCCGAGCCAGCCGACGACAACACGCCCCTGGTGAGCGTCTGGCGGCAACCGATGGCCTGGCTCGTCACCGCCTACATGGGCCTGCAGTCGACGAGCTTCTACGTCTTCGTCACCTGGCTGCCTACGATCGAGCTCTCACACGGCTTCTCCGAGCAGGCCGCCGGCATCCACCTGTTCCTCTTCCAGGGCTTCGGCCTGGTGGGCGGCCTAGCCATCCCCTGGCTGATGCGCAACCCGCGCAGCCAGCGCGCCGGCGCCGTCACCGCCAGCATCCCGATCGTCGTCGCGCTCCTCGGCCTGCTCCTGGCGCCGAAGCTAGTCATCGCCTGGGCAATCATCGGCGGCCTAGGCCAAGGCGCCGCACTGGTAGCAGCCCTCTCCCTGATCAGCATCCGGGGCCGCAGCCATCACGAAACCACCCAACTCTCCGGCATGGCCCAATCCATCGGCTACCTCCTGGCCGCCACCGGCCCCGCCCTAGCCGGCTACCTCACCGAACTAACCACCACCTGGACCACCACCCTCATCGTCTTCACCACCCTCGCCACCCTCCAAATCCTCATCGGCGCCACCGCCGGCCAAGACACCCGCCCCACGCCGTAACCACCCCACCCCACCAACCAACCCACCATCCACCCAGCCCACCCCAGCCCGACCACCCCACCCCAGCCTGACCACCCCACCCCAGCCTGACCACCCC
>NZ_BAABAA010000010.1:0-219207 GCF_039537185.1 Kribbella ginsengisoli | reverse complement strand
CGGGTGTTTCGGGAGTGCGAGGGCCAGGCGGACGCGGCGGCGGGCCTCGGCGGGGTCGAGGCGGTAGCGTTTCTCGAGCAGCCGGGCGGTGTCGTGGGCGCCGATCTCCTCGGCGTACCTGATCTCGTCCAGGCGGCGGATGACCTGGTGGCGGCGGGCCAGCAGTTCCTCGATCGTGGCCTCGATGACGTCGGAGTCGCACAGCAGCTCGTCGCCGCTCATCGTCTCCACCGCCCGGTCATCCATACCCGTAACGTTAGACGAGTCCGGGGACAGTTTCGGGCCGGAAAGCCCTTATCCACAAGGTGAATTCCTCACCACTTCACATCGACCAAGTACCTGTAGGTTGTTTGAAGGGCCGGCCTCGTTCGGGGTAGGCGTCTTCGCCACTTGAGTTCGATATCGACCGACCCCAACGCTGTCCTCACACTGACACCCAAGGTGACCATCGGCCAACCAGGGACTCTCTTTTACGTTATATGTTGCTCATAGCAACATACGCTCCGCGTGGGCAGGTCTCTTGGGTGGGGAGAGTCTGTTGCCTTCCAGCGAGGCGCTCGACAAGCCCCCGCTAGCTTTCACAAGCCCTTGAAACGCCGGAGTCTCAGCCCCAGCACGATGGCAGCACCAGCATGACTGCCGTTTCCGCGACTGCGGTCGCCGCCCGAGAATCAACCCCCGGCCCGGAGCCGCGTGAACTACAGCGGCTGCAGTCCGTCTCTGCAGTCCGTCTCTGTAGTTCGTCTGGCCTCCGCACCTGGGCTCCCGGCGCCGCCTTAACCACAGCAGCAGCTGGGACTGTCTGTTGCTTTTGGTTATGGGTTTTTGGCGGGGAGGTCGATGATGAAGCGGGCGCCGCCTTCGGGGCGGGCGGTGGCTTGGATTGTGCCGTGGTGCCATTCGACGTGGCGGGCGACGATGGCCAGGCCCAGGCCGGTGCCGGTGCGGTGGGGGTTGGGGGGTGTGCCGGGGGTGCCTCGGCCGAAGCGTTCGAAGATTCTTTCGCGGTCGGCTTCGGGGACGCCGGGGCCGGCGTCGTCCACGTAGATGACTACGCCTTTGCCGCCGGCTTGGACGAGGACGCCCTTGCAGCCGCCGGCGTGTTGTTCGGCGTTGTCGACCAGGTTGGCGATTACGCGTTCCAGGCGGCGTTTGTCGGCTTCCATGGTCAGGTCGGCGGCGTCGGGGGCCACCTCGGTGATTTCGCGGCCGGCGGTGGCGTCGGCGGCGGCGCGGACCAGGTCGCCGATCCGGACGAGTTCGCGGCTGCCCTGGTCGCCGCCGTCGTCGCGGGAGATCTCGAGAAGGTCGACGACCAGTTGGCGGAAGCGGTCCAGGTCGTCGCCGAGGAGTTCGACCGGCTCGCGGACGGACGTCGGTAGTTCCGCGCGGTGGTTCTGGATCAGCTGCATCGAGTTCATCATCGTCATCAGCGGGGTGCGCAGCTCGTGGCTGACGTCGCCGGCGAAGCGGGCGTCGGCGATCACCCGTTTCTCCAGCGCAGCGGCTGTTTGGTTGAAGGATCGCGCCAGGCCGCCTAGGTCTGGATCGTTCTCAGCCTCCAGTCGGGCGTCGAGCCGCCCGCGTGCGACGGCCGCCGCGACCTGGGTCAGTTTCGCCAGCGGCCGCAGCGCCACCGTGCTGGCGAGCCGCCCGACCGCCAGCCCGAGCAGCGCGGTCACGATCGCGGCCAGGATGAGCGTGAGCTTCAAGGTCCGCAGCGTGTTGTCGAGCCGGTTCAAGGGGTGGAGTTCGAAGAAGGCCTCGCCCGGGCGCCCCACCGGCACCCCGACCGCGAGCACCTCGTCGCCGCCGACCTCGAGCCGCCGGTCCACCTTGACCCCACCCTGGGCGCTCTCCACCATGTCGGCCGGGATGTCGCTCGACTTCGCCGACACCGTGTACCAGGCGCCGTCGTAGTGCATCAGCATCGCGGCTGTGTCGGTCGACGGCAGCGCCTCCACCAGGTTCATCACCATGGACGGCGACTGCGGCACAACCGTCCCGCAGGCGGGCTCCTGGCCCAGCCGGCGTACCGGTCCGCAGGATGACGTCAGGCCGTACAGCCCGTAGTGCAGGGTGTTCGCGTTGTCGGTCGTCTCCACGATCGCCGACGAGATCCGCTGATTGGTCAAGTAGTTGGAGACGACGCTCCAGGTGACCAGCGCCAGTACGCCGGACAGCCCGAGCGCAAGCAACCCGTACGCGAGCATGACCCGGTCACGCAGGCCGAACCGCCGCCGCAACGTCAGCTCACCAGTCGATAGCCGAGACCCCGGGCGGTGACGAGGTGCTTGGGGGTGGCCGGGTCGCGCTCGATCTTCAGCCGCAGCCGGCGGATGTGCACGTCGACGATCCGGCTGTCCCCGAAGTACCCGTAGCCCCAGACCTTCGACAGCAGGTGCTCGCGGCTGCACACCTTGCCCTGCAGGCTGGCCAGCTCGACCAGCAGCTTGAACTCGGTCCGGGTCAGCGGCAGCACACACCCGTCCCGGACCACCTCGGCGGCCGGTACGTCGATCTCCAGGTCGCCGATCACGAACTGCTCGAGCACGGGCGTACCGTTCGGCTCGACCCGGCGCAGCAGCGCCCTGATCCGCGCCGACAACTCTTTGGCAACAAGCGGCTTCGTAACGTAGTCGTCCGCGCCCGCCTCGAGCCCGGCAACGATGTCGTGGCTGTCGGTCCGCGCCGTCACCATGATCACCGGTACGTCGCTGGTACGCCGGATCTCCCGGCAGACCGTGAATCCGTCCCGGTCCGGCAGCATCAGGTCGAGCAGGACCACGTCCGGCGGCTCGTGCCGCAGCGCCGTCAGCGCGTCCAGGCCGTTGGCCGCCTCGGACACCTCGTAGCCCTCGTCCTCGAGGGCGAGCCGCAGTACCCGCCGGATCCGCGGTTCGTCGTCAACCAGTAACAAGCTGTGCGCCACGGGACCAGTGTCGCTCGTCGAAGGGCTGCGGCCCAACCACCTGCACCTAACTGCAGATGACGGCTGTCACGACTTCGTCATAGAAGCGCCTGGCCGTAGATGACAAGACGTTGACGCTTCAGTGACCACGGCCGCGAGACCAGCCCGCAGTTCTAGCTTCGGCCCCATAGGGGCGAACACAGCAAGTCTCGCGAGGAGGAAGTAATGGCCAGTTCCGGAAGACGGCTCGCGGCGGTGGCGATCGTCGCCGTCACGAGTCTCACGCTGGCAGCGTGCAACGCCGACCAGGGAACCACAACCGCGGGCGGCGGCACCAATTCAGGCGGTACGCCGGTCACCGGCGGCACCCTGAACATGCTGGGCAAGGGCGATGTCGACTACATGGACCCGAACGTCAGCTACTACTCGGTCGGCTACACCAACCTGCGGATGTGGAGCCGCCAGCTGTTCACCTACCCGGCCGATCCCGGGGGCAAGAACACCACGCCGGTCGCCGACCTGGCCACCGAGCTGCCGACCGTCGCGAACGGCGGGATCAGCGCGGACGGCAAGACGTACACGATCAAGATCCGCACCGGCGCCAAGTGGAACACCAGCCCGGCCCGCCAGGTGACCGCGGCCGACATGGTCCGCGGCGTCAAGCGGACCGCGAACCCGGTCCAGCCGTTCGGCGGCATCCCGGACTTCTACGGCCTGATCGACGGCTACTCGAAGTTCGCCGACGGGTTCGCCAAGGTCGCCAAGACCCCGGCCGCGATCCAGGCCTACATCGACAAGACGCCACTGCCCGGCGTGGTCGCCAAGGACGAGACCACCGTCGTGTTCAAGCTGACCCGCCCCGCCTCGTACTTCGTCGGCATGCTGACGCTGTCCGCCTTCTCCCCCGCCCCGGTCGAGTCGCTCAAGTACCTCCCGGCCAGCACCGAACTCGGCAACAACTTCCCCTCCGACGGCCCGTACAAGGTCGACTCGTGGGTACCGACCAAGTCGGTCAACTACTCCCGCAACCCCGCCTGGGACCCGGCCAGTGACCCGGTCCGCAAGGCGTACGTCGACAAGATCGTCGTCAACGAGACGGTCAGCCAGGACTCCGTCCAACAGCAACTGCAGACCGGTACGCCGTCCGCCGACATGGAGTGGGACGTCGCCCCACCGCCGTCGCAGCTCCCCGCGTTGCAGGCCAAGAAGGACCAGAACCTGACCATCGGCGACACCGCGGGCAGCAACCCGTATGTCATCTACAACACCGTCTCGCCGAACAACAACAAGGCACTCGCCAACCCCAAGGTCCGCCAGGCGCTCAGCTACGCGATCAACCGCGACCACATCCTGCAGGTGCTCGGCGGCAAGACGCTCAACCCGCCGCTGACCCACGTGCTGCCGGACGTCATCGTCGGCTCCAAGCAGATCGATCCGTACCCGTACGACCCGGACAAGGCCAAGCAGTTGCTCGCCGAGGCAGGCTTCCCGCACCTGACGCTGAAGTTCCTCTACCGCAACGCGACCGAGGGCAGCAGCAAGACGTTCCAGACCATCCAGCAGGACCTGTCCAAGGCCGGCATCACCGTCACCGGCGTACCGTCGCCGAACGCGGACTTCTACGTGAAGTACCTGCAGGTGCCGACCGTCGCCCAGCGCGGCGTCTGGGACCTGTCGCTGGCCGGCTGGGGTGCTGACTGGTACGGCAACGCCGCCCTGTCGTTCTTCAACCCGCTGTTCTCGGGCAAGCCGTCCTTCCCGCCGGTCGGCAGCAACTTCGGCCTGTACGACGACGCGACCACGAACACCCTGATCCAGCAGGCCATCGCCGCGCCGACCGAAGAGGCGGCAGCCGACCTCTGGGCCAAGGCGGACGCCCGGGTGATGGAGCAGGCGGCCTTCTACCCGCTGACCAACAACAAGCAGGCGAACTACCACGCCGAGCAGGTGCACAACGCCGTCTACGTCCCGTCGCTGCAGAACTACGACCCGACGAACGTGTGGCTGGCCAAGGACAAGCAGGGCTGACCAGTGCCCAACACTGAGGCTTTGCTGCAGGTACGGGATCTCCGGGTCTCGTTCGACACCCCGGACGGCACCGTCCGCGCCGTCCGGGGGCTGTCCTTCGACGTCGAGCGTGGCCGCACGCTCGCCGTCGTCGGCGAGTCCGGTTCGGGCAAGAGCGTCTCGACCCAGACCATCACCGGTCTGACCCGAGGCGCCCAGGTCTCCGGTACTGCGTACTTCGACGGCACCGACCTGATCACCGCCGACGCCGGCACTCTCCGCCGGTTGCGCGGCGCCAAGATCGGGATGATCTTCCAGGACCCGCTGTCGAGCCTCCATCCGCAGTACCGGATCGGCTGGCAGATCGTGGAGATGATCCAGGCGCACGACCGGCAGATCTCCAAGCAGGCGGCCCGTCGCCGGGCCGCCGAGCTGCTCACCCTGGTCGGCATCCCGCGGGCGGCCGAACGGATCGACGACTACCCGCACCAGTTCTCCGGCGGGATGCGGCAGCGGGTGATGATCGCAATGGCGATGGCGCTCGACCCGGCGCTGCTGATCGCCGACGAGCCGACGACGGCGCTCGACGTGACCGTCCAGGCGCAGGTGCTGAGCGTGATGCGCAAGCTCCAGGAGGAGTTCGGCACCGCGATCATCCTGATCACGCACGACCTGGGCGTGGTCGCGGAGATGTCCGACGAGGTGATCGTGATGTACGCCGGCGCGGTGATGGAACGGGCGCCCCGCCGGGACATCTTCTATCGCAACCATCACCCTTATACCCAAGGGCTGCTGGCCTCGCTGCCGGCCCAGAGCGGGAAGCGGCTGACCCCGATCCAGGGCACGCCGCCGAGCCTGATCAACCTGCCGGCGGGCTGCCCGTTCGCCAACCGGTGTACGCACGTTTTCGATCGTTGCCGGGTGGAGACGCCGCCGCTCACCGACGTACAGGGTGATCCACGGCATCAGTCGGCCTGCTGGCTCGACCATGACATCACCAAGGCGGTGGCCTGATGACCGAAACCCTAGTCCAGCAAGCGGAAACCTTGCTCAAAGTGCAGGACGTCCGCAAGGAGTTCCCGACCCAGAGCAAGGAGGTGGTCAGAGCCGTCGACGGCGTGTCGCTGGAGGTGCGCAAGGGCGAGACGCTCGGCCTGGTCGGCGAGACCGGCTGCGGCAAGTCGACGTTGGCCCGCTGCATCGCTCACCTGTACGACGTGACGGACGGCTCGGTCTGGTTCGACGGACGGGACATCACCCGACTGACCCGTCGCCAGATGCGGCCGTTGCGGCGGGAGGTCCAGATGATCTTCCAGGACCCGTACGGTTCGCTGAACCCGCGCCGCCGGGTCGGCTCGATCATCGGCGACCCGTTCGCCATCCACGGCATCGCGTCGGGGGCCGAGCGCAAGCGCAAGGTGCAGGACCTGATGGCGCTGGTCGGGCTGAATCCCGAGCACTACAACAGGTTCCCGGCCGACTTCTCCGGGGGCCAACGGCAACGGATCGGGGTGGCCAGGGCGCTCGCGCTGCGGCCGAAGCTGGTGATCTGCGACGAGCCGGTGTCGGCGCTGGACGTGTCGATCCAGGCACAGATCATCAACCTGCTGGCCGATCTGCAGCACGAGTTCGACCTCACGTACGTGTTCATCTCGCACGATCTGTCGGTGGTCCGGCATGTGAGCGACCGGATCGCGGTGATGTATCTGGGCAAGATCGTCGAGGTCGCGCCGACCGCCGAGCTGTTCAAGGAGACCCGGCATCCCTACACGAGAGCGCTGCTGTCCGCGCTGCCGGTCGCGGATCCGGACACCTCGGACAGCCGGGAACAGATCATCCTGATGGGCGACATCCCGTCGGCGACGAACCCGCCGCCGGGGTGCCGGTTCCACACCCGGTGCCCGAAGGCCCGAGTGCAGTGCGCCGAATCCGAGCCGGGGTTGGAGCCCGCGTTCGACGACGACCCGGCGCACCGAACAGCGTGCTTCTTCCCGTTGCGAGTCGGCGAGGACCTGTCGGCCGCAGTACCGGAGTTGAAGGCATCATGACCGTGTATATGCCACGCCTCCGGCGCGGCGGCTCATGGTGCTGGAACTCCTGCCCTTCCCTCGTCCCTCCAGTCGCTTCGCTCCTTCCACTCCTCAGTCCAGGGCAGGAGGCACCATGAGCAGCGCACTGGAGGTGATCGAGGCGCCGGCGGCTGCGATCGAGGGGCGTAGTCCGCTGGTGCTGGCGGTCGCGCGGCTGCGCAAGGACAAGGTGGCGATGATCTCGCTGGCGGTGATCGTGCTGATCGTGCTGATGGCGATCTTCGCGCCGGTCTTCGCCTCGATCACCGGGCATCCGCCGAACGAGCAGTACCGCGACATCGGGCTGACGCCGGACGGGCTGCCCAAGGGGCCGAACGGGACGTTCTGGCTCGGCACCGACGATCTGGGGCGCGACATCCTGGTCCGGATCGCGTACGGGGCGAGGGTTTCGTTGCTGGTCGGCGTACTGGCGACCGCGATCACGGTCGTGATCGGCGTCGTGCTCGGCCTGGCGGCCGGGTTCCTCGGCGGGATCGTCGACACCATCCTGGCCCGGCTGATCGACGTGGTGCTGTCGGTGCCGTTCCTGCTGGTGGCGATCGCGCTGGTGTCGGTGACGGGCCCGAGCCTGACGGTGACGGTCTGCGTGATCGGCTTCTTCAGCTGGGCCTCGGTGGCGAGGATCGTGCGTGGGCAGGTGCTGTCGCTGCGCGAACGCGAGTTCGTCGAGGCGGCCCGCTCGCTGGGCGCCGGCGACACCCGGATCATGTTCGTCGACGTGCTGCCCAACGTGCTCGCGCCGGTGATCGTCTACACGACCCTGCTGATCCCGGTCGTGATCGTCACGCAGGCGACGTTGTCGTTCCTCGGTCTCGGGCTGCCGCCGCCGACGGCTGACTGGGGCGGGATGATCAGCGCCTCGCAGAACTACTACACGACCGCCTGGTGGTTCATCTTCTTCCCCGGGATCGCGCTGCTCGTCACGACGCTCGCCTTCAACCTGTTCGGCGACGGTGTGCGGGACGCGTTCGATCCACGGGCCGACCGGTTGCGCTGAAGGGAGTCTGCGATGGCGCTGTTCCTGATCCGCCGGATCGGTCACGGCATCCTGGTGCTCTGGCTGATCTCACTGGCCGTCTTCGGTCTGTTCTTCGTTGCCCCCAGCAACGTCGCGCAGACGCTGGCCGGCCGGCAGGCGACGCCGGAGACGATCGAGTTGATCAAGCACCGGCTCGGCCTCGACCTGCCGGTCTGGAAGCAGTACCTGCACTTCGTCGAGAACGCGGTGCAGGGCAATCTGGGCTACGACTACTACCACCAGGTCGCGGTGACCTCGATCATCGGGCAGGCGCTGCCGATCACGGTCTCACTGGCGCTCGGTGCGGCCGTGCTGTGGCTGCTGCTCGGGGTGTTCAACGGAGTGATCTCCGCCGTGCATCCCCGGTCGCTCGCCGATCGCGGCCTGACCCTGTTCTCCTTGTTCTTCTACTCGTTCCCGTCATTCCTCCTCGGTCTGCTGCTCCTGTACTTCCTGTACTTCCAGTTGACCCTGGCCGGCTACAAGTGGTTCCCGGCCGGCGGCTACAGCAGCATCACCCAGGGCATCGGGCCCTGGTTCCAGCACATGCTGCTGCCGTGGGTCGCGCTCGCGTTGCTGCTCGCGGCGACGTACACGCGGCTGACCCGCGGCGCGATGCTCGACGTACTGGGTGAGGACTACATCCGTACCGCGCGGTCGAAAGGCATCCGCGAGCGCCGGGTGATCGTCCGGCACGGACTGCGCAGCGCACTGACGCCGGTCGTCACCCAGTTCGGCATCGACCTCGGGCAGCTGATCGGTGGCGTGGTCGTGATCGAGACGGTGTTCAGCCTGCCGGGGCTCGGCCAGACGGCGATCACCGCGATCAACCAGCAGGACCTGCCGGTGATCATCGGGATCGTCCTGTTCGCCTCCGCGGCGGTCGTGGTCTCGAACATCCTGGTCGATATCGCCTACGCCGTCCTCGACCCGAGGGTGAGGTTGCACTAATGAGCGCGGTATTTGGCTGGGGACTGTCCGGTCATGCGTTTGAAGGCGTTGCTGAAGGCGCTCTCGGAGCCGTAGCCGAACTCGCCGGCGACGGAGAACACGGTGCGGTCGGTCGAGCGGAGGACCCGGCCGGCGGCCTGGATCCGCCAGCGGGCGAGGTAGTCGAGAGGGGACATCCCGACGAGGGTCTTGAAGCGGAGCGCGAAGGTACTGCGGGACATGCCGACCTTCTCCGCCAGCTCGGCCACGGTCCACCGGCGGGCTGGTTCACGGTGCAGCAACTCCAGCGCCACGCCGATGCTGGGGTCGGCGAGCGCGCCCAGCCAGCCGGACGGACGCTCGTCGGAGGCAATCATCGCCCGGAGCGCCTGGACGAAGAGCACCTTCGTGAGCTGGTCGCGCACGGTGGCGGCACCGGGTTCGGCGTGCGCGAACTCCTCGCCGAGAAGCTCAAGCAGTGGGCGGAGAGCAGCAGCGGGCTTGCTGTCGGCAGGGATCCGGACGGTGGTGGGTAGATGATCCAGCAACAACGCCGCGGTGGTCTGGTCGAAGTCGACCGCGCCTCCGACGATCACCGTCTGGTCCGGAGCGCCTTCGGTGGTCTGGTACCGGACGGTGTCCGGGTAGCCGCCGTTCTCGAAGACGGCGGTCCCGTCCACCGGAGCGAGGGCGGGATCGGAGGTTGCGCCGAAGGCCCGGGCGCTGGCCACCAGATAGCAGTCACCCGTTGCCAGATGCAACGGTTCGCAGCCCTCCGCGGTGATCCAGCAACTACCCTCCAGAACGGCGCCGACCTTGATGTCGGCGTACCCGCCGAATTCGAGAGCCCAGTCGCCTGCCGCCTCGAAGCGGGACGGGAGCGCGGCCTGGAGGTTGAGCAGGGCAAGCATCTCCGACAGCGGATCCATCCCGGCTCCTCTCAGCCTCGGACGCTCGATCAAGTAGTCCGGACGCCTACTCATGGAGTATGCACGGTCGTCCTCCTAGCGTGGTGAGTAGACCACGAGAGGAAGAACGCAATGAAGTTCGCTCAGCTTGGTGCGACTGGTTTGTACGTGTCCCGGATCGCGCTGGGCGCCATGTCCTTCGGCGGGGCCGGTACGCCGCCCTGGAACTTCGTCGGCGGGCTCGACGACGCCGCGGCCGGGCTGCTCGTCAACACCGCCCTCGACGCGGGGGTGAACCTGATCGACACGGCCGACATGTACGCCGACGGCGAGTCCGAGGAGATTCTCGGCCGGGTGATCAAGTCCCGCCGCGACGAGGTCATCCTGGCGACCAAGCTGGCCGCACGGATGGGACCGGGGCCGAACGACGCCGGGCTGTCGCGGTACCACGTCACGAACGCGCTGGACGCGAGCCTGCGGCGACTCGGGACCGATCACATCGACCTGTACCAGATCCACAACATCGACCCGATCACGCCGATCGAGGAGACGCTGCGCGCGCTCGACGACGCAGTGCGGGCCGGGAAGATCCGGTACCTGGGTGCGTCGAACCTGGCCGCGTGGCAGCTCGCCCGGGCGCTCGGCAAGTCGGATCAGCTCGGGTTGTCGCGGTTCGTCGCGTCGCAGTCGTACTACTCGCTGGCTGGCCGGGATATCGAGGCCGAGCTGGTGCCGTTGCTGACTGAGGAGAAGGTCGGGCTGATCGTGTGGAGCCCACTGGCCGGCGGGTTCCTGTCTGGCAAGTTCGGTCGCGACGGCAGTACCGATGCTGAGGCGCGGCACGGGAAGACCGGGTTCCCGCCGGTTGATCCCGAGGCCGGCTACGACATCGTCGATGTGCTGCGGAAGGTGGCGGAGCGGCGGGAGGCGACGGTGGCTCAGACGGCCCTGGCGTGGGTGCTGGCGCAGCCTGCGGTGACGAGCGTGATCGCAGGGGTCAAGCGGCTCGATCAGCTGACCGGGAACTTGGCCGCGGTGGAGCTCGAGCTGACTGCGGAGGACCTGGCCGAGCTGGACGAGGTCAGTCGGCCGGCGGCGCGCTACCCGAATTGGTTGCAGGCCGATCAGAGTTGGCGCCACCCTGCCGCTTGATGTGGGCGGGTGGCGGGCGAGATACGGGCAGGTGTCACCGATGAGGTGAGCTGCGCGTCCGCCGTACAAAGAATCGCCGGGTCCGTCTGGGGCCCGGCCCGATTCTTTCCAGGCGGAAACCGAATGACGCTCTCAACGGAGCAGGGTCAGGCGACTGCGGTGGTGTTCGGGGGTGGGGTTGCGGCGGCTGCGGCTTCTCGGCGGGTGGGGACGTTGAGGCGGGTGAGGATGGCGGAGACATGGTGGTCGACTGTGCGGACGGAGAGGATCAGCTTTTCGGCGATCTCGGCGTTGGTCAGGCCCTCGGCGATGAGGGTCAGGACGTCGGCTTGTCGGGCGGTTAGACCGATGGGGTTGGCGCGGGTGGTGGGGACGGGGCCGCGGGGGATGACTCGGAGGCCTAGTTTGCGGAGGCGGCGGCGGACGAGGTCGGCGGCGGGGCGGGCGTCCAGGGCGTCTAGCAGGCGCAGGGCTTCTAGGGTTGGTTCGGTTTCGCCGGATCGGGCCAGCTCCAGCGCTTGCTCGTAGGTGTCGCCCAGCCGCGCCCACTCGTCGGCGGCTTGCTTCCAGTGGCGGGTGGCCGGCTCGAGGCCGGCGCGGACGTAGTACCGGTGGAGCTCAGGCCAGATCGGGGTGGATTCGAGGGCGCGCCATTCGTCGCGTAGCGCTGCGATCCGCTCGAGGTCTCCAGCCAGGAAGGCTTGCTCGATCAAGACCGGTACGACGTACGCGGGCTCGCCCTTCGGGTCGGCCGGCTGCCCGCGGCGTACCAGCAAGCGCGCGGCGATTGCCTCGACACGTGAGCGGATGAAGTCGCTTGGGTTGGAGCGGAGCGGTTCGAGGGCGGCCTCGGCTCTGGCCCAGTCGCCGCGGCGGAGCTGGATCAGGGCGTGCAGGGTGGTGAGCAGATCCTGGCCGGGACGGTTGCACTCGGCAACTACTGAGGCGAGTTCGTCCCAGCGCGACTCGTGGTAGAGCGTCTCCAGCCAGTCGACTCGATCCTGGAAGGAGTCAAAGTCGAAACCGGCCTCCCGCGCCTCATCCCACCGATAAGCGTTGAACAATTCCCACGCATACGCAGTCCTGTGATCCGCCGGCAACAGACCCAACCGCGACGCCGCATCGAACAGCCACAGCGCCTCGTCATGCGCACCGGCCGCGGCCGCCTGCTGGCCGGCTCGCGGAGCATACAAAGCAACCGCCTCGACATCCGCCGCCGCGATCGCGTGATGCGCGAGGCGAGCCAGATACCGCTCACCCTGACCAGCCTGTACGTCGAGCGCGCGCTTGTGCAGCCGCCGTCGCGCCAACCCACGCATCCCCTGCTCGATCGCGAGCCGGACGATCTCGTACCGGAAGCCGATCCCCTCGTGCCGCGCCTCCAGCAACCCGTACTGCTCCGCCTCCGCCAGCAACTCCTCGTCGCCGTCCGTCAGCCGCTCGGCCAGCCCCAGATCGATCGTCCCCGGCAGCACCGCCAACTGCTCGACAACCGACCGGCACGCATCGCTCAACCGCGCGGTCTTCGCCAGTACCGCGTCGCGGACGGCATCCGGTACGCCGGTCCCGGGAGAAGCGAGCATCGCCGACAGGTAGAACGGATTCCCGCCCGTCAACGCATACAACTGCTCCGCCCTGGAACCGGCGACCCATCGACGGACCTCGTCGAGCCCCAAAGGCGCCAATGGCAACCTCCGGGCACCTGCAGTCGCCAGTCCCCCGAGCCAGCGATGCAGCCGTTCCGGCAGCCGACTGTCGTCAGCCAACGTCAGTACGACGACCAGCGGATACCCCTCCACCCGCCGAGCCAAGTACCCCACCAGATCAAGCGTCGCGTCATCAGCCCACTGAATGTCATCGATCAACAACGCGGTAGGCACTTCCCCCAACCCCACCAACAACTCCTGATAGCCGACCTCAACCCGCCACCCCGCCTCCCGCAACGGCCCCAACCGAACCGGCTCCCGCACGTCATCACAGGCTCCGGCCACCACTCGAAGCTCGCCCGCCAACTCACCCGCGAGCACCCGCAGCAGACTGCTCTTCCCAACTCCACTCTCGCCAGTCACCAACACCACAGACCCATTCCCGCCCAGAGCACGCCGAGCGGCAGCCCGCACCACGGCCACCCGCTCGTCGGCCGGAGCGTCGGGGCTACCGGCGGGCCGGGCGCCTCGGCCCGCGACCGGGCCACCGGGCAACGCGGCGCGGCGCGCCTCGGGTGCGTGGGCGGGGTTCATGTCAGGCTCCGGTGGCGGGTCGGCCGCGGCCCGGCGTACCGGCTAGCTCTTTGCCGTGGCGTTCTCGGCTGTAGAGGTGGATTTCCAGACCGTCGGGGTCGTGGAAGATGACGAGCCAGCCGATCGTGGCCAGGACCAGCTGGTGGTCGATGCCGAGCGTGGTGAGGTGGTCGACCCAGGCGTCGACGGCCAACTTGTCCTTGACGCCGAAGAGGACTGGGTCGAAGCCGGAGAGGCCGGCTATGTCGGGGCGTTCGCGGAGGGCAAGGCCGCTGTTACCCAGGCCTGGGGCGTCGTAGGCGACTCCGCGGATGACCCCGTGCTCGTCCGGGAACTCGAACTGCGTCGTCAGGTCGAAGACCTTCTCGTACCAGCGCCGGCTCGTCGCCAGCTCCTTCACCGGGAGCTTCACGGCGAAGATCCCGTCCAGTTCGGCTTTCATCAGGTCCCCCGAAGTCATAGGATTGAACTACATACAATTAGTTTGAAGCTGATTCCAACGAAGTGTCAAGGAGTTCGTCCCGGTGACCGAGAAGCGCCGCTACTCCAGCGCCCTGCGCAGTGAGCAGACCGAGCTGGCCCGCAGCCGGATCCTGACCGCGGCCAGCGCCCTGTTCCTCGACAAGGGCTATCTCGGGACCACGCTGGCAGCGATCGCCGGCGAGGCCGGAGTGAGCGTGCAGACCGTCTACAACGTGATCGGCGGCAAGCCGGCCGTCCTGAAGGCCGCGTACGACGTACTGCTGGCCGGCGACGACGAGCCGATCCCGATGGTCGACCGCCCGATCTACCAGGCGATCGCCGGCGCACCCACCGCCGGTGAATGCCTCGCCCTGTACGCCGGCCTCGCCCGCGGAATCGCCGAGCGCACCACCCCACTGATCCGGATGGCCCGGGCCCAGGCCTCCACCGGCGACCGCGACCTGACGGAGTACCTCAAGACCCTCGACGGCGAACTCGCGTTCGGCTGCCGCTACATGGCCGGCCACCTCGCCGAGAAGTTCGGCCTGCGCGCCGGACTCGACATCGACAGCGCCGCGGACATCCTCTGGTCGATCAACGGCTCCGACCTGGGCCATCGACTCGTCAACGAGCGCGAGTGGGGCTGGGACCGGTACGAGCAATGGCTTGCCACCACACTGACGGACCTGCTGATCGGCTAGAAGGCCTCCAGCAAGGAGAACCGCTCGTCACACCGAACCACTCGACCCGGCTCGAACCCGGCAGCGGTCACCAGCGCGGCCCATTCCGCCTCGGTACGGTCGTTGCGGCCGGCAATCACCATCATCTCGACGTCGTCGAACTTCGAGTAGTGCGGCTCGTTCCCGGCCGGGATCATCGTGTCGACCAGCAGCAGCGGCGCGCCGGCACGGCGGAGTACGCCAAACAGCTCGATCGCCCGCTCGTCGCCGAAGTTGTGCACACAACTCTTGATCAGGTACGCATCGCCGGGCGGCACCTCCACGAAGAAGTCACCCGCGACCAGCTCGACGCGATCGCTCAGACCCTCGGCCTCGAAGGTCTTCGAGGCCTCAGGCAGCACCTCCGCGAGCTCGAACAGTTGTGGGCCACGCTCCAGCAGTTGACCGGCGAGACGACCCCACTGCCGGACCGCGCCCTGATCCGCTTGGATGAGAGCTGACGTGGCTGATCCGCTGGGATGGAAGCTGACGTAGTGGCTGATGACTATGCAGGAGGAGGCGGGTAGTGGCGATCGCGGTCTATGGCGCGGGTGGGATTGGCTGTTACGTCGGCGGACGGTTGGCGGCTGGTGGCGCGGACGTCGTCTTCGTCGGGCGGCAGCGGCTGGCCGATGAGGTGGCTGAGCATGGGCTGCATCTGACCGACTACCTCGGCGCCGATCTCGTCGTACCGGCTGTGCGTTATGAGACGACGCCGGCCGCTGCTGCCGAGGCCGACCTCGTGCTCGTCACGGTGAAGTCCGCCGGTACTGCGGACGCTGCCGACGAACTCGCGTCGGTGCTCGAGCCCGGTGCGACTGTCGTGAGCTTCCAGAACGGGATCCGCAACGGCGAGGTGCTGCACGAGCGGCTGCCGGAGCAGACCGTGCTGACCGGGATGGTTCCGTTCAACGTGCTCAACCGCGGCAGCGGGTCGTTTCATCAAGGGACGCAGGGCAAGCTCGACGTACAGAAGCATGCGGCGTTGGAGCCGTATGTCGACGCGTTCGCGCGAGCCGGACTGCCGCTGACGCAGCACGACGAGATCCTGCCGGTCCAGTGGGCGAAGCTGCTGCTCAACCTCAACAACCCGGTCAACGCGCTCTCCGACCTGCCCCTGCGCGACGAGCTGGCCCAACGCGCGTACCGCCGCTCCTTCGCTGCCGCCCAGACCGAAACCCTGGCGCTGCTGAAGGCCGCCGGCATCACCCCGGCCAAGGTCACCGCCGTCCCCGCACACCGCCTGCCTGCCTTGCTGAGCCTCCCCGACTTCCTCTTCAAACGCCTTGCCAGCAAGATGCTTGCGATCGACCCACACGCCCGCACCTCCATGTGGGAAGACCTCCAGGCCGGCCGCCGCACCGAGATCGACTACCTGAACGGCGAGGTGGTCCGCCTCGCCGAATCCCTCGGCCGCCAGGCACCCATCAACAGCAAGCTGATCGACCTGATCCGGCAAGCCGAAGCTGGCGACACCACAGCCATCCCCGGCCCCACCTTGCTGAAACTCCTCACCTCAGCCTGAGACGACCATTCAACTGGCTGCGGAGGTGGGAGCGGAGGGAGGCCAGGCGGCCCTACCTATCAACCCGCCCAGAGCTGCCCATTCGAGCGGCGGCAGGCAGCCGGCCGGCATCGGCGACCGGCCACTCCAGCGGCGACTCACCAAGCGCCGCCAGCTCCTTCAGCTGCAGTACGCACCAAGGCGACAAATCGGTCCGTACGCCGAGATCGACCCACTCGACCCACTCGTACGCCGCGACCTCAGCCTCATCAGCCACCGGCTCCCCGGCACACGTCACCCGGAACACCGGGCACAACTCGTTCTCGACCATCCCGTCCGCCATCACCGCGCGATACCGGAACTCCGGAAGTACCAGTTCCACTGACGAAGCGACCAACCCGAGCTCATCGGCCAGCCGGCGCCGCACCGCGGACTCCATCGACTCACCCGGCAGCGGATGCCCACAACAACTGTTGGTCCAGATGCCCGGCCAAGTCCGCTTCCCGAACGCGCGCTGCGTCAGCAACAACCGCCCGCGCTCGTCGAAGACGTAGCTGGAGAACGCGAGATGCAGCGGCGTCGCGCTGTGATGCACCGTCGCCTTGGCCTCGGTCCCGACCGCGCGGCCGAAATCATCGACCAGGACCACCATTTCCGTCTCCACCCAGCGAGCCTAACGGTTCCGCCTGCAGCTCGGTGACCGGCCGACGCCCCCGGTACCTTCGCCGACGTCGACTGGTCGATGACCGGATTGGTTGCCGCCGGACGAGGTCGGCCGCCTGGTCGGCCGGCGGCTGGAATCAACTCGGTACCCGGTCGAGCTCGGCGCTGTTAGCCTGAGCCGGTGATCAAGCGACCCGCGCAGTATCGACCGGCTCTGGGACGAGCCGGCCTGCTGTCGTAGTTCGCTCCACCCCAGAGCCTCCGAGGCAGGAACCGTCGTGGTTCCTGCCTCTTTCCGTTGCCGGAGGCGCTGGACCGGGTGCCTCTGTTCCCCGAGAGGATCCAGAATGACCGACGTACCGGCCGTGCTCGAACGGCTGCGGCGGACGACCGACACCATCGTCGGCGAGCAGGACCTGATCGACCGGCTCGCGTCCGGGCGCAGGCTGCGGATCAAGTACGGCGTCGACTGCACCGCGCCCGATCTGCATCTCGGCCATGCCGTCAACCTGTGGATGATGCGCCAGTTGCAGGATCTCGGCCACCAGGTGGTCTTCCTGCTCGGCGACCTGACCACCCGGATCGGCGACCCGACCGGGCGTTCGGAGACGCGACCGACGCTGACGCCCGAGGAGATCGAGGTGAACGCGGCGTCGTTCCTCGAGCAGGTTTCGCTGGTGCTGCGGACCGAGCCGGACGTTCTCGAAGTACGGCGGAACTCCGAGTGGTACGGATCGATGGAGGTGGCGACGCTGCTCGGGCTGTTCAGCCAGGTGACGCAGGCGCAGTTGATGGCGCGGGACATGTTCCGCGACCGGGTGGCCGCCGGGCGGGAGATCGCGCTGCATGAGCTGGTCTACCCGGTGCTGCAGGGCTACGACAGCTTCGCGATGGACAGCGATCTCACGATCGTGGGGTCCGACCAGCTCTTCAACGAGCAGCTCGGGCGGCATTTCCAGCAGCGGCTCGGGGCGCCGCCGCAGGCCGTCGTGATCACCACGATCACGCCGGGGATCGACGGTGGGCCGAAGCAGTCGAAGTCGCTGAACAACTACATCGGGCTGACGGACTCGCCGAAGGAGAAGTTCGGCAAGCTGATGAGCCTGCCGGACACGCTCGTCCAGACGTACGCGCACGTCTACAGCGAGCTTCCGCTGGAGTTGGTCGCGGCGCTCGGCGAGGCTGCGGCACATGGCGGTCCACCTGCTCGCGATGCCAAGCTCAAGCTGGCCGCGGCGATCGTCACCCGTTACCACGGTGCGAACGTCGCGAAGGCCGAGCGGGCGGCGTTCACCGAGCAGTTCAGTCATCGCAGTGTCCCGGCCGATCTACCGGAGATCGCAGTGAAGACCTCCCGGCCGACCATCCTGGAGTTGCTGCAGGCGGCGCGTCCAGAGCTGAGCAACTCCGAACTCCGCCGCCTGATCCGCCAGGGAGCAGTCTCGATCGACGACCAGAAAGTGCTCAGCCATGACCAACCCGTCCCCCTCACCGAGCCCGTCACCCTCCGCTCCGGTTCCCGGACCTTCCACCGCGTCGTCGCCGACGTCTGAAACGAAGACCGTGGAGGCGTTGGTCAGCCTCGGCAGCCGGTACCTGGGTCAGGTACCGCTGTTCGAGGCGGACCGGCCGTGGTGGTCCGAGGTCGCGGCGACGACTCGCTATCTCGACGAGCTGCTCGGCGTACCGACCTTCGTGCTGCGCCTCGTGCACGCGGACAACGCGGAGCTAGGGCATGGCGGCCGGGTCGTCTTCCATGTCCAGGTGGCTGGGGAGCCGCGGGCCGGCGTACTCGATCCGACGCCGCGCGCGGACTGGCCGGAGATCATCGCTGCGCAGCCGCTGCGAGCGACTTGGGCCGAGGTCGACGGCCCGCAGCGGCTGGTGGATTGGGCGACCGGGATCGTCGGGGCCGCGGGCAAGCCGGTCCAGTACAAGACCTGGAACCTCTCCTGCCTGATCCAATTGCCTGACGCCGGCGCTTGGGCGAAGGCGACCAGCCGGTTCTGCAGCGTCGACGCGGACGTGATCAACCACGTTCACCAGTACGACTCGCAGCTCGCACCAGCGGTTCTCGGGATCGACCTCGAGAACCGCTGGTCCCTCCTCGCCCACGCCCCCGGCACCGACTGCTGGGAACCCGACCGGGCCACCATCGAAGACATCGTCAGCCGCTGGGTCGCAGTACAAGCCGCGATCGCCGACGACAACCTCCGCGTGCCCCGCCTACTCCCCGCTGACCTCCCGGCGGAACTCGACCGCCTACTCGCAGGCGAAGTAGGCGACCGCCTCACCCCCACCGAACTGACCCAAGCCCACACCCTCCGGGCCCAACTCCCGGCGATCATCTCCGAGCTGGACTCGGCGGGCCTCCCCAACACCTTGGTCCACGGCGACTTCCACCCCGGCAACTGGCGCTCCAACGGCACCCACCGCGTCATCGTCGACTGGGCCGACAGCTACGTCGGCCACCCCGCCACCGACCTCCAACGCCTCACCAACTGGCTCCCCACCGAGAAGCGCCCGCTCGCCGTCCAGACCTGGACCACCGCCTGGCAATCCGCCCACCCATCCAGCAATCCGCTGCGCGCTCTCAAGCCGATGTCGGTCCTCATCCATCTGCTCGGCGCCGCCACCTACCAGCGCTTCCTCGACAACATCGAACCCGACGAACGCATTTACCACGAGGACGACCCCACGAACGAAATCCGCGCCGCCATCCAAGCAACGCTGACCCCGGACCACTGACGCCAGGCACGCCGAAACATCACGCCAGCGCCACAACCCCGCCAACGAACCCCGTTACTTCGCCCACTCCCACCCTGCAGGTCGCCACCGGCCGAACAACCCGCCAGCCGACCCCACCCGGCGGCGCCCCCACCGGGCAAAGCACCCCGTCCGCCCAGCGACTGGACGGAAACACCCCGCCGCCCTCCCAAACCAGTTGCCTGAGGCACCTAGTGCTCCACCTGCGCATCTCCCGGCAACGGATCCACTCACACCGAGCACAAGTCGCCAAACCCGCACCGCCACGCACGCACAACCCCCACCAACCACTCCGACACGCCGAAGGCAAGCGATTACCCGCCGAGTTGGGTACGCACTCACGACCGCTACGTGCGCCGGCCGCCGGCCGAATTCGAGATTCCTGCTGACTTCCTTTCCGGCGGCACCCCGTACGCCGCGAATCCGGTTCGGGATCGCCCCTTTGTCTGGCACTGTGGTCAGCGATGGATGCGATCCTGAAGTGCTGCCTCAACGGCGATCGCTCGCGCGCCGATCACCCCGCCGTACCGCTGACTCCCGCCGAGCTCGCGCAGTCTGCGTACGACGCTGTCGTGGCGGGTGCTGTGGCGGTGCATTTCCATCCGCGCGACGCGGAGGGGCGGGAGAGTCTGCGCTGGGCCGACGTCGAGCCGGCCGTCACCGCAGTACGGGAGCGGTGTCCCGAGCTGCCGCTGGGTGTGTCGACCCGCGAGGAGATCGAGCCGGACCTGCCCACCCGCTTGGCGTTGCTCGGTGAGTGGGACGCCGGACCGGATTTCGCGAGCGTCAACTGGCACGAGGACGGCGCGGAGCAGATCGCGAGGCTGCTGCTCGAGCGCGGGATCGGGATCGAGGCGGGTCTCTTCACCCCGGACGCGGCCCGGAAGTTCCTGAACTGGCGTGGTCCGGTCGTGCGGCTGCTCGTGGAGGCGATCCCCGGGGTCTCACCCGGTACGGACGGCATCGCGGCAGCGCAGGCGGTACTCGACGTGCTCCCGACCGGCGTCGAGCTCGTCGTCCATGGCGAAGGCGAGTGGGCGTGGCCGGTACTGGAGTGGGCGCGCCGGCAGGGCTACGGACTGCGGGCCGGCTTCGAGGACATGCTGACCGGCCCGGACGGAGAGAGCGTCACCGACAACGGCCAACTGGTCGGCTACGTGAGGAGGAATCGATGACGATCCTGGTGACCGGCGCGACCGGCAACGCGGGTGGAGCGGTCGTACGAGCACTGGCCGCGCAGGGCATCCCCGCGAAGGCGCTCGTGCGCAAGCCGGTCGAGTTGCCGCCCGGTGTCGGGGCCGTGGTCGGCGACCTCAACCAACCGGACACCTTCACCGACGCCCTCGACGGAGTCAGCGGGCTGTTCCTGCTTGCCGGCTACGACCGGATGAAGGAGTTGCTGGCGAACGCAGTACAGGCCGGTGTACGCCGGGCCGCCCTGCTGTCGAGCAGCTCGATCGTCGGGACGAGAACGGACAACGCGATCGCGCAGTACCACGCCGAGGCAGAGGCGGCCGTCGAGCAATCGGGGCTGGAGTGGACGTTCCTGCGGCCGAACGCGTTCATGTCGAACACGCTGCGCTGGCTCCCGCAGATCCAGGCGGGCGACGTGGTCCGGCTGCAGTTCCCCGACGTACCGATCTCGACGATTCATCCGGACGACATCGCCGACGTCGCGGTCACCGCGCTGACGGCGGACGGGCATGCGGGAGCGGCGTACCGGCTGAGTGGGCCGGTGGCGTTGAGGCCGGCCGAGCAGCTGGCGATCGTGGCCGAGGCGATCGGGCGGCCCTTGCAGGCTGTCGAGCTGAGTGCGGACGAGACGCACGAGGAAGTGTTCGGGTCGATGCCGGCGAAGTACGCGGAGGCGATCGAGTCGTTCTATCGCGACGGGATCATCGACGAGACGACGGTGACGGACACCGTCGAGCAGGTGACCGGGCACGCGCCGCGGACCTTGCAGCAGTGGGCCAGGGAGAACGCCGCGCTGTTCAGCTAGCGGCTAGGTGCCGACGCGGTCGAGGGAGCGGACGGTGACCTCGTAGCCGAGGTTGACCACCAGAGCGAGCGCGACGCCGGTACAGCGATGGCACCAGCGCACCTCGTGATTGGGCCAGCGCGCGATGACGTCGGCGTCGTGCCCGTGGCATTCGGCGCAGTCGTCTCTGGAATGCGGATAGTGCGCAACGGAAGGGGCGGAGCTCTCGGCACCAAGCGTGGCCGGCCTCGTCATGCCTCTAGCGTGCTCTTACTTTCCGCCGGCGCGCAAACAGTCAGCACCACTTTTCCGTGGCTCGAGCCTGAAGATAGCGGAAAGTAATCGATTCGCTACCACAACCCACTTTGTATCGCGGGCGGTTGGCCGTCTGGGCGGGTGGCCGGGCCGTCTGGGGTTAGGCGGGGCTGAGGGCTGCTACGTACTCCGTGCCGGTGCAGACGGTGCCGAATCTGGGGAAGACGTAGGAGATGGCGAAGTCGTGGGCAGCGGCGTCCAGGCCGGTCATCGCGTCGGTGACGTAGATCGTGTCGTAGCCGTGTTCGTCGGCGGCGCGGCCGGTGGACTCGACGCCGAAGTTGGTGGCGATGCCGGCCAGGACGACGGTCTTGATGCCGTGTTCTTGCAGTACGTCGTCCAGGCCGGTGAGGTGGAAGGCGCCGACTGTGCGCTTGACGATCTCGATGTCCCCTGGCTCCGGGTCGAGCGCGAAGCCGCTGCCCTCGGGCTGGACGTCAACGCCGGGACGCTCGACCCGGACGTTGACGACCAGCCCGCCGACGGCTCTGGTGGCTTGGGCCAATGCTGTGCTGCGTTCCAGTACCTCCGCGCCGGTCAGTGGCGCGGTGTCCAGCGCGATGATCCTCGGCATCAAGTCGATCAACAGCAATGCCGTGGTACGAGGCTCGAGTGTGGTCACGTTTTCGGAGACTACGACATGGTTGAGGCCAAGCTGTCGGCGAAGGCGGTGTCCTTCTCGGTGGCGGAGAAGCCGAAGCGCCAGGTGCCGCCGTCGTAGGTCCCGGGCTGCCAAGCGCGGCCGCCTGGTTGCCAGCGGGGCTGCCAGGCGATGGCCGCGTTCGCCGGGTCGTACCAGTGGTTGTCGGCCGCCCACGCCGAGCCTTGCTTGTACGCCGAGACGACGCTCAACCCCGGACTCGTCGCCATCGACCACTTCGGCAGACCGGGGTAGTCGCCGTCGCGGCCGAAGCCGGCCGGATCGCCCTGGTCGGTCAGCGCGGAGTCGACGTTGAAGGAGACCTCCCAGAGCGGCGCGGACGGTTGGGTGACCTGCCAGCGCAGGCTCGTATCGAAGGTCTTCGCACTGAAGGCGAAGGACCAATCGACCGTGATCAGCTCATCGCCGAGCGGAATGCCCTTGAGCGCAAGCGCGTCGCCCTCCGCCTGTACCTGCGCCGCCGCGCCAGTCAGATCGGTCGCGCCGAAGTTACCGACTCCGAGATAAGGCGCGGTCGCCCGAGACGACGCATCCAGCGCGGGCTTGTACTGAGCTTGTCCCGCCGGATCCACATCCAGCGCGGTCAGAACCGCCCGCGGAGTCGTCTGCACCGTCGCTCGGTAGTACTTCGTGCTGACCACCATCCCCTGCGTGACCTGCGTCTTGCTGAAGTCGAGCGGCGCGACGAACAGCCCGCCCTTCCCCCAGCCGGCGCCCGTCACGTACCAGTCGTCCCCGTTCTGGACGACCTCCGCCGCATGCGACTGGATCGTCCCGACCAGCTGGTCGATCGTGAAGTGCAGCGGATCCCTGCTCTTGTAGACCTTTGTCGACTCGTAGCCACCGTCGCAGCAGACGAACAGGTACCAGTCCTTGCCGCGCTGGACGACGAACGGCGACTCGGTCGGCCCACCGAACGTCCCGGCCTGCGGGTGCTGGAACGCGACCTGCCGCTCGCCCCAGTGGATGAGATCCGTGCTGGTGCGGTAGGCGACGATGTGGTTGCCGCCGCTCGGCGTCGAGTTGGCGGTGTAGTACATCACCCACTGATCGCCGACCTTGTGCACCATCGGATCGCGCCCGTCGAAGCCGTCGGTGAACAGCGGGTTCGCCGGATTCTTCGTCCAGTGCACGAGATCGGTCGACGTCGCCACAGACAGCCGGTACGCCGTATGGTCTGCCGTCCCGCCCGCGTAGAACATGTAGTAGGTGCCCCGGTCGTACATCACGTAAGGCGCCCAGATGTGGGTCTCGCCCACTGCCGGATCGGCGAACAGCGCCGGTGGCTGCTTGGTCCACGGACCGGTCAGCGACGGCGCGGTCGCGTGGCCGAAGCTCTTCTCGTCGAGCGGGTCGGCCGGCTCGGCGTGGGTGATCGCGTAGACGTGCCAGGTGCCGGTCCTGCGGTCCTGGACCATCGTGTGGTCGTTGTAGTACCAGGGGCTGGACTCGCCGACGCTCGGGTCGTAGACCTTCACGAACTTCCCGGCCGCCACCACCTTCTCGGTCTTGCTGAAGGACTCCTTCTTGATCACGGACAACTCCAGATCGAGCAGGTCGAGGCCTGCCAGGTAGCCGATCGCGGCTGCGTTCTTTCCGGTCACCGTGATGCCTAGTTGATGCTTGCCTCGAGCAAGCTGCTTGGCGCCGAGGTCGACCTTTGCCGTACTGACACCGGTTGCCGCATAGCCGTCGAAGGTGGCTAGGTCGGCACCGTCGATGCTGAGGTCGACGATGCCGTAGTCGGCGGCCTTGGTGAGCACGGTCGAGAGGGTGTAGTCGCCGGCGGTCGGGACGGTGAAGGGCAGGACTACCTTGTCGCCGGCCTTTGCGCCGTGGATCCAGAGTTGCGCGCCTGCCGACCAGTTGACGCCACAGCAGTTGCCCTGCGGATCGACCGGTACCGTGGCCTCGTCGGCCGGGAGCATGGACTCGCCTTCGATCCGGATCGTGCTTCCCGAGGTCGCCTGCGCCGTCGCGGACTTCGGTCCGGTGTTGCCGGCCAGGTCGGTCGCCGCGACGCGATACGTCCAGGTCTCCTCCAGACCGATTCCCTTGTGCACGAAGCCGGGCACGCGACTCGTGCCGACCAGCTTCTCGGCTTCGTTCTTCTTCGCGGCATAGATGGTGTACTTCGCGATGCCGCTCTCATCGGCGGGCTCGGACCAGCTGAGTGCGATCGCGTTGTCGGCGCGGCTGGTGGCGGTCAGGTTCTGGACCTGGCCGGGGGCGCGGCGGTCGGCGTACGGGCTGACTTGAGATTGAACGACGTAGGCGGCTGCCGTCCAGGGTGTGGCCGGTTTCAGCTCGATGGTCAGCTTGGTGCGGCCGGTGGTGGTTGCTGCGGGCAACTGGTAGTTGTCGTCCAGCCAACGTTGCTTGGTGTTGCCGAGGGCTTGCGACCAGGTGCCGACCTCCTTGCCGTCGACGAACACCTTGGCCGATTGGCCAGGCGAGTTCTGGTCGCTGGTACGGCGTAGCGTCACGCCTCGGTTGGCCGGGTCGACCTTTGCGGTGAAGCGGATCGGGGTTGCGCTGGTCCTGACCTGGTCGGTGACGGCGATGTCGTCGTGGTCGCCTTCGTAGACGCTGGTCAGGTCGGCCTGGGTCGCCGTCGGGCCGTCCGTGTATTGGTGCTGCCGGCGGCTTTGCGGGTCGCCGGCATCGAGGCGGTCGGTTTCACGGGCGCCGAACTTCTGCTTTGCAGCGGAGTACAGGAAGGCGGTTGAGCCGTAGATCGCGGGGACGTCGTCCTGCTGGCCGTGTTCGATGCCGAAGGTGAGCTGGTTCTGGAAGTTGATCGAGTCGGTGATGTGCAGGCGGAAGGCGCTGTCGCATTCGTTCTTGCACTCCCCTGCCTGGACCTCGTGGCCGGAGTTGCCGTGGAAGGGGGTGGAGTAGGTGCCTTGGTTGAAGTACCAGCCGGACTCGTAGTAGTCCTCGGTGCCGGTGCCATGGATGGCCGGGGTGCGCTCGCCGTCGACGTGGACGCGCTCGTCGCCCTCGAGGTAGCCGCGGGTGTTGCCGTCCGGTTGCAGGCCTTCCATCGTGTGCGAGACGCCGACGAACTTGCCGCGGCCGGTGGTGTCCGCGATCAGCCAGTCGCTGCCCATGGCGGGCTGTGCCCGGTGGGAGATCGCGGTGAAGTAGCCGGTCTTGCCGGTGAGGAGGTCGGCTGCCGCTTTGACGTTGCGTGCGTCGGTGACCTCGGCCTGACCGGCGGACAGCTGGTACTGCGTGGTGTTGACGAGCTTGACGGTGGCGCGGGTGAGGTAGGGCATCGGCCACCAGGACTGGTACCAGCCGTCGGGGTCCATGGCGAAGAAGAGGGAGCGGACGTCGTTCTCGCCCAGGCCGGAGCCGAAGAATTCGCCGAGCGGGGCGTCGACGCGCTGCTGGCCGTCCACGGTGACCTGGATTCGTACGCCGGACAGTAGGGCGTCGGACGGTTTGACGCGTTCGGCGTCGGCGGGCGTGGCGGCGTACGGCATCGAGTGGGAGCCTTCCCAGTTCTGCTTGGTGATCTGGTAGGCGTGG
This sequence comes from Kribbella ginsengisoli, assembly GCF_039537185.1. Taxonomy (NCBI): domain Bacteria; kingdom Bacillati; phylum Actinomycetota; class Actinomycetes; order Propionibacteriales; family Kribbellaceae; genus Kribbella; species Kribbella ginsengisoli. The sequence goes on along the minus strand of NZ_BAABAA010000010.1, from coordinate 193,346 downwards.
GCCTGCTCGTCGGCCACGTGCTGCGGGCCGACGTCGAGGGTGTCGGTGCGCTTGACTATCTGGTTCATGACCGAGTCGGCCCAGTAGGTGAACTCGTTGAAGTCGAGGTCGGAGGAGACGAACTCGTTGCGGATCTCGATCTGCGATTTGCCGGCGGTCGCACTGGCGGGGAGGTCGACCACCTGGTCGGCCCATTGCGCGCCCTTGGCCGGCAGCGGCGTCCACTCACCGGACTGGACGCCGTCGACGAAGACCTTGGCCCGCTGGTTGCCGATCCGCAGATCCATCCGGCGGATCAGTTTGACGCCGGTGTTGGCGGGGTCGATCCTGAGCGTGAACTTGCTGCCGCCGAGGAAGGCGCGGCCGTCGTCGGCGAAGCTCTTCAGGTCGAGGCCGACGAGCTGTGGCAGCTTCAGCTTGAGCGCGCTGAGCTCGCCGGGGCCGTGGGTGTCGGCGATCGACAGTTGCTTGCCAGGGGCAAGGGTCACCGGGGTCTTCGTGGTTCTGGCCTGCGGTTGGGCCGGTTTGGGGTCTTTGGTGCCGGACGCCTTGAGGAGGGCGATGACGTCTTCTGCTTTGTCGGCCGGGTCGAAGGTGGTGACGCCGGCCGGGTCGGGGAACTCGCGGTAGTCGACGTGGTAGAAGAGCGGGTTGTTCTGGACGGTGACCCGCATCGACTTCTGGTACGGCATCGGGACGCGGATGTAGACGCCGCCGCTGGTCTGGAGGGCGTTGGCGACCAGCGGGTAGACGAAGGGCGCGCCTCGCTTGCCGTCGACCACGTCCTGGAGGCCGGCGTCGAGCACCTTCTTGCCGTCGACCTCGACGGTGATGGTGCCGGTTTTGCGGACGTCGCCCTCGTCGCGGGTGAACCAGATCGAGGCGAGCTCGCCGGGGCCGTCATCCTCGGCGATGACGCAGCCTTGAGCGGTGGTCCTCAGGCAGGAGTAGGTGCCGTCGAAGCCGTCGTTGTTGGTGCCGTCGCGGCCGAAGCTGGAGAACTGCTTGGTGCGGACGCCGGTCTGCAGTTCGGGGAGGCGGTCGAGATGGCGGTAGGCGTCCCAGCCGACGGGGCCGTTGCCGGTGCCGGCGCCACGGCCGGCGCTGCTGCTGTTGCCGCTGCCCGGGGCGGGGGCGTACGTCGTACCGGCTGCTGTTTGGAGGGTGGCCGGGACTACCAGGACAGCGCCGAGAAGGGCGGCCACGGCGCGTCTGAGGGAGCTGGTCATGGGCGGACCTCACGATCTGGGAAATCGATTTCTCAGATGTCTACCACCGATTCGGAGCGGTTGAGAAGGGCTCGGCGGGAATGGGAAGCGCGTTCCGGCAGTTGGCCACCCGATGGACGACCGGGTTGCCCATGGCAGCAGACTGGTCTCGCACTCAGACTTCCAGCACTCACTCGCAGGAGACCTCCATGAGTACTGCTCCAGCCCAGATCGCCGTCACCGGACTCGCGGTGATGGGCCGCAACCTGGCCCGGAACCTGGCGCGCAACGGCTTCCGCGTCGCCGTCCACAACCGGTCACAGGGCCGTACGGATGCGCTGATCAAGGAGTTCGGCCACGAGGGTGAGTTCACCCCGGCCGCCGACCTGCCCGAGCTGGTCGCGTCGCTGGAGCAGCCGCGCAAGATCATCATCATGGTCAAGGCCGGCGAGCCGACCGACGCGGTGATCGACGAGCTCGTGCCGCTGCTCGACCAGGGCGACATCGTGATCGACGCCGGTAACGCGCACTTCGCGGACACCCGGCGGCGCGAGGATGCACTCAAGGCCAAGGGGCTGCACTTCGTCGGCGCCGGCGTGTCCGGTGGCGAGGAAGGCGCACTGAACGGGCCGAGCATCATGCCGGGCGGCTCGGTCGAGTCGTACGCCTCGCTCGGCCCGATCCTGACCAAGATCGCGGCGCAGGTGAACGGCGAGGCGTGCTGCGTGCACGTCGGGCCGGACGGCGCCGGGCACTTCGTGAAGATGCTGCACAACGGCATCGAGTACGCCGACATGCAGCTGATCGCGGAGGCGTACGACCTGCTGCGCAGCGTGCTGGGGCTGAGCGCTCCGGAGATCGCTGACGTGTTCCGCGAGTGGAACACGGGCGACCTGGAGTCGTTCCTGATCGAGATCACCGCGGAGGTGCTGAGCCAGGTCGACGAGTCGACCGGTGGGCCGTTCGTGGATGTCATACTCGACCAGGCGGAGCAGAAGGGGACCGGGCGCTGGACCGTACAGGTCGCGCTGGACCTGGGGATCCCGGTGAGCGGGATGGCGGAGGCCGTCTTCGCCCGGTCGCTGTCCGGCGACACGGTGCGGCGGTCGGCGGCCGCGGGTGTGCTGGCCGGGCCTTCGGACGACACCGGCGTCTCGGTCGACCGGGACGCGTTCATCGACGACGTCCGGCACGCGCTGTACTCGTCGAAGCTGGTTGCCTACGCGCAGGGGTTCGACGCGATCCGGGCGGCTTCGGATCAGTACGGGTGGAACATCGACCTCGGTGCGATGGCGAAGATCTGGCGGGGTGGGTGCATCATCCGGGCGCGCTTCCTGGACCGGATCAAGGAGGCGTACGACCGGGACGCGGCGCTGCCGTCACTGCTGGTCGACGACTACTTCAAGGAAGCTGTTGTGAGCGGGCAGGACGCTTGGCGTCGCGTCGTGGCCACCGCGGCCACCGCGGGCGTGCCTGCGCCGGGCTTCTCGGCGGCGCTGTCGTACTACGACGGACTGCGGGCCGAGCGGCTGCCTGCGTCGCTGATCCAGGGATTGCGGGATCTGTTCGGCGCGCACACGTATCACCGGGTGGACCGCGAGGGCGCTTTCCACCTCGACTGGTCCGGTGACCGCAAGGAGCACTCGGCCTGATGCTGTGAGCCTGGCTCGCCGTGATTGGTGGAGCCAGGCTCGGTGCGGCGTGGCGATTGGCGCTGAGGGTCGAACGTATGTTCTAATGTGCTCTCAGCGCCAGCCCGCTTCGGCGGGGACATGTCACCCAGGGAGATCGCCGCAACGATGACTGTAGACACCTTCGCAGCAGAAGCCCAGACCGACGCCGTCGACACTCCCGAGGCGGCGCTCGACTCTTCGGCTGCCGTTGATTCGACCACCGAGGCGCCGGCTGCCGACGCGTCCGTGGACGGCCCGGCCTCCTCCGACGACGCGGACTCCCCGGAGACCGCCGCGCCCGTCGCCGAGAAGCCGAAGAAAGCGCCGGCCAAGAAGGCTGCGCCGAAGAAGACCAAGACGCTCGAGCTCACCCTGACCGTCACGGGCACCGCCGACGGCGAGTGGAAGGCCGAGCTCAAGCAGGGCAACAGCTACATCGCGAAGAACCTGCTGGTCGCGGCCGCCGCCGTCTCGCGCGCGGCCAAGGAGCTGCACGAGGACCTGTCCGGCCCGATCGACGAGGTCATCGACGCCGCCCGCGAGCAACAGGCCGCGAAGGTCGCCGCCCTCGAGGCGGAGCTCGAAGCCGCCCGCAAGGCGCTCGCCGAGCTCGACGACTAGTTCAGCAGTTTCCTGCCGGCTCATCACCGGCAGGCGCTACCCGTCACCCCACCGGCTCGCCCCGGGTGGGGTGACGGGTACAACCCGACGACGGGAACTGGCTCGCCTGGTGGTTGGTACCTTCCCTGTGCCGATCAGTGGGTGGATTCTCTGGTGGGGCCTGCCTGAGGCGTCCGGCGGGGCTTGCTGGAGAAGGTGTTGAGGTGGTGCCGGATCGGTTGAACTGTGGTCGAACGCAGTGTGACCGATTCGGCACGCCGCAGTGGTGGGCGAAGGTGGTTCGGGCGTCGTAGGTTGTTGGCCTGGGCCGGTCCCGTCGGGCCCTGACCGCTCCGAACAGAAGAGGTCAGATGAGCACATTCCAAGACCTGGGATCGTTGTTGCTCGTTCGTGGTGCCGATGAGCTGGAGCACGCGGGTGGCACGTTGTACGTGCATCTGCATCGGGTCGCCAAGCGACTCCGCTCGCTCGGCGGCTCCGAGACGCTGGTGCTGGCCGGGCTGGCGCATGCGGCGTACGGGACGGATGGGTTCCCGACGCATCTGTTCGACTGGCACGACGAACGGCCGGTGCTCGAGGCCGTGATCGGGCCGGAGGCGGAGCTGCTCGTCTACCGGTACGGCGCCTGCGAGCGTGAGACGACCTGGCGCGATCTCGCCGAGCACAGCACGGTGACGGATCGCTTCACCGGGACGTCGGAGGAGCTGACGTCAGCGGAGCTGCGCGACTTCATCGACCTCACGATCGTGAACGAGCTGGACGTCCTCGACCACGCCCCGGACCTCAAGCCCAAACTCCACGCGTTCCTCACCGAACAGATCCCGCGCTGGCAGTCCCTCGCCTCCCCCGCAGTACTGGCCGACGCCCACCGCGCACTGGAGCTCTAGGGTCCCGTAAGCGATGTAGCTACTCGGCCTGGGAGAAGGCGCGGATGGTGGTGATCACCAGCGCCAGCAGGGTGGCGGCAATCGTTGCCGCCACGCAGAGCCAGAGCGGCAGACTGGTCAGCAGGACGGTCGCGGCGAAGGTCAACGGACCTACAGAGAAACCGGCCAGCCGTGGGTGGTTCCTGATCCACCGCAGTACGACGGGGATCGGCATCCCGATCGGCGCCAGCAGAAGGCCGGCGACCAAGGCGACCTGCCAACCTCGGACGCTGAGCACCAACGCCCCGACCAGAAGCCAGCAGAACGGCGCGAAGGCCAGCAACCACCACGGCGGCTGCCACGCTTCCGGCGTATACGAGTCGTCGGTGTCCGGATCCGCCGGGTTCCGGGCGGGGTCGTCCTGTGTCACGCCCATCGCCCCCTCTGTCGGCTGGGCCCAACACTTCGAGTCTGGCACCAGCCGAACAGATTGCTGGAAAACAGCCCGTGGCCGACGCATGATCGGAACATGGCCCGCTACGAAGTGATCGCCCGCGCCACCATCGATCGAAGCCAGCCCACGTCCGCCTACTTCACCCTGGCCATGCTGTCCGGTCGTCTCGACAAGGGCATGCACCTGCGACGCATCGAGGACCTGCCCGACGGCAAGGTCGCACTCGTCCTGCAGCACAAGTTCAGTCCCCGGAAGCAGGACGAGGCCGCGCTGATGGCCAACCGGACGCTCGCCCAGCTCGGTATCCCGGCCAGCCAGGTGCAGCAGGTCGATCTGCTCCGGCTGTCCCGTAAGGGGCGCACTCTGGTCCGGTCCTGGATCGGCCCCGGCGACCCGCCCGGTCCCGGCTTCAGCGGGGACCGCGAGCCCCGCAAACCACTGCCCACTCCGCCGCACTTGAACGCCTCACTCGATCTCCCCAACGACTGACAAAGACAAAGCAGCCTCACCCGGCCTACGGCCGGGGCGGGGCGGCTGGGACGTACCGGCCCCGCCCCGTGATACGGACGGGGCGAGCGACCGGTTCAATCGGTACTCCGCGGCTGTCGCCGGACGGGGCGGCTGCCACGGAGCTCAGCGAGTCAGGGCGTGAAGACCTCGAAGGCGGCCGCGTACGTCGTACCGAGCCTGGTGCCGTGGGCGCGGCCGATGCCCTCGAGGAACTCCTCCGCGTCGAAGTGCGGCCAGTTGAGCCCTTCGATGTAGGCCTTGTGCGCCTTCAGCGAGTCGACCCCGACCGCGAAGGTGTCGGTCGTGTCGATGGCGTGCTTGCTCTTCGGTGAGCCGGCCGCCCACACCTGCCGGACACCGCCCCAGCGCTCGCCGTCATCGGGGAAGATCCACCGGTTGGCGGCGTCGCGGACCGCGTCGAGGGTGGCCCGGCCGGTGTTGATGTGGTCGGCCTGGTTGAGCAGTGCTTCGCCGTCCCAGGTGTCCCAGAAGTTGTTCGTGATGACGATCTCGGGCTGGTGCCGCCGGATCGCGCCCGCGATCAGCCGGCGCAGCGCGACGCCGTACTCGATCGTGCCGTCGGGCTGGCCGAGGAACTCGACCACGGGGACGCCGACGATCCGCGCCGACTCGATCTGCTCGGCCTCCCGCAGCGGGCCGCTCTCGGCCGGCGCGATGCCGTCGATGCCCGCCTCGCCGGAGGTGAGCAGGACGTAGACGATTTCCTTGCCCTGGCCGGTCCAGCGCGCGATCGCGGCGGCGGCGCCGAACTCGAGGTCGTCGGGGTGGGCGACCACCGCGAGGGCCTTGGTCCAGTCCTCGGGCAACGCTTCGAGCGGTTCCGGTGCAGTCATACCGGAAGGCTACGGCCGCGACGGTCCGTCCGGGAGCGGGGTTGCCCCGGAATACCAGCCATCCGGCCCACTAGGCCCCGAAGACCTGCCTGGTGTAGGGGTTGGCGAAGGTACGCTGCGGGTCGAGCCGGTCACGGACGGCGAGGAAGTCGTCGAACCGCGGGTACCGCTCGCGGAAGTCGGACGCCTCGAGCGTGTGCAGCTTGCCCCAGTGCGGCCGGCCGCCGAAGGCCCCGACGATCTGCTCGAAGGCGTCGAAGTACTTGTCGTGCGCGAGCCGGTGGTACTGATGGATCGCGATGTACCCGGTGTCGCGCCCGTACGCCGTCGACAGCCAGATGTCGTCGGCCGCCGCGACCCGGACCTCGATCGGGAACGGCAGCCGCTCCCCCGACCGGTCGATCCAGGAACGCAACTGCCGCACGACCTCGACCACATGCTCGCGCGGTACGGCGTACTCCGATTCGCGGAACACCACGTTGCGCTCCGAACAGAACACCTTGTACGACGAGTCGACGTACTCCCGTGCCGACAGCGCCCGGGACGCCAACTGGTTGATCCGCGGCACCAGCCCAGGTCGCCGTACCGACAGGCGGTTGGTCCACTCGAAGACGCGGTTGGACAGCAACTCGTCGTCGACCCAGCCGCGCAGCTTGCCGACCGGGGACGCGCCCACGCCGGGGCCGACCCGGTTGTTGCGCTTGGTCAGTGCGACGTCGGTGTGCGGGAACCAGTAGAACTCGAAGTGATCGTTGCCATCGGCAAGCTCATCGAAACCACCCAGTACTTCGCCCAGCGGCAGCGGCATCTCCTGAGCACGCAGCAGAAACGCCGGTACCGTCTGCAGAGTCAGCGCGGTGATCACGCCGAGCGAGCCGACCGAGACCCGCGCGGCGTTGAACACGTCCGGGTTCTCGTCCGCCGAGCAGTGCAGCACCGAGCCGTCGGCCGTGACGAGCTCGAGCCCGACGATCTGCGTCGCGATCCCACCGAGCTTCGCGCCGGTACCGTGCGTGCCGGTGGAGATGGCGCCCGCGATGGTCTGCTTGTCGATGTCGCCGAGGTTGGCCATCGCCAGGTCGAACGACGCGAGGCCCGCATTCAGCTTCGCGAGCCCGGTCCCCGCACCCAGCGTCACGTGACCGGAGGCCTGGTCGGCACTGGTGATCGAGGACAGCCCGTCGAGCCGGACCATCACCTGCTCAGGGACCGAGCAGCCGGTGAACGAGTGGCCGGAGCCGACCGCCTTGAGCTGCTTGCCCTGCTCGGCCGCCGTCTTGACCATCGCCGCGACCTCGTCGACCGACGACGGCCGCAGGGTCTCCACACCGGTTGCCGACTCAGTACCGGCCCAGTTCCGCCAGGTGGTGGTGCTCATCCGAAGTTCTTCCCCTCACCCCGGTAGGTGACGAGCTCGGTCAGCTCGTTGCCGTCGATCGCGTGCAGTACGTCGAATCGTTCCAGCATCTCGCCCGCCTTGGCATAGCGCATCCAGACCCGGTCGCCGATTCGCAGGCCACGGGCGTTCTCGCCCACGACGGGCGTCTGGACCTCGCCGGCTCCTTCGGTACCGAGCAAGCTCAGCCCGAGCGGCCAGCTCGGCGAAGGCAGCCGCGATTTCTTGGCCGGGCCGGATGCGACGTACCCGCCACCGAACAGGGTCGCGATCCGCGAGGTCGGGCGGCGGACCACTCCGAGCGCGTAGGCGACCGCGTGTTCAGGCTGGAAGACGTCGTACTTGTCGAAGAGCGTGGGCCCGTAGAGACCGGAGCCCGCGGTGACCTCGGTGACGGACGGGTCGGCGCTGCTGACCTCGATGCTTCCGGTGCCGCCCGAGTTGACCAGCTGCAGCAGCGCGACCTGCTTGAGGGCGTCGACGATCAGGCCGCGGCGGTCGGACAGTTCTCGCGCCGAGAGCTTCTTGACCAGGCGTACCGCCGGGGACGTGTCCGGCAGGCCGGCGATCTGTGCCTCGTAGAACATCACGCCGACGAGCTCGAACGCGTCGTCCGCCACCACTCGGCGAGCCAGTTCGAGAGCCTGGTCGGGCGTGCGCAGCGGCGACCGGCGTACGCCGAGATGCTGGCCGAAGATGCGCAGCGACGCGTCGACGTCGAGGCAGACCCGGATCCGTTCGCCGCCACCGGTGACCGACTTGATGAAGGCCAGCTGCTCGAAGTCGTCGATCATCAGCGTGATCCGCGACGCCAGCTCGGCATCGGCGGCCAGCTCCCGCAGGGCGGCGCGATGCACGGTCGGGTAGCCCATCAGGATGTCGTCGACGCCGTCCTGCGCCAGCCAGATCGCCTCCGGCAGCGCGTAGGCCATCACGCCGTGGAAGCCAGGACGGTCGAGCGCCGCCTTGATGAGCGCCCGTGAGCGCACGGACTTGGACGCCACGCGGATCGGCGTACCGGCGGCCCGGCGGACCAGATCGTCCGCGTTCCGGCGGAACGCGGCCAGGTCGACCACCGCGTACGGCGGCTCCAGCTCAGCCGTCAGCCGCGTGTACCTGTCGAAGTCAGCCATGTCAGGAGTTTAGAGCGAATAAATACTGAAAGGTAGTACATCTTTACGGCAAATCGATCACAGCCTGCAGAGCAGGTACTACGGCCCGCGCCCACGCGGCCTGCTGGTCGGGCGTTGTTGAGGATTGAGCCAGTAAGGCCACGGTAGAGCCCTTGAGCGTGGAAACCTCTACAAACGCCTCGGCAGCTTCGTAAGAACGGACCGCGGCGACTGCATCCGGGGAGGACCAGAGCTGCTTGACCTGCAGGCCGCCCTTCGTGCCGCAGGCTGTCATGCGGGCCTGGTAGCCGGTGTAGTAGGCCTTGGCGCGGGTGGAGTCGGCGAAGCGGAGTACCAGGACTGTGGCCGGTTTGGCGGCTGGTGTGCGGTAGGTGCCCTGTAGTGCGTGCGCCGGGACCGGCAGTGAGTCGGTGGGGAGTGGGTTGCCGCACCCGACGGGCAGTGCTTCGTAGGCGGCCTGCTGGGGTGCACGGCTGCGGGTCCAGGTGTCATTACCCACGAAGCCGACCTCTGCGCCGCCGGGGTCGGTGTAGGTCTTCCAGCCTTTGCCTAGCTTGGCGGGTGCTGGGAGGTTCTTGGCGGAGACAGGTCCGGCCGCTGCGGGTGGAGGGGCTGTCGCCTGCTCCGGGAGGGCAGGGGGCTCGGCAGCGTTGGTGGGCGGGGTTGTGTTCAGGGTGTTGGTCGGGACCGGCACAGTGCCGCCAGTCGCTGTGGGGGTTGGGGCGGGCTCAGCGGCTGGCTCGGCGCTGCAGCCGTACAGCAGAGCTGCAGCGCCCAGGACCAGAGCTAGTGCGGGTTTCACTGGGGCTCGAAGTGTTGGTAGTCGGGCTGACGCCAGCCGGCTCCCCAGAAGAAGCCTGCGGCGCGCAGTGCCTTGGTCGGAGCGCTACTGCTGAACAGCATCCCGGGACGGGCCACTGACCGGTTGCGGTAGGCCAGGCCGTTCGACGGGTACCAGACGTTGTTCGCCGCGAGGTACGGGTTCTCCACGGTGTTGATGTCGATCGCGTAGCCGTAGGAGTGCGGCGAGAGCGCGTACGGGTTGCCGGTGACCTGGCGGCAGTTGAAGGCCGAGGTGTTGTCCGCCGCCATCGACCGGATGTCGCTTCCGCCGTACAGATCGACGCGCTGCATCCTGCGGATCGGGAACTTGGCGTTGAAGCTCGCGGTCCAGACGGTGATCATCTTGGCCACGGCCGCGTCCCGGACGATCAGTTCACCGCGATGCACCAGGCCGTCGAAACCCCAGTAGTTCAAGGTCAGCAGGCGCAGCTGCGACGGCTTCACCGGGCAGCCGGCCCGGTAGGTCTTGTTGACGTAGCCCGCGCCGACAAGGGCGACCTTGGCGTTCACCAGCGCCTTGATCGTGATGACGGCATAGCCGGAGGCTTCGACAGAGGCTGCCGGGACGCCGAGCGTGATGACCCGGACAGTCTTGGTCGCGGGCAGGTTGTCCGGGACCGGTACTGCGAAGGTCCCGTTGGCCGCGATCCAGGCGCTCGTCAGGGTCCGCCACTTGCCGCCGTACCGGTCCTGGAGGCCGACGAGCTTCTTGCCGGGCTCGGGCGGGGTCAGCTTGCCGGTCATCTTCACGCCGGTCAGGACGGTGTACGTCGCGGCCGGCTTGTTCATCACCAGCGTGCGGTCGAGCACGTTGACCGTGCGGTCCGGGGAGGTGCCGAGGGTGCCTGGGTTCTTGTTGCCGATCACGACGCGGAAGGTCGCGGCGCCGGGGGCCGGCCAGGTGTAGAGGAACTTGTAGGCGCCGTCGGCGATCGTGCGGGTCGAGCCGCGCAGTACCCAGGTGGTGCCTTGCTTCTGCCAGAGGGTCAGGTACCAGTTCGCCAGGCCGCTCTCCATCCGGCCCGCGAGCGTGATCGGGCGGTCCTCCCAGGTGTTGGCCGGCTGGGTCAGCGTGATCGGCGTCGCCACCGCCGGAGTCGGTGGTGGTGTCGTCGGCGGTGGTGGTACCGGCGGCGTCGTCGGTTCGTCCGCCGGAGCAGGCGTCGGCGTGGTGGCCTCGGCCGCGGCGGGCGGCGCTGCCGGCTGCGTCGCCACCGGTGTCGACGGCGGTGGAGTCTCCGCGGCAGTCGCGACCGCAGGTATCAGTGCGAGACACAGCACCGCCGTGAAGGCGGCCGATCCCAAGGCACGAGCCTTCATGGGCCAGTCCTCCCCAGTTCGGGAGAGCCACCCCAGCTCTCCTCTCACCTACTAAGAGGCTTCTACCCAGGAAGACGTCACACTCTGCCCGAAATGTTCGACTATTCGTGCAATCTCTTGACGGCGGCGTCGACCCGCTCATCGGTCGCGGTCAACGCGACCCGCACGTGCCGCTCACCCGCTGCGCCGTAGAAGGCACCCGGCGCGACGAGAATGCCGCGCTCGGACAGTGCCTCGACAGAGCCATAGGCGTCGTACGCCGGATTGCTCGCCCACAAGTAGAGGCCGCCCTGCGACAAGGTGATCTCCCAGCCGGCAACGGTCAGCGCATCACGCAGTACTGTCCGGCGGCGGATGTACCGGGCGCGCTGCTCGTCTACATGCACGTCGTCGGCGAAGGCAGCAGCCATAGCGGCCTGGATCGGCGACGGGACCATCAGGCCCGCGTGCTTGCGCACTGCCAGCAACTCGGCGACCACTGCCTCGTCACCCGCCACGAAGCCGGCACGGTAGCCGGCGAGGTTGGAGCGCTTGGACAGCGAGTGCACTGCAAGCAGGTTGTCGAAGCTGCCGCCACAGACGTCCGGGTGCAGCACCGACACAGGGGTCGAGTCCCAGCCGAACTCCATGTAGCACTCGTCGCTGACCAGCAGTACGTCGTTTGCCCGGGCCCACTCGACCGCTGCGCGCAGTTCGTCGGCAGAGGTGATCTGGCCGGAGGGGTTGCGCGGTGAGTTGAGGTAGGCGACCTGTACCGGGCCGTCATACTGCGTGGGGTTGGCTACCGGGACGCTGGTGGCCCGGGCGAGCGCTGCACCGGCCTCATACGTCGGGTAGGCGAGGTCTGGGATCAATACGGTGTCGCCGGCACCGATGCCGAGCAGTGTCGGCAGCAGCATGATCAGCTCCTTGGTGCCGATCACCGGGAGGATGCCGTGCTGCGGGTCGACGTTGGGGACGTCCAGCCGGCGTGCGAGCCAGTCGACGGCCGCCTGGCGCGCAGTACCGGTCCCGATGGTCGTCGGGTACGCCGGTGCGTCGGCAGCGTCCGCCAGTGCCTTCTTGACCAGCTCCGGCACCGGGTCGACCGGGCTTCCGATCGACAGATCCACGATCCCGTCCGGATGAGCCGCCGCCTTCTGCTTGAAGGGAGCGAGCTTGTCCCAGGGGAAGTCCGGCAAACGACTGGAGGTGGCTGCGAAGTTCACCCCTGCATTGTCTCCTGCTCTTCCTTCGGCAGGTCGGCGGCTGCCCGCTCCGTGGAACCTTCGGCGAGGAAGCCGGTGGCGGCGGCTACTACGGCGGGGTCGCGGAGGACCCGGTTGTGGCCGAGGCCGTCGGTGAGGTGGAGCTTCGCGTCCGGCCAGACGTCGACGAGGGCGATGCTGCCGTCGGCGGAGGTTTCGCGATCCGAGCGGTCGTGTATCACCAGCAAGGCCGGCAGTTCGCGCTCCTCGGCCAGGGCATCGACGATCGTCGGGACGGTGTAGCCCTCCATCGGCCCGAATCTGCGGCTGAACCGGCGCAGGAAGCCGGCCCGGATCCGGGGACCGAAGCCGAGATGAGCCTCGTACTGCGCCAGCCCCTCGCGGAAGTCCGTCGCCGTCGCGAGGAACACGATCCGCCGCGCGCCGAACCCATCCCGCAACGCCAGCGTCACCGCGGCCGCACCCAGCGAATGCGCCATCACCCCGTACGCCGGTCCGTACGCCGCGACGACCGCTTCGAACGCATCAGCCAACTCCGGCAGCGTGGACCGCTGAGCCCCGTCCCGGCCCGGCTCGGACTCCCCATGACTCGGCGCGTCGAACGCAATGACCCGGAACCCCGCATCGAGCAGCGGCGGAATGAACGCGGCCAACTGAAGCCCCCAGCCGCCCCACCCATGCACCAGGTAGATCGTCGGGCCATCGACCCCGCCCTGGCCCCGAACCGCCCCACCGGCTACGCCGCCGCTCCAGATCCGTCCACGGACGATGCCACCTTCGAACGGCAACTCCAGGGGCGTCGCCTCCGGCAACTCCACCCGTAGCCGTTTGGCCTTCTCGGAGACCTGTGGGAGGCGGAACCAGATCGTGTCCAGCATCCGCGCGCCCACCGCCGGCGCGACCCGTTCGAGCACCTGGAAGATCCGGCGCCGTCTGGCCAGAGTCCGACCGTTCGTGCTTTTCTTTGCCGACATGACCGCTCCTCAGGGGAAGGATTCAGACCTTGGCCGCCCGGAGCAGCGCCTCGAAAGCGGCGCGGGCCCGATCCTCGGCCTGGGGGTCGGCCAGCAACCGGCTGGCCAGGTGGTACGACATCAGCACACCGCGGATGTCGAAGGCGTACTGCTCCGGATCGGCATCAGCGCGGAACTGCCCCTCGCTGACCCCGGTCCGGAAGACGGTGGCGATCGTGTCCACGTAGTCGCGCTCGATCTGCACCACCCGATCACGCACCGGACCGGGCGGGGCGTCGTCCAGTTCGGCCGACACGCTCGTGAAGAAACAGCCACCAGGCAGGGCGAGATCGCCGTTGTCCCAGCGCAGCTTGCGATCGAACAGCTCCCGCAACCGCGGCTCGCCACGCGGCATCTTCAGGGCCGGCCGCAGCACCCGCTCGGCGAACAACTCCCCGGCCCAGTCGATCACCGCGACCTGCAGTTGCTCCTTGGACCGGAAGTGCCCGAACAGCCCGCTCTTGGAGAGGCCGGTCTTGTCCGCGAGCAGCCCGATGGTGAGCGCGCCCAGCCCGACCAGGCTGACCTGACGGGCCGCCTCGTCCAGCACCGCGGCGCGCGTCTCTTCACCCTTGCTCACGGGATCAATAAAAGCACGGTCGTTCGCAACAGAGCAAGCCGATTCAGCAGGACCGGGCCGGGTCGACCTTCCGGTGGATCGCGTCGCCGATCTCCTTGAGCTGCGCCAACTGCCCGGGAGTCAGCGCATCGATCACGTACTCCCGTACCGCCGCCACATGCCCAGGAGCCGCCGCGACGACCTGCTCCCACCCGGCGTCGGTGAGCTCGGCGACCGTGATCCGGCCGTCCTCGACGTCTGGCCTGCGTACGACGAAGCCGCGCTTCTCGAGTCGCTTCACCACATGCGACAGGCGGGACAGCGACCCATTGGCGAAGCCGGCGAGCTCACTCATCCGGCGCGAGCGATCCGGCGACTCGGACAGCCCGGCCATCACCAGGTACTCGAAATGGGTCAGCCCCGAGTCGCGCTGCAACTGGTAGTCGAGCGCGCCCGGCAGCTTGAACATCAGCGCGGCCAGCGACATCCAGGCCGCCAGCTCGTCGGGCGCGAGCCAGCGCACCCCGTCGTCCTCCCCGGTCATGTCACCACTCTAGCCGATTAGTTGACGCTTCAACCCACTGCGACTAGGGTTGACGCGTCAACTAACACTTCGAGAGCGGAACGTCACTGATGAATGTGTTCCTGTGGATCCTGGCCGGCCTGCTGGCTGCTTTGTTCCTCGGCGCGGGCGGCAGCAAGCTGGCTCAGTCCAAGGAGAAGCTCGGCGCGAACCCGAACATGAAATGGACCGAGGACTTCTCGGCCGGCCCGCTCAAGCTGATCGGCACCGCCGAGGTGCTGGCGGCTCTCGGCCTGATCCTGCCGGGCGCGCTGGACATCGCCCCGATCCTGGTCCCGCTGGCTGCGAGCGGGCTGGTGGTCCTGATGGCCGGCGCGATCGTCACCCACCTCCGCCGCAAGGAGTACCCGCCGCTCCTCATCAACACCATCATCCTGATCCTGGCCCTGGTCGTCGCGATCTTCCGCTTCGGCCCCAACAGTTTCTGATCCAAAACGCGGCCGCCGCTGCACTGGTCCCAGTGCAGCGGCGGCGGCGTACGTAGTACCGGCTGTCAGAGGTCTGTCAGAGGTAGAGCCCGGTCTGGCCGTCCTCGAGGCGGCCGGCGGCCACCGCGTGCAGGTCGCGTTCGCGCAGCAGGACGTAGTCGTCGCCGCGGACCTCGACCTCGGCGCGGTCCTCGGGGTCGAACAGCACCCGGTCGTCGACCTCGACGGTGCGCACGTTGGCGCCGATCGCGACCACCTTGGCCCAGGCCAGCCGGCGGCCCATCTGCGCGGTCGCGGGAATCAGGATGCCGGCCGAGGACTTGCGCTCGCCTTCGGCCTCGGTCGAGACCAGCACCCGGTCGTGCAGCATCCGGATCGGCAGCTTGTCGTCGGCCAGCCGCTTGCGAGCCGTCACCGGCGACCCACCAGCTTGCGGATCATGATCAGCATGCCGAGGACGCCCACCGCCGCGGCACCGACGGCGACCAGCTTCTGGGTGCGCAACTGCCCGCGCTCGTCGAACACCTGGGCCCTGGCCTGTTCGACCTGCCGCTTGGCGACGTTCTTCGGGTGCGCCCGGTCGACCAGCTCATCGACGGTCGAGGCCAGTCGGGCGCGGGTGGCGGCGATGTCCGCCTCGATCTGCTCGGTGGTCCGAGCCTTCGTCTCCGGCACCTTGGGCTCCCTTCACAGTGTTTGATCCCATCCTTGCAGACACGTCTTGCAGGTCAGCGCTGGAGATCCACGACCACCTTGATATCGCCGGGCTCCTTGACCAGGGCTGCAGGCCAGTTCGACAGCGGCACCGACCGTGTGATGAGCCGCTCCAGCCACGCCGGGTCTGCGGCCAGCAGTACCTCCACCGCATCCGCATAGTGCCGCTTGGCCGCGTTCACCGTCCCGACCAGCGCAGCGTTCCGTACTACGAGTTGCCGCGTCAGCGCGTCGAGCTGTACGTCGATGGACGCCGGCCCCGGCGAGATCCCGGTCAGACACATGACGCCGGCCGGCGGCAGCAGCTTCGCGCAGTCGAACACGAGCTGCCCGGCCCCGGTCGCCTCGACCACCACGTCAGGCGTCACTGTCAGGTCGGAGACGTCATTGAGGTACTCCGCGCCGAGGTCCCGGACCAGTTGCGGCTTGGGGCCGTCGGTCGCGAGGTCGAGTACATGGACGGTGTGCCCGCGCTGGGTGGCGATGAGGGCGGCCAGTAGGCCGATCGGGCCGGCACCTGTGATCAGCACGTGCTCGGGGCCGTACCAGGAGCGGGCACCGACATGTTCGATCTGGTCCCAGGCCTTGGTCAGGATGCTGGCGGGCTCGACCAGTACGCCGAGCTGCCCGAGTTGCTGTGGCACCGGGACGGCGTAGTACGGGTCTACTCGCCAGCGCTCGGCGCCGTAGCCGTCCATCTCCTTGATGCCGCGCTCGGTGTAGCGGCCGTTGCGGCAGAAGTCCCACTCGCCGCGTGCGCAGGCTGGGCAGGGCACTGGGTCGGGGCGGCGGACTATGCCGACAATTAGGTCACCAGTGGCGAACCCTGAACCCGTCGGCGCCTCCAGTACCCGGCCGAGGGACTCATGCCCGATCACCAGCCTGTCGGCGCCGGGACGGCCCGTACCGAAGAGACCGCTGCAGAGCTCGATATCCGTACCGCAGATCCCAGCGAGCAGTCCCTCGACCAGTACCGAGCCGTCGGACTCAGGCGGCTCCGGCACCTCGCCGACCGAGGCAGAGTCAGCCTTGCCCGGCACCACCGTCATCGCCCGCATGAGACCACTCTGCCCCATTCAGCCTGGTTGAAGCCGTCACGCCAGTCGGGTGATGTCCACGGTGACATCGATTGCCGTGGCAGCCCCTCCCGAGTAGATGCCCTTCAGCGGCGAGACGTCCCCGTAGTCGCGACCAGTGGCGACCCAGACGTGCCGGTGAGCGATCGGGATGTCGTTGGTCGGGTCGTACCCCCACCAGCCACCCGTCCACGCCTCGATCCACGCATGGCTCTCACCGACCACCGTCTCCCCCACCGCCGCATCAGTCTTGGTGTGCAGATAGCCGGAGACATACCGAGCCGGTACTCCGACAGCCCGGAGCATTGCCAGCGTCAGGTGCGCGTAGTCCTGGCAAACTCCTTCACCGGCCTGCCACGCGTCCACTGCCGACGAGTGCACGCCAGTGGTCCCACGCTGGTAGGTCATGGTGCCGTGAACCCACTTGGAGATCGCCAGGACGGTCTCTGCCGGGCTGAGGCCCTTGCGGAGGCTCCGGGCGATCGCAGCCAGCTCCCTGTTCTTGGGGACGTACTCCGCGAACTCCAGGTACTCGCCGTACCGGTCGAGGCTCTGTGGCGAACGCACGTCAGCCCAGGTCGCTTCCTCTTCCGGCGTGGGCTGTGCGGTGGTCTCGACGACCGAGGCTGCGATCACCTTCAGCTCGGTGTGCGGGGCGTGCAGGTCGAAGGAGTTGACCTCGGTGCCCCAGTAGTCGGTGTAGCGGTAGGAGCGGGTGGCCGGAACTGTCTCCAGCCGGGCGACCATGAGGTTCTGCCGGTCGTCGCTGCGCGGAGTGAGTCGTGCCTCGTTGTAGGACTGCGTGACGGCGGTTGCATAGCGGTAGCCAGTCGTGTGGACCACACGGAGACGCCACTTCACAGGTTCACCTCCGCGTTGTTCCACTCCACCCAGGGCACTGCGTGGAAGTACTGCTGTGACACGGCCTCGCCCACCTCGCGCACTGTCGCCTGCAGGGCCTGCAGCCTTCCAGTGAGGTCGTCGAGCAGCTCGGCCGGTCGCAGGAACTCCAGGTCGCTCCTTGCCTTGCCCAACAACCTGCTGGCCTCTGCGCTCGCGCCGATGCGAGCAGACTCGCCGTGCTCGAGCTCCTCCAGGCAGGACTCGGCCTTGCTCAGCGCATGGAACACAGAGCGCGGGAACAGTCGGTCCATCAGCAGGAACTGGACTACCCGGGATGCGTCCAGGGCGCCACGGTAGGTGCGCAGGTACGTGTCGTGCGCGCCCGCTGAGCGCAGTACTGTCACCCACCCGGGCGAAGTCGGCTTGTCGCCTGCCCGGGACATCAGGAGCCGCACGATCATGTCGACGCGCTCCACCGACCGCCCGAGCACCAGGAAGCGCCAGCCGTCGTCCCTGCTCATCGTGGAGTCCGCGAGACCGGCGAACATCGCGGCGCGGTCCTCTACGAAGGTGAAGAACTCGTGCGGCCCTACCCGGCGAGCAGCGCGCTGCCGTTCGGGCACTGCGTTCCACATCGAGTTGATGCAGTGCCAGAGCTCACTGGAGACGACCTCGCGCGCCACCCGGGTGTTCTCGCGGGCGCTGGAGATGGACGACACGATCGAGCCGGAGCGGTCCGGGGACATCGCCACCAGCTCGGTCAGCGTCCACACGTCCAGAGTGGTCCCCTTGGGCGGTTCGATGCCCAGGACCGCCAGCAGCCGGCGACTGGCGGTGTCGGCGTCCACGGTCGCGTCCTCGAGCAGTTGGTGCACCGATACGTCGAGGATCCGGGCCGTGTCGTCCGCGCGTTCGACGTACCGGCCGATCCAGTACAGCGACTCGGCATTGCGTGCGAGCATCGTCAGCACCTCCCCATCACTGTTGCTGCTGTTGGGCGACGTTGAGCTCCGGGCCCTGCTCCGGAGTACTGGCCTCGTCCGAGCGCAGGCCGGCCGCGGCCAGGCCCCGGCCGCGCAGCTCGGCGTTCTCGTCGGACGCCCTGGGCGCCAGCACCCAGGTGTCCTTGGAGCCGCCGCCCTGGGACGAGTTCACGACCAGGCTGCCCTCCGGGATCGCCACCCGGGTCAGGCCACCGGGCAGGACGAACACGGACTCGCCGTCGTTCACAGCGAAGGGCCGCAGGTCCACATGTCTCGGCTGCAGCCGCTCACCGACCTTGGTCGGCACAGTGGACAGCTGTACTACGGGTTGCGCGATCCACCCGCGTGGGTTGCTCCGGATCCGGCGGCGCTGGGCAGCGAGCTCCTTGGCCGACGCATCCGGGCCGAACACGATCCCGTAGCCGCCCGAGCCCTCCACCGGCTTGGTGACCAGCTCGTCCAGCCGGTCGAGCACCTCGTCGTGCTCAGCGGGCAGCCAGCAGCGGAAGGTGTCGACGTTCGGCAGCAGCGGGGTCTCACCCAGGTAGTACTTCAGGATCTCGGGCAGGTAGGTGTAGACCAGCTTGTCGTCGCCGACGCCGTTGCCGATCGCATTGGCGACCACTACGTTGCCGGCCCGCGCCGCGTTCACCAGGCCCGCGACGCCGAGCACTGAGTCGGGTACGAAGTGCACCGGGTCCAGGAACTCGTCATCGATCCGCCGGTAGATCACATCCACCCGCTGCTCGCCCTCGGTGGTCCGCAGGTAGATGACGTTGTTGCGGGCGAACAGGTCCCGGCCCTCGACCAGTTCGACCCCCATCTGGCGGGCTAGGAGCGAGTGCTCGAAGTAGGCCGAGTTGTAGACGCCCGGGGTCAGGACGACCACGTTCGGGTCCGTAGTACCGGCTGGTGCTGCTGCGCGAAGGGCGCGGAGTAGATGGACGGCGTAGTCGCCTACTGCGCGCACCCGGTGCTTGGCGAAGAGGTCTGGGAACACCCGGGCCATGGTCCGGCGGTTCTCCATCACGTAGGACACCCCGGATGGGCTGCGCAGGTTGTCCTCCAGCACCCGGAAGTCGCCCTGCTCGTCCCGTACTACGTCAATGCCGGCCACGTGGATCCGCACGCCGTTGGGCGGCGCAATGCCGGCCGCCTGGCGATGGAAGTGCTCGCAGGAGGTGATGAGCCGCCGTGGCAGTACGCCGTCCGCCACGATCTCCTGCGCGCCGTAGATGTCCGCGAGGAACGCCTCCAGCGCCCGGACCCGCTGGACGATGCCGCGCTCCAGCCGAGCCCACTCGGAGGCAGTGATGACGCGCGGGACCAGGTCGAGCGGGAACGGCCGCTCCTCCCCCGACAGCGAGAAGGTGATGCCCTGGTCGACCAGGGCCCGGTCGAGCGCCTCGGACCTGGCCGTCAGGTCGGCAGGCTGCAGCGGCGTCAGCGACTCGTGCAACCGCCGGTACGCCGGCCGCACCTCCTCGCCGGCGCCGAACATCTCGTCGTACGCGCCGGCATGCGGCCGTCCCGGATCGAGGTAGCCGTCGAACAACTGTGGGCCAGCGGGGCGGATCGATGCGCGGCTCATCTCCGAATCTTCACCCACCGATGCCCGCCTCGCACCTGGATCCCGGGTCAGTTTTCCCGCACGTAACAAGCGAACCGCATCCGTGTAACACAAGCGCTTGCTCTCGGCCGGAGCCGCTGAGGCGACTGTCGGAGCAGTACGGCAGAATGTCGGACAATCACCTGCTCCTGGGAGGGACACCTCATGCCCGATCGTCTGGCCGTCGGCGACGCCGCACCCGATTTCACCCTCCCGGACGCGGACGGCAACGACGTCTCGCTGGCCTCGCTGCGCGGCAAGAGCGTGATCGTGTACTTCTACCCGGCCGCGATGACGCCGGGCTGCACCAAGCAGGCCTGCGACTTCCGCGACTCGCTCGACTCACTGCAGGCCCACGGGTACGCCGTACTCGGCATCTCCCCGGACAAGCCGGCCAAGCTGGCGAAGTTCCGCGAGCGCGACGGCGTGACGTTCCCGCTGCTCAGCGACCCGGACAAAGAGGTGCTGACCGCGTACGGCGCCTTCGGCGAGAAGACGATGTACGGCAAGAAGGTGACCGGGGTGATCCGGTCGACCTTCGTCGTCGACCCGGACGGCAAGATCGCGGTCGCGCAGTACAACGTGAAGGCCACCGGCCACGTGGCGAAGTTGCGCCGCGATCTCGGTCTCGACTGATTGTCAGGACATTTTCCGAAGGTAAACCCGCAACCGTTTCATAACGGTGGTCCAGGGAACGTCCGTTGGCGCGGTCGAGTCGATGTGATTTGGATCACACAAAGTTTTCACCTGTTCGCAGCGGAAACACTACGTTCCGTCATATTTGCAGACCTCTGAGGGACGAGCAGTACTGCCGACGCGCTCCGCGTCCAGTTGCAACCCTCCATCTGGTGCGTGGACATCGGCCGCGCTCTTCGCCCTGACCAGTGCAAACCGGGTAATCTGCGCGCGCAGTCTGCCTCTGGGAGGGAGGGACCTGCCGCGATGGGAAAACACTCCTCTGCGGTGACGAAAAGTAACAACAACAACCGGCGTCCGCTGTATCTGACGGCCGCCGGGCTACTGGTGCTGTCGTTGGGCGCCGTGTTTGTGGTCCGCTCCTTCGGGTCGGAATCCGGTGCCGACGGGTTCCTGGGTGGTAAGTCGTGCAACGACAAGACCCAGATCCGGCTCAGCACCACGCCCGAGATCCAGCCCTTGCTGGAGCGGGCGGCCAAGGCCGTGGCGGACCGCAAGGACGACAGCACCACCGCGTGCCTGCAGTTCAACATCACCGGGGCCCCGTCGTCCAAGGTGGCCAGGGACATCGCGAACAACGCGGAGGGCCGGCCCGATCTGTGGGTGCCGGACTCCTCGCTGTGGGTGTCCCAGGCCGACGACGGCCAGTCGGTGCCGACCATCGCCGTCCCGTCGGTCGCGACCTCACCGCTGGTACTGGTCGGCCGCTCGGACAACTTCGCCGACGTCTCGTCCTGGCTCGGCACGTTCTCCAAGACAACGCCGGCCCTGCTCGACCCGTTGAGCCAGTCGCCCGGCGCGCTGGCCCTGCTCGCCATCCAGGCGGAGCGGGCCAGAACGACGGCCTCCGAGACCCAGGTGGGCGAGGTCATCGTGCCGCTGGCCCAGAAGCTCGGGTCGATGGCCAAGCCGTACACCGACGTGAACGGGTTGCTCGGCCGGGCCGGCCAGCCCGACAGCACTCTCGTCGTACCGGCCTCGGAGCAGAGCTTCGTCAAGTACCAGGACGAACACCCCGACTCGGAGTTGAAGGCGGTCGTGCCGCGGACCGGCACGCTGCTGCTCGACTACCCGATCGTGGTCACCTCGTCGTCGGACAACGAGGCGTACTCCGACGCGGCCAAGGCACTCGGCGAGGAGCTGATCAACAACGCGGTCGCGCAGGCGCGTGACGACCTCGGTTTCCGCGACGCACTGGTCAGCGACCTGGGTGGCGGCCGCGGTGTCGGTGCGGTCAGCCGGCTGCCCGTGCCGTCCACGGCGGCCATCAACAAGGTGCTGGGCGAATGGACCCGGCTGTCGCTGTCGGCGCACTCGCTCGCGGTGATCGACGTGTCCGGTTCGATGGCCGAGAAGGTCGGCAACAAGACCCGGATGCAGCTCACGATCGAGGCCGCGGTCAGCGGCCTGAAGCTGTTCCCGGACAACGCCGCGCTCGGCCTGTGGACGTTCTCCACGAAGATCGGCAAATCCAACGCCGACTTCCGCGAGCTCGTCCCGATCGCCAAGCTGACCGAGGCCCAGCGCCAGCGGATCACCACCGCGCTGGCGCCGCAACAGGCGATCAAGGGCGGCGGAACCGGCCTGTACGACACCGCGATCGCCGCCGTCCAGGCGGTCCGCAGTGGCTACGACTCCAGCGCCGTGAACGCCGTCCTGCTGTTCACCGACGGCAAGAACGACGACCCGGGCAGCCTCTCGCTGGCCCAGACCGTCGCGACCCTGAAGGCGCTGAAGGACCCGGCCCGCCCGGTCCGCATCATCGCCTTGGGCATGGGTCCCGACGTCGACATCAACGAACTCCAGGCACTGGCCATCGCCACCGGCGGCCAGGCGTTCGTCGCGAAGAACCCCCAGGACCTGCGGACCGTCTTCATCAACGCCCTGCAGAGCCGCTGACGATCGGCGTCCCCCTAAGATGTCACCAGGGGGACGCCGATCCTCCAGCCAGAGTGGTGGAATGGCAGACACGCCGGCTTTAGGTGCCGGTGCCCCCGGGCGTGCGGGTTCAAGTCCCGCCTCTGGCACAACCCGGCTTGATGGTCAGCTCACGATGCCGTGGGCGGTGTTCCATTTTTTGGCGCCTTGGTAGGCGTCGATCATTCCCCAGACCCAGACGGCGGGGAGCAGGACGAAGCCGATGATGACGAAGCAGAGGACCGCCGCGACGCAGTAGGCGGCGAAGATGGCGATGCCCAGGCCTACGTTGCCGTTGATCAGGGTGCCCAGACCGGGAATGAAGAAGGACGCCACCAGCGCCAGGCCCGGGTTCTTGGGTGCTACCTGTTGTGGGTAGCCGATGCCGTACGGCTGCGGCGCCGGAAGGTTGCCGTACTGCGGTGGGCTTCCGTACTGCGGTTGTTGCTGCCCGTACTGCGGTGGGCTTCCGTACTGCGGTTGTTGCTGCCCGTACTGCGGCTCTTGTGCGGGCTGGTCCGGGTGTTGCCACTCCGGATACTGCTGAGACATGGTTCTCCCCTCATCCCCGAGCCCCCCTCGGGATGTGGGCCAACGTAACGCTCTGTGCTGGTGTTGCCTAGCCCTGGGGCCTAGATCGTTCGAACTGTGACCGTGCGTCAGTTTCGCGTCGAGCCTTCGCGGGAAGGTCTGCACTGCGCCACGTAGTTGTCCGGCCTGGTAGCCAACGGCGCAGGGGAGGCAACTGTGGACAAGAAGGCGAACGTGGCGCTGTGGAAGATCCAGCTCACCCAAGGTGGTACCGCCCAGACGACTCTCGATGACCTCTTGGAGTCCTACAACAGGCTGCGGAGGGCAGAACCCGCAAACCATCCCCGCCTCGTCCAGGTGACGCTGGCTCAGGCAGTCGGCGGTGTCTCGTTGGAGCTCTACACGCGCTCTCGCCGATCGCCAGGGTTCGCCCCTTTCGTAGCCGACCACCTCGTCTCCGAGGACGACCGGAAGAAATTCGCCTACAACGTCATCGACGCATGCCTCTTCATCGTCACGAAGCCTTCGCTTTTCGCGGTGACCTCCGGCTTCGGCTACCGCGTCTTCGACGGGTACGTGGATTACGCCTTCCCCTTCGAGGTGGCCAAGCGACTGGTGGCGAACAACTTCGTCGCCGCGGACGTCCGGGAGTTCTCCGGACCGAGGGCAAGCCGAACCGAGACCTATCGGCGAGCCCAGTCGATCTCCGGTAGCGAGTCCTTCGGGAAGGTATGGAAGCGACTGGTCGGCCGCCTGGACACCGGCCTGCTACCGGCGGGCGGATATCTGGCCAGCATCATCGACCTCAACAAACCGCCGGCCCTGGAGATGAAATCCTCTTTCACAATTCGAAAGCGGCTCGACCTTCTCGAGGTGGTCAAGCTCGCCCAGGAACTCGACGACCTGCCGGAACCGTCGGCCGATCAGACTCGCCAGCTCGCCTTCCTGGACAACCTCTATGTCGTGCGCGATCAACAGCTGATCCTTGATCTGCGCTACCAACTGCTCGACGACGTGCGCCGAGCGATCGTCGACGGGGCGGAACTCGACCTCGATCTCGGTGACCCTGACGAGCTCGCCGCCTACCAAACCGGCACGGACTTCCAACTGTCGCGTTGGACGGTACCGGGCGATCCGCCCGACAAGGACGACCTGTTCAAGGTGATTCGTCAGCAGCTCGGCAGTCTTCTCAAGAAGCCGGCAGCCTTCGTCGAGAAGCTGGAGACCTTGCGGTTCTCCTACCGCAGGCAGTCCGACGACGCCCAGCCGATCCGCAAGGAAGTTCACAAGTTCATGCATGGCCAGGTCGACCTCAACGGTCAGACCTACTTCCTGCTCGACGGTGTCTGGTACCGGGCTCAGGGCGCATGTCTCGAGAACCTCAAGCGAGATTTCCTGGCCGAGGTGTTCGCCGACAGGGATCCCATCCTGTCGCGGGAGGATCTCGGTCTGATGACGTGGTCGGGGACCGACGAAGACGGCTACAACCGGGCCCAGGGCGGCGCGGGACCGTTCTACTACGGCGACAAGGTGTTCGCCTTGACCGATCGCGGGAAAGTAGAACTCTTCGACCTGCTTCGGGTGGACAAAGCGGCCGGAGTTCTGCATGTCATTCACGTCAAAGACGGTTTCGATGGCAAGATGCGCGACGCCTGCTCGCAGATATCACTGGCCCGGGAGGTCATCACCGCGGATCTGACCAACGGAAAGGTCCTCTTGCGGGCCTTCTATCCGCGTTGGCAGGCCGCCAACGCCGGCCGAGGGATCAGCGAGGAAGAGTTTCTGGGCTGGTTCGACCTGAACATCATCTATGCCGTCCTGGCGTCGACCAAGACTGACTTCACCGAACAATCCTTTGATCAACAGCTCAGGTCACACATAGCCCGTCGCGAGATCATCGCGACCCGGAACGAGTTCAAATCCAGCGGAGCCGTTTTCAGGCTCCTCCACACCAGGCGTTCTTGAATATGGTCAGAGGGACTTGAGGTACGCCACTCCGCGCGGCGACAGCTCGTAGCCGGTTTCGAGGCTGTAGGTGAGGCCTAGGTTTTTGAGTTTGCGGACGTCTAGTTTGAAGGACGCGGTGTCTCGGCCCAGGTCCGTGGCGAGGTCGCCGGCTCGGACGGTGGGCTTTTCCTGGATCTTTTGGAGTACTGCGGTGGTCCAGGCGCCGTGGCGGCTCAGGGAGTCGAGCTGGGCCAGGCGGGTGCGGATGTCGTCCAGGTCTTCGGGGGTCAGGTCCGCGGTGGCGGCCAGTTCTTCGCGGGGGTCCGGGCCTTCGACCAGGTGGAACTTGATGAGGAAGGTGGGCCAGTCCTCGTTGCCGCGGAGGCGGCGGCGGACGTCTCGGGCGTTTTGCCGGTCGGCGGCGAAGATGTCGTCGTCGTAGTCGGAGATCAGGTCGGGGTTGACCTGGCGGACGGAGTCGATCTCGATCCGGCCGGCGTTGGTGCGGTAGATCCGGCCCTCGACCACGCGGGGCTCGGCCCAGCGGCGGTAGGCGGCGGTGATCTTGCCGGCTTCCACGCCGTCACGGTCTGATCCTGCGAACAACATGTCAGGCCTCCAGTGCTTTCGCCACGATCGGGGCGAGCTCGCGCAGCGCCTTGCCACGATGGCTGATCGCGTCCTTCTCCTCGATCGACAGCTCGGCCGTCGTCCGGTCGTACCCCTCGGCGGCGAACAGCACGTCGTAGCCGAAGCCGCCGGTGCCGCGCAGCTCGCGGATGACCGAGCCGGGCATCTCGCCGCGGACGACCACGTCCTCGGCGCCTTCCCGCACGAACGCGACGGCCGCCACGAAGGAGGCACCTCGCCGCTCGTCCGGTACGTCTTCCAGCTGGCCGAGCAGCAGGATGTTGTTGGCGTGGTTATCCTTGGCCGGGCCCGACCAGCGCGCGGACAGTACGCCGGGCATGCCGTTCAGCGCGTCGACGCAGATGCCGCTGTCGTCCGCGATCGACGGCAACCCGGTCGCGGCCAGCGCGGCGCGGGCCTTCAGCAGCGCGTTGCCCTCGAAGGTCGGCTCGGTCTCGGCCGGCTCCTCGTACGCCGGTACGTCGCCGAGCCCGAGCACCTCGATGCCGGGGACGATCGGCGCGAGGATGCGCTGGAGCTCGGCGAGCTTCTTCTTGTTGTTCGAGGCGAGGAGCACCTTGGTCACGCCAGCGCCTCCAACTGCAGCTTGGTGAGCTCGGCGCAGCCCGTCGTACCGAGGTCGAGCAGGCTGTTCAGCTCGTCGCGGTCGAAGGGCGCGCCCTCGGCCGTGCCCTGCACCTCGATGAACTTGCCGTCGCCGGTGAGCACCAGGTTCATGTCGGTCTCGGCCCGGACGTCTTCTTCGTAGCAGAGGTCGAGCATCGGGGCGCCGTCGATGATGCCGACCGAGACGGCGGAGACCGAGCCGGTCAGCGGCTCGCCCTTGAGCGCCTTGCGGTCGCGCAGGAAGGAGACGGCGTCGGCCAGGGCGACATAGGCGCCGGTGATGGCGGCCGTACGGGTACCTCCGTCGGCCTGCAGGACGTCGCAGTCGAGCAGGATGGTGTTCTCGCCGAGGGCCTTGTAGTCGATCACGGCGCGCAGCGAGCGGCCGATCAGCCGGGAGATCTCGTGGGTGCGGCCGCCGATCCGGCCCTTCACGGACTCGCGGTCGGAGCGCGTGTTCGTCGAGCGCGGGAGCATCGCGTACTCCGCGCTCACCCAACCGAGGCCGGACCCCTTGCGCCAGCGCGGCACGCCTTCGGTCACGCTGGCCGCGCAGAGCACGCGGGTCCGGCCGAACTCCACCAGCACCGACCCCTCGGCATGGTCGAGCCACTTCCGCGTCAGGGTCACCGGCCGGAGCTGATCAGGAGTACGTCCATCGATACGAGCCATGGACGAAACCCTATGCCCGAACCTGCTGCACCTCCGCATCGAGAGAAGAAGCAGCCGTCGCCGCGCTGCGCGCGGCGACGGCGGAGTGAGAGAAGGCAGCCGCCGAGGCGGGTTCCGGGAAGGCGGGGGTGGTGCTGGGAGGGAACACGGGGGTGGTGCCGGGCGGGAAGGCGGGAGGCATGGGGGTGCGAGGGGGTGGGCGTAGTTGGGTGAGGGCCATGCGGGCGGCCCAGGGGGTGAGGTCGCCGGCTCGGCGGCCTAGCCAGGGGACGCCTTCGCGGAGGAGCCAGAGGGTGTCTGCCCACTTGGAGGGGGTGTCGCCGGCGCAGTCCAGGGCGGGAGGTACTGCGATCGGCAGGCCCTGGCGGTGGAGTTCGTCGGCGAAGGCCCGGGCCAGCCGGCGGTGGCCGCGTTCACCCGGGTGGAGACGGTCGACGCTCCAGAAGTCGCGCCGGTACACCTCGGGGTAGTCGGCCATGTCGATCCGGATCCCACCGAAGCGCAGGTACAACTCGTCGTACACGGAGTTGACCTGCTCGATCCGGTTCCACAGTGGCCGACGCAACCATGCCGGTAGGCCGAACACCTGGCCGTGGTCGTGGAAACGCACGGTCAGCAGCGTCGCGCCGCGCCCGGTCAGCTGCTCCGCGCAGTACTGCAGACACTCGCGGATCTGGCCGACGTCGAAGGTCGACCGCATGGTGTCGTTCACGCCGACGATCAGGGAGGCGAGGTCGATCGGGCCCGAGCCCGTCGACGGGAGTTGGTCGGTCGCGACCTTCGGCGCGGTGGCGCCGCTGGTCGCGAAGTTGGAGAACGTCACACGGTGGGAGCTGCCCAGGGAGTCGGCGAGCAGCGAGGCCCAGCCCCGCCACCCCTCCCCAGGGCGAGCACCGGCACCGGCCAGGTCGGTCGTGCTGCCGTTCATCGGGTCCCCGACACCAACGGTGGTCGAGTCGCCGAGTGCCACATAGTGGAGGGTCACATTCCGTCATGGTGACGGGGCTGTCCGATGTCTGCGCAGACCTGAGATGACCGCTTGGTTGACACCTCGGAATCTCACGGGTGTTGAAGATCGGAACTGTTCAGACATAGGGTTTAGCAATCATCTATGTGCAGGAGTCGCTCGCATGAGTACAGAAGACCTCCGGTTCGGCGTGGTGGGGCTCGGCGCCCGGAGCCGCCTGGCCAAGCATGCCCATTCCCCGGGTGAGGGTTCCCGGATCGTCGCCGTCTGCGATCCCGTCGAGGCGCAGCAGCAGGCCGCGCTCGCGGAGTACCCGGACGCCCAGGCGTACGCCGACCACACCGACCTGCTCGACCTGAAGCTGGACGGCGTGTTCCTGACCACGCCCGACGACCTGCACGAGGACCCGGCGATCGACTTCCTCCGGGCCGGCGTCGCCGTCTTCGTCGAGAAGCCGCTGGCCATCACCACCTCTGGCTGCGACCGGGTGCTGCAAGCGGCGTACGAGACCGGCACCCGGCTGTACGTCGGGCACAACATGCGCCACATGCCCGTCGTCCTGACGATGCGCGAGCTGATCCAGCAGGGCGCGATCGGTGAGGTCAAGGCGATCTGGTGCCGGCACTTCGTCGGCCACGGCGGCGACTTCTACTTCAAGGACTGGCACGCGGACCGCAGGCGCAGTACCAGCCTGCTGCTGCAGAAGGGTGCCCACGACATCGACGTGATGCACTGGCTGGCCGGCGGGTACACCGTCCGGGCCAACGCGCTCGGCGGCCTCACCTTGTACGGCGGGATCGCGGACCGCCAGGACCGTTCCGGGCAACGGTTCTCGGAGTTCGTCTCCGAGGACAACTGGCCGCCGCTGTCGCAGACCGGGATGGCGCCGGTGATGGACGTCGAGGACCTGTCGATGGCGAATCTCCAACTGGACAACGGCGTACTGATGTCCTACGAGCAGTGCCACTACACGCCGGACTACTGGCGCAACTACACCGTGATCGGCACGGCGGGCCGGCTGGAGAACTTCGGCGACGGCCCCGGCGACGTCGTCAAGGTGTGGAACAGCAGGCGTTCCGGCTATCGCGCCGACGCCGACATCGTGGTCGAGATCCCCGATGCGGAAGGCGGTCACGCGGGTGCCGATCCGCGCCTGGTGGCGGAGTTCGTCCGCTTCGTCCGCGAGGGCGGGGCGACGCTGACCTCCCCCGTCGCCGCCCGCGCGGCGGTCGCAGCCGGCTATGCGGCCACCACTTCCCTGCGTACGAACGGCACCCCGATCGACGTCCCGCCGCTGGACCAGGCCCTGATCGAGTACTTCGACCGCGGCCAGACCCGCTAGCTGTCCAGAAACTCCTGCAGTACTTGACGAAGCTCAGCCGGCCGCTCGCGCCACAGCGAGTGGCCGGCCCCTTCGATCAAGCGGAACTCATGGTTCGGGATGTGCTTCGCAAGCGCCTGTACTGCGCTCGCCGGCCGCGGGTCACCCGTGCCGTGAACCAGCCAGACCGGCATCGTCAGCCCGGCCACGCGAGCGGCCAGCTCATCGTCAGGCCAGGAGTTCACCTCGCCGGCGAGTGCCCGATTGGCCGCCCAGTTGATCGGATACGGCACCGCCGCATCTTCCAGCGCCCACTGCCAGGCGCGCTCGCGATCGGCGTGATCGGTGAACCAGGACAACGCCCGGAACTCCGTCTCCTCCGCCGGTGTCCGGCCCGGCCGGAAGGACTCCAGGCGCTCCAGTTGCTCAGCCGTCATCCGCTGGTCGCGCACTTCGAAGTACGGCGTGTGCCAGTCCCCGATGCCGACACCGCTGAAGTGGCCGACCTTGGCCACGTGCTGCGGGTAGGCCGCCGCGTACGTCAGCGCGAGCTTCGCGCCGAACGAGTGGCCGAGGACAACGATCCGCTCGTGTCCCCAGTGCTCACGCAATTCCTCGATGTCGTCCTGAAGCCGTTGCATGGTTTGGTTTTCGGACGGATCCGAGCCACCGCACCCACGCTGGTCGAAACGGTGAACGACGGTCAGGTCGTCGAGCATCGCGGCCACCGGCTCGAGGTAGTCCCACAGGCCGGGGCCGCCATGCAGCAGCACGACGGGCGGTGAGGCAGTCGTCGTGCCGGTGGTCCAGGTGCGCAGACGGGTGCCGTCAGACAGGGTGACGAACTCCATCAGATGTCGAAAATGGCGTTCGGGGTGGCGACCAGGACTTCTCCCGGGTAGGTGCGGCGGGCCCCTATCCCCTGGGTTTCGCGGTCGAACCAGGGCGGGACGTGGGTGATGACGAGGCGTTTGACCCCGGCTTTCTTGGCGTGTTCGCCCGCGTCGGCAGGCGTGAGGTGCAGGTCGGGCGGGTTGTTCGGATCGTCGTCGCGCAGCGCGGCCTCGCTCAGCAGCAGGTCGGCGCCACGGGCCAGCTCGATCAGCGCCTCGTTCGGGCCGGTGTCGCCGGTGTAGACCAGGGACTTGTTGCCGTGCTCAACGCGGATCGCGTACGCCGGTACCGGGTGCACCATCGCTGTGGTGCGGACCGTGAAGGGGCCGATCTGCTGGATCTCCTGCCAGGTATGGAACTCCAGCTCCTCTTCCATCCCCGGATCGAGGGGCAGGTCGTAGGCAAGCGCCATCCGCTCGGACGCGCCGGGCGGGCCGTAGACGGGGATCCTGGGCAGCGGCGAGGACGGCGAGTACTTCGCCGCGACGTACAGGCCGCACAGATCCATGCAATGGTCGGGATGGAGGTGGGACAAGGCGATCGCGCCGATCTCCGGCACGGACAGGTGGCGTTGCAGCGCGCCGAGCGCGCCGCTGCCGAGATCGAGAATGAGGTTGAATCCGTCGGCGGTGACCAGATAGCTCGAAGCAGGCGAGTCCGGCCCGGGGACGGACCCGGAGCAGCCGAGCACAATGAGCTTCATATCTTGAACATTACCGGCGGGTTGCCGACTTCGCAGAGCGACCAGAGCGTCGCCGAGGGCAACCAAATCGCGCGGGCATCGTCAGCGGACCCAGGCGAACTGGTCCACGCCGGAGATCACCGGGCCGAGGAAGCGCGAGCCGATCGCGGCGAACTCGTCCGGGCTGCCGGTGGTGACGAACCGGTGCCGGGGCGCGGGCAGGTCGTCGGCACGCAGCAGTCCTTGCTTGGTCAGTACGCCGTAGACGTCCTTGGCGCACTCCTCCGCACTGCTGACGAGGGACACGTTGTCACCCATCACGTACGAGATGACGCCGGTCAGCAACGGGTAGTGGGTGCAGCCGAGGATGAGCGTGTCGACGCCGGCCTCGACCAGCGGGTCGAGGTATTCGTGGGCGGCCGCGAGCAGCTCCGGCCCGGAGGTGACCCCGGCCTCGACGAACTCGACGAAGCTCGGGCAGGCCTGCGTCATCAGCTGCACCTGCGGCGCGGCCGCGAAAGCGTCCTCGTACGCAAGGGAAGTTGCCGTTGCCTGCGTGCAGATCACGCCCACCCGCTGGCTTCTCGTTGCCGCGACGGCGCGTCTCGCCGCGGGGAGGATCACCTCGACGACCGGTACGTCGTACCGCTCGCGGGCGTCCCTGAGCATCGCGGCGCTGGCCGAGTTGCAGGCGATCACGAGCATCTTCACGCCGGCCTCGACCAGGTGGTCCAGGCATTCCAGCGCGTACTCGCGGACCTCGGCGATCGGCTTCGGGCCGTACGGCTGACGTGCGGTGTCACCCAGGTACAGGATCGGTTCGTGCGGCAACTGATCGAGCACCGACCTGGTCACCGTGAGCCCGCCGAAGCCTGAGTCGAAGATGCCGATCGGTGCGTCTGCCACGTTCCGAACCTTAGCTCGCGCGGGCCGGAATGCCGTTACCGGGCAGAGCTGAAGTAAGCCTTACCTAGCTTCGCAGGACGACACGCCGGAGTTATCCACATCTTTACTCTCAGGAATTGCAAACTGACGTGACCCAGGCCACTCTTAGCGGATGTGTTTCCAACCGCCCCCAGCGATGCCATGAACCTGGTGGTCCAGATCGCGGTGGCTTACACCACCACCGGTGCACCGAATCCGCACCCCAGCAACGCCGCGGTGGCAGGCTCTGCCGCCGGTCCGGCTGTGGAGACGAGCACGTCCAGCACCAGCGCCAGCGCCGACGTGGCGTCGGCGATCGGCCCGACGGGCTTCCTGCTGCTGATCGCGCTCGCCGCCTTCGCCCTGTACCTCGTCTCGCTGTCCCTGCACCCGAACGCGAAATGCAATCGCTGCAAGGGCGCAGGCCGGCACAAGGGGTACTTCTTCAGCTACGCCCAACGTCCCTGCAGCAGCTGCAAGGGTCGCGGCGTCCATCCCCGACTAGGCCGCAAGGTGCTTTTCAAGTCGTCGACGTAGGAACCGGCGCACACCGCCCGCCCGCGGTGAGCCGCTCCGGCCACTAGGCCCAGAGCTGGCCTTCGAGCCGGTCCTCGGCCTCGTCGATGGTGCCTTCGTAGGCGCCGGTCGACAGGTACTTCCAGCCGCCGTCGGCGACGACGAAGGCGATGTCGGCCTTCTCGCCTGCCTGGACGCATTTCGCGGCCTGGCCGAGCGCGGCATGCAGGATGGCGCCGGTGGAGATGCCGGCGAAGATGCCCTCGTTGTCGAGCAGTTCGCGGACCCGGCGGACGGCGTCGCGCGGGCCGACCGAGAAGCGGGCGTCGATCAGCGACGCGTCGTACAGCTCGGGGACGAAGCCCTCGTCGAGGTTTCGCAGGCCGTAGACCAGTTCGCCGTACCGGGGCTCGGCGGCGACGATCCGTACTTCGGGCTTGTGCTCACGGAAGAACCGCCCGGCGCCCATCAGCGTGCCGGTCGTACCGAGCCCGGCGACGAAATGCGTCACCGACGGAAGGTCGGCCAGGATCTCGCGCGCGGTGCCGTCGTAGTGCGCGGCCGCGTTCGACGGGTTGCCGTACTGATAGAGCATCACCCAGTCCGGGTGCTCCTCGGCCACCTGCTTGGCCACGCGGACCGCCTCGTTCGACCCGCCCGCGGCCGGCGAGGAGATGATCTCGACGCCCCACATCCGCAGGATCTGCCGGCGCTCCTCGGAGGTGTTCTCCGGCATCACGCAGACCATCCGGTACCCGCGCAGCTTGGCCGCCATCGCCAGCGAGATGCCGGTGTTGCCCGAGGTCGGCTCGAGGATCGTGTTGCCCGGCCGGAGCCGGCCGTCCTTCTCCGCGTCGAGCAGCATCCGCAGCGCCGCCCGGTCCTTGATCGAGCCGGTCGGGTTGTGGTCCTCCAGCTTGGCCCACAACCGGACGTCACCCGAGGGCGACAGCTTCGGCAGGCCGACCAGCGGCGTACCGCCGACCGAGTCGAGCAGGCTGTCGAAACGCACGATCAGCCGCCGGCGACCGCGGGCAGCACGACGACGACGTCGCCGTCCTTGACACCGGTGGACAGGCCGCCGGTGAAGCGCACGTCCTCGTCGTTCACGTAGACGTTGACGAACCGGCGCAGCTCCTCCGGCTCACCCTCCACGATCCGCTCCTTCAGGCCCGGGTGGGTGCCGTTCACGTTGTCGATGAACTCGGCCAGCGTGCTGCCGTCCCCGTTCACCGCCTTCTCGCCCCCGGTGTAGGTGCGCAGAATGGTCGGGACGCGAAGCTCGATCGCCATCTCAGTTGTCTCCTTGGTTGCTGTAGGCCGCGACGACCTTGACTTCTTCTTCGGTCACCGCGCCGTCGATGATCCGGTACGACCGGAACTCCACCGGCCCGTCGTACGAGGCCTCGTCCGCACCGTCGCGGGTGGAGACGAGCACGTAGTGCGCACCCGGCTCCTGGGCCAGGTTGATGTCCGTCCGGGACGGGTACGCCTCGGTGGCCGTGTGCGAGTGGTAGATCACGACCGGTTCCTCGTCGCGCTCGTCCATCTCCTTGTACAACCGGAACAGATCGCCGGAGTCGAACTCGTAGAACGTCGGCGACATGGCCGCGTTCAGCATCGGGATGAACCGGGCCGGCCGGTCGCTGCCGATCGGTCCGGCGACCACGCCGCACGCCTCGTCCGGGTGGTCGCGACGGGCATGCGCCACGATCTCGTCGTACGTGACCTGGTCGATGGTGAGCACCCCTCCACGATACGGAGCCCACCGACAGCCCCCTGACAACCCGGTTCTCCGTCCACATACTGGATGGTTCGGAGCGTAGTCACCTGCGAATAACGAGCGAGCATGACGGAAGCGGGGAGGATCTTCGCCGGACTCGGGTAGGAAATTGGTCCCGATCAGGGCCAATTTCCTACCCAACCTCCGGCCGGCTGAGGCGGAGCAGCAGGGTGGGTGCTACCAGCGGTCGTGGATCTGGGGGCGGATGAGTTCGTCGTAGACGGTTTGGACGACTTTGAGCTCGCCGGTGCTGAGCGGGGTGAGGGTGGCGGCGCCGATGTTGCCGGCCACCTGCTGGGGGTTGCGGGCGCCGGGGATGACGACCGAGACGCCGGGCTGGTCGAGGATCCAGCGGAGGGCGAACTGGGCCATGGTGGCACCCTCGGGGACGAGCGGGATGAGCCGCTTGACGGCCTCGAGGCCGGTGGCGAAGTCGACTCCGGAGAAGGTCTCGCCGACGTCGAACGCCTCGCCCTTGCGGTTGTAGTTGCGGTGGTCGTCGGCGCCGAAGGTGGTGTTCTCGTCGTACTTCCCCGAGAGCAGCCCGCTGGCGAGCGGCACCCGGGCGATGATCCCGACGCCGGCCCGCTCGGCGGCCGGCAACACCTCGTCGAGCGGCTTGAGCCGGAACGCGTTGAGGATGATCTGCACGGACGCGACATTCGGCCGGGCGATCGCGGTCAGCGCCTCTTCACACGTCTCCACACTCACCCCGTACGCCGAGATCCGCCCCTCCTGGACGAGGGTGTCGAGCGCGTCGAACACCGCGTCGGTCGAGTAGACGGCGGTCGGCGGACAGTGCAGTTGCACCAGGTCGATCGTGTCGACGCCCAGGTTCTCCCGCGACCGGTCGTTCCACGCCCGGAAGGCGTCCAGGTTGTAGTTCTCAGGCTTCTGCTCGACGCGGCGACCCATCTTGCTGGCGACGGTGAGCTCCGGGTGCTCCTTCAGCACCTGCCCCACCAGCCGCTCGCTGCGCCCGTCGCCATACACGTCCGCGGTGTCGATGAAGGTCACTCCACCCTCGACAGCCGCGTTGAGCACGTCGAGCGCGTCGCCCTCCTTCACATCACCCCAGTCGGCCCCCAACTGCCAGGCCCCCAGCCCAACCACACCAACCTGACGACCAGTACGCCCCAAAGTCCGCTTCTCCATAAACCCACCCTATGCGCCGCCGGGCTGCGCAGGCGGTGGGCGGCGGGATCCGCGCAGGTGATGGGGTCAGGCCTTCGTCAGGACGACCGTGAGTTCGTCGCCTTCGGTGATGGCGAGGGTGTCGGCGAGGGTTTCTGACATCAGCGTGTGGCGGTGCTCTTCGATGGCCTCGCGGGTCGGGGGGTCGGCTGTCAGGGTCAGGGTGATGTGGTCGGTGATGTTCAGGCCGGCGTCTCGGCGGGCCTGCTGGATGGTGCGGATGAGGTCTCGGGCCACGCCTTCACGGTGGAGTTCCGGGGTGACTTCCAGGTCGAGGAGGACGAAGCCGCCGTCGGTGAGCAGGCCTGCTGCCTGGTGGGTGGACTCGGCGCCGTCGGCCAGGACGGTTTCGAGGCTGTACTCGGCGGGCTCCAGGGTGATGCCTCCGGCAACTACTTCGCCTGACGGGGCGACCGACCAGTCGCCGGACTTCGACGCCTTGATGACGGCTTGGACGTCGCGGCCGAGGCGGGGGCCGGCGGCGCGGGCGTTGACGGTCAGCTTTTGGGAGACGGGGGCGTCGACCTCGTCCAGCTCGGCCAGGACGACCTGCTGGACGTTGACCTCGGCGCGGAGGATCGGCACCAGGTCCTCGAGGGACTTGGCGTCGGGAGTGGCGACGGTGAGGGTACGGAGGGGTTGGCGGCCCCGGATGCCTTCGGACTTGCGGAGGGCGGAGGCGGCTGAGCAGATCTCGCGGACTCGGTCCATCCGGGTGACGAGGTCGGGGTCGGAGGGGAGGTCGGACGCCAGCGGCCAGTCGGTGAGGTGGACGGAGCGGTCGCCGGTCAGGCCTCGCCAGATTTCTTCGGCGGTTAGTGGGAGGAGAGGGGCTACCACCCGGGTGACTACTTCCAGGGCCGTGTAGAGGGTGTTGAGGGCGTCTTGGAAGGTTGCCCCCTTGTCGTCCCAGAAGCGTTCTCGGGAGCGGCGGATGTACCAGTTGGTGAGGACTTCGAGGTAGCTGACCACCGACTCGCAGGCTGAGGCGATGTCGTAGCGGTCGAGTTGGTCGGTCACGTCGGCTACGAAGACGCGGAGGCGGGCCAGGAGGTACCGGTCGAGTTCGACCTGCGACGACACCGACCAGGTAGCGGTTGCCGAGGCCGCGTTGGCGTACAGACCGAAGAAGTACCAGGCGTTCCAGAGCGGGATCATCACCTGGCGGACGCCGTCGCGGATACCGGCCTCGGTGACGACCAGGTTGCCGCCGCGCAGGATCGGCGAGGACATGAGGAACCAGCGCATCGCGTCCGCGCCGTCGCGATCGAACACCTCCCGCACGTCGGGATAGTTCCGCAGCGACTTGCTCATCTTCTGCCCGTCGCTGCCCAGCACGATCCCGTGCGACAGGCACGACGAGAACGCCGGCCGATCGAAGAGCGCCGTCGCGAGGATGTGCATGGTGTAGAACCAGCCCCGCGTCTGCCCGATGTACTCGACGATGAAGTCGCCCGGGAAGTGGTGCTCGAACCAGTCCGTGTTCTCGAACGGGTAGTGCACCTGCGCGAAGCTCATCGATCCCGAGTCGAACCACACATCCAGGACGTCGGCCACCCGCCGCATGGTCGAGCGGCCGGTCGGGTCGTCCGGATTCGGCCGCGTGAGCTCGTCGACGTACGGGCGGTGCAGGTCCGGTACGGCGACGCCGAAGTCCCGCTCCAGCTCCTCGACCGACCCGTAGACATCGATCCGCGGATACGACGGATCGTCCGAGCGCCACACCGGGATCGGCGAACCCCAGAACCGGTTCCGGCTGATCGACCAGTCGCGCGCGTTCGACAGCCACTTGCCGAACTGCCCGTGCTTGACGTGCTCAGGCACCCAGGTGATCTGCTC
This sequence comes from Kribbella ginsengisoli, assembly GCF_039537185.1. Lineage (NCBI taxonomy): Bacteria > Bacillati > Actinomycetota > Actinomycetes > Propionibacteriales > Kribbellaceae > Kribbella > Kribbella ginsengisoli. Next base: position 156,312 of record NZ_BAABAA010000010.1, on the reverse strand, counting down.
GTTCAGCTCGACCATCCGGTCCCGGATCCGGGTCACCTCGACGAACCAGCTCGAGACCGCCTTGTAGATCAGCGGATTGCGGCACCGCCAGCAATGCGGATAGCTGTGCACATAGCTGTCCTCGCGAACCAGCGCGCCGGCCGCCTGCAGATCGCGGATGATCGGCCGGTTCGCATCGAAGACGTGCTGACCCACGTACGGCGGCACCACGGTGGTGAAATGCGCCCCGTCGTCGACGGTCAGCAGCGTCGGGATCCCCACCACATCACAGGCGAGCTGGTCCTCCTCGCCGTACGCCGGCGCCATGTGCACCACGCCGGTGCCGTTCTCCGTCGTCACGTGGTCGGCCGCGATCACCTGGAACGCGTTCCCGGTCCCCCAGCGAGAAACATCGGTGAAGAAGCCGAACAGCGGCGTGTACCGCAGCCCGATCAACTCCGACCCCTTCAACCGCCGCAGCACGTCACCGGACAGGCCGGCGACCCCGCCGTGCTCTTCCGCGTACGCCGGCAAACGCGCCTCAGCCAGGATCGTCGGCCGGCCCGAAGCGTCCTCGACCACCACGTAGTCGATGTCCGGAGCAACCGCCATCGCCAGGTTGCTCGGCAACGTCCACGGCGTCGTCGTCCAGGCCAGCAACCGCTCACCCGTCTCCAGCACCACCGCGACCGTCACCGACGGGTCCTGCCGCGGCTGGTAGACGTCGTCGTCCATCCGCAGCTCATGATTCGACAGCGGCGTTTCGTCGTTCCAGCAGTACGGCAGGACGCGGAGCCCCTCGTACACCAGGCCCTTGTCATACAGCGTCTTGAAGGCCCAGATCACCGACTCCATGTAGTCGCGATTGAGCGTCTTGTAATCGTTCCCGAAGTCCACCCAGCGCGCCTGCCGGGTGACATAGGCCTGCCAGTCATCGGTGTACTTCAGCACCGACGCCCGGCACGCCTCGTTGAACTTCTCGATCCCCAGCTCGAGGATCTCGGCCTTCGTCTTCAGCCCGAGCACCCGCTGAGCCTCCAACTCGGCCGGCAGCCCGTGCGTGTCCCACCCGAACCGCCGCTCGACCCGATGCCCGCGCATCGTCTGGTACCGCGGCACGACATCCTTCACGTACCCGGTCAGCAGATGCCCGTAATGCGGCAACCCGTTCGCAAACGGCGGCCCGTCGTAGAAAACGAACTCGTTCTCCCCGTCGATCCCGGCCGCGCGTTGCTCCACCGACGCAAGGAACGTCCCGTCCGTCTCCCAGTACTCGAGCACGTCACGCTCGAGCTGCGGAAACTCCGGGCTCGCGGTCAGTCGGGTCTTGCCGGCCTTGGGGTAGCTCATCGCCCGATCGTATGCGGGCCGGCCCGCACCGCGCTCGGCCTTTACCCAACGCTGTGGACAACCCTCAGCGGATGTTGTGCAGCAGCGCCGACTGGAGGTAGCCGAGCCAGTCGTAGAGGTCGTAGGTGAGGCGGCGGGGGTCGTCGTCGGGGAGTTTCTCCCAGACGCCGTAGTCGTCCTCTTCCTTGATGTCGAGGCGGGTGCCGATGGCGAGGCGGAGGTCGTTCAGGGCGCGGAGCCAGGCGAGTTGGGTGTCGCCCTCGAGGGTGATGCCGTCCTCGGGGGAGTTCTCCAGAGCGGTCAGCACCTGCTTGGCGTCGGAGACCTTGCTGTCGCGCAGGCCACGCTCGGTGAACCGGCGGAACTCGGCCGACGCCTGGTCGTCGGACTTGTACGCGTCCGGCAGCAGCCGTTGCAGTACGACGTCCTCCGGCGGCGAGGTCGGCCCGTCGTTGTCGAGCAGCGCGGCCAGCGGGTCGCTCGACTCGGCGGCGCGCGGCGGCATCCCGTCGTACAGGAGCTCGACCAGGTTGCGGAGCAGGTTCGCCAGGATGTCCGCCTCGTGGTCGGCGAAACTGACGATCACGGTCTTCTTGCGCTTGCGGAATCTCGTCACGACTTCTCACAGGTGGCCCACAGGCCGTACTGGTGCATGGCCTCGACGTCGCGTTCCATCGCCTCGCGGTTGCCGTTCGACACCACCGACTTGCCCTCTTCGTGGACCTGCATCATCAGCTTCTCCGCCTTGGCCTTGGAGTAGCCGAAATGGGTCTGAAAGACGAACGTGACGTAGTCCATCAGGTTGACCGGATCGTTCCAGACGATGGTCACCCACGGTGGACTCAACTCGATCGCCTCGTCGATCTCGGGGCTCGCGAGTTCACTCGGTGCGGTGGTCACTAGGCCATTCTCTCCATCATCGGTTCTCGCCGCGCAATAGGCTGCTCTTGTGAACGCTACGACAGCGCTGCTGACGGACCACTACGAGCTGACCATGCTGCAGGCCAGCCTGGCCGACGGCACGGCGCACCGCCGCTCGGTTTTCGAGCTGTTCGCCCGCCGCCTGCCCGACGGACGCCGGTACGGCGTGGTAGCGGGCGTGAACCGGCTCCTGGACGCGCTGGAGCGGTTCCGCTTCGACGAGCAGACGATCGCCTTCCTGGCCGACCGCGGCATCGTCGACCAGGCTACCCGGGACTGGCTGGCCGGCTACCGGTTCACCGGCGACATCTCCGGGTACGCCGACGGCGAAATCTTCTTCCCGGGCTCGCCGGTCCTGGTGGTGGAGTCGAGTTTCGCCGAGGCCGTGCTGCTGGAAACCGTCTTCCTGTCGATCCTGAACCACGACTCGGCGGTCGCCTCGGCCGCCTCCCGGATGACCTGGTGGGCCGGCGGCCGGCCCTGCATCGAGATGGGCTCGCGGCGGACCCACGAGGAGGCGGCGGTCGCCTCCGCGCTCGCGGCGTACATCGCGGGCTTCGCCACCACCTCGAATCTGGAGGCAGCCCGCCGCTTCGGCATCCCGAGCGCCGGGACCGCGGCCCACTCGTTCACCCTGCTGCACGACACCGAGCGGGAGGCGTTCGTCTCCCAGGTGGATGCCCTCGGCAAGGGAACGACGCTGCTCATCGACACCTACGACCTGACCGAAGCGGTCAAGACCGCGATCGAGGTGACCGGCACCGAGCTGGGCGCCGTACGGCTGGACTCCGGTGACCTGCCGTCGCTGGCAGGGCAGGTGCGGGAGCAGCTCGACGCGCTCGGCGCCACCAAGACCCGGGTGATCGTCACGAGCGACCTGGACGAGTACCAGATCGCCGCCCTCGCCCCAGCCGCTGTCGACGGGTACGGCGTCGGTACGTCGCTGGTGACCGGCAGCGGCTACCCGACCTGCGGGTTCGTCTACAAGTTGGTCGCCCGCGAGGACGCGGACGGCGCTATGAAGCCGGTGGCGAAGAAGAGCCCCGACAAGATCTCGATCGGCGGCCGCAAGTACGCCCTGCGCCGGAGAAGTGCTGCCGGGGTGGCCGAGGTCGAGCTGATCGGCGTCGGCGAGCCGCCGGTGGACGACGGCGACGACCGCGAGCTGCTCAAGCCGCTGGTCGAGGCGGGCAAGATCGTCGGCCGCACCACGCCGGCCGAGTCGCAGGCGCACCACCTCAAGGTCCGCGACGAGCTCCCCCGCAGCGCCAGCCAGCTCAGCCGCGGCGAGCCCGCCATCCCGACGGAGTACATCGGCGACCTCAAGGCCCGCAACCCGTTCGCTCCCCGGAGCAACATATGAGTACTACGGAAGCCAAGCCCCCACGCTGGGACCCGGAGGCGCCGGCCAGTGGCGGGGACATCCTGATCGCCCTGCGCTTCGCCGACCGCGCCGCCCGGAAGGCGATCGGCGAGGAACTGGCCGGCACTGGCGTCCATACCGGTCAGGAGATCGTGCTGGCCAAGCTGCTCCACCACGGCTCGCTACAGGTGGCTCAACTCGCCAAGGTCCTCGATGTCGAGGTCCCCACCGCCACCCGCACCACCCAGCGCATGGAGGCAGCCGGCCTGGTCCGCCGCCTCAAGAGCGACACGGACGCCCGCAAGGTGAGCATCGAGCTCACCGAGCACGGCACCGAGGTGGCCCACACCGTCGCCCGGCTCCACACCCAGGCAGGCGACCGGGCCCTCCAAGGCATCTCCCCCGAGGACCGCCGCCTCCTCCGCAACCTCCTCTGGACCATCGCCGGCAACATCGAGGACCTCCCGGGCTGAGCCCACCAATGGTGGGCTGGAACACCCAACGGGGACCTTGAACAGGTAATAACTTGTTCAAGGTCGCCGATGGGTGTTCAAGGTCGCCGCAACCGGCCTCAGCGACCGGCTCCCAGAGACTCGGCGTCGCCGGAGAGTTTTTGGGCGAGCCAGACCGGGACGATCGAGATGATGATCATCGCGGCGGCGATCACGTTGACGATCGGCGCCTGATTCGGCCGGAACAGGTTGTTGAAGATCCAGATCGGCAACGTCTGCTGCTGGGCGCCGGCCGTGAAGGTCGTCACGATGATCTCGTCGAAGGACAGCGCGAAGGCAAGCAACGCCCCCGCCAGCAAAGCGGATCGCAGCAACGGGAAGGTGACCAGCCGGAAGGTCGTGAACGCCGAGGCCCCGAGATCCGCCGAGGCCTGCTCCAGCTGTACGCCGGTACGCCGAAGCCGCGCGATCACGTTGTTGAACACGGTCACGATGCAGAACGTCGCATGCGCCACCACGATCGTCGCGAAGCCGAGCTGCCAGCCGAAGATCGTCCGGAACGCATTGTTCAAAGCGATCCCCGTGACGATCCCCGGCAACGCGATCGGCAGGATCACCAGCAACGACACCGCATCCCGCCCATAGAAACTGAACCGCTGCAGGGCAAACGCGATCATCGTGCCGAGCACCAGCGCGATCACGGTCGCGGCCAGACCGACCCGCACACTCACCCAGAGCGCATCCAGCGCACCCTGACTCTCCGCCGCCCGCTTCCACCATTCCAGCGTCAGATCCCGCGGCGGCCACGCAAAGGTCTTGTTCGCGTTGAACGAGTTGACCACCACGAGCATCAACGGCACATAGATGACGGCCAGGATCAGCGCGGTCAAGACCCGCAGCAGGAGCCGAGTAGGCCGGGAGAAGGTCATAGCGACTCCATCGCGCCAGTACGCCGTACAGCCGCCAGATACACCAACATGACCACCACCGGCACCGTCGCCACCGCCGCCGCGAAGGGCAGGTTGTTAGCTGCACCCACATTGTCGTAGACCACATTGCCCAGCAACTGATTCGTCCCACCGACGATCCGCACCGCGATGTAGTCCCCCAGCGTCAGCGAGAACGTGAAGATCGACCCCGCCACCACCGCCGGCACGATCACCGGCAACACGATCCGCCGCAGCGTCGTCGCCGTCTTGCCACCGAGATCAGCCGATGCCTCCAGCAACGAGTTCGGCAGCCGCTCCAACCCCGCGAAGATCGGCAGAATCATGTACGGCAGCCACAGATAAGCCAGCGTCACGATCGTCGCCGTCAACCCGTACCCAGGCGACGACAACCCGACGAGCCCGGCCAGCGACGACACCAGCCCGCCTTCGGAGAACATCCCGCGCCACGCATACGCCTTCACCAGATAGCTGGCCCACAACGGCATCAGCACCGCGACGAGCAGCACCCGCCGCAGTCCCGGCCGTGCCACCTTCGACATGTAGAGCGCGATCGGGAACGCCACCACCGCGTCGATCACGGTCACCAGCACGGCGACCGCGATCGTCCGCAGCGCGATCGTCCGGTACACCTCGACCGTGAACAACGTCCGGAAACTGTCCAGCGACCAGTCCCGCTCGACCAGCCCGGTGAAACTGTTCTGCGACCACAACGCGGTGACGAACAAGGCGGCGAGCGCGCCGAGGTAGGCGACGCCGAGCCACAACATCGGCGGCCCGAGCAACAACCCCAACCGCACCCGCGGGTGGCGGTACAGCACGTTGCCGCGCCGTACCGCCCCACGGGAAGACGCTGCGGTCAGCCCTTGATCTGAGTCCACGCCTGCGTCCACTTGCCGTAGTCGGTGCACTTGACGTCGGTGCGGCCGTCCAGGCACTGCTCGATCGGCGTGGTCCAGTACCAGATCTTCTCCGAGTACGCCGCGTCGCCGGCATGGAACGTCGCGCAGTGCTTCTTGTCCGCGGTCAGATCGCACGCCTTCCCGTTCGACGGCGACTCACCGAAGTACTCGGCGACCGCCGCGTTCGCCTCCGGGCTGATGATGTGATCCATCCACAGGTACCCGCAGTTCTTGTTCTTCGACGTCGCGCTGAGCATCCACGTGTCCGACCACCCGGTGACACCTTCCGAAGGCACCGCCACCTGAACCGGTACCTTCTCCCCGGTCGCCACGTTCGCGATCACCTGCCAGGTGGTACCGATCACCGAGTTGCCACTCGTGAACGCCTGCACCTCCTTCAGGTAGTCCGACCAGTACTCCGAGACCAGCGTCTTCTGCTGCTTGAGCAGATCGACGACCGCCTGCAGCTGCGTGTCGTCCAGCGCGTACGGGTTCTTGATCCCCAGATCCGGCTTCTTCGCCATCAGGTACATCGCGGCGTCGGCGATGTAGATCGGCGAGTCGTACGCCGTCACCTTGCCCTTGTACGGCGAATCGGCCTCGAACACCGCACTCCAGCTGGTCGGCGGCGTCGTCACCTTGTCGGTCCGCCACATCAGCAGGTTCGCGCCGTACCCGTGCGGGATGCCGTACATCTGCCCCTTGACCGAGTTCCACGGCCGGTCCTTCAGGAACGGGTAGACGTCCTTGTAGTTCGGCACCAGATCGGTGTTGACCGGCTCGACCTGACCACCGGCGATCAGCCGCAGCGACGCGTCGCCGGACGCCGACACCACGTCGTACTGGCCGGTCTTCATCAGGCTGACGGCCTCGTCGGAGGTGCCGAACGTCTTGACGGTCACCTGGCAGCCGGTCTTCTTCTCGAACGAGCTGACCCAGTCGACCTTGGGATCGTTCGAGCCGTCCTCCGCGTAGCCGGGCCAGGCGAGCACGCTCAGCTTGCCCTCGCCGGCGCCGAGCTTGTCCAGCTTCGGCAGGTTCGGCGCGGTGAAGCCGGCGTCGCTCTTGGTACCGCCGCCGGAGCTGTCGTCCGACGTACCGCAGGAGGCTGCCACCAACGTGAGGGCGCTGAGCCCCACGAGCAGAGTGAGTTTCTTCATCGAGGCTCCCGGATAGATGTCATCTCACGCACCGCCGATGACGACGGTGTGTTCACGGCGCCAGCTGAGCCGGACGGCAACTCCTCGGCGGCCCAGGCTGTCCCCGGCGGAATCCTGCGTGTTCTGCTCCAGAACGAGCAGCGTTCCGCCCGCGTCGAGGTCGACGACCGACTGCGTCGCCGACCCCAGATAGACGACCTCACGAACCACCCCGGTCGCCGTACAGTCGCCGGCCCCGGCTGAGGCTGAGGCAGGCGACATCCTGATCTTCTCGGGCCGGACGGTATAGGTGCCGACGGCACCGATCACCTCGGCCGCCACCGCACCCTCCAGCAGGTTCGACGTACCGACGAACCCGGCGACGAAGGCCGTCGCGGGGTGTTCGTAGAGCTCGGCCGGTGTGGCGAGCTGTTCGATCCGGCCACCGTTGAAGACGGCGATCCGGTCGCTCATCGTGAGCGCTTCCTCCTGGTCGTGCGTCACGAAGACGAAGGTGATGCCGACGTCGCGCTGCATCGCCTTCAGCTCGATCTGCATCTCCCGGCGCAGCTTCAGGTCGAGCGCGCCGAGCGGCTCGTCCAGCAGCAGCACCTTCGGCCGGTTGACCAGCGCCCGCGCGAGCGCGACTCGTTGCCGCTGGCCACCGGACAGTTGATGCGGACGCCGCTGCGCGAATCCCTGCAGCCGGACGGTTTCCAGCGCCTCGATCGCCCGCTTCCGGCGCTCGCGACGCTCGACCCGCTTCACCCGCAGCCCGTACTCGACGTTCTGCAGCACGCTCATGTGCGGGAACAGCGCATAGTCCTGGAAGACCGTGTTCACATCCCGCGCGTACGGCGGGAGCGCGGTGACGTCGACGCCGCCGAGCAGCACCTGCCCCGACGTCGGCGTCTCGAAGCCGGCCACCATCCGCAGGACCGTCGTCTTGCCGGAGCCGGACGGCCCGAGCATCGAGAAGAACTCCCCCTCGGCCAGCTCCAGGTCGATCCCGTCGACGGCGGTGATGTCGCCGAAGGTCTTGGTCAGGCCGCGCAGGCTGATGGCGGTCCTCGTCTCGGTCAGCGTCATCTCAGATCGCCGACATCACGTGCTTGACCCGGGTGTAGTCCTCCAGGCCGTACATCGACAGGTCCTTGCCATGGCCCGAATGCTTGAACCCACCGTGCGGCATCTCGGCCACCAACGGGATGTGCGTGTTGATCCACACGCAGCCGAAGTCGAGCGCGGCCGACATCCTGAGCGCCCGGCTGTGATCGGTCGTGAAGACGCTCGACGCCAGCCCGTACTGGACCCCGTTGGCCATCCGCAGCGCCTCGGCCTCGTCAGCGAAGGTCTGCACGGTGATCACCGGCCCGAACACCTCGTCCTGGATCATCTCGTCGTCCTGCCGCAACCCGGTGACGATCGTCGCGTCGTGGAAGAACCCGTCGGCCAGCACGCCGGCCGACCGCTCTCCACCCAGTACCACCGACGCGTGGGTGGGCATCCGGGCCAGGAATCCGCGGACCCGTTCGAGCTGCATCGCGTTGTTCAGCGGGCCGAACAGCGCATCCTCGTCATCGGCCAGCCCCGGTTTGGCGTTGTCGCGAGCCCAGCCGATCAGGGCGTCGAGGAAGGCGTCGTACTTGCTCTCCTGCACGAGCACCCGGCAGGCCGCCGTACAGTCCTGGCCGGCGTTGAAGTAGCCGCCGACCCCGATCGCCTCGGCCGCCGCCGCGAAGTCCGCGTCGTCGAAGACGATCGCCGGTGCTTTGCCGCCCAGCTCCAGGTGGGTGCGCTTGAGGTCGAGCGCTGCCGTGCTGGCGACCTGCGTGCCGGCCCGGGTCGAGCCGGTGATGCTGACGAGCTGGGGAGCCGGATGCTCGACCAACGCCTGACCGGTGTCACGGTCGCCGCAGACGACGTTGAGGACACCGGGTGGCAAGACCTCCGCGGCCAGCTCGGCGAGCATCACGGTCGTCACCGGGGTCGTCTCGGCCGGTTTGAGGACGACGGTGTTGCCGGCGGCAAGGGCCGGGGCGAACTTCCAGATCGCCATCATCATCGGGTAGTTCCAGGGCGTGATCTGCCCGACGACGCCGATCGGCTCTCGGCGTACATAGGAGGTATGACCGGCCAGGTACTCGCCGGCCGACTTGCCCTCCAGCATGCGGGCGGCACCGGCGAAGAAGCGCAGCTGGTCGATCAGTACCGCGAGCTCCTCGGTGCGGGTCAGCTCGAGTGGCTTGCCGGTGTTCTGGGACTCGGCGGTGACGAGGTCGTTGCCGCGGGCCTCGATCAGGTCGGCGAGCTTCAGCAGGCCGCGCTGCCGGTCCGACGGCGTCGCCGCGGCCCATCCGGGCGCAGCATCGGCGGCCACGCGGTAGGCCAGGTCGATGTCCTCGGCCCCGGACAGCGGCGCCGTCCCGAACACCTTGCCCGTGGCGGGATCGACCAGCTCACTGGTGGCGCCTGAGAGCGCGTCGTGGGGTGTCCCGTTGATCAGATTCCGAACGATTCGCATGAACGCTCCTCCGACTCAGGGCGCTAAACATATGAAATCAGATGTTAAAGTTCAAGCGATCGGCTTGAATACTCCGGAAACGTGTCGGAGATGTGTGCCAAGTTCCGACTCAGGACGCTAGGAGGTGGGGGCGTGGCGCTGCGGTTCTACGGGAGTGGGGCGGCGGCGGTGTTCGCGCCGTTGGAGTCGCTGAGCCGGTCCGAGCTGGTCGCCCGGCGGCTGACCGACGCGATCGCGCTCGGTCTGCTGCCCGATGCCGAGCAACTGCCCGGCGAGGCCGACCTGGCCGGCATCTTCGGCGTCTCCACCACCACCATCCGCGAAGCCCTGTCCTCCCTCAGACTGCGCGGCCTGATCGACACCCGGCGCGGCCGGGGCGGCGGCAGCTTCGTCCGGGCCCAGGGCAAGATCTCCACCGAGATCGTCCGCGACCGGCTGGACGAGCTGAGCCTCGCCGACCTGCGCGACCTCGGCGACCACTACTCAGCCATCGCCGGTACCGCCGCCCGCCTCGCCGCCGAGCGCGCGACCCCCGAGGACGTCGACCGGCTGACCGGGGTCTGCGACGCGCTGGAGCATGCCGAGGGCGCGGGCGCCAGACGCCGGGCCGACGCACAGTTCCACATCGAGGTCGCTGCGACGGCGCAATCGACCCGGCTCTACCGGGCGGAGGTCAGCCTGCAGGCCGAGGTCGGAACGTTGCTCTGGCTCGCTTTCGGCGACGACGAGAGCCACCGGCTGACCGTCCAGAGCTGCCGCGAAGTGGTCGCCGCGATCGACCGTGGTGACAGCGAGGCCGCCCGGGCCGCGGCCGAAGAGCGGGTGGCGGACTCGACGGCACGGCTGATCGACCTCAGACTGACACTGGACGACTGATCGCGATGGAGGACCGGCCATGAGCGAACAACTGACGCATCCCGGTGCGCTCGCCGAGGATCCGGGTGTCGCGGCGATCCAGCAGCTGGTCGAGACGGTCGCGGGCGAGGCTTTCGGGCTGGCGACGCGGATCGCGGACGAGGTGACAGCGATCTTCGGCCGGCAGGCGGCGGTACTGCGTACCGATCTGGCCGGAGTCGGTGCATTGGTACTGCCGAGCCTGGCCGACCCGGAAGGGCGGATCCAGGGCGCTGGGTATGTCGCGGCGGTGGACGCGCTGGCCGATTCGCGCTGGTGGCTCGAGTGGTTCATGCTGCGCAACGGCTCCCCCGAGCGGCTGGTCGTCGACACCGACCCGCGCGGCGAGAACTTCTACGACTACGAGTCCCTGCCCTGGTACGACGTCCCGCGCACCACCGGCCGACGCCACATCACCGGCCCCTACGTCGACTACCTCTGCACCGACGACTACACCCTCACCTTCACCGTGCCGGTGTTCGTCGACGGCCGGTTCACCGGTGTGGCGGGCGCAGACCTCAAGGTCTTCGCGTTCGAGAAGGCCGTCCTGCCCCGGCTGCGCGCCAGCCATCACACGATGGCGATCGTCAACGCCCAGGGCCGGGTCGTCCTCTCCAACAGCGCCCGCCACGTCAGCGGCACTCTCCTGCGCGGTCCCGGCACCACCTCCTACCCGATCGGCGACCTGCCCCTGGCGCTGGTCGACCTACCGGTCAGGAAAAGCTGACCGAGTAGCTGTTGGTGGTGAAATTCAGCCCACCGCTGGACGAGGTGATCTCGAAGCCGAATTGCACCTCGTTCATCGTCGCGTCGCCGATCCAGCCGCGGTTCCTGATCCAGTTCATCACCGCTTTGATGTCGACACTGCCGGAATTGGTGTTGCCGGACCGCAGGAACGAGAAGACCTGGTTGGACCCGTTGCTGCCTTTGTAGACGTCCCAGCTGTGGCCGCCGACGCTGACACTGGTCTGGTAGCTGCCGATCGGGCCCACCGCGCCCTGCTTGTTCATCCAGAGCATGATCTCGTAGGCGTTCCCGCCGGCCCAGATGTCGTACGCCGAGGTGTAGGCCCCGCTGCCCGGCCGGCTGACGTTGAAGCTGCTGGTCAGGCTGCCGAGCGCGCTGATCTTCTTGCCGACGTTGCGGGCCGAGTGCGGGTAGGCCTTGACCCCGCCGGTGTTCGGGTGATCGGCCCAGACGCCCCAGTTGGAGTAGGAGTTCGCCCAGATGCTCTGGGCGCCGGCGCCGCCGCCCCAGACGTCGTTGCGCACCGTGTAGCCGCCGTTCGACCAGCTGCCGAACTTGTCGCTCGACGACCACGCGGCCGCGTTCGCCGGCAGCGCCGACAGTGCGGTGACCGCGAGCAGCGTCACCAGCGCCACTACCGCCGACCTCATCGATCTACTCATCCTCATCCCTTTCCGAAAGGCAGGGGAACTGATTTCATGATCGCCGGTCGTCGAATTCGAATCGAATTCGACGAATGCACCGAATTACAATTGCAGCGGCGAATGCCAGAACTATCCCAGCGGTTATGGCACAGGTCAACGGTCATTTCGCCCTTGACAAAGCGGGCCCGCCACTCGACCCTGTACCTGAGAAATCGAAGCGCTTCGACCTTGAAGCCCGGACCCCGGAGGCAGCCATCGTCACGATCGCCGACGTCGCGCGGCACGCAGGCGTCGCGGCCAGCACGGTGTCGTACGTCCTCAGCGGCAAGCGGTCGATCTCCAGCGAGACCCGCGACCGGGTCCAGGACAGCGTCCGCGCGCTGGGCTACCGGCCGAACGCCAGTGCCCGCGCACTCGCCTCGAACCGGTCGAATGTACTCGCCCTGGTGATTCCGCTCCGGGCCGGCATGCACGTGCCGGTGCTGATGCAGTTCGCCACCGCCGTCGTCACCACCGCCCGGCGGTACGACCACGACGTCCTGCTGCTGACCGCCGACGAGGGCCGTTCGGGGCTCGAGCGGGTCTCGCAGAGCGCGCTCGTCGATGCCCTGGTGGTGATGGACGTGGAGTTGCACGACGAACGCGTCCCGCTGCTGCGGGAGCTGCCGATGCCGTCCGTGCTGATCGGGATCCCGGCCGACACCGACGGCCTCAGCTGTATCGACCTCGATTTCTTCGCCGCCGCCGAGCAGTGCGTGGACCACCTGACCGATCTCGGTCATCGCAGCATCGCCTTGCTGGGCACGCCTTCGGCCGTCTACGAGCGGCAGACCGGCTTCGCCGCACGGACCCTGGCCGGCTTCCAGGCCGCGACCGCGCGACGGGGAGTCGTCGGGATCGAGACGCCCTGCGAGCCCGCCTTCGACGCCGTGCTCGACACGGTCGAGGACCTGCTCCACGAGCACCCCGGGATCACCGGCCTGGTCGTCCAGAACGAGCCGATCATCGGGCCGCTGCTCGACGTACTGCGCCTGCTCGGCCGCCGGGTGCCCGAGGACATGTCGCTGATGGCGATCTGCGCCGACGACGTGGCCGAGCGGCATGTGCCCAACCTGTCCTCCGTCACGCTGCCCGCCGACGACATCGGCCAGCGCGCGGTCGAGATGCTGATCGCCAAGCTCGAAGGCGGCCAGACCGAGGCGGTGACGCTGGTGCCCGCGCAGCTCGTCGCCCGCGCGAGCACCAGCGCCGCTCCCGGTGTTCATGCCCGCACTACTGCCTGACCTCCGGCAATGAGCCTCAACGGGCTCAGGACCTGGGTGCCGGACAGCAGGTCGTAGCCCTCGACCGGCAGCTCGACCACCACTTCCGAGTGGTTGATCAGAATCGTCCAGGTGCTCTCGCCTGCCCGCCGGCGGACCAGCTCCACTCCTGCGGGCAGCTCTGGTCGTTCGATCCCCGCGTCCTGAACCACCTGCTCCACAAGGGATTCGTAGGCCTCGTCCTCGAGCTGGGTCGACACATACCAGGCCACGCCCTCGCCGTACTCGTTCCTGGTGATCGCCGGCGAACCGTCGAGCACGCCACCGGAGTACCGGTCGACTGCCTCGGCGCCGGCCAGGTCGACCTGCTCGCTCCACACCCGCCCCCGGCCACCCGAACGGAGGCGAACCTCTTCGACCGGGTGGAACTCCTCGACGCTGATACCGAGAACCTCGCTGAACGCACCGGGATAGCCACCGAGCCGGACCTGCGCGTCCTCGTTCACGATGCCGCTGAAATAGGTGACGAGCAGCCGCCCACCGCGCTCGACGTAGCGGGCGATCGACGCAGCAGCCTGATCCGAGACGAGATAAAGACTGGGTACGACCACCAACCGGTACGCCGAGAGGTCGGCGTCCGGGGCGACCACGTCGACGCCGATCCCGGCAGCCCAGAACTGCCGATGCGCGGCTTGCACGGCCGCCAGGTAGTCCAGCTCGGACGACGGCAGGTGAGTCGACTGCATGGCCCACCACGCCTCGGCGTCCCACAGGATCGCGACCTCGGCCTCCACCGCGCTGCCCTCGAGCTCGGCGAGTCGCGGCAACGAAGCGCCGAACCCGGCGACCTCGGCGAACCTGCGTGATTCGGCGCCCGCGTGCGGCACCATCGCGGAATGGAACATCTCCGCCCCGCCTCGCGAAGCGCGCCACTGGAAGAACAATGCGCCACGCGACCCACGGGCGAGATGGGACAGCGAGTGCCGCGCCATCCGGCCCGGCTCCTTCGTGTGCAGCCGGCGGCCGACGTTCAGGCTGCCGGCCGCCTGCTCCATCAACAACCATGAGCGCCCGCCGGCCCACCCGCGGGCGAGGTCCGCCCCGAACGCGGTCTGCTCCTCGGCGCCGAGCCCGGCGCTGCCGGGATAGTGGTCGATCGCGACCAGATCTACCTCGGGCGCCCAGCGCGCGTGGTTGACCGGCACCCAGCCGCCGAAGACGAAGTTGGTGGTGATCGGGGTCTCCGGCGAAAGGGACCGCAAGATCGCCTTCTGCTCCTCGAAGGCGCTGAGCAGCTCGTCCGACCAGAACCGCTTGAAGTCCAGCGCCTGGGTCGGGTTCACCAGGTACTGCGTGGCGCGCGGCGGCTGAATCTGATCCCAGTGGGAGTACCCCTGACTCCAGAAGGCCGTGGTCCAAGCGGCGTTCAGCCGGTCCAGGTCGCCGTACCGCTCCTGCAGCCACAACCGGAACGCGGCCGCCGCATGGTCGCAGTAGCAGGTGGTCCCGTACTCGTTGTGCACATGCCACATCGCCAGCGCCGGGTGCTCGGAATACCGCTCCGCCAGCACCCGGGCGATCCCGGCCGCCGCCTTCCGGTACGCCGGCGCACACGCGCAGTATGTGTCCCTGCTCCCGTGGGTCAGCCGGGTGCCATCGGCCTTCACCGGTAGGGCGTCGGGATGACGCAGGCTGAACCACGGAGGAGGTGAGGCCGTCGGGGTCGCCAGGTCGACCTGGATCCCGCCGTCGTGCAGAAGGTCCAGCACCTGGTCGAGCCAGCCGAACTCGTACCGCCCCGGCTCGGGTTCGAGGCTGGACCAAGCGAAGACGCCGACCGTCACCAGGTTGACCCCGGCGCGCTGCATCAGGGCGACGTCTTCCTTCCAAACCTCCGGTGACCACTGCTCGGGGTTGTAGTCCCCGCCGAAGTAGAACGCTGTCATACCGGTTCTCCGTAAGGGATACCGAGGCCGTTGGTGGACAGATAGACCCGCCCGAACACTCTCGGGTCGCCGGTGATCGCGTCGTTGGTGGACGCGTACTGGTGCCGGTCGTCGTTCACCCGCACCCAGCTGCGCCCGCTGTCGTCGGACCGGAAGATGCCCTGAACACCGTCTACCTTGCCGGAGGTGAAGACGGCCATCTCCGTCCTGCCCCGCGCCGCCTTCCCGAATCCCACCGTCAGGGCCTCCTGGATCGTGGTCAGCCGTTGATAGCTGAGCCCTTGGTCCACCGAGCGATACAGCCCACTCGCGCCCGCCGCCAGCCAGCAGTGCCCGCTCCGGTCCAGCACGGTCTCGAGCTTGCCACCCCCGACCGGCAAACCCGTTGCCGTCGGCAAGAAGGTCGCACCGCCGTCGAGACTCCGGTACGCCGTACCTGTGGCGCTGTCGAAGGCGTAGAACAACCCCGGGCTCACCCGGTCGGCGGCCATCGCCACCTGGTTGGGCAATCCGGTCACCGCGGTCCAGGTTGCGCCCCGGTCGCGCGAGTAGTGCGGCGGCACGTCGCCGGGCACCCAGACGATCGTGCGGGCGTCCGTACCGACGACGATCTTGCCGGGCTGGGTCGAACCGCTGGGCTCCCCCGCGAACGGCTGCCAACTGATCCCGGCATCAGTCGAATACGCGCCGCGTTGCAGGCTGCCGCCGTACGCGACCCTGACGACGAATCCCTCCGCCTTCGCCGCGTAGTCGACACTCGGCGAGGAACCGCTGACCGGATTGGAGGCCTGTCCGTCAGGTGGTACCACGTCGAGCCGGTCGTGCCGGTAGACACCGATGTCGCCCAGTGCGCTGATCAACGGCGGCCCCCAGGGCGGGCTGATCAGGTCGAGTACGGCGGTCTCCTCCAGCCCCTGCGCCCGGACCGACCAGTGCGTGCTGCGACCGGCCTCCGCGTTCGTCACGTCGTCGGTGCCGAAGATGGTGGCGCCGGTGACGTACATGACCTTGCCGGAGTCGAACGGGTCGATCGAGATGTCCCCGATCATCCAGCCCAGCTTGGGTGTCCCGTGGAAGTTCAGGAACGGCGCACCGGAGGTGTCCAGGACGATCTTGGCGCCGATCGAGTGCCAGGTCGCTCCCCCGTCGACCGACCGGAAGATGTCGTCGACCGGGCCCCACCGGCTCATCGTGGACACCATCACGGTGCCGGGCCTTCGCGGATCGATCGCCAGGCCGGCATAGCCGAAGCCCGCTTCACCACCGGTGTTGGGCCGCAGCGGCGTGATGTCGGTCCAGACACCCGTAGCCGTGTCGACCTTGTGGACCCCGCCGTCGTACATCTCGTACGGCCCGGGCAGGTCGCCATAGGTCAGGTAGAGGTTTCCGTCCGGCGCCAGCTCACCGTGATGGGGCAGCAACCCGGTCGGTTGCCCCGGTACCGGCGACCAGCTCGCGCCACCGTCCGTACTGCGCCACAAGGGATTCGCCCGATCGGTCGAGCCTACGTAGATGGTCCGCGTCGGACGGCCGCGCCGGGACGTCCGCGGATCGAAGAGGACGAACCCGAGTCCGATCCCCGCCGTACCGGTCGTCGGGAAGCTTTCGACCCGGGCCCACGTCTCACCACGATCGGTACTGCGCCACAAGCCCTGGTTACGCGTACCGAAGTACAGGACCCGGCCATCGCGAGGGTCGACCGCCAACCGCTCCCCCATCGAGCGGCCGGGCTCGTTGCCGCCCAGCTTGAACGGCAGATCGGTACGCCGGAAGGTGCGGCCCTGGTCCGTCGAGCGAAGGATGGCCCCGTTGATCGGCGACCACTCGTTGGTATAGGTGCCGACGGCAAGGTAGAGCCGCGACGGGTCCTGCGGGTCGAGGGCGAGGCTCTCGACGCCGGTGAGGCTCCAGTCCTCCAGCCCGACCCACTCGAGCAGCTGAACCCAGCGGCGGGTCCGCTGGTCCAGCCGGGCGGCGCCGCCGATGTCGGTCCTGGCGTAGACCAGTCCGCGCCGGCCGGGGTGGTGGATGATGCCGGTGACGAAACCACCCCCGACGATCTCGACGTTCCGCCAGCGGTACCGCCCGGACGATCCCTGTACTGCCGCAGCCGACTGTGGCAACGCGGCGACGGCCACGGCCGCACCGGCGCCCAGCCCAAGGAAGTGCCTGCGCTGAAGCGTCATCTCACTCCTTCTCCTGAACCATGTCAGCCCTTGACCGCGCCGATGATGACGCCCTTGGTGAAGTGCTTCTGGATGAACGGGTAGATCACCAGCACCGGCACGATCGCGATCACGACGATCGCCATCTTGATCGCCAGGCTCGGCGCCGGCGAAAGGCCCAGCCCCGTCGACGAGGTGACCCCGCCGGCTCCGGTCGGCAGCACCTGCGCCTGCACGATGTAGGTCCGCAGCACCATCTGCAGCGGCCACTTGTTGTTGTCGTTGAGGTAGAGCATCGCGTTGAAGAAGGCGTTCCAGTAGCCGACCGCGTAGAACAGCCCGACCACCGCGACCACCGCGCGCGACAGCGGCAGCACGATCCGGGTCAGCACCGCGAACTCACCGGCGCCGTCGATCCGGGCGCTGTCGATCAGCTCGCCGGGGATACCCATGAAGAAGGACCGCATGACGATCAGGTTGAACGCCGACACCGCCGTCGGCAGGATCAGTGAGCCGTAGCTGTCGATCAGCCCCAGCGAGTTGACGACCAGGTAGCTGGGGATGATCCCCGGCCCGAACAGGAAGGTCAGCAAGACGACGAACAGCAACGGCCGGTGCAGCAGCGATCCGGGACGCGACAGCCCGTACGCCGCGAGCACCGTGATCGCCAGGCTGAAGAACGTACCGATCGCTGTGATCCCGGTACTGATCAGCAGCGCCCGGGTGACCACGCCCCCGGACAGCAGTTGTACGTACGCGGCGATCGTGAGCTCCCGCGGCACCACGACCAGGCCACCGGCCCGCGTGACCGCTTCGGTGGTGGACAGGCTCGTCACCACGACGACGTACAGGGGGAAGGCGACCACCAGGACCACGATCCCCAGGACGACCGGCTTGCTCAGCCGTCCGAAGAAGGTCGGCTCCTCCTCCCAGACCGGGCGGCCGGTCTCCTCGTCCGGGCGGCGCCGGGAGAGGCGGCGCGGCAGGGCGACAGGTTGAGTGGTCATGATCGGGAATACACCCCCTGCTCGCCCACCAGGTGAGCGAATCGGTTGGCCAGCAGGACCAGGACGAGTCCGACCAGTCCCTTGAAGAGGCCCGCCGCGGCGCCGTAGCCGAAGTCGCCGACGAGCAGGCCCTGGTAGTACACGTAGGTGTCGAGCACCTCGGCGGCACCTCCACCGACCGCGCTGCGTTGCAGGATGAACTGCTCGAAGCCGACCGTCAGCGCGTCGCCGAGCCGGAGGATGAGCAGCAGCACGATCACCGGGCGCAGCCCCGGCAACGTGATGTGCCAGAGCCTGCGCCAGCGGTTGGCGCCGTCGGCGGCGGCCGCTTCGTACAGCGCGGGGTTGATCGTGCTCAGCGCGGCGAGGAACACGATCATTCCCCAGCCCGCGTCCTTCCAGATGGACTGTGCGGTCACCAGGACGATGAAGCTGTCCGGCTTCGTCATCAGGTCGACGGCGTTGTAACCGTGCGACCGCAGGGTCTGCGCGAGCAGTCCGGCGCCACCGATCATCTGCTGGAACAGCGAGACCACCAGCACCCAGGAGAAGAAGTGCGGCAGGTAGACGATGCCCTGGACGATGGTGCGCAGCCGAACCGACAGCACGCTGTTGAGCAGCAGCGCCAAGAAGATCGGGATCGGGAAGTAGAACACCAGCTGGAAGGCCGTGATCGACAGCGTGTTCACCAGCGCCGACCAGAACGCGGGCTCGGAGAACATCCGGCTGAAGTTGGCGAAGCCGACGAACTCGCTGCCCCGGATCCCGGCGTACGGCGAGTAGTCCTGGAAGGCGATCACGTTGCCCAGCGTCGGGAAGTAGTGGAAGACGCCGAGCAGCACGATCACCGGCGCGACCATCAGCAGCAGCGGCCAGTCCCGGCGTAACCGGTGCCGCCAGCTCGCTCCGCCGGCCTTTCCCGCCTTGCTCATGCGGCGGGCCGCCAGGCGCGGCGGACTACCGACCGTTGTCACTGAGCACCTTGGCGTAGAAGTCGCGGCCCTCGTTGCCACCGTTGGTCTGCCACTCCTTGACCGCGACCTTGAGCTCGCTGACCGGGCGGCGGCCGCGGTAGATGTCCTGCAGCTTGTCGTCGAACGGCTGGTTCAGCGCCGCCATCTTGGTCGGCTGCTCGACCCGGATGCCCTCGAACAGGTTCTTCTCGCGATGCTTGGCCGCGTTGTTCTCCCAGGCGCTGAGCGCCTCGACGTAGCCGGGGTACTCGCTCTGGGTGATCGCGTTCGGCCGGCCGCCGAGGAAGATGTACGTGCTGGCCACCTCCTTCTGGCCCAGCGCGGTCAGCTTGGGCGCCCCGGAGCTCTGCCGGGTGTAGTGCTTGCCCTCGACCCCGTAGTTGTAGAGCTGGTTCTCCTCGGTGCCGAACGGCGCGGCCGTGTAGTTCAGGACCCCGAGCAACTCGGCGATCCGGTCCTTGCCCAGCCCCTTCTTCACGAAGGTGAAGATGCCGGCCGGATCGCCGCTCCAGACGATCGGCGTCCCGCCGTCGTGGGCGAACGGCGCCACCGCCTGCATGTCGAACTTCGGGTTGATCGCCGACTGCCGCTGCAGCGACTCGTTCCAGGCGCCGAGGCCGTCCTGGCGGATGACCAGCTGACCGCCCTCGAACAACGGCTTCTGGTCGGTCGCCGCGTTGCCGACGACCGTCGGGTGCACGTAGCCCGACTGGAAGACCTTGCGGACGAAGGCGACCGCCTCCTCGAACTCCGGTGTCTCCACCTTGTTCACCAGCTTGCCGGTCGAGTCCTTGCGCCAGCCGCCCGGTACCCCGAAGGCGCGCTGGACCTCGTCGGTGATCGAGCCGAACGCCCACCGGTTGGCCTTCGCGTCGGTCAGCTGCTTGCCCAGGGCGAGCAGATCGTCGGCGGTCTTCGGCGGCGCGGCGCCGACCTGGTCGAAGATGTCCTTGCGGTAGAACAGCGCCCACGGGAAGCCGTCGGACGGGAACGGGACCGCCTTCAGCTGGGAGTTCCAGACGCCGTACGCCCAGGCCCTGGTCGGCAGGTTCGCGAGCATCGGGTACGCCGCGGCCTTGTCACCAGCAAGGTAGGGCGTCAGATCCTCGAACAGCTTGTCCACGGCCTGCCCGAACCGGGTCAGGCCGGAGATGTTCCAGCCGGGCACGCAGAGCAGTTCCGGGACGTTGCCGGAGGCCAGCAGCGGGCCGAGCTTGTCGCCGTAGTCGTTGCCGCTCAGGATGTTGAACCGGACCGGCGCCCCGATCCGCTCGTTGTTCGCGTCGAAGTACGAGTTGTTGCCGAGCCCGGGCGGCAACGGCGCCCACAGCGGAGTCATCGCCGACACCTCCTTGCCGCTCTTCACCGCCTTGTCCGGCACCGCGCGCACCAGTTCGGTCGGGTACTTCGTGAACCCGGGCGAGGCGCCGTTCTCGCCGGGCAGGTCGGGCTTGACCGAGTCGTAGGCGACGTACTTCGGCAGTAACCCGCCGAGCTTGTCCTCGGTCTCGGCCCGGCCGCCGGCCGAACCACCCGATCCACCGGACGAGCAGCCGGTCAACGTCACTCCACCGGCCGCGACCGCGGTGCCGGCGCCGAGCAGGGACAGGAAAGTACGGCGGTTGGTCGAGCCGCTGCCGGATCCGATCACGATGAATTCTCCTTGCGACTGGGAACGGGCGGCCGTCCCGGAGTAGAATTAGTTGGGCTAGTAGCCAAACAAATTAGCTCACGACGGATACCGCCACAAGGTGTAGAACTGAGCCAGGGCGGTGCCGCCCCAGCCGAGCCGAACAGGACAGACCTTGACGAATCAGACCGCGGACCACACCGACGTCCGGGCCGCCAACCTGGCTGTGGCGCTCGGATTCCTGCGCGCCAACTCCCCCTGCTCGCGGGCGGCGATCGCGGCCGGGACCGGCCTGAACAAGGCGACCGTGACCAGCATCGTCGGCGACCTGATCGAACGCCGGCTGGTCCGGGAGACGCAGCAGACCCAGAACCACGTCGGCCGGCCGGCCACCCTGCTCGTCCTCGACGGCTCGGCCTACGCGGCGATCGGGATGGAGATCAGCGCCCGCGGCCTGACGGCGATCGCGTACGACTCGGCCGGCGGGCAGTTGCTTCGCTGGCACCGGACCGGCCCGGGAGCCGACGCGGGTCCGGCCAAGGCCGTCGCCGCACTGGCCACCCTGGCCCGGCGGGCGATCGCTGCCGTGCACGCGTCCGGACGCGACGTCCTCGGCGTCACGGTCGGAGTACCCGGCCTGGTCAACCGGGACGGCGTCGTCGTCCTGGCGGCCGGCCTGGGCTGGCGTGATCTCGAGCTGCGCAAAGACCTGGTCGCGACACTCGGCCGGCCTGCCTTCCCCGTGCTGGTCGAGAACGACGCCAACCTCGGCGCCCTGGCCGAGCACCGCTACGGGCCGTACGCGGGCAGCGCCAACCTCATCCTGCTGTCCGGTGAGACCGGGGTGGGCGCGGGAGTGATCTGCGACGGGCGACCACTGCGCGGCAACCTCGGCTACGTCGGCGAGATCGGGCACCTGCGGATCCGGGCCGACGGACCACTGTGCGGTTGCGGCCGGCACGGCTGCCTGGAGGCCGTCGCCGGCATCCCGGCGATCCTGGCCCGGCTCGACGCGAGCGAGGCGCCCGACACCGACCCACAGGCGCGGACAGACGAGCTGGTCAGGCGCGCCGAGGCCGGCGAGACCGCCACCATCGACGTGCTGACCGAGGTGGGCACGCTGCTCGGCCAGAGCGTCTGCGGGCTGGCGAACATCCTCAACCCGGAGTTCGTCATCCTCGGTGGCTCGTACGCCGCCCTCGGCCGCTGGCTGGTACCGGCCGTGGAGAAGGAACTGATCGACGGCACCCTGGCGCCCGAGGCCGGCGGCTGCCAGGTCGTCGCCTCGACCTTCGGCCACGACGCGACGGCGATCGGCGCGGTCGCCCGCTCGCTCGACCAGCTCGACTCGGGCCGGCTACCGGTCGTCCGTCCCGGCTGAGATCTTGACCGTCCGCGTGGAGGGTGCAACCCTCTGTGTCAATCCATCGAAGCGCTTCGATGTCCAGTCGGAGCCGGCCAGGCGTCCGACGCATTGTCGAAGCGCTTCGACACCACTCCCGTCGGCAGACGGCCGAACGCATCCCGGAGCCCGATCCCGATGAGCAATCCGCCGCCACGCTCACCCCTTCCGCCGTTCCGCGATCCGGCCCGGAAGCTGCCGGAGCGGATCGGCGATCTGCTCGGCCGGCTGAGTCCGGCCGAGAAGCTCGGCCTGCTCCACCAGCATCAGGCGGCCGTCCCGCGGCTGGGCCTCGACTCCTTCCGGACCGGCACGGAGGCGCTGCACGGCGTGGCCTGGCTCGGTCCGGCGACGGTCTTCCCGCAGGCCGTCGGTCTGGCCGCCAGCTGGAATCCCGAGCTGGTCCGCGCCGTCGGCTCCGCGGTCGGCGACGAGGTCCGTAGCTTCCACCACGAGGATCCGGCCGGCGTCGGCCTGAACGTCTGGGCGCCCGTGGTGAATCCGTTGCGCGACCCGCGCTGGGGGCGCAACGAGGAGGGCTACTCGGAGGATCCGTGGCTCACCGGCGTACTGGCCGTCGCCTACGGGCGGGGCCTGACCGGTGACGCCGAGGGGACCCTCAAGACCGCGCCGACGCTCAAGCATTTCCTTGCCTACAACAATGAGACGGACCGCTGTACGACCTCCAGCAACCTGCCGCCACGGGTGCTGCACGACTACGAGCTACCGGCCTTCCGGGCGCCGATCGCGGCCGGCGCGGCGGTCGCGATGATGCCGTCGTACAACCTGGTGAACGGCCGTCCGGCCCATCTGAGCCCACTGATCAACGAGCTGGTCCGCACCTGGACCGAGGACGACCTCCTGATCGTCAGCGATGCGGGCGCCCCGGCGAACCTGGTCGAGTTGCAGCAGTACTTCGGTGACAAGCCGACGGCGTACGCCGCGATGCTCCGGGCGGGCGTCGACAGCATCACGCAGGACGACAACGACGCCGGCCCGTCGACCCGGCACCTGACCGACGCACTGGCCCAGGGCAAGCTGAGCGAAGCGGACGTCGACCTGGCGGTCCGGCACGCGCTGGCGATCCGGTTCCGGCTGGGCGAGTTCGATCCGGTCGAGCTGAATCCGTACGGCGCTCCCGCGGCGGACGTCGTCGGCTGCCCGGCACATCGTCAGTTGGCCCAGGACGCGGCCAGGCAGTCGATCGTGCTGCTCAAACACGAATGCCAGGTCCTGCCGCTGAGCACCACGACCACGAAGCGGGTCGCTGTCGTCGGACCGCTGGCGGACACCCTGTTCGAGGACTGGTACTCGGGCACGCTCCCCTACCGGATCACAGCTCGGGCCGGACTGATCGAACGGCTCGGCTCCGAGGCGGTCGACTACTGCGAAGGCGTCGACCGGATCGAACTGCGAACCGACGCCGGCTGCCTCGGCGCCGGCCAGGACAAGTCGGTCGGGATCGGCGATACCGGCGCGTTCGACCTCTTCGACTGGGGCGGTGGGGCCTGGACGCTGCGATCGGTCGAGACCGGCTCCTACGTCACGGTGACCGGCACCGGCTCGCTCGTCGCCGATCACCCCGGGCCCAGCACGTGGGAGGTCAAGGAGACGTTCGACCTGATCGCGACCAGCGAGACCACCTCCGTACTCCGGCATCGCCACAGCGGCCGCTTCGTCGAGCTGACGGACGGCGCGGCGACGGCGACCGCCGAAGAGGTGGCCTCGGCGACCGTGTTCGAGCTCGTCACCCTGATCGACGGCGCCGCCCGGGCCGCTGAGCTGGCGGCCGCCGCGGACGTCGCGATAGTTGTCGTGGGCAACCACCCGCTGGTGAACGGGCGGGAGACCGAGGACCGGGCCGAGCTGGACCTGCCGGCCGCCCAGGACCGGCTGGTCCGTGCCGTGCACGCGGCCAACCCGCGAACGGTGCTGGTGATGTCGAGCAGCTACCCGTTCTCGGTCGAGTGGGCAGATCAGCACCTGCCCGCGCTGCTCTGGTCGGCCCACGGCGGGCAGGAGTACGGCCGGGCGCTCGCGGACGTGCTGTTCGGCGATTCGGACCCGGCCGGCCGGCTACCGCAGACGTGGTACCGATCGGCGGCCGACCTGCCGGATCTCCTCGACTACGACATCGTCGCCACCGACTCGACGTACCTGTACTTCCGCGGCCGCCCGCTCTATCCGTTCGGGCACGGCCTGAGCTACACGACCTTCACGTACTCCGGTTTGCGCTTGAGCTCGGCCTCCGTACCGGCCGACGGTGAACTGCTGGTGAGCCTCACCGTCACGAACTCCGGCACTCGCTCCGGCCGCGAGGTCGTCCAGCTCTACACCCACCAGCAGCGGTCCCGGGCCAAGCAGCCGCTGCGTCAGCTCCGGGATTTCCAGCAGGTCGCGCTGGCCGCCGGTGAGAGTGTCGAGGTGCAGTTCCGGCTCCAAGCCACCGACCTCGGCTTCTGGGACGTCACCCGGAACCGGCGGTGTGTGGAGACGGCCCGGCACAGCGTGCTGATCGGGAGATCCGCCACGGACACCCGGCTCACCGCTTCCTTCGACGTCGCCGGAGAGTCGATCCCAGCGCGGGCGATCTTCACCGCGCCGCTCGCGGCGACGGCCTTCGACGACTACTGCTCGATGACGATGACCGACACCACCCCGGAGTACGGCGATGCCGTGCGTTCGCTGGATGCCGGTGCCTGGCTCGCCTTCGAGGACGTGGATCTGGACGACGGCGCGACCCGCTGCATCGCCCAGGTCGCCGCTGAGCTCGACGGCGGGACGATCGAGCTGCGGCTCGACGATCCACTGCACGGTCTGCTGCTCGGCACCGTGCAGGTTCCGCCGACCGGCGATCGCCACACCTGGGTAGACAGCGGCACCCCGCTCGCTGCCGCGAGCGGGGTGCACACTCTCTATGCGGTCTTCTCCAGCGCCGCCATCGCGCTCGAGAGCCTCACCTTCGAACGGTGACGGTGAACCGCTCGCAAGTCCCCTCGACGACCCGGGCGGTCGCCTCGCCATCGGCAAGAGTCAGCTCGATGACCGCGGCCGTCTCCCCGTTCGGCCCGGGGAGACGGACGCGAGCCGATTGCCCCTCGGTGGGGGTGTACCACCGCAGCTCGACCCCGTCGGCCCAGTCGTAGTCCGGGCGGTCGTCGACGGCGCCGATCGCGATCACGGCGCCTTCACGGACCAGTACCGGCAAGCTGTCGAAGCCGTGAGTCTGGGTGACCCAGCGGCTGCCGGCCAACTGCTCGCCGGTCAGCAGGTGGGTCCAGGTGCCTTCGGGCAGGTAGAACCGGACCTCGCCGTCCTTGCTCATCACCGGCGCGACCAGCAGGTCGGGCCCGAGCATGTACTGACGCTCGAGATAGGCGACGCCGGGATCCGCCGGGAACTCCAGCACCATCGGCCGCATCATCGGCGTACCGTCGGTGTGGGCCTCCTCGGCGACCCTGGCGAGGTAGGGCATCAGCGACATCTTCAGCTTGGTGAAACGACGCAGTACGTCGACCGCCTCCTCGTCGAACGCCCACGGCACCCGGTACGAACCCGAGCCGTGCAGTCTCGAGTGCGACGACAACAGCCCGAACGGCACCCAGCGCTTGAAGACGGCCGCGTCCGGCGTTCCCTCGAAGCCGCCGATGTCGTGGCTCCAGTAGCCGAAGCCGGACGACGCCAGCGACAGGCCGCCCCGCAGCGACTCCGCCATCGCCTCGAAGGTCGACTCGCAGTCGCCACCCCAGTGCACCGGGAACTGCTGTCCGCCGACGGTCGCCGACCGCGCGAACAGTACGGCGTCGCCTTCCCCGCGGTTGTCCTCCAGCAGCCCGAAGACTGCCTTGTTGTAGAGGTACGGGTAGTAGTTGTGCATCCGCTCCGGATCGGAGCCGTCGTGCCAGACGACGTCCTCGACCGGGATGCGCTCGCCGAAGTCGGTCTTGAAGCAGTCGACGCCGAGGTCGATCAGCACCTGCAGCTTGGCCCGGAACCACGCGGTCGCGGCCGGGTTGGTGAAGTCGACGATCGCCATCCCGGCCTGCCACAGGTCCCACTGCCAGACCGAGCCGTCGGGTCGCTTGAGCAGGTAGCCGAGCCGCCGCCCTTCCTCGAACAACACCGACCGCTGCGCGATGTACGGGTTGATCCACAGGCTGATCTTCAGGCCGCGTTCCTTCAGCCGGGCCAGCATGCCCGCCGGATCCGGGAAGGCCACCGGGTCCCAGACGAAGTCGCACCAGTGGAACTGGCGCATCCAGAAGCAGTCGAAGTGGAAGACGCTGAGCGGCAGGTCGCGCGAGGCCATCCCGGCGACGAAGCTGCTCGTCGTCTCCTCGGTGTAGTCGGTGGTGAACGAGGTCGACAGCCACAGCCCCATCGACCAGGCGGGCACCCGGGCGGGACGCCCGGTGAGGGCCGTGTAGCGGCGCAGCACGTCCTTGGGCTCCGGCCCGCCGATGACGTAGTAGCTCAGTTCCTGCCCTTCGACGCTGAACTGGTTCTGCGCCACCACCTCCGAACCGACCTCGAAGGACACCTTCGCCGGGGTGTCCACCAGTACGCCGTACCCGGCGCTGGTCAGGTAGAACGGGACGTTCTTGTACGCCTGCTCGCTCGACGTCCCGCCGTCGGCGTTCCAGATGTCGACGACCTGGCCGTTCTTCACCAGCGGGCCGAACCGCTCGCCGAGGCCGTAGACGGTCTCGCCCACCCCGAGCGCGAGTTGCTCGTGCAGGAAGTGCCGGCCGGCCGAGTCGGTGATCAGGCCGATGCTGCGCGCCGAGGAGCCGGTCAGCACCTTGCCGTCGCGCTCGAAGCGCAGATCCCAGGGCCCGTCCAGCCGGAGTACCGCGGTGAGGTCGCCGCTGGTCAGCCGGGCCACCTCGTCGTCCACCTCGATCTTGACCGGATGCCCGTCCTCGGCCGTCAGCCCGAAGGCCGGCCGCGGTGGTACTCCCCCGCTGTGATGCTGGATCCGGACGCCGATCACACCGGCCGCGGGCGAGCTGACGGTGACGGTGAAGAGGGGCTGGTTCAGCGTGTCCCCGCGGCCGACGATCAGCTTCGCGGGCGCATAGGCGACCAGTGACCGCTCGGTGGTCTCGACGCTCTCGACCGCGGCCGGGCGCAGCCGGGTCAGGCCGGGGCGAAGCTGCCAGTAGCCGTCTGTGAATTTCATCCACTGCCTCTCTACTTGACCGCGCCGACGGTCACGCCGCGGGTCAGGGTGCGCTGGAAGATCAGGAAGAACACGACCGTCGGGAGCAGGCTGATCAGCGCCCCGGCGTTCGTGGTGGTGGCGTCCATCAGCCGGTCGCCCTGCAACGAGGCGAGAGCGAGCGGGACGGTCTGGGTGCTGTTGTCGATCAGCATCACCAGCGGGATGAAGAACTCGTTCCAGGTCCAGATGAAGAAGAAGATCAGCAGTACCGACAGGGTCGGCCGGACGGTCGGTACGACCACTCGCCACAAGGTCGTCCAGCGGCCGGCACCGTCCAGCGCGGCGGCCTCCAGCAGCGCTTTCGGGAAAGTACCGAGCACGGATGCGAGCAGGTACGTCCCGAAGGCGCTCTGGATCACGGTGAAGATGATGATCACGCTGAGCCGGCTGTTGTAGAGGCCAAGGGTCTTCGCCATCGAGTACAGCGGATAGACCAGCGCCTCCTGCGGGATCATGTTCGCCAGCAGGAAGAGCGCGACGATCCACATCCGGCCGCGGACCCGGCCGACGCCCAGCGCGTAGGCGTTCAGCAGCGACAGGACGACGCCGAGCACCGCGACCGAGCCGGAGATGATGATCGAGTTGAGCAGCTTGCCCTCGAAGTGCACCTGCTGCCAGTAGGTCTTCAACCCGTCCAGCTGGAACGACTCCGGCCAGGCCAGCGGCCCGTTGCCCGAGTAGTCGGCGGGCGACTTGAAGGCGTTCATCACCATCACCGCGAACGGCACGAGCACCAGCGCGGCGGTGAGCACGACCAGCGCGAGCACCACCCAGCGCGCCGCGCCTTGCTTGTACCGGTCGGGATCTTTGCGAGACACCCGGGAGCGTGCCAGGGTCAGCGTGGTCATGACTCGGCCCTCCCCTGGACCTTCAGGAATCCGATGCTGACGGCAACGATCACCAGGGTCAGCGCGGTCGCCACGGCAGCGCCGTACCCGACCTGGAGCTTGTTGAAGAAGGCGTTGTAGGCGAAGTACGACGGCACCGTGGTCGCGTTGTTCGGACCGCCGCGGGTGAGCGCCCAGATCGGGCCGAACACCTTCAGCGCGGCGATCGTGCAGGTCAGGGTGACGACGAAGGTCTCCGGCCGGATCTGCGGCAGGGTGATCGCCTGGAACCGGCGGAACCAGCCGGCGCCGTCGATCTCGGCCGCCTCGTACAGGTCGGGATCGACCCGCTGGAGCGCGGCCATGAAGATCACCACCGGATAGCCGATCTGGACCCAGATCATCACCAGCATCACCATCGGCAGCGCCGTCTTCGGATCGCCCAGCCAGTCGTGCTCACCCAGGCCGATCGCCTTGCCGACGGCGTTGACGGCGCCGTCGGGACGCAACAGCCAGCCCCACAGGATGCCGGCCACGACGACCGGCAGCACCTGTGGGAGATAGAAGGTGGCCCGCAGGAAGGACGCCGTCTTCTGCCCGAACCGGCGGCCGATCACGTCGAACAACGTGGCCGACAGCACCAGCCCGATCAGCGTCGGGACCACCACCATCGCGATCACCATCGCCGCGGTGTTGCGAAACGACGTCCAGAAGACGTCGTCGTGCAGCAGCCGGTCGTAGTTGTCCAGCCCGATCCAGCGCGGATCGCCGATCCCCGACCACTTGGTCAGCGACAGGTACAGGTTCGCGCCGAACGGGACCGCGACGACGGCGGTGAAGGCGACGGCCCCGGGCAGCAGGTACCACCAGTAACCTGCCTTGCCCCTGGTCATCCGTTCTTGATTTCTTGGACACCCTGGTCGTAGGCCTTGCCGAGGTCGGCGAGCACCTGGTCAGGGTTCTTGGAGCCGTTGATCAGCGACTGGCCACCGGCCACCAGCACGTCGTAGTACCCGGGGACCGGCCAGTCGGGGTAGAAGGCCAGGCCGTCGGACTTGGTGATCGCGTCGAAGTTCGCGATCAGCTCCTTGTTCTTCGGGTCCGTCACCTGCGCCAGGTCGGCCTTGACCGGGACGCCGCCGTTGTTGGCCATGATGGTCTGGACCTCCGGCCGCATCGTGATGTCGATGAAGTCGTAAGCCAGCTTCTTGTTCTTCGACTGCTCGGGGACCACCCAGAGGTTGCCGGACGAGCCCGCGTTCAGCTTGTTGCCGGGGAACAGGAAGGTGCCCCAGTCGAACTTCTTGATCTCACTGGCGAACCGGCCGTACCACCACGAACCGCTGACGATCATCGGCGTCTTGCCGGCGATGAACGCGGTGCCCATGTCCTCGGCCTTGAGGCTGGCCGACTGCTTGGAGATGTAACCCTTCTGGACCCAGTCGCGGAAGGTGTCGGCGCCGTACTTGAGCGGGTCGGCCTTGAAGTCGACGCTGCCCTTGTACAGCTGGTAGTTGTCGACGAAGGAGCGGTCGGCCTTGGACAGCGCGAGTTCGTAGTACAGCTGACCGGCCGGGTACTCCGCGCCGGCCATTCCCAGCGGCGTGACCTTCTTGGCGACGAAGGTGTCCATCGCGGCGGTCATCTCGTCCAGCGTTTTCGGCACGGCGACGCCGTACTGCTTGAAGAGGGCCTTGTTGTAGTAGACCATCACGTACTCGCCGTAGTTGGGGATGCCGTACCAGTTGCCCGACCCCATCACGCCCTTCTCGTCGTACCGGGCGGTGGTCTGCAGGCTGGGGCTGAGTGCCTTGTCCCAGCCGCGGCTCGCGGCCTCGTCGCTCAGGTCGGTGAGCAGGCCCTTGGAGCTGAGCAGGCCGGCAGTGGCGTTGCCCTTGTTGTACTCCATCAGGTCCGGCGCCTGGTCGGAGGCGAGGATCATCGACGCGTTCTGCTGGATCTGCTCGAACGCCTTGCGCTCGAACTCCACGGTGACGCCGGGGTGCTCGGTCTTGAACACCTCGATGGCCTTGTCCCAGGCCTTGCCCATCGCGCCGTTCGCGCTCTCGTAGTGCCACAGCTTGAGGGTGCCGGTCTCGCTGCCGGCCCCGCTGTCGTCGCCGCTGCTGCAGCCGGCCAGGACGAGGGCGAGCGAGACGATCGCCGCCCCCACTGAGATCATGGTGCGGGGAGACCGCATGGGTGTACTCCTTTGAACGGGTGTCTGTCCGGTGGTTCCTCAGTCCGTCGTCGCGTTGCAGCGCGGCGGCGGACACTCACTACTTCTTCTTGTTCCTTCTGGATTCGGCGGTGGTACCGCGGACCTCCAGCACACAGGGCAACAACTCCTGGTACGTCGACGTGTCGCCGTCGGCGAGCCGCCGGAGCAGGACACGGGTCGCCGCTGCCCCGACCGCAGCGCCCGGCGACGTCATCGCGGTCAGGGCAGGGCTGGCCAGATCGGCGACGGCCGCCGACGTCACCATCGACACCACCGACACGTCCCAGGGCACGTCGAGCGCCGCCTCACGCAACTCGGCCAGGATCCCGAGCGCCGCGTTCTCGTTCATCACCAGTACGCCGGTCAGCCGCGGGCACAGCTCACGGGCGGTACCGATCGCCCGCCTGCCCCCGCTGGCGGTGTCCTCACTCGGCACCATCACGCCGGTGATCCCGTGCCGTTCCAACGCCGCCTCGAACGCCGCGGCCGTCCTCTTCGCCGGCCCGTATCCCCCGGCCAGACTGGCTTCCGAATGGTTGACATAGGCAATGATCCGGTGCCCGAGCCCGACCAGGTGCGCGACCGCGTCGTCGACGGTCTGCTCGAAATCGATGTCCACACAGGCGAGCCCGGCCGGCTCCGCGGTCCGGCCGATCAGCACGAACTGAGCCGCCAACTCGCGCAGAAGCTCCACCCGCCGATCCTCCAGCTGAACCTCCATCACCAGAAACCCGTCCAGCAACCGCTGGGTCGCCAGCGTCTGCAGCTCGTCGGCGTCGTCCGTGCCGACCGAACACAACATCAGGTGGTACCCAGCCTCCCGCGCCGCCTCCGTCGCCCCCGTGACGAACGCCGTCTCGGTGGCCCCCAGCCCACGCCCGGTGAGCGGCAGCAACAACCCGATGATGTTGCTCCGCCGACTGGCCAGCCCCCGCGCCATCGCGTTCGGCTGGTAACCGAGCTCCGCCATCGCCGCATGCACCTTCTCGCGGGTCGCCTCGGAGATCGGCCTGGTCCCGGTGAGCACGTACGACACCGTGCTGACCGACACTCCGGCACGCCGGGCGACATCGGTCATGGTCGCCATCCCAGCCTCCTCGTCGAAACGCTTCGACGAAGCGTTTCGACAAAAGGTAGGTCAGGACAACTGGGCCGTCAACAGCTCAGAACTCAGGCGGGCAGATCGCCCGCCTGTCCTCACCGCTCTTTCGGCAGGTAGGTGTTCAGGTAGTCGTTGCGGAATTTGCCCTCTGGGTCGTACTTGGCGGCCAGGTCGATGAAGTCGGGGACCTTCGGGTAGCAGTCGCGGAGGGTGGTGGCGTCTGCGGTGAAGACCTTGCCCCAGTGGGGACGGGCGCCGAGCGGGAGGAGGGCTTCTTCGAGGGCGGCGACGACCGGGCGGACGGCTGTCTCGTCCTGGATCCAGGTGAAGTGGAGGGCTACGGTGTCGCGGCCTTGGCTTGGGCTGAGCCAGAGGTTGTCGGCGGCGATGGTGCGGATTTCGGAGATCTGGATGACGGGGGCCATGAGGTTGCCCAGGGACTTCAGTTGTTCGAAGGCTTGCGGGGCGGCGGCTCGTGGGACGAAGTACTCGGACTGGAGTTCTTCGCCGTTGCTGGGGGTGAACTCGAGGCGGAAGTGCGGGAGGCGTTCGTTCCAGGGGCCGGCGACGCCGTGTTGCTGGGTGGCGAAATCGGCGGGCATCGCCTTGATCGGGTGGCGGGCACCGTCGGCCAGACGGGCGCCCAGCCAGGACGGTTCGTACGGCGTACCGGCGAGCATCTTGCGCCACACCATCACGTCGGGGTCGACCCAGTCGGTGAAGGCGCTGACGCTGTAGGCGCTCGAGAAGATCTCCTCGAAGTCGGTGCCGAGGCGCTCGACCGGCAGGCCGTCGTACACGACCTGGCTGATCTCGTACGACGGTTGCGTCTCCAGCTCCAGCTCGACGGTCACCCCGAGGGCTCCGAGCGAGACGATCGAGCCGGGGAAATCGGCGTCGTCGCGGGTGAGGGTGACGAGTTCGCCGTCGGCGGCGATGAAGGTGGTGCTGGTGACGGCGGCCGCGAGTGGGCGGTTGGCGTCGCCGGAACCGTGCGTACCGGTCGAGCAGGCCCCCGCGACGGAGATGTGTGGCAGGGAGCCGAGGTTGTGGAGTGCCCGGCCTTCGTCCTGCAGGTACGCGGTCACTTCGCCGTACCGGAGGCCGGCCGCGATCGTGACGGTGTCGTCCGGGTTGAGGGCGGCGATCCGGGGCAGGGCGGCGACCGAGACCAGCGTGCCGTCGGTGTCCGCGATCCGGTTGAACGAGTGCCCGCTGCCGAGCACGCGGACGTGATCGGACAGCCGTACCAGTTCCTGCATCTCCGCCACCGTGCGCGGCGACCGGACCTCCGCCGAGAAGGTGATGTTGCCTGCCCAGTTCTTCGTCATGCGCCTCACGCCCTTCGCTCGTCTGTCCAGCAGCCTTCCACATGGCCTCGGATAGGTTGATCCCCATGCCCTCTGAAGCCGTTGCCCTGTCCCAGGAGCTGTCCGCCACCGCGGCCGAGGCCGCCCGGCTCGTTGCCGACGATCTGCGGACCGCTTTCCGCGGTGGGATGGACGTCGAGTTCAAGCGCGACAAGCACGACCCGGTGACCGTGCACGACCGCCGGGCCGAGGAGGCGATCTCGGAGCTGCTCACCAAGCGCTTCCCCGACAGCACCGTCGTCGGCGAGGAGGACGGCGCCCACGAGGGCTCCGGCGAGGTCACCTGGTACGTCGACCCGATCGACGGTACGGCGAACTTCGCCCGCGGACTCGCCTTCTTCTGTACGTCGATCGGCGCGGTGCTCGACGGCCGGATCGTGGCCGGCGCGATCCTCGACCCGATGGCGGGCAACCTCTTCACCGCCGACCTGTCCGGCGCGTCGCTGAACGGCAACCTGATCCGGTCCTCGGGTCCGGGCGAGGAGGCCGAGGCAACCATCCTCAGCGGCTACCCGAGCGCACGCGACGTCGTGCAGGACGGGCCGGCGGGCCTGGCGGCGTACGGCGGGCTGGTGACGGCGTACGGAACCCTGCGCCGGCCGGGCAGCGCGGCGCTCAGCCTCGCGCACGTCGCGGCCGGCTGGGCCGACGCGGCGGTCGGGTTCTCGGTCAACGCCTGGGACATCTGCGCCGGCCAGCTCCTGGTCCAGCAGGCCGGCGGAACCTATCTCCCGTTCGGCGCGTCTGGATGGAACCAGCCGCACTATGCGGCCTACACCCCGGATCTTGACCCGGCCGGCCTGAAACACTTCCTGGCAGCCTTCCAGAAGTAGTCCACTGAAGTAGTTTTGAAGGGATCCATCTTGCGTTTCACCAAGTTCACCGCCCTCGGACTGGCCGCGGTACTGGCCGGCGGAACCGCCGTCACGGTCGCCCTCAAGGGAGCCGACAGTTCGCAGGCGGCGACCCAGACGACCCAGGCCACTGTGGCCACCACCGCGATCAGCTGCAGCACCACGGTCGGCGGCCGGGACTTCTACGACGGTCCGTCCGCGTCGAAGGTGTACAACGACCGGTTCACGGCCAGCGCCGCCGTGCCGAACCTGAGCACCCACACGCCACAGGGCATCGGCACCTGGTGGAACTGGGACGGCAAGAAGAACCTGCTGCTCGTCACTGCGTACCGGTCGGGCGCGCGCTCGCAGATCATCGGGATCGACCCGGCCACCAACAAGACGGTCGGCGTGGTCGCGATCGACGCGACGCACGGCGGCGGGATCACCACCAGCAACGGCTGGGCCTTCGTGCAGGGCAGCACGAACGGCATCCGGAAGTACAAGCTGTCCACGCTGAAGACCGCGATGAAGGCGGCCGGTACGCCGTACATCAAGCCGGTCGGCGCCGAGCGGAAGGTCTACGGCGCGTCCTTCCTGACCAGCTACGGCGGCTACATCTGGTCGGGCAAGTTCAACGACAAGGGCCGCGACAAGATGTACCAGTACAAGATCAACAGCAACGGCTCGCTGACCACGATCAACAAGGCGTGGGAGGTGCCGACCAAGACCCAGGGCCTGCTCGTCACCGGCAGCCACTTCATCTTCAGCACCTCGTACGGCCGGACCAACCGCAGCAACCTGTACGTCGTCCGCCGCGGCCAGCCCGACCTGGACAAGGCCAAGCTGAAGTGCTTCCGCGCCCCGAGCATGTCCGAGGGCATCACCGAGTACGGCGGCCGCGCCTACCTGGTCTTCGAGTCCGGCTCACACCTGTACGCCGGCGACCCGAAGACCCTGAACGTCATCAAGAACTTGCACAAAGCAACGATCAGCTCGCTCACCAGCCTGGCCTGACACCGCTCCAAATCCCGGGCCGACGGTCGGGCGCATGGTTTGATGACCAGCGCCCGACCTCTCGGTGATCAAGGAGCAACCCGAAGTGATCTCGCCCCGGCGATGGACGGTGAGTGCGGCGTGATCATCTCGTTCGGGATCGCCGGGGTTTGGTTCGTACTGTTCCTCTACACCTGGTTTCGCGATCGGCGGGTGTTGCGCAACGGCGTTTATCTCGTGCTGACGCTGTTCTTCGGTGGGATCGGGACCGTGTTCGCGTTGGAGCAGGTGTCGGATACGGCGGCGCGGTTGCTGGTGATCGCCGTGCTGGTCGCCATCCCGATCACAATCTTCGTGCTGGCGATCTTCCTCACCGTCAACGGGGTGACGATGTGGAAGCGGGAGGGGCATCGGCCGGCGAACCTGCTCTCGCTGGCGGCTGGGCTGGGCATCATCGCGTTCACGATCTTCGGGGTGATCACGCAGCAGTGGTCGTCGCCGTTCCTCGATGTGGTTCGCTCGACGATGTTGCTCGCGCTGACCTATGTCTCGTTCCTGTTCGTCTGCTTTCTGGCGTACTCGTTCGTGTACGCGCGGATCCGGGGATCGCGCAAGGTCGACTTCATCGTCGTCCTCGGCTCCGGCCTCCGCGGCAGCCGGGTCCCACCCTTGCTCGCCAGTCGCCTCGACCGCGCCCACCTCACCTGGCAACGAGCACGCGCCAAGGGCCGCTCGCCGCTCCTCATCACGTCCGGTGGCCAAGGTCCCGGTGAGGACGTCCCCGAGTCGCACGCGATGGCGAAGTACTTGGTCGATCACGGCGTACCGGCCGACCAGATCCTGCTCGAGGACCGCTCCACGTCGACCTTCGAGAACCTGACCTTCAGCCGCACCATCATGGCCGGCCTCGACCCGGAGTACCGGTGCCTGATCGTCACCAACAACTACCACGCCCTCCGCGCCGCCTTCACCGCCCGCAAGGCGAAAGTCAACGGCCAGGTCCTCGGCTCCCCCACCGCCACCTACTTCTGGCCCAGCGCCACCATCCGCGAATTCGCCGCAGTCCTCCTCGACCACAAATGGATCAACGGCCTCATTCTCGGCCTGATCTTCCTCCGCGGCCTGTTCGTTCTGGCCTTCTAGAGCATGGTGACGGCGGCGGTGAGGCCGGCTAGGACTATGAGGGTTCGGAGGAGGGCGGGTGGGAGTAGGCGGCCTAGGTGGGAGCCGGTGTAGCCGCCGATGATGGAGCCGATGGCCAGTAGGCCGGCGACGGTGTAGTTGATGTCGGCGACGAGGACGAAGATGAGGCCGGCGACGAGGTTTCCGGCCAGCAGGGCCAGGGTTTTCAGGGCGTTGACGACGCGGAGGTCCAGGTCGAGGCCGAGGCTCAGGACAGCCATCATCATCACGCCCGCGCCGGCGCCGAAGTACCCGCCGTAGACGCCGGTGAGGGCGGCGAAGACGAGGGTCGCGGGCGACATCACGGTACGCGGTTGGTGCTCTTCGGTGGAACGGGAACGCAGCCACCGGGAGATCCAGGGCTGGGCGCCGACGAGCAGGCAGGTGAAGAGGATCAGCCAGGGCACGATCGCCTCGAAGACACCCGCCGGCAGCGCCAGCAGCAGCACGGCACCGCCGACGGCCCCGATCGCGCACGTCGCGACGACGAGCCGGCTCACCCGTGGCTGCTCGCGCAACTCCCGGCGATAACCGAGCGAACCGCCGAGCCCGCCGGGGATCAGTCCTAAGGTGTTCGACACGTTGGCGACCACTGGTGGGATGCCCAGGGCAATCAGCACCGGGAAGCTCAGCAGCGAGGCGACGCCAACAGTTGAGGTGAGCAGGCCGGCGCCGAGCCCGGCACCGATGATCGCAAGATGCTCCAGCCCCGTCACAACTCCTCACGCAGATCGCCCGACCCGCGCTGCGGCCCCGGAACCTCCTCGCGCAGATCGCCTGACTCGCGGTGTGGGCGGGGGATGTCTTCGCGGAGTAGGGCCACGTCGCTGACGAGCAGGACGTGTTCGTGCATGGCGAGAGCCGCGGTCTGAGGGTCGCGGGCGAGGATTGCGTCGGCTATTCGCTGGTGGCCGGCCAGGGATTCGCGGGGGCGGCCTGGCTGGGAGAGGGATTCGAGGCGGGTTTCCTTGATCAGGTCTTCCAGGGCGCCCATCATCTGGGCGAGCAGCTCGGACCGGGCGGCCCGGGTGACGGCTCCGTGGAAGAGTTCGTCGCCTTCGACTCCGCGTCCGCCGGCGGTGATGTCGCGCTCCATCTCCTCCAGGGCAGCCCGGATGGCGGCGAGATCAGCGTCGGTACGCCGTACAGCCGCCAGCGCGGCAAGCTTCGACTCCAACGCGTCCCGCGCTTCGATGATCTCGGGCAACCGGTCCGCGTGCGCGCGGATCGCGTCGATCACCGCACCCGTCCGGGCCCGATCGGTCAGCACGGTCCCGTCGCCGTGCCGGACCATCACGACCCCGATCACCTCCAGCGCGACCAGCGCCTGGCTCAGCGTCGCCCGGCTCACCCCCAGCCGCACGGCGAGTTCCCGCTCCGGCGGCAACCGGTCACCGGCGCCGAGACCGTTGGACGCGATCCACGCGGTGATCTGCTCCGCGACCTGCTCGTACAGCCGCGTACGCAGTACCGGCCGGGGAAAGTTCTGATCGCCGTGCGGGTCGTCTGCCATGACAGAGAGCTTATTGACAAGTGGGTCATTGAGCTATTGGCTAGGCCAGTGATCCAGCTCAAACGTTAGAAACGTTCTTCCGCCCCGAAGACAAGGACCACCACCATGGGACCAGAGTGGGTAGCGATCCTCGCGCTCGTCGCGCTGTTCGTGCTCGGCACGGTGCTACCGATCAACATGGGCGCGCTCGCGTACGTCGCGGCGTGGCTGGTCGGGATGTACTCGCTGCACCTGAGCGAGAAGGAGATCCTGGCCGGCGTCAGCGGTGATCTCGTCCTGACCCTGATCGGCGTCACGTACCTGTTCGCGATCGCCAAGAACAACGGCACGGTCGACCTGATAGTGAGCAGCGCGGTGAAGGCCGTCGGTGGCCGGGTCGCGCTGATCCCGTGGGTGATGTTCGCCGTCACCGCGTTGCTGACCTCGATCGGCGCCGCCAGTCCGGCCGCCTGCGCGATCATCGGGCCGATCGCGCTCGGGTTCGCCGGGAAGTACAAGATCAATCCGCTGATGATGGGCATGTTCGTCGTGCACGGCGCGCAGGGAGGTGGGTTCTCGCCGATCAGCATCTACGGCACGATCACCAACTCGGTGATGGAGCAGAACAACCTGCCCTCCAGCGAGCTGACCGTCTTCCTGGCCAGCCTCGCCGTCAACCTGGTGATGGCGATGATCCTCTTCGTCCTGTTCGGCGGCCGCCAGCTGATGGCGCAGCGGGTCGATCCGAACGATCCGGACACGCTGGCCGAGGATCTGCATCGCGGCGGTGCGACGGTGCCTGCGCGGGGAACCGGTACTTCGGCACCGACCGGGACCCAGGCGCTCGGCGTACGGCGGGACCAGGTGCTGACGTTGATCGCGTTCGTCGGGGTCGCTGTCGTCGCGCTGGCCTTCGACAAGAACATCGGGTTCGTCTCGATCACGGCGGCGGTCGTCCTCGCGATGCTTGCGCCCAGGGAGCACAAGGACGCGGTGAAGCAGATCGCCTGGCCGACCGTGTTGCTCGTCGCCGGCGTCAGTACGTACGCGGCGATCCTGACCAAGGCGGGCTCGCCTGAGTTCGTCGGGAAGTGGGCTGCCGGGCTGGGGGCCGCGGCGATCGGTGCGTTGATCCTCTGTTACGTCGGCGGGGTGGTGTCGGCGTTCGCGTCGTCGACCGCGTTGCTGCCGGTGATCATCCCGATCGCGGTGCCGTTGATCGCCAACGGCGGGATCCACGCCGGCTTCTTCGTCGCGGCGCTGGCGATCGCGTCGACCATCGTCGATGTCAGCCCGTTCTCCACGAACGGGGCGCTGATGCTCGCGAACCGGCCGGACTCGATCTCTGAACCCGTTTACTACCGGCAGATTCTCCTCTACAGCACGATCGTCGTCGTGGTCGGCCCGTTGCTGGTCTGGGCGGCGCTCGTCCTGCCGGAGTGGTGATGGCCGGGCCGCTCGAGGGAGTGCTGGTGGTGGACCTGTCGCGCGCGCTGGCGGGTCCGCACTCGACGATGATGCTCGGCGATCTCGGTGCGCGGGTGATCAAGGTCGAGGCGCCTGGTACCGGTGACGACACCCGCGGGTGGGGGCCGCCGTTCGTCGATGGCGAGTCGACGTACTTCCTGTCGGCGAATCGCAACAAGGAGTCGATCGCGCTCGACCTCAAGGATGCGGGCGATCGGGACGTGCTGCTGCGGTTGGTGGATCGGGCCGATGTGCTGGTGGAGAACTTCCGGACAGGGGTGCTCGACCGGCTTGGGCTTGGGATCGAGGCGTTGCGGGAGCGGAACCCCCGGCTGGTGGTGCTGTCCATCACTGGGTTCGGGCATGACGGGCCGGAGGGTGGGCGGGCCGGATACGACCAGATCGCGCAGGGCGAGGCCGGGTTGATGTCGCTGACGGGGTCGGGGCCGGACGATCCGCAGCGGGTCGGTACGCCGATCGCTGATCTGCTGGCTGGGATGTACGGGGCGTACGGCGCGGTCGCCGCTCTGCATGAACGCGACCGGACTGGCGTGGGCAGTGTTGTCCGTACCTCGTTGTTGGCGGCGGTTGTCGGGGTGCATGCGTTTCAGGGGACGCGGTTCACCGTTGCGGGCGAGGTGGGGGTTGCTCAGGGCAACCATCATCCGGCGATCGCGCCGTACGGGTTGTTCCGGTGTGCGGATGGGGCGGTGCAGATCGCTGTCGGGAGTGAGGGGTTGTGGCAGCGGTTCTGTGCTGCGTTCGGGATCGCCCGCGAGGGGCTGGAGACGAATGCTGAGCGGGTGGCGCAGCGTGGGCGGGTGACCGAGGTGGTGGAGGCGGTCTTTGCGGAGTGGACTGCGGAGGAACTGCTGGCGCGGCTGCGAGAAGCGGGGATTCCGGCGGGGAAGGTGCGACGGCTGGACGAGGTCTACGAGTGGGACCAGACGGCCAGCCAGGGTTTGCTGATCGACGTCGAGCACGCGACGCTCGGCGCCCTGCGGTTACCTGGTCCACCGTTGAGGTTCTTCCAGGGCTCCGGGGAGACGACACCACGCCAGCACACCGCTCCCCCAACACTGGACCAGCACGGCCCAGCGATCCGGGAGTGGTTGGCATGAGCGCCCGCGAGCTGATCGATGTGGTCCTCGACGAGGGCTCGTTCGAGTCATGGGACCGGGCGATCGAGCAGCCGGACCCGGGCAAGGCGGAACCGGGCGCGGTGGGGCTGGGCGAGCCGGAGGCGGAGGCTGGTCGGCCCGAGGCGGTGTCGTACGGGGAGCAGTTGGCCGCGGCTGCGAGGCGGGCCGGGACTGACGAGGCGGTTGTCACCGGGCGCGGGTTGATGCGAGGGCGCGCGGTTGCGGTTGTAGTCAGTGAGTTCGGGTTCTTGGGTGGGTCGATCGGCCGGGCTGCGGCGGCCAGGATTGCCGAGGCGGTGGTGCGGGCTACGGGTGAGGGATTGCCTGTGTTGGCGTCTACGGCTTCTGGAGGGACGCGGATGCAGGAGGGGGCGCCGGCGTTTGTGGAGATGGTGCGGATCTCTCGGGCGTTGATGGCTCACAAGGCGGCGGGGTTGCCTTATCTGGTGCACCTGCGGCATCCGACGACCGGTGGGGTGTTCGCGTCCTGGGGGTCGCTGGGGCATATCACGGTGGCCGAGCCGGGTGCGCTGGTTGGGTTTCTTGGTCCTAAGGTCTATGAGGCGTTGTACGGCGAGGCGTTTCCGGCTGGAGTGCAGACGGCGGAGAACCTTGCCGCTCATGGGGTGATCGACGGGGTGGTGGAGTCGGCCGAGCTGCCGGTGCTTCTCGATCGGGCGCTGGGGGTGCTGGTCGACCCACCAACTGAGCCGGTGCTGACTCGGCGTACCGGAGAAGCCGGTCCTGCTGACGGTTGGGATTCTGTACTACGTACGCGCCGCCCCGACCGGATCGGCGTGCGCGACCTCCTCCGACACGGCGCCACCAGTACGGTCCGGCTGACCGAACCGGACGCGAGCATCCTCGTCGCTCTCACCCGGCTCGATGGCCGGCCCTGCGTCCTGGTCGGGCAGGATCGCTCGCAAAACAAGGCGATGGGGCCGACCGCGCTCCGGCAGGCGCGTCGCGGAATGCGCCTCGCCGAAGACCTCGGCCTCCCCCTCGTCACCGTCATCGACACCCCTGGCGCAGAGCTCTCCCGCGAGGCCGAGGAAGGCGGGGTGGCCGCCGAGATCGCCCAATGCATCGCCACTCTCGCAACGCTCAAGGTCCCGACGATCTCGGTGCTGTTGGGACAAGGGACCGGCGGTGGAGCGTTGGCGTTGCTCCCGGCAACCACTGTGATCGCCGCCGAACACGCCTGGCTCGCGCCGCTGCCGCCCGAAGGCGCCAGCGCGATCATGTACGGCGACACCACCCACGCCCCCGCGATGGCCTCAACCCAACGCATCACCGCCGCCGATCTCAAAGAAATCGGCACCGTCCACCACGTCATCCCCGAACCGGACGACGACACACCCGAATCCCTGGCGAAGGCGATCGCCGCCGAGTGCGCGGCCCACCTCAGCGGCGATCGGCGCGAACAGCTCGCGGACCTCGGGTGACTGCTGGGTGTACGGTCTGGGGTAACCACCGGGGACCAGGAGTTCCGCGGCGCACCAGGCTCGGTAGAGCTCAGGCAGCCCACGCGACACCCTCACCCGGGAGCACCTCATGGCGAAGAACAAGGGCGGACGCGAAGTCCGCAAACCCAAGCAACCCAAAACCCCGAAGTCGAACGCCTCCGACAGCTCCATCGTGCCCCCGACCAAGCAGGGTCGCCGGTAGTACCTGCGCTCAGGTGCCGTGGGTTCGCATTCGGGCGTAGCGGACGCCTGCCGCGAACCTGGTCTTCACCGCCAGTACTTCCAGCAGGCGGGAGACCTCGTAGCGGACGGTGCGGACGCTGATCGTCAGCAGCTCGGCGATTTCGTCGTCGGTGTGGCCGGCGCTCAGCTGGGCGGCGATGAGGTGCTGGCGTGGGGTCAGTTCGACGGTGCGGTCGCGGAGTTCCCGGGCTCGGACGGCGGTTTGGCGGACAGCTTTCAGGTACTGGCGGGCCGCGTTGACCGCCTCCGGGCCGGTCATCACCATCAGGCTGCGTTCGCCTTCGCCGGTCACCGGGCCCTCGACCAGCACCCGCTCGCCGTCGAACAGCTTCATCTGGATCGGGCCGCAGGCGACGTGGTACGGCATGTCCTCGCCGGCCGCGATGATGAAGTCGGTGACCGCCGACGACCCACCGCTGTTGTCGAAGAAGCTCGTCATCCGCACCCCGCGCCGGACCAGCTCACGGTTCGCCCGATGGCTCGGCGCGAACGTCTCCACCGTCTGATCCCGGATCGACGTGACCGCGATCAGCTCCTCCGCCCCACCGCACTCCGCCCGCAGCCAGTCGCGCAGGCTCAGCAGGTCCCGGCCGAAAAGGTACACCTCGGCCTGCGTCGACCGCCCCGCCGCCCACTCGTCGCAGCGCGCGGCGCGCACCACCTGCAGGCGCAGCGAGGCGTCCAGTACGCCTTGCCGGCCAGGAAAATCCAGCTCCTCGCGACCCATCCCCGACCCCCGTGACCAACCCTGAACACGAACACGACCGTCAGTTCTCACCATCCGGTGGATGCGGCGGCAGACAGTCCGTCGCACCGTCGCGCCACTGGTGGTTGTACCGGCCGGGCACCAACGTCACGAACGCGACGACGGCGTCCTCGTCGAGCGAGTCCAGACGCTCCGAGCGCTGCCAGCCGCTGAGCGCGATGCCGTGACCGAGCTTCGGGTACGGCGCCACGACCACGTCTCGTGGATACTGCCGTCCGATCCGCTCCAGATCGTCCACCACATCAGCCGGTACGTCGGGCGCGTACTGCAGCAACACGTGCCCGTGCTCGAGGACGTGCACCTGCAACTCCTCCGCGACCGGCTTGCGGTAGATGCCCGGCGGTACGACCCGAGGCGAGTGCGGCCCGGACGTCGGCGGCATCGAGCGGTACGGGTCGTGCGGCGCACCGTCGTACGGGATGTGCCGTTTACCCTCGAACGGTTGCGGCGTGCCCGGGACCTGGTCGCAAGCCAGCGCGGGCTTGTCGGTGAACGAGCCGAGCAGCACGCCGAAGGCGAGACCGGACATGGTCAGCACGCTCAGGCCGGTCACGATCACACTGACCAGCAGTCCCCACTTGCGCGCGGACTTCATACCGCCACCGCCACACGCGCGGCCCGGCGGGCGCGGATACGGTTGCGGAGGGCAACGAACAGTGGCGCGGTCAGGTTCACGAAGGCGAAGGTGACCAGCCCGATCCCCTCCCACCAGTAGAAGCTGAAGACCGGCGCGCCGACCATCACCCCGGCGGCCCAGCCGATGGTCACCTTGGCGGCCGGCAGGATGAAGTTCCAGGCGAACCAGCCCATCCAGACGATGCCGGCCAGATACAGCAGCCGGTACCACCGGGCGACCCGCAGATCCTTCGCGTCCGCGTCGCGCAGGATCGTCTGCTCGACCGGCGTGAGCTTGCGGATCAGCCGCTTGAGGCCGAGCCGGGTCACCTGGTGCAGGTTCTTGCAGCCGGTCGCGGTCGCCATCACCAGATACATGTCGGTACGCAGGTACGCCATCGTCTGGAAGGCGAGCTTGCCGACCTGGCTGAGCACGAGCATCGCGAGGAACCGGACCACATGCGGGTTCAGGTCGAGCCAGCCGCGCGAGTAGGCGAACCGCGGCGCGACGGCGGCGAACAGGACGAACGAGTCGAACCCCATCCCGGCCAGGAACGGGCTGTACCGCTTGGCCGGCGGCAATGCCCACAGCCCGGTCAGGTCGGTCTCCAGCACGGTGAAGATGCCGCGTCGTTCGAGCCTGAGCTGCGACTTGACCCCGGCGGCGGCGCCGGCGAAGGCATGCCAGATCTCGTGGACGACGGCCAGACCCATCACCACCACATTGGTGATGACCAGGCTGAGCATGATGTCGGTGACGACGAACGCGTCCTCGTAGCTGGGCAGCAGCGAGTGATCGGCGGCGAACATCACCAGCGTCGCGACCAGGCAGCCGACGTAGAACGTCCAGGCGGCCTTGCCGAACAGCGGTTTGACCACCCACGGCGGGATCTTCGAGACCACCCAGTACTTGACCTTCTTACCCTGCTCGGCCTCCTCGACGCGCGGGGCCGCAGCCTCCCCCGCGGCCTCGCGCTCGTCGAGAAGGCCGGCTTCGACGAGCATCTCGACGAAGTCCAGCACGTCGACGGGCTCGCCGAGCTCGTGTTCCAGGACGTCGGCG
Source organism: Kribbella ginsengisoli (assembly GCF_039537185.1). Lineage (NCBI taxonomy): Bacteria > Bacillati > Actinomycetota > Actinomycetes > Propionibacteriales > Kribbellaceae > Kribbella > Kribbella ginsengisoli. Next base: position 112,055 of record NZ_BAABAA010000010.1, on the reverse strand, counting down.
ACCTCGGCGACGGTGTGCCCGGCGGCCAGCAGCTCGATCAGCCGCGCGCCTGCCTCGGGGACGACGACGAACCGGCCGGTGGCCGGATTGCCGAGCACGAACTCGTCCTCGTCCTCCTGGCGCACCAGCAGATGGGCGACGCTCGGACGGCTGGTCGCGTCCAGGGCGGCGATCGTCATCGACCGATCCAGCCGCAGGTCTCGCACTTCTCCCCGGTCGTCGGCGTGACCACGTAGTGGTAGGTCAGGTCGGTGAGGCTCAGGTGGAACATCCGGCCGGCCGTGCTGGTGGGGATCCCGGCCAGGTGGTAAACCGCGTCCATCGCCGCCATGTGCCCGGTGAGGTTCGCGGTCGGCGCGATCACGGCGTGGCCGTCGAAGGGGAACAGGTCCTCAGGCTCCTGGCCGTACCGCTGGCGGATGAAGTCGGTCATGCTGACCAGGCACTCCTGGCAGCAGGTCTGGCCTGGGATGAAGAGTCCGATGACCGCCATCGGACCGGCGTACTGGGCGAGCATCCACGGGGTGCCGGTACGCAGGGCGGCCTCGTTGGTCCACTGGCGGATCAGCTTCTGCGGCTGGTCGGCGCACAGGACGAGGAGGTCGCGGTCGTGCATCAGCGCGGCCACGTCCTCGGTGTTGAAGACCTGCTTCTCCTCACCGGTGACGACGGCGTGCCGGTTCATCCGGCTGAGTCGCTCGACTGCTACCGGGACCTTGGGCTTGCCGAGGTCGTCCTCGGTGTAGAGAAGCTGGCGGGTGAGGTTGCCCTCCTCGACGGTGTCGAAGTCGACGCAATGCACGCTGCCGACGCCGGCCGCCACGAGGGACGAGGCCACTGCCGAGCCGGTACCACCCAGGCCGAGCACCACGACGCTGCTGTCCTTGAGCCGCGACTGGACGTCGTACCGGCTGGGGCGTGGGGTCAGGTCGACCCAGGAGTAGTACGTCGTCGCCCGGTCGTAGCGGTCGATCTCGGCGGGGCTGAGGTTGGCGGGGGTGGGTCCGGCGGCGTCTTCGACGTACCCGGCGTCGATCAGGCCCTGGATCGAGTCACGGATCTCGACCGGGCAGAGCTCGGGGCGCTCGGCGATCAGCGCGTCGACGATCTCGTCCCGGGTCCGGGTGCCGTCCATCAGGCCCAGCAACAGCCAGCGGTCGCCGTCCTCGTCGTCGATCTCGGCGCCGATGCCCAGCTGCCGGCCGCCGATGTTGATCAGCGTCGGCGTCAGCCGGACGGGTTTGTGGATGCCCTTGATCCGTGGCCGCAACATCGCTACCTCCCGTGAAGAGATCCGCCCGAACAGATCCGCCCGTGAATCGAACGCCCCCGGTGGACCGGGACGCGGTCGCCCGCGCCCCGGCCCTACTGACCGGCTAGCCGCATGTGGCGTCGCGGCACCCGCCGCCGCCACCGCCCGGATCGGTGATGATCAGGGTCGTGTCGAGGTTCTCCAGCTTGCGAACCACGAGCTTCCGCGGCTCGCGGACCTCGGCCTTCTGTTCCATGACGTCCTCCAGATGTCTGGTTGGTCATCGCATTGCGACGGCGCCGCAATGCGATGATTAGAGCACCCTGGACAATTAAAGCCAATGCGCCCGCTAAATGTATTTTGGTGTATTTTTTGGGCATTCTCCGGAACAAGCGCTGAAGCAAGCGATCCATCGCCGTACCGCTCAGGAAGCCTGCCACACAGGGGAAAACAGTCAATGGGTAATCTCTACCCAGATTCCTTGCAGGCGGCCCCCATGAAACACCCGTGGCGGCCGGAAAAAATTCCGGGTAATGCTCGGGCGTACATTTCAAGTCACCGTTTGCGGTAGTTTCGGACATATCTATCGGTGACCAATCGGTTGCGCTGGGTAGTTGACCGGGGCATGCTTCGGTGCCATGAAGAGACTGATCGGATGGATCGTGCTGGGGCTGGTCGCGACCCTGGGGGTGACCGCTCCGGCGGTACCCGTGCCGGTGGAGCTGCCAGGCGGGAAAGCCAACTGGGTCGTGTCGGTCGGCGGACTGAACACCTCAGCGGTCAACAACTACGCGAACTGGACCCGGCTCGGCTGGTACATCTTCGCCGCCGACGGAACCGTCCGGACCAACTACTGGACCTGGAACCAGCGCGACGAGCCCGGCCGGGTCGACAGCATGGTCGCCAGCTGCGGCGGCGACGTGCCGACCTGCGCCGTGCAGACGATGGGGAGCTTCCTCACCGGGCCCACAGGTGAGTTCCAGGGCACCTACAAGACCTCGGCCGGCAAGGTCGACGTCACCTGGACCAAGAACGGAGCCGGTACCGCGCTCCCGAAGCCACTGACCGAGCACTGGTCGCTCGACCCGATCCCGGGCGGGAAGGTCGCGCGGATCAGCAGCGACGGGTACCACGGGCCGAAGGGCGACGTGACCGTGCCGACCACCTTCTCCGACTACTCGGCGACGTTCGGGATCGGGTACGGGAGCAACGCGCCGCTGTCGGCGGGCAACAAGGCGAGCGTCACGGACATCCGGACCGTCTATGGACAGGATGAGTACCTGGGTACGTTCGTCACGGCCAGCGTGGGCGCTGTCCACCGTGAGCCCTCCGGGATGAAGGCGACCGGGTTCGACCAGTGGCGCTCATGCCCGAGCGGCAAGTGCGTCGGCATCCGGGAGAAGAACACCGGCTGCAACTGCACCACGCTGCCGACCCGCAAGGACCGGATCCGGTACATGGCCGATGCTCCGCCGGCCCGGAACAACATCTACACCTACTGGTGTGAGTGCCTGCGCCAGAACGCTGACTGCTACAAGGCCAACAACCACGTGCAGTCGTTGCTGCAGATCATCGACGACGACCGGAAGCTCCAAGGCTGGGTGGGCGTCGAGACCTCGACCCACGTCGATCCGAAGACCCTCGAGCCGGACCAGGACTACGCGCACGCCTACTGGGCGGTGCTCAACATGGTCACCCCGGACCTTCGTGGGCCTCAACCGAGCTGACAGCCAGGACAGACCCGGGCCCGGCGCAGGCGTTGGGGGGCCTGCGCCGGGTGTCTGGGGTCAGCGGCCGCCGAGGAGGCCGCCGAGCATGCCGGCTACGCCACCTTCCTGGCCGGCTTGCTGGCCGCCGCCGGTGCCGCCGATGAAGCCGCCGGGTGGCTCCTCGGAGGGCTGGACGACGACGAAGCCCTGGCCGGTGAAAGCCATCGTGAACGCTTCGCCGGTGGTCCGGCCGAGCAGGGTGCCGAGGCCGAGCGAGTCGGCGCGCTGGTACCCGGTCTGCAGGCTGGTCGACCAGCAGACGGCCGCCTGCGGGTCGGCGAACGTGGGCTGGTCCACGTTCAGTACGACGGGGGTGCCCTTGCAGGTGATCGCGATCCGGCCGGCGCCGGAGAAGTTGCAGTTGAACAGGCCCGAGTTCGACATCATCCCGGCGCCCTGCACCATCTTGATGTCCCAGCTCAGCGTCGGCTCGAAGGCGAGCACGTTGGCGCCGTTGATGCTGAGCCCGTCGTGTGGGCCCTCCAGGTCGATCAGGTAGATGTCGGCGGCGCGGTCGGCGAGGAACACGTCGCCCTGCCCGCGCATCTTCATCAGCGGGATGCCTTCACCGGTGAGCTTCTGCTTCAGGAACTTGCCGATCCCACCCGCCCCCTGCGCCTCGAACTGCACGTTGCCCTGGTAGGCGACCATCGCCCCCTGCCGGGCGAAGACCTCACCGCGCAGCTCGACCTTGAGCAGCTTCGAGTTCTGCAGCCGCAAGCCGGCCTGGGCCGACTCCTGTTCCTGGTTCGTCGCGGCGAACAGTTCGCTCCGCATGCCGAATCCCCCTCCTTGTCGATGATCCCGAGCGTAGGCTCAGACGCACCGAGTCCCCTCCCGGTGCCATACCATCCTGCCCCCGAATCCCCACTTCCTGCCCTTCCGATCAGCTGACCCCGTGCGCACGGGATGCTGTTGCGCGCCGGAACCACCGAACGGGAGCGTCCATGAGTAACAACTGGTACACCGACAACCGCCAGAATCGTGAGCTGGAGGAGCTTCGCGATCAGATGGCGGCGGCTTCGTCCGAGGCTTCCAGTTTGCGGTCCCGGTTGTCGCAGGTGCAGGGGACGATGGAGACGCGGTTGCAGCGGCTCACGACCGCGTTCGATGCGTTCGTGGAGCTGTCCGACATTCGCGAGAGTCTGATCGGGTTCGCGGACGCGGCGGAGGTACGCCGGCACGCGGGCCAGGTGCTGGCGACGCTGGCGGCCGGGGAGAAGCCGACTCGGGTGGGGCGCGACGTACCGGCGTACTGGCTCGCGCCCGCCGTGGAAGCGATTCGCGAGCCAGGTGCTCTGGACGAGGCCGTGCTGGCTGAGGCGATGAAGCGGGATGAGGTGAGGACCAGTACGTTCCTCTGCCTCGCGCTCGCGGCGCTGGGCCGGCGCAATGAGGTGCGGGCGGAGTGGCTCGGGACGGCGTTCGGTGAGTTGGCGGCGGGCAACGTGACGCGGACGCAGCGGGCGCTGTGGACGGCGGCTGCGCGGGGTGGATTCGGGGTCGAGGGTCAGCAGTGGATCGTGGCTCAGCTCAAGGCCGGTACCGCCGGAGAAGGGCACTGGGCCGGGGTGGTGAAGGAGCGCGCGACGGGCCTGTCCGTGAGCGCGGCGCCGCCGTTCAAGGAGTTCACCACTCAGTTCAAGGCCGGTGCCGACCTCGCCCGGCTGCGGGCTGGGGTCGAGGCGATCACCAGTGACACCAGCGTGCTCGAGCCGGATGGCGCCCTCGCCTACGCAGCGGGAGAGAAGCCGGATCCCGACAGCACGTCTGCCCTGCTGCGGCTGCTCATCGCCGAAGGCAGCGAGCCCGAGCGCGAGATGCTCTCCCGCGTCGGCGAGCTCCGCGCCAAGGTCACCAACGGCACCGCGCCCAGCAACGGCTCACTCGGCGACTCGGCCGGTGAGCTCGGCAAGCTGCTCGAGGCGGATCTCGCCAAGACCGACGAGCCGCACCTCGCCGCGACGGCGTTGCGGGTGGTCGCTGACGCCGTACTCGCGGACGCCGAGGAATTGATGAAGACCGCAAGCCTGCCGACGCCGTCGCAGGTCAGCAAGGAAATCGAGTGGCGGCAGGTGACCCTGACCCCGGACGGCGCGGATCGACTCTCGCTCGCCAAGGCCGAGGTGGAGATCGCCGAGACGGTGAAGCCGCTGTCCGCCGCGGATCTGCGCGGTCCGATCGGGTTCGGCGTGGCCGGCGTTATGGTGCTGATCGGCCTCGGGTTCCTGGTGCACCCGTTCTGGATCGTGGTCGGCCTGGTCCTGCTGGGCATCGCGGGCTACGGCTACTGGACCGCCCGGAAGAAGCGCGCCGACGAGCGGGCCGACACCGTCCGGCGGATCGAGCGGCTGCGCGAGCAGGCCAAGACGGCCGGCGCTGAGCTGGCGGCGTACAAGGCAGGCGACACCGCCCGCCTCGCCACGGTCGCCGGCGACCTGGAAGAGGTCAGGAAGCGCCTCACCAGCTGACAGCGCCTTGCGTGGAGTTTAGTTAGTCGGCTAAGTTTATTTCTTAGTCGGCTAACGAGACGACTCTACCGCGAGGAGACGTTTGATGGAGCTGGGATTGCAGGGCAAACGAGTGCTGGTGACCGGCGGATCGTCCGGGATCGGCCGCGAGGCGGCGCTGGCGTTCGCCCGGGAGGGTGCGCGGGTCGCGATCACCTACAACTCACGCAAGGAGGCCGCCGGCGAGGTGGTCGCCTCGCTCGGCGGCGAGGCTTTCGCCGTACCGATGGATCTGGGGACGCCGGAGTCGATCGCGGATGCCGTCAGCCAGACGATCGAGCGGTTCGGCGGGCTCGACGTACTGGTCGGCAATGCGGTCAACTGGGGCAACGCGACTCCGCACGAGCTGCCGCGGAAGATCGAGGACGCCCAGCCGGACCAGTGGCTGCCCGTGATGCGAGACAATCTGACGGGGAACTTCCGCCTCGTCCAGCACGCCGCGGCGGCCCTGCGCGCGTCGGATCAAGGACGGCTGGTACTCCTCTCGACCGATCTGGTCGAGCGCGGAATGGCCGGCGCCTGGGCGTACACGGCCGCGAAGGCCGGTCTGCACGGGCTCGTCGCCAGCCTGCAGCACGATCTGGGCGAGGACGGCGTACTGGTCAACCTCGTCATGCCGGGAGTCACGCTCGAGAACGGCAGCCATCGGGTGATCCCGGACGAGGTGATCGGCGGATTCGCGCAGCAGTTCACCGCTCGCCATCTGCCCGAGGCCGCGGACGTCGCCGCCGCGATCGTCTTCCTCTGCTCGGCCCGGAACACCTCCACCCAGGGCGAGATCCTCCGCGTCAACGGCGGCGCGCTGCGGGCGGCGTAGCCCACGCCACCGCCGCTGCGCCGCCGGACACCATCCTGAAAGCGCAAACCTCAGCGCTGATCACGGTCGAGGCTTGTACGGTGGGGGCAAGGACACATCCAGAAGGAGTGTTGAGATGGCCCGGGCGCTGATCGTGGTCGATGTGCAGAACGACTTCTGCGAAGGCGGGAGTCTGGCGGTCAGCGGCGGCGCGGACGTCGCCTTCCGGATCGGCGAGCTGCTGCACCGCTGGCACGACGCCGAGCCGCGCGACCGGGAGTACGACTACGTGGTCGCCACTCGCGACCACCACATCGACCCGGGCGACCACTTCTCCGAGACGCCCGATTTCGTGAACTCCTGGCCGGTGCACTGCGTGGCCGGCACCGACGGCGTGGGCTTCCACCCCAACCTCGACCCGCAACCCTTCGACGCGATCTTCGACAAGGGCGAGTACGCCGCGGCGTACTCCGGCTTCGAGGGCAAATGCCACGAGAACGGCAAGCCGCTGGCCGACTGGCTCCGCGAGAAGGACATCACCCAGGTCGACGTCTGCGGCATCGCCACCGACTACTGCGTCCGCGCCACCGCCCTCGACGCCAACCGCGAAGGCTTCCGTACGACGGTGCTGACCGGCCTCACCGCAGGGGTGGCGCCGGCCAGCACCGAACAGACACTCGTAGACCTCCGTACGGCGGGCGTCGCCCTTACCTGACCGGCGCGCCGGGGCCGAGCGGGATGCCGAGGGCCCACCAGGCCAGGAAGAGCACGGTCCACGCGACGGTCATCGCGATCGCCAGCGGGACCGTGTACGACGCCAGGGTGCCGACGCCGGCGTCCTTGCGGTAGCGCTGCAAGAAGCCCAGCGCCATCACGAAGTACGGGCTCATCGGTGTGATCGCCGTCGAGCCGGAGTCGGCGATGCGGAACAGCGCCTGGGTGGTTTCGGCGGGGACGCTGAGCAGCAGCATCATCGGGACCAGGATCGGCGCGGTCAGCGACCACATCGCCGAGCCGCTGGTGACGAGGATGTTGATCAGGGTCAGCAGGATCAGGATGCCGAGGAAGATGACGACCTTCGGGGCGCCCAGCTCGCCCAGCCAGCGGGCCGACTCGGCCGACAGCAGGTCGCCGATCCGGCTCCAGCTGAAGTACGCGAGGAACTGGGCGATCGCGAAGAACAGCACCAGGACCGGCGCCATCTGCTTGATCCCCTCGGCCATCAGCTTCGGCACGTCACCGGCCTTCTCGATCACGCCGACCGTGACGCCGTAGGTGATGCCGACCAGCCCGAAGAGCACGGCGACGACCATCGCGATCCCGTCCAGGAACGGCGACTCGACGATGCTGCCGTTCTCGCCCCGCAGCGGGGAGCTGTGCGGGATCAGGACGGCGATGATCGCGATCGCCGCGATCACGAAGACGACCGTTGCCCTGAGCAACCCGGTCCGCTCGCGGTCGGACAGGGTCAGCGCGTCCGGGTCCTCGCCGGGTGCGTCCGGATCCGCGTCGAGGTCGTCGCGCTTGCTCAGCACCAGCCGGGTGACCAGGGTGATGACGAGCGCGAGCAGGATCGACGAGGCGATGTTGAAGAACCAGTTCGACAGCGGCGAGACGGACGCGTTCGGGTCGATCGTCTTCGCGGCCGCTTCGGTGATCCCGGCGAAGATCGCGTCGTTCGGGGTCGGGATCGGGCTGGCGTCGTACCCGGAGGCGATCGCCGTGTACGCGACCACGACGCCCAGGATCGGCGACCGGCCGACCGCGCGGAAGGCGAGCCCGCCGAGCGGGACCAGGATGATGTACGCCGCGGCCGACGCGACGTGCGCCATCGTGCCGGCGAAGGCGACCGCGAAGACCACCATCGAGGTCGGCACCCGGGACACGCTGACCTTCATCAGCGACTGCAGGAACCCGGTCCGCTCGGCCAGCGCGACGCCCATGATCACCACCACGATGGTGGCCATCGGCGGGAACTCGGCGAAGTTCGAGACCGCCGTCGAGACGGCCATCTGCAGACCGTCACCGGACAGCAGGTTCTGCACCGCGACGACCTTGCCGTCCTTCGGCGACAGGACCGACACGTCCAGCGCGGCCAGGATCGCGCTCACCACGGCGAGGATCGCGGACAGGATCCAGAACAGCCAGAACGGATGCGGCAGCGCGTTGCCGGCCCGCTCGATCACGGCCATCCCGCGGACCAGGCGGGGCAGGTCCTTCTTCGGAGGCGTCGCGGTGGTGGTCATCGCTTGTGCGCCTTGAAGAAGTCACCGATGAGCTCATGCGCCTCGAAGGTCTGGCTGACGTACCCCGGACCCGAGGACGCGTCTGATCCCGGCCACGAATGGCCGCCGTCCGTCACCGCAACATGCACGACGTCAGCATCGCAGCCCTTGTACTTGGTGATCAGCACGTCGTCGCCGAGCTGACTGACCTTTGTGTCCTGATCGCAGTGATCGCGGACAGACCAGTCGCGGACCCAGGTCTGCACGTCCGGAAGATCGCGCTGGCCGTCGCCGCCGTACGGGATCGTGGTGTCGCCGGTACCGTGGATGTCGAGCACCGGGACCGGCCGGCTCGGGGCGCAGCGGGTGCCCTCGATGTAGAAGGCGCCGGAGACCGGGGCGATCGCGGCGAACCGGTCGGCCATCCGGCAGGCTAGGATGGCGGTGAAGCCGGCGCCGTTGGACTTGCCGGTCGCGTAGACGGTCCGGGTGTCGACGCAGTACTTGCCCTCGAGCTGGTCGAGCAGGTCGGCGGTGAACTTCACGTCGTCGACGCCCTTCGCCGAGTACGGCGCGCCCTGCCAGGCCTGCTTGTTCTCGTCGCCGATCACACCGTTGGGGTAGGCAACGACCGCGTCGAGCTTCGACAGGTCCGAGAACGCCTCGGTCTGCGCGCCGGTCTTGCCGCGGCCGTGGAAGACGAGAATGAGCGGGTACTGCTTGGACGGCTTGTAGTTGTCCGGGATGTGCAGGCGGTACGTCCTGGTGAGACCGCCGCTCTCGACGGTGTAGTCGCCGGTCGGCGCGGCCTGCTTGCCACATCCGGTAGTACGGCTCGGCTCGGCAGCTGTTGCTGTGGGCAACGTGGTGGCGGCGGTCACCAGGCCGGCCGTCATCAGCAGTGCGGCAAGAATTTTCGGGCGTGCGAGGTTCATCAGGGGTGCCTCCTCGGGCTGGCGACCTGCAGGCGGGCAGGTTCGCATCTGGAGCGCATCCGGCGCGATCCAGTGAAGGGGTACAGCGGGTGAGTCAGGCCGAGAGCAACTCGTCGGCGAAGGCGGCGATACGGTCAGCGGCGGTCTCGACCAGGAGCCGGCCGTCCTCGGCAGTGGCACGTCGGGGATCACCCAGGACGCCACGCTTGTGGTACGCATCGAACCCGACGGACAGGCGCGGACCTTGGGCCTGCCGGGACAGCCGGGCTTTCGGGGGTAGTTCGTCGAGCTGGGTCGCGCCGGGCTCCAGGAGTTCGGCCTGGACGAGTTCGGGCGCGAGGTACAACATCTGGGCGGTCTCGGCCTCACCTGCATGGCCGTGCACCTGACTGACCTCCATGCCTGCGATGAGGTCGGAGACCAAGGGCGTGATGGGTGTCCACGCGAAGGTGAGCCCGGGTTGCAGGAGGTACTCCTGGGCCAGTACCGACAGCGCGGCGTTGTTGCCGCCGTGGCCGGTGATGACGAGGAACTGGCGCCAGCCGTGTTGGTGCAGGCTGGCGACGACGTCACGGAGTACGGACTGGAAGGTTGCCGGGGACAACGTCACCGTGCCGGCGAAAGCCATGTGGTGTGGGGATACGCCGTAGTTGACCGGTGGTGCGATCACCGCGCGACCGTCGAGCCGCCCGGCGACGAGGTCGGCCAGCCCGGTTGCTCGGACGGTGTCGGTCGACATCGCCATCCCGCCGCCGTGCTGCTCCTGGGCGCCGACCGGAATGATCACCAGCGGCGCCAGGCGGACGGCGTCGCGGGCCTGGTCGGTCGTCATCTCCGCAAGCTTGTTGCTCATGGCAACTCCGGGAAGGCGGCCGCCTCGATGGCGGTACGGATGTGGTCGAGGTGCTCCCGGGTCAGCTGCTCGGCCGCGGCGGCGTCACCGCTCTTCACAGCCTCGAAGATCGCCCGGTGCTCCTCGTAGTCCCGCTTCCGGTTGTCGTACAACTGCCGGATCTGCTGCTGCTCCCGAACCCGCACCTTCAGCAGGCTCCCGATCAGCTCCTCCACGACCGGATTCCCACTGGCGGCCGCCAACTCCACATGAAAGTTGAGCGCAAACGCCGGCCCACCCGGAGGCGTCAGCGCATTCGTCACCGCCGCCTCCAGCTTCTCCAACGACCATCCGCCGCTCCCGGCTCCATGGGAGCCCGCCTCGCCTTCGGCTGCTGCTTCTTCTTCCGCCGCGCCCGCGCCGCCAGGCGCGGGCGCGGCGGTTGCCTGCACCCTTGCAGCCTGGGCGGCTACCGCTGGTTCGATCAGCAGGCGAGCGCCTATCAACTCCAACACCGAGTTCTTGGTGATGGGTGGGCGGTGCGGGTTGGCGAGGACGACGTTGTTGATGGTCGGGCCGACGTACGTGCCCGAGCCGTGCCGGAACTCGACGGCTCCGGTCGCCTCCAGTTTGCGGAGGGCCTCGCGGATCGTCGGCGTGGTGAGCTCGAACCGCTTGGCCAGCTCCCGGGCCGACGGAATCGCATCGCCCGGACCCAGATCGGCATCCCGGATGATCCCGAGGATCGCCTCGGTCAACCGGTCCGACAGACTGGGCGCCACACCCACCGTTGAGTTAGTCACAAAGTGACTAAATCACTTGCTCACTTCCCCGGTCAAGACCTCAGGCGTGCTCGAACCCTCAGCCGCGCTCAACCCGTCAGGCGCCGGCTGTCGTCAGGCGAGGCCGGCGTCGTGGATCAGCAGCGCGAGCTTGGTCCGGTTCGGTACCGCGAGCTTCGCCATCACATGCCCGACGTGCACCTTCACCGTCGACTCGCTCACCGACAACCGCTCAGCGATCTCCGCATTGCTCAAGCCCTCCGCGACCGTGATGGCCACCTCCCGCTCCCGAGGCGTCAACGCGTCCAACGCCTCGGCCGCCTCCCCCACCGCCGCGCCGCCTGGTCCGGTACCGGGCGCTGTTCGCGCCGTATACGCGTTGATCAGCCGCCGAGTGATCCGCGGTGACAACATCGCGTCCCCCGTAACCACCGTCTGCACCGCCTCCACCAACGCACGCGGCGCGATGTCCTTCAGCAGAAACCCACTCGCTCCCGCCTGCAACGCCTCATACACATACTCGTCCAGGTCGAACGTCGTCAGCACCACCACCGCCGGCGGATCAGGCAACGCCGTCACCAACCGAGTCACCTCGATCCCGTTCACGTTCGGCATCTGGATGTCGGTCAGCACCACATCCGGCTGGTACTTCGTGACAAGCTCGACCACCTGCGCCCCATCGGTGTCCTCGGCAACCACCTCGGCCCCACCACCCGCCTGCAGAATCAGCCGGATCCCGCTCCGCACCAGTTCCTCGTCATCGAGCAGCACCACCTTGATCATCAGTCAGCCACCTTCATCGGAAGCACCACCCGGACCCGGAACCGCTCCGCGACCCACCCGACCTCCAACACCCCACCCGCCAACGAAACCCGCTCCCGCATCCCCACCAACCCGAACCCCGCCCCAGGAACCTCCGCCTCCACCCCACGCCGACCGCCCGCTGTGTCCCCCACGCCCCGGCCATCCGGTGTCTCGGCGGTGCCTCGGGGATGCGGGTGGTTGGTGCCTGCTCGGGGGTTGGTGATCTCGACCGTCAGGTCGTCGGCGTCGGTGGTGATGACGACGCTGACCGGCTGGCCTGGTGCGTGTTTGGCTGCGTTGGTGAGAGCCTCCTGCACCACCCGGTACGCCGCGCGGCCGGCGGCGGGTGCTGGATCAGGTACCGGGTCTGGCAGTTCGAGGTGCACGTCGAGCCCTGTGGCGCGGGCGTCATCGACCAGCACCGGTACTGCGCTCAGCGCCGGCGCGACATGCCCCGGCTCACCCGGCTGCTCGTCACGGAGTACCTGGAGGATCTCGCGTAGCTCGGTCAGCGCGGTCGTACTGGTCCTGCGAATCACCTCAGCCACCTGCTCGGTGTGCTCATCAGGCGCCGTCATCGTCAACGCGCCCGACTGCAGGGCGATCGCGCTGACCCGATGCGCCACCACGTCATGCATCTCCCGCGCAATCCTCCGTCGCTCGGCGATGACAACACTCTCGGCCCGAAGATCCCGCTCCCGCTCAGCCTGATCAGCCCTGTCACGCAACGCCTGCAGCAATGCGCGGCGCTGGTAGACCCACAGCCCGAGCAACATCGGCGCGCCCACGAACAACACACAAGAAGCAAGCGCCTCAGGCCAGCTATAAGCATCCCGCCGCGGCACCGGCCAAACCACCACAACCACCGAGCAGTACGCGGCCGACACAAGCGCCTGCCACCGAAGCCCCTTCCGGCTGGCGACGGTGTAGGCGGCAACCATGATCTGCAAGCTCGGAAACGCCAACCCCACCGGCGTAACCGCCACAGCAACAAGCGGAAGCCTCCGCCGCACCACAAACCCACCGAACACCACGACGCTGACCAGCACACCGGTCACCTTCACCGCCGGCCCCTTGTCCTCCAGAAACGGAAGGATCGTCAGCCCAGCAGCCACCAAGATGTCAAAGGCAACAACCCACCGCTTCCCCTCCCACCAAGAAAGCCGCATGAACCTACGGTAGAGCCTCGCCCTCCTCCAGCCGGCATCCGCCCACGCACCCTCCCGACGCCGGCTTCCTGCCGGCGGCGCGGCTCTCCACGCATACCAAAGGCCGCCCGCGTGCACCCATCGGAGCGGGACATGGACCTCACGGGGCGAGTTGTGCGTGCGCGGCCGCCCGGAGAACTGGCCTGCGCGAGGTGGTGGAACGCGTCGGCGAGTGCGGCGGAGCGGGCAGTTGGGGCGGCATGGGGGAACTTCTGGGTCGGGGGGCTAGCACTTTGGTAGTACGGAGGTTGCTGTTTTCGGCGGATGTGGGCCGGGTTCTGTGCGCGGCAGTCTGGGCCTATGGCAACTAAGAGGGTGACGCGGTTTGCTGACGGCGACTGTTCTGCTGCTCCCGTTCGGGTTCGCGACAGCCGAGGCGGCGCCGGCTCAGAGGGTGACACGCGGGCCGGCGCCAGGGGCGGGTGATTTGGGGGATCGGTTGTTTCCGGGGCTGGGGAATGGTGGATATGACGCGTTGAGCTATGACGTGAGTCTGGGCTACCAGGTCGGTACCACCAAGATGCCCGGCGCGGTGACCATGCGGGCGGTCGCGACGCAGTCGTTGAGCCGGTTCAGCGTCGACTCGGCCGGACAACGGATCCAGCGAGTGTCGGTCAACGGGCGAGAGGCCAAGTACAAGCTGGCCGGCGAGAAGCTCGCCATCACGCCGACGCGTACGTTGTACAGGCATCTGCCGTTCACCGTCCGCATCGTCTACACCGCCGATCGGGCACAGAATCCCGTGCCACCGGGGCTGGGCCTTCCCCCGGGAGTCGCCAACCCGTTCACGGTCTGGAACGAGACGCCGGACGGGTTCGGTGTGATGGGACAACCGAACCGAAGCCACGTCGTCTTCCCGTCCAACGATCACCCGAGCGACAAGGCGCAGTACACGATCCACATCACCACCCCGAACGACCGCACCGGTGTCGCCGGCGGTCGCCTCGTAGCGGAGTACAAGCACCCGAAGACCACAACCTGGGTCTACCGAACGCAACACCCGATCAAGACCGACGTCGTCGCGATCGCAGTCGGCAAGTTCCGTGAGATCCGGCAGACCGGACCGCACGGCCTGCCCATCCGCAGCTACCTCGGCCTCGCCAAGTTCCAGGGCAAGCGATACACCGACGCGATGCAGGCCAACGCGCTCGAGACCCCACATCAACTCGCCTGGCTGGAGAGGCAGATCGGCAGGCCGTTCCCCTATGAGCAGTACGGCGTCCTCGGACTCACGACGATCTACGACGGCGTCGCGCTCGAAACGGCCGGGCTGTCCACGTTCGGGCTCCCGCTCTCCCTGCCGGCCAAGGACGAAGCAGGCACCCTGGTCCACGAGATGACCCACCAGTACTTCGGCGACGCAGTCTCCCCCAAGAGCTGGGACGACATGTGGATCAGCGAAGGCCATGCCCGGTACTACGAACGCAAGTACGACGCCTCCCGCGGATTCACCGACCTCAACGCCGAGCTCAAGGGCCTGTACGAATCCGACCAGCAGTCCCGCCACGACTTCGGCCCGATGGGCCACCTCAACGGCCAGCTGGCCGTCCTCTTCGACACCGACGTACCAGGTCAGCTGATGCTCACCGGCCTCAACACCATTGTCGGCGAGCAGACGTTCCGGCGGATCGAGCAGACCTTCTACGACCGGTACCGCGACGGAAACGCCAGCACGCAGGACTACATCGACACCGCCAACGAGGTCAGCGGACGCGACCTCACGCAGTACTTCGACAGCTGGATCTACGGCAAGACCACCCCACCGATGCCGGGCCACCCGGACTGGCACAGCACTCCCGCAAAGGCAGCCTGATGAACACGACCCTCGCGATCGCCCATGCCACCAGCAGCACGACCAACGACACCCTCGGGGTGATCGGAGCCGCACTGCTGGTGGGCCTCCTGCTCGCCTACGCCCTGCTGGTACTGGGCGCGCTGGTCAGTTCGCTCGGCGCACCGATGAGCGGGGGGATGAAGCTGGTCTGGATCATCTTCATCTTCATCGCCCCCTTCATCGGCAGCATCTGCTGGTTCCTGATCGGCAAACGCAACGCATACGTGTCGGCGTACCGCTGAGGGCGGTACGTCTCGGCGTACCGCTGATCAGGCGGGGACCACCACGGGTGCGCCGTTGGAGGTCAGCGACCAGTCGGTGGTGTGGAACGTGTTCGGGTTCACCTCACCGGTCGCGGTCACGTAGTCGATCATCAGCTGACGGATCTCGACCTGCCGGTTGTAGACCACCGGCGCGGTCTTGACGTGCGGGAAGTTGCCGCCGCCGGACTGACGATAGTTGTTGACGGCAACGACGAACTGCTGGTCCGCGGCCAGCGGCGCGCCGTCGTAGGTGAGGTCGGTGATCCGGGCGCCGGGGGCCTTGGCGATGTCGATCTTGTACGCCAGCGGCTTGGTCAGCCCGCCCATGATGTCGTAGTTGTAGTCCGGCGTACCGCCCGGAGCGGTCGGCGTCACCGCGTTGGTCACCTGGTCGGCCGGGAAGGGGCCCGGGCCGGAGACCTGCTTGAAGTACTGCGCGGAGAACTCCAGGTAGTCCTTCACCTGGGCGCCGGTCATGGTGACCGCGAGCAGCGTGTTGTCGAAGATGTACAGCCCGGCGACATCGCGGATCGAGACGTCACCCGCGGGGATCGCGGCCGCCCGGTTGAAGGGAGCGGCGATCGCGAGCACCGGCAGCGCGGCTTGCGGCGTACCGGCGAGTGCTTTACTGACGGCGTCGGCCTGGATGAAGTTGACGAAGTCGAGCGCTGCCGTGTCCTCCCAGGGCGCGGTCGCCGCGGACATCGCCTGGGTGCAGGTGCCGATCTTGGAGTTGACGTAGCCGACGACCTTGTCGTGGTCCTCCTGGAGGATCCGGACGACCTCCGGGTCGGACATCACCGTGTTCGCGTTCAGCACCTGGCTGGCCCGGGCGAGGACCTTCCACTTGCCCTTGACCTTCTGCAGGTCGAGGTCGATCAGGGACAGCCGCATGCCCCACTTGAGCGGCTCGGTCAGGACGACCTGTTCGCCGCTGACCTTGTTCGTCACGAGCCGCTGCGGGATTTCGAGGTGGGCGTGCCCGACCAGGACCGCGTCGATGCCGGGGACGGTCTCGGCCATCAGGACGGAGGCGTTCTCGGGTACCGGCAGCGCGTCGCCGTACGAGGAGGACAGGTCCATCCCGGAGTGGGCGGCGACGATCACGACGTCGGCACCGGCCGCGCGGACCTTCGGGACCCATTCCTTGGCGAGCTCGACGATGCCGCCGAACTTGACCTTGTTCTCGACGTTCGCCTTGTCCCAGATCGCGATGCCGGGGTTGGTCAGGCCGAGGATGCCGACCGTGACCGTGCCCTGGCCGTGCACCTGGACCTTCTTCAGCACGTACGGCGGGAAGACCGGCAGGCCCGTCGTCCAGTCCTGGGCGTTGGCGCCGAGCAGCGGGAAGTGCAGCTGGCTCTGGAACTTGCGCAGGATGTCGAGGCCGTAGTTGAACTCGTGGTTGCCGAGCGCGGCGGCGTCGTACTCGATCTCGTTCATCGCCGCGGCCATCGGGTGCCGGTGGCCGCCGGTGATGGGCTGGATCTTGGCGAAGTAGTACGCCAGCGGGGTGCCCTGGATGGTGTCGCCGGCGTCGATCATCAGCGGGTCGGGCGCGTGCCGGGTGGCCTTGACCCGGGCCCGGACGGCCTTCACCAGGGTCGCGACCTTGGCCAGGCCGATGTCGTTGTGGGCCGAGTCGTCGTACTCGGCGTTCTTGAAGTAGTCCCAGTTGAAGACGTTGCCGTGCAGGTCGGTGGTGCCCATGATCGTGAGCCGGACCACTTCTGGGTCCTTGGGCTTGCCGGCGTACGCCGGAGCCGCCTGGAAACCGGCAGCGGCCAGCACCGCGGCGGCCCCACCGATCACCGTTCGCCTGCCCACGTTGTGGTCCACCGCTCCGTCTGCCTGGTTCGCCGGGCCGCCGGCCCCAGTACCGGCAATCGTCTGGTCGCTGTCCGTCATCACTGTCGCCTCACGCGTCGTCGGGTTCTGGCTGAGCTACTGCTGGACCACCCCGCCGGTACCTGTGGGCCCGGCCGGGCCTGCCCCGACACGCACGATACGTGCGAAACGCCGGGGGTGGTGCATGGATGGCCCCTGCGACACGAGAGGATGCCGCAATGACCTTGCCGCCCGGCAAACTCTTCATGATTGCCGCCATCCTGTTCGTCGCTGCCCTCGCCCAGGCCGCCGGCCCTTCCTCCTCGCCGGCCTCTGCCGACCATCTGGTCGCGTCCGGACCGGCCGGGCCCCCGCCGCTGAAGATCTCGACGGTGGCGAAGACGGCCAAGCCGGTGCATCGGGCCGGGCGCAAGAGCCAGCGGACCGGCTCGACCGCGGTCGCGTCCGCGGACGACTGGACGCTGACGAACGACGGCAAGGTGGTGTACCTGACCTTCGACGACGGGCCGCAGGTGACGTACACGCCTCAGGTTCTTCGCGTGCTCGCCCGGCACCACGCGAAGGCGACGTTCTTCGTCCTGGGTCGCGAGGCGGCGGCGCATCCGGAGCTGGTCGAGCTGGCCCGCAGCCAGGGGCACCACATCGGCAACCACAGCTGGGACCACCCGATGCTCACGCATCTGCCGTTGAAGCGGATCCGCGAGGAGATCTTCAGCGGGGTGAAGTCGAAGTGCTTCCGGCCGCCGTACCGCGACACGAACGCGACGGTGGCAGCGGTCGCGGCGGCGAACCACCAGCGGCAGATCCTCTGGGACGTCGACACCAACGACTGGGAGAAGCCCGGCGCGGCGGCGATCGAGCACGAGATCCTGCGCGGCGCCCGCCCCGGCGCGATCATCCTGATGCACGACGGCGGCGGCACCCGCACCCAGACCGTCGCAGCCCTGGACCGGGCCCTCACCAAGCTGACCGCCCGCGGCTACACCTTCCGCGCCCTCCCCTGCTAGCTGGTCACTGAGGCCGTTCCACCCGAGAAGTGTTTCAGGGCCTGGTCGATGACATGGACCGGCTGGTCGAGGGCCTTGACCAGGTACAGGCCGGTCGGCTTGAGCAACGGGCTCGGCTTCACGACCGTACGCACCGCAGGCTGATCAAGTCCTCGTACTCCGGCGGTGGTGGCCCCGATCCCGGGCTGCAACTGCAGCTCGAGGACGAACTGCCCGAAGATCTTCACCTGCTTGAACCCCTTGACCGCCGTCCACGGCAAGATCACCGGGTACGCCGCGCCCTCGCACGCCAACTCCAGCGCCTTGGCCGACATCCGCATCGCCACCGGCGGCAACTCGTTGGCCGCGAACCACCGCTGCCGCTCCTGGTCCAGCTTGAGCGCCAGCAGCGTACTGACCACCAACGGAGCCATTGCCGCGATCAACAACAAGCAGAACGGCCACATCCCCGACCCCTGGAACGCGAACAGCGCGTACAACGCCAACACGATGCCCAACGCACCGATCACCAGGGTCGCCCAGGCCCCCCGCCGCTGCACCTTGCTGACCACAGCCCGCCGCTGCAACACCGCACCCCGATCGATGCCGACCACAAACGTCTGCACCGGAACTTGATCGCTCATCCCCCAACCCTCTCAGCCCCCAGGTCCTCCCGCCCACCGACACGGTCCTCACACCCACCAGGTACTCCCCACGCCGGCCGCAACATCCGCTCCCTCCGCGCTAGCTCCCACCCACCCCGAGCGCGAGCTACCTCGTCGCCCGCTTGAAGCGACCGCCTGGGGTATTACGGTGTCGAGTATGCGTACCTTGCATGTCGGGTTGCGGGTCAATGAGTTGGAGCGGTCACTCGCGTTCTATACGGCCGTCGGCTATGAGGTCGTCGGGACCGTCGAAGGCACGGCGTACGGGACTCTGACGATGCTCCAGCTGCCCGGCGACCACTTCGTGACCATCGAACTGGTCCACGACCCGGCATCCGGCCCGGCCGGGCCCGGTGTCGGGATCAATCATCTGGTGATTCAGGTCGAGTCGCTGGACGCGACCCGCGCGGATCTCGCCGCCAAAGGGATCGCAGCTGGGCCGGTCGAGAACCCCGGCCCGCGGACCTGCTGGATCACCGACCCGGACGGCTATCGCATCGAGCTCGTGCAGTGGCCGGCCGGTCATCCCGACGGCATCACCAAGGGTGACTTCGCCTGATCTGACCTGCCGTCGCAGGCCGGAAGGCAAGGGCGGTCTGTCTAGTTGTCGACCCCGTAGCGGAGAAGTACCAGGCCGTTGCCGAAGGAGGTCGCTTCGAGCACCTTCAGGTTCCGGGTGTCCTCGAAGACACGGGTGCCCTTGGCACGAGAGACCGGACAGACCAGCATCCGTACCTCGTCGACAACGCCGGCGGCCAGCAGGGAGTGCATCAGTTTCAGGCTGCCCCACAGCCAGAGGTCCTTGCCCTCCTGCTCCTTCAGTGCCCGGATGGTGGCGACCGGCTCGCGCGTCACCGTCGCGGCGGGATAGCCGCCCCAGGGAGCCGCATCCAGCGTCGACGAGACGACGTACTTGGTGAGGTTGTTGACCTTCTCGCCCCACTCACCCTGCTCCTCGGCGTACGGCCAGTAGTCCTTGGCCTGCTGATAGGTGTTCGCGCCCAGGATCATCGTGTCGATCGAGTCGCCGAAACCCATCATGCTCGCCTTGAAAGCCGGATCGGTCTTCTCGGAGAACGGCTCCCCCGACACGAAGCTGAGGCCGCCGTCCTCCTCCGCCGCGATGTTGTCCACAGTCACCCACTGCTGCACTACGAGCTTGCGCATGCCACTTCCTCCGCTACCTGGACAAGCGACCAGGCCGGCCGCTCCTACCCCTGGGACGGAGCCACCACGCCGGTCTCGACATCCCACCCGAGATCTTCCCCAGGCATCTGCGCCGATCCCGGGCGTTCGCCCGGACCGGGCTGCCGGCGAATTGTCGGTGACGGCTACTACCTTCGGTCGACATGAGCGCTCCGTGGACCACAGCGTTGGCTTTCGTCGCTGAGCAGCTGAACGGCGACCGCATCGACTGGATGCTGCTCGGCAGCGCGGCAACGGCGCTCCGAGGGGTGGCGATCGTCCCCGGCGACATCGACATCGCCCTGCTCGCGGCGGACGACGTCTCCCGCGCGGCGAGCGTCCTGCCGACGCCGGATCCGCCGACACCAGTCGTCTCCGGCGAATTCGTACCGGCGGACTGGATGAGCACGGCGGCAGAGCCGACGCGTCACTTCGAGCACGCTGGTGAACGGTGGACCTTCGGCCGGTGGTTCGTCGACGGCGTCAAGGTCGAACTAGCCCACATCGATGTGCCCGCCGTTGCCGCCCTGATGGTCGAGGCCCGCTCGCCTCTGGTCTGGCGCGAGCGCGACACGCTCAAGTGTCACGGACAGCCCGTCCCGGCAGTTCCGATCGAGGTGCAACTCGCCACGATGATCTCCCGGCAGCAGCACGACCGCATCGATGCGACCATCGCCGCGATCGACGCGTCTCGGCTCAACGTGCCGCTGCTACGCCGTGCGATCACCGACAAGCAATCAGAGGTCGCGGGCCTGACGGTTCCCGAACAGGTGAGGCGCCTTCTGGCCGAGTAGTGCGGCAGCTACAGGTATTTGCCGCCGCAGGATTCGGCTAGGGAGGGGCCGAAGAGGGCGGCTGGGGTGTGGGCGCCGGGTTTGCCTTCGTTGGCCAGTAGACGGCGGGCTACCTCGGCGGGGACTGCGCCGGTGTAGGCCTGGGCGTCGCCGAGCCGGAGCCAGCCTTCGTGGACGGCGCCGTCGGGCCATTCGATTCGGGCGTGGCCCCAGGAGTGTTCGCGGGGGCGTTCGCGGGCTTTGAGTTTCAGTTGGGCCAGGCGACGGATGGCGAAGCGGCGTACCGGGCCTATCGCCAGCAATGAGGTGGCTAGCGGCATCAGGGCGCGGGCGAGCGGCGAGCTCGGGGCTTCGCTCGAGGCGGCGTCGACCGACGGGGCGCCACTGGCTCGCTGGGCGGCCAGGAGTTCACCGAGGGGCATGCTCGCGGTGGTGACCGTTGAGCCGTCCGGCAGCAGCAGCTTCTGTACGCCGGTACCGAGTCGCGCGGCCACTAGCCGCCCACCCTCGTACCGCCACCCCTGAAAGCGTCCGCCGCCCTCGACGCCGGGGATGCCGTTGAGAATGCCGGCCGCCAGCGCCTCCCCGACGACGCCCGCCTCGACCGCCAGCGACGGGATCATGTCCACCCGGAGGCGCGACGGGGCCGGGCGCCCCTCGCACAGCTTCACGACGACGCTCTCGGTCGCGGTCACCCCGAACCCGGCTCCGGTCACGAAGGTCCGTCCCGCTGCTGCGGCGGCCTCGGTCATCCCGAGCAGGGTGGACACGGCGGCCACGTCGTTGGCGAGGTCGACGTAGTGGCTGGCCGGGAGGCAAGCGTTCGCGATCGGGGCGGCCGTCGTACCGAATGGACCGACCGTGTTGATGACCACCGCCGGCTGCTGGCGCCGGATCTCGGCAGCCATCTCCTCCACGGACCCCGCCACCACCGTCCGCCCGTCGCCGAATCGCTTGGCGGCCGCCGTCAGCCTCGTGGCGTCGCGGCCGACCAGTACCGGCGTGATGCCGCGGTTCACCAGCTCGGCCGCAATCGCAGCGCCACTGCGGCCGGTACCGCCCAGAATCCAGACCTCGGTCCCCATTGCTCAGCTCCAGTCGAACCGTTGCTGCCGTCGTCGTGACGACACGCGATGTCATCACTATACACAAGATGATGACATCGCATGTCATCAACTACACTCGCCCCGTGAGCAGATGGCAGCCGGACGCACGTGAGCGCCTGGAGCGGGCGGCGCTGGAGCTGTTCGCCGAACAGGGCTTCGCCGCGACCACCGTGCCCGAGATCACCGCCCGGGCCGGGCTCACCACCCGCACGTTCTTCCGCCACTTCGCCGACAAGCGCGAGGTCCTCTTCTCCGGCGAGGAGGAGGTACCGGGCCTGGTGACCCAGATGATGGCGGACGCGCCGGCGGCGCTCGACCCGGTGACGCTGATCGTCGAGGGCCTGAAGACGATCGCCGAAACCCGCTTCGAAGGCCGTCGCGAGGAACTCCGCGAGAAGCGCCAGATCGTCCGCACCGACGAAAGCCTCCGCGAACGCAACCTCCGCAAACTCGCGGCTCTCCGAGACGCCATCCACACCGGCTTCGTCGCCCGCGGCGTCGCCCCGCTCCCCGCGACCCTGCTCGCCGAGATCAGCGTGACCCTTCTGAACGTCTCCCTCAACGAGTGGCTGGACCAAACAGCCGACCGCCCACTCTTCGACATCGTCCTCGACACCCTCGAGTCCCTACAGACAACGGTCGCCGACTTCCCTGCACGCCACGCCTGACCAGCTCCAACTGTCGGAGCGCCCTGGCATCCTCCGCCGTATGCCGATCCCAAGAGCAGCCGCCGTAGTAACCGACGGCCGCCGAGCACTGGTCATCAAGCGCTACCTGCGGCAGATGTCAGCTGCCGCCTGCGTCATGTGCGAGGCCAGCGCCCACACCGGCCCGGACTGCCCCGGCCACCACTACGCCGTACTCCCCGGAGGCCACGTCGAGGAAGGCGAAACCGCCGAAGCAGCAGCCCTGCGGGAACTACACGAGGAAACCACCCTCACCGCCCGGATCGACCACCTCTTATGGACCGGCCACCACAACGGCAGACCAGCCTCGTACTACCTGATGACCGAAGTCACCGGCACGCCAGTCCTGTCGGGCGACGAAGCAGAAGCCCACAACCCCGACAACCACTTCGAACTCCTATGGGCAGCCACCGACCAGTTCGACGCCCTAGGCCTATACCCACCCGACATCAGACCGCCGCTGACAGAGCTGCTCGGGACCTAGCGCGCCCGGCCGCCAGGAACATCAGCCCCGCGCGAGCCACTGCGGCGGCCCGGGCGGCCCGGCGATTCGCGTGCACCACGAGATAGGCCCATCAGCCGCCGCTCGCTGGGGCCGTCGCCGTTGGGCCGTGGGCCGATGGGCCGTTGGGCAAAGGAGTACTCCTGGCCAGAGGACTGGCCAGCGCGGCTAGCCACAGGCACTCGGCGACAAGACCGGCCCGCTCGGTGGTCACCCAAGCGGGCGACGAAGTAGCCCGCGCACCGGGGTGGGTGGGAGCCTGGCGCGGAGTGAGCGACAGAGGAGCGAGCGGGCGGCAGGCGTGGGGAGTACCCCTGGCCGGGCGACCAGCCAGGGGCGGTTGGCTTGGGAGTGCCTACAGGCGGCGGCCGGCCCAGGTCCAGGCGTAGACGCCGTCGTCGACTGCTGCGCCGCCCTCGCCTAGTTCCAAGGGGCGGAAGGTGTCGACCATGACTGCCAGCTCCTCGAAGGATTCGGCGCCTAGGGAAGCCTCGATGGCTGACGGCTGGGGGCCGTGGGCGTAGCCGCCGGGGTGGAGGGAGATGGAGCCCAGGGCTATGCCGGAGCCCTTGCGGGCTTCGTAGTCGCCGCCGCAGTAGAACATGACCTCGTCGGAGTCGACGTTCGAGTGGTAGTAGGGCACGGGCACCGACAAGGGGTGGTAGTCGACCTTGCGCGGCACGAAGTTGCAGATGACGAAGTTGTTGGCTTCGAAGACCTGGTGGACGGGTGGCGGCTGGTGGATCCGGCCGGTGATCGGCTCGAAGTCGCTCACGTTGAAGGTGTAGGGGTAGAGGCAACCGTCCCAGCCGACAACATCGAAGGGATGCGTCGCGTACGTCATCCGGCTGCCGACGATGCCGCCGGCCCCGTTGCCCCGATGCTTGACCAGCACCTCGACATCATTGCCCTCGACAACGAACACCGACCCCGGCGCATGCAGATCGCGCTCGCAGTACGGAGCATGCTCGAGGAACTGCCCGAACCGGCTCAGATACCGCTTGGGCGGCGCGATGTGGCTGTTCGCCTCGATGCAATAGGCCTGTACGCCGTCCGCGCCCGGCAGCCAGCGATGCGTGGTGGCCCGAGGGATGATCACGTAGTCGCCCTCGACCGCCGACAGCACTCCGAAGACGGTCTCGACCGTGGCCGAGCCGCGCTCGATGTAGACACACTCGTCGCCGATCGCGTTGCGGTAGTACGGCGAGACCTCCGAAGCGATGACGTACGAGATCCGGACATCACCGTTCCCGAGCACCAACCGGCGATGCTCGACGACATTGTTGCCCGCGCCGGACACGAAGAGGTCGTGCAGCTTGAGATGCCGCGGCGTGAGCGGATGGTTCGCGACCGTCGCCAGATCCGGCAACTCCCAGACGACCGAGTCGACGATCGCCGACGGCACGCCCGCGTGGTACAGCAGCGACGAGTCCGACGAGAACCCCTCCTCGCCCATCAGCTCCTCGTAGTACAGCCCGCCGTCCGGGTTGCGGAACTGCGTGTGCCGCTTCGGCGGAATCTGACCTGCCTGCCGGTAGTACGCCATAACACCCAACCTATCCGATATCCGAACACAAGTGTCCGCTTACCGAAAGCATCCGTTAGGCTCGGAGCCATGTCAACCATCCCTGCCCTGTTCCGGCACCTGGTCGACGACGCGGCGATGTTCCCGCCCGGCGACCTTCCCCTGGTCGAGGCCGTGGCCGCGCACCGGGCCCACCGCCAGGCGCCGTACGCCGAACTCGTCGGCCCGCTGATCTGCACCGACGACAACCTGATGAAGGTCGCCGCCGAAGCAGCGAAGGCCGGCACCAACGGCGCCGCACCCCTCGAGGTCTCCGTCGTGATCACCGGCGGCGCCGGCGGGATCGAGCCGGCCATCCGGTACGGCGACCGCTCGGCCGACGTCACCGTGAAGTCGATCGAGGTGCGGCTGCGCGACGAGGACGACCTGTCCCGCAACGCGCTGCGCGTGGTCCGGGCCTGCGACGACTGCGTGGACGAGGAGAGCGCCTTCGTCGAGATCGGCCTGGACGGCGCCTGGGAGCGCGCGCTCGACGTCGTCGCCGACGCCGGGTACTACGCGAAGCTGCGCACCGGCGGCCTCGACGCCTCCCTCTTCCCGACCGCCGACCAGGTCGCCGCCTTCATCACCTCCTGCCTCGATCGCGAGGTCGCCTTCAAGTGCACGGCCGGCCTGCACAATGCCGTCCGCCACACGGCCGAGGACACCGGCTTCGAGCACCACGGCTTCCTCAACGTCCTGCTCGCCACCCGCGCCTCACTCGACGGCGCCGGCCAGGACGACATCGCAGCAGTACTGGAGAACCGCGACGGTGAAGCCCTTGCCGCCCGAGCCGCGCAACTCACCGAGGAGCAGGCCAAAGGAACCCGGCGCTGGTTCACCAGCTTCGGCTCCTGCAGCATCGACGAACCCCGCCACGACTTGACCGCACTGAAGCTCTTGGAGACCTCGTGACCTGGATCGACATCCCCGCGAACGCAGCGTTCGGACCGGAGACCCTGCCGCTGGGCGTCTTCCGGACCGGCGACGAGGAGCCGAGGGTGGGCGCGGCGATCGGCGACCAGGTGATCGATCTCGCCCCGGTCGCGTCGGCGCAGATGCTCGACGGCGCGCAGGTCTTCACCCAGCCGACGCTGAACGCGTTCCTCGCGCAAGGCCGGCCCGCCTGGCACGCGACCCGCGAGTGGCTGCTCGACCTGGTCCGCAACGAGAACAACCGCGACGCCGTCGAGCCGCATCTGATCCCGCGGTCGCAGGTGACGATGCTGCTCCCGTTCGAGGTCGCCGATTACGTCGACTTCTACGCCTCCGAGCACCACGCGAGCAACGTGGGCAGGCTGTTCCGCCCCGACGCCGAGCCGCTGCTGCCGAACTGGAAGCACCTACCGGTCGGGTACCACGGCCGCGCCGGCACGGTCATCGTCAGCGGCACCGACATCGTCCGCCCGAGCGGTCAGCGCAAGGCGCCGGCCGACGACAACCCGGCGTACGGACCGTCGCAACGGCTCGACATCGAGGTGGAGCTCGGGTACGTCGTCGGCAAGCCGTCCCAGCTCGGCAGTCGCGTCGGGGTCGAGGACTTCAGGTATCACGTGTACGGCGTGGTGCTGCTCAACGACTGGTCCGCACGCGACATCCAGGCGTGGGAGTACGTCCCGCTCGGCCCGTTCCTCGGCAAGTCGTTCGCCACGTCGATCTCCCCGTGGGTCGTCCCGCTGGAGGCGCTCGAATCGGCCGAGGTCGCCCTGCACGAACAAAAGCCGCCCGTACTCCCGTACCTGGCAAGCGATCGCCTCACCAACCTCGACATCACCTTCGAGGTCTACTGGAACGGCGAGCTGGTCAGCAGCCCGCCCTACCGCGAGATGTACTGGTCCGCAGCCCAGATGCTGGCCCACCTCTCGGTCAACGGCGCCTCGGTCCGCACCGGCGACCTGTACGCCTCCGGCACCGTCTCCGGCGCCGACAAGAACCAGCGCGGCTCCTTCCTCGAACTCAGCTGGGGCGGCCGCGAGCCCGTCACCGTCAAGGGCGAAGACCGCACCTTCCTCCAAGACGGCGACGAAGTCACTATCACCGCCACCGCCACCGCATCCGACGGCACCCAGATCCCCCTCGGCGCCGTCACCGGCCGCATCCTTCCGGCCGTCTGAACCACCCGCCCCAACCACCGGCTGAACCGCCCGGCCAAACCACCCGGCCGATCAGCCCGCCCGAGCCACCCACCCGGCTCGACACAAGCGCCACCCCAGCCGCAGACCGGCGCAGCCGGTCTGCGGCTGGCTGTCGTGCACGCTTAATCGTTCACCAATCTTGTTCATTAGTGTTCGTTTCTCTTGACTAATTAGCGGTTATGTACGCAGAATCCGTGACACAGTGACCCGCCCGTCAGGAGTCCTACCGTGTCTCGACCCGTACTTCCGTCCTTAGCGGCAGCCGCGCTGACCGCCGGCCTGCTCGTCGTGGTGCCGCCCTCAGCGGCAACCGCCGGCCCCACCGCCGCGACCGACCGCACGCTCATCTCACCCGAGCTCACCGTCACCGTCGCCACCGATTTCCCCCGCGTCATCCGGTACGCCGACAACACCACCGGCCAGCAACTCGGCGGCCAGCCCGAAGCGATCTCGACCATCACCGTCAACGGAGTCGCCCGCGCGGCCCACCTGACCGAACCGCCGACCGTGACCACCGCCAAAGCGCAGTACAAGCTGGCCTTCGACGCCCTCCCCGGCGTCGAGCTCGACGCCAGCCTCGCGCTGACCGGCCGGGTGACCACCTTCAGCATCGACGCCATCCGCGACACCGCGACCAGCCGGGTGAACACCCTCGACATCCCCAACCAAGACCTGGTCTCCGTAAACAGCACCGACCCGGGCGCGACCACCGCGTTCACCACGCTCGACCCCGACTCCACCCGGACCGCGGACAAGATCACCCCGGTCACCGCCGCGACAGCAGCGGAGCCGACCGCCACCGGAGCGGCGTACGCGTTCGTGAACACGAGCGGCCTCGCCGCCGGCATCGAGTCCAACTCGACCTACGACAAGCCGTCCGGCCAATCCGTCGACGACGGCGCACGGTTCTGGCACCAGGCCCGCAAGGCGGCCGACGGGACCAGCCGGGTCGGCGTGTGGAGTGGTCAGTGGACCTACCGCGCCGACACCTCGCCGTACACCGAGCCGCTGCCCTGGGCCAAGGTCGTGGTGACGCCGGACGCGAACAACGACAAGACCGTCGACTGGCAGGACGGCGCGATCGCGTTCCGCTCGATCATGGTCGAGCCGAAGGGTGGCGACCAGGTCAAGGACCGGGTGATCACCCACATCCCGTTCAACTTCGCCAGCCAGGCGACGCACCCGTTCCTGCGCACGCTGGACGACGTCAAGCGGATCTCCCTCGCGACCGACGGCCTCGGCCAGATGGCGCTGCTCAAGGGCTACGGCTCGGAAGGCCATGACTCGGCACACCCGGACTACGGCGGCAACTACAACCTCCGGGCCGGTGGACTCACCGACCTCAACACGCTGCTGAAGCAGGGCAAGGACTACAACGCCGCGTTCGGCGTCCACGTGAACGCGACCGAGTCGTACCCCGAGGCGAACGCGTTCAGCGAGGACCTGGTCGACAAGACCAGCAAGGGCTGGAACTGGCTGAACCAGAGCTACTACATCAAGCAGCGCCCGGACCTTGCCTCCGGCAACATCGTCAAGCGGTTCCAGCAGTTGCGTGACGAGACGGACAAGAACCTGCAGGAGCTGTACATCGACGTGTACTACCAGTCCGGCTGGCTCGCCGACGGCCTCACCCGGCAGCTGGCCGACCAGGGCTGGCAGATCGCCACCGAATGGGCCGACCGGCACGAGCGCACCTCGCTGTGGTCGCACTGGGCCAACGACCTGGACTACGGCGGTCCCACCAACAAGGGGCTCAACAGCAAGATCATCCGGTTCGTCCGCAACCACGAGAAGGACGTCTGGAACGCCGACCCGATCCTCGGCCAGTCGTCGATCGTCGAGTTCGAGGGCTGGACCGGCGAGACCGACTGGAACAAGTTCTACGCCAACATCTGGCAGAAGAACCTGTCGGCCAAGTTCCTCCAGCAGCAGAAGATCGTCGACTGGAACGCCGACCAGATCATCTTCACCGGCGGGATCAGCGGAGCCGTCGCCAACGGCAAGCGCAGCCTCAGCGTCGGCGACGCGAAGGTGCTCGACGGTGACAAGTACCTGCTGCCCTGGGACGGCAACAAGAAGCTCTACCACTACAACCCGGCCGGCGGCACGACCACCTGGCAGGTCCCGTCGGCCTTCACCACCGACCGCTTCACCGTCTACAAGCTGACCGATACCGGCCGCGTCCGCATCGGTACCGCGCCCGTCCGCAACGGCTCCATCACGCTGACGGCGCAAGCCGGACAGCCGTACGTCCTGTACCCGACCCAGGCCCCGCGCCTCGCCGACCCGCAGTGGGGCCAGGGCAGCCACCTCGAGGACCCTGGCTTCAACGCCGGTGACCTGCGCGCCTGGAAGCCGACCGGCGACGCCTCGATCACCACCCTCGAGAACGGTCAGCACGTCGCCGAACTCGGCGCCGGGGCGACCACGCTCAACCAGCGCATCCGCGACCTCACCCCCGGCCGCACCTACAGCGCCTCCGCCTGGATCGAGGTCGAGCCCGGGAAGTCACGCGCAACAACGCTGGACGTCAACGGCACCTCGGTCGTCGTCAATCGCTCGACCGCGATGAACCGGGTCGCCTCGGACGACAAGCAGGACCTGTACTACCAACGCGCGCGCGTGGTCTTCGAGGCCACCGGCACGACCGCTGAGCTCAGGATCGGAGCCGTCGCCGGTGCGGCCAAGGTCCGGCTGGACGACGTACGAGTGGTGGAGACCAAGCGCCCGGCGGCCGGACTCGTCGACGACTTCGAGAACGTCGACCAGGGCTGGGGACCGTTCGTGAAGGGCGATGCCGGTGGCACGACGGACCCGCGGACCGTACTGGCCAAGAAGCACGCGCCGTACACGCAAGCCGGCTGGAACGGGAAGCTCGTCGACGACGTGCTCGACGGTGACTGGTCACTGAAGTCCCATGAGGAGAACGAGGGCCTCGTCTACCGGACGACCCCGGCGACGGTTCCCTTCACGCCGGGCCACAAGTACAAGGTCAGCTTCGACTACGAGAACGGCGTGGCCGGCCAGTACACCTGGGTGCAGGGGGTGGATCGCCCGGACTCCGTCGAGGTGAAGGCGACTCCGATCGGAGTCCAGCGGACCAAGGCGACGTTCAGCCAGGAGTTCGTGGCCGGTTGCGGCGGCGACTACTGGGTCGGGCTGCGCAAGCTCTCGTCCGGGGGCGACCAGGCCGACTTCGTGATCGACGACTTCGCCGTCACGGATCTCGGTGCCTCGAGCCAAGCAGCAGACTGTACTTCGCTGAGCCTGTCCGGCGCCGGCCTGAACGGCATGGTCTCCGGCGAGGAGAACACCGTCGTCAGCACCTTCACCAACAACGATGTGGTTGCTGTCAGCAACATCACGCTGGCGCTCACCGCACCGGCGGGCTGGACGGTCACCGCGACGACTCCGGCCACCCACGCGACGGTTGCCGCCGGCGCCAGCGTGACCACGAATTGGTCCGTCACTCCGCCGGCCGGTACGCCGGAGGGCAAGTACCCGCTCTCGGCAACGGGCGGCCAGGCCAGCACCTCGGCCGAGGCGACGTTGCTGCCGCCGGGGATCGTGCCGCAGTCGCGGATCACGGTGGCCGACGTCAGCAGCGAGGATGTTGCCACAGGTGGCGCCGCGACGGAGGCCTTGGACGGAAACCCTTCCACCATTTGGCATTCGGCCTGGTCGGAGGTGTCCACGCCGGCCACTTATCCGCATCACATCACGCTGGATCTCGGTACGGCGTACCAGGTGAACGGGTTCAGCTACCTGCCGCGGCAGAGTGGGACGAACGGGATGTTCAAGGGCTACGAGCTCTACGTCAGTACGGACGGGCAGAACTGGGGTACGCCGGTGAAGACCGGCCAGTTCCCCAACTCGACCGCCGTCCAGCGGCTCGACTTCACCCCGAAGGCCGGCCGCTATGTGAAGTTCGTCGGTACGAGCTCCCTGAACGGCGCGGTGTTCGGCTCTGCTGCCGAGCTGAACGTCTACGGCGTCAAGTAGAACAAGAAAAGCGGCGCCGACTCCCCCGAGTTCGGCGCCGCTTTTCCTTGTCTCACTTGGTGATGTTGACCGAGACGGCCGCGGAGGTCGCCTTGGCGGTGACGACGCGGAACTTGTTGACACCGACGCGGCCGCTCTGCACCCAGACCGAGTAGGTCGACTTGCTGGTCACCTTGGTGGTGGCCGGGAAGTTGACCCACTTGCCGGCCTGCAGGCGCTGGACCTGGACGACCGAGCCCTTGGCGATCGCGGTGGTCTTGCCGGTGAAGGAGACCTTCGCCCACGCCTTCGCGGTGGCCTTGTCCGACTTGATCGTGATGGCCGGCTTGGCCGCGACCGTGGTGGAGACGGTGGTGGTCTGGTTCGGTGCCGCGCTGGCCTGCAGGGCGCCGGCGATGCCGACCCCACCGGCGGCCAGAGCGATGCCTGCGACAACGGCGGCGGAGCGACGAACGACCAGAGAGCGAGTGCGCATGATTGGTGATTTCCCCTCGTGTGTATGGGGTTCTGGTGAACCCGACACAGTGGAGACGCCGCCACTTCGCGAAAGGTTGTGTTACGACTCCGTCTCAGGACTATCGGGCAGAACCAGGCGGGCACAGGCCCCGCCGCCGGGCGCGATGCCGAAGGTCAGCTCGGCGCCGAGCACCTTCGCGTGACCGGCCGCGATGGTCAGCCCGAGGCCGTGCCCGACTCCTCGCTCGGCCACCCCGGACCTGAACCGACGGGGGCCCTCGGCAATCAATTCCTCGGGATACCCGTTGCCGTGGTCCACCACTTCGATGGTCCGGCCCTGGACGGTCACCTCGACCGGCGGGCGGCCGTGCCGCAGTCCGTTGACGATCAGGTTCGCCAGGATCCGCTCGATCCGGCGCGAATCGGTGGAGATCGTCTCCTCCCGGCCGAGCCGGTGCACGACGACGCTGTCCGGGGCGAGCGACTGCTGCATCCGCAGGCGCCCGACGGCCGACCCGACGAAGGCGCCGAGCCCGACGTGCTCCAGGTCGGCCTGCTCGACGCCCGAGTCGAACCGGGCGATCTCGAGCAGGTCCTCGACCAGTCGCCGCAGGACCTTGGCGCGGTCACGTACGAGCTCGCTGGGCCGGCCGGGTGGCAACAGTTCGGCGGCGGTCAGCAGGCCGGTGACCGGCGTACGGAGGTCGTGGGCGACGTCGGCGGTGAATCGCCGCTCTGCTTCGAGTTGGCCGCGCAGGGAGCTGGCCATCGTGTCCAGAGCTGTCGCCAGCGCCTGTACTTCGTCCTTGCCTTTGCCGGCCGCGCCGGCCGCCGAGGCGTCGAGATCACCCGCGGCGATGCGGCGCGCAGTACCGGCCACTGCCACGATCCGGCGGGACAGGCTGCCTGCGGCGATGACGCTGCCCAGGGCGACCAGCGCGACCGTGCCGATGCCGCCCAGGATCAGGGCGCGGCGCAGGGCGTTCATCGACGGGTCGTTGACGTCGTAGTCCTGCACGATCGACAGGATGCGGCCGTTCTTGACCCCGACCGCGGCCCACATCTTGGCGTTCGGCGCGGCCGTCTTGAAGGTGGCGCGCTTGCCGTTCATCACCGCGTCGCGCAGCGGCGGCGGCAGATCGGGATCGTCCAGCCGCGCCCCGAACACCGGTACTTCGCTGCGGTCGTAGCTCTCCGCGGCAGCCTGGATCCGCTCGTCGGCGAAGCTGCGCGTGCGGTCCAGCCGGGCCGACTGGGCCTGGGTGTAGACCGCAACGCACAACACCAGAATCGCCAGCGACGACACCAGTACGAAGATCAGGCCGAGCTTGCTCCTGAGCCCCACATCAGGCCCGCAGCTTGTATCCGAATCCGCGAACCGTCTCGATCCGGTCGGCGCCGATCTTGGTCCGGAGCCGCTGCAGGTGGACGTCGACCAGGCGGCCGTCGCCGCCCCACTCGTAGTCCCAGACGCGTTGCAGCAGGGTCGACCTGCTCAGCACGACGCCCGGGTTGTTCGCGAACTCGATCAGCAGCTTCAGCTCGGTCGGGGTGAGCTGGACCGTCGTACCGGCCCTGCGCACCTCCAGTGCCTCGCGATCCAGCTCCAGGTCGCCGAACGACTCCACGGTCGCGCCAGTGGCCGGAGTCGGCCGCTCAGGATCGGCCACCGCCCGCCGCATCACCGCGCGCAGCCGGGCCACCAGTACCTGGGTGTCGAACGGCTTGGTGACGTAGTCGTCCGCGCCGGCCTCCAGCCCGAGCACGACGTCCAGCGCGTCACCGCGGGCGGACACCATCACGATCGGGACCGTGCTGGTCTCCCGGATCCGGCGGCATACGGAGATGCCGTCCAGACCGGGCAGCATGATGTCCAGCATCACCGCGTCCGGATGGATCTTCTCGAAACTCTCGATCGCCTCGAGGCCGTCCTCGGCCGTCGTGACGTCGTAGCCATGGCGTTCCAGGGTCAACTGGGTCGCCTCACGGATCACCGCGTCGTCCTCGACCATGAGAATGCGCGCTGCCGGTTCTTCCGGTACCACTGAAGTTCAGTCTCCCTTTTGATCCGTCGAGCTCACCTTGGTCATCCGACCACCGGCCCAACGGTAGACCTCGACGCGACGTCCGGACGGGCAACAGGGCCTGTCGGTCAGCGCGAATATCTGTGTCTCGACCACCAGGTCGCCCTGCTGGCTGGGACTGATCTTCAACTGATCGGCCTTCAAACTCCAAACCCGGCGCGGTCCCTTCGGCGAGTCGGCCATCAGAACGGCTCCGAAGACGAAGTTGTCGACCGTGTGGACCAGCACCACCAGCTGCGGCGTGCCGCTCTTCATCACGTCGACGGCGACGCCCCGGGTCAGACAGCGCGCGACGATCGAGCAGTTGCCGACGATCTTGGCCATGTACGGGTCGAGGCCCTTGTCGACCTGCAAGCTGTCGCGCACCTGCTCCAGCGTCATCGCCGACTGGGCGATCCGGCCCGTCTTCGGCGACGGCGTCACGGACGGGGCGAAACCGTTGTTGGTGCTCACCGATGGCGTCGCCGAGGTGGTGGCCGGATCGGCGCCCTCGACCCGCAGGCCGGAGCCGTTGGCGCAGCCGGAGGCGACGACGAGGACGGCCAGCGCCAGTGCGGCGGGCAGCAACTGCCGTGCTCGCATAGGTGACCTCCTGCCTCGCCTCACGGTGTTCCCCCCGGTTTCAGACAACTGCCTTCCATAGTGCGGCCGGCACGTCACATTCGACGGCCATGAACGTCCAATGGCCCCGGCAGTTGCGTTGCGGTTCAGTCACAGAAGATGAAAGAACCCTCACGAAACCACCTTGCCCGGATTGAGGACGTTTTTCGGGTCCAGCGCGGCCTTGATCGCGCGGTGCACGGAGACCGCCACCGGGCCGATCTCCTCGACCAGCCAGTCGCGCTTCAGCATCCCGATCCCGTGCTCGCCGGTGATCGTGCCGCCGAGCTCAAGACCGACCTCCATCACCTTGTCGAACGCCGCCTGGGCCCGGGCCGCCTGGTCCGGATCCTCCGCGTCGAACACCACGGTCGGATGCATGTTGCCGTCGCCCGCGTGGCCCAGCACGCCGATGGTGATGTCCAGGTCGAGCGAGATCTGCTCGACCGCGCTGATGAAGTCGGCCAGCCGCGAGCGCGGTACGCAGACGTCGTCGATCATCGTCGTCCCGAGCTGGTCCAGCGCGACCAGAGCCGCCCGCCGGGCCTCCAGCAGGAGCTCGCCCTCGGCCGGGTCGTCCGCCTCGATGCACTCGATCGCGCCGTACTGGCGGCAGAGCTTGGCCACCGTCGCCACATCGGCGGCGCCGGCCTCCCCACCGGCGTCGGACTGGGCGATCAGCATCGCCGCGGCCTCGGTCGGCAGGTCCATCCGCTTGTAGCTGTTGACCGCCATGATCGTGGTCCGGTCCATGATCTCCAGCAGCGACAGCGAGACCCCGCTGCGGATGATCTCGACGATCGCCTCGCCGGCCGTCCGGCCCGAGTCGAACAGCGCGGCCATCGTGCGCGGCCGGGCTGCCTCCGGGCGCAACGCGAGCGTTGCCTCGGTGATGATGCCGAGGGTGCCCTCGCTGCCGACGATCAGCTTGGTGAGGTCGTAGCCCGCGACCCCCTTGACGGTGCGGCGGCCGGTGCGCAGGACCTGGCCGTCGGCCAGTACCACCTCGAGGCCGAGCACGTAGTCGGTCGTCACGCCGTACTTCACGCAGCACAGGCCGCCCGAGTTGGTCGACAGGTTGCCGCCGATCGAGCAGAACTCCCAGCTCGACGGGTCGGGCGGGTAGAACAGGCCCTGCTCGGCGACCGCGCGGGACAGCACGGCGTTGAACACGCCCGGCTGCGTCACGACGTACCGGTCGACGGTCTCGATCTCGAGGATCTTGTCCATCTTCTCGAGCGAGATGACCAGGCAGCCCTCGATCGCGTTGGCCGCGCCGGACAGCCCAGAGCGGGCACCTTGGGGCACGACCGGGACGCCCGCGTCGGCGGCGATCTTCACCGCCGCCACGACGTGGGCCGTCTCCCGCGCGAGCACCACCGCGATCGGCTCACCGGCCGGGCAGAACATCGCCCGGTCGTACCGGTAGCTCTGGATCCGGTCCTGGTCGGTCACCAGCGCCTCCGGCGGCAGTACTTGCCGAAGGCGCTCGACTAGATCGTTCATATCCAGGAGCCTAAGCGGTTTTTTTGTTGTGTGGCAGGTGCTCAGCGGGTCCTGCTGGTCGCGTTCTGCGAGATCTCCTCGTAGCCGCTGCCGTAGTTGTGGAACTCGCGCGCGATCGCGACGAACGTGACGCCGCCGTCGGTGGACTTCACCTTCGGCGTCCGGCAGGTCCGTTGCCCGGCCGTGACAGCGCCGTTGCCACCGCTGCTGTCACACGACAGCGTGCGGCCGGAGTTGTTGCCGCCGTACTGCACCAGGTAGGCGTTGGCCCGCTGGTTCGCGGTGAGTCGCGGATTCATGGTGATCTCGGCCCAGTACTGCGAACAGCTGTCCCGGACGAGCCGGACAGTGCCCCAGGTGGGTGGTCGGTGGTCGCGCAAGATGCTTGCGGACGAGATGGATGTCGCACCGCTGCAGCTCGCGGCAGGCGCCGCCTGAGCTGAGGTGGCCAGGGCGAATACGCCCGCTCCGGCCAGTCCCACGGTGCTGAGCACAATGCCCAGTGTCTTCATCGGAAAACCCTTCCTGAGCACACGCCCCGACGTGCACTCATGGGGCAGAGTAGTCCAACCTCACCTGACCTGACAGTCAATCCGATAGTCGGACACTGAGACACGCCCGCAACGGTGTGTCGCGGGCGTGTCACGGTAGGTAGATCAAACAGAGATCAAACCCTCGCGCTCGCGCTCGATGGCCAGTTCCCCCACCACCCCGAGCGAAGCGAGGGGTGTTTTCTCAGAGGTTGCCGCGACGCTCTTGCTCTCGCTCAATTGCTTCGAACAGCGCCTTGAAGTTGCCCTTGCCGAAGCCGAGCGAGCCGTGGCGCTCGATCAACTCGTAGAAGACGGTCGGGCGGTCGCCGATCGGCTTGGTGAAGATCTGCAGCAGGTAGCCGTCCTCGTCGCGGTCGACCAGGATCTTGCGCTTCTGCAGCTCCTCGATCGGCGCCCGGACGTTGCCGATCCGCTCCCGCAGTTCCGGGTCCTCGTAGTAGGAGTCCGGCGTGTTCAGGAACTCCACCCCGTTGGCCCGCATGATGTCGACGGTGCGCAGGATGTCGTTGGTGGCCAGCGCGATGTGCTGCGCCCCGGCGCCGTCGTAGAACTCCAGGAACTCGTCGATCTGCGACTTCTTCTTCGCGATGGCCGGCTCGTTCAGCGGGAACTTGACCCGGTGGTTGCCGTTGGCCACCACCTTGCTCATCAGCGCGGAGTAGTCGGTGGCGATGTCGTCGCCGATGAACTCCGCCATGTTCACGAAGCCCATCACCTTGTTGTAGAAGGTGACCCACTCGTCCATCAGCCCGAGCTCGACGTTGCCGACGACGTGGTCCACCGCCTGGAACAGCCGCTTCGGGTGCCCCTCCGGCCGGGTCACGGCGGTCTTCGCCTCGACGAAGCCCGGCAGGTACGGGCCGTCGTACTTGCTCCGGTCGATCAGCGAGTGCCGGGTGTCGCCGTACGCCGCGATGGCGGCCCGGCGGACCGTACCGTGCTCGTCGGTGACGTCGTGCGGCTCCTCGAGCACCGTCGCACCCTGGGCGCGGGCGTGCTTGACGCACTTGTCGACGTCCGGCACCTCGAGCGAGATGTCCGCGACGCCGTCGCCGTGCTTGCGGTGGTGCTCGTTCAGCGGGCTGTCGGGGGTGACACCGCCGGTGATGACGAAACGCGCGGAGCCTGCCTTGAGTACGAACGCCTTGTGGTCCTTGTTGCCGTTCTCCGGGCCGGAGTAGGCGACCAGGTCCATCCCGAAGGCAAGCTGGTAGTACTTCGCGGTCTGGGTGGCGTTGCCGACCACGAACACCACGGCGTCCATCGCGGTGACGGGGAACGGGTCGGTGCTCTCGTCGTACGGCACCAGGCCGACCAGCTGCTTCAACTGGTCGAGGTCGAGATCGGCGTCGAGCTCTGCCGGCGTGAGGTCGGTGCTGGTCATCGGGGTCCTCCCGGTCGGTGTCGGCTTGCTGCCGCTGAGCTTCGCCGGGCCAGGACAGGTTGCGCAACAGAACCGTTTTTCACTGAGCACTCTGACCAGTATTCTCAGCCTTCTATTGGACTATTTGGTCACCCTGACCACACCTTGCCCTCACCCTGGAGGATCGCATGGCCGGAGTAGACGCCCTGGACGCCCGCATCCTCGACCTGTTCGCCGCCGAGCCCCGGGTCGGCGTCCTCGAAGCCTCCCGCCGCCTAGGCGTAGCCCGGGGCACAGTCCAGGCCCGCCTCGACCGCCTCTCCCGCGACGGCGTCGTCCGAGGCTGGGGCCCCGACGTAGACACCACCGAAATCGGCTACCCCGTCACCGCCTTCGCCACCCTCCAAATAGAACAGGGCTCCGGCCACACCACAGTCGCCGCGGCGCTGGCGGCCATCCCCGAAGTCCTGGAGGTCTACACAATCACCGGCGCCGAAGACCTCTGGTGCCGAATAGTCGCCCGCTCCAACGCGGACCTCCAACGAGTAATAGACCAGGTAGTCATCGTCAGAGGCATCCAACGAGCCTCCACTGTCATCGCCCTGGCAGAACAAGTCCCCCACCGAGTCCTACCGCTCCTGCACGCCGCCACCCGCCCCTAACCAGCCGGCCGCCAACACCAAGTCGGCCGACTGCACCCCCGGTCCCGAAGCCCGTCAGCCGTTGCACCCCTGACTATGTCCCGATCGACAGGACATAGTCACCGATCCGCCCCCAGCCCACGCTCAGCCGCCGACCCAACACCCACCCCACACCGACTATGTCCTGTCGATCGGGACACATCTCCCAGCCCCGCAGATCCAGCCCGCGAAGCCTCACGAGCAGGTTGTGTGGGTGGGGTCAGGCGAGGCGTTTGGCTACTTCTACCGCGGCTCGGGCTACTCGGGGGCCTACGAAGTCTCGGTCCAGTTTGCCGAGGACGACGACGCCGATGGAGGCTTCTACGCCTGGTACGCCGAGGACCGGCGACGAGACGCCTTGGGCGCCGGCCTGGAGTTCGCCGGCTGTGATGACGAAGGGGCGGCCGGCCGGGTCGGGCTTGCGGCGGCCGGCGAGGATTGCTTTGCCGGCCGCGCCCTGGTCGAGGGCGTGGCGCGACCCCATCCGGTACGAGACGTGGAAGTCGGTCCAGCTCGGTTCGATCACCGCGATCGCGAGCGCCTCGTCCCCGTCGGCGACGGTCAGGTGCGCCGTCGCGCCGGTGTCTTCGGCGAGCGAGCGTAGTACCGGCAAGGCAGCGTCTCGCAGGGTCGGCTGGACGCGACGCGAGTAGTGCAGGACGGCGAGCCCGAGGCGGGCGCGGCCTTCGCTGTCGCGGCGGACCAGCCGGTGCAGTTCGAGCGTGTTGACCAGGCGGTAGACGACCGTCCGGGAGACGTTCAGCGAGGCGGCCAGCTCGGTGATCGACAGGCCGTCCGGGGCGTCCGCCAGCAGCTCGAGGACGGTGAGCCCCCGGTCGAGTGTCTGGGACGTCTCTGCGGGCACAGCCGAAGCGTAACCTTTTTCGGCCCGCGGCCCGATGTCCCCGTATCTTGCTGCCGTGCGAAATTACTGGGCGCTGCTCCCCGCCATCGCCATCTGCGTCGGTCTGATCCTCCTGTACGCCGTGCCGACGCTGGTCAATCCGCAGTGGACGAGCAGCATCCTGGGCCTGTTCAAGCAGCTCCCCGGCGGCGAGGAGACCGAGGAACCGGCCCCGCTCGGCCCGAAGCAGATCCGTTCCCGGCGGATGCTGGCCGGCGCGCTGGTGATCGGCGCGCTCGGGCTGGTCGGGTTCAACGTCGTGCTCAACCGGGAGGCGAACGGCTGCTACCTGGCCGCCAAGGCGTGGGGCGCGACCGACGATCCGAAGCAGGACGGCGACCCGTGCGTCAACAAGATCTTCGGCGCGTTCTTCAGCAACGGCAAAGGCGAGGTGCTGGAGAAGTCGCAGCAGCCGGTCGCCGGGTACCAGGTGGTGAAGGGCAAGCATCCGGCATACCTGAAGTGGATCCAGAACCCGCCGAAGCCGGACGAGGTCGCGATGGTGTTCGGCGTCGGCTTCAACTGCTCGAACGATCTTAAGGTGATCGAGACCGCCGACAAGATCACCGCGGTGATCGACGACACCGAGCCGTGCCCGCCGGACAGCCAGATCGAGGTCGTACCGATCAAGCTCGACAAACCGGTCGGCGACCGCCCCGTCGTCACCGTCGGCGGCCAGCCGATCCCCCGCATCAACCCCGACCTCCCGTCCTGGGGCACAGTCCTCAAGAAACTCGCCACCGGCGGCTGAGTTCAGCGCAGGGCGCGTACCTGGGAGTCGTACCGGCGGAAGGGCCGGTTCGTGGCGAGCAGGATGAGCAGGCCGGTGATGCAGACCGCGGCGCCGCCGAGCAGGGCGATCGTCGGGGTGCTGAGCGAGGCCGCAGTACCGGCCACGAAGTCGCCCAGCCTCGGGCCGCCCGCGACGACCACGATGAAGACCCCCTGGAGCCGGCCGCGCATCGCGTCCGGGGCGGCTGATTGCAGGACGGTGTTCCGGTACGCCGAACTGACCATGTCCGCCGCCCCCGACAACGCGAGCAGCGCGACGCCGAGCCAGATCGTCCGCGACAACCCGAACAGCCCGACCGCCGCCGCATAGACCGTGATCGCCGCGACGATCGCCACCCCTTGCCGCCGGACGCGGCTCACCCAGCCGGAGAACAGCACCCCGACGAGCGCCCCGATCGCCGGCGCGGCCTGCAGCAGCCCGACAGTCCGTACGCCGCCCGCGAAGAACGCGCCCGCCACGGCTGGGAACAGGGCCCGCGGCTGCGCGAACACCATCGCGAAGATGTCCGCGAGGAAGGTCGCCAGCAGGGCCGGGGCGGCTCGGAGGAACGTGAAGCCCTCCAGGACCGAGCGCAGGCCGGCCCGGCGTACCAGACCCGTCGGTGGTACCGGAGGCAGCCGGAACAGCGCGTAGAGGGCGGCGGTGAAGGTGATGACATCCACCAGGTACGCCGCGCCGAACCCCTGCCACGCGATCACCACGGCCCCGAGCAACGGTCCGGCGGTGAAGCCGAGGTTGAACGCGGCCTGGCTCAGCGTGTTGGCCGCCGGGAGAAGCTCAGGCCGGATGAGCCGCGGGATGATCGCGGACCGTGCCGGGTTGTTGACCGCGAAACACGCCGACTGCACCGCGACCACGGCGTACAGGACCCACACCTGATTCCAGTGCAGCTCCGACTGCGCCACCAGCACCATCGACAACAACCAGAGCCCGCCCGACGAGACGAGCGCGAGCGTACGCCGATCGATCGCGTCCGCCATCGCCCCGCCGTACAACCCGAAAACCACCAGCGGCACCAGCGCGAAAAGCCCGACCAGCCCCACCGCGAAGGTCGAATGCGTCAACGCATAGACCTGAATCGAAACCGTCACCGCAGTCATCTGCTGCCCCAACTGCGACACCGTCGACCCGACCCACAACCGCCGGAAATCCGCCGACTCCTTGAGCGGACGCACATCGGTCAACAGTCGAGCCACAGCCCTGAACCTATGTCACAACCTACGGCCCCCGACAGCAGGGCACAGCCCTTTCACTCCTGACACCCTTCACCAGGGCAGCCGGCCGTTCTCGTCGTGGACCTGGCCGGTCGGGCCGTCGGGTCCGAGCGTCGCGAGGCGGACCGCGACGGCCGCGCCCTCGGCCGGCGTACGAGCCGCGTCCCAGCCGCCCATGTCGGTCGCGCAGTTGCCGGGGTCGGCGGCGTTGACCAGGATGCCGGTGCCGCGGAGTTCGTTGGCGAGCATCACGGTGACCATGTTCAGCGCGGCCTTGGACGAGTTGTAGCCGAGTGTCCGGATGGCCGACATCGGCGACTCGGGATCGCCGACCTGGGTGAAGGACGCGAGCGAGGTGGACAGGTTCACGATCCGGGCGGCGGTGGCGTTGCGTAGTACCGGGAGCAACGCGGTGGTGACGTCGACGACGCCGATCACGTTGGTCTCGAAACCGGCGCGGAGCGGACCGGCGGCGACCTCGGTCACGCCCGCGTCACCGTCGGGGATGATCGCGGCGTTGTTGACCAGTACGTCGAGCCGCCCGTGCTCCTGGCCGATCCTGGCCGCCGCGTGCCGGACCGACGCCGGATCGGTGACCTCCAGCTGGACAGCCTCCGCATCGAGGCCGTCGGCAACGAGTTCCCCGGCCGCTGCCTCGCCGCGAGCCAGGTCTCGCGATCCGATCAGGACGAGGTAGCCGGCCTCGCCCAGCTGGCGGGCGATCTCCTTGCCGATTCCCTTGTTGGCTCCGGTGATGAGTGCGAGTTTTTTCATGCCTCCGACCTTTGCCGTGGACGGCGGGTCGCGGCAGAGTGGGCCGAGCCTGGGATCGGCGGTCCCTGGCTGGGTTTCGGCGGGCTTGAGATGCTGGCGGCATGGACACGGCACAGCTGGCGGAGTTCCTCCGGATCCGCCGGGAGCGACTGCGCCCGGACGATGTCGGCCTGCCGGCCGGACTCCGGCGCCGTACTCCGGGCCTGCGGCGCGAGGAGGTCGCTTCGCTCGCCACGATGTCGACGGACTACTACACCCGCCTCGAGCAGGGCCGTGGTCCACGACCGTCCCGGCCGGTACTGACCGGCTTGGCCCGCGCGTTGCGGCTCTCCGACGACGAGCGGGCGCATCTGTTCCGGCTGGCCGGGGAGCAGCCGGGGCCGCCGCCGGGGCCGGCCGTTGAGGTGCGTCCCGGCGTACTGCGGATGCTGGCGAGGCTCGACATCCCGGGGTTGGTGCTGGATGCGAAGTACGACGTACTGGCCTGGAACCCACTGGCCGCGGCGCTGATCGCGGACTTCTCCGCCATCCCAGCCCGCGACCGCAATCTCCTGCGCCTGCGCTTCCTGTCCGGCTCACGCCAGCAAGACCGCTTCGGCGAGTCGCAGACAGTACAGTTCGCCCGCGAAGCAGCCGCGGACCTACGAGCCGCAACCAGCCGCTACCCCGACGACCCGTCGACAGCCCACCTGGTCGAGGACCTGCTGTCAGGCAGCACCGAGTTCGCCCAGCTCTGGTCCCGCCACGAGGTCGCCAGCCAGCAATCCATGTGCCAGACCATCCACCACCCCACCGTCGGCCAGATCGACGTAACCTGCGAAGTCCTCGTCATCCCCGACCGCGACCAGCGAGTAATCCTCTACACCACCGCCCCCGGCTCCCCCTCCGCCCAGGCCATTCGCCTACTGGAAGTAGTAGGCACCCAGTCCCTCACCAGCCGGCCGGCGGGGTAGTCAGGCTCGGCGTTGGGTGGCCCAGTCCCGGATCAGTTCTATCCGGTCTTTCAGCTCTGTGGACGAGGCGTGGGCGGCGGCGGGGCCGCCCAGTTTGCGGCGGAGGTCGTTGTGGATGACGCCGTGGGGCTGGCCGGTGCGGTGGTGCCAGGCGGCGACCAGGCCGTTGAGTTCGCGGCGCAGGAGAGCCACCTGCTCGTGCGTGGCCAGCTCGACCGGGGTCGGCTCGTCGCGGGTGGTGGACTTGCCGCGCCGCTTCTCCTGGGCCAGCGACTTCGCCTGCCGCTTGTTCAGCAGTTCGCGGACCTGGTCTGGCTCGAGCAACCCCGGCAGACCGAGGAAGTCCAGCTCCTCGTCCGAGCCGAGATCGCCACCCATCCCGTAGTCGCCACCGTCGAAGACCACCCGGTCGAAGCTCGCATCCGACCCCAGCGCCTCGAACTTGGCGTCCAGGTCGTCGCTCGCGCCCTCGGCCTCGTTCGCCTTCTTCAGCA
This sequence comes from Kribbella ginsengisoli, assembly GCF_039537185.1. Lineage (NCBI taxonomy): Bacteria > Bacillati > Actinomycetota > Actinomycetes > Propionibacteriales > Kribbellaceae > Kribbella > Kribbella ginsengisoli. The sequence continues at coordinate 68,997 of NZ_BAABAA010000010.1, read as the reverse complement.
GGTCGTCCTCGAGGGCGAAGATGTCGCCGTCCTCGGCGGAGTTCTTCCGGCCGAGCACGTGATCCCGCTCGACCTCCATCTCGGCCGCGAAGCTCAGCAACCGGGTCACCGACGGCACGAACACCGACGCCGTCTCACCCCGCTTGCGCGCCCGTACGAACCGCCCGATCGCCTGCGCGAAGAACAGCGGCGTCGAGGTCGGCGTCGCGTAGACCCCGACCGCCAGCCGCGGCACGTCGACGCCTTCGCTCACCATCCGGACCGCGACCATCCACCGCTGCTCGCCGGCCGAGAAGGTCTGGATCTTCTTGCTCGCCGCCTTCTCGTCGGACAGCACGACGGTCGGCGCCTCGCCGGTCAGCTCGCGCAGCACCTTCGCGTAGGCGCGAGCCGTGTTCTGATCACCAGAGATGACCAGCCCGCCTGCATCCGGCATGTGCCGCCGTACTTCGGTCAGCCGCTTGTCAGCAGCAGCCAGTACTGCGGGCATCCACTCGCCAGTCGGGTCCAGCGCGGTTCGCAATGCCTGCGCGGTCAGATCCTTCGTCAGCGGCTCACCCAGTCGCGCCGCGACCTCGTCACCGGCCTTGGTGCGCCAGCGCATCTCCCCGGAGTACGACATGAAGATGACCGGCCGTACGACGTGGTCGCGCAGCGCGTGACCATAGCCGTAGACGTAGTCCGCCCGACTCCGCGCAGCGCCATCGTGCCCGTGCTCGTACGTGACGAACGGGATCGGGTTGTCGTCGCTGCGGAACGGCGTACCGGTCAACGCCAGCCGACGGGTGGCCGGGTCGAACGCCTCCCGGATGCCCTCACCCCAGCTGAGCGCGTCACCACCGTGGTGCACCTCGTCGAGGATGACCAGGGTGCGGAACTTCTCGGTCCGGACCCGGAAGGCGAGCGGGTTCACCGCGACACCGGCGTACGTGACCGCGACGCCCTGGAAGTCCTTGTTCGTCCGGCCCTTGCCCCCGGCGAACGTCGGGTCGATGGCGATCCCGGCCCGGTCGGCCGCCTCGGCCCACTGGACCTTCAGGTGCTCGGTCGGCGTCACCACCGTGATCCGGTCGATCACCCTGCGCTGCAGCAGCTCGGCGGCGACGGTCAGCGCGAACGTCGTCTTACCGGCGCCCGGCGTCGCGACCGCCAGGAAGTCCTTCGGCTGCTTGTCCAGATAGAGCTGAAGCGCCTCCGCCTGCCAGGCCCGCAGCTTGCTCGCAGTTCCCCACGCGGCGCGGTCCGGATAGGCCGGAGGTAGCACGGCTGGTGCTGCTGGCACGTGCGAATCCACGGACGGCATACTCCCCCGATAGTCGACTGTCGGCCGTACAGGAACGTTACCCGAGATCCCTCACAAGGTCAGATCGGCAGGCACGACACTCACTTCGAACGGCACCGTCAACCGGGCGATCTCGTCCCCGGTGGCCTTCGCCACCTGCGCATATGTCCCGTCCCGCAGCTCCCACGCGATCAGCTCCGGCGTGTCGGGATCCACCACCCAGTACGCCGGGCACCCGGCCGCCTCGAGCCGAGAGAATTTCAGCATCAGGTCGACCCGGCGCGTGCTCGGCGACAGCACCTCGACCGCGAGCAGGGGCGCCGTCGGGAGGTCCCGCTCGGTGAAGTCCTCTCGTCTCGCAACCAGCAGATCTGGCTGCATCACAGTGTCCTGGCTGATCACGACATCGGTCGGCGCCACCAGTACCTTCAGGTCCGACGGACAGGCAGACTTGAGCTTTACCAGCAGGTTGACCACGACATCCTGATGCCGGATCGTAGGCGCCGGCGTCATGATGAGCACGCCATCGATCAGCTCGTAGCGATGCCCGTCATTGGGCATCCGATCGAGATCGTCCCGGGTCAGTGGTCCGGACGAGCGCCAGGGCGGTTGCCACGAAGGCGGGTAGTCCGGACCCGGTTCCGTTTCCATGAGTGCCATGGTGCCTCCTTGTAGTCGTCACATCTACAAAGTGCAGTGATCTGCCCCCGGCCTTACCGGTTGTCCACAGGGCAGTTCAGGAAGTTCGCTGTGGACGAACTGCGGGCGTCGGTCGGCGTGGCGACCTACACTTGCGGCTATGAGTACTCAGTTGAGCCCGGGCGCCGAGACGGTCATCGACGAGCGGACCAAGCCGTCGCTGGACGAGGGTGATCATGAGCGGTTCTCGCACTATGTGCCGAAGGACAAGCTGACCGAGGCGATGGTGATGGGGACGCCGGTGGTCGCGTTGTGCGGCAAGGTGTGGGTGCCGAGTCGCGACCCGCAGAAGTTTCCGGTCTGTCCGGAGTGCAAGGAGATCTGGGAGTCGCTCAACCCGGGCGACGACGACAAGGAGTAGCCACCCAAGGCCCAGAAGGCGCAGTCAGTTCTGGGTCGGGTCGTCGGGGTAGGTGGCCAGGTAGGCCATCTCGTCGTGCTGGCGCCGCAGGACGCGGCGCCACAGACCCTCGGGCTGCAGGCTGAAGACGTCGTCGGGCTCGGACGGTACGACGTACCAGGCGCCCTCCGTGATCTCCCCCTCCAGCTGTCCGCTCGACCAGCCGGCGTACCCGGCGAAGATCCGCATTCGCTGGATGGCGCCCTCCAGCAGCGCCGGCGGTACGTCGAGATCGATCAACCCGATCCGGCCGAAGCACTCCCGCCATCCCGGCGGGTCGGCCGACTCGATCACCTCGGCGACCGCGAGGGCGCTGTCCGTCCCCACCGGCCCGCCCATGAAGAGCACGCCGGGCTCGCTCACCGTCTCCGACCAGTCGGCCAGTACCCGGTCGACCTCGAGGTCCGCGGCCCGGTTCACCACGACGCCCAGCGCACCGTCCTCGTCATGATCCAGCAGCAGGATCACCGACCGCCGAAACGGCGGCTCGTCGAGCAACGGGGTAGCCACCAGCAGCGAGCCGGTCAGGGTCGTGGCCGTCATGCACCCATCATGTCGTGCTCGGCAACTTTTGCGTACGGATGGCGCGGAACCCGAGCCACGCACCCACAGCCAGCCCGCACAGGTCCGCGACCGAGTCGAACGGATCCCCGGACCGGAACGGCAGCCAGTAGTACTGCACGATCTCGCTGATCACCGCGTTGGCGGCAACCACCGGCAACAGATACCGAGCCGGTACGCCGGCCCGCAGCCCGAAGTACGCGACCGACCCGAACAGGAACAGATGCGCGAGCTTGTCCGAATACGGGAAGTCGACGCTGGACGCGGCCTGGTGCGGCGAGTACACCCCGTACAGGTGGATGCCGCAGGCCACCACGAAGGCGACCCGCCACAACCACGTGGTACGGGAGGACGTACGGACCTCAGTTGAAGTAGAGATGGAGTCAATCAAAGCAAATGACTCAAATCAGCGCGCCCGGGGAGTCGTCCGGGAACAGCTCCGCGGCCGGCGCCTTGCCACCGGCCGCGTCGCGGACGGCGTGCGCCACCCGCGTGTGCACCTCCGGGTGGAAGACGCTCGGCACGATGTAGTCGGCGTTCAGCTCGTCGTCGGTGACCACGCTGGCCAGCGCCTTCGCGGCCGCCAGCTCGGTCTGGATCGACACCTTCGACGACTGCGCGTCGAGCAGGCCGCGGAAGACGCCCGGGAAGACCAGCACATTGTTGATCTGGTTCGGGAAGTCGCTGCGCCCGGTCGCGACCACGGCCGCGTGCTCGTGCGCGGCCGCCGGGTCGACCTCGGGGTCGGGGTTGGCCAGCGCGAAGACGATCGAGTCCTTGTTCATCGTGGCGATGTCGGCACCGTTCAGGATGTTCGGCGCCGAGACCCCGATGAACACGTCGGCACCGGCCAGCGCGCCCTTCAGGTCGCCGCTGTACTTCGCGGCGTTGGTGTTCTCCGCGATCCAGCGCAGCTCCGGTGACAGCCCGTCGCGCTCGGTGTGGATGACGCCGGCGATGTCGGCGACGATCGCGTCCTTGACGCCTGCCTCGATCAGCAGCTTGAGGATCGCAGTACCGGCCGCACCCGCGCCCGACAGCACGACCCGGACCTCGCTGATGTCCTTGTTGACCACCCGCAGCGCGTTGAACAGCGCGGCCAGGACGACGACCGCCGTCCCGTGCTGGTCGTCGTGGAAGACCGGGATGTCGAGCTCCTCGCGCAGCCGGGCCTCGATCTCGAAGCAGCGCGGCGCGGAGATGTCCTCCAGGTTGATCCCGGCGAAGCCCGGCGCGATCGCCTTGACCACGGCGATGATCGCCTCGGTGTCCTGGGTGTCCAGGCACAGCGGCCAGGCGTCGATGCCGGCGAAGCGCTTGAACAGCGCGGCCTTGCCCTCCATCACCGGCAGCGCGGCCTCCGGGCCGATGTTGCCCAGGCCGAGGACGGCCGATCCGTCGGTGACGACCGCGACGGTGTTGCGCTTGATGGTCAGCCGGCGGGCGTCCTCGGGGTTGGCCGCGATCGCCAGGCAGACCCGGGCGACACCCGGGGTGTAGATCATCGAGAGGTCGTCGCGGTTGCGGATCGGGTGCTTGGCCTCCATCGAGATCTTGCCGCCGAGGTGCATCAGGAAGGTCCGGTCGGAGACCCGGCCGATCTCGACGCCCGGTACGGCCCGCATCGCCTCGACCAGCCGGCCGGCGTGCTCGGTGTCGGCGGCGGCACACGTCACGTCGATCCGCAGCCGCTCGTGGCCGGAGGCGGTCACGTCGAGGGCGGTGACGAGGCCGCCGGCCTGCTCGACCGCGGTGGTCAGTTTGCTCACCGTGGAGCCACCGGCGGGGACCTCGAGGCGGACGGTGATGGAGTAGGAAACGCTCGGCAAGGCAGTCACGCGGGTGATCCTCTCATGTCACTGGTCAGGTCCGGAGGTTCTGTTCTTAAAGTGCACGGCGAACGGCTGGGTAATCCATTACCCGCCCGCTACGCTGAGCCCTCTGACGCAAGTACGGGAGGGCGCGGATGGCGACGATCAGCGAGGTCGCGGCCAAGGCCGGCGTCTCCACGGCGACCGTCTCGCGCGCCCTGAACGGCAAGTCCACGGTCGATCCCGACCTGGTTCTGCGCGTACGCCGGGCCGCCGAGGAACTCGGTTACCAACCCAACGGCCCGGCCCGGAACCTGCGCCGTCAGGAGGCCGCCGTCGTCGCGCTGATCATCTCCGACGTCGAGAACCCCTTCTTCACCGCGATCGCCCGGGGCGTCGAGGACGTCGCGCACGAGGTCGGCTACTCGGTCGTGCTCTGCAACTCCGACGAGAACGCCGAGAAGGAGAACCGCTACATCGACGTCGCCCTCCAGGAACGGGTGGCCGGCGTCATCCTCTCCCCGTCCGGTCCGACGACCAGCGTCGAGAAGCTCACCAAACGCGGAACCGCCTTCGTGGCGGTCGATCGGCCGTTGCCCGGGCAGTCGAGCGACGTCGTCCTCGTCGACACCCGGCTGGCAGCGCGGGAGGCGACGGCTCACTTGATAGACCAGGGCTATCAACGGATCGGGTGTATCACCGGCCCGGCCGGGGTTCGTACTGCGGATGACCGGCTGGCGGGGTATCGGGACGCGTTGAAGAGCCGGCGGCTTCGCAGTACGACGAAGTTGGTGCGGCGGACGGAGTACAAGGCTGCTGGTGCGCATCGGGCGGCGCAGGAGTTGCTCGACCAGGCCGAGCCGCCGGACGCGTTGCTGGTCGCGAACAGCGCGATGGCGGTCGGTGTACTGCAAGCCCTGCAGGAGCACGGCATCCGACCGGGCAAGCAGGTCGGGATCGTTGCGTTCGACGACGCTCCCTGGGCCGAGCTGGTCGATCCGCCGCTGACGGTTGTCGCGCAACCGGCGTACGAGATCGGTACGGTGGCCGCCCGGCTGTTGCTGGCCAGAATCGGCGACAACACCCGGCCGACCACCACGACCACCCTCGCCGCCCGCCTGATCGAACGCGGCAGCTCCCACCGCGGCTGACCACCCCGCCCCATTTCAGGGGTTGACCACCGAAGTGAGGGGTTGCCCCCCGAGATTCCGGGGTGGCAACCCACAAGGTCGGGGGTCAACCCCCGAAATGGTCAGCCGGTCGGGTTCTCCTCGGCGTAGATGCTCGCCGCGTTGTCCTTGTCGATCAGGCGGGTCTTCAGGGTCTGCGTCTTCTCGATCGTGCCGCAGTCGACGAGGATCTTCTTGGCCGCGGCGATCGCTTCCTTGCCGTTGGTCGGGTAGGTGAAGGTGGCCGAGAGCCGGCCCTCCTCGACCGCCTTGATGCCGCCGGACGGGATCGGCAGCGCGTCGATGCCGATGAACTTCATCTCCTTCTCGCGGTGCACCGCCTTCGCCGCCAGGTAGGCGCCCTCGGCCATCGGGTCGTTGTGGGCGTAGACGAGGTCGATCTTCGGATTGGCCTTCAGCAGCGCGTCCATCTGCGCCTGGCCCTTCTCCCGCAGCCAGTCGCCGCTGGCGTCGGCGACGATCTTGATCTTCGGGTTCGCCTTGATCGCGTCGACGAAGCCCTGGTGGCGTTCGGCCTGTGGGGTCGCGCCGGCCAGGCCCTTGAGCTCGACCAGGTTGCCGCCTTGTGGGAGGAGCTTCTCGGCGACGTACTTGCCGGCCTCGGTGCCGATCTCGACGTTGTCGCCGCCGATGAAGCCGGTGTACGCGTCACCCTCGACCTTGCGGTCCAGGACCAGTACCGGGATGCCCTTGTCGTAGGCCTTCTTCACCACGGCGGTCAGCGGCTTGGCCTCGTTCGGGCTGATGATCAGCAGGTCGATCTGCTGGGTGAGGTAGTTCTCGACGTCCGCGACCTGCTTGGCGTTGTCCTGGGCGGCGTCGGCGAACTTCACGTCGAACTGCGGCACGTCCTTGGCCGCGGCCTTGATGTCGTCGTCCATCCGCTGCCGGTACGGCTCGGCGACGTTGGCCTGGCTCATCCCGATCACATACTTGCCATCAGCCCCTTTGCACTGCTTCGAGGCGCCTGCCTGCGGCTTGTCGGAGGTCCGGTCGTTGGTGGTGCCACAGCCGGCCAGGACGAGGGCGGCGACGGCCGCGGCGGCCAGCGGTGCTTTCAGATTGCGCATGACGAGCCCTTTCACTTGGTGCTTCAGGAGGCGGGACGGAGGCGTTGCAGCGCGGCCGCGGCGACGATCACGAGTCCCTTGATCAGCAGTTGGATGTTGGAGTCGATGTTGTTCAGGGCGAGGATGTTGTTCAGTACTCCGAGCAGCAACGCGCCGGCCACGGTCCCCGCGACCGAGCCGCGCCCACCCGCCAGGCTGGTGCCACCGATCACGACGGCGGCGATCGCATCGAGCTCGTAGCCGATGCCGTCGTTCGGGCTGCCCTGGTTGAGCTGGACGGCGTGCACGATCCCGGCCAGCGAGGCGAGCAGTCCGCAGATCGCGAAGACGGCGATCTTGACCCGGATCACCGGTACGCCGGACAGCCGCGCGGCCTTCTCGTTGCCGCCGACCGCGTACAGATGTCTCGAGAACGCGCTGACCCGCAGGAAAACGACCGCCGCGATCGCGACAACCGCGAAGATCAGCACCGGAATCGGCACCAACCCACCGAAGGTCCTCTCCCCGAGAATCGCGAAAGAATCCGGCGCCTCGTGCGGACCGTTGCCATAGGCAATCGCCACCCCCTGGCCATCGGACCAGATCCGCGCCAATCCACGCGCTATCTGCAGCCCCGCCAGCGTGACGATGAACGACTGGATCCCGATCATCGCCGTCGCCATCCCCTGCAACGCCCCGAACACCAGCCCGATCGCCAGCACCACCACAACAGACGGCAGAAACCCCCAGTCACTCTCCACCATCAGCACCGCCGACCCGACCGCCGCCAGCCCGAGCACGGCCCCCACCGACAGATCGATCCCCCGATCAGAATCACGAACGTCATCCCGACCGCGATGATCCCGATCTCCGAAACAGCCCTGACCACATTGGCCAGATTGTCCGCACTGACAAAGAGAATCTCCCCATCCCGCCTCGGCGAGAAAATGATCGCCGCGACAAACACCGCCAACAATCCAAAGACACTTTGAAAGCGGAACATGGTCGCCACGACGCCACCAGACTTCTCCGCAACCGCCGTCGGCGCCGTTCCGACGCCGACGGCGGTGGAGCTGGAAGCAGCACGGGTAGAAGCGCTGGTCGAGGAGAGGGAAGGCGCAGTGGCCGAAGGCCCGTCCGCCGAACGACCATCCGGCTGCTCCACAGCGGCCTCGGCTGATGCAGCCTCGACCACCGGATACTGAGCGGCGGCACCCGCCGACGCCACCGCGTCTTCCGGCTGCTCCGCACCGGCCTGAGCCGCAGGCACGTCAGCCGCTGTCCGCCCGGCGGCGTCAGCCGACGCCAGTTGGTCGGCCGGCCGCTGCGCGGAGGACGGTGTTGGGGCGTCCTGGGGGTTGGTCATTGGAGGGCTCCTTCTCCCATGGCGGCGGCCAAGAGGTCTCCTTCGGTGGAGTTGGTGGTGGTGAAGGAGGCGACGTCGCGGCCGTCTCGGAGGACTACTACTCGGTCGCAGACTCCTACTAGTTCGGGGAGTTCCGAGGAGGCGAGGAGGACACCGATGCCTTGGGCTGCGAGCTCACCCAGGAGGCGGTAGATCTCGGATTTGGCGTTGATGTCCACCCCTCGGGTCGGCTCGTCCAACAGCAGGAGTTGCGGGTTGGTGAGGAGCATGCGGCCGAAGACGACCTTCTGCTGGTTGCCGCCGGACAGAGTGCCGACCTCGTCCTGCAACCTCCCGTACTTCAACCGCAGCCGGTCGGCCATCCGCACCGACGCGGCCCGCTCCATCCGGCGCGCGATCACCCCCAACCGCCCGTACGCCGGAAGGCTCGAGACCACCGTGTTGGCGAGGATCGAGTGGAACAACACCAACCCCGAAACCCGCCGATCCTCCGGCACGAACCCGATCCCCCGCCGCAACGCAGCGCGCGGACCGGAAGGCCGGATCTCCTTGCCCTGCAACACGATCCGCCCCGACCGCGACCCACCCGGCGCAACGCCGTACAGAGTCTCGAGCAACTCGGTACGACCGGAGCCGAGCAACCCCGCCAGCCCGACGATCTCGCCGGCCCGGACGCTCAGCGAGATCCCCGCCGGATCACGCCGCCCCGGACGCGGCCGCCGCGGGGTCAGTACAAGATCTTCGACTCGGAGCAACTCATCCCCCGTCGCCACGTCCGGCGTCGTGAACATCGTCTGCACCGGCCGCCCGACCATCGCCTCGACCACCTCCGCCGTGGTCAGCGATCGCGGGTCGAAGCTCGCCACGTTCTGCCCGTTGCGCAGCACCGTCGCGCGGTCGGCGACCTGGGCGATCTCCTCCATCCGGTGCGAGATGTAGACGATCCCGACCCCGCTGCGACGGAGTTCGCGGATCACCACGAACAGCCGCTCGACCTCGGACGTCGTCAGCGCGGAGGTCGGCTCGTCCATGATCAGCACCCGCGCGTCGAGCGAGATCGCCTTCGCGATCGTGACGAGTTGCTGCTCGCCGACGCGCAGTTCGCCGACCGGGCGGCGCGGGTCGAGGGCGACTCCGCTGCGGATCAGCAGCGTGCGGGCTTCGCGTTCCATCCGCCGGCGGTCGACCGTGCGGAGCGGAGTACGGAGTTCCCGCCCGAGGAAGATGTTGTCCGCGACGGACAGCCCCGGCACCAGATCGAGTTCTTGGTGGATCATCGCGATCCCGGCGGCCTGCGCGTCGGTCGGGCCGTTGAAGGAGACCGGGGAGCCGTTGATCTCGATCTGCCCGTCGTACCCGGTGACGTCGCCGGACAGGATCTTCATCAGCGTGCTCTTGCCGGCACCGTTCTCCCCGAGCAGCGCGTGCACCTCACCCGCGCCGAGGGTGAAGTCGACCTCACGACAGGCCTGTACGCCGCCGTAGCGCTTCCCGATCCGGGTCATCCGGACCAGGGCCGCGGCCTGTGGCATGGCACCTCCGCGATCGAGCGAGTAATCGATTTCCCGGACGCTAGACCCGCACGCCGCGCACCGTCAACCCTTCACCGACCCTAGGCCCCCATCGGCACCGATTGGCAGCCTTTCCACCCACCCCGAAACCCACCCCGACCGCCCCGCCGCACCCGCCGCACCCGCCGCATCCGGCGTATCCGGCGCACCGACGCACCGACGCACCGACGCACCGACGTTGGCACCTTGAACACCCAACGGCGGGCTTGAACAAGCAATAACGTGTTCAAGCCCACCGCTTGGTGTTCAAGGTCGCCACTCCCTGCGCAAGCCCGCCACATGTGGGTTCGGACACGCAACGGCGACCATGAACAGGCAATAACGTGTTCAAGGTCGCCGCTTCATGTTCAAGGTCGCCGCTTGGTGTTCACGGTCGCCGCTTGAGGTGCGGGCCCGCGTGATGTCGGCTCGCCATCGAAGGGGGGTGGCGCGGTTGGGGAGTGGGAGGCTACTCGTCCAGCCAGGCGCGGACGGACTCGTCGTGCTCGCCGAGGCGAGGTGGCGGCAGGTTGGTCTCGCGCGCGCCGGCGTACGGGTTATCGTCGAAGCGGAGCGGTGGGCCGGGGAGTTGGATGGACCCGAGGGTCGGGTGCTCGACGTCGATCAGCAATCCCTGCGAAATCGTCTGCTCCCACTCGTAGACCTGCTGGAAGTCGCGCACCTTCCCGGCCGGGATCCCCGCCTCAGCCAAACCGCGCAACCACTCATCAGCCGGCGCCGCGCTGAAGGCCGCCTCGATCGCGGCGGTCAACTCATCGCGATGCGCCACCCGCAGTGGATTGGTGGCGAAGCGCTCATCCGAAGCATCCAGCCCGACCAGCGGCGCGAAGGTCCGCCACTGCGACTCACTCCCGACCGCCACCTGCACGATGTCGTCCTTGGTGCGATACATCCCGTACGGCGCGATCTGCGCGTGATGATTGCCGACCCGCTCAGGCAGCTCCCCCGCGACCGTCCACTTCGTCCCGTGGAACGCATGAACCCCAACCACCGACGCCAACAACGAAGTACGAACCACCCGCCCAAGCCCAGTGACATTCCGCTCGTGCAGCGCGGCCAGCACCCCATACGCCCCGTACATCCCCGCCAGCAGATCAGCGATCGGTACGCCGGTCTTGGTCGGCTCCACCTCACCCGTGATGCTCATCAGCCCGCCCTCCCCCTGAGCGATCTGGTCGTACCCGGCCCGCCCACCCTCCGGCCCGTCGTGCCCGAACCCGGTGATCGACAAGATCACCAACCGCGGATTCAACTCATGCAACCGCTCGACCGAGAACCCGAGCCGGTCCAGCACCCCCGGCCGGAAGTTCTCCAGCAACACATCGGCCTTCCGCACCAGCCGGCTCAGGAACTCCTTGCCCTCCGCCGACTTCAGATCCGCGGTCACCGACTCCTTGTTCCGGTTGGCCGACAGGAAGTACGTCGACTCCCCCTCCACGAACGGCGGCCCCCAGCCCCGGCTGTCGTCCCCACCGTCCGGAGTCTCCACCTTGATCACCCGCGCCCCCAGATCCCCCAGCATCATCGCCGCATGGGGACCCGACAACGCACGAGTCAGATCGACGACCACCAGGTCAGACAAGAGGTTCTGCACCTCCTCACCCTAGGCGTAGCCTGCAATGAACCGAGGGGGTTGTGATGGCGTTCACTGGAACGGGGACGAAGGACGATCCGTGGGTGTTGAGTACGCCGCCCGGCGGGTCGCAGTACGAGATGTATCGGGATGACGACGTACTGGTGTGTCAGGTGGGCAGCACCAGGCTCAGTTATCAGGCGCGATGCATCGAGGATCTGCACGAGATGCTGAAGAAGCACGGGGACTGGATGTTGCTGGGCAATGCGGATGAGCAGAAGCCGGCGGCGCCGGGGACGGTGGAGGCTTGGGCTCGCGCGGAGGACAACCCGGTGGGTGGGTGGTACGGGTTGAAGAAGGGCTTCCGTGGGCGGTTCGCGAACTACGTGCCGCCGCTACTGGAGGCGCTCGGGCTTGCGGAGGTCGAGCACAACGCCCGCAACAATCGGATGCGAGCCCTCTAGACCGCGGACCCGGGCCGTTTAAACGCGGACCTTCCGCACCAGCGACGCCAGGCGTTGGGTCACATCGCGCGGCCGTTCCTGCATGAGCATGTGGCCGGCGCCGGGGTACATCCAGAGGCGGGCGGACGGTAACAGTTGCGCCATCCGGTTGGCGTGGCGTGGTCCGATCAGGCGGTCGCGGGTGCCGTGCATGATCTCGACCGGGATCTGGTCGAGCACCTTCAGCGCGTGCCCGCGGTCGTGCCGGACGATCTCCTCGAAGAACCCGCCCAGCGACGGACCAGGCAGCCGCGCCATGTCCGCCAGCAGGATGTCCACCTCGGCCGGATCCACATGCTTCCCGAACGCCAACTGCCGCAACGCAGGCCGACGAGCCGCCGCTGACAGTCCTTGCCGCCAGGGAGCCGGTACTACCGAAGCCCGCCGCTCAACCCGCGCACCCGCCAGGTGTACCGCCCGCGGCGCGAGCAGCGCGGCAGATGCATCGAATCGCGCCGGCAACCCGAAGGCCCGCGAAGCCAGCTGCCCCGACGACGTCCCGACCAGAGCCGCCGCCGCAATCCGCGTCCCGAACAACTCCGGCCGCGTCTCGGCCAGCGCCATCAACGTCATCCCGCCCATCGAGTGCCCGGCATAAACCACCGGCCCATCCCCGACCACCTCGTCGAGCACGAACGCCAGATCCTCAGCCAACTGCGAGATCCGCGCGGTACCGGCCGGCGCAACGTCCGACGCCCCATGCCCGCGATGGTCATAGGCGACCACCCGTACGCCGCCGGCGCCCAGCACCCGAGGCAGCCCACCCAACTGGTGATGCCAACTCCGAGTAGAACAAGTCCACCCATGCGCCAACAGCACCGTCACCGGCGCCGCAGCCGATCCTGTTGTCTCGACGTGCAGGCGCACTCCATCGGGAGTAACCACCTCGGTGGAGACTTCATCAGATCGTTCTGCCTGCATCGTCATATCTTCCCCAGTTTGTCTGTCCACTCGCCCAGCCCGCCCTTGCGGCGCTGCGAATTCGTCCGCCACCGGACCACCCGATCCGCCACCGACGGCAGATGCCGGGCGAACCCGACCGCCAGCCCCGTCGACCTGGTCGACGCCCGGTTGCGCGGCGGACGCGCAGCCCCGGCGACCGAGACGATCGTGCCGACCACCTGCGCGACGGTCTCGGCCGGAAGGAACAACCCGAGGTCGACGCCGCGCGCAAGAGAGGCGTCGTGGATCGGAGTCGGCACATAGCCCGGGTAGATGACGCTCACATCGATCGCCCGGCCGTTCTCGATCCGCAGCGCGTCCGCGTACGTGTCGATCGCCCGCTTGGAGACCAGGTACGACGCCGCCAACGGCAGCGTCACGTACGCCAGCCCGGAGGACACGAAGATCACCCGGCCACGGGCGGCGCGGAGTACCGGCAAAGCCGCCGCGGTGACACCCCAGCCGGCGAAGAGATTGACCTCGATCACCTTGCGGGCAACGGCATCCGGCACTTCCCCGGCGAGTGCCGGTACGCCGATGCCCGCATTGTTGATCAACAGGTCCAACCCGCCGAGCCGCTCAACCGCCTCGGCCACGGCCCCCGGAATCTGATCCGCCTGCGTCAGATCACACTCGATGACGTCATCACTCTTCTGCAGATCGAGCCCGACAACCGAAGCACCCCGAGCCCGCAACTGCTCGACAGTCGCCGACCCGAAAGCCCCAGCCGCACCCGTGACCAGCGCCTTCTTCCCGCGCAGATCCCAGGCACCCTTCCGCAACCCAGCCCGCCCACTCACGCGGACTCCCGCTCACGCCGCGACCCCTGAGCCTCCAGGTGCGCAGCCCGCAGGCGCCCACCGCGAGCTCCACGCCCGACCAGCCAAGCGATCCCGGCGATCTCCAGCGACCCGACGACGGCGAGCAACGCATACCCGCCGTTCCACATCCACCGCGGTACGTCGGTCCGCTCCTCCCGCCGCAACGTCTGCTGCTCCCCGATGAACTCGACCGTCTGCCCGTTCGACACCTGCTCGGCCGGCTTCTCGATCTTCAGGTCCTCCGGCGCGTAGACCCACATCGCGACCATGTCCCGCGCCCCTTGATGCAGCCGGATCATCGACTTCCACTTGCCGTACATCGGCAGCGGCTCGGTCGACCGGTAGGTGCCGTCAGCAACCTTCTCCATCGCGTGCGTCATCGACCCGCCACCCTGCCAGGCCAGCGCCTCGAACCACCGCGCCCCGTCCGCAGCGTCGACCGGATTCATCGAGACCGTCACGTACGCCGTCGGCTCCGACCCGATCGACGCCGGCTCCAGCGACACCGTCGCGCTCACCCCAGGGTCGGCCGACCGAGGTACGCAGAAGAAGAGCGCTGCCAGTACCACGACCAGCCCGACCGCCCCGAGCTGATGCGTCAACCGCACCGGCGGAGTCATCCGCACCTCGCCCGCCACCTCGGCGTACCGGGTAGCCAGCCATGCCCCGAGAAGCCCAGCACCAAGACCGGTCACCAAGCCGAAGCCAAGAGCCGGCGGAAGCATCGAGGCGGGCCAGTGAATCGGCATCCACACCTGCGACCACCCGTACTCCACAACCACGCCGACCGTGCCGATCAGCGCACCCGAGACGAGTCCCAGCCGGAACCGGTTCTTGTTGCCCAGAGCAAACGCCGCGAGCTCGACCAGTACCGCCTCGGCGATCAGCAGCGGGAAGTGACCGAGGATCTCGCCCAGCGGCTGATCCACCGCCCAGGCAATCCCGCCGCGAATCACCAGGTACGTCGCGAGCGCGCCGAACGTCACGAAGGGCCCGCGCCGCGCCCGCAGCAAAGTGAAGGCCAGCGTCGACCCGAAGACGATCAGAATCGGCTGCAAGATCAACGGAAACTGCGGTACCCCGTAGTTGAACTCGGTGCTGAACAGGTCCCACGCGATCAGCAGAGCGCCGACCGCGATGATCTCCTGCGCCCGCCGGCGCCAGTTGAGACCGGCCAGTTGCTCGACCTCGGCCGAAGCGAGCAGCCGGGCGAAGATCGAGAAGACCACACCGCCGATCATCAGCAGGTGCGTCGGCCCCCAGAGCGTGACGTCCTCACCGAACAATCGGTGCCAGACGTCGTCGAGCGGGAAGCCGACCAAGGCGAACGTGCCGCACACCGTCACCAGCGCCGCGCTGCACGGGATCCGCCAGCCCTTGGTCAGCTTGATCGTCCGGGCCGGCAACGGCTTGCGGGCCAAGGCGATCGGCAGGACGCCGGAGATGATCACGCCGAGGATGCCGAAGAAGATCGGGTAGTGCGCCGGCGTACCGAACGGGCCGGTGTCGCGGCCGCGGTCGATGTGCACCGCGATGTCCCACCAGACCCCGAAGGCGCAGGCGAGCAGCGAGACGGCGTGCAGGTACGGCGTCAGCGCAGCCCATCGGGGGACTCCGTCCAGTCTCCCGATGGTGTCCGCGAGGCGCCCTACCAGCGTCACCCGGCCGGTGCGTTCCCGCCACAGCAGCACGGCGAGTGCGAGGTACATCAGCGAGACCAGCCCGGTGACGATCGCGATCTGGCCGAATGACGCGGTTCCGGTGGTGGCCGCCAGAGGGACCGTCATGGGGAGCTCCTTCGACATACGCCAGAGGCAATGTTACATAAGCTATGTAACGTGTAATCTGGGAGACTGTCAAGGTGGGAGGACAGATGCCGGCCGAGTCGGGGCCAGAAGCCGAGTTCACGGTCGACCAGCTCGCGGCCAAGGTGGGCATGACGGTGCGGAACGTGCGCGCGTACGCCGGCCGCGGCCTGATCCCGCCCCCTCGCCTGGCCGGCCGCACCGGGTACTACGGCGCCGACCACGTCGCCCGGCTGACCCTGGTCCGCGAGCTGCTCGACAAGGGCTACACGCTGGCCGCGGTCGAGCGGATGATGAGCGAGCTCCCCGACGGCGCGCTGGCGCTGGGCGTGTTCGAGACGCTGGTCAGCCCGTGGACGCCGACCGAGCCCGAGGTGATCACCGAGCAGCAGCTGGCCGATCGGGCGGGCATCCCGCACAACCCGGACACCATCGCCAAGCTGGTCGAGCTGGGCATCGCCGAGCGGCAGGACGACGGCCGGCTCCGGATCCCCAACCCGGACCTGCTCCGTACCGGCCTCGAGGTGATCAAGCTCGGCGTACCGCTGGAGGCGATCTTCGAGATGCTGCCGAAGCTGTTCGAGCACGCCGACGCGGTCGCGAAGGTCTACGTCGAGCTGTTCCGCAGTACCGTCTGGCGGCAGTTCGCCGACGCGGGCCTGCCGGCCGACGGCTGGCCCGAGATCCAGCGCACCCTGGAAAACATCATCCCGCTGGCCGGCCAGGCCCTGGTGGCCTCCTTCCGCGAGGCGATGGGCCGCGAGATCGAGGTCGTCGCCTACGAAGAACTGGGCCTCGCCCCCGACACCCTCCCCTCGACCGGCTGACCCGCGTAGTCCCCGACCAGCCTGCCGTCAGGAGCCCACCGGTGAACTTTCGCCCGAGCTATCCGATCAAAACCGAGCGCCTCGATCTGCGTCCGCATCGGATGGACGATCTCGACGACCTCCTCGCCTTCCACTCCGACCCGGAGGTCGTCCGGTACGTCCCCTGGCCGGTCCGCAACCGCGAACAGGTCCGCGCCGCCCTCGAGGTCAAGCTCACCCAGGACGCGCTCACCGAGCCCGGCCAATGGCTCGTCCTCGCGATCGAGCTCCGCGAAACCTCCACCGTCATCGGCGAGGTCCTCCTCAAGTGGGACAGCGATATCAACCGCCAAGGCGAGCTCGGCTACGCCCTCCACACCGGCTACCACGGCCGCGGCCTGGCCGCCGAAGCCGCCCGGGCCATGCTCCGGATCGGCTTCGAGGACCTCGGCCTGCACCGCATCCAGGCCAGCGTCATCAACGGCAACACCGCCTCCACCAAACTCCTCGAACGCCTCGGCATGCACCAGGAAGCCCACCTGATCGAAAGCCTCTATTTCAAAGGCGAATGGTGCGACGACCTCATCTGGGCCATCCGCGAGCAAGAATGGCGGTCCAAGTAACAACCAAGAGGGGGAACACGCCACCGCCGGCACCTGTTCGATGGTGATGCCGGCCCGCTTCACCATCCGGGCAGCCGTCACCAACTTCACCATCCAGCTGGCGCAGAACTGCCGCACCGCCGGGCTCGAGAGCGCCACCTGGAACGGTTCGACCACCGGGTCGACCTGGCCCGAGCTGCTGATCTTCGACTCTCCCGGATACACCGACAAGCTCACCATGTACGCGAACCTCACGCCGGTCGGCCGGACCACGTGGATCGGCACCAGTGCCTACGACCACGACTTCAACGACGTCACCCAGACCAATGCGACGTCGTACACGAAGTACGGGTCGTCGGCGACCATCATCGGGGGCCGGAAGGGGACGAAGACGGCACTGGTGGCGACCGTCGGGTACTACAACCCGAAGCTCAACCAGTACGTCCGCTGGCCGAACAAGCCGGTCACCTTCCAGTACCAGGACAAGGGCAGCACGGTCTGGAAGTTCCTGAAGTCGGTGACCACCAGCAAGACCGGCCAGGCCGCCTACACCTACTACCCGAACAAGACCAGGACCTACCGGGCGTACGTCCCGCAGAACGCGACTTTGTGGGACTACTACACGGTGGCGATCAGCCGCTGACCCGAACCGCGTAACCTCAGGCTGAGCCGACAGTTATCGTTTGGTCGCACTATGTCACGATCGCCCGGCTCAGTCCTGAGGACATTGATGAAGAAGGCAGTTCTGGTATTGGTCACGGCCGTGGCCGTGATCGCCGCAGCACTGATCCCCTCGGGGCGGCCCGTCGTGGCCGCGACCTCGGCTTCGGGGCCCGGGTTCGGGTCGGCGTTGTCGGCGGTCCGGCAGTTGGCCTGGCAGACGAATGCGAGCGTCAACACGCTCGCTGTCGCAGGCAACACCGTGTACGCCGGTGGGCTGTTCACCCGGATCCGGCAGCCGGGCAAGGCTGCCGGCCAGGGCGAGTCGGTTCGGACGTACCTGGCCGCCTTCAACCGGACCACCGGCAAGCCGCTCGCGTTCGCCCCGAAGCTCAACGGCGCCGTGTGGTCGATCGCGACCAGCCCGAACGGGCGCTGGGTCGTGGTCGGCGGCGACTTCACCACTGTGAACGGGCTCGCCCGCAAGCACCTCGCGATGTTCAGCGTCGCCACCGGCAAGCTCGTCGTCGGCTGGCATCCGGCGGTCGCCTACCGGGTCTCCGCACTCGCGATCGGCGGCAATAGCGTGTACTTCGGTGGCTCGTTCGGCCGGGTCGACAACACCGAGCGCAACAACGTCGCCGCGGTCACCCTGTCCACCGGCGCGCTGCTGCCGTGGGACCCGGACGCCGACGACGACGTCTACGCGATCGACCTGGCCGACAGCGGCCGGCGGGTCTTCATCGGCGGCGGCTTCAACGAGATCCAGGGCGAGGACCACTACGCGCTGGCGATGGTGAGCCCGACCACCGGGGCCCCGATGCGGATGCCGGCCGCGGCCGCGATCCCCGAGCCGTCGCCCGACTGCCAGAGCCGGGTCAAGGACATCGACACGCTCGGCAGCAAGGTGTTCGTCTCCAACGCCGGCAGCGGACTGGGGTGCTACGACGGCGTACTGGCCGCCGATGCTGCCACCGGCAAGCTGCTCTGGCAGAGCAACTGCCTGGGCGCGACCGAGGCGATCAAGGCGATCGGGAACTGGCTCTACAAGGGTTCCCACGCGCACGACTGCAGCCGGGACGGCGGCTTCAAGGACGGGAGCGGCACCCACCACCTGCTGGTCGAGAGCACGATCAACGGCAAGCTCGGCCCCTGGCACCCGAACACCGACGCCGGCGGTACGACGGACGTCGGCCCGCTCGCCTTCGCCTCGGGCGGCAACGACCTGTGGGTCGGCGGCGACTTCTCCCGCGTGAACGGCGCCCTCCAGCAAGGGCTCGGGCGCTTCACCAATGCCGCTGGTGGCGCTCAGCCGGCGCTCCCGGCGGCGCCGAAGGTGTCCAGCACGGTCAAGAACAAGGCGACGGTCAGCTTCGCGACCGTGGTCGACGCGGACAACATCTCGCTGATCTACTCGCTGTTCCGCGGCACCACCAAGGTCGCGAGCTGGAAGCGCAACTCCTACCCGTGGACGAAGCCGGTCGTGACGACCTTCACCGACGCCAAGGTGAAGAGCGGCAAGACGGTCAGCTACCGCATCCAGGTCAGCGACGGCCGCAACGTCAGGACCGGCCGGGCAGCCGCGGTGAAGGTTCGCTAGCCGGTTCAGCAGGCTTCTCGATATCGCCGAGGTCGGCGTCCCAGTCGTCCTCGTCGTCGTCGACGGCGTTCGCGTCGTTGCGCCGGGCGATCCGGACGAACGCGATGATCAGCAGGATCGGCCCGAGGAACATCGCCGCCTCGGGCACACCACCCATGTGCAGCGCGATCAGCTGGGCGATCATGACGCGGTCACCAGCGCGATCCCGCCCGCGGTGAAGGCGACCATCGCCGCCAGCATCGGGTACTGCGCCCGCCGCAACTGCCGCCGCCGGAACAGGTGGGTCGCGCGATCGTGCGCGGACACCACCCCGAGCACGTGCCCGAGCACGATCGCGCCGATCTGGACGGCCGCGATCAGCCCGGTCCCCAGGAACGCGTAGTCGATGCGGGTGCTCCCGACCCCGAACAGATCCCAGCCGCGCCCGAACGGATCCGTTGCCAGCAGCAAACCTTCCTGCCCCTGGAACATCGCGAACGAGAAGTAGTGCGCGACGGCGTACCCGATCGCGATCGGCACCAGCGAGTGCACGAATGCCCCCGGCAGACCCGCATTGCCCAGCCCACCAGGACGGATCCGAGCCGCGCCCGTCGCCCGGGCGGCCAGCAGGAAGAGCATTGACACGACTGCGACCGCGACCAGCAGGCCGAGCGTGTAGACGAGCAGATGTCCGCCATGCCCGAGCTCACCGGTCTGGTTGGTCCAGGCCGACCACCGGCTGATGCCGTCGAAGGCGGTCGATCCGAGCAGCAGGCAGAGCAGCCCGACCATCCCCCGCTCCTGCGGGATCGTCGCGAGCCCAGCGAGCGGATTGCGCAGCACGAGCCGGCGATTGGAGTCGCGACCCAACGGGCTGAGCTTGGCGAGCGCCTCGGCGTACACCTCGAAGCTGTCGCCGATCGCGAACCAGGGCGGGCCGTAAACGATGCCCGCGGCAACATTCACCATCGCGTAGCCGGTCACGAAGACGGCGACGACGAGCGGCTCCGAGCCGTCGGGGAAGACGAGCTCCAGCCACAGAAACCCGAACAGCCCCGCGACCGCCGGCCAATAGGCGATCCCCTGAGGCAGCTCCCGGTACGCCGTACGCGGCACCCACCCGGCGATCGTGCGCAGCGGATTGGCGAGCCGCCACACCGGCCCGAACAGCAGCGACACCGGGATGATCCCGACCCAGATCCAGACGTAGAGCCAGGTCGGCGCCGGATTGCGACTCGGCGAATCACTCCCGAACCACGCCACCCCGAGCAACAACCCGAACGCCGCCAACCCAATTGCCTTGAGCAACCAACGAACGGTCCGGGCGTCGACCAACCCCGTCAGCCAGGCGAGCGGGACGTCGCCGGCCCCGGCCTGCCCGCGCAGCGGCGTACCGGCGCGCAGGCCCCCCGCAGTGGGTTCGAAGCGGGGTTTTGACCAGAAGGCGGCCAGGGCGAAGAAGGAGACGGCTACCGCGGCGGTTGCCGAGTAGATGGCGAGCCAGAGCGGTACCGGCAGGTCGCCCCGGCCACCGATGCCGTGCAGCGGGACCAGCAGCGTCACGGCGCCCTCCGATCGACTCGCTATCTGACCGATCGAATGTAACACGATCGATGTCACATAGCGACAGCTCGCGAGTGCACCGGTCAGCGAGTCCTGTACTCCGAGGCGTCGAAGTGCCGGGTCAGCTGCCGGAAGCGGAAGGTGAAGGACGGCCAGAGGGTCGTATTACGGCCGGCCGAGTCCAGATACCAGCTGGTGCACCCACCGCGGGTCCAGATCGTGTTGCGCATCGACGACCGGACGCCGTCCACGAACTCCCGCTGCACCTCCGGCCGCACCTCGACCTCCCGCAGCCCGGTCGCGTCCATCGTGCGCAGCGCGTCCAGGATGTAGGCGATCTGCGACTCGATCATGAACACCATCGAGCTGTGGCCGAGGCCAGTGTTCGGCCCGATCAGCAGGAAGAAGTTGGGGAAGCCGGCGATCGCGGTACCGAGGTGCGCCTCCATCCCGTCGGCCCACGCCTCGCGCAGGGTCTTGCCGTCGCGGCCGTGCAGCATGTCCATCACCGGCAGGTCGGTGACCCGGAACCCGGTGCCGTAGATGATCGTGTCGACCTCGTGCTTCACGCCGTCGTCGGTGACGATCCCGGTCGGGGTGACCTCGGTGATCGCGTCGGTGACGACGTCGACGTTCGGCTGGGCGACGGCCGGGTAGTAGTCGTCGGAGATCAGCACGCGCTTGCAACCGAGGGTGAAGTCCGGCGTCAGCTTCGCGCGCAGCTCGGGGTCGCGGATCTGCTGGGCGAGGTGGCGTTCGGCGATCTTCTGACCCTGCTTCATCATCGCGGGCAGCTTGGCGAAGCCGAGCACGAGCGACTCGCGGCTCCAGTAGATCCCGGCCCGGACGGCCTTCTGCACAAGGGGAAACGCGCGGTAGATGCGCTTCTCGGCAGCGCTGATCTTGCGGTCCGGCCGCGGCATCACCCACGGCGGCGTCCGCTGGAACAGGTGCAGCTCCTCGACGTCGGGCTGGATCGCCGGTACGAACTGGATCGCCGACGCGCCCGTGCCGATCACGGCCACCTTGCGGCCACTCAGGTCGAGGTCGTGGTTCCACTGCGCGGAGTGGAAGACCTCGCCCTCGAACTGCTCGATCCCGGGCAACTTGGGGATCGACGGCTCGGCCAGCGGACCCATCCCGGACAGCAGCACGTCGGCGGTGAAGTCGCCCTGGTTCGTGTGGATCAGCCAGTGATCGCCCTGCCAGTGCGCCGACTCGACGGCGTGGCCGAAGCGGATGTGGGGGCGGACCCGGAAGCCGTCGGTCACCTTCTGCAGGTACGCCTCGATCTCGGGCTGCGGCGAGAACGTGCTCGACCAGTCCGGGTTGGGCGCGAACGAGAAGGAGTACAGATGCGAGGGCACGTCGCAACGGCAGCCCGGGTAGGTGTTGTCCCGCCAGGTCCCGCCGACATCCTGCGCCCGCTCCAGTACGACGAAGTCGTGGTAGCCGGCCTGCTTGAGCCGGACCGCCATCCCGATCCCGGCGAACCCGGTCCCGATCACCACGATCCGATGCTGTTTCATACCTTCCCCACCCCGCCGCCCCGATCGGTGAGCAGTCATGAGTAACCCTCCAGAGGCCGACGACTTCGAACTTACTCCGAGTAAGTTACTCCGAGTCAGTTAGAGTGTGCAAGTGACCTCGACCACGGACAGCCCCGTACCGGCGACCGGCACCGCGGCCCCGGATGCCGTCGGCGGCGTGCCGGTGAAGCGGCGGCGGGACCGCGCGGCGCGGGAGCGGGAGATCCTCGACGCGGCCGAGCGGATCTTCGGCGAGCGGGGCTACCAGGGCACCTCGATGGACGACATCGCCGCCGCGGTCGGCGTCTCCAAACCGCTCGTGTACCAGTACTACGGCTCCAAGGACGGCCTGTTCCTCGCCTGCCTGTCCCGCCTGCGCGCCCAACTCCTGGACACGGTCTCCGACGCGGTCCTCGCCGCCGCCGACCCCGAGCAGGCCATGTACGCCGGCTTCGTCGCCTGGTTCACGTTCCTCGACGAGCACCCGAGCGCCTGGTCGGTGATGGTCGACGAGGGCATGCTCGCCGCCGGCCCCGCCGCCCAGGCCGCCGACGAGGTCCGCGCCGAGTTCGTCGCCCTGATCGCGATGATGGTCCGCCTCAACCTCCCCGCGGATCACCCACACGACGAGGAAGAAATCCAGATCGTCGCCCAGTCGGTCTCCGGCGCCACGGAACGCCTAGCCATCTGGCGCACCCGCAACGGCGGCACCCCCACGCCGGAGAAGTTGGCGGCCACCCTGCAGCGACTCCTGTGGCAGGGGTTGGACTCGTTGCGGGGGTGACCTTCGTCGGCGACACCGGCGCGCTAGCCGTCGAGCCGTCCCAACCGCCAGCCCATCAATCACCTCCGGTCACCCCTCCCCTCGCCCCCTCCACGCCTCCCTCCCGCCTCCCTCCCGCCTCCGGCGCGCCTGGGTCGTCGCGGCCTGCGATGGGATTGATGGGGTGGAGGTCGGCGCTCCCGATCCCCCCATGATCTGATTGACGTTTGTGCGTACATTCAGGGTCCCGCCGACCGCCATGGTCCTGGGCGGCGTCGTGTCCGTGCAGTTCGGTGGGGCGCTGGCCGCCAAGCTGATCCAGCAACTGGGGGCCGCAGGCACCGTCTCCCTGCGACTGGCACTCGCCGTACCGATCCTCCTGCTCATCGCCCGCCCGAGCCTGCGCAACCGCACCAAGCGAGACCTCCTGGCAGTTGTTGCCTTCGGCATCGTCCTCGGACTGATGAACCTCTCCTTCTACCTGTCCCTGGAGCGACTCCCGCTCGGCGTCGCCGTCACCATCGAGTTCATCGGGCCGCTCGGCCTGGCCGCCGCGATGTCCCGCAAACGCCGCGACCTCTTCGCCGTCGCCGGGGCCGCGCTCGGCGTCGTACTGGTCAACGGCCATGAACTGGGCAAGGTCGACTGGCTCGGCGTGGGATTCGCCGGGCTGGCCGGTGCCTTCTGGGCCGGCTACATCCTGCTCAGCGCGGAGACCGGCCGCCGCTTCGCCCAACTCGACGGCCTGGCGCTCGCGATGATCGTCAGCACCCTCATCACGGCCCCCATCGGCCTGATCACCGCCGGCAGCGACCTCCTGCACTGGCACTCCCTCGCGATCGGCCTGGCGATCGCCGTGCTCTCGTCGGTACTTCCCTACTCACTCGAGACGCTCGCGCTGCGCCGGATGAAGCCGGTCGTCTTCGGCATCCTGATGAGCATCGAGCCGGCCGTCGGCGCCACCGCCGGCTTCCTGATCCTCAGCCAGCGGCTCGCCGTCATCCAGCTGGCCGGGATGGCCTGCGTGGTGGCCGCCTCGATCGCCATCACCCGCACCTCCCGCTCCGAGGCGCCGGACATCTAGACCGCCGGATTTCCCAGCGGCCAGGGCATCCAAACATAGGATCTCCGCCGCGAGAATGCGCATTCTGAGTTGCTCTGACGTCTTGACGGCGGTCAGACATCCGAGCAAACTAACGATGACTTCGGTCAGATCTCTTCTATATTCACCTTCGCAACAGCCGCCCCCGGAAGGTGCTTGAGAAGATGCCACCGCTCGATCGCCTCTGCCCGCGACCGAGCGGCTGTCGTCGATCTGTGTGAGCCTGCCGGGTGCGGCGCGAGGGTCCATCCGAAAGGACACCGCCCCCATGAAGTCGTCAAGGATGAAGCTGCGAAGTCGCGTGGCCATCGCGGCCCTCGCGCTCGCCACCGGCACCGCCGGGTTGATAGCGACCTTCGCCCCGGCCCCCAAGGCCGACGCCGCCTCGACCGCCGCCACCGCAAGTAGCGCCGCCGCGGCGCTGCCCGCCGGGTTCAAGAGCATCGGCTACCTGCCGTCGTGGGCCGGCAGCGTCAGCGCCGTCCAGTACAGCAAGCTCACCCACATCAACTACGCGTTCGTCCTGCCGAACTCCAACGGCACCCTGCAAGGCGTCCCCGACAGCGGCAAGCTGTCCTCGCTGGTGAGCACCGCGCACGCCAACGGGGTCAAGGTGTCGCTGTCCATCGGCGGCTGGAACGACGGCAACGACTCCGCGTTCGAGTCGTTCGCGGCCAGCTCCGGCGGTCGCACGACCTTCACCAACGCGGTGATGGGCCTGATCAACCAGTACGGCCTGGACGGTGTCGACATCGACTGGGAGTACCCGGACCCGGGCGCCTCCGGCGACCACTACACCCTGCTGATGCAGCAGCTGAGCAACACGCTGCACGGCCAGGGCAAGCTGCTCACCGCGGCCGTCGTCTCCGAGGGTGACACCGCGAACGGCGTACAGCCGGCTGTCTTCGGCTATGTCGACTGGCTGAACATCATGGCGTACGACGGCGGCAGCCCGCACGCCAACTACGACTGGTCGATCGCCTCGGCCAACTTCTGGAAGAACCGCGGCCTGCCGAAGGCCAAGACCGTGCTCGGCGTGCCGTTCTACAGCCGGCCTGGCTACCTGACCTACTCGCAGATCGTCGCGATGAACCCCAACAACGCGAACGTCGACTGCATCCAGGCCAACGGCGCCCAGCAGTGCTACAACGGCATCCCGACGATCAAGCGCAAGACCACCTGGGCGGTGGCCAACGCCGGCGGCATCATGAACTGGGAGCTGTCCCAGGACACCACCGGCAGCACCTCGCTGGTCAGCGCGATCTTCGACGCGGCGGGCGGTACCGGTACTCCGCCGACCGGTGGCAAGACCGGCCCGATCAAGGGCATCGCCGGCAAGTGCGTCGACGTCGCCGGCGGCAACAGCGCGAACGGTACGGCGGTCCAGCTCTGGACCTGCAACAGCAGCGCCGCGCAGACCTGGACCGTTGGCACCGACGGCACGATCCGGGCCCTCGGCAAGTGCCTGGACGTCGCCGCCGCCGGTACTGCGAACGGCTCACTCGTGCAGCTCTACGACTGCAACGGCACCGGAGCCCAGGGCTGGCAGGCCCAGTCGAACGGCAACCTGCTGAACCCGAACTCCGGCAAGTGCCTGGACGCCACCGGCCAGAGCTCGGCCGACGGCACCCGGCTCCAGATCTGGACCTGCGCAGGCAGCGCCAACCAACTCTGGACCCTCCCCGCCTAACCACCCCGAACCCCGGCAAGCCCACATGTGGTGGGCATGAACACCAAACGGTGGGCTTGAACAAGGTATGTCTTGTTCAAGGCCACCGTTACCTGTCCGAGCCCACCACAGGTGGGCTTGCCACCCTGACGCTCGACCCTGAGTGGGCGCTGACGGATGTCATGGGTGGGTCGTGACGGCCGATCCAGGGCCGGAACGGCCGGCACCGGCAGCATTCTGGGTATGACGACAACGACTGCGGTCACCCTGAGCGGTGTGACCAAGAGGTACGGCAACGTACAGGCTGTCGCCGGGGTGGATCTGACCATCCGCTCGGGCGAGGTGGTGGCGATGCTGGGCCCGAACGGCGCCGGCAAGTCGACCACGATCGAGATGCTGCTCGGCCTGGTCCGGCCCGACCAGGGCAGTGTCCAGGTCTACGGCACCTCGCCGGCCGAGGCGATCGCCGCGAGCCGGATCGGCGTGATGCTGCAGAGCGGCGGCATCATCGAGGACGCGAAGGTCGGCGAGCTGCTGAACCTCGTCGCCGGGTTGCACAAGGATCCGATGCCGGTCGGCGAGGCGCTCGAAGCGGCCGGGATCGCGGACCTGTACGGCCGCAAGATGAAGGGCCTGTCCGGCGGGCAGAAGCAGCGGGTCCGGTTCGCGATGGCGATCATCCCGCAGCCCGACCTGATCGTGCTCGACGAGCCGACCACCGGGATGGACGTCGAGTCCCGGCGTGACTTCTGGGCCTCGATGCACGCCGAGACCGCCCGCGGCCGGACCGTGCTGTTCGCCACCCACTACCTCGAGGAGGCCGACGCGTACGCCGACCGGGTGGTGCTGATGCGCAGCGGCCGGGTCGTTGCCGACGGCACCGCCGCCCAGATCAAGGCGAGTGTGTCCGGCCGGACGATCCGCGCGACCGTACCGGGTGCCGACCTCGCCACGCTGGCGTCGCTGCCCGGAGTACGGAATGTGGAGACCCGTGGCGACGTCGTGCTGCTGCAGTGCGGCGACTCCGACCACACGTTGCGCTATCTGCTGAACAACACCCCGGCCCATGACATCGAGGTGACCTCGGCCGACCTCGAGGACGCCGTACTGGCGCTGAGCGCCGACCAGGAGGCAGTCGCATGAACCTCGACTATCTGAAGTTCGACATCCGGCGGACGCTGCGGAACCGGCGGGTGGTGATCTTCGCGATCCTGATGCCGGTGATCCTGTTCGCCATCTTCGGCCTGACCATCCCCAAGGACGCCAGCGAGAGCGGCATCTCGGCGATCGCCTACGTGATGGTGAGCATGGCGATCTTCGGTTCGATGTCAGCCGCGATGAGCAGCGGCGGCATCATCGCCGCCGAACGCGACGGCGGCTGGAACCGGACCCTGCGGCTCACCCCGCTGAAGCCGCAGGCCTACGTGATCAGCAAGGTGATCTTGTCGCTGCTGCTGGCGATCCCGCCGCTGGTGGTCGTCTTCCTGTTCGGCATGACGGTCGGCGACGTGCACCTGAGCGTCTCCCAGTGGGTCTCCGTGGCGCTGGTCTCCTGGCTCGGCGCGCTGCCGTTCGCGGCGATCGGCCTGGTCATCGGGTACGTCGCCAAGCCGGACAGCGTGCAGCCGATCACCGGTCTGAGCACGATGCTGATCGCGGCCTTCGGCGGACTGTGGCTGCCGGTCGACTCGATGCCGTCGCTGATGAAGCACATCGCCCAGCTGACCCCGGCGTACTGGACCGGGCAGAGCTCGCGCAGCGCACTGTCGCAGAACGGGCTGGACATGAACGCGGTGCTGGTGGTGCTGGCCTGGACGGTCGTCCTCGGATTCATCGCACTGCGCCGGTACCGCGCCGACACGGCCCGGGCCTGAGCCCCGACCGGTTAGCGTGAGTTCGTGAGCACTCCCCAGCCACCGTCGCCGCTGGACCGGTTCGAGGCCATCGGCGACGGGCTCGACAACGTCCGCCGCCGGCCCGGCTTCGGCTGGCTGCTGGCGGGCGTCTGGCTGTTCTTCCTGAACAAGCCGTTCGAGAACATCCTGAAACACGACAACATGGCCGAGCGGGTCCTCGGGCTGGCGGCGGTGGTCCTGTTCGTCATCGCCTACATGGGGTTCTTCTGGTACGCCCGCGCCCGGAACATGGCTCGGGTGAGGGCGCCGCTCGGGGTCCAGATCGGCTTCGTCGTGGTGCTGCTCGGGCTCGGGGCCCTGATGCTGCCCGCGGCCGGCGAGAGCGCGCTGACCACGCTGGTGTTCGTCGAGGCGATGGGCATGATGATCCTGCCGCTCCGGTTCGGCGTCGCGCTCGGCGTGGGCCTGCTGGCGCTCGCCGAGCTGGTGCTGCGAACGGTTCCGGGATGGAAGGACGACGGCAGCTACAGCCTGGCGATCGTGCTCGGCGGGCTCGCGGTTTTCGCCATGCGGCGGGCCATGTTGCGCAGCGTCGAGTTGGCGGTGGCGCGCAAGGAGTTCGCTGAGCTGGCGGTGCAGGAGGAGCGCGGGCGGTTCGCCCGGGATCTGCACGACATCCTCGGGCACTCGCTGACGGTCATCACGGTGAAGGCCGAGCTGGCCGGGCGGCTGATCGAGGGGCATCCGGAGCGCGCGGCCGCTGAGGTCGCTGACGTCGAGCGGCTGGCTCGCGCGGCGCTGGCCGACGTACGGGCTGCTGTTGCCGGGTACCGGGAGTTGAGTCTGGCCGGGGAGCTGGTGTCGGCACGGTCGGCGTTGCAGGCGGCCGAGATCAAGGCCGAGCTGCCGACGGTGACGGACGAGGTTCCGGAGGCGAATCGGGAGTTGTTCGCGTGGGTGGTCCGGGAGGGCGTGACGAATGTGGTCCGGCACTCCGGGGCGAAGAGGTGCACGATCAAGCTGGCCGCGCAGCAGGTGGAAGTACTGGACGACGGTAGCGGGCCGGCGCCTGGTGGTGGTGTGTCCGGGCACGGGCTGGTCGGGTTGCGTGAACGCGCCGACGAGGCCGGGGCGAGCCTGCAGATCGGGACCGCGCCGGGTGGCGGCTTCCGGCTGGCTGTCAGAGTTGGCTCGTGACGATACGGCTGCTGATCGCTGACGACCAGGCGCTGGTCCGGGGAGCGCTGGCCGCGCTGCTGGATCTCGAACCCGATCTCGAGGTGGTCTCCGAGGTCGGCCGCGGCGACGAGGTGGTCGAGGCGGTCCGGTCGGCCAAGCCCGACGTGGCGCTGCTCGACGTCGAGATGCCGGGACTGGACGGGATCGAGGCCGCGGCGGCGTTGCGCCGCGCAGTACCGGAGGTCCGGGTCTTGATGGTGACGACCTTCGGCCGACCGGGATACCTGCGGCGCGCGATGGAGGCCGGGGCGGCCGGTTTCGTCGTCAAGGACACGCCCGCGGCGCAGCTCGCCGACGCCGTACGCCGGGTCCACCAAGGCCTGCGCGTGGTCGACCCATCGCTGGCCGCCGAAACTCTCGTGGCCGGGACCAGCCCACTGACCGCCCGCGAATCCGACGTACTCCGGGCTGCCCGCGAAGGCGGCACCGTCGCCGACATCGCCCGCGGCCTGCACCTGTCCGAAGGCACCGTCCGCAACCACCTGTCCGCCGCGATCGGCAAGACCGGCGCCCGCACCCGCGCCGAAGCCGCCCGGATCGCCATCGACAACGGGTGGCTCTGACATGTACCTGAACGTCGTGGACGTCGAAGCGACCTGCTGGTCCAAGGAGCCGCCACCCGGCGAGCGGCAGGAGATCATCGAGATCGGGCTGACCGTGGTCGACCTGGTCGCGCGGGAACGGGTCGCCAAGCATCGGATCCTGGTCCGGCCGGCCACCTCGCGGGTGAGTGCGTTCTGTACCGAACTCACCGGGCTGACCCAGGACGAGGTCGACGGTGGGATCAGCTTCGCGGAGGCGTGCAAGGAGCTTGCCAAGGCCTACGGCTCCGGACAGTTCCCCTGGGCGAGTTGGGGCGATTACGACCGCAAGCAGTTCATCACGCAGTGCGACAGGACCGGGGTGCGGTACCCGTTCAACCAGGTGCACGTGAACGCGAAGCTGGTGTTCACCGAGGCGCGTGGGCTGCGGCGGCGACCGGGGATGGCGAAGGCACTGGAGCTGGCCGGGTTGCCGCTGGAAGGCCGGCATCACAGCGGGGCCGACGACGCCTGGAACATCGCGGCTTTGGTGCTTCAGCTGGTCGAAGCTGGTGACTGGCCAACGCCAGTGAATTAAGGTGTGTCATCAGGGGGCTGACATGTCGATCGAGCAGTTCAGTGGCAAAGGGCGGTTGGCGGACACCGGGGAGGGCATCACCGGGGACGAGCTGCAGTTGGCGGCGCGTAACCACGGGATGCCGCTGGAGGCGTTGCGGTACGACCTGACGCCGGCCGGGCTGCACTACGTGCTGGTGCACTACGACATTCCGGCGGCCAGCGCGACGAACTGGCGGCTGACCGTTGATGGTTGCGTCGAGCAACCACTGTCGTTCGGGATGACCGAGTTGCGGGCGATGGGGCGGCAGACCGTCCGGGTGACACTGGAGTGCGCGGGCAACGGCCGGGCCGGGTTGCAGCCGCGGCCGATCAGCCAGCCCTGGTTGATGGAAGCCGTCGGCACGGCGGAGTGGACCGGCGTACCGCTGGCCGCGTTGATCCGGGCGGCCGGGATCCGCAAGGACGCGATCGACGTGGTGTTCACCGGCGCGGATCACGGGTTCGAGCGCGGTATCGAGCAGGACTACCAGCGCGGGCTGACCGTCACCGAGGCACTCGACTCCGGCGCGATCGTCGCCTGGGAGATGAACGGCGCGCCGCTGCCGCCGCAGCACGGGTATCCGCTGCGACTGATCATGCCCGGCTGGTACGGGATGGCGAGCGTGAAGTGGTTGCGCTCGATCGAGCTGATCGACCACGAGTTCACCGGGTACCAGAACGCGGTCGCCTACCGGATCCGGCAGGAGCCGAACGAGGTCGGCGTCGGGATCACCCGGATCGAGCCGCGCGCTCTGCTGATCCCGCCGGGGAATCCGGACTTCATGAGCCGGCACCGCTTCGTCCCCGCCGGACCGGTCGTCCTGCAGGGCCGCGCCTGGTCCGGCTGGGCGCCGATCGAGCGGGTCGAGGTCAGCGTCGACGCCGGCGTCAGCTGGCAGGACGCGAAGCTCGATGCCGACAGCAACGACCTGTCCTGGCGCGGCTTCTCCTTCGACTGGGACGCCGTCCCCGGCGAGCACGTCCTCACCGTCCGCGCCCACGACGCCAGCGGCCGGGTCCAGCCGATCGAGGCCCCCTGGAACCGCGGCGGCTTCGCCAACAACTCCGCCCAGCGGATCACCGTCCTGGTGCTGTCCCAACCTTCTGCCTAGTCCGCGTGTCGAGCCGGGGTTCGGCGGCTGCCCGTCTCATGATGGAGACAGGTTTTCGTCAGCTGTTTCTCGACTTCACGGGGATGCGAGCGATGAGCGACCTTGACACCCAGATCCACCTGCACGCGCGCGTCTTCCGCACCGGCTGTGACTGGTACGCCGATATCGACGACCACACGGATCCACAACCCGACGATCCCTACTGGTACGGCTACTACTCCTCCCAGCGGGCCGCCATCGACGCGGCCTGCGAGCGGATCGCCGCCCTCAACCGCGACCGCTGCCGCCGGCTCAGCCAGCAATTGTTGTTGAGAGCAACTAGTTCCGCATGAGGTGATCACCACAGCAGCATGCTGCTGAAGCCGGCCAGGACCAGGCTGACGGCGATGCACAGCACGTACCAGTACCAATGCATGGTCCAGTCGGCGTCGGCGGCAAGGACGTTGCCGGGATCGTGCGGATCGACGTACACGCCGATCTTGTCGCCGACCGCCGGCCGCGGGTCGATTTCGTCGGCGCCGTAGATCTCGACGGTCCCGCCGTCGCCGGGGCGGGCGACCTTGATGGTGAGGTCGTGGTTCTTCGACCACTTGTCCTCGTCCACCGAGACCACGACAGCCTGCTGCACCGGCGCGGTCCGGGCGAGGCGCTCGTCGGAGCGCCCCGCCCCCAGCCCGAACGGGATGATCGCCAGCGACCCGAGCACCAGCACCAGGCCGAGAAGTCTCACCAGGAGATCCTCGATCCGGAACCGCCGCCGCCCGGCATGCCGACCCTGGCCCTCGCGCGCTTTCCCATCGCGCTCCTGCCGCCGGTACTCGCGCTGCAGCTTCCGCTCACGCTCCGCGGCCCGCTCCCGCCGCGCGACCGTCCACTGGGTCGGCTGCTCGAGGCGCTTCCACCACGCGAACCGCTCGACCAGGAGCCGTGCCGGGTAGCAGGCGCCGCCGGCGATGGCGAAGGCGACCAGTGGGCCGTCCCACATCCAGTTCGGTCGCGCCAGCCACGCGATCAGCAACAGCAGTCCGGCGGTACCTCCGAAGAACAGCAGGAGCAGGACGAGCTGCCTGCCGTACAGGTCGTCGGTACCCTCGTCGTCATCACTCATCTCGTCCAGTAGACGACACGAACCGGTCTTGGGTTCCTCAGTCGGTCACTCGGGCTTGTTGTGGGTGCTGCCGCCGATCCGGTACGGCGTACTGACGCCCTCGTACGCCAGATGCGTCATCAACCCCTCCGACGCGTGCGGCAGGTTGTGGCAGTGATCCATCCAGACGCCCGGATTGTCCGCGACGAAGGCGATCTCGTACGTCTCCTTGTCGCCCACCTCGAGGGTGTCGATCCACCACGGCGACCCGGTCGCCGCGACGCCGTTCCTGGACAGCACGACCGCATGGTGGCCGTGCAGGTGCATCGGATGCGCCTGGCCGCTGGAGTTGCCGATCGTCATCACCACGACGTCCCCCTCGGTGACCATGAACATCGGTACGTCGGGGAACTTGTGCCCGTTGATCGTCCACCACAGGCCGGGCACCCCGTCGAGAAAGCCTGCGCTGCGCCCGATCTTGTACTCGAAGCGCCGGTCGGCCTTCGACGGATCGAGGCCGAGCGGCGCCGGCGTACCGTAGGTCAGCAGATCGACGCTTGCACTTGGCAACGATCCTGCCGCCTCGCCCTCTCCCAGCACCAACGACACCGTCCCAGCCTCGAGCTTCAAGGCTCCTGTCGCGGGCATTACGGCTTCAAGGTCGACTCTTGCGCCTGCAGCGAGCGGAAACGCCGCCGTCGTCGGCGTCGGACCATGCACGTCTCGGCCGTCGACGGCGACCACCTTGTACTCCGCGCCGGTGAGCCCGGTCCGTACCAGCGTGTTGTCGGTGTTGATCACCCGGACTCTGAGCTTCTTGCCTGGGGCGACGGATAGTCGCTGCTGGCCGGTCCGGCCGTTGATCGTGCGTTTGCCGTCATAGGTGTGGATGGCCGCGATCACGTCGTCTTGCGCGCCGCCGATGACGATCGTGCCGAACAGGCCGTCGCGGACCTCCTCGCTCGACACCTGGTGTGAGTGGTACCAGTACGTGCCTTGCTGGTCGGCCTTGAAGCGGTAGACGTGTTTGCCACCGACCGGTACCGCGTCCTGGGTGACGCCGGCGACGCCGTCCTCCGCGTTCGGTACGTCGATGCCGTGCCAGTGCAGGGTGGCACCGTCCGGGACCGACTCGTTGACGAGGGTGACCTCGACGAGATCGCCTTGCCCGGCTCGGATCAGCGGGCCGGGCGACGAGCCGTTGAGGGTGAAGCCGTCGATCTGTTCACCACTCGCGAGGGTGAACTTCTGCTTCCGGGCGGTCAGGATGACGGCGACGTCCGGCTTGCCTCGGCGCGGTCCGGTCAGGTCGGTGAGGCTGGTCCCACCGTGGTGCATGTGGCCGGACATCGACGGGCCGCCGCCGTAGTCGGCGTACCCCATGTCCATGGCCGAGTAGTTGTCAGGGACGAGGCTGGTCGCCCAGAGGTACGCCAGCGGTACGAGTACCGCCAGCGTCACCCCCAGAGCGATCAGCCGTCCCCTCCACCTACGCACTGACCGGCTGGGCTGGTGTCGCTGCCCGACGTGACGCCATCCCAGCGACTGCCGCGACGGCGAGCCCGTTGATGCCGTGGAGTATTCCCAGCGCCGGCAACCCGAAGGACACGACCGCGAGCACGAACTGCAGCACCACCAACCCGAGCACGATCCCGGCCAGGGCACGGCCGCGCGGTACGTCGGTCAGGAAGGACACGATCAGGAAGACGAGCGCGAGCACGGCGATCGCAGTACCGGCGATGCTGTGATAGCTCTGGCCGAAGTTGCTGTAGTCGGCCCCGATCGTCTTCCCGTCCTCGGCATCACTCGCGACGGTGAACCCGGCCAGCGCGATCGACGCGATCTGCAGTACCACCGCCACCGCGATCGACGACGCCAGCACCCGGTACGCCGCTCTCATGCCCGTCGCTCCTGCCGACGCCGCTTAGCGATCACCACGCCAGCCACCAGCAACACCAGCGGCAGTACCGGCGGATGCCCACCGAACACCACACACCCGATGGACGCCAACACCCCAGCCACCGCCAGCACCACCAACAACGGCAACGGAACCCGCCCCAGCGGCCCCCGCCCACCCCAAGGCGGCCCGTAGCCCCGCCCACCCCACGGCGGCCCGTACTGCGCTCCGTCGCGCCCACTCCAGGCCCCCTGCCTCCGCGGGTCCTGTCCAGCACCTGGCCTGCCACCCGGCCCAGCGCCCTGCCCTGCTGCGTGCGCCGCGCCCTGGTCCTGCGGCGTCGTCCACGGCGGCCGCGACCATCCCCACGGCCCAGCCCACTGCTCGCCGTCGCCCGCCTCCTGCGCTCCAGCGGTCGGCTCCCCCGGCAGATCCGCGAACAGCGCCGCCAACTCCACCTGCGTCTTCGCCTGCAGCGCCTCCCCGACCCGCTCCTGGTGCTCCTCAGCAGTCAGCCGCCCGGCCTCGTAATGCGCACCCAGCCGCGAGACAGCCTCCTCCCGCTCCTGATCGCCGATCCGAACCGGCTTCTCCTCGTTCATGACACTCCTCGCTGTAATCGCAGTTTTCCGACCACATCGATCGTGTCGCCCACCCCCTACCCAGCGCGTCGCCTCCGCGGCTACACCTCATCTACTCCCCAGGAGGCACCTCCCCCATCAGCCGCAGTAGGACGTACTCCCTCTGGAGTACGTCACCCCAGGGACAACCCTTGCCGGGAAAACAAGCTGAACCAGGGGTGCATCTCGGGTTAGGGTCGAACCAGGTCGCACCGATGCCAGGTGCACCCGCCGGCAGGCCGTTCCGGCTCTCCAGTGTGGCGACCTCCCCAGTCTGCGCCGGGGTCGCAGATTGGATGACCTATGCCCGCGATCCAGACCGAAGCCCTGACGAAGAGCTACCGCTACACCGAGCAACGCCCAGGACTCAGCGCGGCCGTACGAGGCTTGTTCCGTCCCGACCGTCGTGAGCGGCTGGCGGTCGACGCGCTCGACCTCACTGTGCCTCGCGGTCAGGTGATCGGCCTGCTCGGCCCGAACGGCGCCGGCAAGACGACCACGATCAAGATGCTCTGCGGCCTGCTGCGACCGACCGCCGGCGAACTCGAGGTGCTCGGCCATCGCCCGTCGAAGCGCGGCTACGACTTCCTGTCGCGGATCTCCGTCGTCTTCGGCCAGAAGTCGATGCTGTGGTGGGACGTCTCGACGTACGACTCCCTGCTGATCCACAAGGAGATGTACGCCCTGGCCAAGCCACGCTTCGACCAGACCGTCGAGGACCTGTCGAACCGGCTGCAGATCCAGGACATCCTGAACATCGCGGTCCGCAAGCTCTCCCTCGGCCAGCGGATGCGCTGCGAGCTGATGCTGGCCCTCCTGCACGGCCCGGAACTGCTCTTCGCCGACGAACCGACCGTCGGCCTCGACGTCGTCGCCAAGCTCACCGTCCGTACCTTCCTGGCCGAGCTCAACCGCGACCTCGGCACCACCATCGTGCTCACCAGCCACGACATGAACGACGTCGCCGCGCTGTGCGAGCGGATCGTCGTGATCAACCACGGCCGCCCCGTCTTCGACGGCGACCTGCCGGCGTTGCGTGCCCGGTCCCACGACGGCGACGACCTCGACCAGGTGATGTCGAAGCTCTTCACGGCGCAAGCATGAGGACCGTACGGATCCTCCGGGTACTGATCGCCCGCGAGCTCACGACGACGCTGACCTACCGCTGGTGGCTGCTCTTCCTCCAACTCGCCACCGTCATCTCGCCGGCGATCTCGCTGCTCGTCTGGCGCGGCGCCATCGCCCAGGGAGCGACCCCGCCGGTCACCGAGTCGTTCCTCACGACGTACCTGGTCATGGTCGGCCTGGTGGTGATGCTGACCGCCAGCTGGACCTCGGGCTTCATGGCCGAGAGCATCCGGCTGGGCAAGCTGACCAGCTGGCTGGTCCGGCCATGCTCCACCCATCTGGCGAACATCGCCAACAACCTCGGCGAGAAGCTGATCAAACTGCTGCTCGCCGTCCCGCTGGCCGTCGGGCTCGGCATCATCTTCCGCGACCAGGTCAAGCTCCCGTCGTCGCCGGGCCGATGGCTCGCCTTCGCCATCGCGCTGACACTGGCCGGTGGCATGGCCTACACCCTGGACGTCGTGATCGGCTCGCTGGCGTTCTGGTTCGAGGACGTCACGGCCGTGAACCGGCTGCGTTTCCTGGTCTCCGGCCTGCTGTCGGGCGCGATCATCCCGCTCGCCCTCTTCCCGTCCGCCTTCGCCGGTTTCCTCGCGATCCAGCCGTTCCGCTTCATGGTGTCGTTCCCGCTCGAGGTACTGCTGGGCCACCCGACGGCCGGCAGCTTCGCCTGGCAGGCAGGCTGGTCCGCCACCTTCCTCGGGGCCGCGATCCTCACCTGGCGGCTAGGATTGCGCAGCTATCAGGGAGCCGGCGCATGAGGCGCTACGGACGGCTGTGGACAAGTTGCCTGAGGCAAGCGATCCGGCGCGACCTGCAGTTCCGCAGCCAGACGCTCATCAACGCGATCGCCTCGGCCGCCGAGCTGGCGCTCGGCCTGATCCCGGTCCTCGTCCTCACCGACCTGTCGACCACGGCCACCGGCTGGAACGGCCCGCTGACGCTAGTCGTCGTCGGCCTGTACGGCGCCTGTACCGGCCTGATGGACTGCTTCGTGACACCGAACCTGCGGCGGATCGACACCTACGTCCGGCAGGGTGAGCTCGACCTGATCCTGATCCGCCCGGTGAACGCCCAGCTCTTCGCCCTGTTGCGGTGGATGGAGCCGGCCGAGTTCGGGCGCGTCGTCACCGGCCTCGCTCTGGCGGCGGCCGGCGCGCAGGCGGCGCAGCTGTCGATCGACCCGGCGCTGCTGGCCAAGGCCGCGATCTGGCTCGTGACCGGTTTCATCGGCTACAGCCTGCTCTGGGCCAACCTCGCGTACCTCGCGTTCTGGACCGAGAGCGCGGCGCCCATCAACGATGTCGCGCAACAGGCCCGCGAAGCCGGGAAGTACCCGCAGACGTACTTCCCGAAGTCCGTCCAGCTCGTCTTGGCGACGATCGTGCCGGCCGGGCTGATCGCGGCGGTACCAGTTGGCGTTCTGACCGGTACCACCGCGGCGCTTTCAACAGCCGCGCTAGTGCTGACGGCCGGCGCCCTGCTCACCGTGTTGCATTGGCAGGTCGCCAGCCGTCGCTACAGCAGTGCGAGCTAGTCGATCGCCTGGACCTCCAGCAGTACTGCGGTTTCGGGCCACTGGGCTGGTACCTGTACGCCGACCGCGGCCAGGGCTGCGCCGTTGAGTTGGACCGTGCCGCCGTCTTGCCACCAGGGGGCCGAGTGGCGGGGTTGCGGGCCAGGCGTGGCTAGTTTGCTGACTCGGTAGGTGCGGTCCTTGTCGAGGCCTGGCAGGCGGACGCGGCCGAGGTCGGAGGTGATCGACTGGGCGACCTGTACTGCGGAGAAGACCCCCCGCGAGCCGTCCTGAGCGACTACTCCGTGGAGCAGGAAGTCGTCCGAGCCGCGGTCGGCGCGGACTACCCGGCCGGTGTGGAGCAGCGGGCGGAGGGCCTTGTGCAGGGCGACCCAGCCGGCCAGCTCTTCGCGCTCCTCGGGGGACGCCAGGCTGATGTCCCACTCGATGCCGAAGTGGCCGAAGAGGGCCGTCGACGCACGGAAAGCCAGGCTCTGGGTGCGGCCGGTGGTGTGGGCCTTCGGCGGGCCGACGTGGCAGCCGATCAGCTCCGGCGGCAGCAGCAGTTGGGTGTAGCGCTGGATCTTCTGGCGCTCCAGCGCATCGTTGCTGTCGCTGCCCCAGACGCGGTCGGTCCGCTCGAGGATGGCGAGGTCGACCCGGGCGCCACCGGACGAGCAGGACTCGATCTCGACCTTGGGGTGGCGGCGCTTGAGCTCGTCCAGCAGCCGGTACACGCCGAGCGTCTGCTCGTGGATGCCCGCCGTACCGGTCAGCTGGTTGCCGCCGTCAACGAAGTCGCGGTTGTGGTCCCACTTGATGTAGCTGATGTCGTACTCGGTCAGGATGCTGTCGATCCGCTCGAGCAGGTAGTTCCAGGCCTCCGGGATGCCGAGGTTCAGGCCCTGCTGGTGCCGGGCGGTCGGCGGCATCCGGTTGCCGGTGGCAAGGATCCAGTCGGGGTGCTCGCGGGCCAGGTCGGAGTCGGGGTTGACCATCTCCGGCTCGAACCACAGCCCGAACTGCAGCCCGAGGCCGGTGACGTGGTCGACGAGCGGGTGCAGGCCCTTGGGCCAGATGCCTTCGTCGACGTACCAGTCGCCGAGCCCCGCGTGGTCGTCGCGACGGCCGCGGAACCAGCCGTCGTCGAGCACGAACCGCTCGGCGCCGACCTGGGCGGCCGCGTCGGCGAGCGCCTTGAGCTTGTCGAGGTCCAGGTCGAAGTACACGGCCTCCCAGGTGTTCAGCACCACCGGGCGATCGGTCTTCGGGTGGGTGTCGCGCGCCCGGAGGTACTCGTGGAAGCGGGTCGACATCTGGTCGAGGCCGATGCCGTACGAGCCGTAGATCCACGGAGTGCCGTACGAGCCCTGGGGCTGGAGGCGGCCTTCGCCGGGGAGGAGCAGTTCGCCGCCGCCGATCACGGCGTACCCGCTCATGCCGCGTTCGGCATACGAGCGGTGGTTGCCGCTCCAGGCGGTGTGGACGGCCCAGAGCTCGCCGGTGCTGAAGTCGAAGCCGGGGGTTCCGGCGATCAGCAGCAGAGTGGCGTCGGCGCCGGTGCGACCGCGGCGGTTGTCGCGGATGTGCGCGCCCTGGGTGAACGCGTGCCGCTGCGGGTGCCGCTCACCGATGTGCCGGCCGGTCATGTCGAACAGCTCGGTCGCCTCGGTCGGTACCGGCAGAGCGAGCAGCAACTGGTCGACCGTGTAGACGGACGTACCGGTGTTGGTCAGCTCGGCCTTGGCCCGGACCAGGCCAGAGTCGGTCAGCTCGATCACCAGGGCCAGGCTCAGCCCGGCCTGCGGATCGGTCGCGGTGACCTGGACCGCGTTGCCGGACTGCGCGACCTCGGTGAGCTGGAACGACGCGGAGAAGTCCTGCCCGTCCCGGTGACCGTTGAGCCCCGGCAGTCCGAACCAGCCCGCGGAGTACTCCGGGATGATCGCGACCGGCTTGTTGTCATCGAGCCCGTTACCGGTCTGGACCGCACCCGCGCCTGTCCTCAGATCGGCCAGCGCGGCCTCGTCCAGCGGGCCGAGATCCGCACCCCAGTGCAGGACGGACGGAAGAGCCGGACCGGAGCAGTCCAGGACCAGGCTGACACCCGCCGAGCGGAGCTGCAGCACCTTGGCGTTCGACACTGTTGATTCACTCTGCTTTCTGATTGTTTTCAGGACGAAACTATTTCCCGCCACAGAGCAGATGTCAATAGCTTCACAGAGTTAAGTAATACCCCGCCCGAGCGCTCTCAGACAGAGATGCTCCTTCTCCGGACAGACCTGAGCCAGGCGTCGACCTTGGCGACGTTCGGCACTGCCGGGAGAACTGTTTTCTGTAAGGCGTTTTCGAGGTCGTGGTGGAGGTCGAGGCGCCAGCGTTCTACCTCGTCCCACGGGAGCTCACCTCGTTTGACCGCCAGCAGGCGGTCGCGGTTCGGGCCGACATCGACGATCAGTTCACCTTCGGTGAGGAGGGTGCGGACGGCTAGCAGCAAGCGGATCAGGTGCATGACGTGCTTCCACTTGGGCGCGCCGTCGCGTCGGTAGTCCGCTTCGATCTTCTTGAACTGGCTGAGGACATAGCCCGAGTAGGTCTGGTAGGCCAGTTGCGACAGGAAGTCTCGTCGCAGGTCGACCAGCTCCTCGCCGAGTGGCGTCTGCTTGACCACCAGCGGTGAGTGGAGCACCTCGAGCAGGTTGGGGTTCGCCTTCAGGGCGAGTTCGCAGAAGCGCTCGACCTCCCACGAGAACCACTCCTCCGCCGGCCCGTCGACATGCATCGGCGGCTTGCCGAGCGACCAGAACGCTTCGGTCGGCGCGACGTAGACGCCACGGGTGTCGGTGTCCGAGGCATCCGTGTCCAGCCCGAACGCCCGCGACCCGACGACGGCCGCATAGATCGTGTGCTCCAGCACCAGCCGATCCCCATCCGGCTGATCCACGGCAACGGCTTCACTCTGGTACGCCGTACGCAGGCTGAGCTGATCGCGTTTGGCCGTCGCCTCCCGCCCGTCGACCAGCGTGACGACGTACTGGCCGTCGGGAGTGACCCCGGTGACCCGGCCGGTCGCACCGCGTTGCGCAGTACCGCCGGCCTTGTCGCGCCGCTCCACCCGCAACACCACCTGCGTCCCCACCGACAACTGCGGCCCCTCGATCACCATGCGCTCATGCTCCCTCATCTGTTATTGACAAATGAAACTGTCAATAACAAGCTTGACGGGTGAGGTTGCTGGAGGAGCCGGAGAAGGTGCGGGCTGCGTTGTCGCCGTTGCGGCGGCAATTGCTCGACCTACTGCAGGAGCCTGCGTCGGGCACCCAGTTGGCGGCGGCGTTGGAGTTGCCCCGGCAGCGGGTGAATTACCACTTGCGGGAGCTCGAGAAGGCCGGGCTGGTGGAGCTGGTCGAGGAGCGTCAGCGGCGGGGGTGCGTCGAGCGGATCCTGCGCGCGACCTCTGGTTCCTTCGTTGTGGATCCGGCTGTGATGGGCCGGGCCTTCAGCCGTCTGGGTGATCAGTACGCGGCTGAGCATCTGGTGGAGGTTGCCGCCGGCACTGTTCGCGACGTCGCCCGGATGCAGAACGCGGCCGATGCCGAGGGCAAGCGTCTGCTGACGTTCACGCTCGAGGCGTCGGTGCGGTTCGCGGAGCCGGGCGATATGCATCGCTTCACCGATGCGCTGGCCGAGGCGGTGCGGCAGGTGGTCGAGACCTTCGACAGTCCTGATGGGCGGGCCTATCGCGTGATCGCCGGCGGGCACCCGGCGCCCCGCAGTACAGAAGGAGAGAAGGCATGAGCAAGGAGACGCCCGAGATCGTGGTGGTCGTGGCCGCGCCGGTCGATGCGGTCTGGGATGCCCTGCGGGACAAGGAGAAGATCCGGCACTGGCACGGGTGGGAGGATCCGCAGCTCGATGCCGAGATCGACCTGATCTACTTCAGCGACGGCACGGTCGAGGACGGCCACACGCTGACCAGCCCGAACGGCGACCGGTTCGTGGTGGAGCCTTGGGAGGGTGGCTCGAGGGTGATCTTGACGCGGGCGGCGTACGGGGCGAATCCGGACTGGGACGCGTACTACGACGACATCACCGAGGGGTGGATCACATTCCTCCACCAGCTGCGGTTCGCGCTCGAACGGCACCCGGGGGCAGGGCGTCGAACTTTGTTCTACTCGGGGATCGGAGTTCGTAGCGCGGGACCGGCTGAGTTGCTCGGGCTCGATGGCGCTGTCGGTTCGGAGTACAGGGCCGACGTTGTCGGTGAGGCTGTGAGCGGGTCGGTGTGGTTCCGGTCCGAGCATCAGGTCGGGCTGACTGTGGACCAGTGGGGCGATGGGTTGCTCGTGCTCAGCTACATCGCGCCTGGCGAGGAGAAGCCGTCGGGGGCTGCGATGGCCGTACTCACCTTGTACGACCTCGGCGACAACGAGCGCGAACAACTCGGCGAACGCTGGCAGGCCTGGTGGTCAACGCGTTACCCAGCTCCGCCTCAACCGGACAATGATTGACCCGGTGGTGACAGGGCGCAAACGTGCCAGCACGCTCGGTCTGTTTTCCTTGATTACCCGGGAGTACATTCTCGCTGCACGGTGACCATCACGGGGTCCGAATGGTCGCCGCCGCCCCGGCGAGGAGGCCCTTGTGCCCAGACGACTTTCCTTGACCATCACCGCACTCACCCTGACGGCCGGCAGCCTGGTCGTCACCACCCCAGCAGCCCACGCGGACGGCCCCGGCACCGGTACGCCATACGTCGTCACCGTCGGCGACTCGTACATCTCCGGCGAAGCGGGTCGCTGGGCCGGAAGCTCCAACGACTCCGAGGCACCGGCCGACGCGCTCGGCGCCCACGCGTACCACGACAACGCCGCCGGTACCGCCGAGACGATCCCCCGCTGCCACCGCAGCAAGTCCGCCGAGGCCTACATCGGCGGCGGGGTCGGCGGACTCAATCTCGCCTGCTCGGGCGCGACGACCGGCACCACGACTGGGGACAACTTCAAACCCGGGCTCGACTTCTACGACGACGGCGCTGGTCATCTCGGTCAGGCCAAGCTGCTGCAGCAGTTCGCGGCCGGGCACAACGTCAAGCAGGTGGTGGTGTCGATCGGCGGCAACGACTTCAACTTCGCGTCGGTCGTGCAGTCCTGCGTGACCGACTTCCTGACCTCACCGTCCTGGAACCCCGACTACTGCCGCGACGACTCATCCGTCGTCGCCAACTTCACCTCGGCCAACGTGACCGCGGTACGCAGCCGGATCGCAACCGCCTTCCAGAACGTCCGTACCGCCATGCGCAACGCGGGCTATGGAGACACCGCGTGGACGCTGCTCGTTCAGACGTACCCGTCCCCCATCCCTGCTGCTAGTGGCTTCCGCTACGGCCAATCCGGCTTCACCCGGCAGAGCGTCGGCGGCTGCGGCTTCTGGAACGCGGATGCAGACTGGGCCAACGCGACCGCCCTCCCCACGATCAACAGCACGGTGCGCGCCGCCATCGGCCAATCCGGCCTGACCAACACGCGCCTCCTCGAACTCCAGTCGACCTTCAACGGCCGACGCCTCTGCGAGAAGACAGTCGGCCTGTACGAAGAGGTAGGCCTCTCCTCCTGGACCCAGCCGACGGCCGTGGACCGCACCGAATGGGTCAACCAGATCCGCACGGTCACGACGGTCGGCTCCAACTACTTCATCCAGGAATCCATCCACCCCAA
This sequence comes from Kribbella ginsengisoli, assembly GCF_039537185.1. Classification (NCBI taxonomy): domain Bacteria; kingdom Bacillati; phylum Actinomycetota; class Actinomycetes; order Propionibacteriales; family Kribbellaceae; genus Kribbella; species Kribbella ginsengisoli. The sequence goes on along the minus strand of NZ_BAABAA010000010.1, from coordinate 25,840 downwards.
CTACTGGGGCCAACTGGCCCTCCGCTCCTGCGTACGCCAGACCTACACCCAAAACCGAGGCGGCACCTGCACCATCGCCGGCACAGGCCTCCTCAACGCCGAACCCCGCATGACCCTGAACTAACCCCCACCGCCCCCGGCACGCGACGACCTGCGAGCCATTTGAGGGGATAACCCCGCAGATGGTGGGTTGCCTCGTCAGATACTGGCGAGGCAACCCACAAACTGAGGGGTTGCCCCCTCAAATGGGGGTCGGACGATTCAGGTGCGGCAGCTGATTTCCATGCCGTCTTCGACCGGGAACTCGGTGGTGACGTAGCCGTTGGTGGGGGTGCGGACGTAGGTGAGGTAGTCGGACATGGTGGTGAAGGTGATGTCGTCGGCGACGACCAGGGCGCCGGGGGCGAGGCGGTCTTCGAGGAGGCGTAGTACGGGGAGGCAGAGGTCTTTCCAGCCGTCCAGGAGGAGTAGGCCGATCGGGCCTGGGACGTCGGCGAGGGTGGTCAGGGCGTCGCCGGGGAGGATCTTCACCTGGTTCGCGACGCCGGCTTCGGTCAGGTTTGCTTGGGCGGCGGCGATCTTCGTCTCGCTCAGTTCGGTCGTCAGCACCTGGCCGATGCCGTTGTCGGCGACGGCGGCTGCGAGATAGATGGTGGAGATGCCGTACGACGTACCGAACTCGACGACGGTCGTCGGCCGGGCGGCCCGGACCAGCGAATAGAGCAGGGCGCCTCCGGCCGCGGAGATCGGCATGTAGATGCCGGCGAGGGCGTCGGCGCGTTCCTGCGCGGTCGCCGACTCGTAGGAGAAGCCGTCGCCGCCGGGCGAACGTACGTCGTCATCGCGCTTGGCATCCTCGAAGAGGCGGTCGAGGACCTTCTGGACCGCGGGACTTTGCAGGGTGTTGGTCATGCTCGCTAGGCTAGACGCAACGTATGGTCTAGGCAAGAGACCATGGAGGAGGCAGGACTGTGCACCACGGGAACAGGCACGGGCGGAGCGAAGAGGCGCGGCAGGCAGTCCTCGAGGCGGCCGACGATCTGCTGGTGGAGAAGGGTTTCGCGGGCCTGACGGTCGAAGGGATCGCCACCCGGGCCGGCGTCGCGAAGCAGACGATCTACCGCTGGTGGCCGTCCAAGACGGAGATCCTGATCGAGGCGTTCGTCGACGACGCGGCGCAGTACCTGACCCCGCCCGACACCGGCGACCTGGCCACCGACCTCCGCCGCCACCTCGCCAGACTCGCCGACTTCCTCACCAAGACAGACGCCGGCGCAGTCTTCCGCGCCCTGGCCGGCCAGGCCCAGCACGACCCCACGGTCGCCGACCGCCTCCGCGCCGACCACCTGACCCACCAACGCGCCCGAGACAGCCAGCCCCTCCTCAACGCAATAGCCCGCGGCGACCTCCCCGGCACCACAGACGTCGACTCCGCCGTAGAACAACTCGTCAGCCCCATCTACTACCGAGTCCTCCTCACCGGCGAGCCAGTCCCCCGCAAATACACCAACCACCTGGTCACCCAGTACCTGAGCCAGACATGACGAGGCCCCGGCAACCCATTGGGGAGTTGCCGGGGTCTCGCTTAACTCAGGTCAGCTCAGGTTCAGGCCCGTGTCGTCTACGACGAAGGAGGTCTGGAGGGAGCTGTCTTCGGTGCCGGTGAAGGTGATGGTGGACGTCGTGCCCGCGAGGGACGAGACGTCGAAGGACCGGAGCGTGTAGCCCGCGGCCTTGTTGAGGTTGGAGTACGTGGCCAGGGTGGTCGCGCCGGCCTTCACGGTCAGCTTGTCGTACTGGACCGTGGTGGTCGTCTCGGCCGTGTCGATGTGCAGCCAGAAGGACAGGGTCCCGTGGCAGCCGGCCGGGATGGTGACGGACTGGCTCAGCGTGTCGGTGTGAGTCGTTCCGTAGCCGTCGAGCCACGCCTTCTTGGCGCCGCCGTGAGCCGGCTGACTGGCGGAGCTGTCGATCACTCCGGCGGTAGCCGTCCAGGGTGCCGCCGTAGCGGATTCGAAGCCCGGGTTGCCCAGTACCTGACCGGAGCATCCGCCGCCGCCACCGGTGATGGTGAAGGTGAACGAGGTGCTACCGGATCCACCGGCACTCGCGGTCGCCGTTGCGGTGACGTTGTAGGTGCCGGCCGCGGTCGGCGTACCGGAGATGGTGCCGGTCGACGAACCGATCGTGATGCCGCCCGGCAGGCCGGTGGCCGACCAGGTGTACGGCGCGGTGCCGCCGGTGGCCGTCAGCGTGAACGACGCGATCGCGGTACCGACGACGCCGGACTTGTTGCCCGGGTTGCCGACGGTGACGCCGCCGCTGACGCTGCAGGTCGGGTCGGCGGCCTGCGCCGGAACGCTCACCGCGTCCCACGCCGCCTTGACGGTGTTGAACTCGGTGCAGCTGCCCGGGTACAGGTTCTTGGCAGCGGTCAGCGTCCAGGTGCGGTACTTCAGGTACGAGCTGCTGCTCGTCTTCATCAGCATCGCGTTGTACATGATCTTGATGGCCTTCTGGATGCCCAGACCGGTCACCGTCGAGCTGTTGCAGGTCGGCACGTTCGGGCTGCCGCCGCTGCCCTGGGACAGCAGCACGAACCAGTGGTTACCCGGACCGGCCGCCGCGTGCACCTCGGTGCCCGGGATCGAGCTCGAGTAGCAGTTGGGGTCGCCGAGCGCCGACGGGTCGTACATGTTGCGGATCGGGCCGCTGCCGACCAGGTTGACCTCTTCGCCGACCAGGAAGTCCGGCGGGTCGTACGAGGCGCCCTGGTTGCTGTAGAACTCGGTGGCCGCGCCGAACGTGTCGGCGACGAACTCCTGCGTTCCCGAACCCGAGATGCCACCCGGGGTGTGGTCGTCGATGCCGTGGCCCATCTCGTGCGCCAGAACGTCGATCGAACCGATCCAGGCGCCGGCGGTGTTCTTGCCGATCTGGACCTGGGAACCGTCGTAGTACGCGTTCTGGTCGTTCAGGCCGACGCGGATCGGCCAGGCGCCGCCCGAGCCGTCCATGGCGTTGCGGCCGAGCCAGTCGTTCAGCATCTTCTTCTCGGTCTGGGCGGCGAAGAGCGCGTCGACGCAGCCCGTCTCCTTGTTCGTACCGACGCCGTTGCCCCAGACGTCGTCCGGACCACTGAACGTGGTGTTGTTCGCCGCGTCCTGGCAGGACAGGTTCGTCGTGCCCGGGTCCTTCATCGAGTACGTGCTACCGGTCAGCGTGGTCGCCAGGGTCAGCGGGGCGGGCCCGCTGTAGACGCCCGTACCGGTGCCGGCCATCACGTGCTCCTTGGTACCGAGCACCTTGCCGGAGGCCGCGTCGACGTACACCGACAGGCTGGACGGCTCGTGGCCGTTGCTGCCGGTGACACGGGACTGCCAGGCCAGCTTGGGGGTACCGCTGAGGGCGTACACGGCCAGCGTCGGCGTGGTGCTGGAGGTGACGACCTTGAGTTGCTTGGTCGCGGTCGCCTTGGCGGTCGCGGCGCTGATACCGGCCTTCGTCGCTAGGTCGGGGATAGCGGTGGTCTGAGCGACCGAGGTTGCCTTGACGGCGCCGTCTCCGTCGGTGACGACGACGAAGTCACCGCCGATGACGGGCAGGCCCTTGAAGGTCCGCTCGTACGGGACGTACTGCAGCCCGGACGGTTCGGAGATCACGGGCTTTGCGATGAAGCTGTCCGACTTGCCGGCATGCAACGCGGCAGGACGGGCCGCCACCAGCGACGTCGCGGTCTTGGCCGCGAACGCCTTCGACTGGGCCTGTGTCGGCCGTGGGGGCGGTGCCGCGCCCGGCGCGGCGCTGGAGGCCGAGGTCCCCAGCGCGGCAGCGGTGGCTACCGAGAGGCTGAGGATCGCCAGAACGGTGGCGGGTTTACGGGAACGCTGAAACAAGACCATCGGTGTGGTCCCTTCGCGAAAATGGTGCTGGGCGGATCGCGCAACGCCGGGCTGGCAGGCAGCTGCACCAATCTCCGCCTGGAACGCACCGGCTCCCCACCCGACGTGCTGCAGGTCCTCACCTTCGTTTACCGTCCGGTAGAGCGCGCGGACGGACACTATGCCCGCGCATATTCCCCGGCAAGGCGCGGAAATGCCGCTGGCACCAACACGCCAAGTGACCACGTTGTCACGGTCCGGACATCGCTTTCCTGACCCGCTGGACAGGACATAGTCCGCCCGTGGCCGCCACTTTCCGGCGGTTTTCCTCGTGGGTCAGCGGTGGGCGGTAACGCGGGGGTGGTCGCGCCAGGCGGGCATGGTGGCCATGTAGGCGAGGGTGTCGGCTTCGATCTTCTCGCGCGGGTCGTCGGGGTGGCGGCGTTCCTGCCAGGAGACCATCGAGGCGAACCGGGTGTCGAAGTCCTGGAGGTTGCCGTCGGCATCTACGCAGTGTTCGCAGTACCGGCCGCTCTCGATCGGCATGCTGCAGCTCTCGCAGCTGGTGGTCGTGGTCATCGCGGGTCTCCGTTCGTTCGTACCAGGGTTGAGAGGGTGGTGAGCAGGCCGGCCCGGTCGCCGGGGGCCAGGGCGGCGAACGCCTCGGCCAGGGCTGGGACGCTGAGGACGTCGCGGTCAGCGCGGAGTACGGCGAAGCCATCGGGCGACAGCCACACCAGCGTGCGGCGCCGGTCCTCCGGATCGCGCTCCCGCTCCAGCACGCCCTTGGACTCGAGCTGAGTGACGATGTCGCTGACCACCGACTGCGCCCGATCCAGATGCAGCGCGATGTCACCAACCGTCAACGGCCCGGTCTGCGAAAGATGCTGCAACACTGCCCGGCTGGCCCCCGACATCTCACTCCGCTTCCCGTCCCGCCGGTGAAACCGCAGATACGTCTCCCGGAACAGATCGGCGAACGCCTGAGCGTCCTCGTCAACAGTGCTCACACGCAGAATCTCCATCGCCACCGATCCATCGTCAATCCCGATGGAATCCGCCCGGACAGACGAGAAGGCCGGCCCCCGAGGGGACCGGCCTTCTCAACTCATAGGGGTGGAGGTGGCGGGAATCGAACCCGCGTCCTTCAGCGTCGCTCCAAGACTTCTCCGGGCGCAGTCTGCAAAATCGTTGTTCTCAGCCCCAGCACTCGTGCAGACACGTTGCTGACAGACTCATTCGCTGTAAATGTCCCGCGTCAACCCCGCGACCGGGTTGACGAAGCAAGCTTCCTAGCTGAGGCCAGGAACCGGGTCGGAAGCACCCCCGGGCTGACCGCTTCTTTTAGCTCAGGCCGTCAGGCGGCGAGAGCGAAGCTCTGCTGATTTGCATCGGCAGTTATTTTTTTCCAGAGATCGTTAACGAGATAACCCTGGATCCTCGGCCCGCTTCTCATGGAACGTACGTCCAAAGTCGAAACCGTTCACCCCCTGTTGAGTTGTCAAACCTCCGCGGACCGATAGCGCTCTGACTGTCCGCAGAAGACCAACACTACCAAGTACAACCAGTCACCCGCACGTGGGATTCCCTCAGTGGATCATGCGGAGGGTGAAGGGGTAGCGGAACTCGGAGCCGAGCAGGGCCGCGATGCCGCCGATGCCGGTCAGGACGAACCAGACCAGGCCGACGAGCGGGAACAGGAAGCCGGTGAAGCCGCCGGTCACCCCGGTCACGATGCCCAGCAGGGCGAAGAGGCCGAAGGCGCTGAGCTGGAAGTTCAGCGCCTCCACCGCGTGCTTGCGGATGACCGGGTTCTGCTTGCCCGCGCCGGCCGCGACCAGCGCCGGACCGACGAAGAAGGTGGGGAACCCGAGCCAGTGGGTGACCAGCCCCATCCCGCGCCCTTCCGACTGCCGGGCCGGTAGCGGCGGCCGGGTGAAGGCCGCGGGAGCGAAGGTCGGGACGGGCCGGGAGACGAGGCCGTCGAAGGTGCCGTTCAGCTCGGCCCGGGTCCGCGACTTGAGCGCCAGCTCCAGCCTGGTGTCGAACTCGAACCGGTCCAGGCGCCCGTCGGCGTACATCTCTTGAAGAATCTCGACGGCGCGGTCCCGTTGGGCCGGCGTCACCAGCAGGTCTGAAGTGGACATGCCTTCAGCCTGCCCCGCACCGGACGGCGACCCCATAGGGTGACGCCCGGAGCGGCCCCTGAGCAGACCCCCGCCCGCCCTCAGCAAGGCCGCCGGCCAGTACTACCCCCGGCGGCGGTCGCTGAGTGCGCGCTGTGCCTCGCGGTCGGCCTGGCGCTCGGCCAGGGCGTGCCGCTTGTCGTAGTCCTTCTTGCCGCGCCCGGTGGCCAGCTCGACCTTCGCGTACCCGTCCTTGAAGTACAGCGACAGCGGGATCAGCGAGACGCCCTGCTGCTCGACCGCCTTGATCAGCTTCTGCATCTCGTCCTTGTGCAGCAGCAGCTTGCGGGTCCGCCGGGGCTCGTGGTTGGTCCACGTGCCGTGCGTGTACTCCGGGATGTGCATGTTCTGCAGCCAGAGCTCGCCGCCGCGCACCGACGCGAAGGCGTCGACGAGGGAGGCCCGACCCAGCCGCAGGGACTTCACCTCGGTCCCGGTCAGCACGAGTCCGGCCTCCACCACGTCGTCGATGTGGTAGTCGTGTCGCGCCTTACGATTCTGCGCGATCGGCTTGTGGCCGGTCTGTTTCACCATCCGACCAGTATCTCAGACCACTCACAGCCACTTCATCGGATTAACCACGTTGCCGTCCTGGTAGACCATGAAGTGCAGGTGACAGCCGGTCGAGTAGCCGGTCGTCCCGACGTACCCGATCACCTGGCCCTTCTTCACCCGCTGGCCGACGTGGACGTTGTACTTCGACAGGTGGTTGTAGACCGTGGTGATCGACGATCCGTCGATCACACCGTGTGACACGAACAACCGGTTGCCGTAGCCGCCGTTGTAGTACTTGTCCGTGACCCGCCCACTGGCCGCCGCGTGGATCGGCGTACCGCAGCCGGCGCCGAAGTCGGTGCCGTCGTGCAGCTTCCAGATGTGCAGGATCGGGTGGAACCGCATCCCGAACGGCGAGGTGATGTAGGTGTTGATCGGGTAGCTCAGCCCCGACGAGTTGTCCGGCGGATCATCCGGGATGCTCCGCGGCGGCCGGTGCTCCTTGCGCGCCTTCTCCCGCTCGGCCTTCTGGCGGGCGGCCTTGCGACGCGCCGCGGCCTCCCGCTCCGCCTTCGCCCGGGCGACCAGGATGCGCTGCACCCGGTTCCGCTCCGCGACCAGTGAGTTGTACTGCGCGAGGTCGGCGTTCTTGTCCCGCTGCGCCGCCTGGTACGTCGTCAGCTTCGCCTGGGCCAGCCGTGCCGCCTCAGCCTTGTCGGCGGCGACCTGCAACGTCAACGCGGTGACGTCCTTCACCGTTTGCGCTGCTTCGGCACGCTGCGCCGACACGGCCTTCTCGGCCGCGACCAGCTTGGCCCGCTTGTTCGCGAGTTGCGCCTGGGCGTCGTTCAGCCGGGTGATCGTGTTGCTCTGGATGCCGAACACGTTGCGCTGCACCTGGATGCCGTTGGCGACATCGGCCGGCGAGGCGCCCTGCAGCACGATCGACAGCCCGACCAGGCTGTTCTGCTGCTGGAACGCCGACTGCGCCGCACGGCCGGCCAGCCGGCGCTGCTTGTAGATCGCCAGCTCGCCGTCGTCGACGTCGGCGATCGCTGTCTGCAGCGCCGCCTCGGCCTCCCTGAGCTTGCCCGCGGCAACCTGATCGGCGGCCTTCGCGGCGGCGAGCTTGCCCTGCGCAACGGCGTACCGGATCTGGACGGCCTTGTACTGCGTCTCGGCCTGGTTGTACGCGGCAACGGACTGCGCGACCTGGTCGGTGGACTCTTTCAGGTCGGCACGCGACTCGTTGATCTGCGAGTCGAGCTGCTTCTTCTTCGCGGCGGGGTCCGGTGGGTCCGCCTGGGCAGACGGGACCACCGCCAGTGCTCCGGCGGACATTGACAGGACAACGCAGCAAGCGGCGATGACCGTCTGCCGATGCGGCGAACCGCGCAGGCGTTGCCTGGCGGAGCGCTGAACCGGTACGGCGGCGGCGCCGATGCTGTCGTCTCGCTTGATGCTCCCCCGCTTGCGCGGGTTCGCACCGGGGAAGTGCGGGACCACAGTCGACCCCTTGCTATGGGTGATGGTGACGTGCTACTGCACGATAAGTCACCCAGGTCAGACTTTGAGGTATTTCCGCGTTGTCAGGAATGTCGGGATGATCGCCAGCACCAGACCGACCACGACCATGATGAGCGTGGCCCGGAAGGTTTCGGCCGCGCCGACCCACTGCCAGACCCGGAACGTCTCCTCGGCCTGTCTCTTCACGAACAGGAAGACGCCGAGCCACAAGGTGCCGCAGGCAAGGACCGCGCCGAGCAGGGCGGCCAGGATCGCCTCCAGCAGGAACGGCAGCTGGATGTAGAAGTTCGAGGCGCCCACCAGGCGCATGATCCCGATCTCCCGTCTCCGGGCGTACGCCGCCAGCCGGATCGTGTTGGAGATCTGCATCAGCGCGGCGACCAGCAGCAACCCGGCGGCCGCCAGGGTCGCCCATTTCAGCTGGTTCAGCGCCTTGAAGAGTGGATCGAGATACTGTCTCAGGTCCTGCACGGTGTCGACGCCGGGCAGCCCGGCGACCGCGCTGACCAGGTTCTGGTAGCGCTGTGGATCCTTCAGTTTGACCCGGAAGGACTCCTGCATCTGGTCCTCGGTCACCGTCGAGACGATCGGCGAGTCCTTGTAGAGCTTCTTGAACTGATCGAAGGCTTCCTTCTTCGACTCGCCGAAGACGCCTTCGGGCGCGGTGTCCGGGTTCGACTCGATCACCTGCTTGATCCGGTTCTTCTGCTCCGTGGTCACCTCGGCGCCCGAGCAGCCGCGGCCGCCGGAGTCCTTGGTGCAGAGGAAGACCGAGATCTGGATCTTGTCGTACCAGTTCCCCTTCATCAGGTCGACCTGCTCGCGGGCGAGCAGCGCGCTGCCGAACAGCGACAGCGAGACCCAGATGGTGACCACGACGGCGATCGTCATCGAGAGGTTCCGGCGCAGGCCGATGCCGAGGTCGGAGAGGATGTAGTTCAAGCGCATCAGTCAGTCAGTCCCTGTAATCAGCCCTGATCGGCCCGGTCCGGGCAGGTCAGGCAGCGGTCAGTGCTGGTAGCCGTAGACGCCGCGCGACTCGTCGCGGACGACATGGCCGTTCTCCAGCTCGATCACGCGCTTGCGCATCTGGTCGACGATCGAGACGTCGTGGGTGGCCATCACCACGGTCGTCCCGGTCCGGTTGATCCGGTCCAGCAGCTTCATGATGCCGACCGACGTACCGGGGTCGAGGTTTCCGGTCGGCTCGTCGGCGATCAGGATCATCGGCCGGTTGACGAAGGCCCGGGCGATCGCGACCCGCTGCTGCTCACCGCCGGACAGCTCGTCCGGCATCCGGTCCTCCTTGCCGTCCAGACCGACCAGCTCGAGCACCTCGGGCACCGTCTTGCGGATGTGCGAGCGGGGCTTGCCGATCACCTGCAGGGCGAAGGCGACGTTCTCCGCGACGGTCTTGTTCGGCAGCAGCCGGAAGTCCTGGAAGACGGTGCCGATCTGCCGGCGCATCTGCGGGATCCGCCAGCTGGCCAGCCGGTTCAGGTCCTTGCCCGCCACCATGATGTGACCCTTGGTGGTCCGGTGCTCGCGCAGGACGAGGCGCAGGAACGTCGACTTGCCGGAACCGGAGGTACCGACCAGGAAGACGAACTCGCCTTTTTCGATCTCGACGTCGACGTTCAGCAGGGCAGCCTTGGACTGGCCCTCGTACGTCTTGGAAACATTCTCGAAGCGGATCACGTGAGATTCCGGCCGTGGTCGGGAACAGGGAGTGACACAACGGTGTCCACGAAGGCACCGTACGCCACCGGAGCGGCCGTCGATCAGTGTAGGGGCTCCACCAGCGTGCTCCGACAAGGCGTGCCGCACCGTCCGCTAACCGGTGTTGGAGCTCCGGTACTACGTGACGCCAAGCCCGGCCCGCGTGCGTAGTACAGGTCAGGCAGGAGCCGGGGCGCCGGGACCTGTCTCGGGACGCGCGCTCGCGATCCGCGCCACGCCGGCGTCGGGCTTGCGGCCGGCCTTGCGGGCGGCCTCCACGTGCAGCCGTGCCAACTCGACGGCCTGGCGGGAGACCTTGACGGTCTTCTTCTCACCCATCGGCACTGTCTCCCTCGATCACGTCCGCGCCCTCTTCGGCAATATCAGCGTACGCGGCCGAGCCGACCCGGTCGATCGCCACGGCGGCCGTCAGCGCGGCGACCAGGTCGTAGTCCTCGGGCTGTAACAGTTCCGATCTCATCAGTGAGCGCAGTGTCACCACACCGGCGTCCGTGCCGGCCTCATCGCCGGCGAGGATCTGCTCGACCGCCCAGCGGACCATCCGCATCGTCTCCTCGCGGTGCCGCCAGGTGTCCAGCTCGCGATCGGACTTGCGGGTCAGGTAGCCACCCAGCGCCACCCCGCCGAGCGCGATGAACGGGCTCAGCACGGTCGCGATCACGCCGATCACGCCGATCCAGGTCGGGATCACGAACACACCCCAGAACTCATCGCGTTCCTCCCAAATCCATGGTGATGGCCGGTCGATGATGCTACGAAGGACAGCACATCATCAGCCACCGACAATGCCGCCCCGCCACCGCCCGGCCGCCCGGCCGTCACCGAAGGAGCGAGTGTCACCGTGAAGGACGAACCGGACTGCTACGACGTGTTCGTACAGGGGACCGTGTTCCTGGACATCGTGCTGACCGGCCTGGAGTCCGCCCCGACCACCGGGACCGAGATCTTCGCCGAGGGGATGGGGTCGTGCCCCGGCGGCGTCGCCAACTTCGCCATCGCCGCCAGCCGGCTCGGCCTGCGCAGCGGCCTGGCCGCCGTCTTCGGCGACGACGTGTACGCCGACTTCTGCTGGCGCACGCTCGCCGACCAGGAGGGCGTCGACCTGTCGCACTCGCGCCGGATCGGTCACTGGCACTCACCCGTCACGGTCTCGATGTCGATCGACCGGGACCGCGCGATGGTCACCCACGCGCACGACGCGCCGGGCGACCCGAGCAAGCTGGTCGGCCCGGGACTGCGGACGCGGTCGGCGATCGTGCCGGTCGCGGAGGAGCTGCCGAGCTGGACCGCCGAGGCCCGCGAGTCGGGTGCATTGCTCTTCGGCGATGTCGGCTGGGATCCCACCGAATCCTGGTCCCCCGCCGTGCTCGACGTACTCGAGGGCTTCCACGCCTTCACGCCGAATGCGGGTGAGGCGATGGCCTACACCCGCACCGACACCCCGAAGGCCGCTCTTCACAAGCTCGCCGAGAGGGTCCCCCTCGCCGTGGTCACCAACGGCTCCGACGGCGTACTGGCCATCGACTCCCTGACAGGCGAAGAGGAGCACATCCCAGCTCTCCCTGTCCGCTCCTACGACCCCACCGGCGCAGGCGACGTCTTCCTGGCCTCGCTGGTCCTAGGCACCCTCCGAGGCTGGCCCCTGGCCCACCGCCTAGCCTTCGGCAACCTCTGCGCCGGCCTCTCGGTCCAGCACTTCGGCGGCTCCCTGGCGGCCCCCGGCTGGGGCGACATCATCGACTGGGTCCGCGACCACAGCCGCTCCCGCCCCGGCGACGTAGACCCCGAAATCCTCCGCCACTACACCTTCATCGGCGACGTCCTCCCCGCCGGCCCAGTCCCCATAGTCCGCCGAGCCAGCGCCACCATCGCCCGCCTCTCGGACGCATAACCACCAGTACTACGCACGCCAGCAACGCGGCTCCGGCGAGGAAGCCCTGGGATGGGGTGGTCTGGTCCAGGGCTAGGCCCGCCAGGGACGAGCCGGCTGAGCTGCCTAGGTTGTTGGCGGTGTTGATCCAGGTGCTGGCTTCGGTGCGTTGGTGGGCGGGAGTCAGGTCGTCGGAGGCTAGGTAGGAGACGACGTAGAGCGGGGCTATCGCTAGGCCGGTGCACGCCATTACTGCGCCTAGTACGAGCAGGTTGGTCGTTAGGGAGGCTGCTAGTAGGCCGGTGGCTAGTAGGGCGATCAGGACGGCCAGGTGGGTGTGCGGGGATCTGGTGTGGTTGCGGCGGGCCCAGAGGAGGCCGCCTATGACGCTGCCTACGCCGATGCCTGCTTCTAGGTAGCCGGCGGCTCCTGGGCGGCCTTGGGATTGGGCTACTGCGGCCAGGCAGATGTACGCGACGCTGATGCCGGCTGCGGTGGCCATGATGATCAGGAGGATGCGGCGGAGTCCGCCGATCGTCAGGGGCCCGAGTAGGTGCTGCTTGGGTGGGGTTGGGCTGGTGTGCCGGGCGTAGGGGTTGGTGACCATCAGGAGGGTGCCGACCAGCAGCAGGATGGCAGTACAGGTCAGCGCCAGGCGCGGGGACCAGAGGGTGATCAGTACGCCGGTGAGCAGCGGCCCGAAGAGGTACAGGGTCTCCTCGCAGATCGCGTCGAGGGCGTAGGCGCGTTCCTTGAGTTCGGAGCCCTCGGTGATCAGTCGCCAGGTCGCGCGCATCGACGGGCCGAGTGGTGGCGCGAAGAGGCCGGTGATGCCGACCAGGGTGATCAGGAACGCGGCGTTCGTAGTACGGGCTGAAGCGGTCAGGCCCAGGCCGAGTGCGCACAGCAGCGCCAGGACCGGGAGGACGCGGCGTTGGCTGAAGCGGTCGACCAGGCGGGCCTTGAGCGGCATCGACAGGGAGGCCAGGCCGAAGGCGGCCACGGCGGCGCCCGCGGTCGCGAACGAGTCGGTTGATTGTTGAACGGTGAACAGGGCAGACAGCGGGAGCAGACCGTAGGCCAGCCGGCCGAACAGCGCGGGCACGAAAGTGCGCAGCGCGTGCGGTAGCAGCAGGACGTCACGGTAGCTCCCGGCACGGGTTGTGCCAGGCATGAGAAGGCGCTCCTAGAGAGCCCCGGCTCCGTCAGCGGAGCGGGGTGCGAAATGGGCTCGGCGACTGCGAGCGCTCTCTAGGCACGGGGAGCTGACACGGCACGAAGCTTAGCGGAGAAACCTGTCGGGGAAGTTGCTTTTTCACCGGCGGAAATGGCGCGACGTCAACCCCCTGCGGTCGTAGGGTCGGAGGGCTGCGTGGCTCGGGGCCGCGCCGGGACTGCGGAGGTACGTCGAGATGCCAAGCGCGGGTGGATTCAACCGTCGGAAGTTCCTGGCTGTGGGTGGCGGGCTGGCCGCGATGGCGGTCGCGGGCTGCGGCTCCAACACCGGGCGGGCGTCCGACAGTGGATCGAGTGGCGGCAAGCCGGCGCTGGCGCAGTGGTACCACCAGTACGGCGAAGCGGGCACCCAGCAGGCCGTGGAGAAGTACGCCAAGGCCTACCCCGACGCCACCGTGACCGTGCAGTGGTCCCCCGGCGACTACGACAAGAAGACCGCATCGGCGCTCCTCACCGACGGCGGGCCGGACGTCTTCGAGTACGTCAACGGCCCGAGCATCGACATGATCAAGGGCGGCCAGGTCGTCGACCTGACCGACCTGCTCGGTGACACCAAGTCCGACTTCACTCCGTCGCTGATCGCCCGGATGACGTACCAGGGCAAGCTGTACGCGATCCCGCAAGTGACCGACATGCAGCTTCTCGTCTACCGCAAGAGCCTGCTCTCGACCGCCGGCATCCAGCCGCCGACGACCGTCGACGAGCTGATCGCCGCCGCCAAGAAGCTCACCACCGACAAGGTGAAGGGCCTGTTCGTCGGCAACGACGGCGGTGTCGGCATCCTCGGTGGACCGGCGCTCTGGTCGGCCGGCCTCGACTACCTCAAGGACGACAACACCTTCGGCTTCGACGACCCGGCCGCGGTCGAGTCGCTGCGCAAGCTGCGCGAGCTCTTCACCAGCAAGGCTTTGTTGCTCGGGGCACCGACCGACTGGTCCGACCCGTCGGCCTTCACCCAGGGCCTGACCGCGATGCAGTTCACCGGGCTGTGGACCTTCCCGCAGATCCAGAAGGCGCTGCCGGACGACTTCGGCGTACTGCCCTGGCCCAAGCTGAACAGCACGACCGGCGCACCGAGCGTGCCGGTCGGCGCCTACGGCTCGGTGGTCAGTGCCAAGTCGAAGAACGTCGACGCCGCCAAGAAGTTCGTCAAGTGGCTGTGGGTGGACCAGACCGAGGACCAGCTCGACTTCGCCCAGTCCTACGGCTTCCACATCCCGGCCCGCAAGAGCCTGGCCGAGAAGGCGGACAAGCTGAAGTCGGGCCCGGCCGCCGACGCGGTCAAGTTCGTCAACGAGAACGGGCACGCCCAGACCCCGCTGCTCTGGACGCCCAAATCCGGTACCGCGTACTCCGACGCCCTCAACCGGATCATCAAGAACGGCTCCGACCCGGCCACCGAGCTCAAGGCCGTCAAGGCGATCGCCGAAGCGGAACTCAAGCGCGTAGCAGGCTGATGACTGCGTCGATACCTTCCCCACCCCACCGCCCCGGTCGGGTAAGCACCAGGCTGCGTGGCCGCCACGACCGCAATCTCTGGTTCGCCGTCTTCGTCGGCCCCTTCGTCCTGGGGCTGGCCGTGTTCGTCTACGTCCCGATCCTGTGGTCGGTCTGGCTGAGCTTCTTCAACGCGCACAACACCGTCACGCCGACCGAGTTCGTTGGCCTGGGCAACTATCTCGACATGCTGAAGGACGAGGCCTTCCGCTCCAGCCTGCTCACCTTCGTCGTCTTCGCGCTGTTCATCGTGCCGGCCACCTTCGTCGCGTCCCTCGGCCTGGCCCTGCTGGTCAACCGCGCCCGCTTCGCCAAGACCTTCTTCCGCTCGGTCTTCTTCCTGCCGACCGCCTGCTCCTACGTCGTCGCCTCGCTGATCTGGAAGCTCTCGATCTTCTCCGGCGTTCGTTTCGGCCTGATGAACACGGTTCTCGGCTGGTTCGGCATCGACCCGATCGCCTGGCTCTCGGTCACCCAACCACCGTGGTACTGGCTGGTCATCGTCACCGCCCGGATGTGGCTGCAAGCCGGCTTCTACATGATCCTCTTCCTGGCCGGCCTGCAACGGATCTCGCCGTCGCTCTACGAAGCCGCCGCGATCGACGGAGCGACAGGCTGGAAGGTGCTCCGCTTCCTCACCCTCCCCCAGCTCCGCGCGACCTCGACCGCAGTCCTGCTACTCCTTCTGATCAACGCATTCCAAGCCTTCGACGAGTTCTACAACCTGCTGTCCAGCTCCGGGCAATACCCGCCGTACGCCCGCCCGCCCCTCGTCTACCTGTACTACGCAGCCCTCGGCCAGGGCCAGGACTTCGGCCACGGCAGCGCCGGAGCCGTGATCCTCACGCTGCTCATCGCCCTGGTCGCACTAGGCCAAGGACGCTTCCTGGGACTCGGCCGGAGGGAGGACTGAGATGGCGGTGATCCAGCGATCGCGCACGGACAAGACGGGCAGCGTTCTGCGGTACGTCGTGCTGGCGATCGGCGCACTCCTGTTCCTGCTGCCCTTCTATCTCCTGATCCGCAACGGCTTGTCGACCGAGCAGGACATCACCTCCCCGGACTGGAAGCTGTTCCCGTCGACGCTGCACTGGAGCAACGTCGCGGACCTGTTCGACGACCCAGCCGTGCCGATGTTCAGATCGCTGGTCAACTCGCTCGTGATCGCGGTCGTCCAGACGATCGGCGTCCTGGTCATCTCCGGCCTGGCCGGCTACGGCCTGGCCCGCATCCCGTTCCGCTACGCCGACGCGGTCTTCTACTTCATCGTGGCGACGCTGCTCATCCCGGCGGCGGTGACCTTCGTCCCGAGCTTCGTGCTCGTCTCGTCGCTCGGCTGGGTCAGCACGCTGCGCGGCCTGATCATCCCGGGCCTGTTCCAGGCGTTCGCGACGTTCCTGTTCCGGCAGTACTTCCTCAACTTCCCGCGCGAGCTCGAAGAGGCCGCGGCGCTGGACGGTACGGCGTACTGGGGCACCTTCTGGCGGATCGTCGTACCGAACTCGAAGGGCTTCGTCGCCGCCATCGCCACGATCACCTTCATCGGCTCCTGGAACGCGTTCCTGTGGCCACTCGTGATCGCACCCGACAAGTCCGCGTGGACCGTGCAGCTCGCGCTGTCCACCTTCCTCACCGCCCAGACCATCAATCTCCCCCAGCTGTTCGTCGCGGCGAGTGTCGCGATCCTGCCGCTGGTGGTGATGTTCGTGTTCCTGCAGCGCTGGATCGTCGAAGGCGTCGAGCGCTCCGGAATCAGTGAGTAACCCCCTGCACAAGAGAGGCATCATGACCCTGATCGACCAGCTCCGCGACTCCATCACCGGCCCTGTCCTGGGCCCGGCCGACGACGACTTCGCCGCGGAGGTCGCGGCGTGGGTCCTCAGCACCCAGCACACCCCCGACATTGCCGTCGGCCTCACCTCGGAGGAGGACGCCGCAGCCCTCGTCCGCCTCGCAGCAGCCGCCGGTACGCCGGTACGCGTGCTCGCCTCCGGCCACGGCTCGGCCGTCGCCGTCACCGACGGCATCCTCGCCACCACGTCGCGTCTCACCGGCGTGACCATCGACCCCGAGACCCGGATCGCGCGCATCAACGCCGGCTGCCGTTGGGCCGACGTGATCGAGGCGGCCGGCGAGCACGGCCTCACCCCGATCACCGGCGCGTCGGCCAACGTCGGCGTCATCGGCTACACGCTCGGTGGCGGTCTCGGGCCGCTCTCCCGGACGTACGGATTCTCCTCGGACTGGGCTCGCGGCTTCCGGGTCGCGGTCGCCTCGGGCGAGGTGGTCACGGCCAGTGCGACCGAGAACCCGGATCTGTTCTGGGCGCTCCGCGGCGGCAAGGGCGGCTTCGGCATCGTCACCTCGATGGACTTCGAGCTGGTCGAGCTGTCCACGATCTACGGCGGCTCGGTGTTCTTCGACGCTCCGCAGATCGCGAGCGCGGTGCCGACCTGGATCGAGTGGACCAAGACGCTGCCCGAGACGGCGACCTCGTCGTTCGTCATCCTGCGGCTGCCACCGATGGAGTTCATCCCGGAGCCGTTGCGCGGCAAGACCGTGATCAGCGTGCGGTTCGCCTTCGTCGGCGACGCGGCCGAGGGTGAGCGGCTCTTCCAGCCGATCCGCGACATCGGGCCGACCATCATCGACGCGGTGGCGCAGATGCCGACGACGGCGATCGCGACGATCCACAACGACCCGACCGACCCGAGCCCGTCGTGGGACCGCGGGCTGCTGCTGAACGAGCTCGACGCGGACTTCGCCAAGACGTTCCTCGACGTGGCCGGGCCGGACCAGCAAGTTCCGTTCGTCGCCATCGAGATCCGGCACCTCGGCGGGGCGACCAAGCGCGACGTACCGGAGGGCAGCGCGGTCGGTGGGCGCGGCGGTGCGTACACGTTCTTCATGGCCGGCGTCCCGGACCCCAGCCTGTTCGCCACGGTCCTGCCGCCGGCGGCCGACGCGATCCTCACCGCGATCGGTCCCTGGACAGCGGCGGAGACGACCATCAACTACGCGGGCGGCCTGACCGTGCCCGGCGTCTACGAGGCGTCGTGGCCCGCCGCAACGTTCGCGCGGCTGGCGGAAGTACGGGCCACGTACGACCCGAACACGCTCTTTCCCTACGGCCCCGCGTAAAACGCTCACATGAGCAGGGAATGAATACCTGACCGAACTCTGGTCGACGTCGTTGCCAAGTCGTAACCTCTGCTGTGGAGGGTCTCCCTGGGGGCAGGAGCGAGACCCGGCACCAAATGGGGGATAGACCATGCGTCACCGCTTCGCCCTGCTCTGCGCCGCGGTCGCGCTGGCTGCCGGATCGCTCGTCGCGATCATCCAGCCGGCCACCGCGGCAACCAACACCATCGTCAGCCTGACCTTCGACGACGGTCAGGCGTCCCACATCGACACCCTGCCGATGCTGCAGTCGCGCGGGATGCGCGGGACGTACTACATCAACTCGGGCTGGGTCGGTGACTCCGACTACTACATGACCTGGCCGCAGATCCACCAGCTCGCCGACGCGGGCAACGAGATCGCCAGCCACAGCGTGCACCACACCGTCCTGACCAGGGTCAGCCAGACGACCGCGATGCATGAGGTGTGCGACGACCGGGCCAACATCGTTGCCCAGGGCTTCCCGGCGCCGGTGTCGTTCGCCTATCCGGAGGCCGAGTACAACAGCACCGCCGAGCAGATCGTCCGCAACTGCGGCTTCACCAGCGCCCGTGGCGTCGGTGGCGTCAGCGAGGACGGCTGCGACCAATGCCCGTACGCCGAATCGGTGCCGCCGGTGGATCCGATGGCACTGCAAACACCCCAATCGCCCGACGAGAACACGACCGTCGCGCAACTCCAGTCGTATGTGACGGCGGCCGAGACGCATGGCGGCGGCTGGGTCGTACTCACCTTCCACGGGGTCTGCTCCGACCGGTGCACCGATGAACTGTCGTTCAGTACGGCAAAGTTCACCGCATTCCTCGACTGGCTGAAGGCGCGAGAGGCCAATGGCACCGTCGTCCAGACGGTCGGCGACGTGATGGGCGGGGTGCCGGTCACGCCTCCGCCGCCGGGTCCGCCGACGACGAGCATCGCTTGTGGTGGGACGACGTGCTCGACCGGCTGGTACCGGAGCAGCTCGGTGGATGTTGCGCTGAGCACGTTCGATCCGGACGGCTCGGCGGTCGCCTCGACGCGGTACACGACGGATGGGACCGACCCGGTTTCGAGTGCTACCGCTGTCGCTTACACCGGGCCGTTCGCGGTATCCGGTGCTTCGACCACGGTCCAGTACTACTCGACGGATGTGGACGGGCATGCGGAGCCGGTGAAGTCTGCGCTGATCCAGATCGACGCGGTGGCGCCGACGGTCGCACTGACGAGTCCGCTCGCCGACTCGTCGTACCGGCGGGGGACGTCGATCCCCCTGGCGGCGACCGCCGCCGACGCTGGTGGGTCAGGGATCGCGCGGGTCGTCTTCCGGGACGGTTCTTCGACCCTCAGAACGGACACGTCGGCGCCGTACAGCTGGAGCTGGGCGACCTCGAGCAACGCGCGGACCGGCCCTCACGTCCTGACAGCAGTGGCAACCGATGTCGCCGGAAACACCGTCACCTCGGCATCGGTGACCATCAACATCACCAGGCGCTAGAGGCTCGGGATGATCTGCTTGCCGTAGGCAGCCAGTGTTTCTTCCTTCGCGTCATGTTGGAGGTAGACCGCGAACTGGTCGACGCCGAGTGATTTGAGCTCCTCGAGCCGGGCGAGATGGTTCTCGACCGGCCCGAGGAGGCAGAACCGGTCGACGACTTCGTCGGGCACGAAATCGGTGTGGGTGTTGCCCGCCCGGCCGTGCTCGGCGTAGTCGTAGCCCTTGCGGCCGGCGATGTAGTCGGTCAGCGCCTTCGGCACCCCGCCGTCGGCACCGTAGCGCTCGACGATGTCCGCGACGTGGTTGCCGACCATGCCGCCGAACCAGCGGGTCTGGTCGCGCTGGTGCTGCAGGTCGTCTCCGACGTACGCCGGGGCCGCCACACAGAAGGTGATCTTGTCGGGGTCACGGCCGGCCTGCTCGGCGGAGCGGCGTACCGCCGAGATCATCCATTGCGCGATGTCGGGGTCGGCGAGCTGGAGGATGTAGCCGTCGCCGACCTCGCCGGTCGCCTGCAGCGCCTTCGGACCGTACGCCGCGACCCAGACCTCGAGCTTGCCGTCCTCGACCCAGTTGAACTTGAGCTGCTGGCCGCGGTACTCGACCGTCCGGCCGGCCGCCAACTCGCGCACGACCTCGACGCACTGCTTCATCTCGGCGATCGTGCCCGGTTTGGCCCCGAGCGTGCGCAGCGCCGAGTCGCCGCGGCCGATCCCGCAGACCGTGCGGTTGCCGAACATCTCGTTCAGGGTGGCGAACTGCGAGGCGATCACGGTCCAGTCGCGGGTGCCCGGATTGGTGACCATCGGGCCGACGACGACGCGTTCGGTCGCGGCCAGGATCTGGCTGTAGATGACGAACGGCTCCTGCCAGAGCAGGTGCGAGTCGAACGTCCAGACGTAGCCGAACCCGGCCGCCTCGGCCTTGACCGCGAGGTCCACCACCGCGGACGCGGGCGGATCGCACTGGAACACCACTCCGAAGTCCACGGTTCTCCTCTTAGAGCAGGTACGACGAAAGGCCGCGCTTCAGGTACCGGCCACGACCCTTGCGGCCATGGTAGTTGCCATCAGCCACGATCACCTCGCCGCGCGAGATCACTGTGCCCACCCGGCCCGCGATCTCTACCCCTTCGTACGCCGAGTAGTCCATGTTCATGTGATGGGTCTCGACACTCAGGCGCGTTGTCCCTTGCGGGTCGTAGATCACGATGTCGGCGTCCGAGCCGGGCGCGATGATGCCCTTCTGCGGATAGAGCCCGAACATCCGGGCCGGTGTCGTCGCGATCGTCTCGACCCAGCGCTCGAGGCTGAGCTGACCGTCCACGACGCCTTGGTAGATGAGGTCGACGCGGTGCTCGACGCCGCCGACACCGTTGGGGATCTTGGAGAAGTCGCCGAGCCCCAGTTCCTTCTGGTCCTTGAAGCAGAACGGGCAGTGGTCGGTCGAGACGACTGCCAGATCGTTGGTCTTGAGGCCCTTCCACAGGTCCCTGGCGTGGTGTTCGTGCTTGCTGCGCAACGGCGTCGAGCAGACCCATTTGGCGCCTTCGAAGCCGGGTGCGCCCAATTGGTCTTCGAGGGTCAGGTACAGGTACTGCGGGCAGGTCTCCGCGAAGACGTTGCGGCCGTCGTTGCGCGCTGCCGCGACCGCCTCGAGGGCACCGCTCGCCGACAGGTGCACGATGTAGAGCGGGCAGTCCTGCGCGACCTCCGCCAGAGTGATCGCGCGGCTCGTCGCCTCGGTCTCCAGCGCGGCCGGCCGGGTGATCCCGTGGTAGATCGGGTCGGTCTCACCGCGGGCGAGGGCCTGCTGGACGAGGACGTCGATCGCGATCCCGTTCTCCGCGTGCATCATGATCATCGCGCCGTTCTCGCGCGCCGTCTGCATCGCCCGCAGGATCTGCCCGTCGTCGGAGTAGAAGACGCCCGGGTAGGCCATGAACAGCTTGAAGCTGGTGATCCCCTCGTCCGTGACGAGCTGGTCCATCGCCTTCAGCGACTCGTCGTCGACGCCACCGAGGATCATGTGGAACGCGTAGTCGATGTGACAGTTGCCATCGGCCTTCGCATGCCAGGCGGCGAGCCCGTCCTGCACGACCTCACCGGTGCGCTGGACGGCGAAGTCGATGATCGTCGTCGTACCGCCCCAGGCCGCCGCCCGGGTCCCCGTGTCGAAGGTGTCGCTGGCCGCCGTACCGCCGAACGGCAGCTCCATGTGGGTGTGCGCGTCGATCCCGCCCGGGATCACATACTTGCCGGTGGCATCGATCACCTCGTCGGCGGTCACCTCTTGCCGGTACCCGGAGTCGAAGAGCGCGACGATCTTCTCCCCGTCGACCAGCACATCAGCCTTCTGGGCACCCGTCGGCCCGACGACCGTCCCGCCCTTGACCAGCAACGACATCGGCTTGTCCCCTTCGGCTACGGCTTGGTCAGGTCCCCATAAGCATCCGGCCGGCGATCCCGGTAGAACTGCCACCGGTCCCTGACCGTGTCGAGCAGGCTCAGATCCAGATCCCGCACGATCAGCTCGGGGTCATGATCGTGCCCGACCTCCCCCACGAACTTCCCCTCCGGATCCACGAAGTACGACGACCCGTAGAAGTCGTTGTCCCCGAACTCCGACTCGATCCCCACCCGGTTGATAGCCCCGATGAAGTACTCGTTGGCCACCGCACTCGCCGGCTGCTCCAGCTTCCACAGATACGACGACAACCCGCGACTCGTCGCCGACGGATTGAACACGATCTTCGCCCCCGCGAGGCCGAGCGCCCGCCACCCCTCCGGAAAGTGCCGGTCGTAACAGATGTAGACCCCGATCCGCCCGACGGCGGTGTCGAACACGGGATAACCCAGATTGCCCGGCCGGAAGTAGAACTTCTCCCAGAACCCGTTCACCTGAGGAATATGGTTCTTCCGGTACTTCCCGAGGTACTTGCCATCAGCATCGATCACCGCGGCGGTGTTGTAGAGGACACCGGCCTGCTCCAGCTCGTACATGGGCAGCACCATCACCATGCCAAGCTCCTTGGCCAACGCCTGGAACCGCTCGGTGGTAGGCCCCGGCACACTCTCGGCATACTCATAAAACTTGGGATCCTGCAGCTGACAGAAGTAGGGCCCGTAAAACAGCTCCTGGAAGCAAATAACCTTGGCCCCAGCCGCCGCAGCCTGCCGCGCATACTCCTCATGCGCCTTGGTCATCGACTCCTGATCACCGGTCCAGTTCGTCTGAACCAGCGCCGCCCTGACTATGTCCGCCACCTGAGACCTCCCTAGCCGAGCCCCCATGCTCCATCCGCCAACCACCCCCAGTCAACGACCTCAGGAAAGCAGGTGGGTTGGTGGCAGGTCGACTACGCGGGAGGGCTCGGGGACGACCCGGCCGCCGGCTGTGGTCCAGCCGTCTTCCAGGAGGGTGGTGTGGAGGTGGGAGCCGGCGCCTTGGATGACGTGGAGGTTGCGGCCGAGGTGGGCGGTTAGCTGGGTGGCGGCCGAACCGGTGGCTTCGTCTTCTTCGATGCCCATCGCGGGGGCGAACATCCGGGAGCGGATGGTGCCGGTGGGCTCGTTCAGCCAGGACCAGAGGTAGGTGTGGCCGGCGGAGTAGTCACGCGGTGAGGCGGCCAGTACTTCCGCAGCGGACTCCAGTTGGTGCCAGGTGAAGGTGCTGCCCCACGTGGAGTGGGCCCGGACCGAGGTGAGATCGCCGTCACGGGTTACCGGGATCTCGCCTGCCGGCACGCGGAGTACAGAAGCTTCGTACCCCTGGGAGTGGAGCCACCAGGCGGCGCCCACTGTGGGGTGGCCGGCGAAAGGCATCTGGGCCAGCGGGGTGAAGATCTGCAGGACGCCGGCGGCTGGGTCGTCGATGAAGACGGTTTCGCTGTAGCCGAGTTGGGCGGCAAGCGCTTGGCGGGATTCCAAGGGGACCTGGCGGCCGTCGACGATGCCCAGGGGGTTGCCGAAAGCGCCCGTAGGGTCGGTGAAGACCCGTACGACGTGGACGTCGACGGTGGTCATCTGGCGCGGCTCAGGTCAGCGAAGCGAACAGGAGTCAGCGAGCGAAGGTCAGAGGACGAAGATCGCGACGACGATCGCGAGCAGCACGACGGCGCCGCCGACGATTGCCAGCGTCCGGCCGTTCACCTTCGGCTCCGCGGCCGGCTCGGCCTTGGCCTCGTTGACGAACGCGCGGAACATCTGCGTGTTCGCTCCCGGGTCCTGCTCGTTTTCCGTGAAGTTCTGGTCAGACATGCGGCAGACCCTACCCGGCCGGTCGGCGCATCAGCACTTCAGCATCGCGAATCTGATCGACATCTGACGCAAAGTATGTACCATTTGGTACATGCGCTTCGATCATTCCGTCACCGTCCAGGCCCCGGCCGACCGCGTCTGGGCGATCTTCAGCGACGTCGCCAAGTGGCCCGAGTGGACCCCGACGATCGAGAAGGTGGAGCGGCTCGACGAGGGCCGGATCCATCTCGGCGCCCGGACCCGGATCCGCCAGCCCAAGCTCCCGGTCGCCGTCTGGGAGGTGACGGAGCTGGTCGAGGGCGAGTACTTCGAATGGGTCTCCAAAGCCCCCGGCATCAAGACCACCGGCGGCCACCGGGTCGCGGAGACCCCCGAGGGCACCGTCGTGACCGCGACGATCATCCAGGAGGGCCCGCTCGGCTGGGTGTTCGGCAAGCTGCTCGCCAAGCTGACCAAGGAGTACATCGCCATCGAGGGCGAGAGCCTGAAGAAGGTCAGCGAGCAGGCGTGAGCCGCGAGACCCTGCTGACCGACGCCGTCCAGTACTTCGCCGAGAACGGTATCGGCGACGCCAGCCTGCGCTCGATCGCGACCGGCATCGGGACCAGTCACCGGATGCTGATCTACCACTTCGGCTCCCGCGAAGGCCTGCTGGCCGAAGTGGTCCGTACGGTCGAGGCCCAGCAGCGCGACCTGCTGGCCACGCTCGACAACGAGGTACCGATCGAAGAACTGTCCGAGCGATTCTGGCGCCAAGTCACCGAGGCAGCGCTGATCTACGGCCCACTGTTCTTCGAGCTGTCCGCCCACGCCATGCAGGACCTTCCCTACACCGAGGCCCTCAAGGCAGACCTGATCAACGTCTGGCTGCCACCCCTGATCGAACTCTGTATCCGCGCCGGCCTCCCAGAAGACCAAGCACCCGCGTACGCCCGCCTAGGCCTGGCCGCCTCCCGCGGACTCCTCTTCGACCTACTCCTCACCGGCGATCAAGCAGGCGTCGACGAAGCGTCCGCCCTGCTCAACAAGCTCTTCTACGCAGGCTCCGTCGGCTGATCGATCCACCCGGCAACCACCGGCAGCCGCGAAGCACGATGTACGGCGACAAACCCGAACGGCCGATCCAGCGAAACCTCCAGCCGCTGCGACTGGGAGGTCTGCATCGACGCCCGCATCAACCCGATCGCCGTCACCGCGGCCGCCTCGAACCCAGTCGCGAAGAACCGCGCCAAAACCGTCTGCCGAGCCGACCCGACCACCAACTGCTCCGGGCTGATCGCACTGAAATGCCCAGCCCCGCGAGGCGGCGACGTCACCGCGGACAACCCGAAGAGCTCCCGTAAAGCCAGCAGATCGTGCTCAACCCGCACATTGAAAGCAGGCAGCGACACCCGGATCTCCGGCGCCGGCGCAGTCGTCGTCCCGACACTCACCCCCGGCGCCGCTCCACCCCCAGCAAGCAACTCCGCGCCACCCACACCGCCGTCGACATCAAGCGATGCCGCCAGCAACCCAGCCAGTACGTCCCCAGCAGACGCCTCAGCCGCCCCAATCCCGAGCAACACATCCACATCCGCGTCGCCGGCGACGGTCGCCACCGTCACCCCGTCGTACAGGCGAACCGACGACAGATCGCGATCACTTCGCTCCAGCCAATGCCACGACCCACCCGCCCACGGCCCGTCGTGCAGCCGCTTGACCTGCTCCTTGAACGCCCGCACCCAGGTCGTCCGCAGCGACAACGCCGACGCCAGCACAACGGCCAGGTCGGGCGTCACGTCGAGCGGCATCTCCCGGATCAACCCGTCCGTATGCTCCGCCGCCCAAGCATCAAGCTTCGCCTTGTCCGCCGCCTGATCCCCCGTCAGCGTCCCACTCAAAGCAGCCGGTACTACGGAGTCGAACGACTCACTCAACTTCAACTGCTCATGCACCCAAACCCCGAGCGCCGCATGCAGATCAGCCGCACTGTCCACGGCAGCCATCAACTCGACCGCCTGGGCAGCACCGCTAGCGGCATCAACTCCAGCCGCCTCCGCCAACTCACCACGCCCCGGCTCATCCGCCGCCGTCGCCAGCAACGCAAGCAACGGCCACAGCCCGAGCCCCGACACGACCGTGTTCCCCGGCTGCAACGACCGGACCCAGCGCGAAGTGAGTCGGTTGACGGCCCGTACGACGTCAGCATCCATACCGCCCACCCTGCCACGCCCGAACCACTCACGTCCTCCCCACGGCATCTCAGGGGTTAACCCCTCAAGTGGTGGGTTGCCACCCGCGATTCAGAGGTGGCAACCCACCATCTCAGGGGTTGTCCCCCGAGGTGGTGGGTGGGGACGCGGGCGGTCCCGGGTGGGGGTAGGCGGGGACGGGACGGGCGGGACGGGCGGAGGCGCGGGCGGGCGAGGCGGGGACGGGCGGGACGGGCGGAGGCGGCTGGAGTTGATGCCGCTAGCGGTGCTGCCCAGGCGGTCGAGTTGATGGCTGCCGTGGAC
>NZ_BAABAA010000009.1:0-306197 GCF_039537185.1 Kribbella ginsengisoli | reverse complement strand
CGACACCCGCCTGTACGGCGGCCGCGGCTACATCCAGCTGACCGGTGACTTCAACTACGGCCCGGCCGGCCGGTACTTCGGTATCGACCTGCTCGGCAACCCCGAGCTGGCCCGGTCGCTGCAGTGGAGCGCTCCGATCGCCCGGTGGTACTGGACGGTTGCCCGCAACATCAACCCGTTCGCGGACCAGCTCAACATGGGCAAGGTCAACGCGGCGATCGGCTACCCGGCCGGCGCCGAGGACCAGCGCCGTTGCGACTCGTTCAAGAACGCGATCCGGGTGCTGACCGGCTCGGTGCCGGGCGGCATCATCTGCACCCGCTCCAAGGCGCTCAGCGGTGACACCAGCAAGCTCAGCCGCACCCAGTTCGACGCCCTCAGCAAGGTCGGCGGCGGCCTCGGCTGACCCCTCCTCAACCGAAGCGCCACCTTGGCGACAAGCCGGCCGGACTCCGCCCAGAGTCCGGCCGGCGGTCAGCGTCAGCCCCGTTCGACCCCGCTGAAGAGGACCTTGCCGTCCTTGTCGACGGCGCGGTAGTCCACCTCGGTCAGCCCAGGTCGATGAACAGCGCCGAGCTGGGAGGCGGTGGCGTAGCCGCGGCCGAAGTACGCCGGTACGACGTACCAGGGTGAGGCCCCGCCGGTCCACCGGATCCGCAGCTCCACGTAGTAGGTGGTGGGGAGGGCGGCGAAGGTATAGCTGACGAACAGCCGGGTCGAGTTGCCGTCCGGGATCTCGGAGAAACTCCACCGCCCGCTGATCGGCTTGCTCCTGGTCAGCTTCAGGCTCTTCTCCAGCGGGACGGCGGCCGGATCGAAGGCATAGAGGAGCTTGTCGTCGTAGCACTCGACCTGGACGCCGGCCAGCGTCGTGAACTCCTGGATCAGCAGGGTGGTCCTCAGCGGCTCGAGCAGGCCGCCTTCGCCGGGCAGGGTCTTCTGCAGGCGGGCCAGATAGGAACCGTCGAGTGAGACGTCGGCCGGCGTCGCCGGATTCGGCTGGCCGAGCGCAGACTTCTTCTCCGCAAGGCACTTCCTGGCCACCGCCGCGTCGACGATGCCGACGCCGCTGCCGATGAAGGCGGATCCGCGGTCGAGGTTGATGCGTTCGGAGTCCTTGGGGGGGACCTGCTGAGCCACTGTCGGTTGAGGGCCGGCCGGTTCGACGGAGCCGGAGTGGCCGCCGGCGCGGGTGCTGGCTACTACGCCGCCGGTGATGACGGCTACTCCGCAGGCGGCTGCCAGTACCGGCGTCCAGATGGACCGGTGGCGCTGGGCTCCCCGGGCGGTCCTGACCAGGTTGGCGCGGAGGTCCTCGACGTACTGCGGGTCGAGCTCCTCGACCGGCGGCGGGGTGGTGAGGTTGTTCATCGGGCCTCCTCCGGTCCGGATTGGTCGAGCAGAGCGGGCAGGCGTCGGCGGGCCCGGGAGAGCCGTGCCTTGACGGTTCCCTCGGCGACCCCGAGTACCGCGGCGGCCTCGGCGAGCGGTAGTTCGGCCCAGTAGACGAGCTCGACCGTTTCGCGCTCGTGCGCCGGCAGCCGGCCGAGCGCTGCCCGTACGGCCTGGATCCGTTGCTCCGAGTCGACTCGGGCCGCGACACTTTCGGCGTGGTCGGGCGCATGCAGGGGAGCGGGCTGCCGGCTGACGAACTGCGCCAGCCGGCGCTTGGCGCGAGTGCTGTTGCGTAGCTCGTTGCGGGCGATGGTCAGCAACCAGGCGCGGGCCGTGTCATGCACCAGCGGCCCTGGGTCGGCATGGGTGAACTGCCTCCACGCAGTGATGAAGGTGGCCTGTACTGCGTCGTCTGCGGTCGAGTACGAGCCGGTGTGGCGGACCGCGTAGGCGTGGACGACACCGGCGTACCGGGTGAAGAGGGGGCCGAGTGCCTCGGGATCGCAGCGGCGCAGTGCCTCCCACAGGTCGTGGTCGGCGGGCATGGCAGGCGGAGGTTTGTCCTGCCTGCTCGATGTCATGGGCATACCTAACAGGGTCCGCGGGTCCCCGCCCGGTTGCCGGCCAGGTGGTCGGTTACCGCAGCTTGGCGCGGATCCAGCCCCGATCAGGCGTCAGATAGCCGTCCAGAGCGAGCCCGGAGGCGTGCAGCGCAGCGCTAAGAGTTTCCTCGGTCAAATTCTTGACCAGGACATGTTGAGACCAAGTGCGGCCGTCCACGGTGTAGATCATCGTGGCCGACTGCATGTCGTCGGGGAGTTGCTTGACGTCCGCGACCTCGACCCGCCGCTGCGGGCTCTCCCGTACTACGTTCCGCGCGAACACCTCCCGATCCTGCTGCTGCAAAAGCACCACACCATCGGACTTCACGTGATGCGCACAGGTGTCGAGCAGTCGCTGCCGGGCGCCGTCGTCGGCGACGTTGATCAGGTACGACATCATCAGCACCACGTCGAACCGCCGGTCGAGCCGGAGCTCCTCGATCGTCGACACGACCGTCTCGGCCTCGGTGATCCGCGACGTCATCGCCGCCGATTCGTCGACCGCGACCACTTGGTGGCCGAAGGCAACCAATGGCCGGGTGATCCGCCCGGTACCGCACCCCAGCTCGAGAATGCTGCTGCCAGGGGCGATCGCGGCGTTGATCAGCTCGTCCTCACCGTGCGGCTGCACCTGGACGTACAGATCCACCGAGCTGCCGTCCGGCGCGAGCTCGCCAGGGCCGGTGCCGCCCTGCCCTACGCGTTCGTCTGTCGTCATACCGCGAGCCTCGGCGGCTCCCTCCGTGCTGTCCAGAGATTCGGCTCTTGCCGAAACTTGTCATCCGTGCCACGCTCTCTGGAATAAACTATACAGCAGTGTTCGGGTTAGGGGTGAGGGTGTGCGAGAGAACAAATGGCTGGTGCTCGGGCTGCTCGCGTTCGTGCAGTTCATGCTGGTGGTCGACATCACCGTCGTGCAGATCGCGTTGCCGAGCATCGGGTCCGACCTCGGGTTGGGCCGGCAGTCGCTGACGTGGGTGGTGACGACGTACACGCTGGTGTTCGGCGGGTTGATGATTCTCGGCGGGCGGCTGGCCGACGTACTCGGCGCGCGGCGGACGCTGCTGGCCGGCCTGGTGATCTTCACGCTGGCCTCGGCCACTTCTGGGTTGGCGGGATCGGCGGCGGTCCTGATCGCGGGCCGGGCGGCGCAGGGCCTGGGAGCAGCACTGCTCTCGCCGGCAGCACTCGCGATCGTCACGACGACGTTCCACGACCGGGATCGCAGCCGCGCACTAGGCATCTGGGCAGCCATCGGCGGCGCCGGAGCAGCCGCCGGAGTACTCCTCGGCGGTCTACTGACGGCGGGGCCAGGCTGGCAGTGGGTGTTCTACGTGAACGTGCCCATCGGTGTGGCGGTGCTGGTGTTGCTACCTCAGTTGGTTCCGGCACAGGCGGGCGCTGGGCGGGCGCCGATCGATCTGCCGGGGGCCCTGCTGGTGACAGCCGCCACCGCGCTGCTGATCTACGGACTGGTCAACGCGGGAGAGGACGGCTGGGGTGCAGCCAGCACCTTGGGAGTCCTGGCGGCTGCGGCCCTCAGTTATGGGCTGTTTCTGCTGGTGGAGGCGAGGACCGCGACTCCGCTGATGGATCTGCGGACGATGGGGCGTAGGCCGGTGGTTTCCGGGATGTTCTTGATGTTGGTGGCGACCGGGCTGTTGCTGGGGCTGTTCTTCCTGACTTCGCCTTTGCTGCAAGAGGTTCGCGGCTACAGCGCGCTCGAGACCGGACTGGTCTTCCTGCCGGTTGCCCTGGCGATCACCGGGGGCGCGCAAGTCGGCGGACACCTGATCGGGAGAGTCGGCGGTCGTGCCGTCGCCGCCGGGAGCTTCCTGGTCACCGCTCTCGGGGCAGCGTTGCTCACCCAGGTCGGCGACAGCGTCTGGACCGGAGTACTGCCCGGCTTCCTGCTGGCAGCGTTCGGCGTCGGACCGCTCTTCGTCACCGCCATGACCACCACGATGGCCAACGTGCCCACAGCCGAGGCCGGAGTGGCGTCAGGTGTCGTCACGACCTTCCACGAGCTCGGCGGCAGCATCGGCGTCGCCGTGATGTCGACGGTGGCGGCCGCCAGTTTCGCCGGACCGGCAGTCGTGAGCACGGACGGCTTCTCCACCGGCTACGCCGTTTGCGCGATCGCTGCGGCCGTCTCCGGGGTGATCGCCCTGCTGCTGGTCCCAGCCGGCAAAGCGCTCGTAGTAGCAGGTCACGGACACGGCCATTGAGGCCTCGTAAGGTGTAGGCGTGCCGACCTCCACTCCGAAGCGCAGGGCCGACGCCGAGCGGAACATCGAGACCATCCTGCGCGCAACCCACGAGCTGATGGCGCACGGCACGCTGCCATCGATGAGCGACGTCGCCACCGCCTCCGGGATCGGCCGGGTCACCCTCTACTCGCACTTCCCGTCCCGCGAGGTCCTGCTGGAGGAGGTGCTGCGGCGGGGGATCGAGCACACCGACCAGGTACTGACGGAGCTCGCTCTCGACGAGCAACCACCGGCAGAGGCGCTGGCGCGGTTGGTACAGAAGTCGTGGCCGATCCTGGACCGCCATCGGCGGGTGCGGACCATCGCACTCGCCGAGATCGGGCCGGAGACACTCCGGCGACAGCACGACGCCGCCTTCCAGCACGTTGGCCGGCTGATCGAGCGAGGTCGTGCAGCCGGCGACTTCCGCACCGATCAGCCGGTGGACTGGCTGGTCGCCACCTTCTACGCGATCCTGCACGCGGCCGCCGACGAGGTCGACGCCGGTCGCCTGGCCTCGGCCGACGCGCCCGACCTCCTGATCAGCACCTTGCTCTCCACCCTCCGCCGATGACGATGACAGTGACTGTGCCGGCCGAGCTGCTCCCGCACTTGCGACGGGCCCGAGATGTTGCTGACCGCAACTACGCCGAGCCGCTCGACCTGGAGGCGCTGGCCGCGGCGGCGGGCGTCTCGAAGTACCACTTCCTGCGCTGTTTCACGACGGCGTACGGCGAGACGCCGATGCAGTACGTCGGCCGGCGCCGGATCGAGCGGGCGGCCGACCTGCTGCGGGCGACCAACCTGACCGTCACCGAGGTCTGCCAGCTGGTCGGCTACAGCAGTCTCGGGTCGTTCTCGCAGCGGTTCTCCGAGCTGATCGGGATGAGCCCGTCGGAGTACCAGCGCACGCAGCCGGGGGCCCGGATCCCCGGCTGCTTCGTCTTCATGGTCGGTCTGAACTCCGCAATCGCGGAGAAGCCACCGCAGCCTCCGCGGCCGTAGCGTCGCAGGCACAGATCCGACGAGGAGGCACCTTGATCACCAACGTCAGCCTGATCACCGTCTACGTGCACGACATCGACGAGGCGAAGGCTTTCTACACCGAGAAACTGGGCTTCGCGCAGGGCGAGGACATCACCGTCGGCGAGTTCCGCTGGTGCACCGTCTACCAGGCCGACCACCCCGAGCTGCACGTGGTGCTGATGCTGCCCGGCCCGCCGATGGACCCCGAATCGGCCGAGTCGATCCGCCGGATCATGGCCAAGGGCTCGATGCACGGCTTCGGCATCAACACCGACGACTGCCGCAAGACCTTCGCAGAACTAGTCGCCAAGGGCGTGGAGTACATCCAGGAACCGTCCGACCGCCCGTACGGCGTCGAGGCGGTGCTCCGCGACAACTCCGGCAACTGGCTGGTCCTGGTCGAGCAGAAGCTCTACAGCGCCGCCGATTTCCAGCCCGCCGACTGACCCCTGCTTGACAGTAGTCTTTGTCTCAATACAATTGGGACAAAGACTCGAGGGGAGCTGGTCAGGATGGGGTTGTCACTCGGCCTGGTGGTCGTGGCGGTGGTCGGTGGGGCGCTGCTGTTCTTGTCGCGCAAGTCGATCGCGCGCAGCCAGGTGGGACGGCTGGTCTACACCGGCGGGCTGCCGAAGGACGAGAAGTTGATGGCGGCGGCGGAGAGCCGGCTGGCCCAGACGCAGGCCGCCAGCGCGGTCGGGCTGGCGGTTGCCGGGGTGGTGGTCGGCGGGATCGTGCTGCTGGCCGGAGACGACCTCTTCTCGCCGGTTCTCGGCTGGACCTTCATGGGGATGGTCGCCGGTATCGGCATCGGATCCTTCGTCCTGCAGTACCGTGCGGTGCGTGCCGCGCGGCCGGCCGGACCGCGGACCGCGACCCTGCGGCAGCGTCGCCTGGGGGACTACCTCACTCCGGTGGAGATTATCGGGCAGTACGCCATGCTCGTCTTCCCGCTGCTCGCGCTGGGTCTGGGTGTGCTGGTGCTGACGACCGCCGACGAGCACGCAAGCCGCGGCTGGGCGCTGGCGATCCCGGGGCTGGCGACGATCCCGATCGCGGCGGTCGGGATCTACCTGCAGCGCCGGATCCTCCAGCTGAATCAGCCGGCCGCCACTGAGGACGAGCTGCGCTGGCAGGAAGCCCTGCGGGCCAAGGCTTTGCGGGACATGCTCAACATCCTGATCGGCGCCGGCTGGCTGTTCGGCGCGGCCGCGGTGCTGTCCTTCGAGTGGCCGGCCGGCGTCCCTGCTTTCGCCGCGCCGTTCGCGTGGGTTATGTTCATCGGCGGCACGGCGGTCGAATGCCTGATCTGGGGTGCCGCCGACAGCAAGCGGGGCCTGCGTCGCTCGCAGCAAGCGATCCAAGCACCCCTCGGAGACAGGTAAAGATGATCATCTCGGTGGACCCGGCCGCATCCCGGCCGCCGTACGAGCAGGTGAAGCAGCAGGTGGAGCAGTCGATCCGCCGGGGGGAGCTGGCGCAGGGCACGCGTCTGCCGACCGTGCGCCAGCTCGCCGGAGATCTCGGGCTCGCGGTCAACACCGTGGCCCGGGCGTACAAGGAGCTCGAGGCTGACCGGCTGGTGGAGACCCGCGGCCGGAACGGGACGTTCGTACTGGCCGCGCGCAGCGAGATCGACGACGAGGAGACGCAGGCGGCGGCAACGGTGTTCGCCCGCGCGGCCCGCCGGGCCAACCTCTCCTTGTCCGAGGCGACCCGGATCCTGCACGAGGCCTGGTAGTTCTAGGACCGTGCGGCGACCGCCTCCACCTCGAAGAGGATGTCGGGCATGGCGAGCGCGGCCACTCCGATCACGGTCTGGGTCGGCGGAGTCGCGCCGGCGAACTGGCCGATCACCCCGAGCTTCTCGAAGTCAGGATTCACCACGTACGTCCGGAGCTGGACGACATGGCTGAGATCGAGCCCGTGGGCGGCCAGTGCGATCCCCAGGTTGCCGAACGCCTGCTTCACCTGCTCGGCGAAGTCGGGGGAGACGACCATGCCGTCCGGGCCCGACCCGTACTGACCCGAGACGAACACCAGCTCCGAGCCGGCCGGAACGGCGGCGGTGTGGCTGTAGCCGAACGGGACCGGGTTGTGCAGGCCCTCCGGGTTGACGAACATACAGGTCACCTCTCTGTGGGATCGATCGTGAGCGCGAAGGCCAGCTGAGCCAGCACCACTTCGCGATAGTCCTTGTCCTGCGGCGTTCGATGACCCAGTACGACCGGGTAGAGCTGCCCGACGATCGCCGCCACCACGACCTCGACCACCGTGGCGATCTCGAAGCGCGGCGTGAACGCACCGCTCTCGACCCCTCGCCGCACCGCGTCGACGAACGGCTCCCGGTACTGCCCCGCCAGCGCCGCGGCGTGCTCCTGCAACTCGGCGTCATGAGCAGCGGCCGTCCAGAACTCCATCAACATCCGCCACGTCGCGATATCGGTGGACAGTCCTCGATCGACCATCGCCACCAACTGCTGCCAAGGATCGTCGAACTGCGCCACCAGCTCGTCCATGGCGGTCACCGCGACGGCCGTGGCGCGCCCGAACGCCTCGATCAGCATGTCCTCGCGCGAGCCGAAGTAGCCCTGCAACGTACTGACCGCCACCCCGGACGCCTCGGACACGTCGGCGTACCGCGTGCCCGCGTAGCCGCGGTCGGCGAGCACCGCGATCACCTGGTCGAGCACGAGCGTGCGCTTGGCGCCGCCCGCCCGGCGAGCGCGGCCTGACCCAAGATTGCTCATGCTCTTACCGTATCACTATACGGTAAGAGCATGCCGAGGCGAGCAAACGGAAACGATTCCAAGCAATTTGCCGACAACGTTGTCCGAGGTCTCGACACGCGCCGTGATGCTGACTAATCTCCCCGTCATTTGACAGCGATGTCAGCGACAGGGGAGTGGTCACGATGGTGTCGAGACGAACGTTCCTGGCGGGTAGCGGCGCACTGACAGCTGGTGGGTTCGGGTTGCTCCCCGGCCTGCCCGCAGGTGCCGTACCGACCTTGAGTACCACCACGAGCGGCAGGCTGCTGCCGGGCTTCGAGAGACCGAAACACCTGCACTACGGCGATGTCAGCAAGCTCAGCGGCGGCGACCAGACCCTGTTGACGACGCTGCAGGGCATCGTCAACAGGACCAGGCCGGAGCTCTACTTCAGCTTCGACACCGGCACGATGAGTACGCCGGACGCCAAGTGGCTCACGGACATGCACCTGCCGACGACGACGTACCAGAATCCCCTGGACCTGGTGGCCAGGTACCGGCATCGGGTCCGCGGCGCGATCGTCCACGACCCGGCCGTACCGGACTCGCTCAATGTTGCGACGACCCTGGCTGGGCTGGAGAGCGCGGTCGTCGCCGACGCCGATCAGGCCAAGGCGCACGGCCTGCGGATCGTCAAAGACCTGCGTGGGATGTTCGACGACGACCGCGTCAAGACCTACCGCTGGCAGCTCGACAACCTGTTCCCACGCGTCACCCACCAGCTGCTCGCCGGCCTGCCGCCGACCCGGGTGGTCGCGGTCGAGAACGTGCAGTGGCAGGAGATCGCCCGCGAGACAAGGCAGATCCGCGACTCGTCG
Source organism: Kribbella ginsengisoli (assembly GCF_039537185.1). Lineage (NCBI taxonomy): Bacteria > Bacillati > Actinomycetota > Actinomycetes > Propionibacteriales > Kribbellaceae > Kribbella > Kribbella ginsengisoli. The sequence continues at coordinate 297,336 of NZ_BAABAA010000009.1, read as the reverse complement.
AACCGCGGCAGCTACGACCTCGACGTCTCGGCCAAGCTCGGCAAGGGCACCGTCTTCGTCCGGTTCGCCGACTCGTTCACCGACGACGGCTGGGGCGCGTCGGTCTCCGAGATCACCGTGAAGGCCAACGGGACGCAGATCGCGCACTTCCTGCCCGGTACGCCGCAGGAGGCGCCGTTCCTCTTCGACGGCGTCAACTCGTCGATCGGCGGCGAGGCCAACCGCTTCAGCGACGGCGGTGGCTACTTCATCTACCAGTTCGAGCCGCCGGCCGGTACGACGTCCCTCGTGGTCACCGTGACGATGTGGAACCAGTACCTGGTGAGCGCGACCGACACCTCGCCGACGCGGATCGAGCCGTTCGCGTACTTCCGCGACTACGTGGTGGCCACCAAAGCCCTGGTGAGCTGGCTACCGCCGGGTGGCGAGACCGGCGATCTGCTGGTCGAGCACTTCGCGAAGTACCCGACGCTGGCGCCGTACATGGGCTGGTTCGCCAACGACGTCTCCGGTGAGTGGGACGGCGTCGACCTCGCCTCGCAGGGTGGATCGCCGGTGATCGCGGCCGACTTCTACATGAACGGGACCGTCCATGCGGGCTTTAGCGCACCGATCTCGGACAAGGTCCGGCCGGTCCGGCGGATCAACAAGCCGAAGAACAAGGTGTACCTGACGCTGACGTTCGGCGAAGGCGACAACATCCAGTACTGCCAGCGGCACATGCGCGACCTCTGGGACGACCCGAAGCGTGGCGATGCGCCGGCGAACTGGACCATCAGCCCGCTGCTGCTGGAGACCGGTCCTGGGTTGTTCAGCCACTACCAGCGGACCGCGACGGCCAACGACCTGCTGGTCTGTGGCCCCTCCGGCGCCGGCTACACCTACCCCGGATCGTGGGTGCCGAGCGACTTCACCCAATTCCTGAAGCTGACCGGCTCGACGCTGCGCCGGACCGGGATGGACGTCGTCTACTCCTACAGCCACCGCGAGAACGACAAATGGGTCCTGCTGTCCCCGGAGATCGCCGCCGGCTTCAAGAAGTACACCCCGCTGAAGGGGATCATGCAGACCTGGGACGGCGACCTCCTCGCAGTCCGCCAGGGCGGCCTGCCGGTCGTCGGACAGTGGGGCGCGCCCGGCAAGGCCGCGGAGTACAAGGCCGCGCTGGATGCCCGGGTCGCCCAGTGGGACGGCACGAAGCCGCTGTTCATCTCTGGCGGCATCAACGCGTGGTCGTGGACCCCGTCGGAGATCTCGGAGTTGGCCAGCCTGCTGAAAGACCCGTATGAGCTCGTGCTGGCCAACACCTTCTTCGACCTCCTCAACCGCGTCCTCTAGAAACGGAGCTGGACCTGCCGCGGTGGCGCGGCAGGTCCAGCGGCTTCAGGTTGCGGTTCTACCAGCGGTGCGCGACGTCGACGACGATGCGGCTGGTGTTGCCAGCGCCGGTCAGCGTGAAGACGCGGAACGGGAGGCGGGCGCGGACTCCGACGCCGATGACCGTCTCGCCCTCGAAGCTGCCCGCGTCCACGACCTGCCGGAACGTCCGGTAGCCGCGCACGTTGGTCAGCTCGTTGTGGTTCGGCGGATCGTAGGTGATGTAGCCGTCGTCCGTGTCGTATGGAGTGACCGACAGGATGATCTCCAGCTTGGCGCCACCGCGCAGCGGGATCAGCTTGCCCTCGCCGATGGTGTAGATGTTCTTCACGTAGTGCACGCGGAACCAGGACGGCTTGCCCTGGACGTCGAACACGATCCGGTCGTAGCAGGCGTGCCGCCCGGTCCGGACGTTCGTCAGCAGCCCGTACCCCTGGTAAGTGCTTGCCTCAGGCAACGAGCCCCATCGAGCGGCGCAGGTGGCGGCAGCGGCGGTGCTCGCGGTCGACGCGGCATGCGCCGGCACACTGACCGCGCCCGCCGGTATTGCGGCGAGGGTGAGTACTGCGAGCGCGGTGCGGATCGGTCGGTGGTGGCGGCGGTGGATGAGCTGGATGCATTTCATGTGCCCCCCTCAGGACACCTGTTAGATGCGCCCGGAGGGTCCGAAGTTATCGATTCTGCCGGTCTTCTTCGTCGCGTGGGAGGACGGCCGAGACCGCGACCAGGCAGGCGGACAAAGTCAGCGGGAGGATCATTGCGTGCTGGATGCCGAAGTGTTCGACCAGTTGGCCGATGAGGGCTGGGCCTACCAGGAAGGCGGCGTAGCCGAAGGTTACGACTATTGCGAGCATGCGGCCGCCGCCGACGTGGCCGGCTACGGCGTAGACCTGGGGAGCGACCAGGCCTACGCCTAGGCCGACCAGCGACCAGCCGATCAGTAGCAGGGGGAGTGGGTGGGCCAGGACTGTGAAGAGGTAGCCGCCGATGGCGGTGACCGCGCCTACCCGTACTACGGTGCGCCGACCGACTCGTGCGACGGCTCGGTCGCCGAGTAGGCGGATGACGACCATGAAGCCGCTGACGGCGACGAGACCGAGGGCGCCTGTCGATGGGTCGATCTCGGCGACGTCGGTGACGTGGACCGAGGACCAGTCGACAGCCGTTCCCTCGGCCAGGCCGAAGCAGAACGCCATCAGGCCGAGCGCCCAGGCCAGCCGCGGGATCGCGGTACGGACGCCGTCCTCGGTGTGCTCGATCCTGCGTCCGTGCGGCACGATCCGGACGCAGACGGCGATCGAGATCAGGCCGACGACGCAGAGCGTGCCGAGGGCCGGGCCGACGTTGGCCGCGCCGGTCTTGTCGAAGGCGCGGGCGATCAGCACGATGGTGCCGGCGGCGGTCAGGTTGCCGACGCTCCAGAAGGCGTGGAAGCGGCTCATGATCGGCTTCGGCCGGGCCTGCTCGACCTCAACCCCGAGCGAGTTCATCGCGACGTCCATCGCGCCGTTGCCCAGCCCGGCCAGCACCATCGCGACGATTGCCCAGGGCAACGATGAGGTGATCGACAGGGTGCCGACGCCGAGCGCGAGCAGGGTCAGCGTGACGAGCGCGACCGGCCGGGCGCCGATCCGGTCGGCCAGCCGGCCACCGATCTGCATCGAGACGACGGCCGAGGACGCCAAACAGAACAACAGCAGCGAAAGCCCTGCTGCTTCGATATCGAGGCGATCCCGCAGGGCGGGCAGGCTGCCGCCGACACCGCCGATCAACATCCCGTTGGTGACGAACAACAGGAACACCGCGCCGGCCGCTGTCCGGGTGGACATGGGGTTGGGGGAGGTGGTGGTCATGCGAGCGTCCCGATCGTGCGGCCTGGGGTCGGCGCCGAGTGGCTCATCAGGCGAATCTGATCTCGACGTCGGCGGAGCGGAAGGCTTCCAGGGCTTCGTTGTCGGCTTCGTCGTCGGTGATCAGGACGTCGACTGACTCGAGGCCGGCCACCGTCACCATCGCGGTGCGCTCGAGCTTGGCTGATTCGACGGCCAGCAGTACTCGCGCGGAGGACTCGATCAGAGCGCGTTTCATGGCGGCGTCGGCCAGGGTGTTGGTGGTGAGTCCGTGGGCTGGGAGTGCCGCGCAGCTGCTGATCACCGCGGTGTCGAAGTGGATGCCGCGGACGCCGGCTTCCGCGGCAGCGCCGTACGACGCGAGCTCGGGGGAGCTCACCTCGCCGCCGGGCATGATCAGCTTGGTCCGCGCCGCCTCGCCCAGGACGACCGCCGAGTGCAGCGACAGCGGCATCACCGTGATCGCGCGCCCGGCCAGCTCGCGGGCGACCGCGAGGCAGGTCGTCCCGTTGTCGAGCGCGACCGCCTCGCCGTCGGAGATCAGTTCGGCGACGGCCGCGGCGAGCCGTCGCTTGACCTCCTTGCCCTGCTTGTCCCGCAACGTGAACGGGATGATCTCGCCGCGCAGGGCGACCCCGACCGCGCCGCCGCGGACCCGGCGTACCAGCCCCTGGCTCTGCAGCAGGTCGAGGTCGCGCCGGATCGTCATCTCCGACGTCCCGGTGTCCTGAGCCAGCTCGGCAACGCCGACCCGGCCCGCTCGCGCGAGCTCCTCGACGACGAACCTCAGCCGTTCCTCACTGTTCACACGTTCATTCGAACACGACTGATGTTCGTTCGCAACTCACCAGTGGTGCGCGACGTCGATCACGATGCGGCTGTTGCTGCCCGGGCCGGTCAGCACGAAGGTCCGGAACGGCAGCCGGGCCCGGACTCCGAGCGCCAGCGTCGTCTGGCCTTCGAAGCTGCCGCCCCAGGCCACCTGACGGAAGGTGCTGTACCCGGCGACGGTCGACAGCTCCTTCTGGTTCGTGAACCGGTACGTCGGCCTTCCGGCCGCGTCGTACGCCGGGGCGGTGACGACGATCTGGAGGACGGCGCCGCCGCGGGTGCGGATCGGTGCACCGGAGCCGTCCGCGGTGGCCACCTTCACATACCTGACCCGGTATCCGGTCCCGCCCTTGCCTGCCAGATCGACAACCAGCCGGTCGTAGCAGGCGTGCCGGCCGGTCCGGACGTTCGTGACTGCCGAAGCGCCGCCCCTGGTGCTTGCCTCAGGCAATGAACCCCAGCCGGTCGGGCAGCCGGCCCGGCTCGCCGCCGATCGCTCGACGAGCGGGCCGGCCTGCGCCGGTACCGCGACCGCGGCGCCGGTAGCGAGGGCGGCGATCGCCAGGGCAGCGAGCGTGCCGCGGACGGGGTGACGACGAATGACGCTGATCTTGCTCATGACGTACTTCCCTCCCGTGACCGTGACCGTGGTGGTTGGTCTGCTGGTTGGACGCGGTAAAGGGGATGACGGTTGACTCCGCAGCAGCGAGGATGGCCGGGATGACACCTGATGAGCTGCTAGAGGTTTTCCACCGCCGGATCCGCCTGCCGGACGCCGACACGATTCCTGGCTGGAAGCAGGAGCTGGACGGGCTGGTGCACCGCTCGTACTTCGAGGGCGAGGGCGGCGGCGGATTCGTCGAGACGCCGCGCGGTCTGGGCGACGACCCGGACGCGGTGATCGCCGCGCAGGTCGCGTTCTTCCGCGAGCGCGGGCTGGAGTTCGAGTGGAAGACCTACGCGTACGACGAGCCGGCCGACCTGGGGGAGCGGCTGCTTCGCGCCGGGTTCGTCAAGGCGGACCCGGAGACGCTGATCCTCGGCGAGGTGGACGCGATCCTGGCCCGGCCGTCGGCGCTGCCGTCGAAGGTGCGGATGCGGGACGTGGGCGAGGACCCGGCGGACTTCCATCGGATCGCGGTGCTGATGGACACGCTGTGGCACAACGGGCTGGAGCGGATCGAGGAGCGGCTGGCCGCGGAGTACCGGATGTTCCCCGACCGGCTGGTCGTGACGCTGATCGAGGATGCGCTGCGGGGACCCGAGGGACCGGCGTTGACGGCGGCCTGGATCCGGTTCCATCCGGAGACCGGGTTCGCGAGCCTGTGGGGTGGCGGGACGCTGCCGCAGTGGCGCCGGCAGGGGCTCTACAGCGCGATCCTGGTGCACCGGGCGAAGATCGCGAAGGAGCGCGGGTACGAATTCCTCCGGGTCGACGCGTCCGAGGACTCCCGGCCGATCCTGCAGAAGCTCGGCCTCCATGCGGTCACCACGACCACGCCCTATGAATGGAAGCCCTGACACGCCCAACCCGGTGAGCGGAACGACCTCGGCAGGCTGTACGTTGCGGAGATCATGGCCATGAAACTCACCTCGCGCTTTCGCCGGCTGCTGCAGCGCCCCGGCTCGATCGACCTCGGCCCGTACGAGAAGCTGACCGCCGCGGTCGGCGAGGCGGAGGAGTCGCTCAAGGACCTGACCGACGAAGAACTCACCGAGGTCGTCACCGAGATGCGGACCACCGGTGGTCTGGACGAGGGCGACCAGATCGAGTTCCTCGCGCTCGCCCGGGAGGCCGGGCTCCGGGCCATCGGCGAGCGGGCCTTCGACGGGCAGATCGTCGGTGCGCTCGCGCTGCTGCAGGGCCGGATCGTCGAGATGGCGACCGGTGAGGGCAAGACGCTGGCCGGCGCGTTCGCGGCCGCCGGGTATGCGATCGGTGGCCGGCGCGTCCAGGTGATGGCGGTCAACGACTACCTGGCCCAGCGCGACTCGGAGTGGATGGGGCCGATCTACGCGCTGCTCGGCGTGACGGTCAGCCACATCGGCCAGGCCTCGACACCTGAGGAGCGGCGGGCGGCGTACCAGGCAGATGTCTGTTACGCGCCGGTGAGCGAGCTGGGCTTCGACGTACTGCGGGACCGGCTGGTCGACGACGTCGCCGACCGGGTCACCGTCCAGCCCGACGTGGCACTGGTCGACGAGGCCGACTCGGTGCTGATCGACGAGGCCCGGGTGCCGCTGATCCTGGCCGGCGCGACCCGGACCGAGGAGCTCGACGACGACGTGGTCGCGCTGGTCCGCACGCTGCGGGCCGGCCTCGACTACGAGATCGACGGCGACGGCCGGACGGTCGCGCTGACCGACAAGGGCACCGACAAGGTCGAGGCGGCCCTCGGCGACATCAACCTGTACGAGGACGAGAACCTCGACCGGCTGACCCAGATCAACGTCGCGCTGCACGCCGAGGTCCTGCTGCGCCGCGACGTCGACTACCTGGTCCGCGACGGCAAGGTCAGCCTGATCAACAACAACCGCGGCCGGATCGCCAAGCTGCAGCGCTGGCCCGACGGTCTGCAGGCCGCGGTCGAGGCCAAGGAGGCCGTCCCGGTCAGTGACTCCGGTGAGGTGCTCGACAGCATCACCGTGCAGGCGCTGGTCAGCAGCTACCCGACGGTGTGCGGCATGACCGGTACCGCGGTCGTCGTCGGCGAGCAGCTGCAGGAGTTCTACAAGGTCGAGGTGGCGGTCGTCCCGCCGAACAAGCCCAACATCCGCGTCGACGAGCCGGACCGGCTGTACCTGACGGTCGCCCAGAAGAACAAGGCGCTGGTCGAGCACATCGGCGAGGTGCACGAGACCGGCCGGCCCATCCTGATCGGGACGCACAGCGTCGAGGAGTCCGAGCAGCTCAGCGATCAGCTCGAGGAAGCGGACATCCCGCACGTCGTGCTGAACGCCAAGAACGACGCCGAGGAAGCCGCGATCATCGCCGAGGCGGGTGTGCCGGGGACGGTGACCGTGTCGACGCAGATGGCCGGCCGTGGTACCGACATCCGTCTCGGTGGGCGCGACGAGTCGCACGACAAGGACCGCGCGATCGAGCTGGGCGGGCTGTACGTCATCGGCACCGGCCTGCACGCGTCCCGCCGGCTGGACGACCAGCTGCGCGGCCGCGCCGGACGCCAGGGCGACCCGGGCGGCTCGCTGTTCTTCGCCAGCCTCGCCGACGAGCTCGTCACCCGGTACTCCGTGACGTCGGGCCTGCGCCCGTCGCCGGACGCCGATGGCCGACTCACCGACCGCAAGGCGATCGGCATGCTGGAGCACGCGCAGCGGGTCGCCGACGGCGCGAACGCCGAGCTGCACCGTACGACGTGGTCGTACCACCGCCTCACCGGCCAGCAGCGGTCGATCCTGCTCGACACCCGCGAGAAGGTGCTGACCGAGGACCTGGCCGCCGAGGAGCTGGCCGAGCGGGCCAAGGAGCGGTACGACGAACTGGTCGAGGAGCTCGACGAGGACACCGTCAAGGCGGCCGCGCGGAAGATCGCGCTGCACCACCTGGACCGCAAGTGGACCGACCACCTGGCCTACCTGGCCGACCTGCGCGAGGGCATCCATCTCCGCTCGCTGGCCGGCGGTATCGTCCACATGAAGCCGATCGACGAGTTCAACAAGTCCGCGATCGCCTCCTTCGACACGCTGATCGCCGACGCGTGGACCGAGGCCGCCGAGACCTTCAAGGAAGCCGAGATCACGGCTGACGGTCTCGACGAGGAAGCCTCCGGCGTCCCGCGCCCGACCGCGACGTGGACCTACCTGGTCAACGACAACCCCTTCGGCACCGAGGCCGACCGGATCCTCGGCCGCCTCCGCAACGCGATCAAGCCCGAGTCCGAAGGCCAGTCCGAAGAGATCCCGGCCGAGACCTTCGACCAGGACGAGCTTCCCGAGGAACTCCGCGACCTCGACGACGAAGACCTCGCCGACGAACTCCCGGAGGAACTCCGCGAGGCCGGCGACGACACCGAGGACAAGAAGCCGGACACCAAGGACTGACCTCCGTCAGCAGCCAGCCACCACGGACTCCTCCGTGGTGGCTGTTTTGCTGTCAGCTCATTGCCGGAGCGGTGACGACCTGGTTCCGGCCGGCGTTCTTGGCGGCGTACGTCGCCGAGTCCGCCGCCAGCAGGAGTTCGTCGAGGGTGCTCCCTGCGACCGGGTAGCTGGCCGCGCCGATCGAGCAGGTGAGACCTTCGACGGTGGCATGGCCGTGGGCCGTGGTGACGGTGGCGGTGATCCTGGAGATCCGCCGCCGGATCCGTTCCGCTGCCTGGCTGGTTTCCTCCGCGCTGGTGTTCGGCAGCAGGATCGCGAACTCCTCGCCGCCGAGCCGGCCGACCAGATCGTCGGTCCGGACATCGTCCTTCAGTTCGTTCGCCACGACCTTGAGGACCTGGTCCCCGGCCAGGTGCCCATAGGTGTCGTTGACGAGCTTGAAGTGGTCGAGGTCCAGGTAGAGCACGCCGAGCGAGGTACCGCCGTTCTGTGCCCGGTCGAGCTCCTTGCCGGCCAGCTCGTGCCAGAAGACGGCGTTCGCGAGCCCCGTCTGCGAGTCGGTGCGTGCGGCGAACTGGAACTGTCCGACGAGCAGTGCCCGATGCAGGCCGAGCACGGTGATGAGCAGTACGACGGTCAGCCACGGCTGCTCCATCAGCAATGCGCCGTTGGCGACCCCGAGCCCGAGAGCGCCGAAGACCACGAGATGGTCCGACGACCGGCCGAGCACCTTGCGGGCGTTGGTCTCCGGGCTGGACAGCAGGATCGCGCCGACGACCAGGGCGTAGTTGACGAACCAGAACGCCACGGCGGCGACGACCACCGCGATCAGCCCGATGAATCCGCCCTCGTAGCCGGGGTGGTTGCTCGGGTTGACGGCTGCCAGACTCACCGACGCCGCGGCCGAGCCGACGACCACGCTGGCAGCGGAGAAGATCGTGCGATGGGGAGCGCTGCGTCGCAGCCGGATCCCCGAGTGCAGGAAGCTCAGCGCGGTGATCCCGATCGCGAGCAGCGGTGGCAGCACCAGCACGGCCGCGAAGATCCACATCGACTTCAGATTCGCGTAGGTCGCGCCTTCTGCCGCCGACCAGCGAAGCCGTTCGATCTCTCGGCCCGCCTCGGTCTGGATCGCCGAGCCGAGGGCGAGCACCCCGAACCTGATCCAGTCGTCGCCGCTGATCGAGAGGTCGCGGAACGACGCCGCCAGCAGGACGAACGCCAGCACGTCGATGGCCAGCACATAGAACAGAACAGGCTTGGGCGCCGACCACAGCGCCCAGCGGGCAGGCGCCCATGAAGAAGCGGTGTCAGTCTCGCGCCTACGCCTGCGCTTTGGTCTCCAGTACCTGATACTCGACATAACAGTTCCCCCAGCCCCACTGGTTCTCGTGTAACAGCGTAAACGCGAAGTCACCCATTGTCATCGCCAGAGGGGCCAACGGTAGGCGGACCGTTAGTCCGGGAGGAGGTGGGCTCAGATGCGCGTACACGAATGGCCGTAAACCCGCAGACGTGCCGTCGTGTTCGGGCACCCGGTCACCCGGTCAGCCGGGCTGATCGGCCCGTCCGTAGCCGCGAGCAGCGCCGGCCGCGAAGAGGACACCCAGGACACCTGCGCCGGTCACGACCAAGGCCGGCCGGACGCTGTCGGCGGCGACACCGGCGGCCAGGATCCCCATCCCCTGAGAAACCGTGAGCGCAGTGCGGGCCAGACCGATCACCTGACCGCGCTGCGCGTCAGGAACATCCTTCACGAACGTGGTCTGAGCTGTGATGAGGTACGACGAGCAGGCGCCGGACAGCATCCACAGGGCCACGGTCACCCACAGCCCGGGTGAGACGACGCAGGCGATCAGCGGGGCAGAGGCGCCGATCGCGAGCGGCCCCATCAAGGCGTGGCGCCTTGATGGGGCCAGTCGGCCGAAGCCCCAGACGCCGAGGACGTAGCCGGCCGGGTTCGCGGCGAAGAGCACGCCGACGGCGACCGCGCCGCCGCCGAGCGTCGCGGCGTACGGGGTCGCCAGGCCCTCGACCGAGATGTAGAAGCCGGGCAGGCAGATCAGCGCGGTCAGGTACCGCAGCCTCCGGTTCTGCCAGACGAGCCGGGCTCCCGCGGACAGCGAGCCCCACCAGCTCGGCTTGGCGGTCGGCTCCGTGCCGGCCGCGGCCGGTCGCTCCTTGATGCCGAACCGCAGGACCACCGCCGAGACGGCGAAGGAGATCGCGTTGATGATCAGGGCCTTGCTCGCGCCGAGCCCGGCGACGATCGTGCCACCCGCGACGAACCCGGCGAGCTGGGCGAGTTGCAGGGTGATCGCCGAGACGCCCATCGCGGCCGGGTACCGGTCGCCGCTCATGATGGTGGCCATCGAGGCGATCCGGGCCGACTGGAAAGGTGCCGCGAGCAACTGTACGGCGACCAGCAGTACGCAGAGGATCAGCAGCGGGGTGCCGGGAATCGCCATCAGCCCGACCAGGCCGGCCCTGGCGACGTCGCAGCCGACCATCACGGTACGCCGGGGGTACCGGTCGGCGAGCCCCGACAAGAGCGGGCCTCCGGCGATGTCGGGCAGCAGAGTGAGCGCATAGGTCAGCGCGGACAGACCGGCCGATCCGGTCCGGTCGAACACCAGGACCGCGAGCGCGACGCGGGCCAGTTGATCCCCGATCACCGAGCCCAGCAGCGCTCCCCACAACCAGCGGAACTCCGCTACCGCGAAGACGTCGCGATAGGTCGCCGGCCGGTCGGCAGGATCAGTCGTGCTGGGTTCATGGGGGCGGGCCATGCCGGCCAAGTTACCCAGGGTCGGGGGGCGTCGGCTGGCGGTAGCGGTGAGCCGTTATCCGTTCGAAGCCGGGCGGTCGTGAAACGTTGTCGTCCTCTTCAGCGATACACCGGGCAGGGGAGAACTGGGGACTCATGGGAGAAGACGAAATGGCACGGCGGGTGGGGGCTGATTCCGCGGAGCTGGAGCTCGCGCGCCGGCTGCGTGCGTTGTGGGCGATCGTCACCGTACCGGTGCCGATGGCGACCGAGCACGGGGACGAGGAGTTACTCGATCGCTTGATCAGCTGCAGCCCGAGGCCACGCCGGATCCGCCGGCGATGCCGGTACCGGAAGAGAATCTGAGCAGCGCTGCCCGAGAGGTGCAAGGGTCAGGTTCGGGCCGTGGAGCCAGTCCGCCAGCGGGCTCGCCGGTACCGGAGGGCTGGCCCTTCGCCTTGTGGTCGCGGTGGTTTCGTGGACTGTCGGTGGCGGCGGTTAGGGTCGGGGGGTGAGTGATGGGTTGTTCGAGTTGCCAGGCGTGCCTGCTTCCAGTCGTGGGGGTGGGAGTCTGGCCGACGCCGATCACACCTCGGCGCCGTTGGCGGTCCGGATGCGGCCGCGCGGTCTGGACGAGCTGGTCGGCCAGCAGCATCTGCTGAGTCCGGGGTCGCCGTTGCGGCGGCTGGTCGAGGGGGACCAGCCGATGTCGTTGCTGTTGTGGGGGCCGCCCGGGACCGGGAAGACCACCATCGCGGCGGTGGTGTCGCACGCCACCAACCGGAAGTTCGTCGAGCTGTCGGCGGTCACCGCGGGGGTGAAGGAGGTCCGCCAGGTGATCGACGCCGCCCGGCGCGACCTGACCCGGGCCGACACCGTCGAGACCGTGCTGTTCATCGACGAGGTCCACCGCTTCACGAAGGCCCAGCAGGACGCGCTGCTCCCGGGCGTGGAGAACCGCTGGGTGACGCTGGTCGCGGCGACCACCGAGAACCCGTTCTTCTCGGTCATCTCGCCGTTGCTGTCCCGCTCGCTGCTGCTGACTCTCGAGTCGCTGACCGACGAAGACATCGCGGTACTGCTCCAGCGCGCCCTCGTCGACGAGCGCGGGCTGAACGGTGAGTTCGAGCTGGCCGACGACGCCTTGGATCACCTGCTCCGGATGGCCGGTGGCGATGCACGCCGCGCGCTCACGTACCTGGAGGCAGCGGCCGGCGGCGCCAAGGCAAGAGCTGCCGAAGGCAACGAACCGGGCGAGGGCGCGGTGCTCATCGACCTGTTGACGCTGGAGACCGCGGTCGACCGGGCCGCCGTCCGGTACGACCGGGCCGGCGACCAGCACTACGACGTCGCGTCCGCGCTGATCAAGTCGATCCGCGGCTCCGACGTCGACGCCGCGATGCACTACCTGGCGCGGATGATCGAGGCCGGCGAGGACCCCAGGTTCATCGCCCGGAGGCTGGTGATCTCGGCCAGCGAGGACATCGGGATGGGCGACCCGACCGCGCTCGGCGTCGCCGTCGCGGCCGCCGAAGCGGTGCAGCTGATCGGGATGCCGGAGGCAAGGATCAATCTGGCCCAGGCCGTCGTAGCCCTCGCGCTCGCGCCGAAATCCAATGCGGTCATCCTGGCCATCGATGCCGCGATCGCCGACGTCAAAGCGGGCAAGGTCGGCCCGGTGCCGCCGCATCTGCGCGACGCGCACTACGCCGGCGCCAAGAAGATCGGCCACGGCTCGTCGTACCAGTACTCCCACAACGATCCGCGTGGCGTGGTCGGCCAGCAGTACGCGCCGGACGTCGTCGACAAGGTGGACTACTACCAGCCCACCCGGCGCGGCGGCGAAGCGGCCTACGCCGAGGCGCTGACGAAGATCCGGGAGATCCTCCGGAAGCGCTGAGTGATCTGCTGATTTCATTGTGAATAACTCCGGTATTTCCGGAGGATAAACCAAGAGAATTACCGGGCCCGTAACAATTGCCCAGGCCCGATCGGCAACGAGACGCTTCGGTGTCGAATATTTCGCCGTCGAGGCCGGCCCGGATCCCTTCAGGGTGGCTCCGTTCGCGACCCCTGGCAGGTAAAGGAGTTCCGGCCGAAGTCCCGGTGAACAGTGAGAAACTGCCCAGAAGTCGAGCCTTCCAGCCCTTGCGGCTGCCCGTTGGACTGTGATTCTCTGGAGTCGTTCGATTACCCAACGAGTTCGCGACACGCGAGCCGATGAAGGCCTGTACGTGGTCTGAAAGTCGGCCTATTGTTTCGTTGTCGGTTCAATCGACATTTGCTGGCCGGGGGGTCGGTCAGGGGGTCAGCGGGGGCTGAGAGGCACCGCTGGTTGCAGGGTCAGGGGTGGTCTCACTATGGGGGTTTTCCGGCAATGGCAATGACGAACGTTACTGGCCTGCGCGTAGGCGTGGTCGGCTGTGGTTACTGGGGCTCCAAGCACATCAGGGTGCTGCACTCGCTCGAGTCGGTCGGCACCATCGCGGTGATCGACCCGAACCCGGATCGCGCGCTCCAGTTGTCCCGCAACTACCCGGCGCTCGAGGCGTACAAGGATCTGGACGAGGCGATCCCGCACCTGGACGCCGTGATCATCGCCACGCCGCCGAGCACGCACAAACCGCTGGCGCTGAAGGCGATCGCGGCCGGCGTGCACGTGATGGTGGAGAAGCCGCTGGCGACCACCGCCGCCGACGCACGCGAGATGATCGCGGCCGCCGAGGCAGCAGGCGTGGTGCTGATGGTCGGCCACACCTTCGAGTACCACTCCGCGGTCTGGCAGCTGCGCGAGATGGTGCAGAAGAAGGAGCTCGGCGATCTGTACTACCTGGACACCGCGCGGCTGAACCTCGGTCTCTACCAGCACGACTGCAACGTGCTGTTCGACCTGGCGCCGCACGACGTGTCGATCCTCAACTACGTGCTCGGCGCGACTCCGGTCAGCGTCCAGTGCTGGTCGTCGCACCACGCGAACGCCAAGCTCGAGGACGTCGGCTACCTGCGGCTGCACTACAAGAACCCGGACGTGACGGCCAACGTGCACGTCAGCTGGCTGGACCCGTGCAAGGTCCGCCGGGTCACCATGGTCGGCAGCCAGAAGATGGTCATCTTCAACGACCTCGCGTCGGAGGAGCGGATCAAGGTCCACGACAAGGGCGTCTCGCAGGGACCGCAGCTCGGGGACGACCTGACCCAGCCGCCGATGTCCTACCGGTACGGCGACGTGGTGTCTCCGCACCTGGTGATGAACGAGCCGCTGATGGTCGAGGACGAGCACTTCGTCGACTGCATCCTGACCGGGCTGACCCCGCTGACCAGCGGCGCCAACGGCCTGGCGGTGGTCGAGGTGCTGGAGGCTGCCCAGCTGTCGGCGACCCAGGGCCGCGAGGTGCTGATCGAGGAGCTCGCCGGAAACGGGCCGGCCAAGGTCGTGCTGGACAAGGCGAACGGAGTCATCCACCAGAACGGCGTTCTGCACCAGAACGGTTCGGCCCCGGTCGGTGACCTGCGGTGAGCACCGGTACCCCGACCGGCCGGCCGACGCCGGTGCGGTCTTCCGAACCTGTGCCCTTCCTGGACATCTCCGGCGCGACCAACGACGTCGCGGAGGAGATTCGCGCGGGCTGGGACGAGCTGCTGCGCAACGGCCAGTACGTCGGCGGTAAGGCGGTCGCGGCCTTCGAGAAGGAGTGGGCCGAGTACTGCGGAACCGAGTTCGCGGTCGGTGTCGCCAACGGCACCGATGCCCTGCACCTGGCGATCCGTGCCCTGGGCATCGGTCCCGGCGACGAGGTCATCGTGCCCGCGAACACCTTCGTGGCAACGGCCGAGGCGGTCGTCCTGGCCGGCGCGGTGCCGCGGTTCGCGGACGTCGACGACGGCACGCTGCTGCTCACGCCCGAGACGATCAAGGCCGCCGTCACGCCCGCCACCAAGGCGGTCGCGGTGGTCCACCTCTACGGGCAGCTGCCCGACATGACCGCGATCACGCAGATCTGCGACGAGCTCGGGCTCGTACTGATCGAGGATGCCGCGCAGGCCCAGGGCGCGACCTGGAACGGCCGCAAGGCCGGCTCGTTCGGCAAGGTCGGCTGCTTCAGCTTCTACCCGGGCAAGAACCTCGGCGCCTTCGGCGACGCGGGCGCGGTCGTCACCTCCGATGCCGGGCTGACCCAGCTGATGCTGTCCGTCCGTGACCACGGCCGGATGCAGAGCGAGGGTGGGCACTACTCGCACGGCGTGCTGGGGATGAACAGCCGGCTGGACGGCGTACAGGCCGTGGTGCTGTCGGCGAAGCTGCGGCACCTCGACGGGTGGAACCAGCAGCGGCGCGCGCTGATGGCGACGTACCGGGAGCTGATCGATCCGGCCCGGGCGAAGCTGGTCGAGCAGCTCGAGGACGGCGAGGGCGTGCACCACCTGGCCGTCGTACAGGTCGACCAGCGCGACCGCGTCCGTGAACTCCTGCAGGAGCGGGGGATCGGGACCGGCATCCACTATCCCGTTCCCTGCCACGTGATGGGGCCCTACGAGCAGTACGCCGACGGGCCGCTGCCGGTCGCCGAGGCGGCCGCCGCCCGCCAGCTGTCCTTGCCGATGTTCCCGCATCTGTCCCAGGACGACGCGCGCCGGGTCGCCGAGGGACTGAACGAAGTACTCGCGGAGCTGGACCGATGAGCAGCCACCCACCGATCAACGCCGATCCGGGAGTCGAGATCGGCTACCCGGCGGCGCGGGTGGCCGGCGCCGAGCTGACCATCGGCGAGGGCGCCAGACTGCGCAGCGGCACGATCCTGTACGCCGGATCGCGGATCGGCGACCGGTTCGAGACCGGTCACCACGTGGTGGTCCGGGAACAGTGCGAGATCGCCGACGACGTGTCGGTCTGGAGCAACTCGGTGATCGACTACGGCTGCCGGATCGGCGCCGGGGTGAAGATCCACACGAACTGCTACGTCGCGCAGTACACCGAGATCGGCCCGGGCGCGTTCCTCGCGCCCGGGGTCACGATCGCGAACGACCTGTATCCGGGCAGCGCGGAGTCGGCCGAGGTGATGTCCGGCCCGTCGATCGGGGCCGGCGCCCAGCTCGGCGTCAACGTCACCGTGCTGCCGTTCGTCCGGATCGGGGCGAACTGCCTGGTCGGAGCGGGCTCGGTCGTCACCCGCGACCTGCCCGCCGGAACCGTCGCTTTCGGGAACCCGGCCCGCGTCCGCGGTCTGGTCGGCGAGCTGGAGGACATCAGCGCGCGGATCCGGCCGGACGACGGATCGGCCTCGCGCTTCCGGTTCTCCAACGGTTCGGACGCGAGTCCGGCCGAGGACAAGACGGGGCTTGGCGTCAGTGTCACGATGGAGGTAGCGGGATGAGTCTCCTCCGCGGTAGCCGGGCAACCCCCGTAACCCGGCCTATTCCCGTCCGCGGAGTGAGCCGCATCATTCCGGTGGGACTGGTGAAAAGGTCGCTTGACCTGATCCTTGCTCTCACCGGGATGGTGCTGGCTGCGCCGATCCTGCTCGGTATCTACCTGTGGATCCGGTTGACCAGCCCGGGCAAGGGGCTGTTCCGTCAGGTCCGGCTGGGTGCGGACCAGCGCGAGTTCGTGATGTACAAGTTCCGGACGATGCGTACCGACGCGGATCCCAAGGTCCACCAGGAGTATGTCCGCGCGATGGCGGCGGGTGAGGTCGAGAAGGTCGACGGCCTGTACAAGCTGCACCAGGACCCGCGGATCACCAAGCCGGGCAAGTTCCTCCGCAAGACCAGCCTCGACGAGCTGCCGCAGTTGCTCAACGTACTGCGCGGCGAGATGTCGCTGGTCGGGCCGCGACCGGTGCTGCCCTTCGAGGCCGAGCTGTTCCCGGAATGGGCGTTCGACCGGTTCCAGGTCAAGCCCGGGCTGACCGGGCTGTGGCAGGTGAACGGCCGCAACCAGCTCACGATGGATGAGGGCCTGCGCTGGGACCTCGAGTACGTCTCGACCCGGAGTGTCCGGCTGGATCTGCAGATCATCTTCAAGACCATTCCGGCCTTGCTCGGGGGAGCGCGTTGACAACAGCCGATCAGAGCGAGCAGATCACGTCGCCGGAGCCGATGGCCGGTTCCGGCGACGAACTGCGCGAGGACCTGACCAGTGCGTCCGGTACCGCGCGGGACTCGGTCACTGTCGGTGCCTGGACGGCGCTAAGCCGTGGCACCGGTGTCATCCGGGTAGTGGTCATCGGTGCCGTTCTGGGCCCGACGTTCCTCGGCAACACCTACCAGCTGACCAACTCGCTGCCGAACCTCATCTACTACGGCTTCCTGGCCGGCTCATTGTTCGTGTCGCTCCTGGTGCCGGCACTGGTCCAGCACATCGACAACCACCGTCCCAAGGACAGCGCACGCGTCGCCGGAGGCTTCCTCGGGATTGCCATGGTCCTGCTGGGACTGCTCGCGCCGATCGCCGTACTGCTGCTCCCTGAGCTCCTACGCGTCACCTCACTCGGCGGCGTCGGTCTCAGCGAGGTGACGCGAGACAGCGGCCAGATCGGCGTAACCCGGCTCCTGATCCTGCTGACCATCCCGCAGGTCTTCCTGTACGCCGTAGTCGGCTCCGCCACCGCGGTCATGTACGCGCACCGCCGCTTCGCCCTGGCCGCTGCAGCGCCACTGGTCGAGAACATCGGCATCATCCTCGTACTGGTCCTCGTCGGCATGATCTATGGCACCGGTAAGGAGTTGGGCGCTCAGTCGACCGGTGAAGTGCTCCTGCTCGGCCTCGGCTCGACAGGTGCCGTCGCAGCCCATGCAGCGATCCAGTGGTGGGGTGCGCGCCGGGCAGGGGTGCTCCTGCGCCCACGGGCCGGCTGGCGCGATCCGGAAGTGCTCGTGACGATCCGCAAGGCGTTGCGCTCGGTCAGCCAGGCGGGGCTGCTCGCAGTACAGCTCCTGGCGTTGCTACTGGTCTCGAACCGGGTCGCAGGCGGTACTGTCGCAATACAGATGGCATTGAACTTCTACTATCTGCCGATCGCGCTTGCTGCCACCCCGGTCGCCCTGGCGCTCCTGCCGAGGTTGTCGCGGTTGCACCAGAGCGACTCGACAGGTGAATTCACCAGCACGTTCATCGAGGGTTTGGGGCTGGCCTTGTTCATGGCGATCCCTGCGGCGGTCGGCTTCGTAGTACTGGCCGACCCGATCGCGCACACCATCGCGGCGGGCCAGATGGCCTCGCCGGAGGGTCTGCGGATGATCGCCCTGGGGCTCGCTGCGCTGGCGCTCGGGTTGGTGGGGGAGACCACGTTCTACGTGACCACACAGGCTTCCTACGCGCGTGGTGACACCAAGACGCCACTGGTCTCGATGGGCGTCCAGGCGGTCTTCTGCCTCACTCTGTGCGCTTTGGCCGCCTTCGCTCCGGCCAGGCTGCTGGTACCGGCAATCGGCGGCGCGTACGCCATTGGAGCGGTCATCGGCGGTGCACATCTGTTCCTGCGGATGAGCAGGGGCTGGCAGCGGCGGGAGCTGTGGAGCTCGCTGGTCCGGATCACCTTCGGCTCGATCGTGATGGCCATTCCGGCGTACTTCAGCGCACAGCTCATCAGTTCGCATCTTGGCGGCAGGCCCGGGCAGGCGCTCGCGCTGGTCACCGGAGCTGCGGTCGGCGTGATCGTGTACGCCCTCATCCAGCTCCTGTTGCGGTCGCCGGAGTTCGCCTGGCTGACCTCAGGACTCCGCAATCGTGGCAAGACAGCGGTGGTGGAGACCGGATGACGGTAGCCGCTCCGAGTGTGCTGTTGGGGTCCGGTCAGGCGACTGACCGGGCCCGTCGGCTGCGCCTGGACCTCGTCGGCCTGGTGGCGGCGGGTGTCTGCCTCCCCGTGATGCTGGGTGCTCTGGTGGCCGTCTCGGCGATGGCAGCACTCGCGGTGACCGCGGTGATCGGCTTGTCCATCGTCATCTGGCGCAAGCCCGCCGTAGCGGCGTACCTGATCATCTTCATGACTCCGCTGGTCGCCGGTATCGACCGCGGCCGCATCGTTCCGGTACTGCGCCCCAACGAGGCGCTGGCCGTCTTCTTCGCCGGCCTGCTGACCCTGAGGTTCTTCGTCCAGTACCGCCCCGGTACTCCGTTGCGCCTGCGAGTAGGCCGCATCGAGGCGTCCCTGATCGCGATCGCCATCACCACGTCGATCACCCCGCTGGCCTGGATGTTCCTGCAGGGTAAGGAGATCACCGGCGACGACATCACCTACGCACTGGTGCTGTGGAAGTTCCTGGGTGTCTACGCGATCGTCCGGGGGACCGTCCACACCCAGCGGCAGGTCTGGTTCTGCCTCTGGGCGTCGGTGTCGTCGGCCGTGATCCTCGGCGGGCTGGCCATCCTGCAGACCCTCGACGTGCTCGGGGTCCGCGCGCTGCTGATGAGGTACTGGGTGCCGTTCGGGTTCGAGGCGCAGCTGGAGATCCCGCGTGGCAGCTCGACGCTGTCGTTGCCGGCGGCAACTGCCGACGTGCTGATCTTCAACCTGGCGATCGCGGTGGCGATGCTGTGGAAGAGCCGGCGTCATATCGCGCTGCTGGTGATGGCCTGCCTGGTCTTCGTGATCGGCACCTTCGCCGCCGGTGAGTTCTCCAGCGTGCTCGGCCTGGTGGTCGCGGTCATCTGCATCGCGTTCGCGCTGCGCCGACTCGACCTGCTCAAGTACGCGCCGGTCGGGCTGTCGGTCGCGGTGATCGCGGCCTGGCCCGCGGTGACGCACCGGCTGGAAGGGTTCCAGTCCGCGCAGGGCCTGCCGAACAGCTGGATCGTGCGCTGGTACAACCTGCAGACCTACTTCTGGCCGGACCTGTTCCACGGCTCGAACGTGTTGTTCGGCGTCCGGCCGTCGGCCCGGGTCGTGGTGCTGACCCAGGGCACCGGTTACGTCTGGATCGAGAGCGGTTACACCTGGTTGCTGTGGGGTGGCGGGATCCCCCTGTTCGCGGCCTACGTGTGGTTCTGCCGGGTCGCCATCAAGGACCTGTGGATCCGCTGCCGGGACCTGACGGACTGGAGCGCGGTGGCGGCGGTAGGAGCCTTCACCGCTGTTGTGGTGATCATCGTCTTGATGAACTTCGACCCGCACCTGACCTACCGAGGGACCGCCGACCTGCTGTTCGCCCTGCTGGCGCTGGCGGCGATCGGGAAAGATCCGCCGGAAGCTGCCTCGGCTACAGCTGAGGCACAAGAAGTGGAAGATACTGTCGAAAAACCGCAACGGGGAGCGATGATGAGATCAGCAGACACACTCACGGGAGTGGACAGATGAGCCGATCGACCCATCGCACCGCGAAGTCACGCGGGATCGTCCGTAGCTACCTGTGGGTGATCATCCTGATCACTTTGCTCACCACCGCCGCAGCCGGCGCCACGGTGATGTCCAGGCCGAAGATGTACGTCGGTGCCGCCCAGGTGGTCGTCTACCCGGATGCGGCCCGTGGTGGCGGCACCGTGGCGCCTGACATGGGCACCGAGCGTGAGGTCGCGAACTCCGGCCTCGTCTCGGCCGCGGCGGCCAAGGCGATGGGGATCGGCGTCACCGAGGCCACCAAGTCTCTCTCGGTCTCCGTGCCGGTCGACGCCCAGGTACTGCAGTTCAAGTACTCGTCGGAGATCCGCTCGCGGGCACTGGCCGGCGCAGCCGCCTTCACCGACGCCTACGTCGACTACCGCAACAAGGGCCGGTCGGCGAAGCTCGCGGAGGTCATCTCGCCGGCCACCGTGCCGACCGAGCCGGAGGCGGCGAACATGCCGCTGATCATCGGCCTGGGCCTGGTGCTCGGCCTGATGCTCGGCATCGGCTTCGCCTTCGTCTGGGACCGCGTCCGTGGCCGGCTCCGGGGCGCTGCCGACGTCACGCGGCAGACCGGGCTGGAGGTGCTCGCCCAGATCCCGGTCGTCAAGCAGCACTTCCCACTGGCGCCACAGATCGGGCCGTCGACCCCGGAACGCGAGGTCTTCGGCTATCTGGCCGCTCACCTGACCACGCTGACCACGCGCGGCAAGGGTGCTTCGCTGCTGATCACCAGCCCGTCGCCGGGCGCCGGCAAGACCACCGTGGCCGCGCAGCTGGCGATCGCGATGGCGGCCACCGGCAAGGAGGTCGTGCTGATCGGCGGCGACCTGCGGCACCCGGATCTGCATCTGCTCTTCGGGCTCCCGCTGACACCCGGCCTGACCGACGTACTGGCTGATTCGGGCAAGCTCGAGCGGTCCGTGCAGTCGACCGAGTTCGTGAACCTGCGGGTGCTGCCTGGTGGGACCCCGCGGGTCGGCGCGTGGTTCAACGTCGAGGACCTCGAGTTGTTGCTGCAGGCCCTGTCCAAGCACTCCTTCGTGATCGTCGACGCGCCGACCGCGATCGGCGCGACCGAGTCGGCCGTGCTGGCCGGCCGGACCGACTTCACCCTGCTCGTCGTCGACGGCCAGCGGGGCTCGCGCGCAGTGGCCGCCGAGGCCGTCTCCGCCCTCTCCGGTGTGGGCGGCAACCTGATCGGCTGCGTGACGAACACCCCGCGCTCGCGGCGGTTCCAGCGCAAGACGGTGCCGGCGTCCCATGAGCGGCACAGCGGCCAGGGGAGCGTGCAGGGTGACGGTCACCCGGTAGGCGACGGACCGGTCGCCAAGTCGGAACATGTCGGGCACTGATCGGATGCGTCTGGAGGGCCGAATACAGCGGCGCGTAGTACGGGGACTCATCGCCGCGGTGACGCTGGCCGGCGTGTATCTCGCACTACCCGGGCTACACAGCCCGGGCGACGATCCGCCGGCAGCTGACGGCTACTGGCAGACCATGCCCGCAGGATCGTTCGCCCAGCTGCCCACCGAGGCCGAGTGCACCGAGCGCGTGCACCGGTCGGAGTGGGAGCCTCGCCCGGGCAACAGCAAGCCCAACCAGACGATGCCGGCAGTGGAGCAGGTGCACACCTCACTGGCCGTCCGGCCGCGCGCTACTCCCGCAGAGGCGTACGACACCCGCTGGGACAGCCTCGGACTGGCCCGGGTGACCGGACACCACACCGGTACTACGGACGAGAACATTCAATGGGCCGCCTGCAAGTGGGGGCTCGCCGACAACCTGGTGCGCGCAGTCGCCGTGACCGAGTCGACCTGGTACCAGAAGGACCTGTACCCCTCTGGTGCCTGCGTCGAGAAGCGAGGCTGTGGTGACCTGTTCCCCAAGCCGACAGCGGCCTCAGGCGAGTACTGCAACGAGATCAAGCTCGCCGGCTACGACTACCAGCGTGACTACGGGCAGAACCTGTGCCCGAAGACGTTCTCGATCATCGGCGTGATGTCGTGGCAGGACCCGGCCTGGGGGCAGATGGCCGGCAACCAGAACGGGACCTTCCCGTTCAACCGCGACTCGACGGCCTTCGCGCTCGACTACTACGGCGCGTACATCCGTGGCTGCCTCGAGGGCTGGGCCTGGTGGCTGACCGGCAAGGACAACCCGGTCGACCCGGCGAAGCGGCTGGACGGCTGTGTCGGCGCCTGGTTCGCAGGTGCCTGGCACACCAAGCCTGCCGACGACTACACCGCACTGGTGTACAAGACGATGGAGGAGAGGCCCTGGCTGAACAGGACCTGGGCCTCACCGTCAGGCGTCTGCTCCTGGATCCGCCGCTGCGGTAGCAACAACTGACGGCTCCCAGCCGATCGCCTTCAGGTAGATCGGCGTCTGGCGCTCCCAGGACAGCTTCTCCGTGATCAGCTGCCGCCCGGTGTCGCCGAGCTGCTTGCGCGTGGTTGGGTCGTCCAGCAGCTCGACCACCTTCGCCGCGAGCGCCGGGATGTCGCCGGCCGGAGTGAAGACGCCTGCGCCGTCCGCGAGCAGCTTGCTCTCCTGCAGGTCGAAGCAGACCACCGGCAGCCCCTGAGCCATGTACTCCATCACCTTCACCGGCGACACCTCCACCTGCAGGCTGCAGTCGATGCCGAGGTCCGCGGTGGCCAGGTAGCTGAACAGGTCCTTCTCGGGAATCCAGCCAGGGAAGGTGATCCAGCGCTCCAGCCCACGGTCCTTGACCGACTGCTGCAGCTCCTCGACGCACTCGCCGTCGCCTAGCAGGACGAAGCCGACGTCCTCCCGGCCGAGCTCGCGGATCACGTGCTCGGCGACGTCGATCGTCAGGTCCACCCGGTCCTGGCGGCCCATCTTGCCGGCCCAGGCGACCAGGTAGCGGTGCTCGCCGTGCAGACTCGGCTCGGGGACGGCCAGCGAGGTACGGGCCAGCACGGGGCCGTTGTAGACAAGGGAGATCGCGTCCGGCTTGGCGCCGGCTTCCACCATGCGGTTCTTCAGGTAGGAGTTCACCGTGAGGCTGTGGTGGGCGACCCGCTGGGTACGGCGCTCCAGCCAGTGCATGGCCTTGAGCATCAGCTTCGGCGGCTCGTCGTACCGGCTGCCGAGTAGCTCGGGCATCAGATCACGCTGGTCGACCAGGATGCGGGTGCCGGCCCAGCGCAGTACCCAGGCCAGTGGGAAGTAGATGTCCGGCGGCTGGCAGATCTGCAGTACGTCGATCCGCCCGCGCAACCGGAGCTTGGTCAGGTACCAGCTGGCCCAGGCGAAGGATTGCAGGTACTCGCCGACATACCCGACCGGGCCGGATGGCTGCTTGGGTGCCGGGTACTCGAAGATCGTCAGGTTCGGTATGTCGCGGTAGCGGGCGTTGTCGTCGTCCCGCATGGTGATGACCGACAGCTGGACCCCGGCCTCGATCAGGTTGTCCACCTGCTTGCGCAACCGGGTGTCGACGCCCAGTGCGACGTTCTCGACGATCACTGCGACGTGCAACGGCTTCGGCATCTTGCTAGGCCTCCTGGTTTGCGAGCGGGGCGTGCTGAACCCTGGCACGGCCCTCAGCAGGCCCTGTCAACGTCCACCCGTCCGGGCTCTGGCGGAGCTCACTGGACGCGCGGTCACGCCACCAGGACGCCACATCTCGCGGTAGTGCCTTCCATGCCGTCTCATCGCTCTGGAACTCGTCCAGGAGCTGCTGCCAGCCCTTGGCCAGCCGCGGGTCCTCGGCGTAGTCCGGGTGCGCGAGCACCAGCACCATGCCGCGTCGCTCCCGGATGTCGCGGGCCTTGCCGACCCACAGCTCGCCGTCGTCGTGCTGCAGGATCTCGAACAGCGTGTGGTCCTGCGGCAGCGTGATCGGCAGCTCGACCTGGCCCTCGTTGAAGAACGGCAGGTACGTGCAGCAACCGCCCGGCTGCGGCTCGTAGGGATCCGAGTCCGTGTACGACGAGTCGTAGTCGAAGCCCATCGTCGGCATCAGCTCCCACGACCGCTGGGTCGCGGGGGAGCGGAAGCCAACCGCACCCCAGTGGTCCGCGTGCTTGCGCATGGCCGGCAACCGCTGCCCCAGCATGCGCTTGGACGCCACATCCCGGCCATCGTGCCGCAGACCGTGTACGCCGACCTCGCAGTCGTCCGCCTTGACCCTGGCCACCACCTCGTCGGACACCTCGTACCGCTCGGCCACGAAGTTCCAGGAGGAGACATAGCCACGGTCGCGCTCCGGCGCCCGCAACAGCTCCATCTCGTCGCGCCCGAAGCCCGTCTCGACGTCGTGCGTGAGCACCATCGCCCAGGAGTGGCCATCCGGCCACAGATCGATCCACGGCACCGGCGTACCGGCCAGCCGCGTGGTCAGGTCGAACAGCCAGTCGTAGAACGAGTGCAGGCTGGGCTCGAGCGGCCAGGACGGGAACGACGGAGCATTCTGGCGCTTGGCCAGGGTCCGGCGCATCTTGAGCTGCAGCGGCCGGGGGAGGAGCGGGCGGACCACGTAGTAGCCCTTCACCATTCCCTTGCGCACAAGGCGTTTGACGTTGGCGCTGCCGACCGTCTTGTAGCGTTCGGACCACAGGAAGTTCATCGACTCGCCCGGGTCGAGTGGCAGGAACACGTTGCCCTGCTGGTCCTCCCAGACGGCTGCTACCTCGGTGCCGTGGCCGTCGAGGATCGGCTCCACCTTGTGCCAGGTCTCGTCGACCGGCGACAGCGCAGTACCGGTGTAGAGGTGGCAGACGACGGAGAAGCCGGCCAGTTGGTAGCGGCCGGCCTTGTAGTCGCTGCGGGACTTACCGCCGTTGGCCCGGATCCAGGTGAGCTGCTTGCCGGACGTACCGGCGGTGACCACGCCCAGCCGGGTCTCTGGCGAGTCACCGCTCAGGTCGTACGGGACACGCCAGTAGTCGAAGAACGCAAAGGGATGCGTCGACTCGAACATCACAACCCCCGCTTGAAGAACAGGTACGGCAGTAGCGCCACTTCGTACAGGCCTGGCAGTGGGTCGCGCAGGCTGAACACTGCCTCCGTCTGCACGCCGCGGAAGGTCTTCAGGTACGGCCAGACCTTCAGCTTCCCGGCCTTGATGTCCAGTGCCGCGTTGGGCAGGTCAGTGGCGAGCCGTAGCCACCTGACACCTGCACGGGCACGGCACTCGGTCACCGGCAGCCCCAGCTGGTCGCGGTAGACCAGATAGGGGAAGTCGGCACCTGCTGTGTAGCCCAGCGAGTGGTAGCCCCACGTGCGGGCGTTGACGTCCAGCAGTTTGTACTGCCCGTCGCGCTCGTCCTGCTTGTACTCCAGCTCGACCAGCCCGTAGTACCCGATGTCGCGCAGGAAGGTCAGCGAGTGCTTGGCCAGCTCCGGCAGGTCGATCGTCTCCACGAACGTGCTCGCCCGGCCGAAGTCGGACGGGTGCTGACGCAGCCGGCGTACCGTCATCTCCGCGACCGCCTCGCCGTCCTTGAAGAAGGCGCAGTAGCCGAACTGCCGGTCACCGCCGCCCGGGATCAGCTCCTGGACGATGATCTCGGCCTCGCCGACGATGTCGACCGCCTTGCGGTACACCGCCTCGAGCTCGGCCCGGGTGTCGACCCGCCACGCCTTGGCGCGGGTCTCGTAGAAGAAGTTCTCCTTGATCGCCGGCTTCAGGATCACCGGCGAGCTGAGATCGATCTGGTCCAGGTCGGCGAAGGACTCCGGGAACCAGCACCGGGGAATGGGGATCCCGAGCCGCTCCGCCCGCTGGTAGGTCTCTCTCTTGTCCCAGGCCGGCTGCACCGCCTGCCAGGCGGGAGTCGGCAGCTTGTAGTACTCGCTGAGCTCCTCCCGGTTGGCCGCGATCGCGGCGACCGTCTCCTCCCTGGTCGGGTAGAGCACGGCGCCGTGCAGACCGAGTCGCTTGCAGGCGTCGATCAGGATCCGGACCGTCTCGCCGGCGTCCCGGAGCTCGGGCACGCGCTCGTGCCCGGTGACGTACCGGGACACGCGCGAGATGGACCGCTCGTCGTCGAGCACAGTCACCGGTACGCCGTACCGGCCGAGGCTGCGCACGATGCCGAGGCCCTGGTAGTCGCCTCCGACGACTACCGCCCCTACTCCAGAACCCGGTCCGGCAGCGTTCTTGCGGAACGGGTGTCTGTTCATACGCCGTCGCCTGTGGGTTCCAGTCGGCCGGCACCGCTGGTAGCGGTCTTGCGCCGGCTGTTGCGAACCAGCCTGGTGAGCGACTCCGCGCCGTACCAGCCGCCGGCCACGAACCGCATCAGCGGGCCGAAGCTGCGGGCGCCCGGTGCGCCGAGGAAGTGCAGGCCGGGGACGGACGACTCCATACCCGGCTTCATCAGCGGGTAGCCGTCGAGCGTCCGGACCTGCAGCGCCAGCGCCGGGTCGAGGAACGGGTACCGCGTGATGTCGACCTTGTAACCGGTACCGAACATCAGGTGGTCGACCTCGCGGGCACTGCCGTCACTCAGCTCGACGTGCACCCGGTCGCCGACCGCCTTGGCGCTCGTGACCTGGATACCGGTGCCGACCTGTACGTCCGCCAGCCGGGGAATCAGCCAGGCAGCACCGGCCGGCCGGATCGCCCGGTAGGCCAGCGGGTCCTGGATCGAGCGCGGCAGGGCGGTGAACAGGCCCGGCTTGGCGACGATCTTGGACAGACCCATCGGGCCGACGTCGGTCGGCGCGTAGACCAGCGGCACCAGCTTCGGGCCGAGCATGCGGTGGTACTTGCCGCCGTGCAGCCAGTTGATCTTCTCGGCCCGGGCGACGACCTCCACGTCGGCGCCGGACTCGCTCATCAACGCGGCCGACTCGAGCGCGCTCTGCCCGCCGCCGACGACCAGGACCTCCTGGTTCTTGAAGACCGACAGGTCGGCGTGGTCGGCCGTGTGCGAGGCGAGCTCGCGCGGCAGTCCGGACATCACGCCGGGGCGATTCACGAAGTCGGCGATACCGGCCGCGACGACCATCCGCCGGGCCCGCAGCTGGGACTCGTCACCCAGCGTGAGCACGAACCCGTCACCGTCCTTGGCGACCTTCGTGACCCACCGGCGGTCGACGTCCGGTGCCACCTTCGACTGCACCCAGGTGCCGTACGCGATGAAGTCGTCCAGCGGCACCGGCTTGGTCACCTTGGCGCCGGTCTCGGCGATATAGGAGTCGAGATTGAGCGGTCCGTCGTACTCCGCGATACAGGTCGCGGTCCAGTTCGATCTGAGCCACATCCCGGCCGGCATGGTCCGCCAGAACGACATCGGGTCGCCGAAGATGCGGACTTCTTCACCTGCCCGGCGAAGGTGTGCGGCTGCGGCGAGGCCATGCGGGCCCGCGCCAAGGACAGCAATGGCTGTCTCGTCCATTAGGTGGTCTCCCCCCACGTCCTGAACACTCCCCCCGGAGCTTCGGCCAGTATTGCGCATTCGTGGCGCTGCGTCACGGGTCCGCGCGGCGAACTTCTGCCGGATTGCAGATGTGTTGCTGACCCGGCAGTGAGGGTGTCCCTGTGTCCGGGACTGTGCTATCCGCGCGATAAGGTCCCTGAGGTACCCGGGGTCTCGGGACGGGGCAGACGAACGGAAGGCGGATCGTAACCATGAGCGTCGGTGAAGTCGCGGGGCTGATAGCAGCCTGCGCACTGCTCATCTTGGTGGGCCTGCTGGCCTATCCGATCCTCAAGCTCGGCAAGGTGTTCGAAGAGACCCGCGTGATGGTCAAGGGAGTTTCGGACTCCAGCGTTCCGTTGCTCGGCGAGGTGACCAACACGGTCGCGACCACGAACGCCCAGCTGGCCAAGGTGGACACGATCACCGACAACGCCACCACCGTGACAACCAACGCGGCCGCGCTCGCGTCTTTGTTCGCGGCGACCGCCGGCGGTCCGCTGGTGAAGGCGGCCGCCTTCACCTACGGCGTCCGCAAGGCGCTCGGCGAGAACCAGCGCCGCGACGTGTCCCGCCGGGTGAAGGACGAGATGAAGGCCGAGCGCAAGGCGAAGAAGCGGGGTGACGTGCGATGAAGCGGATCCTGTGGCTGATCGTGGGCATCCTGGTCGGTGTGTACGCGGTGACCCGGCTGAAGAAGCGGGCCCAGCAGTTCGCGCCGGAGGGCCTGCAGCAGTCGGCGGAGAAGATGGCCAGCGCGATCCGGCACTTCGGCGACGAGGTACGGGCCGGGATGGCCGAGCGGGAGACCGAGCTGCGCGACGCGCTCGGCATAGACACAGCGGCAAGCGAACGTGAGGACTACCGGTAACACCATGGAAACCAGTGAGATTCGCCGGCGGTTCCTGAGCTACTTCGAGGACCGCGGCCACACGGTGGTGCCCAGCGCGCCCCTGCCGTCGCCGGACCCGAACCTGCTGTTCAACGTGGCCGGCATGGCCCAGTTCGTGCCGTACTTCGTCGGCCAGCAGACGCCGCCGTACCCGCGCGCCACCAGCGTGCAGAAGTGTGTCCGGACCCTCGACATCGAGGAGGTCGGCAAGACCACCCGGCACGGCACGTTCTTCCAGATGAACGGCAACTTCTCCTTCGGCGACTACTTCAAGGAACAGGCCGTCCAGTACGCCTGGGAACTGGTCACCAAGCCGCAGAGCGAGGGCGGCTACGGCTTCGACGAGTCCGTCCTCTACGCCTCGGTGTACTACGAGGACGACGAGGCGATCGACATCTGGAAGCGGGTCGCCGGGCTGCCCGACGACCGGATCGTCCGGCTCGGCATGAAGGACAACTTCTGGTCGATGGGCATCCCGGGTCCGTGCGGCCCGTGCTCGGAGATCCTGATCGACCGCGGCCCGGAGTTCGGCGCCGACCGGGACTGGGAGGCGGGCGACCGCTACCTGGAGTTCTGGAACCTGGTCTTCATGCAGAACATCCGCGGTGAGGGTGGCGGCAAGGAGGGCTACCCGATCCTCGGCGAGCTGCCGAAGAAGAACATCGACACCGGCCTGGGGCTGGAGCGGGTCGCGTACCTGCTGCAGGGCGTCGACAACATGTACGAGATCGACGAGATCTTCCCGGTGATCGAGAAGGCGTCGGAGCTGAGCGGCCGCAAGTACGGCGCGGACCACGTCGACGACGTCCGGTTCCGGGTGATCGCGGACCACGTCCGCAGCGCGCTGATGCTGATCGGCGACGGCGTCACCCCGGGCAACGAGCAGGGCGGCTATGTACTGCGCCGCCTGCTGCGGCGCTCGATCCGGTCGATGCGCCTGCTCGGCTACGAGGACCCGAGCCTGGTGGAACTGCTGCCGACGAGCCTCGTGCAGATGAAGAAGTCGTACCCGGAGCTGGAGGCGGACTTCCCGCGGATCAGCCAGATCGCGTACGCGGAGGAGGAGGCGTTCCGGCGTACTCTCACCGCCGGTACGACGATCTTCGACCTGGCCGTGAAGAACGTGAAGGCTTCCGGTGAGGCGCAGTTGGCCGGCAACCAGGCCTTCCAGCTGCACGACACGTACGGGTTCCCGATCGACCTGACCGTCGAGATGGCCGCCGAGCAGGGTCTGCAGGTGGACACCGACGGCTTCCGGTCGCTGATGAAGGAGCAGCGCGAGCGGGCCAAGGCGGACGCGCGGGCCAAGAAGGCCGGCCACGCGGACACTTCGGCGTATCGCGAGCTGCGTGAGAAGGGCGTCACCGAGTTCACCGGGTACGACGAGCTCGCGACCGACTCCCAGATCCGCGGCGTGCTGCGGGACGGCGCGGTGGCCGGTGCCGCCGAGCAGGGTGAGACCGTCGAGGTGGTGCTGGAGAAGACCCCGTTCTACGCGGAGTCCGGTGGCCAGATCGCGGACGAGGGCCTGATCGTCGGTGACGGGTTCAAGCTGAAGGTGCTCGACGTGCAGCGGCCGGTCAAGGGCCTGATCGTGCACCGCGTCGAGGTCGTCGAGGGTGCTGTCCAGGCTGGGCTTGATGTGCATGCTCAGGTCGACAAGGAGTGGCGGATCTCGGCTTGCCAGGCGCACTCGGGGACGCACGTCGTCCACGCTGCGTTGCGTCAGGTGCTGGGGCCGACCGCGTTGCAGAGCGGGTCGTACAACAAGCCTGGGTATCTGCGGCTCGACTTCGCTTGGGGGTCGGCGCTGGATCAGGCGACCCGGAGTGAGATCGAAGAGGTCGCGAACCTTGCTGTTCGGCAGGACCTGCAGGTCTCGGCGCAGTACATGACGCTCCCGGAGGCTCGGGAGTGGGGTGCGCTGGCGCTGTTCGGCGAGACGTACGACGACTCCGTGCGGGTGGTGGAGATCGGCGGGCCCTGGTCGCGCGAGCTCTGCGGTGGCACGCATGTGAAGCACTCGTCGCAGGTCGGTGCGCTGACGTTGACGAGTGAGTCGTCGGTCGGTGCCGGGGTGCGGCGGCTCGAGGCGTTCGTCGGGATGGACGCGCTGCATTACCTGGGGCGCGAGCGGGCGTTGGTGCGGCTGCTGTCGGAGAACCTGAAGACGCGTCCGGAGGAGCTGCCCGCGAAGGTGGCCGATCTGGCGGAGCGGTTGCGGGTCGCCGAGAAGGAGCTGGAGAAGATCCACGCCGGCCAGGTGCTCGCTGCCGGCGCCGAGCTGGCGAAGGCGCCCAAGGACGTCTTCGGTGTCGCGTATGTCGGTCACCGTGCGCCTGACGGCGTCAACGGCGGCGACCTGCGCAAGCTGGCGCTCGACGTCCGAGGCCGGATGCCCGCCGACAAGCCGGCGGTCGTCGCAGTACTGAGCGTCAACGACGGCAAGCCCGGCGTAGTCATCGCGTTGAACGACGTAGCCCGCGAATGGCGCCTGAAGGCCGGAGACCTGGTCCGGATCGCCGCTGAGCAGCTGGGCGGCCGAGGCGGCGGCAAGGACGACGTAGCCCAAGGCGGCGGCACCGACCCAGCAGGCGCCGACAAGGCCCTAGCAGCCGTAGAACACGCCATCGGCCAACTAGTAACCGGTTAACGATGAACCTCCGCCTCTGTACATCTTCGAGCCGCCGCGCTGCACCGCAGCGCGGCGGTCGGTTGTGCTGGTGGACCTTGGGCGGGGCACACTAGTGCGCCGCGGGGTTCGGGTTGCGCTGGATGTCGGGGATGCGAGGATCGGCGTCGCCAGTTCGGATCCGCACGGGATTCTTGCTACTCCGGTGGAGACGGTACGGGCTGGGGCTGGGGCGCTCGAGCGGATTGTCGGGCTGGTGGTCGAACTGGAGGCGTTCGAGGTGGTCGTGGGATTGCCCCGGTCGTTGTCCGGGGGTGAGGGGCCGGCCGCGGTGAAGGTCCGGGACACCTCGGCGCAGCTTGCCGAGAAGCTCCAGCAGGCGAGTGTTGAGGCGGAGGTACGGCTGGTGGACGAGCGGTTCACCACCGTGACGGCCGAACGGATGCTGCGGGAACGGGGTAAGAAGGGTTCCAAGCGGCGGGCCGTGGTCGACCAGGCCGCGGCGGTCGTGATTCTGCAACACGCGCTCGACTTCGAGCGCGAGACCGGCAACCCACCCGGGAGGCCCCTGTGAACGGGACATCGGTGAACGAAGACCGCGACGACCAGACCGACGACTTCCGGGACAACCTCGGCATGCGCCCGGAGTCCCGGGTCGAGCGCCGGGCCAACCGGCGCAAGACCCGCGCCCGTCGCGGCTTCGGCTGCTTCGCCGGCCTGCTCTCGCTGCTCGTCGTCGGCGCGCTGGTGGCCGGCCTCGCGGTCGGTTTCGGCAAGGGCCGCGACGCGCTGGAGAAGGTCTTCGCCGCCCCCGACTACGAGGGCACCGGCAGCAGCGAGACCGTCACCGTCGAGATCGCCGCCGGTCAGAGCTCCCAGTCGATCGCCGACACCCTGGAGAAGAAGGGCGTGGTGAAGAGCGCCAAGGCCTTCGAGCGGGTCGCCCGCGACGACCCGCGCTCCAAGAAGATCCAGGCGAACCTGTACACGTTGCACAAGCAGATGTCGTCCAAGGCCGCGCTGGAGCTGCTGCTCGACACCGCGAAGTCGGTGCTCGTCACCCGGTTCACCATCCCGCCGGCCCGGACCAAGGCCGAGATCGTCGCCCTGCTGCAGAAGAGCAAGGCGGCCAAGCTCCCGCCGGGCGCCGCGCAGGTCGCGATGAGCAAGCCGGCCCAGCTCAAGCTCCCGTCCTGGGCGAAGAACAACCCCGAGGGCTTCCTGCTCCCCGGCACCTACGACATCCCCAAGGATGCGAACGCCTACACCGTCCTCCGGCTGTCCACGGCCGGCTTCACCAAGGCCGTCGCCGACCTGCAGTTCATCCAGAAGGCGCAACGCAAGAACGTCGACCCGTACCAGGCGGTGATCGTCGCCAGCATCATCGGCGCCGAGACCAACCGCAAGGAGGACTACGCCAAGGTCGCGCGGGTCATCTACAACCGGCTCCGGGTCGGGCAGAAGCTGCAGATGGACTCGACGATCCACTACATCGTCGGCCGTACCGGTGGCGTCTACACCTCCAAGGAACAACGCGAGACCGAGTCGCCGTACAACACGTACCTGCACGACGGACTGCCGCCGACGCCGATCAACTCGCCGGACAAGGACATGCTGCGAGCAGCCGTCAACCCGGCGACCGGCACCTGGAAGTACTTCACGCTGGTCAACCTGGACACCGGCGAGACCCGCTTCGCGACCACCGGGGAAGAGCACCAGAAGAACGTCGACCTGTTGACGGCGTGGTGCAAGGCCCACACCGGTCGGTGCTGACCCGATGACCCGTTGCGCCGTACTCGGTCAACCGATCGCGCACTCGCTGTCGCCGGCCATGCACAGGGCGGCGTACGCCGAACTCGGACTCGACTGGCGGTACGAGTCCTACGAGGTCGGCGAGGACGAGTTGCGCACCTTCCTCAGCACGCTCGGCGACGACGTGCGCGGACTGTCGCTGACGATGCCGCTGAAACGCGTCGCGCTCGAGCTCGTCGACCGGGTCGACCCGGTCGCGGAGTTGATCGGCGCGGCGAACACGATGCTCTTCGAGCCGGACGGATCACGGTCGGCCCACAACACCGACGTACCGGGGTTGGTGTCGGCGTTTGCGGAGCGGGGGATCACCGGCGCCGACACGGCCGTAGTACTGGGTGGGGGAGCGACTGCTGCTTCGACGCTGGCTGCCCTGCGGGGGTTGAAGGTCAGCGAGGTGACGCTGGTCGTGCGCGATCTCGCGAAGGTCGAGCGGCTGAGGGATCTCGCGGCCGAGCTGGGGCTGAAGGTCTCGGCGACGGACTTCAACCAGGTCGAGCAGATCGGTGGCTTCGACCTGTGCATCTCGACCCTGCCCGGCGGTGTCGTGGACCCGTGGGCCGACCACTTCGCGCAGGTCGCGCCGGTGGTCTTCGACGTGGCCTACCACCCGTGGCCGACTCAGCTCGCGATCGCGGCGCACCGGATCGGTACAGAGCTGTTGAACGGCCTTGACCTGCTTGTGCATCAGGCGACCCTCCAGGTGGAGATGATGACCGGTATGTCGCCCGCGCCCCTGGCGGCAATGAGAGCCGCCGCGCGTGAGGAGCTGAACGATCGTGAGCCCAGTTGACCGCCGTACCGTACTGAAGGCAGGCGGGGCGCTTGCCGCAGTAACGCTGACCAGCTGTTCCGAGGTCAAGCCGGCCAGTGCCGGTCCGGCCGGGGCGAACCTGACGGCCGCAGGGCCGGACTGGACCGCGTTCCAGAAGAGCGTCAAGGGCACCGTGTACCGGCCGGGCCAACCCGGCTACGCGACCGTCCGCCAGCTCTTCAACCCGCGCTGGGACGCCGTCGCGCCGGCTGCCGTGATCCGCACGGCCAACGCGACCGACGTCCGCACGGCGATCCAGTTCGCCCGCAAGAACAAGCTGGTCTCGGTGCCGAAGAGCGGCGGGCATTCGTACGTCGGCGCCTCGACGGTCAACAACGGCCTGGTGGTGGACGTCAGCGCGATGCGCTCGATGAGCTACTCGGGCAACGTGCTCACCGTCGGCGCGGGCGCGAAGCTCTACGACGTGCATGCGTTCCTGGACAAGTACGGCAAGTCCCTGCCGACCGGGACCTGCCCGACCGTCGGTATCGCCGGGCTCACCCTCGGTGGCGGGATGGGCGTGCACACGCGGGCCTTCGGCCTGACCTGCGACCGGATCCAGTCGATGGGCGTGATCACCGCCGACGGCGTCGCGCGCAACGTGAGCGCGACGGTCGATCCTGATCTGTTCTGGGCGTTGCGGGGTGGTGGCGGTGGCAACCTCGGCATCGTGACGTCGTTCAAGCTGATCACGATCCCGGCGGCGAAGCTCGGCTTCTTCCGGCTGACCTGGCCGGAGTCGAAGGCGGCGGCCGTCATCAAGGGCTGGCAGAAGTTCGCCCAGGTGGCGCCGATCACCGCCTGGGGCAACGTGCACATCGATGCCAAGAGCAACGGAACGCTGCAGATCCACGTGCTCGGCTGCTCGACCACCGGCAACGGCGCCGCGGCGGCCGCTCAGCTGGAGTCGTACGTCGGCTCCAAGGCGACCACCCGGACCTTCGCGGTCCGGACGCACATGGAGGCGGTCAAGTACCTCGGCGGCGGCACGACCAGCGCGCGCCAGGGCTGGCTGGCCGGTTCCGACGTCCTGAAGCCGATGTCCGCCAACACCATCGCCGCCTTGCTGGGCGCGATGAAGACAGCCGCCCGGGCGAAGCTCCCAGCCGCCGCGATCCTCGACCCACTGGGCGGCCAGTCGGCGAAGATCCCGTCCGGCGGATCCTCGTGGGGTCACCGATCCGCGGTCGGCGTCGTCCAGTGGTACTCCGGACTGCCGGCCCACCCGACAGCCGCCCAGATCAAGGCCGCCCAGACCTTCATCACCAACGGCCACCGTGCGGTGAAGCCTTCATCGGCCGGCGGCTACGTGAACTACGTCGAGGCCGGCCGCTCGGTCAGCACGTACTACGGCGCCAACTACGCCCGGCTCCAAGCGGTCAAGAAGAAGTACGACCCGACGAATTTCTTCAAGAACGCCTACACGATCGCCTGACCCGGCCCCACCCGCCACTAGCCTTCGGGCCATGAAGCTCTGGCGGTTGGTGGCGGGCGTACTCGGGCTGGCTCTGCTGGGAGTCGGTGTCGCGCCTGCTTGGGCGTGCGCTTGCGGCGGGTACCTGCCGGACGCGGAGTCGCGCGCCCGGGTGTTCGGCGAGAACGCCTTGGTCCGCTACGACGGCGGCCAGGAGGAGATCGTGTTGTCGATGTCCGTCCAGGGGCAGTCGAAGAAGGCCGCCTGGATCATGCCGGTGCCCGCGGCCGCGAAGGTGGAGCTCGGCGACGACGGCCTGTTCTACCGCCTGCAGTCGATCACCCGGCCGAAGGTCGTCACCCGCAAGACGTACTGGCCGTTCCGCGATCTGGGGATCATGGGCAGCCGCGGCGACACCGCCGGTGCGCCGCGGGCCGGCGGGGGAGTGGACGTGCGGCAGCAGATGCGGCTCGGCCCGTTCCAGGTCGCGCGGCTCAGCGGATCCAGCGGTACCGCGGTGACCGACTGGCTGCACACGAACGGGTACGCCGCTCCCGAGAGCCTGGCCGCCAACCTCACGCCGTACCTGACCGAGAAGTGGGAGATCGTCGCGGTCAAGCTCGCCCCGAAGGACGACGGCACCCCGATGACCGGCTCGACTCCGCCGCTGCGGCTGACCTTCGCCTCGCCGCGGATCGTCTACCCGATGCGGCTCAGCAAAGGCGCGACGACGGCTCAGACGGTGACCGTGTACGTCGCGGCGCCGTACCGGGTGGACGCCTCGACCCTGCCCGACCCGGACGTGAAGCCCGAGCTCCTGTACGCCGGACGGCTGGCGGGCGAGGACGCTCCACAGCTCGCCTCGTCGGCGTTCCTGACGGCGTACTCGGTGACCTATCGCGAGCCGGAGCGGATCAGCGCCGACTTCGGGTTCACCCAGGCGGCGAGCGACGACGCGTTCGAGCGGGTGACGTACGTGACCGAGAACGACGGGTTGTGGAGCACTGTCGCGGTGCTGTTCGGCGGCGTACTGCTGATCGGCGGGGCCGCCGCGCTCGTCGGGCGCAGGCTGGTGAAGCGCCGGTGAGACTCCGGTGAGATGCCCCCGGGCGAAGGTTGCTGCGAAGGATCCCGTGTTGGGGCATCGGAGCAGGAACATTCTCTTGGGGGAAGACCAGAATGAAGATCCGGGTAACGCTCGCCGTGCTGGTTCTCGGCGGACTGACGCTGCTGACCGGCTGTGGCGACAAGGACACCTCGAAGGCGGCCGCACCGCCGCCGGCGACCAGCCGGCCGCAGACCACCGAGCCGCAGTCGGAGGACACGCCCACCGCGCCGGAGTCGGAGGAGAGCAAGCCGGCCGCGTCCGGCGACGCCAAGGAGTTCTGCAAGAAGCTCGCGTCGAAGGCGGAGGACATGGGCACCGGCAAGCAGGCGTCCGAGCTGAGCGACGACCAGCTGCAGAAGGTCAAGGAGACCATCGAGGACCTCGCCGAGGACGCGCCGGCCGATCTCAAGCCGTCGCTGGAGGCGATGCTGCCGCTGTACGACAAGGCCAAGGCCGGGACGCTGCCGGTCGAGGACCAGAAGAAGGCGGCCGCGGCGAGCCTCAAGTACGTCGAGTGGCTCAGCACGAACTGCGACCCGGCGGACTTCGGCCACTGAGCCGTTTGTTCCACTGAGCGCGTTGTCCACAGGCACGGCGCGGTCCGGGAGCAGGGGCGGTCAGCGATCGTCTAGGCTCCTGGATCGTGCCGGCTGACAACGCTTTGCTCGCCGCAGGGGCCGGTTTCGTCCTCTGCGGCGCCGCTGCGTTCACGCTCGGCCCACTGGTGATGCGCCGGCTCCCGGAGCCGATCCTCGAAGACGGCGACACCAAGATCCGGTACGCCGAGCTGGCCGGCGAAGGCGTTGCCACGAAGGCGGCGTACTGGTGTGGCGCGACCGCAGCCGTCGCCGGCGGGCTGCTCGGCTGGACGCTCGGCACGTCCGCGGGACTGGCCGCTTGGCTGATGCTGGCCGTGGTGGGTTCTGTTCTCGGATACATCGACGCCCGGACGAAGTACCTCCCATCAGCGATCACCTGGCCGTCGTACGGACTCGTCGGGCTGGCGCTGGCGATCGGCGCCCTGGCGACAGGGGATTGGGGATCACTGCTGCGAGCCGTGATCGCCGGGGCGGTCGCCTATGGCCTGTTCGAGCTGCTCTTCACGGTGGTGCGCCGAGGCGTCGGCTACGGTGACGTCCGGCTGTCGGGCCTACTGGGCATGGCCTTGGGCTGGCTCGGCTGGGGTGAGGTGATCGTCGGCCTCTACGCCGGCTTCTTCGTCGGCGCGGTGAACGGCGTCGTCCTGATGGTCGCGAAGGGCTACTCCCGCAAAGACATGCTCCCGTTCGGCCCCTTCATGCTCCTCGGCGCCCTCATCGGCGTACTGGCCGGCCAGCCGTTGGTCCGGCTCTACCTAGGCTGATCGGCGGTCCCTTCAAGGCGACCTCCCAGCCGCGTAAGGTGTTCTGCCACCGGCCGGGACGCCGGGCCTGATCCTCGGGGGACGGGCCGGACGTCCCGGCCGATCCTTTGCCGGTCACCAGCCGGGGTAGCGGGTGGTCCAGGTGGTGTGCGGGCCGTAGTCGCCGTGGAGGTGGGTGGCCCGGGTGAACTCGAGGATGAAGTCGTCGGCTAGTTGGAGGATGGTGCCGCGGCCTTCGAGGGGGTAGACGAGTTCGGGTGGGAGAGCGGTCTCTCCGTGCAGGGTGCCGAGGATGTTGCCGCAGATGGCGCCGGTGGAGTCGCTGTCGCCGGAGTGCGTGACCGCGAGCGCGAGGGCGTCGAGGAACTGTTCGGGTTCGGGGTAGGCAAGGGCGCAGTACACCGCGATGGAGAGCGCTTCTTCGGCGATCCAGCCGCCGCCGAGCCGCTCCACGGTCGCTGGGCCGGGCTCGAGGGGTTGCGCGGCCAGTTCACGGGCGGCGGCGAGCGCAGTACTGGTTTCATCATGGCCCGGGCGGGAGGCGAGCAGTGCCTGCGCTGAGTCGAGGGCTGCGTTCAGATCGGCACCCTGGTTGAGTTGGTGGACGATCGCGGCGAGCGCGCCCGAGGCGAGCTTTCCTGTCACGTGGCCGTGGGTGTAGCCGGCGAGCTCGGCCGCGGCGTCGAAGATCCACTCGGCGTCGAACCTGGGCAGCAGGCCGACGGGTGCCACCCGCATCACTCCGCCGCAGCCTTTGGAGTCGTTGACGGCCTGCTCGCCGAAGCGCTGGATGCTGTCATCACCCTTGCGTGCCTCGGTCAGCGCGGACAGGCAGGTGTTGCCGGGAGCCCGGCGTGCGTACAGCCACCGCTGGCTCTGCAACCAACCGTCGCGGTCGCCACTCGGGATGAGCAGCAACTGGGTGTCCAGCCACCTGTCGTAGGCGTGCTGCACGACCCCGAGCGTGAACCCGATCCCACGATCGGTCCGTACGCCGGCCCGGATCAGCCCCTCGACCGTGAACAACGTCATCTGGGTGTCGTCGGTCACCGTACCGGCCGGCCAGTGCGGGCCCTTGGCAACGAAGGTCCGGACGCCGTCGGGGTGCTCGGCGACGATCGACTGCGCGTCGCTGAACTCCACCGGGCCGCCGAGCGCGTCGCCGATCGCGCCACCGAGCAGGCAACCCCTGACCCGGGCGCGATAGGCCTCTTCATCGGTCCTGGTCATCGGTGCCTCCCGGTCATCGGGTGATCGCAAGAAAGTGGGCATGGTGGCGCTAGCACTACCTCTAGACGGGTCCCAAGGCCAGTTCGTTCCGCCTCGCCGGCTCATAGCTTGGTAGGTACCGAAGCACGGACCAACGAGGAGGACGCCATGACCAGCAAACTGCGCCGCACCGTCGCCCGAACGGCCGCCGCAGGCCTGGCCACCGTTGTACTGGGTGGCGCCGCGGCCGTGGGTGCCGCCGCCGCTGCGCCGCAGAGCCACAACCCCTGCGACACCAACCCGGTGGCCAAGGCTCTCGACGTCGCCCTCTCGGTCCGCAGCGCCCTCGACCCGGAGCGCGCCACCGCCTGTTAATTCGCTCCATCCTTGGCACTTTCCGCCTTTAAGGTGGGCCGCATGGCATCGGTCAAGAAGTTCCAGGTCACCTTCGACTGCGCGGATCCGGAGCGGGTCGCCCGCTTCTGGTGCGAGGTGCTGGGGTACGTCGTCCCGCCACCGCCGGAGGGGTTCGCCGACTGGGACGCGTTCAACAGCTCGCTGCCGGCCGAGCTCCAGGGTTCGGCGTTCGCCTGCGTCGACCCGGCCGGGGAGGGCCCGCGGCTGTTCTTCCAGCGGGTCCCTGAGGGCAAGGTGGTCAAGAACCGGGTGCACCTCGACGTACGGGCCGGTACCGGGCTGGTGGGGGACGAACGGCTGGCCACCCTGCGGGCCGAGGCCGAGCGCCTGGTCGCGCTCGGTGCGACGGTGTTCCAGGAACAGGTCGCCGACGGCTTCAACGAGTCGTGCATCACGATGCTGGATATCGAGGGCAACGAGTTCTGCCTCGACTGACGGGCGCTGGTAAGTGACTAGGTAGCGCGAGACCGCTCCCGGCCGGTGGGTGGCTTCGTGGGAGGATTGCGGCATGTTGCGCTGGCTCACCGCCGGCGAGTCGCACGGACAAGCGCTCGTCGCCGTACTCGAAGGTCTTCCCGCAGGCGTCCAGGTCACCACGGATGACGTGGCCGACGCCCTGGCCCGTCGTCGTCTCGGTTACGGCCGTGGCGCCCGGATGAAGTTCGAGCGGGACGAGGTGACCTTTCTCGGCGGGTTCCGGCACGGACTGTCACTCGGCAGCCCGGTCGCGATCCAGGTCGGCAACACCGAGTGGCCGAAGTGGGAGCAGGTGATGTCGGCCGACCCGGTCGACCCGGAGGTGCTGGCCGATCTGGCCCGCAACGCGGCGCTGACCCGTCCTCGGCCCGGCCATGCGGATCTGGCCGGCATGCAGAAGTACGGCTTCGACGAGGCCCGGCCGGTGCTCGAGCGGGCTAGTGCCCGTGAGACTGCCGCTCGGGTGGCGCTCGGTGAGGTCGCGGCCAGGTTCCTCAAGCAGGCGTACGGCGTGACGATCGTCAGCCATGTCGTCGAGCTGGGCACCGTCAAGGCGCCGTACGGCGTGATCCCGTCGTACGACGATGTCGCGCGCCTCGACGCGGATCCGGTCCGTTGCCTGGACCCGGACGCGAGCAAGCAGATGGTCGCCGAGATCGACCAGGCGCAGAAGGCCGGTGACACCCTGGGCGGTGTCGTCGAGGTGATCGTCGACGGGCTTCCGCCGGGTCTCGGCAGCTACGTGCACTGGGACCGGCGGCTGGACTCCAAGCTGGCCGGCGCGCTGATGGGCATCCAGGCGATCAAGGGCGTCGAGCTCGGCGACGGCTTCGAGCTGGCCCGGACGCCGGGGTCGAAGGCGCACGATGAGATCGTCGCGGAGGGTGGCGCGGTACGGCGTACCAGCGGTCGCTCGGGTGGTACCGAGGGCGGCATGAGCACGGGGGAGACCCTGCGGGTGCGCGCGGCGATGAAGCCGATCGCGACCGTGCCGCGGGCGCTACGCACGATCGACACGGTCACCGGTGAGGCGGCCGCGGCCCATCACCAGCGCTCCGACGTCTGCGCCGTACCGGCCGCGGGAATCGTCGCCGAGGCGATGGTCGCCCTCGTCCTGGCCGACGTCTCGGTCGAGAAGTTCGGCGGCGACTCGGTCACCGAGACCTCCCGCAACCACCAGACCTACCTGGCAGGCCTCCCCACCACCATCACCCCACGCGAGTGGAGCGCCGAGTGAGCGACACCGCGCCCGCCGCCGACGCAGCCCCCGGCGGCAGCAGCTCACGGGGACCGGTTGTCGTGTTGGTTGGCCCGCCTGGCTCCGGCAAGTCGACGGTTGCCGAGCTGATTGCTGCGAAGCTCGGCAAGGCTCACCGCGATACCGATGCGGATGTGGAGAACACGGCGGGGAAGCCGATCTCGGACATTTTCGTCGACTCCGGTGAGCCCGCGTTCCGGGCGATGGAGCGGGCGGCGATCGCGGCGGCGCTGACTGCTGACGATGTGGTGCTTTCGTTGGGTGGCGGTGCGATCCTCGACGCCGATACGCGAGCTGATCTGGCCGGGCACAACGTCGTCTTCCTCGACGTGTCAGTCGGCGAGGCGGCCAAGCGGGTCGGGCTGGGTGTCGCCCGGCCGTTGCTGCTGGGCAATGTCCGCACCCAGCTGAAGAACCTGATGGACGCCCGCCGGCCGCTGTACGCCGAGGTCGCCAAGCACACGGTGAGCACCGACGGCCGGGCGCCCGAGGAGATCGCCGCCGAGATCCTGGAGCACCTCGGATGACCGACCCCACCAGCCCGACCCCAGCGGTCGGCCCGGAACCGGGCGGTGCGAACCGGATCCGGGTTGCCGCGGCTTCGCCGTACGACGTTGTCATCGGCAACAATCTGCTCGGGGAACTGCCCGGTCTGCTGGGCGATGACGTCCGGCGAGTAGCCGTCATCCATCCGCGTGCGCTGCGGACCAGCGGTGACGCGATCCGCGATGACCTCGTCGCCGGCGGATACACGGCGCATGCGATCGAGATCCCCGACGCCGAGGAAGCCAAGTCGGCGGAGGTGCTCGCGTACTGCTGGTCGGTGCTCGGGCAGGCGGGCTTCACCCGGTCCGACGCGATCGTGTCGATCGGTGGCGGGACGACGACCGACCTGGCCGGCTTCGTCGCGGCGACCTGGTTGCGTGGCGTCAAGGTGGTGCACATCCCGACGACGCTGCTCGGCATGGTCGACGCGGCCGTCGGCGGCAAGACCGGGATCAACACGGCCGAGGGCAAGAACCTGGTCGGCGCGTTCTGGGAGCCGGCCGGTGTGCTGTGCGACCTGGCCGCGCTGGAAACGCTGCCCCGCAACGATTACGTGAGCGGCCTGGCCGAGGTGGTGAAGTGCGGCTTCATCGCCGATCCGGTCATCCTCGAATTGGTGGAGGCGGATCCGGAGGGGGCGTCGTCACCGGCGTACAAGCACACCGAGGAGTTGATCGCCCGCGCGATCCAGGTGAAGGCCGACACCGTCGGCGCGGATCTGCGGGAGAAGACGACGTCGGTCGGCGGGCAGATCGGGCGCGAGGCGCTCAACTACGGGCACACGCTCGGGCACGCGATCGAGCGGGTCGAGCGGTACAAGTGGCGGCACGGTGCCGCGATCAGCATCGGGATGGTGTTCGTCGCCGAGCTCGCCCGGGCGGCGGGCAAGCTCGACGACGCGACGGCTGATCGGCATCGGGCCGTACTGGAGTCGCTCGGGCTGCCGGTGAAGTACCGCGCCGACGCCTGGCCGCACCTGCAGGACGCGATGAAGCTGGACAAGAAGACCCGGGCCGACCGCCTCCGCTTCGTCATCCTCGACGCCCTCGCCAAGCCCACCATCCTCGAAGCCCCCGACCCCAGCCTGCTCATCGCCGCCTACGCCGAGATCAGCTGACGTAGTAGTCGCTGTACTTGTAGGTCTTGTTGAAGCCGAATCCACCGCTCGTCACCACGGTCGTCGGGCCGGTGGAGCCAGGGATCTCGACCAGCCGGTTCGACTTGTCGAGGAACTGCACCTCGACCGTGTACTTCGCGGATCTGCTGACCGGCGCGTCGATCCAGGCCTGGGTGAAGCTGAGGCCGTCGACCGACTTGCTGCTGAACCACGGCGATTTCGGGGTGCCGTCGACGAGGATGCGCTGACGGACCCGATCGACTGTCGACGGGGTCCGGATCCACATCCGGCTCGCCCACTTCTTGTCCGGCTCGGCCTGCAACTGGATCAGCTCCTGCGGCCGGAAGCTGTCGTCGTAGCGGGGCTGGATGAAGCTCTCGCCCTTGGGCAGGTTCGCGAGCTCCTCCTCGCTCAGGGCAGGCCCACTCGTGGAGAAGAAGTTCTCC
Organism: Kribbella ginsengisoli; assembly: GCF_039537185.1. Classification (NCBI taxonomy): domain Bacteria; kingdom Bacillati; phylum Actinomycetota; class Actinomycetes; order Propionibacteriales; family Kribbellaceae; genus Kribbella; species Kribbella ginsengisoli. Next base: position 254,230 of record NZ_BAABAA010000009.1, on the reverse strand, counting down.
CACCAGATGCCCTGGCTGGCCAGGTCCTCCGCGGTGGTCTTGACCGGATACCCGCTGCAGGCGATCAACCGCCCGTCGCCCGGCGGGACCCCGTCGCCGCCGGGGTCGTGACCCTCGACGGCCACCGTCCAGTCCTGACGTTTTCCCCAGGCGGTGCGGATCTTGGTGGCGTGCAGAACGCGGTAGGGCTGCGGCCAGGGCCGGCAGATCCCGAGCAGCTTCGCGATCTCGGCCTGTGACAGCGGCCCGAGGTCGAGGTCGACCTCGGATTCGGCCGGTCTGCTGGCCGGGGTGACGGCCGGGTCGCCGGACTTCATGGTCTGCGGGACGACCAGGATGGCGCCGACGATCGCGGCCACCGCTGCGCCCGCCAGGACGGGAACGGCCCAGCCGGGCCACCGCCGCTTCGGCGCCGGCCAGTCGCCTCCGGAGCGCGTCGGTTTCGGCGCCGGCCGCTCGCGTCCGGAGCGCGTCGGCTTCGTGGTCGGCCCGACCCGGAGCCGGTCTGCTTGCCGGCGGAGTCGGCCGGGCTCCGGTGCGTTCGTCGGACCGGCGAGGACTCGGTCGAGGATGTCCTGCTTGTTCGGCAGGGTTCGCTCGGCGGGTGGCTTGGTCATTGCGTTCCCTCCGTGGTGTCGAGATCGATCAGTCCGGCCAGCCGGCGGCGGGCTCGCGCCAGCCGGGATTTCACGGTGCCTTCGGGTACGCCGAGGACCTGCGCCGCCTCGGCCATCGAGCAGCCGGACCACGCGACCAGCTCGACGATCTCGCGCTGATCGGCCGGTACCTTCGCCAGCGCGCGGCGCAGAGCGCTCATCGCCCGCTCGTCGTCGACCTTCGCCACGGCCAGCGCGGAGTGGTCGGGGGTTTCGGTCGAGCCGCCGAGGGTGCCGAGCCGCTGGCGCAGGGCGGTCAGCCGCCGGCTTGATCTGGCCGCGTTGGCGCATTCGTACCGGGCGACGGTCAGCAGCAACGGGCGTGCGGTGCCGAAGGTCAGCTCGTCGAGCCGGCCCTCGCCGGCCCGCCGCCAGACCGCGGTGAAGGTCGCCTGGACGATGTCCTCCGCGAGCGACCAGGAACTCGTCCGGCGGAACGCGAAGTTGTAGACGGCGTCGCTGTGCCGATGGAAGAGCTCGGTCAGGGCGAGCTCGTCAGCCGACCGCAGCCGTTCCCACAGCTCCAGATCCGAACTGACAGCCTGCCCCGTACCCTCTCCCATCAGCACCCCCACGATCGGTGTACTCATACCCGGAAGAGTCCGGAAATCAGGCTTTGGTTCCATCCAGCTCCGGCGGGAGGGCACGGGAGTGCAGGACGTCCAGCCGGGACACTGCCCGGGTGAGCACAACATAGAGCCGGTTCAGGCCACGCGGCTCGGCCTCGACGATCGCGGCGGGCTCGATCACGATCACGTGGTCGTACTCCAGGCCCTTGGCCAGCGCGGCCGGGACCAGCGCTACCCGGCCGTCGCCGTCGGCCTCGATCGTGTCGATGCCGTCGTCGTGCAGCGTCGTTCTGAGGTGGTCGATCGCCTCGTCGGCGGCGATCACGCCGATCGAGCCCTCCTCTGTCAAAGCAGCCCGTACTGCCTCAGTGCAGGTCTTGGCGAGGTCGCTCGTCCGTTGGATGCTCAGGCGGCCGTCGGAGCGGAACGATCTCGTCGGCGGGACGTCGATGCCGAGGTTGCCGAGGAGGCGGTTGGCCACCTCGACGACGGCCGCGGGGACGCGGTAGCCGGTGGTGAGGGCGACGACCTGGCTGTCGGGCTTGCCGAGGTGGGCGAGTTGCGCGGGCCAGTCGCGGGTGGCCCAGGGCGTTGTCCCTTGGGCGAGGTCGCCGAGGACGGTGATCGAGCCGTGTTCGCTGCGGCGGGCGATCGCGCGGCACTGCATGGGGGAGAGGTCCTGGGCTTCGTCGATGATCACGTGCCCGTAGGTCGGGCCGCGCTCGAGGAGAGCGCTCGCTTCGTCCAGCAGCACAGCGTCGGCGGCGGTCCACAGAGCGCTCTTCGGTTTGCGGGCGCGCTTCCAGCTGATCGCCGCCTGCTCGTCTTCGGTGAGGATGCCGTCGGCTGCGGTGGCGAGGGCGGTGGGGTCGCTGAGTAGTCCGGCGAGCAGTTCGTCGGCTTTGACGGCGGGCCAGACAGCGTCGACGGCCGGGGTCACCGCGCGGCCCATCTTGCGCAGCCAGTTGCCGTTGCAGTTCTGACCGCGAGCCTCGGCCTGGCGCTGGAGTGCGGCGACGAGGCGGGAGATCACCCGCTCCCGGCCGAGCAGGTACGCCGTTGCCTCCTGCCGCGCGTCGTCGACCATCTGCTCGAACTCGTACTGGTTCACCCGCCACCGGTACGACGAGTCCGGCACGACCACCGCGTCCTCGGGCGTTTGGATCCGGCTGTAGAGCGCTCTGCGAAGGACCTCGGCCATCCGCTTGTCGTGCTTGGTCTCCACAGCCCCGGGGTCGTCCGTACTGCGAATCGGGTGCTGCTCGCCGGTCAGCAGCTCCTCGATCGTCGTCTGCTCGACGTCGACCTCCCCAAGCGTCGGAAGAACCGCCGAGATGTAGTGCAGGAACGCCCGGTTGGGCCCGAGCACCAGCACCCCGTTGCGCTGCAACCGAGCCCGATGCACATAGAGCAGGTACGCCGCCCGGTGCAGCCCGACCGCCGTCTTGCCGGTCCCCGGAGCCCCTTGCACACACAGCGATTCATCCAGCTCGGCCCGCACGAGCAGATCCTGCTCGGGCTGAATGGTCGCCACGATGTCCCGCATCGGCCCCACCCGAGGCCGCTCGATCTCAGCCCGCAGAATCCCCGACACCACCCGGCCGGCGTCCGCCCCGTCCGCTGCCGTCGCGTCGCTTCCGGCGTCGGCTCCGTGCTCCGACTCTTGCCCGCCCGCGCCCGGAGGGTGCGGACGGCGGGTGAGGTGCTCGTCTTCGTAGCCGGTGAGGGTTTCGGTGGACCAGCCGAAGCGGCGGCGGGTGGTGATGCCGCGGGGGTCGGTGGGGCTCGCGCGGTAGAAGGAGGTCGAGACGGGGGCTCGCCAGTCGATCACCAGGGGCGGGCGGCCGATCGCGTCCGAGATGTGCCGGCGGCCGAGGTAGTAGGTCTGGTTGCGGTGCTCGCCGGCAGTGTCGTCGTCGCCGTAGCCGATCAGGCCGAAGAACGGCGGTCCCGTGCCTTCGTCGCCGAGCTCCTGCGCCAGGCTCCGCAGGTAGTAGCCGAGCCGCTCGGCCGTGTACCGATCACCCCAGGTCAGCTCGCCGACGACCACGTTCTCCCGCGCCCCGGCGATCATCGCCTGGAGCGCGAGGCGGCAGCGCTCGGCATACTCGCGTTCCCCGTCCAGTCCCCGCATTCGCCCGCCCATGCTCAAAAGGTTAACTCGGTTAATGTTTTGACCAGGTTAACACTTTGCTATCGTCAGGGCATGGCCGGACTGCGGGACCGCAAGAAGCAGCAGACGCACGACGCGCTCTCCCAGGCGGCGATCGAGTTGTTCCTCGAGCACGGGTTCGACGAGGTGTCGGTGGCGGACATCGCGGCCGCGGCGGACGTCTCCAAGCCGACCCTGTTCAAGTACTTCGCCACCAAACAGGACCTGGCCCTGCACCGGATCGCCGATCACGCCGGCGAGGCGGCCCGCGTCGTCACCGCGGCAACCACCAACCCGGCGGCAACCACCAACCCGGTGGCAATCATCGACGCGGTGCAGGCATTGCGTGACCACTTCGTTGACGGGCTCAAGCGCCGGGATCCGGTCACTGGGCTCAACGACAACCCGGCCGTGCTCGCCTACTACCGGCTGATCCTCCACACGCCGGCCCTGGCCACCCGGGTGCATGAATTCGTCGCAGCCGACCAGGCCGCGCTCGCTGAGGCGCTCGGCGGCGGACTGACCAACGAGCTGGCCGCCGCGGACCTGATCTCGACCCAACAGGTCCTGTCCCGCCGCAACTGGGTCGCGCTCACCGGCGGTATCACCGCAGACGCCCTGTACCGGACGGCCGTCGCCGAGGCGAAACAGGCCTACGGCCGCCTGCTCCGCCGATGAAACGGCCCGATGGCGGGTCGCTTCGCCGATAGTGCCCAAGTCGGGACTTGTTTCGCGGGTCGGTGGGTGCTGAGCACTACGCTGAGTCCCGTGACTGATGCAGACGGACGCCGCGTACTGGTACTGAACGGCCCGAACCTGGGCCGCCTGGGTTCCCGGGAGCCCGACGTCTACGGCGCGACCAAATTCGCCGACCTGGTCTCCGAATGCGAGAAGACCGGCGCCGAACTCGGCCTGGAGGTAGAGGTCCGCCAGACCGACGACGAGGCGGAACTGGTCGGCTGGCTCCACGAGGCCGCGGACACCAAGACCCCGGTGGTCCTCAACCCGGCGGCCTTCACCCACTACTCCTACGCCCTCCGCGACGCCTGCGCCCAGCGCACTGCCCCACTGATCGAGATCCACATCACCAACCCGGCCACCCGCGAGGAGTTCCGCCACACGAGCGTCGTCGCGGCGGTCGCCACCGGTACCATCGCCGGCTTCGGCCTCGACTCCTACCGCCTCGCCCTGCGCGCCCTGACCACTCTGTCCTGACCGCCCTGGCCTGACCACCGCCGGCCTGATCACGCTGTCCTGACCGCCCTGGCCTGACCTCCCGGAGGGGCTGTTTCATGGGGGCGGGTGGACAAGAGATCGGCATGAGACGTCGGTGAAATGCGCCCGCGTCACCCTTGGGTTTGAGTCGGGGTACCGCCTGCAGCCGAAATTTAAGGCTGGCTGAAGGTCGGGGATCACGATCGGATTGACGACTTTGGGGGTTCGCCGTGACTGCGGATTCGATCCGTTCCGTTCCACAAAAACGCTCTGGGGGAGTGACGTACATGACGCAACAACGCATACCCGTCTGGGTGAAAGCGCTCGACCCGCTGTCGCAGTTCGGGTTGGTGCACGCGCTCAGGCAGCGTCCGGAGATCCTGCTGATCGGCGACGCCGAACTGGCCGAGTCGCAGCAGGCCCAGTCGCAGCCGGGTCGGGCCGACCAGCGCACCACCCCGCCAGTGGTGGCTCTGGTCGCGGTCGACTCGCTGGACGCGGGTGCGGTACAGGTACTGCGCTCTGCCACTCAACGCGGCTGTCGCCGGACCGTGCTGATCGGCAGCACGATCGACGACGAGGCGCTGATGACCGCGGTCGAGCTGGGGGTCTCGGGTGTGCTTCGGCGTACCGACGCCACTGCCGACCGCATCGTGCACCTGCTCCAGGCTGCGGCTGCCGGCGATGGCAGCCTGCCGCCTGATCTGCTGGGCCGGTTGCTCGGCCAGGTGTCGCGCATGCAGCGGCACGTGCTGGCACCGCGGGGCCTGTCCCACACCGGGCTGTCCGACCGGGAGACGCAGGTACTGCGCCTCGTGGCCGACGGCAAGGACACCCAGGAGATCGCCCGGGAGCTGTCCTACTCGGAGCGGACGGTGAAGAACGTCCTGCACGACGTCACCAGCCGCCTGCAGCTGAAGAACCGTTCGCACGCCGTCGCGTACGCACTGCGCGAGGGCCTCATCTAGTAGTTCCACCCACCACGGCCGGACCGGGCTCAGCTCGGTTCGGCCCTTTGCTGTCCGGCACCGTGCTGTCCTCACCAGCGGAGGACGAAGTTCGGAGGCTGCGGGCCGAGCGGCATCACCAGCACCGGAGCACTCAGCACCGGCACCGGCTGAGCCGCCATCGTCGCCGTGAGGAACCGCTGCCCCAGCACGTCCCGCCGGAACACCAGTACTGCGTCCTGGAACCGCCCAGCCTGGTCAGCAACCACCTTCTGCGTCCCCAGCCCGTTCTTCCAAGCCAGTACCGCCGCCTGCCCCGGTGGGAAGTTGGTACCAGTCGCCAGCACGATCTGCCCGGGCCGAACCACCGGCGGCTCGACAACCAGCGTCGGCGCCGCAGTAGCCCCCGACATCCGCACCAACGCCGGGAACGGAGCAGCAGCCCCTGTAGCAGTCGCAGAGACCATCACCGCGCCAGCCTGCGTACCAAGCGCCCGCGGTACGAACCGCACAGCGACCTGGCAAGCCTGCCCGGGCAACAGCGTCCGGCAAGCAACAGCCGTAGCAGCAGTGAAGTCGCGCGCCGCGGTCAGCCCGCTGACGTTCAGCGGCACGTTCCCCGTGTTGGTGACGACCACCGCCTGCGGAGCACTCGCCGTCGTGAGGATCTGCGGGCCGAAGACCAGCAGCTTCGGTGTCACCGTCATCGAGGCCACCGCCGCTCCGGGCTTGCCCACCCCGACGCCGCTCAGCCCCACCGTCACATCAGCAGGACTCTTGACCAGCGGATCCTGCGACCTCGGCCGGAACAGGATCGACCCGACCCGCGCACCCGCCTTCCGGGCCACGAAGCTGACCGGAAAGTCACAAGTTGCCCCGGGCATCAACGTCGTACAGGCGGTGTCGTCCACTCCGAAGTCGCCCGCCGAGGTCAGTCCCGCCGCGACAGAGAGCGCGACCTGACCCGTGTTCCGCAACGTCACCTTCGACGCCGGCCCGGCCTTACCGACCTCCGACGAACCAAAGGCAAGCTTCCCTGGTACGACGCTGAACCCCGCGACCGGCGGCACCGTCGTACCCGTGCCGGTCAGCCCGGCCGAGACCGACGGCCCAGCCAAGTACCCCTGCGTGCTCGGCAACGTGAGCACCCCGTTGACCGTTCCCGCCACCACAGGCACGAAGCGCGCGTCGACCGTGCAGCTCTCGCCCCGATGCAACGTCACCTTGCAAACATGCGTACCGGCAGCGAACGGCGGATCGACCTTCGACGGCCCAGCAGCCACCGGCCCAGGTCCGAGGTTGCGCACCATCAACTCCCGCGCACTCGACGTCTTGCCCACCTGCACCCCACCGAAGTTCACCGACACCGGCTCGATCACGAGCTGGGCCGGCCGGCGGCGTACGTAGACGTCCCGGTAGTCGTCGGTGTCGGTGCCAGCCAGCTTCGACGTGGAGTCGAAGGCCGTGAAGGCGCCGTCGGAGCTGAGCGCCGCCGCGTCGCTGTCGCCCTCGTCCTGAGGTACTGCGCCGTCGGCCGTCAGCGAGACGCGTTCGTTGAAGCGCTCGGCCACCGCTGCGCCGGAGAAGTCCGGGTCCAGATTGCGCACGTAGATCGCGTCCCCGTTGTTGCCGGCCTCGGTGACCAGATCGTCCGCGGTCGAGGTGTAGCCGACCGTCGACCCGTCATCGGACAGCGAGGGGTCCCAGCTGAAGCCGTCGCCTTCGGTGGTCGGCTTCCCCGAAGCAGCCGACACGAGCACGGTCTTGCCCGAACCGATGTCCCGGGCCCAGACCTCGCTCGGGTAGTACAAGGGATTGTCGTCCGCCTTGACCGCCGCAGCCTTCTTGCGGGTCACATAGGCCTCGCGAGCGGTCGGCTTGCTCTTGGCGGCGAAACCGTGGTTGCGATAGCCGTCGGTGACGAACGCGACCCGGTCGCCGGAGGCGGACAGCGACGGCGCGAACGCACCCTTGGTCGAGACCTCGCCGTCGGGCATCTGCGACACCAGGATCGTGCGACCGGAGACCAGATCACGCCGGTAGACCTGATCGCTGAACCCGGCCGGCCGGCCGATGATCGCCGACGACGCGAACGCCAGGTAGCGACCGTCGGCCGACAGCGACGGCTCGGTCCCATCGATGGGCTGTCCCGCGTCGTCCCGGCTGCCGATCCGGACCGGACCCGAGAAGGACCCGTCACCGGCCGGATCCGTCCGGGTCAGTACGACGTCCTGGAACCCGCGCGACGTGAAGCGGTACAGGGTGCTGGTCCCGCCGGACGCATACAGGGTGGCCGACGAGACGTCGGCGGCCTCGGGCCGGAAGCCGATCACAGCGGTGCAGGTGGTGTTCGCCGGGAGCACCTGCCCGTTGACACAGGGCTTGGGCTTGTCCGGATCGGGTTCGGTCACCTGGACCAGGCCGAAGTCGCAACCGGACTGGAACTTCAGGGTCTGGTCCGTCGCCACGCCGCCGACCACGGTCGCCATGTAGTTGGCCGTGCCGACCTCGGACGAGTCGCTGACCAGCGGATTGTCCGCGTTGGTCTTGCCGGCGCCCGACGCGTATGGCGTGTAGGGCGCCGGCGGGATCGGCGCGCAGTCCGCCGCCCGCACCTTCGGCTTGTCGACCTCGCCACCGGTCAAGTGGATACAGGTGTCGTCACTCATCAACGGAATGGCCGTCTGGCCATCGGGAGTCGCACCGTGCAGCCGCAGTACGCCGGTGAGCTTCCCGCCGCAGGCCTGGTGGTAGAGCTCGGCCGTGCAGCTGGCCCCGGCCTCCAGTACGCCGGTACAAGTGCTGCCGTCCGCGACGATGAAACCCGAGTCGGGATCGGTCGTCGGCGGACCGGTGAAGCGGATCGGCCGATCGGTGGTCACGGTGAGCTTCTGGCCGGCCGACGAGGTGCCGAAGTCGATGACGTCGTACACATCGACCGGGTCCTGGCTCCCGGTGCTGACCTCGAGCTTCAGCCAGTTCGCCCGCGGGTCCAGATGGGCGGGATAGGCGATCGTCTTGCCGTCGCCGGACAGCGCCGGGCGGCATTGCCGATCGCTGTCACCGGCCTCGCGGCGATTGCACTCCGCGTAGCGCTGGTAGCGCAGGTCGGTCTCGGTGCCGCTGATCGGGTGCGCACCGGCCTTGTCGGCGACCATCGTCCGGTGGCGCTTGCCGTCCCCGGGTTGCGCGGCGCTGTCGACCGCGTTGTACCCGACCCGCGTCCCGTCCGCCGAGATCGTCGTCGGGCCGACGCCGTCATGGGAGGCGAACTGGGTGATCTGCTTGGTCGCCTGATCCTTGACGTTGATCTGCTCGGCCGGCGCGTCGGGGTTCTCGGGACTGGTCTTGTACGCGACGAACTGACCGTTGTCGCTGATCGACGGATCGGTGTGCCGGCCCTCGTTCGTCGACACGTGCGACGTCTCACCGGGCGTCCGCGCATCGCTGCTCCCGGCGCCCTGCAGCGTGGTCTGCACGTAGGTCGGCTGCGCGCCGCCGTCGGTGTCCGCCGCGAACCGTTCGGACCGCGGACCGACGTACGCGGGATGGAAGGTGAGCAGGTACGAACAGCTCTGCCCCGGCCGCAGGATCATCCCGGTGCACTGGTCGCCGGCGAGCGAGAACTCCCGCGGGTTGTAGAGATCCGGCTTCGCGAACCGTACCGGCGCCAGCCCGTCGTTGGTCAGCGTCAGCGGTTGCGTGCCACTCGTGGCGCCGACCTTGACGGTGCCGAAGTCCAGGGGAACCGGGGCGATCGTGACGCTGCCTGCCCGCCGGGCGTGGTAGACGTCCGGGTCGTTGTCGCCGTTGGTGTTGTCGCTGGTGAGCATCGAGTCGTTGCTGGCGAAGGCGACCTGGGTCCCGTCCTGGCTGACGCTCGGGAAGCGGTCGGAGCCGTTGCGGCCGAGGCCGTCCGCGCGGACCGAGATCAGCTCGTTGGCGCCGCGGCCGCCGGCCAGGTCCTTGGTCAGATCGCGCGCGATGATCCGGCCGCCGGCCAGGTCACCGACGCCTAGGTTCGACGCGCCGGACCGGTAGACGACCGTGCCGCCGTCGCCGGACAGCCGCGGATTGTCGGTCCACTCGTCGGCGCTGGTCCCGTCTGGACCGGCCGACGCGAGGATGCTGCGGCTGGTGGCCCGGTCCCGGACGTAGACCTGCTTGAAGTGGTCCTGGTTCGGTGCTCCGGTCGTCGGTTCCCAACTGGTGAAGGCGATCCGGCTTCCGTCGTCTGAGACCGACCCTTCGTCCGCCGTCAGTGGCAACGACCCGTCGGCCTTCAGTGACGCCAGCACGGTCTGGCCTGGCTTGTGCGTGCCGTCGCCGTCCGCATCGGTGTCGTGCAGGTAGACCTGAGTCGGCGACTGAGCGGCGTTCGGGTCCACGTCCGGACGGCCGAGCGAGGCCACCGAAGTGAAGCCGACCCACCGCCCGTTCGCCGACACCGTCGGGCCGGTCGCGTCCATCGGAACGTTGTCGGTGCCCTGGACACTCACCAGCTGCGCGGGCCCGAAGTTGCCTGCGGCCCCCGGATCCCGCCAGGCCGCGACCGCTCGCCGGGTGGCGTGACCGCTGATCCGGTACGTCGCTGAGCCCGCGACCCGCAGCGTACCGAGGAAAGGCGCGACGTCGGGGAACATGTACTCGACGTACGCCGTGCAGCCGCTCTGCGGGGCGATCGGCTCGCCGGGCTTGCAGCTCGTCGCCGGGTCGGCGTCGGCCGGCAGAACGAGCTTGAGCTGACAGCCGGGAGAAGTCAGCAGCGGAGCCTGCGGCGTGTCCGAGTAGTTCTGGATGTTCAGTGCGGTGATGCCCAGCTCGTTGGCGGGGACGGCGCCGACGCCGAAGACGCGGATCGGGTGTCCTTCGCTGGCGACCGTCGGGTCGTCACCGATCGGCAGGCCCCACTTGTACTGGCTCGGCCCGGTGCAGTCCGGAGCCGCCGCAGCCTGCGCGGACGGTGGGAAGGCCTTCAGCAGAAGGCATTGGCCGAAGTCGAGCAGGCTGACGGCCGTCTGACCACCACTCGTGGTCGCCGGCAGCCGGAGCTGGCCGAAGTTCTGGGAGCCGCACTGGCCAACGGCGTCGGAGTGGACGGTGACGGTGCAGCTGGCGCCGGCAGCCAGCGTGTTCGCACAGGTGGTGCTCTTGACGCTGAAGCCGGGGCCTTCGATCATCGGCCCGGTCTCGGGGTAGACGATCGGCAGGGTGCCGTTGTTGGTGACAGTGAGGGTGGACTCGCCGAGGTAGAAGTTGTCCATCATCGGGAGCAGTCCGCGGTCGGTGTTCAGGTTCATACCGGGGATCCCCAGGCTGAGCCGCGGCGAGTCGACCGACTGAACGACCGGAGCGACCAGCGTGGTGCCGTCCCTCGACAGCTGGGGCTCGCAGCCGGAGTCGTCGCCGTCGCCGGTGTTGATCGCGCAGTGGACCATCCGCTGGTACGGCAGGTCGTTCGCCGTCTCGGTCACCGGCTTGACCTTCGGAGCGTCGGGAGTCCGCCGGTCGACGACGTAGATGTCCGGGTCCTTGGGCTGCGACTGGGTGCCGCCGGCGACGTCGCCGATGAAGCTGACCAGACCGGCGTCGCCCGAGACCGACGGCGTACTGGCCTCGGTGTCGTTGGTGGGGAGCTCGAAGGTCTGGTCGCTGGTGACGTCCCGCAGGCGCAGCTTGAGCTTGTCGCTCTCGATGCTCTGGTAGGCGACGTACCGGCCGTCGCTGCTGATCGCGGAGCGGTAGGAGAACGCGTTGCCCAGGCCGGAGGAGGCGAGGACGAAGTCCGGGGTCTCCTGCGCGGCCGAGGCGTTCCGGCCGAAGGAGAGCACGGCGAGGCCTGCCGTCAGGAGGGCGGCAGCGGCGACGATCGCGGTCGGGACACGCGGAATACGGCTCACGCCGACCAGCAAACCGTCGTGGCGGTCCGGCGGGCAGAGCGCGCCGCGCCGCCTGCGGGGCAGCAGTGTCTGCCCAACCGCGCAATGTCCCCAACCACAGGGGTTCCGGCAGCATCCGGCTGCCTGATGGGGCAACCAGCCGGACCCTTCGTACGGCGCTCGCGCACCTGCCCGCGATCACCGCCGGAACCTAGCTTGGCACAGTGATCTCCGAAGCCGACGGTGCCCTGGCCGCCCTGCTGCGCCGTGAGCTGCTCGACGCCGCGCGGGTGCAGGTGGTGTTCGATCCGCCGACGAAGGAGTGGGCCGGCAAGCGCAACGGACCGGCCGTGAACCTGTTCCTGTACGACATCCGCGAGGATACCCGTCGCCGGTCGAGCGGCCTGGTGCCACGGTTCAACGAGAGCGGCCGGGTCGTCGCCCGGCAGACGCCGCCGCGGATCTTCCGGCTGTTCTACCTGCTGAGCGTCTGGGGTCAGCGGGCCGAGGACGAGCACCGGCTGCTCGGCCAGTTGCTCGACACCTTGCTGGTGCATGACGTGGTACCGGCGGATTTGTTGCCTGAAGCACCTTCTCCGGTGGGCCTCGCGATCGGTCTGCCGCCCGAGGACGACCGTTCCTTTGCCGACGTCTGGTCCGCGCTCGGCGGTGAGCTGCGGCCATCGATCGATGTCGTGCTTTCGTTGCCGATCGAGGCCGGTCGCCTGACCGCTGCCGGACCGGCGATCGTCGAGCCGTTGCAGGTCGAGCTTGCCGACCGGGATCAGGCGGTCGAGTGACTGCGGGACTCAGCTACCTCCTCGGCCGGCTGGCGCTGGTCGAGGAGCGCGTCCGGGCGCTCGTCGCGCTCCGCAAGCCGCTCGACCCGGCGCCCAACGACGCGTTTCGTGGTCTGTTCCTGACTCCAGCCGCCGTCGAGAGTCTGTTGGCAGGCCGACCGGTCGGGGTTCCCGATGAGCTCGCCGGGAAGCTGGCCGAGGTCGAGGCGGCCGGCGACGCGATGGAGGCGGACGGTACGACGCCCCGCCTGCGCGGCCTGATCCGCTCGTTCGGCCTGACCGACCTCGACGTCGAGATCCTGCTCATCGCGGTCGCGCCCGATCTCGACGCGCGCTTCGAGCAGCTCTACGGCTACCTCAACGACGACGTGTCCCGGCGCCGCGCGACCCCGCGACTCGCGCTCGACCTGCTCGCCATTCCTTCGGCCGACGCTGGAGCGCGAGCCCGCTTCGACATCTCGGCTCCGTTGATCGCGGGTGGGCTGATCGAGCTGGAAGATCCGGCTCGTCCCTTCCTGACCAGGGCGATCCGGGTCCCGGACCAAGTGACGGCGTACCTGATCGGCGGTTACGCGACCGAGCCCGCGCTGCACGATCTCGTCCTGCCGTCACCCCTCGTCGTCTACAGCGAGCTCGAGAACTCGACCGAGCAGTTGATCCGCGTACTGCGCCCCGGTCAGCCCGTCTACCTGCGCGAGAAGCCGGGGAGCGCCGCCAAAGGCCTGGCCGCGACCGCCTTCGCCAAACTCGGCCTCGGCGTCCTCTCCCTCGACCTGGCCCGCCTCCCGGCCGACGTCGATGCAGTCTCCTTCGCCCGTACGACGGCCCGCCACGCCCGACTCAGATCGGCCGGCGTCCTGGCCGCCCCGGTCGAATCGATCAGGCCCGACGTCCTGCGCGCACTCACAGTCGCGCCCGTCCCCGTCGTACTCATCGGCACACCCACGTGGGACCCGTCGTGGTCGGCCGTCGTACCCGCCGTACTGGATGCGCCGTCGCTGACCGCGAGCCAGAGTGCGACTCTGTGGCACGCGATGCTGCCGCCCGAGTCGACCACCTCGGACCTGGACGCCGCCGCGGAAACCGCCACCTTCCGGCTCGACGTCGACCAGATCGCCCGGACCGCCGAGGCGGCCGGCACGCGGGCGGCGCTGGACGGCGTACTGGTGAACGGGGAGATCCTGCGAGCCGGTGCGCGGTCGCAGAACGGCGCCGGGCTGGAGCGGTTGTCGCGCCGGATCATCCCCGCCGTCTCGTGGGAGGACCTCGTGCTGCCGGACGACCAACTCGATCGGCTGCGCGAACTCGCGATCCGGGCGCGGCATCGCGAGCAGGTGATCCGCGGCTGGGGAATGCGTCCGGGTGGCGGTCGCGGAGCGGGCGTATCCGCCTTGTTCACTGGCGAATCCGGCACCGGCAAGACGCTGTCGGCCGAGGTGATCGCGCGTGAGCTCGGCGTCGATCTGTACGTCGTCGACCTGGCGACCGTGATCGACAAGTACATCGGTGAGACCGAGAAGAACCTCGAACGGATCTTCACCGAGGCGACCGGCGTGAACGGGGTGCTGCTGTTCGACGAAGCGGACGCGATCTTCGGCAAGCGGTCCGATGTCCAGGACGCGCGCGATCGCTATGCGAACGTCGAGGTCGCCTACCTGCTCCAGCGGATGGAGAGTTTCGACGGCCTCGCGATCCTCACCACCAACCTGCGCGCCAACCTCGACGACGCGTTCAGCCGCCGGCTCGACATGGTCGTGCATTTCGCCCAGCCGGACGAGGATCAGCGGCTGCTGCTCTGGGACCGCTGCCTCGGCAACGCAGTACCGCGCGACCCGTCGCTCGACCTGTCCGTGCTCGCCGGAGCGTTCGACCTCGCCGGCGGCGACATCCGGTCGGCCGTCGTCACTGCGGCGTACTACGCGGCCGCGGCCGGGCGAGCGGTCACGATGGCCGACCTGATCACCGCCGTGGATCACGAGTACACCAAGCTCGGCCGGCTGCCACCTTCACCCGGAGTACGGTGATGGACCCCGACTACGACGTCGCGCCGACTCCCGCCACGCGGTCGACCACGGATGCGAACCCGGACACCCTGCCGGCGGACCTGCGAAGCGCGGCGGGAAACCAGGCGATGGTCGATGTACGCCAGCAGGCCGGGCAGTTGCGTCTACCCCTGCTCGAGCTCAAGGACCAGTTGCTGCGGGACTATCAGGAACGCGAGGAACTGCTCCTCGAACTCGAGGGGCTCGAGGAGAGCAAGGAGATCACCGAGCGCGGAAAGGAGGCGAAGGCAGAGCTCACCGCCAGGCAGGAACGCGCTCTCGACGCCTATGCCAAGGCGGATGCCGACCTGTTGCTGCTGGACCAGCCCGGCGTCGCGGACGGGCAGCTGAACGAGCTGCTGGCCCGGCGGGGCGCTACCGCAGATGTTGCCGCGAGCAACCAGAAGGTCAGTAAGAACACGGTGGACGCGTCGGGCTGGGCGCTGAAGGTCGACGACAAGACGACGCTGACCCAGGGCCAGAACACCACGGTGAGCGGGAAGAACCAGAAGTTCGAGCTGGGCTCCGGCGGTCCGGCGTACACGTCCGGGATCAGCAGCGACACCACCGAGGTCGACAGCGAGGGCGGCACGACCAAGACGAGCAGCTCCGTCTCGAACAAGTACGACACCTCGGGCTGGTCCAGGACCAGCGAGAGCAACGTCGAGCTGGGCGACTACAAGGCCGGTACGAAGGAGAGCTTCGGGGTCAAGCGGGGCGATGGCAAGCTCGGGACCGAGCGATCGATCACGACCAGCCAGACCGGCACCGAGGTGACCAAGACGTCCGCGCAGGGAGTCATCGCCGGTCCAGACGGTGCTGGTGCGTACAAGTCGGCGACTGCGGGCCTGGGCCAGACGAGCAAGAGCGGCGTCAAGACCGGGCAGACGGTCGGGATGGACGGCAAGTTCGTCGTCGACGTCAAGAAGGTCGAGGGGTCGGAGCCGGCGCAGTACCAGGTCAGCCTGACCATCAATCTCGGCGCGAAGGCCGGGCTGACCGGGAGCAAGGAGTGGGAGCAGTCGGCGGCCGGCACGAAGTCTGACGTCTCGGGATCGGCGAACGTGTCCGCTTCGCTGACCGGGACCTTTGTTCACCTGCTCAGCGATGAGGACACGAAGAAGTACCTGGCCGCGCTGGACGCCAAGGGAACCGGCGGCGCGGGCAAGGAGTTCGACGTGATCCGGGCGGCTGCCAAGGGCAGTTACGCCGATGCGCAGCAGTTGCTGAGCGGACTGAAGACGGCAGCCTTCTCGCCGGCCGGCGCGGCAGCGATGGCCGAAGGCGACAGCGTCGATCTCGAGGTCGGTGGGACGGCCGATGCCAAGCTGAGTGGCGGGGGAAGCGGCGGCGGGTTCGGGCTCAAGGCCGAGGGCGGTGTCACCGCGGGCGAGACGCTGAAGCGCACGGTCGCCGTGAAGGGCGGCAAGGTCGTGATCACGGTCAGCGTCGCGACGACCAAGGGCTGGTCTGCCGGTGGTACCGCCTCGATGGAGGCAGCCAGCGGTGGCTATACGCACGGGTCGACGAGCAAGGCGGGGGAGTCGGTCACCTTCACGCTCGATCCGAAGGATTCGCACTACAACGACGACTTCGCCCTGATCGCAGATCGCGCCACGATCGCCGACCTGCGCAAGTTGGGCGTCGAGCATCCCGATCTGATCAGCGCCAGTACTACGTCCAGCGGCGAGTCCACCTCGGATTCGGTGACCGCAGGTGTGGCCGGTGTGTCGTTGGGGATCGACGAGACGCACAGCCTGGACCGGTCGGTGACGAAGGACGAGTCGGGGACGACGACGAGTGTGACCGGTCGTACCGGCGGTGGCGCCTCGGTCTCCGCACTCGGGGGCAAGCTGAGCTATTCGGAGAAGGAAACCGCGGCCATGCAGGTCGGGCCGGGCAACGTCGGTAGTGGCGACATCAGCAAGTCGACCTCGGAGACCGACTTCGGCGCGACCTGGGACAGGCTCAAGGAGACCTGGTCCAAGACGCCGGTCGGGCTCGGTGTCGGCCTGGTCACCGGTGGCGCGAAGGTCGCGCAGGAGAAGACCGATGTCGCCGGGATGAAGCTGGACGACAACGACTTCTCGATCATCTTCGGAGTCGCTCAGGACTCGAAGGCGTGGTCGAAACCGGTGGCCTCGCCGCGGCACTTCGCGGCTTGGCAGGCGACCGGACGCACGGTCGCGGCTTCTGGTGGAGATCGGCAGAAGATCGCCGACGCCTTGGCGGGGTACGCCGCTGAGCACGACGGCGCCGCGGCCGCGATCACCAGTATCGTGCGGTCGCCCGGATCCGCTGAGGGCGGTAAGGCGTACGAATGGCCGAACGACATGGCCGCGGAGAAGGTTGTCTTCGACTCGCTCGTCGACGGTGATCCGCTGAAGCCGGTGACGGCGTTGGAGACCAGCGGCAAGAACAAGGAAGCACTGGAGTCGATCGACGGCAGCCTGAAGAAGCTGGACAAGCTGACCGCTGGTCTCGAGGCCAAGAAGGATCAGTTCACCACCAGCGCGCTGGGCGAGATGCTGGGCCGGCTGGCCGAGCAGCGGCGGGCACTGGCGACCCGCAGTTCGATCATCAATCGCCAGGTCGAGGTCAGTGGCGTGGACGCACCTGCCGTCACGACCGTGCCTACTGCGGAGGATCAGGCAGCGGGGGAGAAGGCTGGTGCCAAGGCTGCCCTAGAGGGCATGCTGCCGGCCCTGCGTGGGTTCGAGGCCGATCAGACGCGTCAGTTCCAGCTGATCGGCGCGGAGCGGTCCAAACGGGACGGGTTCCACTTCAGCAGCCCCAGCGTCATCGTGATGGTGACCGCGTTCAACGAGTTGCGCGATCACGTCTACCCGCTGTGGGAGAAGGCGGTGGACAAGGCGCTGGAGACGGCCAAGATGGCCGGCGTCGACCTGGCCGAGGTGAAGCCGCGGCCGGCGAAGGGGTGGTGCAACTCGCAGTACAAGGAGGAGTTCGGCCAGGAAGCCTTCGTCGCGCCGCGGACCGGCGTCGATTGGTGATTGCCCTTACGTGCAGGCCTTGCTTCCCTCTGCTGGGACCTGCAGGACGTACCGGCTCCGCGCCCGGACCGCGACGCTTGATCCGAGACCAGACCAGCTGAAGGAGTGACCATGCCGACGTACTTGTCGCCCGGTGTTTACGTCGAGGAGGTGGAGGCCGGGCAGCGGCCGATCGAAGGCGTCGGCACGGCGGTTGCGGCGTTCGTCGGCTTCGCCGAGAAAGGTCCGCTGAACACCCCGACCCTGATCACCAACTGGACGCAGTTCACCCAGACCTTCGGTGACTTCGTCGAGGGCTCGTACCTGGCCCACGCTGTCTTCGGCTACATCCAGAACGGCGGCTCGGCGGCGTACATCGTCCGGATCGGTGGGGATTCGACCTCGGCCGACGCCGCCAAGCAGTTGCCGGCCGGGCCGCCGCAGACCGTGCTCGGGCACTACAAGGTGGTTGCCCAGCTCAATGGCGCCAAGCCCGCCGACGTCTCCATCGAGGTGTCCGACACGGCTGCCGAGAACCCGCCCGAAGGCGCGGTCAAGCTGACCGTCCGGGCCAACGGCCGCCAGCCGGAGGAGTACGACCCGGTCGTACCGGACCGCCGCGCGGACAAGGCCGTCAACATCGCCACCGTGGTGAACGCCAAGTCGAAGACCGTGAAGGTCGAGGAGCTGGCCGCCTCCGCCGCGCTGGAACCCGTTGCCAACGGCAAGAAGCAACTGGTCGCCCCGGCGCCGGCCGCGGTCGAGGGAGTCGGCGCGGACGACTACGTCGGAGACGTTGCCCAGCGCACCGGTTTCTCCGGGCTGGAGGCGATCGAGGACGTCACCATCGTCGCCGTCCCCGACCTGATGAGCGCGTACCAGCAGGGCGCGATCGACCTGGAGACCGTGCACTCGGTCCAGCAGGCCGTGATCACGCACTGCGAGCTGATGGGCAACCGGATGGCGGTCCTCGACCCGCCGCCGGCGCTGAACGCCCAGCAGATCAAGGACTGGCGGATGAACCAGGCCGGGTACGACTCGAAGTACGCGGCCCTGTACTGGCCCTGGGCGAAGACCTTCGACCCGGCGTCCGGGCGCAACATCCTGGTCCCGCCGTCCGGTCACGCGGCCGGCATCTGGGCCCGGACCGACGAGACGCGCGGTGTGCACAAGGCGCCGGCCAACGAGGTGGTCCGGGGTGCGATCGCGCTGGAGACCCAGATCACCAAGGCCGAGCACGACCTGCTGAACCCGATCGGGGTGAACTGCCTGCGCTCGTTCCCCGGCCGCGGGATCCGGATCTGGGGCGCGCGCACGCTGTCGTCCGACCCGGCCTGGCGCTACGTCAACGTGCGCCGGCTGTTCAACTACATGGAGGAATCCATCCTCGGCGGCACCCAATGGGTCGTCTTCGAGCCGAACGACGACGCACTGTGGGCCAGGATCCGGCGCACGATCAGCTCGTTCCTGATCAACGAGTGGCGCAAGGGCGCGCTGTTCGGGCTGACCGCGGACGAGGCGTTCTTCGTCAAGTGCGACCGGGAGACCAACCCGGCCGAGGCGATCGACGCCGGCCAGGTCACCTGCCAGATCGGGATCGCGCCGGTCAAGCCGGCCGAGTTCGTCGTCTTCCAGCTGTCGCAGTTCTCCGGCGGCACCAGTCTCGTCAACGAGTAACACCCATTAATCCAAGGAGATTGTCATGCCGCTCGCCGACGCCATGGACATGGCGACCGCGTATTCCTTCAGCGTCTCGGTCGACGGGATCGAGGTGCCGTACGTCATCGAGGTCTCCGGGCTCAAGGCCGAGGTCGACATGGTCAGCTACCAGGAGCAGGCCAAGGACGGCAAGTACGTCGCCCGCCAGGTGATGGGCCGGTCCAAGCCCGGCCAGTTCACCGTCACCCGGGGCCTGACCGACTCCAAGACGGTCACCGACTGGCTGAAGTCCGTCATGCAGGGCGACATCAAGGGCGCCCGCAAGACCGCGGAGGTATGCATCTACACCTCCGACGGCCAGCAGCTCAAGCGGCTCAACTTCCGCAACGTCTGGGTCAAGGACGTCGAGCTCGGCGGTTCGCTCAAGGCCGGCTCGACCGAGCCGCTGACCGAGAAGTTCACGGTCTGCTGGGACGAGATGGAGTACGCCTGATGCGCAGGACGCACGGTACGGCGGTCGCGGACGCGGCCGTAGTACCGGCATCTTCTTCGGCGGCTGTTGCTGAACCGGAGCGGATGCGGACGGAGTTCGACTTCGAGCTGCCACGTGGGTACGTCGATGGCGACGGGCGGGTGCACAAGTCGGGGACGATGCGGCTGGCGACGGCGCGGGACGAACTGCTGCCGCTGTACGACGCGCGTGTGCAGGAGAACCCGGCCTTCACCACCGTCGTCCTGCTCGCCCGGGTGATCACCCGTTTGGGCGATGTCGCGCGGATCGACGGCTCGGTGGTGGAGAACATGTTCGCCTCTGATGTCGCCTTCCTGCAGGACCTGTACCGCCGGATCAACTCCGAGGGCCACACCCGCGCCTCGGTCACCTGCCCGTCCTGCAGCCAGGCCTTCGCCGTCGACATCGCCGGCGGCCGCCTGGGGGAATCCTGACGTACGCGACCGACCGGCTGCAGGAGGAGATCGCGTACGTCGCCTACCACTTCCACTGGCCCCTGAACGACATCCTCGACCTGGAACACCCGGCCCGCCTGCGCTTCGTCGACGAAATCTCCAAAATCAACCGCCGCATCACCGAGGGGGACTAAGTGGCCGGGATCGGTGCCATCGGCAACGCCCCCTCGACCTTGCGCCCGGCAACCGGCGACTGGATTCCGTCCTGGCGCTCCCCGGCGTTCACCGGCGAACTCTCTCACCAGCTGGACCCCACCGCCCCGAGCGGCGTGGTGGGCAACCTGGTCACACCGGGCACCCCCCAGCCTTTCCAGCCGACGACGGACCTGGAGGTCAGCCAACCGCCGGCAGGTGAGCAGTCGCCCTTGGTGCGAGCCTTCCAATCGCTCCGCAGTACCTTCTCTGGCGGCCGCGTGTCATCCGGTGGGGTGGGGAGTTCTTTACCCCCGATTGCGTCCAGTTCCCTCCCCAGTCCGGTGACCTCCGGTACTTCGCCTGCCCAGGACGACTCCACTGGCCTGCTCGGCACCCTCCCCACCATCACCTCGTTGCCCACAGCAACTGCATCCGCGCCCGGCAACGCCCAGACCATCGCCCCGCCTCCCACGCTCGCCCGACGCGCACTTCCCGTAGTCCCTGCCTCGGCAGCCCCCACGCCGTCCGGATCAGCGCCCCCATCCGGCACGACTCCCACCGGACAAAGCACCTCGACCGCCCCAAACGCCACCACCCCGAGCGCCACCACCCCGAACGCCTCCGCCCCGAGCGCCTCCGCCCCGAGCGCCACCGGGCTGGGCGCCGCCGTTCCGAGCGCCACCGGGCTGAGCGCCATCGCTCCGAGCGCCACCGGGCTGAGCGCCATCGCTCCGAACGCCGCCGGGCTGGGCGCCGCTGCTCCGAACGCCAACGGGCTGAGCGCTACAGCCGGTATGAACGCTGTGGCCGCGCCGGCCGGTGTCACCGGTACAGATGCTGCGACCCTGCTCTCCGTCGCTTCGCCCATGGACCTCAGCCGCTCGACCCTCTCTGACCTCACCTCAGACCTCGGCGCGGCCGACCCTCTCGGCCCAGGCGTTCCCACCGCGTCATCACCCCAGTCGGCCGGCCCGGCGACGTCGGCAGGCCAAGCACCCCAGCCCGCCGCTCTCTCCCGCCGCCGGGCCGGCCTCGGCGCTCCCATCACCCCCGAAGCGGCCCAAGCCCTAACCTCCAGCACCCCCACCCGCCCCCTCCTAGGCGCCACCTCCGCCCCCGGAACCCTCAACGACGCCTCCGGAGACGCCGACGCAGGCGGGCGTGCTGGTGCAAGCACCGGCACCGCAACCGGCGTCGGTGCAGTAACCGGCAGCGGTGCCGGCGTTGGCGCCGCTGCCGGCCCCGGCGCAGGAACAGCCGCTGGAGGTGCGGCCAGTGGACCGGCCGGCACAAGCCGAGCAGTCGAGACAAGCGGAGGCACGGGCATCGCCACCGCTGCGAAGGCAACTGCTGGAGCCACCACGGAGGCGCAGGCGCCTGCCTTGGCACAGCGCGGCCTCTTGAGCAGCTCGTCTGTGGGCGCGTCACTCAACCCCTCCGACGACCTCGGCACGGGTCAGGTCCCCGGCGGCGGAGCAGTAGCAGGCGGAGCATCAGCAAGCAGCTCAGTCGTAGGTGGATCTGTAGTAGGTGACTCAGCTGGCAGCGGGCCGGTCGGTAGCCTCCGCACAGCCGCTGGCGGACCTTCCAACCTCGGTGTAGTCACCAACAACCTCGGCGCAGCCGCCAATGAAGTCGGTGCAGCCGCCAACAACGTCGGCGCAGATCTCGGCTCCTCTGGTGCAGGTGGTGGTTCTGGCGTCACCGGTGGAGCTGGTGGTGGTGAGCGTGGGCTGTTGGGGAGCTCGTCTGTGGGCGCGTTGCTCGACGCCGCCGGCGGCCTCGGCGTGGGGCAGGTTCCCGGCGGCGGGTCGGTAGCAGGCGGGTCGGCGGTGGGTGGCTCAGCTGGCAGTGGCTCGGTTGGTAGCGTCCGCGCAGCCGCCGGCGGAGCTTCCAACACCCTCGGCGCGGGGCAGGTCCCCGGCGGCGGAGCAGGCGTGGGCGGAGCATCAGCAAGCGGCTCAGTGGTGGGTGGATCTGAAGTAGGTGGATCAGCTGGCAGTGGTCCGGTCGGTGGTGTCCGCGCAGCTGCTGGTGAGGCGTCCAACGGCTTTGGTGCAGCTGTCGGTGGGGCGACAGGCGGTCTTGGCGACGGTGGTGCGGCGCTGGCTGCGAGCGTTGGGGCTTTGGCTGGGCGGGTGGGGGCGGTGGGTTCTGGCGGGCCTGTGGTGGCTGGGGGGTTTGAGGAGTTGGTGGGGAGTGAGGGGGCGACCGTCGCGTTGATCGGGGAGCGGGGGTTGGTTTCTGAGGTTGGGGGGTTGGGGCCGGATGGTTCGTCCGGTTCGGGGAGCGGTTCGGCGCAGCCGGTTGTCTCTTTGAACCGATCGGCTTCACCCAGCTCAGCCGACTCGACGGAGTCGGCTGGGGCGGTGGGCTCGTTGTCGTCGGTGGGGGCTTCCGGGGGTCTGGTGAGTGGCGTCGGGGGAGGGCGGCTCGCGGTACCGAGGCCGCCGGCCGTGGCTGGGGCAGCAGTGGCAGGGTCGGCGGGCGCGGGCGCAGGCGGGGCGGGTGGTGGTGGTGGTGGAGCGGGAGGCGGTGGTGTGGGTGTCAGTGGAGCGGGCGATCCCGTCGTACCGGCCTACGGCGGGGTGGTTGAAGGAAGCGTGGTGGAGAGTGCGGGCGGGGCGACCTCGGTGGCTATCCCGCAAGGTGGGGCGGGGAATGGATCCTCGGGCGTCGGGGCGGCGCTGGGGAGTGGCGCGGAGGGGGCGGGAGGCGCGGGGAGCGCGGTAGGTGGTGCGGGGAGTGGGGCGGGCGGGGTGGGGATGTCGGCGGCGGAGGTGGACGGGTTGGCTCGGCGGTTGTATGAGCCGATTGCCCGGCGGTTGCGGGCTGAGTTGTGGGTTGATCGGGAACGGACCGGGACGTTGATGGATCGGATGTGGTGATGAGTACCGGTGCTGCTGAGTTGATGCCGGCCGTCGGGGTCCGGTTCTTGGTGCAGGTGGATCAGCTGGATCTGGGGATGTTCACGAGCTGCGACGGGCTCGGGTGTGAGGTGGTGATCGAGCAGCGGTCGGAGGGTGGGAACAACGGGTACGTCGTACAGATCCCGTCCCGGCTGAAGTTTCCGAACATCAAGTTGAGCCGGCCGTTGACGAAGGAGACCGAGCGGGTCGCGCGCTGGATCTCGGGACTTGCCGGTGGCGTGAAGCGGCGTACCGGGCAGATCACCGCGATGACGAGTGACGGCACCGTCGTCGCGCGCTGGGGGCTCGTCGACGTGATCCCCGTCCGCTGGACCGGCCCGAGCGTCGCCAAGGGCCCGGCCGACATCCTCACCGAGACGATCGAGATCGCCCACCACGGCTTCATCGACACCGGCGCCTGAGCCGAGGATCGGTCAGCCGCGGGTGAGGACTTCGCGGACTACTTCGTCGAGGGTCAGGCGGCGGGTGGCGGCGGCGATCTCGTCGAAGCGTGGGCCCAACTCGGCTCGGACGAACTCGTCGGTGGCGGCCAGGTCCATGATCTCGTCGGCGATGGCGACTGGTTCGACGATCAGTTGCCGGCCGTGCATCGCCGCGGCTAACAGCTCGGCGGCGATCTCGTAGCGGCCGGCCGCGGCTTCGATGCAGCCGAGGGTTTCCAGCGAGTCGAGCTGGCCGACGGTGTAGGTGATGTCGCGGGCAACCTCCAACGCGTCCAGCTCGAGCGAGCGGGCGCGATCGAGTTCGCCGGCCTGGTACGCCGAGATGCCGAGGTTCCCCTTGGCGATGACGTAACCGTGCCCGTCGTGGATGGCGTCCCAGCAGGCCAGCGCCTCTTCGAAGAGTTTCACCGCGTCGTCGGCGTGACCGATCATCCGCAGGCACAGGCCAAGGCAGTTGAGGCCGGCGCCGCGCAGTACCGGGAAATCCACCGTCCGGGTCCACACCTCCACCTCGTTGGCGCAGACAAGCGCTTGATAGACCTCGTCCAGCGCGAGATACGCCAGCGTCAGGCTTTGCAGCACCTGGATCGTGCCGCGGGCCTGGCCGGTACGCCGCATGATCGCGAGCGCCTGCAGGCCGAGTTCGCGAGCTTCGGCGAATCGGCCGAGCTTGCGGGTGACGATGGCCAGCGCGTTCAGGCCGGCGCCGTACTGCACCGAGTCGGCCGGAACGGCGGTGAGCGAGTCGCGCAGCCAGCCGGCCGCTTCCGCGAGCATGCCGCGATAACCCCAGTACCACGACAGCGGCGCGACGATCTCGTTGACCAGCGCGGGCTCGGCGCCGGTGGACAGACACCAATCGACCGCGCTGAGCAGGTTCGGTTCTTCGAGGTTGAGATGGCTGTACAAGTCTCGCTGCAGGTCATGGGTGAAATGCAGCCGCCCGTACTGTTCCCCGGCGGCCGCCACTTCGGTGCACCAGGCAACATGTCGCCGCCGGATGACATCCTCCTCGCCGACGGCCCGCAGCCGCTCGAGACCGTAATCGCGGATGCTCTGCAGTACGCCGTACCGCCCAGTGCTGTCGACGGTCAGCAGACTGCGATCCACCAGCTCGTTCAGCAGCCCGCCGACCTCTTCGACCGCCAGCCGATCGTCCGCGATGACCTTCTCGGCCGCCGCCAGCGTGCAGCCACCCGCGAACACCGACACCCGGCGCAACGCGATCCGGGCC
Organism: Kribbella ginsengisoli; assembly: GCF_039537185.1. Taxonomy (NCBI): domain Bacteria; kingdom Bacillati; phylum Actinomycetota; class Actinomycetes; order Propionibacteriales; family Kribbellaceae; genus Kribbella; species Kribbella ginsengisoli. The sequence goes on along the minus strand of NZ_BAABAA010000009.1, from coordinate 229,610 downwards.
TTGGGGGCCAGCAGTTCATGGCTCCAATCGAGTGCTGCCCGCAGACTGGAGTGTCGAGCACCGGAGTCCCGCAGACCGCGGATCAACAATCGCAGCCGATCGTCGATCCGGTCGGCCAACTGGTCGACCGACAGAATGCGAGTCAGCCCGGCGGCAAGCTCGATGGCGAGCGGGAACCGGTCGACGGCCGTGCAGATTGCGTCGACTCGTGAACTCGGCGGGAGCCCGCTGCGCGCGCAGAACAGTTCGACGGCGGCCTCGGCCGACAGCGGACCGACCCGGTGAACGTGTTCGCCGCCGATCCTCAGTGCTCGTTGCGAGGTGACCAGAACGGTCAGCCCGAGAGTGGCTGCCTGCAGGCCGTCGACGAGCACGGCGGTGTCCTCGATCAGGTGCTCGGCGTTGTCGACGACGAGCAACGCGCCAGGCAGTACTTCGATCGTGCTGGCGAGCGGATTGGGCCCGCCGCCGTCGGTACCGATCGCAGCGGCCAGCGCGGCCGGGAGATTGTCGCCGGGCTGGAGCGGGGCGAGATCGAGCCAGGCGACCGTCCGTCCTTCCCGGTGAGCGCTCTCTGCGATCTCGCGCGCCAGCCGGGTCTTGCCGACCCCCGGTCCGCCGCGCAGCGTGACCACCGACGGCCGGCTGACCAGGGCGCGCAGGCTGAGTTGCTCGTCCTGCCGGCCGACGAAACTCTTGGTCTGCGGTGGCAGCGAGGAGCGGATGGCCCGATCGGCCTGCTCGTGCAGCTTGGCCTCGAGCGCGAGCGTCTCCGGGCCGGGGTCGATCCCGAGTTGCTCGGCCAAGGTAGTGCGCAAGTGGGCCAGCCGGGCAGTTGCCTCGGCGCGCATCCCGCGGTTGGCGAGCGCCCGGGCGGACAAGCCGACCAGACGCTCGTGCAGCGGATGGAGGCTGACCAGGCGTTCGAGGTCCGGTCCGACATCCTTGCCCAAGGCAAGCCCTGCCTCGCCGTGGGCGATCTCGAGTTCCAGCTGGAGAGACTCCAGCCGGAGTTGTTCAGCGGCGACGAACGGGATCCCCCGCAGATCAGCCAGCGCCTCGCCCCGCCACTGTTCCAAGGCGACGGCGGCCGCGTCGAACACGGCTGCCTGGTCTCCGGCTCGACGAGCTGCGTCGATCGAGCCGACGGACTGCTCGACCAGGTCGAGGTCGACGGGTGCCGCGTCCAAGGAGAAGCCTGCCGGCGTACGCCGCAACGCCTGGCCGTCGTCGCCCAGGGCACCTCGAAGCCGCGAGGCCAGCACCCGCAACCGCGCGGTCGGCCGGGCGTTGCCGATGTCGCCCCACAGGTCGCGAATCAGGATCTCGTCGGCAACCGCCGCGCCCCGCCCCAACGCGAGCCGGACCGCCAGCGCCCGGGCCAGCGGTTGCTGAACTCTCAACAGTCCGGATCGCGTCGCGATCTCCACCGCCCCGAGCAGACGGACCCCCAGCAACGCTTCGCCGACCTGCTTCGTAGCCCTCACCCCCAGCAAGATCCTCCGACCCACTCAAATGTTGCCACGCTGCCCTTTAGGGAAGTTCGCAGGTTCCCTCCGTACGGCGCTGCAGCCCCTGCCCGAAGCGGCGCGGCGTCCCTAGCCTCGTGGCATGAGCGGCAATCTGGCCAAGGCGTACCTGGAACTGCACGAGGCGATGCCGAACAAGGGCGCCGGTGCGAGCCTCGGCGCGGCCAAGGGCCGGATCGCGTTCCAGTTCAATCCGAACGAGCTGACCGTCAAGAAGGCCGCGAAGTGGAACAGCGAGCCGGCCCGTGGGTCGAAGAAGGCCGCGCCGCCGGAGTTCCAGGGACCCGAGCCCGGCAAGCTCACGCTGGAGATGTTCTTCGACGCCACCGACACGATGGACGACAGCGTCGTGAAGGCGGTCAAGGCGCTGTTCGCGTGCTGCGTCCCCACCGATCAGAGCGTGGGCAAGAGCAAGCCGGTACCGCCGCTGGTGGTCTTCCACTGGGGTGCGCTCGACTTCTTCCCGAGTTTCATCACCTCCGTCAGCGCGAAGTACTCGCTGTTCACGCCGGAAGGTACGCCGGTCCGCGCGACCTGCACCGTCGACCTGCAGGAGATGCCGTCGCTGACGGCCAAGCAGAATCCGACGTCGGGCAGCCTGACCGCCCGGCGTACCCACGTGCTGCTCGAGGGCGAGACGCTCGCCGCGGTCGCCTACGCGGAGTACGGCGATCCGGCGATGTGGCGACCACTGGCCGAGGCCAACGACATCGACGACCCGCACCGCCTCACGCCGGGCCGGACGGTCCTGCTGCCGTCCGCCGAAGAACTGTTGGCCGGCTGAGATGGCCAACGCGAGCTTCTCCAGCACGCTGTCCGTCTCCGTCGACGGGGCAGCGCTTCCGGACGACCTGATCGCGCTGCTGGCCGGGGCCTGGGTGGACGACAACCTGCACCTGCCGGACCTGTTCAGCCTGCGTTTCCGCGATCCCGACCGGCTGGTGCTGGCGAAGTCCGGGATCACCATCGGCAGCAAGCTCAAGCTGTCCGTGCATGCCGCCCAGGAGAGCGCTCCCCAGGACCTGATGACCGGCGAGGTGACGGCTCTGGAGGTGGAGGTCGAGGGGACCGGCACCTTCACGATCGTCCGTGGGTACGACGCAGCGCACCGCCTGTTGCGTGGTACCCGGAGCGAGACCTACCAGCAGGTGACGTTCGACGACGTCGTCAAGAAGGTTGCCCAGCGCAATGGCCTGCCGCTCGGCCAGGTGGACTCGACCAACACCGTGCACGAGTTCCTCTGCCAGGCGAACCAGACCGACTGGGACTTTCTCCGCACGCTGGCCGATGCCGTCGGCTACCACCTCGGGGTCGAGGCCGGGAAGCTCCAGTTCACCAAGCCGACCAAGGCGGCCGGCGCTCCGGACGGTTCGGATGCGACCCAGGCGCAGGCGCTTGAGCTCGGTTCGGATCTGCTGCGGCTCCGGTCCGCGGTGACGGCGGCGGGTCAGGTGCCGTCGGTCGAAGTACGGGGCTGGGACGACACCCAGCAGCGGGCGGTGGTTGCGAAGGTGCCTGCGGCAACGACCAGCGCGCAGATCGGGTTGCGGCCGAGTGAGCTGGCCGACAAGTTCTCGGCGCCGCCGTGGGTCGTGACGCATGTGCCGCATCGGACCCAGGCGACGGCGGAGGCTGCGGCGAAGGCGTTGGCCGAGCGGGTCGCCGGTACGTTCGCCGAGCTCGAAGGGGTGTGCCGGGGCAACCCGCGGCTGCACGCCGGCGTACCGGTTGCTATCGGCAACCTTGGTGCTCCGTTCGACGGTAAGTACACGTTGAGTCGGGTGAGGCATGTGTTCGACGGCGACTACACGACGCACATCTCGGTCACCGGCCAGCAGGACCGGTCGATGCTCGGGCTGTCCGGATCCACCGGATCGCCTGCCAGGCAAGGGGTCGCGACGGCTGTCGTCACAGACGTGAACGACCCAAGGAAGACCGGGCAGGTGAAGGTCCAGCTGCCGTGGATGCGCGACGACTTCGGTACGTTCTGGGCGCGCGTCCTGCAAGCGGGCGCGGGTGCCGACCGTGGCTCGATGCTGCTGCCCGAGGTCGGTGACGAGGTACTGGTCGCCTTCGAGCAAGGCGACATCGGCGCGCCGTTCGTCCTCGGTGGCCTCTACAGCGCCAACCGCAAGCCGTACGCCGGTCAGGCCGCGAGCGTCGACAGCGGTACCGGCGCCGTCAACCGCCGCGCCTTCGTCGGCCGGACCGGGCACTCCCTCGAACTGCTCGAGAGCTCGCAGAAGAACGGGATCTGGCTGCACACCGGCGACGGCAAGCTCAGCGTCGCGATGGACGGTACGAACGCACCGGTGATCACCGTGCACAGCGACGGCAAGGTGGTCGTCGAGGCCAAGGACGGCGTCGACATCGACGCGGGCAGCGGCGGGGTCAGGATCACCGCCGGGCAGAAGATCGAGCTGACCGCGAAGACCGGCATCACGCTCGACGCCGGCACCGGCGACGTCCAGCTCAAGGGTGTCAACGTCGATCTGAAGGGCACCGCGCAGGCCACGGTGTCGGCCGCGAAGGTCAGCGTGGCGGGTCAGGCGAGTACCGAGATCAACGGCGGCGCGAGCCTCGCGATCCAGGCCGCCCTCGTGAAGATCAACTGAGGCGGGGGAGACAGGATGCCTGGACCAGCGGCCCGGGTCGGCGATGTGACGGCCCATGGTGGAGCACTCGGGCCACCCGGTGTACCGACCGTGCTGATCGGCGGGATGCCGGCGGCGACAGTCGGTACGCCGCACGTGTGCGCGATCCCGTTGCATCCGCCGTCGGCCGTGGTACCGCCGGGATCGATGACCGTGCTGATCGGTGGCCTGCCGGCCGCCCGGATGACGGACCTGACCGGGTGTGGGGCGCCGATCGCGATCGGTTGCATGACCGTCCTGATCGGCGGCTGACTGATGGCTGGAACTGAACGGAGGACGCGGTGAGTTCGGAGTTCGTCGGGGCCGGGTGGGCGTTTCCGTTGCGCACGGACGCGACCGGCCGGATCGCGCTGGTCCGGCAGGAACGCGAGATCGAGGAGAGCATCCGGCTCATCCTCGGCACGTCGCCGGGGGAGCGGCCGATGCGGCCGGAGTTCGGCTGCGGCATCCAGGAGCACATCTTCGCGCCGGCCGACGCGACCACGGCGGGCAAGATCATCGCCGACGTACGGATCGCGCTGGACCGCTGGGAGCCGCGGATCGACCTGCTCGACGTCCGGGTGCATTTCGACCGGATCGATGCGGGAGCGCTCTACATCGACCTGCACTACGCGATCAGCGGCAGCAACAGCCCGCGCAACCTGGTCTTCCCGTTCTACCTGATCCCCGAGCACGCCGAGCTGACGACCGGAGGAGCGGCATGACCCTGACCGCCCCGAACCTCGACGACCGCCGGTTCCAGCAACTGGTGGACGACGCCAAGCGGATGATCCAGCAGCGCTGTCCGGAGTGGACCGACCACAACGTCTCCGACCCGGGCGTCACGCTGGTCGAGGCGTTCGCGACGATGGTCGACCAGTTGATGTACCGGCTGAACCGGGTGCCTGAACGGCACTACCTGAAGTTCCTCGACCTGGTCGGGATCAAGCTCTTCGCGCCTGCGGCGGCCCGCGCCGACATCACCTTCTGGCTGTCGGCCGCGCAACCCGAGACGATCACCGTGCATGGCGGGACCGAGGTCGCGACGCTGCGCACCGAGCACGACGAGGCGACCGGCTTCAGCACTGTCGACGAGCTCGCGATCGTTGCCTGCTCACTGCTCAACGTTGCCACTAGCAACGGTAGTACGGCGGTTCTGGATCGGACCGTTGAGCTACAGGACGGCGTCGGCTTCGACTGCTTCGCCGCGCCGCCGGCCCCTGACAATGCCCTGTACGTCGGCCTGTCGGCAGCTGTCCCGTCCTGCGCAGTACTGCTCCGCGTCGACTGTGAGGTCGAAGGCATCGGCGTCGATCCGCTCGACCCGCCGCTGCGCTGGGAGGCGTGGAACGGTGAGGAGTGGATCGCGTGCGAGGTCGATCGCGACGGCACGGGTGGGCTCAACCGGCCGGGCGACATCGTGTTGCACGTCCCGGTCGGGCATGTGCAGTCGGTGCTTGCCCAGCAGCGAGCCGGCTGGCTGCGTTGCGTGCTGGTGGCGCCGGACACCGACCAGCCGTTCTACAGCGAGTCGCCGAAGATCCGTCATGTCGAGGCGTGCACGATCGGCGGTACGACGGTTGCTGAGCACGCCGAGCCGGTGCTGGCTGAGGAGTTGGGGCGTAGCGATGGGAGTGCGGGGCAGCGCTTCGAGTTGCAGCGGCGGCCGGTGACGCTGGCCCCGGAGCCAGAGGTGCTTCAGGTTGGTACGGACCTTGGCTGGGTCGAGTGGACCTTGGTGGACAGCTTCGCGGAGTCGATGGCGACCGACCAGCACTTTGCGTTGGACCGGCAGAACGGGCAGGTGTTGCTCGGGCCTGCTGTGCGTCAACCGGATGGGACTTTGCGGTCGTACGGGGCTGTGCCGCCGAAGGGGGCCGTACTGCGATTGGCCCGGTACCGCACCGGGGGCGGCGCCGCGGGCAATGTGGCTGCGCATGCGTTGCGGGTGTTGAAGACCTCGCTGCCGTTCGTCGGGGAGGTCGACAATCGGCGCGCGGCGACCGGGGGTGTGGACGGCGAGCAGGTGGCGGACGCGATGCTTCGAGGGCCGCTCTCTTTGCGTACTGCGTCGCGGGCCGTGACTGCTGAGGACTACGAGTTGCTGGCGCGGGAAGCCGCACCTTCGCTCGGGCGCGTGCACTGTGTGCCGGGGGACGAGAGCGAGCCGAATGTGGTGCGGCTTCTCGTCGTACCGAGGTTGTCGGTGGATCCGCAGGCGACCGTGGATTTCGGGGCGTTGCGGCCGTCGGACGAGGTGTTGCAGCGGTTGGCGGATCATCTCGAGCCGCGGCGGATGCTTGGGGCGCGGTTGGTGATCGAGCCGCCGTTCTATCGGGCGGTGACGGTGGTTGCGCGGTTGACGGCGGCTGCGGACGCGTCGGCGGAGCGGGTTCGGCCGGCCGCGCTGGAGGCGCTGTATCGGTTCATGCATCCGTTGCTGGGTGGGCCGCGCGGGGATGGGTGGCCGTTGGGACGGACTGTGCAGACGGGTGACATTCATGCTTGTCTGCAACGGGTCCGGGGGGTGGAGTCGGTCGAGGATGTGCGGCTTTATCTGGCTGATCCGGTGCTGGGGACGCGGAGCGATACGCCGGTCGATCGGGTCGAGTTGAGCCGGACCGAGCTGGTGTACTCGTTCGAGCACCAGATCATGGTGCGGAGGTAGAGATGCGTGGATTGATCGACGGGCTGGCGAATCCGCATCCGTTGCTGGAGATCTTGCCGGGGCTGTATGCCGAGGACGACTTGGCGGTGCGGCTGACCGGGGTGTTCGACGAGGCGCTGGCGCCGGTGGTGGCGACGCTGGACAACTTCGGCGCGTATCTCGATCCGGAGCTGGCGCCTGAGGACTTCGTGGAGTTGCTGGGTTCTTGGGTGGCGGCGTTCTCGGATCCGCGGATTCCGGTCGAGCGGCAACGGTTGCTGGTGGCGGCGACGACTGACCTGCACCGGAGTCGCGGGGCCGCGCATGCGTTGCGCGAGACGCTGCGGCTGGCGTGCGGGGTCGATGCCGAGATCACCGAGTCCGGCGGTACTGCGTGGTCCGCGCGAGCCGGCGCCGAGCCGCCTGGTGAGGCGCGGGCGCAACTCGTCGTACGGGTCCCTCTCGAAGCCGACGAAGCGGTAGTCCACCGAATCGTCGACGCATTACGGCCGGCGAACCTGCCGGCCCGGGTAGAAGTCCTGGAGGCCGACCGATGATCCTCTGCAACGACTGCGGCGAACAGAACCAGGAAGGCACAGTCTTCTGCGCCCGCTGCGGCGTCTTCCTCGAATGGGAAGGCGAACACGTCACCCCAGTCGCCGCGGCTGCCAAGCCTGCGGCCCTCGCCCCGCCACCTGTCGAGAACCCGCTACTTCCTCTTCCTGCACCCGATCCCGCCGCTTCGCGGCGGGATCGGGGAGGTGTGAGTGAGGCCGAGCCCCGAGAGGTTGGTGCAAGCGAGCCGGAGGCGGTGGTCTCGCGGCAGCCGCAGGCTGTCAGGCGGAAGATGGCTCGGCGGAGTAGGTCGCCGGTGATTGTGCCTACCGGGTCTCGGGTCTGTGGTGGGTGTGGGATGCCTAATGAGGCCAGTCGGCGGTTCTGTGCGAAGTGTGGGTTCAGTCTGATTGATGCTCAGGTGATCCGGAAGGCGCCTTGGTGGCGGCGGGTTACTGGGCGGGAAAGGGTCTATGCGGCTGGGACGAGGATTCGGCCGGGGACCGGGCGGCGGAAGTTTCGTGGGGCTACGCGGGTCGGGGTGGTACTGGCATTGCTTGCGGGTGGGGGTGTGCTGGCGGGGCCGCAGCGGGGGTTGGTGATGGACGGCGTGCATAAGGTGCAGGACCAGTTTGCTGAGCCGCTGCAGGTTCGGCCGATGGCTAGCAAGGCGAGTGGGGTTGCCGGGAAGCAGGAGGCTCAGCTCGCCTTCGACGGCGCCAGGAACACGTACTGGGGAGCGCCGCGCACCGGCAAGACCGCCAAGCCCGTCCCGTGGGTGACGGCCGGGTTCAGGTCGCCGATCAACCTGACCGCCTTCACCATCTACGCGGGCGTCGCGCCGGAGACACCGAAGTACGTCGCTGGCCCGCGGCCCGCCGAGATCGAGGTCACCGTGATCACCGGCGGCGAACCGGTCATCCAGCGCTTCACCTTGAAAGACGTACCGGCCAAGCAGGAGTTCAAGCTCAAGGTCGACGACGCCCGCGCCGTCCAGGTCGCTGTCGTCCGGACGATCGCCCCGACCCGCTCGACTCTCACCGCGATCGCCGAACTCGAGTTCTTCGCCCGCCGCTGAGGTACCCAGCACCAAGCGAGCCCCGGACCGACGCCGGTCCGGGGCTCGCAGTCTGTGCAGCAGTGGAACGCGGTACGCCGTACTGCTTGAGGCAGCAGTACGGCGTACCGCGGTCAGTTGGGCGCGGCGCTCGTCGGTGGAGTGGTCGGCGCCGGGGGCTTGTCGGTGAGGATGCCGCCGACCATCACCGCGTTCTCGCAGTCGGTCGCGCCCGGCGCCGGGCTGTCGCATTTGAGGCTGACGACGACCTTCTCGCCGGCCACCAGCACCGCGAGCGGCGAGATGTAGCGGTAGTCCTGGATGTTGCGGAAGTACTGCGGAGCGACCCCGCCGAGCGAGTTCTTGTCCTTGCGCAGGTCGAGCCAGCCGGTACTTCCCTGCGACTCGAAGTTGACGTCGGTGATCCGCAGCACCTTGTCCTTCGGCACCTCGAACGACTCCTCGACCGTCTTGCCCGGCTTCGCCTTCAACGGCCAGCGCTGCGAGAACGGCGTACCGACCATCGCGGCGGCCTGGGCGGCGAGCTCCTTCTCCCGGTCGGAGAGGTTCTTCTCCTGTTCGCTCTGCCCCTTCGCCGTGTTCTTGGCGGAGTTCTGAGCGGTGTTCGCGGCCTGCTGTGCCGCGCCGGCCTGCGTCTTGGCCTCGTCGACCTTCTGCTGCAGCTGCTTCAACGGTTTCTCGACCGCGTTCTCGGCGCTCGACTCGATCGCGGGCCGCAGGGCGACGAACCACAGCCCGACGAGCAGCGCGGCCGCGGCGAGTGCGCCGGCGATCGCTTTACCCGTCCAGGCAGGGAGGATCGGGTCCTGGACCATCATCCCGTCGACGCTGGTGAGAGCGGCCTTCGTCCCGTTCGGGCCGCCGGTGGTGACCTGGGTGACGACGACGCTGAACTGCCGCGTCTTCGACGTACCGCGCCAGATCCGGTCCAGCGGGCGGGCCTTGATCTTCGAGAACGCGGCCGTCCCCGGCGCGACCTCCACGGTGCTCGGCGAGAACCGGAACTCCATCACCGCGTCCGGGTCCTTGCCGGTCAGCTCGACGGTGACCGGACGGTTGCCGCGGTTGTCGACCGCGAGCGTGTGCCGCCCGATCCGGCTGCCGTGCGACGTCCGCGGAGTCAGCTCCGCAGTGATGTCGCTGAACGCCTGGACGTGCGCCACGGCCTCCGGTACGGCGGTGTCGGCCGGGTGCTCCTGCGGCTGGACCAGTACGCCGAACGCGACGTCGCCCGCCTCCACCACGGCCTCGCGCGGCACCGTGATGGTGATCGTCGCCGTACCCTCCGCGTCCGGGTAGAGGGAGAGCGTGGCGGGTTCGATCACGGCGTAGCCGGCCAGGTCCCCGACCGGGGTCAGGGTGTAGGCCTCCACGATCGACCCACGGTTGGCCACCTGGACCTGACACTGGGCCGGCGTACCGGGCACGATGACGAGTTCTTCGACATCCAGTCGCGCTGAAGTAGACACAGCATCAAGGATCGGGCGCTGTCCGTGATCGCACATCGAGCCGGAGTACAGCCGATCGGGCACCCCAGCTGCCCTTCAGTACCCGACCGTGAACCTGCTCTGCCGGTACCGCGGCCGCTCGACCTCGTCGACCAACGCCACGGCGAAGTCCTCCATCGAGAGGTGCGACGCCCCGTCGTCATCCACCAGCAACTCGTCGCGTCCCAGCCGATACTGCCCGGTCCGTACGCCGGGCTCAAGCATCGCCGGCGGACTCAGGTAGACCCAGTCGACGTCGTCGCTACCCCGAACCACCTCGAACTGCTCGTTGCAGGCCAGCGCGATCGGCCGGAACTCCGGCGGGAAGTCGGGGCCGTCGACAACGGTCGTCCCCGGGTCGCCCGGCAACGTCAGGCTTGCCGCACCCCCGACGACGGCCAACCGGACCGCAGTGCCGGCCAACCCGCCCACCAACCCCTTGGCGGCGATCGCCAACTCGTGTTCCCGGCCTGGGACGGGTCGGGTGGCACTGATCACGACATCCTGCCCCTGACTCAACCGGGCTACATCTGTCATGTCTGACGCATCCCCTTGCTCGAGCCGGAGGCTGCGGTCACGCGGCAGCGTCCTCAGGCGTTCCATGCTCCGGCCGACGGCTGTTACCTCGTGTCCCCGGGAGAGGGCTTCCTGTACTGCTCGGCTGCCTACTGCTCCGGTTGCTCCGAAGATGGTGATTCGCACGGTTGGTCCCTTTCAGTTGGGCGGTGATCAGGGCGGTCAGGACGATCAGGCCTCCTAGTAGTTGGAGGGGAGTCAGACGTTGGTCCACGACCAGCCAGCCGAGGGTGGTGGCGACCAGGGGGCTCAGCAGGCCCAGGAAGGTGACGTTGGTGGGGGAGAGGGCTCGGAGGCCCCGGAACCAGAGGGCGTAGGCGAGGGCCGAGCCGAAGAGAGCCAGGTAGGAGTAGCCGAGCAGGTTGGCTGCAGTGAAGGAGGTGGGGAACGCGCCTTCGACCAGCCAGGCAACCGGGAGCAGCAGGAGGCCGCCGGCTACCAGCTGCCAGCCGGTGGTGGCTAGTAGAGGTGCAGGGGAGACCCAACGCTTGCTGAGTACTACGCCAGTGGCCATCACTGCGGCCCCACCCAAGGCAGCGAGCACGCCCCAGGCGTCTAGGCGGGCGTCTGCGCGTAGTACCAGGAGACTCACGCCTGCTACTCCGGCTGTTGCCGTCAGGAGAGTCTTGCGGGTCAGGCGCTCGCCGAGCAGGCCAGTGGAGAGCAGCGCGACCAGTAGCGGCTGCAGCGCGCCAACGGTCGCCGCGACTCCACCGGGGAGCCGGTAGGCGCCGATGAAAAGCAGGGCGTTGAAGGCTCCGATGTTCAGTGCGCCGAGGACCAGTGCGCGCCACCACCAGATCCCTTGCGGCAGCCTTCGGGTGATCGCGACCAGCAGGAGCCCAGCCGGGAGTGCCCGGAGGAAGGCGGCGAGGAGCGGACGCTGCGGTGGCAGCAGTTCCGTTGTGACCAGGTACGTGGTTCCCCACAGCGCCGGCGCGATCGCCGTGGTGAGGATCAGGCTGACTCGATTGCTTAGCACTAAGACAATATATCTCACCGCTAAGCAACTTCGCCAGTGTTTTAGCTCACTGCTAAGAGATTTCCAGTACGCTGAACAGATGGCAGACCACGTCGACCAGGTGCTCGACCAGTGGCGCGAGCGGCGCCCGGATCTGGACGCGTCCCCGATGGCCGTGATGGGCCGGGTGAAGCGGCTGTCCCAGCTGATCGACGGCGAACTACGCCGCAACTTCGCCACCCACGACCTCGACCGGGCGTCCTTCGACGTGCTCGCCACCCTCCGCCGCAGCAACGCCGGGCACAGCCTCACCCCGGCCGGCCTGATGCGGTCCTCGATGGTCACCTCCGGCGCGATCACCCAGCGGCTCGACAAGCTGGAGGAGCGCGGCCTGGTCAAGCGCACCCCCAGCGAGACCGACGGCCGCGGCGTCCAGGTCGCCCTCACTCCGGCCGGACTCGAGCTGGTCGACAAAGTCCTGCCGACCCACATCGACACCGAGAACCGCCTGCTGGCCGGCCTGACCGCGGCCGAGCGCGAGACGCTCGCCGACACCCTGCGGAAGCTGCTCGAATCGCTCGGCGACACGACAGACTGAACCAATGGATGCCGAGAGCAACGATTCCCCGTACGCCGGAACGTTGCGCGCGGCTCTCGCCGACCTACTGGTCGAGCAGGGCGCGATCCACGACGAGCGGGTCGCGGCCGCGTTCCGGCTGGTCCCGCGGCACCTGTTCGTCCCCTTGGTGCCACTGGAGATCGCCTACACCGACGACGTCGTGCTGATGAAGCGCGACGAGACCGGTGTCGCCATCAGCTCGGTCTCCCAGCCGACCGTGGTCGCGCTGATGCTCGAGCAGGCCGACATCCGGCCCGGTCACCGGGTGCTCGAGATCGGCTCCGGCGGGTACAACGCGGCCCTGCTCGCCGAGCTCGTCGGGCCGACCGGTGAAGTCACCACGATCGACATCGACGAGGACGTGACCACCCGCGCGCGGGAGAGCCTGGACGCGGCCGGCTACCCGGACGTCCGGGTGCTGCGGACCGATGGCGAGTTCGGTGGACCGGAGAGCGCTCCCTATGACCGGATCATCGTCACCGTCACCGCGTGGGACATCGCGCCCGCCTGGGTGGAGCAGCTGGCGCCGGGCGGGCGGATCGTCGTACCGCTGAGGTTCCGGGCGCAGACGCGGTCGATCGCGTTCGATTTGCTTGAAGCCGGATCTCGATGGCGCAGTTTGGAGAGCCGGTCGATGATCATCTGCGGGTTCGTCAACATGCAGGGCGCGGGGGCGGCGTACGAGCGCTGGGTGCCGCTGCACGGCGAGTTGGTCAGCCTGAGCTTCGACGAGGACCAGGAGTCCGAGCCGGTGCCGCCCGAGTGGGTGCTGGACCAGCCGAAGGCGTCGGCGTGGTCGGGCGTACTGATGAACCGTGAGGAACCGCTCTCCGACCTCGACCTCTGGCTCGCGAGCACCCTCCCCGGGTACTGCGTCCTCAGCGCCGAGCCACGTGCCCTGAAGAAACACGTCGTCGCCCCGGTCCCACGCTGGGGAGCGTCTGCGATGGCCTCCAGCCACTCACTCGGCTACCTGACGTCGCGCCCCGCACCGGACACCGACTACGTAGAACTCGGCGCCCACGCCCACGGCCCGGCCGCGGAAGACTTCGCCCAGCTACTCGTCGACCAGATCCGTAGCTGGAACGAGCACCTCCGCGGCGGCAAGGGCCCGACCCTCCGAGTCGACCCGGCAAGCCCCCCACCCGACCGACTGCCGCCGGGCTTCCACCTCCGCAAGAAACACAACTACCTGACCCTCACCTGGCCGCCCGCCTAGCCTTACGTCCGAAGAAGTGGGGGCACGTGTCGCCCACTTCTTCGGACGTAAGGAATCAGTTGGGTGGGGTGGTGGGGCGGCCGGCGTTGCGGACGGTTTGCCAGAGCTCGTCCATGTCGGAGCGGTCGTCGGGTTCGGGCTTCTCGACCCAGCCGCTGGCCCAGACGTTCTCGTCCCGGTCCAGATCGAAGACCGACTCGGCGAACGCCGCCGAACCGACGTACCGGGTCTCTTCCTCGTCCCGCACCGGCCGATCGCTGTCCGAACCATCCGACGCGGCCGCGGCAGCCGGCTTGCCGGCCGGGGCGATCAGGCTGCGCGCGTACTTCTGTGCCTCGATGATGCCCAGATCCTGCTCGTCGCAGAGCAGCCGGATCGCCGGCACCTCGTTCCCCGACTTCATCAGCTCCCGCACCCGCCGCTCCAGCGGACTGCCCGGCGTCGGCACGGTCGCCTGCTGATGGGGCTGCTGGTAATAGGTCCGCGTCTCGCCCGGAGTGTGCAGCTGCCCGACGATCCGAGGGTCCTGGAAACCACCCGGCTGCGTGGTGAGCACGATCTGGCCGGGAGCCATCTGCTGCAGATACTCCTGCGGATTCAGCTGCTGCGCAGGCGCCGGCCACTGACCCGGCGCGGGCTGGTACTGACCGGGCGGAGCGTACTGAGCCGGCGGCGCGTACTGGGCCGGGGGAGCGCCTGGCGGGCGGCCGGCTTGCTGACCGGCTTGGAGCAACGACTGGAGCATGCCGGCGAGCTGGGCGCTGGTCTGGGCGCGGCCCGGTGGCTGGGCGGCCGGTAGCGGCTGACCCGACGCGGGCTGGGTGTACTGCCCTTGGACCACCGGTGGCTGGTTCGCCGCCTGCTGGGCCTGGATCTTCTCCATCAGCGCCTGGACGCGGGCGCTGGGCTGGCCGGACTTCTGCTGCTTCTTGGCCGCATTGCGCCCGAATCCGAAGATGATCATCAGGACCACGAAGATGATGAAGCCCGTCATCGGATGCCTCCAGGGCGCGGTCTGGGAACTGCGTGAAGGCCAGCGTAGAGCCCTCGGAGACCACGGGTCGGAACAACCCGGTGGTGACCGCTACAATCTTGCGTACCGCTGATCACTTCACATTGACATTTCAAAGGGGATTTCCCGCGTGGCATCGACGAACGACCTCAAGAACGGCATGGTGCTCAACCTGGATGGGCAGCTGTGGTCTGTCGTCTGGTTCCAGCACCACAAGCCCGGTAAGGGCGGCGCGGTGATGCGCACCAAGCTGAAGAACGTGCTGAGCGGCAAGGTCGTCGACAAGACCTTCAACGCCGACGTCAAGGTCGAGGTGGCCAACGTCGACAAGCGCGACATGACGTATCTGTACAACGACGGCGGCTCCTACGTCTTCATGGACAGCTCCACCTACGAGCAGGTCCACATCACCCCCGAGGTCGTCGGCGAGGCCTCGCACTTCCTGCTGGAGAACCAGGAGGCCATCGTCGCGGTGCACGAGGACCTCCCGCTGTACGTCGAGCTGCCGGCCTCGGTCGAGCTGACGGTGGAGTACACCGAGCCCGGCCTGCAGGGTGACCGCTCGACCGGTGGCACCAAGCCGGCCAAGCTGGAGACCGGCTACACGATCAACGTCCCGCTGTTCCTGACCACCGGTGAAAAGGTCAAGGTGGACACCCGGACCGGGGACTACCTCGGCCGCGTCACCTCCTGACACCCGAGAGTCTGGACAACAGAACATGTCTGCCCGTAGCAAGGCCCGCAAGCGCGCCCTCGACGTGCTCTACGAGTCGGAGGTCCGGGGGCTGCCCGTCGGCGGCACCCTGGCCGACCGGGTGGCTGACAACGACCCGCCGGTGAACGAGTTCACCGTGGCGCTGGTCGAAGGCGTCTCGGAGCACATCGAGGCGATCGACGAGCTGCTCAGCGCGCACTCGGTCGGCTGGACGCTGGACCGGATGCCGGCCGTCGACCGCAACATCCTGCGGATCGGCGCGTACGAACTGCTCTTCGACGAGCAGGTGCCGGACGTGGTGGCGGTCAGCGAGGCCGTCTCGATGGCCCGTGACCTGTCGACCGACGAGTCGCCGGCCTTCGTCAACGGGCTGCTGGCCCGGCTGTTGCAGCTCAAGCCCACGCTGGGCGTCTAGAAACACCTCTGCAGGGCCGTAGAAAGCACAACGGGCCCGGTACCGCCACGGTGCGGTGCCGGGCCTTCTCAGCGTCCCCGTTCGTCGGCTCGGGGGGAACGGCCCCGGCCTGGTGTAGCTACTCGTACTGAAAAAGCCTGTACTCCGGTACTACGTACTGCTGGTACTCGGTCGTGCAGTGGCCCGTCTCCGTGTGGAGAGGCGGGCAGGCGGCCGCGGGCAAGCTGCTACGAGCCCCGACCGTCTTGTCTCGCCGTCTACCGGACGCCGCTCAGGCGCCGGCTGCCTCGGACTCCTCGACGTCACCCTTCGCCTCCGGGTTCAGCACACCCCAGGAGATGAAACGCTCGGTCAGAGTCGTCGGCGACTCGTCGTAGATCACGGCGAGGGTGCGCATGTCGTCCTGACGGATCGACAGCACCTTGCCGTTGTAGTCCCCGCGCTGGGCCTGGATCGTGGCCGCGTACCGCGTGAGCGGACCGGCCTCGCTCGCGTCGAGGTGCTGCAGAGCCTCCAGATCCAGAATCAGCCGAGGCGGTGCAGCAGCCGCTGCGGCCGCGCTGGCGGATCCAGGAAGCAGCTCACGGATCGGCACGCCGTAGAAATCGGCGAGCTCCGCGAGCTTCTGGACGGTGACGGCCCGATCGCCACGCTCGTAAGAGCCGACGACGACCGCCTTCCAGCGACCCTTGGACTTCTCTTCCACGCCGTGCAGCGACAGACCTTGCTGCTGGCGGATGGCGCGCAACTTGCCGCCCAGTGTCTTCGCGTATTCGCTAGGCACGCTGGTTCTTCCCTCCGACTTTTGGTCGATTCTCGGGGCCCGGCTGTGAGGTCCACAGCTGGGCCATTTGATCAAACCCCCCACGGTTACACAGAGTAACAATATTCTGGTCGCGAGGCCAGCGTCAAGACGGCGTGTCACTTCCGATACCATGTCAAGTGGTCCGAACGTCCTTTAAAGACCCGTCCAGAGAGGCGGGAAAGGAGGAACGGTAGCGATGAGCCCTGCCTCGGTACCGCAGTCCGAGTCCGAAAGTGCACAAGTTTCTGCACCTCAGGACAAGGCTGTACCCCGCACAGTGCTGGATGCTTCCGATATTTCCCGGGCATTGACCCGGATCGCGCACGAGATCCTCGAGCGCAACAGGGGTGCCGACCCCGTCGTGCTGCTCGGCATTCCGACCCGCGGCGTGGGTCTGGCGACCCGCATCTCGGAGCGGATCGCGGCCGTCGAAGGGCGGAGCGTGCCGACGGGATCACTCGACGTGACGATGTACCGCGACGACATCGGCCTCAAACCGGCCCGCGCGCTCGAGCACACCGACATCCCGCCCGGCGGGATCGACGGCAAGGTCGTCGTACTGATCGACGACGTGCTGTTCTCCGGCCGCACCATCCGGGCCGCGCTGGACGCGATCGGCGACATCGGCCGGCCGAAGGCGGTCCAGCTGGCCGTCCTGGTCGACCGCGGCCATCGCGAGCTGCCGATCCGCGCTGACTACGTCGGCAAGAACCTGCCCACCTCGCTGGTCGAGCGGGTCACCGTCCACCTGACCGAGTACGACGGCACCGACGCCGTACTCATCGCCGACAAGACGCAGGCCGACAAGACGGGAGCGGTGGCGAAGTGAGGCATCTGCTGAGTGCTGGTGATCTGTCCAGCGATGAGGCCAACCTGATCCTCGACACCGCCGAGGAGATGCGGTCGCTGGCCGACCGGCCGATCAAGAAGCTGCCCGCCCTGCGCGGCCGCACGGTGGTGAACCTCTTCTTCGAGGACTCCACCCGGACCCGGATCTCGTTCGAGGCGGCCGCCAAGCGGCTGTCGGCCGATGTGATCAACTTCTCCGCCAAGGGCTCCAGCGTCAGCAAGGGCGAGAGCCTGAAGGACACCGCGCTGACCCTGCAGGCGATGGGCGCCGACGGCGTCGTCTGCCGGCACGGCTCGTCGGGCGCCCCGCACCTGCTGGCCACCTCGGGCTGGCTGAACGGCTCGGTGGTCAACGCCGGCGACGGCACCCACGAGCACCCGACCCAGGCCCTGCTGGACGCCTTCACGATGCGCCGCCACCTCGGCTCGCTCGACGGCCGCCGGATCACCATCGTCGGCGACGTCCTGCACAGCCGGGTCGCCCGGTCGAACGTGCTGCTGCTCTCGACGCTCGGCGCCGAGGTCACCGTGGTCGCGCCGCCGACGCTGCTCCCGGTCGACATGAGCACCTGGCCGTGCGCCACGTCGTACGACCTGGACGGCGCACTCGGCAAGAGCGACGCCGTGATGATGCTGCGCGTCCAGCGCGAGCGGATGGGCGACGCGTTCTTCCCCAGCGCCCGCGAGTACACCCGCCGGTACGGCCTGGACGTGCACCGGATGGCCCAGCTGCCCGACGAGGCGATCGTGCTGCACCCCGGCCCGATGAACCGCGGGATGGAGATCAGCGCCGAGGTCGCCGACTCGACCCGCTCGGTGATCGTCGAACAGGTCACGAACGGCGTGGCCGTCCGGATGGCCGTCCTTTATCTGCTGTTGTCAGGAAGCAACGAATCGTCAGAGGAGCAGACCGCATGACCGCGTACCTGATCACCGGAGCCAGCATCGTCGGCGGTGAGGTGGCGGATCTGCTGATCGACAACGGGGAGATCGTTGCTGTCGGCACCGGCCTCGAAGCGCCGGCCGAGGCCGAGACGATCGACGCCACCGGCCTGATCGCGCTCCCCGGTCTGGTCGACCTGCACACCCACCTGCGCGAGCCCGGCCGTGAGGACGCGGAGACGGTGCTCACCGGCACCCGGTCCGCGGCGCTCGGCGGCTTCACCGCCGTGTTCGCGATGGCCAACACCGATCCGGTCGCCGACACCGCCGGCGTCGTCGAGCAGGTCTGGCGCCTCGGCCGCGAAGCCGGGTACGCCGATGTCTACCCGATCGGCGCCGTCACGGTCGGCCGCCAGGGCACCCAACTGGCCGAGCTGGGCGCGATGGCCGACTCGGCCGCCCGCGTCCGGGTCTTCTCCGACGACGGCGACTGCGTCTGGGACGCGGCCCTGATGCGCCGCGCCCTCGAGTACGTGAAGGCTTTCGGCGGCACGATCGCCCAGCACGCGCAGGAGCCACGGCTGACCAAGGGCGCCCAGATGAACGAGGGCGCGCTGTCCGGCGTACTGGGTCTGACCGGCTGGCCGAGCGTGGCCGAGGAGTCGATCATCGCCCGCGACATCCTGCTCAACGCGCACGTCGGCTCGAAGCTGCACATCTGCCACCTGTCCACCAAGGGCTCGGTCGAGATCGTCCGGGCGGCCAAGCGGCGCGGCCTCGAGGTCACCGCCGAGGTGACGCCGCACCACCTGCTGCTCACCGAGGACCTGGCGGCGTCGTACAACCCGGTCTACAAGGTCAACCCGCCGCTGCGGACCAAGGCCGACGTCGAGGCGGTCCGCGAGGGCCTGGCCGACGGCACGATCGACATCGTCGCCACCGACCACGCGCCGCACCCGGTCGAGGACAAGGACTGCGAGTGGAGCGCGGCGGCGTTCGGTATGACCGGACTGGAGACCGCGCTGAGCGTCGTCCAGCACACGATGATCGACAGCAAGCTGCTCACCTGGGCCGACCTGGCCGACCGGATGAGCTACCGGCCGGCCGCGATCGGCCAGATCACCGAGCACGGGCAGCCGCTCGAGGTCGGCGCCCCCGCCAACCTCGTGCTGGTCGACCCGGCCGCGGAGCGGACCGTAGTACCGACCGAGACCGCGTCGCTGTCGCGGAACACGCCCTTCGCCGGGATGAAGCTGCCCGGCAAGGTGACTGCGACCTTCCTCAGAGGCGAGCCCACAGTGCTGGGCGGGAAGCTCACCAAGTGAAGACCGTTCTAGGCATCATCGGCACGCTGGCGATCATCGGCGTGGGCTGGTTCGGCATGTACCGCGGCTGGCGCAACCGCCGGCGGCGGCAGGCCGGCCTGGCCCCGCTGCCGGTCGTGCCGGACAGCAAGGTGAAGGGTGTCGAGGGCGTGTACGTCGCCACGACGACCGCCGGCGACTGGATGGACCGGATCGCCGTGCACGAACTCGGAGTCCGCAGTACCGCGGACCTGGCCGTCAGTGAGGCCGGCCTGATCTTCCACCGGCAGGGCGCGTCCGACGTGTTCATCCCGGTCGACCACCTGACCGGCGTCCGGACCGACCGCGGCATCGCGGGCAAGGTCACCGCCGAGGCCTCCGGGCTGGTCGTGGTCACCTGGACGCACGACGGCCACGAGCTCGACACCGGCTTCCGCCCCCGGCGCAAGGCCGACACCGCCCCGCTGACCGAATCCATCTCGACCCTGATCGGAGCCGAGTCATGAGCCAGGCTGCCACCCAGCCCACGCTGCACCAGGCGCAGCCCGCGCTGCTGGTCCTCGAGGACGGCCGCGCGTTCGCCGGCACGTCGTACGGGGCCACCGGCGAGACCTTCGGCGAGGCGGTGTTCACCACCGGGATGACCGGCTACCAGGAGACGCTGACCGACCCGTCGTACCACCGCCAGATCGTCACCCAGACCGCGCCGCACATCGGCAACACCGGCATCAACGACGAGGACGACGAGTCGCAGCGGATCTGGGTCGCCGGGTACGTCGTCCGCGACCCCGCCCGCGTCCCGTCCAACTGGCGCGCCACCCGCTCGCTCGACGACCAGCTCAAGGGCCAGGGCATCGTCGGCATCTCCGGCATCGACACCCGCGCCCTGACCCGCCACCTGCGCGAGCGCGGCGCGATGCGAGCCGGTATCTCCACCGAGATCCTGGACGCCGAGGTACTGCTGCAGAAGGTGCTCGAGCAGCCGCCGATGGCCGGTGCCGACCTGGCCGGTCAGGTGACCACCACCGAGGCGTACGTCGTACCGGCCGAAGGAACCCGCAGGTTCACCGTCGTCGCGCTCGACCTCGGGATCAAGTCGATGACGCCGAAGCGGATGGCCGAGCGCGGCATCGAGGTGCACGTGCTGCCGGCCGACGCGTCGCTCGAGGAGGTGCTGGCGGTCAACCCGGACGGCATCTTCATGAGCAACGGACCGGGCGACCCGGCGACCACCGAGCACCCGACCGAGCTGCTCAAGGAGCTGCTGCAGCGGGGCAAGCCGTACTTCGGGATTTGCTTCGGCAACCAGGTCTTCGGCCGGGCGCTCGGGCTGGGCACCTTCAAGCTCAAGTACGGGCACCGCGGCATCAACCAGCCGGTACTCGACCGGGCCACCGGCAAGGTCGAGATCACCGCGCAGAACCACGGCTTCGCGGTCGACGCGCCGCTCGACTCCACGGTCGAGACGCCGTACGGCACGGCCGAGGTCAGCCACGTCTCGCTCAACGACAACGTCGTCGAAGGGCTCAAGCTGACGGGCAAGGACGGGAAGCCACTGGCCTTCTCGGTCCAGTACCACCCGGAGGCGGCAGCAGGGCCGCATGACTCGGCCTACTTGTTCGATCGTTTTGTTGAGCTGATGGAGGGTCGTCGCTGATGCCACGCCGTACAGATATCGACTCGGTGCTGGTGATCGGCTCCGGCCCGATCGTGATCGGCCAGGCCTGCGAGTTCGACTACTCCGGGACCCAGGCCTGCCGGGTGCTGAAGGAGGAGGGCTTCCGGGTCATCCTGGTCAACTCCAACCCGGCCACGATCATGACGGATCCGGAGTTCGCCGACGCGACCTACGTCGAGCCGATCACGCCGGAGTTCGTCGAGAAGGTGATCGAGAAGGAGCGCCCGAACGTCCTGCTCGCCACCCTGGGCGGCCAGACCGCGCTGAACGCGGCCATCTCGCTGCACGAGAACGGGGTGCTGGACAAGTACGGCGTCGAGCTGATCGGCGCCTCCGTGGACGCGATCCAGCGCGGTGAGAACCGCGAGTCGTTCAAGCAGATCGTGGAGAAGCTGGGCGCCTCGACGGCGACCTCGCGGATCTGCCACTCGATCGACGACGTGCTCGGTGCCGCCGACGAGCTCGGCTACCCGCTGGTGGTCCGGCCGTCGTTCACGATGGGCGGCGTCGGTTCCGGGATGGCCTACGACGAGGCCGACCTGCGCCGGATCGCCGGCGCCGGCCTTTCCGCCAGCCCGACCACCGAGGTGCTGATCGAGGAGTCGATCGTCGGCTGGAAGGAGTACGAGCTGGAGGTGATGCGCGACAAGGCGGACAACGTCGTGATCATCTGCTCGATCGAGAACGTCGACCCGATGGGCGTGCACACCGGCGACTCGGTCACCGTCGCGCCGGCGATGACGCTGACCGATCGCGAGTACCAGACCATGCGGACCCTTGCCATCGGCATCATCCGCGAGGTCGGCGTCGACACCGGCGGCTGCAACATCCAGTTCGCGGTGAACCCGGCCGACGGCCGGCTGATCGTGATCGAGATGAACCCGCGGGTGTCCCGCTCGTCCGCGCTGGCCTCGAAGGCGACCGGCTTCCCGATCGCCAAGATCGCCGCCAAGGTCGCGATCGGCTACACCCTGGACGAGATCCCGAACGACATCACCAAGCAGACCCCGGCCAGCTTCGAGCCGACCCTGGACTACGTGGTCGTCAAGGTGCCGCGGTTCGCGTTCGAGAAGTTCCCGGCCGCGGACGCGACGCTGACCACGCACATGAAGAGCGTCGGCGAGGCGATGGCGATCGGGCGCAACTACACCGAGGCGCTGCAGAAGGCGCTGCGGTCGCTGGAGAAGCCCGAGGCCCGGTTCTCCTGGGCCGAGCCGCCGGCGTCCGAGCTGGAGCCGTTGCTGGAAGCAATCAAGACGCCGCACGACGGCCGGCTGCGCACGATCATGGACGCGATCCGGGCCGGCGCGACGCCGGAGCAGATCTTTGACGCGACCAAGATCGACCCGTGGTTCGTGGACCAGATGTACCTGATCCACGAGACCGCCGGCCAGGTCGCGGCTGCTCCGCGGCTGACGCCCGACATCATCAAGCTCGCCAAGCGGCACGGGTTCTCCGACCTGCAGCTGGCCGAGATCCGCGATCTGACCGAGGACGTCGTCCGCGGCGTCCGGCAGGCGCTCGGGATCCGGCCGGTCTACAAGACGGTCGACACCTGCGCGGCCGAGTTCGCGGCCGCCACGCCGTACCACTACTCGTCGTACGACGAGGAGAGCGAGGTCGCGCCGCGCGAGACGCCGGCCGTCCTCATCCTCGGCTCGGGGCCGAACCGGATCGGCCAGGGGATCGAGTTCGACTACTCCTGCGTGCACGCGTCGATGGCGCTGCGCGACGCCGGCTACTGCACGGTGATGGTCAACTGCAACCCCGAGACCGTCTCCACCGACTACGACACCTCCGACCGGCTGTACTTCGAGCCGCTCACCTGCGAGGACGTCCTGGAGATCGTGTACGCCGAGATGCAGGCCGGCCCGGTCGCCGGGGTCATCGTCCAGCTGGGTGGCCAGACGCCACTCGGCCTGGCCCAGCGGCTGAGCGACGCCGGCGTACCGATCGTCGGCACCTCGCCCGAGGCGATCCATCTGGCCGAGGAGCGCGGCGCGTTCGGCAAGGTGCTGTCCGACGCGAACCTGCCGGCGCCCAAGCACGGCACCGCGATGTCGTTCGGGGAAGCCCAGGAGATCGCCACCGAGATCGGCTTCCCGGTCCTGGTCCGGCCGTCGTACGTGCTCGGCGGCCGCGGCATGGAGATCGTGTACTCCGAGGCCGAGCTGACCGCCGCGCTCGAGCGGCTCAGTGGGGGAGCGCTGTCGGCCAACTGGGAGCACCCGGTACTGATCGACCGCTTCCTCGACGACGCGGTCGAGATCGACGTCGACGGGCTGTTCGACGGCGACGAGCTGTTCCTGGGCGGCGTGATGGAACACATCGAGGAGGCCGGGGTGCACTCGGGCGACTCGTCCTGCGCGCTGCCGCCGATCACGCTGGGCAGTGCGGACATCCAGAAGATCCGCGAGTCGACCGAGGCGATCGCCCGCGGCATCGGCGTACGGGGTCTGCTGAACATCCAGTTCGCGCTGGCCGGCGACGTGCTCTACGTGCTGGAGGCGAACCCGCGCGCGTCGCGGACGGTTCCGTTCGTGTCGAAGGCGACCGCGACGCCGCTGGCGAAGGCGGCCGCCCGGGTGATGCTCGGGGCAACAATCGCCGATCTGCGCGCCGAGGGCATGCTTCCGGCTGTGGGTGACGGTGGGACGCTGCCGGCGTCGACGCCGATCGCGGTGAAGGAAGCCGTGATGCCGTTCAACCGGTTCCGGACCATCGACGGCGCGTCCGTCGACACGGTGCTCGGGCCGGAGATGCGGTCGACCGGTGAGGTGATGGGGATCGACACCACCTTCGGTACTGCGTTCGCCAAGTCGCAGGCGGGTGCGTCGCAGCCGCTGCCGACGGCCGGCAAGGTGTTCGTGTCGGTCGCGAACCGGGACAAGCGGCACATGATCTTCCCGGTCAAGCGGCTGGCCGACCTCGGCTTCCAGATCTACGCCACCGAGGGCACCGCCGACGTACTGCGCCGCAACGGCGTCCAGGCCGTGACGGTCCGCAAGAGCAGCCAGGGTCCCGGCCCGAACGGTGAGCCGACGATCGTCCAGATGGTTCAGGACGGCGAGCTCAACCTGATCGTCAACACCCCGATCGGCATCACCAAGGACGGCTCCCCGCGCCTCGACGGCTACGAGATCCGCAGCGCCGCCGTCGCCCGCAACATCCCTTGCATCACCACGATCCAAGGGCTCGGGGCAGCGGTACAGGGCATCGAGGCACAGCAGGCAGGAGACATCGGCGTCCGCTCGCTGCAGGACTGGGCAAGCCGCATCCGCGGCGACCAGGAGGCGCCGGCTGGCGCCTCGCCAACGGGCCCGACGGGCTACGCCTCCGCGTCTTCCCTCGCCTCACCGCCGCAGGCGGCGAGTTGATGTACCGGCGGCTCGTCCGGCCTCTCCTCTACCGCTTGGGTAGGGGTGATGCCGAGGTTGCTCATGAGCAGACGCTTCACGGGATGCGGCGGTTGAGCCGCATCCCGGGGGCGGTGCCCGCACTCAACCGTTCGTACGGTGCTTTGCCGGCCGGCCTCGAGCGGACCGTCTTCGGCGTGCGCTTCCCCAGCCCAGTCGGGCTGGCGGCGGGGATGGACAAGAACGGGGTGGCGTTGCCTGCATGGCGCGCGCTCGGGTTCGGGTTCGTCGAGGTCGGGACGGTGACCGCGCAGCCGCAGCCGGGGAACGAGAAGCCCCGGCTGTTCCGGCTGGTCGAGAGCGAAGCGATCATCAACCGGATGGGCTTCAACAACGAGGGCTCCGAGCCACTCGCCCGCAGGCTGGCGGCGTACGGGGATCTCGGCTACCCACTCGGCATCAGCATCGGCAAGTCCAAGGTGACCCCACTGGAGGACGCGGTCGGCGACTACGTCACCTCACTCCAGCGCCTCTACCGGTACGGCGACTACTTCGCCGTCAACGTGAGCTCACCCAACACCCCCGGACTGCGCTCTCTCCAGGACTCCGGCCACCTCCGCGAACTGCTCACCGCCCTGCACACCGAGGCAAAGGCCCTGAGCACCGGCGGCCGCGACCCGAAGCCGATCCTGGTCAAGATCGCGCCCGACCTGACCGAGCAGGCGATCGACGAACTGCTGGGCGTCTGCACCGACGTCGGCGTCGCCGGCATCATCGCCACCAACACGACGATCGGCCGCGCCGGCCTCGCCCCCGCCGACGAGTGGCAGGCCGGGCAGACCGGCGGTCTCTCCGGCCGGCCCCTCACCGAGATCTCCGCCAAAACAGTCGCCCACATCAACGCCGAGACCGGGGGAGCCCTCCCCATCATCGGAGTAGGCGGCATCCTCGACCCCGACGATGCCGTCCGCCTCTTCGACGCGGGTGCCAGCCTGGTCCAGATCTACACCGGCCTGATCTACCGCGGCCCAGGCCTGGTACGCCGTACCAACCGCCGCCTTGCCCACAAGGGAACCGAATGAGAGAGCGAGAACGCCCCATGAGCAGCCAGCCCTTCGGAACCAGGTTGCGCGCGGCCATGAACGAACGCGGCCCGCTCTGCGTCGGCATCGACCCGCACTCGCACCTGCTCGACCAGTGGGGCCTGCCCGACACCGCCGAAGGCCTGGCCTCGTTCACCTACGGTGTCGTCGACGCGCTGGCCGACCGGGTCGCCGTCTTCAAGCCGCAGTCAGCGTTCTTCGAGCGGTTCGGCTCGGCCGGGATCTACGTGCTGGAGCAGGCGACCATCAAGCTCCGCGAGGCCGGCGCGCTGGTGATCATCGACGCCAAGCGCGGCGACATCGGCTCGACGATGGCCGGCTACGCAGCGGCGTACCTGGCAGAGAAGGGCCCGCTCGCCTGCGACGCGCTCACCGTCAGCCCGTACCTCGGCTTCGGCTCGCTGCAGCCGGCGATCGACGAGGCGCGCGAGGCCGGCGCTGGGCTGTTCGTGCTGGCGCTGACGTCCAACCCCGAGGGCCCGCAGTTCCAGTCAGCGCGCACGGTCGACGGACCGACCGTGGCCGGTGCCGTGCTCGACGGTCTGCGCGAGCTCAACGCCGACGCCGACGACCTGGGCTCGTTCGGCGCCGTCGTCGGCGCGACGATCAAGTCGACGGGGGAGGACCTCGACATCCGCGGCCCGCTGCTCGCCCCGGGGCTCGGCGCGCAGGGCGGGACGGCCGCGGGGCTGAAAGATGTCTTCGGTTCGGCGGTGCGCAACGTCGTACCGTCCAGCTCTCGTGAGATCCTCGGTGCCGGCCCGGACGCCGCTTCGCTGCGCGATGCCGCCGATCGCGCGAACGACGCGTTCCGGGCCGTGCTGGGTTACTGACACGTTGAACGAGAGTTGGGTCTGGAATGCGTAAGGGTGCTGCCCTGGTGGCGGTAGTGGTGTTGAGCGGCGCAACCTTGACGGCCTGTGCGGGTGGCGCCAACTACTGCAGCGAGCTGCAGAACTACGGCGAGGCGGTCAAGAACTTCAAGGATCTGAGCGATCCCGAGACCGTCGACAAGCTGAGCACCGAGGCGAAGAAGCTGTCGAAGTCGTCGCCGGCCGAGCTGAAGGACAGCTGGAAGGTGATGAGCCAGTACCTGGCCGACGTGAAGGACGCCGGCGGCGACAAGGCCAGGCTGGATCAGCTGGCCAAGGACAGCGGCCCGGAGCTGGTGACCGCCGGCGAGGCGATCGCGAAACAGGGCAAGGACACCTGCAACGTCACCATCTCGAGTTGAGGACGAACCAGCTGATGCGACGTATCGCCGTCACGACCGCAACGATCGCGATCGCGGCCACCGGGCTGACCGCCTGCACGGACGCGCAGGCCTACTGTGTCGACCTGGCGGGTTATGCAGCGTCGGCGACAAATGTCGATCCGGCCAAGCCGGCCGACTACGTGAAGATCCTCGACGACGCGAAGAAGCTCCGCGACAGCGCGCCGGACGAGGTCAAGGACGACTGGAAAGTGATCGTCGGCTTCGCCGAAAAAGCCCAGAAGGCCGGGAAGAACGAGGTCGAGCTGGCCCGGCTGGCCAAGCAGCTCGGGCCCGTGACGTCCGCCTACAAGGCGATCGCGACCCAGGCCAAGGACTCCTGCAAGGTCGACGTGCCCAAGCTCAACTGAGCCTGAGCAGTCCGTCGAGGAGCCGGGCCGCACACGGCCCGGAGTCGGCCGAAAGCGCACGGTCGGCTCGTATCCGAAACTGTCTTCCGGTGCTAGCCTCATCCTCGGGGGGACGACCGCGCTTCGAGCGGCGTCCTTAGGGTTGGATTCGCATCAGATGCCAGGGGGGCCTCGGTGTCAGTGTCAGGCTTGGTCAAGTCACGCGCCGTTCGGATCAGCGCCGCGCTCGCGGTAGTGGTTTCGGGCGGACTGTTCACGTTCACCACGCAGGCTCAGGCCGCGGGTGAAACTGTTGTGTCCCTGACGTTCAACGACGGGCTCATGTCGCAGTACCAGCACGCGCGGCCGGTACTGCTCGCCCACAACGTGCAAGGGACCTTCTATCTGTCCAGCAGAGTGGTGGAGGCGAACGCCCCGGGCTACATGGCCACCTGGCACGCCGACGCGCTCTACCGCGACGGCGACGAGATCGGTGGCGTGACGACGGACCACGTCGACCTCACCGATCCGGGCACCACACAGCAGTACAAGATCGACCAGGTCTGTGGCGACAAGCAACGACTCACCACCCTGGGGTACGACCCGCAGAGCTTCAGCTACCCGTTCGCCGCGGTGAACGCGAACGCGGAGAGCATCGTCCAGGGTTGTGGCTACCTGTCCGGCCGGACCGTCGGCGGCCTGGACGCGAACTCCGGCCCGTACGCCGAGCAGCTCCCGCCGGCTGATGCCTTCCGGCTCAGCACCGCCAACTTCGGCGGCGGTCAGCTCCAGCTCGCCGACCTGCAGAACGCGGTGAATGTTGCCGCTAGCAACGGTGGCGGCTGGCTGCCGATCGCGTTCAACAACGTCTGCGACTCGACCGCCTCGGACTACTCCAGCTGCATGGGCGGCTACCAGTCGCTCGACAAGGACGTGCTGTCGGCGTTCATCGACTGGCTGCAGAGCACCGACGCGCCGGCCGGTACGACGATCAAGCGGGTCCGCGACGTGATGGGTGCCGCCGCTCAGCCGCCGTTGCCGCCGCGGCCGACGGTGGTCTCGCTCACCTTCGACGACGGCGATCTCAGCCAGTACGGGACGCGGACGATGTTCGCGACCCACAACATGCACGGCACCTTCTACATCAACAGCGGTGCGGTGGACGCTGCAGAACCCGGCGCGATGACGTGGACCCAGATCCACGCGCTCCAGGCCGACGGACACGACATCGGCGGACACACGCTCGACCACGTCGACATGACCGCCGCGGACACCAGCTTCGACTACCGCTGGCACCAGGCCTGTGACGACCGGGCCCGGCTGCAGGCGCTGGGCTTCTCGCCGGCCAGCTTCGCCTACCCGTTCGCGGCCTTCAACGCGCAGGCCGTCAGCATCATCAAGGGCTGTGGCTACCAGTCCGGCCGCAGTGGCGGCAGCCTCCTGGTGGGTGGCCCGCTCTACAGCGAGTCGATCCCACCGTCCGAGCCCTTCAGCTTCAAGGCGCTCGGTACGACGTACGACGGTCCGATCACGCTGCAGTGGCTGCAGGACGCCGTCAACGGTCCGGCCGACCGGGCCGGCGGCTGGGTGCCGATGCTGTTCCACGACATCTGCTACGCGGGCAGCGCGAACTTCGACGCCTGCATGGCCGGCTACCGCCCGGTCTCCGACACGACGCTCAGCCAGTTCATGGACTGGTTGACCGCCAACGCGAGCCGCGGCATCTCGGTCAAGACCGTCGCCGACGTGATGGGTGGCGGGCAGACGATCCCGAACCCGATCGTCACCGCACCGACGGCCGGCCAGACGGTCAGTCCTGCCCCGACAGTGAGCGGCAGTGCGCAGGCGACCGGCGGCAACGTCACCGTCTCGGTCTACTCCGGCCCCTACAGCACCGGTACGCCCGTACTGACGGTCAACGTCGGCAACAACAGTGGTGCCTGGACAACGACGCTCCCCGGACCGCTTGCGAATGGCACCTACACCGTCCAGGCACAGCAGACCGGCAACGGCCTGACCGGCTTCAGCGCGCCGCGGACCTTCGTGGTCTCCGACACGGTCGACACGACGCCGCCGGCGATCGTGATCACCGCGCCGGTGAACAACTCGAGCGTCAATGTCACCACGCCCCGGATCAGCGGTACCGGCGGCACGGCGACGGGTGACGCGGCAACGACGACGCTGCGCATCTACAACGGCGCCACGGCGACCGGTACTCCGCGCCAGACGGTGAGTGCACCGATCACGGCCGGGGCGTGGGGAGTGACCCCTGCATCGCTTCCGCAGGGCATCTTCACGGCGCAGGCCACCCAGACCGACGCGGCCGGCAACGTCGGTACCAGCACGTCGACGTTCACGGTGGACACGACCAAGCCGGTGGTGCGGATCACCAGCCCGCTGAACAACGCCGCGATCACCGCCACGTCGTTCACGGCGTCCGGTACGACCGGGACACTCACCGGTGACAGCGCGACCGTCACTCTGAAGGTCTACGCGGGCAGCAACACGACCGGGGCGCTGGTCAAGACCCTGACCAGCACCGCGAGCGCAGGCGCCTGGTCAGCGGCCGTCACGGACCTGCCTGCCGGGCCGTACACGCTGAGCGCGTCCAGCACCGATGCGGCAGGCAACGTCGGCGTCAGCACCAACGTCGTCGTCCAGCTCCGCAGCGCCATGACGGTCACGTCGATCACCCCGAACGCCTTCGCCCAGGGGCTGACCGCACGGGCCGTCGCCATCAACGGCACCGGCTTCACCGCGGCGTCGGTACCGTCCTTCACCGGTGCCGGGGTGACGATGACGTCCTACGCGTTCGTCAGCGCGACCCGGATCAACGCCGTGATCGACACCGACGCGGCGGCGGCCGTTGGCAGGAGCAACGTCGTGGTCAGCCGGCCCGACACGTTCGCCGCGACCTGCACCAACTGCGTGACCGTGAACCTGGCCCCGAAGGTGACCGGCGCCTCGCCGAGCACGGTGTCCAGGGGACTGCTCAAGTCCTTCGCGATCAACGGCAGCGGGTTCACCTCGACCAGTCAGGTGACCTTCTCCGGCGGTTCGGGGATCAACGTGCTGCTGATCAGCCGCTCGGCGAACCAGATCAACATCACGACGTCCTCGATCACCGGCTCGGCGGGTGTCCGCAACATCACGGTGACGAACTCCGACGGCGGTACCTCGACCTGTGTGGGCTGCCTGACGATCACGTAGCGCGACAGCTCCACCCCGGTTCGGCGACGACGGTGTTCGGACTCAGGTCCGGATGCCGTCGTCGCGGCTTGGTGTGTTGTTTGCTGTCGGAGGGAGTGTTTGGCTAGGTTCACCTGCGAAGACACACAACGGGACAGGTGAGACGGTGCCACTTCCATCTTTGACCCCGGAGCAGCGCGCGGCTGCTCTGGACAAGGCTGCGGCCGCACGGCGCGAGCGTGCGGAGATCAAGAACCGGATCAGGCACTCGGGGGCGTCTCCTACGGAGGTGCTGCACGAGGGGCAGACCAACGACGTGATCGGCAAGATGCGGGTCAGCGCGCTGTTGCAGTGCGTGCCCGGCGTCGGCAAGGTGCGGGCCCAGCAGATCATGGAGCGGGCCGGCATCTCCGAGACCCGCCGGGTCCGCGGTCTGGGCACGAACCAGATCGCCGCGCTGATGCGCGAGTTCGCCGAGTGACGCCGATGATGCAGACTGAGCTGACCTCGACCGAGCTGACGTCGAGCGAGCTGGAGTCGAGTGAGCTGGAGACAGACGTGGCCACGGGGAACGGTTCCACCGACGGAGCCCGGGACGGCGCTCAGAGCGGCGTACAGGGCGCCCAGGACGTCGGCGGCGCCCGGCTGACCGTGCTGGCCGGCCCGACAGCTGTCGGCAAGGGCACGGTGGCAGCCGACATCCGGGAGCGCTTCCCGGAGATCTGGATCTCGGTCTCGGCGACCACCCGCAAGGCCCGGCCGGGCGAGGTGCACGGCGTGCACTACCTGTTCGTCTCCGACGAGGAGTTCGACCGGATGATCGCCGACGACGAGCTGCTCGAGTGGGCCGTGGTGCACAAGGCGGCCCGCTACGGGACGCCCCGGCAGCCGGTCCTGGACAAACTGGCCGAGGGCCGCCCGGCGCTGCTGGAGATCGATCTGCAGGGTGCCCGGCAGGTTCGCGAGACGATGCCGGAGGCGCATTTCGTCTTCCTGGCCCCGCCGAGCTGGGACGAACTGGTCCGCCGGCTGGTCGGCCGGGGGACCGAGACGGCGCAGGAGCGGGAGCGCCGCCTGGAGACCGCGACCCTCGAACTGGCCTCCGAGAAGGAGTTCGACGTGACGATCGTGAACGCGTCGGTTCGGGAAGCGGCCGATCAGTTGGTAAAGTTGATTCGATCACCCAACATCTCTGGAAAGAGCTGACATTTTGTCTGGCAACCAGCCCGTCGCCATCGGCATCACCTCCCCGCCGATCGACGACCTGCTCACCCACACCGACTCGAAGTACAAGCTGGTGCTGTACTCGGCCAAGCGGGCACGGCAGATCAACGCCTACTACTCCCAGCTCGGCGAAGGCCTGCTGGAGTACGTCGGACCGCTGGTCGAGACCCACGTCCAGGAGAAGCCGCTGTCGATCGCCATGCGCGAGATCAACGACGGCGTGCTGACCTGCACGGACATCGACCCCGAGGCCGAGGCGGAAGCCGCCGCTGCCGCCGCGGAGAAGTCCGAGTAATCACCCCTTTGAAATCGACACCGCGATGACGACCACAGGGCAGCGGCCGTCGGTGGTACTCGGCGTCGGTGGCGGGATCGCGGCGTACAAGGTCTGCGATCTGCTCCGCCGGCTGACCGAGTCCGGGCACAGTGTCCGGGTGGTGCCGACCGCGGCCGCCCTGGAGTTCGTCGGCGCCGCCACCTGGGCGGCGCTGTCGGGTCAGCCGGTGACGGCCGACCCGTTCGATGACGTTCACGAGGTCCCGCACGTCCGGATCGGCAAGGGCGCGGACCTCGTCGTCGTCGCGCCCGCGACCGCGAATCTGATCGCCAAGGCCGCCCATGGGCTGGCCGACGATCTGCTCACCAACACGCTCCTGACGGCCCGCTGCCCGATCCTGTTCGCGGCCGCGATGCACACCGAGATGTGGGAGCACCCGGCCACCCAGGCCAACGTCGCCACCCTGCGCTCGCGCGGTATCACCGTGCTGGACCCGGCCGTCGGCCGGCTGACCGGCGCCGATACCGGCCGTGGCCGGCTGCCCGAGCCGTCCGAGATCTTCGCCATCAGCCAGTTGATGCTGGCCGACGAGGCCGCGCGCGCTGCCGGCCAGTCGGTCGCCGATCTGACCGGCAAGCAGGTCCTGATCAGCGCCGGCGGCACCCGCGAGCACCTCGATCCAGTCCGGTACCTGGGCAACTCCTCGTCCGGCAAGCAGGGCTACGCGCTCGCCCGGATCGCGGCCGCCCGCGGTGCCAAGGTCACCCTGGTCGCCGCCAACTCCGAGCTGGCCGACCCGGCCGGCGTCGAGGTCATCCAGGTCACCAGCACCCGGGACCTGTACGACGAGATCACCGGCCGCGCCGGCGACGCCGACGCGATCGTGATGGCCGCCGCGCCGGCCGACTTCCGCCCGGCCGACGTCGCCGAGCACAAGATCAAGAAGACCGGTGACGGCTCGGTCCCGGCCGTCAGCCTGATCGAGAACCCGGACATCCTGGCCACCATCTCGCACGACCGCCGGCGCACCGACCAGGTGATCGTCGGATTCGCCGCCGAGACCGGGGACGCCGAGCACAGCGTGCTGGAGCTCGGCCGCGCCAAGCTGGAGCGCAAGGGCTGCGACCTGCTCGTCGTCAACGACGTCTCCGGCGGCAAGGTCTTCGGCAGCGACCTGAACGAGGCGGTCATCCTCGACCGCGACGGCGCCGCCCTGCCGGTCCCGTCGGGCAGCAAGGACGCCTTGGCCGGGGTCATCTGGAACCTCGTCGCCACTCACTGGCACTGACCTACTTAGGACAGAAGCTGACCGCTTCTCGTCCTAGCCTTCATGGCATGGAGCTGAGTTGGCAGGCGGTTGTTGCACGGCGTCTCGCTAGGCACTATCTGAGCGTGCCCGCGAAGGGTGGCCCGGCGGACGTAGTACGGGCGATGGCTGGGGCTCATGCGCAGGTGTTGGCGGCGGCTGAGATCTCTGTGGCGCTGCGGTTGGATGGTGGGACGCGCGAGGACGTTCAGCGGGCGCTGTGGGATGACCGGAGCCTGGTGAAGACGTTCGGACCGCGGGGGACCGTTCATCTGCTGCCGAGCGATGAGCTGGCCAGTTGGGTGAGTGCCCTCGCCGCTCTGCAGCCGCCGAAGTCGACGGCGCCGCTGGCGATGCGGATGACGCCGGAGCAGACCGCTGAGGTGATTGCGGCGATCGGGGACGCGCTGGCCGTTGACGAGTTGACTGTGGACGAGCTCAGCGATGAGGTCATCCGGCGGACCGGTCCATGGGCGGGGGATCTGGTGATGCCCGCGTTCCAGACGTTCTGGCCGCGGTGGCGGCAGGTGATCCCTGAGGCGGCCAACGCTGGGGTGCTTTGCTACGGGCCTAATCGCGGGCGCAACACGACGTACACGAATCCGCATCGGTTCGCGCCGTTCCAGCCGGTGAGTGCCGACAAGGCGCTCGGCGAGTTGTTGCGGCGGTTCCTCTGGTCCTACGGTCCGGCGACACCGCAGCACTTCGCTCGGTGGCTCAGCATCTCGCCGGTTGCCGCCGGCAAGGTGTTCACCGAGCGGGCGGACGAGTTGGAGGAGGTCGTGCTCGACGGTCAGCCTGCTTGGCTCGTGCGTGGTGACACCGACTTCAATAGCCCTGCGGCCCGTGGCATCCGGCTACTTCCGTACTTCGACGCCTACGGCGTTGGTAGCCATCCGCGCGAACTGCTCTTCCCCGGCAAGGCCTGGGATCGCGCTCTCGCCCGAGGCCAGGCCGGCAACTATCCGCTGCTGCTCGTCGACGGCATCGTCGCGGGTGTCTGGCACCAGCGCCGCAATGGCCGCAAACTCCACCTCACGGTCGAGCCCCTCCGTCCGCTCGAGCCGGCCCAGCTCCGCCGGCTCGACGAGGAGGCCGGCCGCCTCGGCACCATCGTCGGCGCCCAGCCGATGCTGACGATCGGCGAAGTCACGGTGGGCGCGCACGCCTGAGCCGGAATGGCTGTCGAGTAAGGCTCACCTTAGTTGCTATGGTTAGAAATACATCGCCTGATTTACGCGGGGATGTCCACGATGTGAGCGTAAGGTCTCATTAATCGGGCGATTCGCGGCCGCTTCCGGGTCCGCGGAACGATCTGCTGGCATACTTCCAGGGAACACCGCGTGAGGTGGTGTGCGGGCGGGGGACGATCTCCCTTGCCGGGTGGCAGACGAGGAAATCCAGGGAGAATCCGTGGCACGGCGCCTTTTCACGTCCGAGTCGGTGACTGAAGGTCACCCGGACAAGATCGCTGACCAGATCAGTGACTCGATTCTCGACGCACTGCTGGCCGAGGACCCGAAGAGCCGCGTCGCGGTGGAGACGCTGGTGACCACCGGGCTGGTGGTGGTGGCCGGCGAGGTCACGACGTCGGCGTACGTGGACATCCCCGGCATCGTCCGGAACCGGATCCTCGAGATCGGCTACGACTCCTCCCTGAAGGGCTTCGACGGCGCGTCCTGTGGCGTCACGGTCGCCATCGGCAGCCAGTCGCCGGACATCGCGCAGGGTGTCGACACGGCGTACGAGACGCGCTCGGACCTGTCCGAGGACGCGCTCGACCTGCAGGGCGCCGGCGACCAGGGGCTGATGTTCGGCTACGCGTCGAACGAGACGCCCGAGCTGATGCCGCTCCCGATCACCATCGCGCACCGGCTGTCCGCGCGGCTGTCCGAGGTCCGCAAGGACGGCACGATGGCGTACCTGCGGCCGGACGGCAAGACCCAGGTGACGATCGAGTACGACGGTGACAAGGCCGTCCGGGTGCACACCGTGGTGGTGTCCAGCCAGCACGCGGCCGACATCAGCCTGGACTCGATGCTGTCGCCGGACGTGAAGAAGCATGTCGTCGACCCGGTGCTCGAGCAGTTCGACATCGACTCGACCGACTACCGGCTGCTGGTCAACCCGACCGGCCGGTTCGAGATCGGCGGCCCGATGGGCGACGCCGGGCTGACCGGCCGCAAGATCATCATCGACACCTACGGCGGGATGGCCCGCCACGGTGGCGGCGCGTTCTCGGGCAAGGACCCGTCGAAGGTCGACCGCTCGGCGGCGTACGCGATGCGCTGGGTGGCGAAGAACATCGTCGCCGCCGGCCTGGCCGCGCGGGCCGAGTGCCAGGTCGCCTACGCGATCGGCAAGGCGGCGCCGGTCGGCTTCTACGTCGACACCTTCGGCACCGAGACGGTCCCGGTGGACAAGATCAGCGACGCGGTGCTCAAGGTCTTCGATCTGCGCCCGGCCGCGATCATCCGTGACCTCGACCTGCTCCGCCCGATCTACGCGCAGACGGCCCGCAACGGCCACTTCGGGCGTACCGGCGAAGCCTTCACCTGGGAGCGCACCGACCGCGTCGAAGCCCTGAAGGCAGCGGTCAACAAGTAGTCACCTCGCACACCAAGTAGTCACCTTGCACACGAAGTAGTCACCTCGCGCACCAAGCGGTCACCTTGAACACCAAACGGCGACCTTGAACAAGTTATTACCTGTTCAAGGTCGCCGTTCGGTGTTCAAGGTCGGCAGTTGTGGCGGGTTGTGCACAGGGGTGACGCGGGATGTCGGCCAGGCGGACTAGGCTTCGGCGGTGGCATCGAACGGGGACTCACCTGAGCAGCTGACGCTGCTTCGCGAGACCGTTCGGCGTTCGCGGACCAAGGAACCGGCCGGGATCACCACGTCGTTGCCGGTCGCCCGGATCGCGGTCGACATGCCGTTGCCGCATCTGGACCGGCCGTTCGACTACCTGGTTCCCGACGACCTCGCCGACGCTGCTCAGCCGGGTGCGCGGGTGAAGGTGCGGTTCGCGGGCAAGGACCTGGACGGGTTCGTGCTGGAGCGGCTCGAGTCGTCCGAGCACGAGGGCAAGCTGGCCCGGATCCGGAAGGTCGTCTCGCCGGAGCAGGTGCTCACCCCCGAGGTCGCCGATCTGTGTCGCGCAGTTGCCGACCGGTACGCCGGGGTGCTGGCGGACGTGACCCGCCTCGCGGTGCCGCCTCGCCATGCGAAGGTCGAGGCCGAGGTGCTGAAGTGCACCCAACCCGTCCGCCCGGTGACGTCCGGCTCGCGCTCGGAGTGGGCGCCGTACCCGCTGGCTTCGGGCTTCCTCGACGCGTTGACCCGGTCCGAAGGGCCGCGCGCGATCTGGACTGCTGTCGCCGGGGCTGATTGGGCGACCGCCTTTGCGCAGGCGGCGGCTGTCTGTGCCTCGTCAGGTCGTGGGGCGCTTCTGCTGGCGCCGGACGCCCGCGACCTCGAGCGACTGGAAGCCGCCTGTACTGCGGTGCTCGGCCCGGATGGGTTTGTCACGCTCTCTGCCGACCTCGGTCCGACCGCGCGGTACCGAGCGTTTCTTGCCGCGTTGCGCGGCGCGACCCGTGTAGTGATCGGCACGCGTGCTGCAGCCTTCGCGCCCGTTGCCGACCTGGGGCTCGTTGCGTTGTGGGACGACGGCGACGATTCGTACGCCGAACCGCGCGCGCCTTACCCGCATGCACGCGAGGTGTTGCTGCTGCGCGCGTACCGGCAGAAGTGTGCCGTGCTCCTTGGTGGGTTCGCGCGATCTGCCGAGGCTGCAGCGCTGATCGAGTCGGGCTGGGCTGTGGAGCTGATCGCCGACCGCAAGGTGGTCCGGGCCGCGGCGCCGTCCATCCACATTTCGGGCGAGTCCGACCACGACCTCAAGCGGGACCCGGCGGCCCGGGCAGCACGCCTTCCGCACCGGGCCTTCGAGATCGCGCGGGAAGGGTTGAAGACGGGGCCGGTGCTCGTCCAGGTCCCGCGAGCGGGATACCTGCCGAGCCTTGTCTGCCAGACGTGCCGGGCGCCGTCGCGCTGTTCCACTTGCGGCGGTTCGCTACGCCGTACCGGTGGATCGGGTCCGCCGAGCTGCAGCGTGTGCGGTCGTCCGGCGGCGGATCACCGCTGTCCCGAGTGCGGTGACACGCGGATGCGTGCCGCGATCGTCGGCGCCCGGCGTACTGCGGAGGAGCTGGGCCGGGCCTTCCCCGGAGTGCTCGTCCGGACGTCGGGTGGCGACAACATGCTCGACTCCGTCTCCGACGAGCCCGCCCTGATCGTCACCACCCCAGGCGCCGAGCCGGTCGCCGCGGGTGGCTACAGCGCGGCGTTGCTGCTCGACACGTGGCTGTTGCTGGCGCGACCAGATCTGCGTGCTCCTGAGGAGGCCGTACGGCGGTGGTTCAACGCGGCCGCATTGGTTCGGTCGGCGAGTGACGGCGGCATGGTGATCCTGGTGGGGGAGCCGTCGGCCGTGCCCCTGCAGGCGATCGTCCGCTGGAGCCCCGAGGGGTTCGCGCTGCGTGAGCTGGAGGAGCG
The DNA here is from genome assembly GCF_039537185.1 of Kribbella ginsengisoli. NCBI lineage: Bacteria > Bacillati > Actinomycetota > Actinomycetes > Propionibacteriales > Kribbellaceae > Kribbella > Kribbella ginsengisoli. The sequence continues at coordinate 192,032 of NZ_BAABAA010000009.1, read as the reverse complement.
CCGTACCGCGCGCCTGGCCCCAGCCGCCAAGCTGGCCGAGTTGACCGGACCGACGGATGCTGTCTCGGATCTCGTCGCCCGGGTGCAGCAGTTGGTGGACCCCCAAGCGGGCTTGGAGGTTCTCGGCCCGGTGGCGATCGACGACGAGACCTCGCGCGCTGTCGTCCGAACCCCACGAGCCTCCGGCCCACACCTGGCGCGGGCACTCAAGGAAGGCCAGGCAGCCCGAAGCACCAAGAAACTACTCGGCTCCGTCCGAGTCCAGGTCGACCCAGCAGCCTTCGGCTAGCAGCCACGGTCCGGCTCGGGCCAGCGGGTCCAGCCGGGTCAGCGGACGGACGGGTCAGCGGACAGCCGGGTCAGCGGACGGCCGGGGCTAGCCGGGTCAGCGGGCGCCCGGGCCAGCCGTACTAGCTGGGTCAGGCGGAGGCTAGGGCGGCGGGGCGGGAGGCGCTCAGCAGATGGTCGCCTAGGGAGGTGCGGTAGTAGAGGACTGCGCGGCCGTCGCGGCGGGAGTCGACTACGCCGGAGGCGCGGAGGATGCTCAGGTGGACGCTGAGGGTGGGGGCGGAGACGCCTAGCTGGTGGGCCAGGTGGGTGGTCGACATCGGTAGGTCGAGATGGCCGACGATGGCGGCTCTGGTTTTGCCGACCAGGTCGCCGAGGGGTGATTCGCTGGCGTCTTCCTGGTACTCCCATAGGCGGCCGAGGCCGCGGGGCGGGTAGGTGATGGTCGGCACGTGCGGCGCAGCGGTCACCGGGAGGGCGGCCGGCCAGGCGAAGACGCACGGTACGAGCAGCAGGCCCTGGCCGGGGAGTGGCTCGCCATCGCAGCAGTACGGGCGGTCGATCTCGATCCGGTCGCCGCGGAAGTTCACCGAGGGATGGAGATTGCGGAACACCCGCTCGACGCCACCGCTGGCCAGCTCCTCCAGCCGGAACGCGAGGTCGTCCTGCACCAGCGCCCGCATCCGCCGCCAGTCCGGCTCGATCGCGAGATGCCAGTACTCCTCGAGCGCCGACGTGATCCGGTCCAGCGCCTTGGCCGGCTTGGCGATCAGCTCCGGCAGCATCGGGTGCGGGGTGTCCTCGTGCAACTTCGTCAACTCGGCGACGACGAGCGGAAGGGGAGTGGCGGCGACCGCCGCGAGCCCTGACTCGAAGCTGGTCGACCGGCGCGGCGGGGCCGGCGTCATGAAGTCGGGGATGTAGCTGACCGGCGGAATGAGGGCCTTGAGCAACGACAGGTCGTACCCGGCCAGCACCGGCCGGACCTTGCGCAGCCACGGTCCGTGCACGCTGTTCGCCGTACTGTTGCTCAACGCCCGGATGCTCGTCACCGTCTCCCAGACCGGCGAGAACGCGAACCTGATCCGGCTCACGTCGTCGGTGCTGAGCCTGAGAGTGATCACTCCCGCACTCTAATCTCGGTGACCGCCGCGGTGAAAGGATTAGTCCTGGCCCTAATGTTCGACACTGCCGCCGGGCCCACCGAGAGTAGAGAACATGAACGACGCTCCGCGCCTGCCACGCGCTTTCTGGGCTCTGTGGGTCTGCCAGCTGGTCAACCGGCTCGGCAGTTTCGTGCAGCCCTTCCTGGTTCTGTACCTGACCCAGGACCGCCACCTCTCCGCCGGCACGGCGGGTGCGGTGGCGGCTGCGGTCGGTGCCGGATCCGTCGTCTCGCAGCTCGTCGGCGGCTGGCTCTCCGACCGATTCGGCCGCCGCCGCACGATGCTGATCGGCTTCTTCGGTACTGCGGCCGCGCTCATCCTGCTCGGCTCGGCGCGCTCGATGATGACGATCTGGGCGGCCGCCTTCGTGGTCGGCCTGATGGGAGACCTGTTCCGGCCGGCGGTTCAGGCGACCGTCGCCGACCTGTTGCAGCCAAGAGAGCGCGTCCGGGCGTACGGGCTGCTGTTCTGGGCGATCAACCTCGGCTTCTCGGTCTCGACGGTCAGCGCCGGCGTGCTCGCGAGCATCGGCTACAACTGGCTGTTCTGGATCAACGCCGGTACGTCGGTAGTCGCGGCGCTGGTGATCTGGCGGATGGTGCCGGAGACCCGGCCGGTCCTCGACGACGGCCCACGCCGTCCGTTGCTGCCGGTCGCGTTGCGGGACACCACCTTCCTGCTGATGATCCTGCTCCAGATCGGCTACGCGACGATCTACTTCCAGGGGTACTCGACGTTGCCGCTGGCGATGGCCGGGGACGGACTGCCGTCGTCGACGTACGGCCTGGTGATCGCGTTGAACGGTGTGGTGATCGTGCTGGTGCAGCCGTTCGTCAACCGTCGGCTGGCGGCGCTCGACCGGCCGAAGCTGCTGGCCGGCTCGATGCTGATCGTCGGGGCGGGCTTCGGGCTGGGCGCGATCGTGCACAGCTGGTGGGGGTACGGGCTGTCGGTGGTCGTGTGGACGATCGGGGAGATCGGGTTCGCGGCCGTGATCGGCGCGGTCTTCGCCGATCTCGCGCCGGTCGACCTGCGCGGCGGCTACATGGGGCTGGCCGGGAGCATGTCGTTCGGCCTGGGCAGTGTCATCGGTCCGTTGCTCGGTACGAACACCCTCGAACACGCAGGCCGGGTGACCGTCTGGGCCGGTTGCGCGGTGCTTGGCGGGATCCTGTTCGTCGGTCAGCTCGCGTTGGCGCCGGCTCTGCACGCGCGAGCAGCCGCGAACAACGCGGCCGAGGAAGGGCTCGTGCCCAGCGCCTAGCGCAGGCGGCGACCACGCGTTTCGTAGGGTGGCGGTATGAGTGAGCGGAGCATTGATGATGTGGTGTTCGATATCGGTGGGGTGTTGCTGGACTGGAACCCTGAGCACCTGTACCGCGAGCTGATCCCCGACGCCGGGCAGCGTGAGCACTTCCTGACCAAGGTCGCCACCCCCGAGTGGAACCTGCAGATGGACGCCGGCCGCAGCTGGGCCGAGGCGGTCGCCGAGCTGAGTTCGCTGCACCCGGAGCACGCGGAGTGGATCGAGGCGTACGACACCGGCTGGCTCAAGATGGTCGACGGCCTGATCGAGGACACCGCCGCCCTGCTCACCGAACTGCGGGCGCAGGGCATCCCGACGTACGCGCTGACGAACTTCTCGGCGGAGAAGTGGGAGATCGCCAAGCAGGCGTTCCCGATCCTGGCCGGCTTCACCGGTGAGGTCGTCTCGGGCACCGAGCAGACGATCAAGCCCGACGAGAAGATCTACCGCATCCTGCTCGAGCGCTACGACCTCGACCCGGCCCGCAGCTTCTACACCGACGACAAGGACTACAACATCGTCGCCGCCCGCGCGGTCGGCCTCGACGCCGAGGTCTTCACCGACGCCGCCACTCTCCGCCAACAGCTCAGAGAGCGCGGCCTGCCGGTCTAGGCGGTGGTCACCTGAAGAGCCTCGGTGTACTTCGAGCCCGCACCGAGGTGGGCGACCTCGAAGATGAGGTTGCCGTCCTGGCAGGTGGGCGGGGTGACGGCAGCGTCCGGGGGAGTGGCGTAGACGCGCTGCGGGCGGGCCAGCCCCGGCTGCCAGCGTTGCAGCTGGAAGCGCTCCACGCCCTCCGTGACCGTCCGTACCTCCCAGTGAATCCAGTTGCCACAAGCAACGATGGTGTCGGTGACGATCGGCCCGAGCGACCGGGCCGATCCGCCGGCCGTCTCCCGGACGTATGCGGTGCTCTGGTACTGATCCGGATCCGACGCGCCGATCTCCGACCAGACGGTTGCCCCGCGCAATGAAGCGCCGCTCCACTGGATGCAGTTCTTGGCCGCCACGACAGGTTTGGCCGTGCCACCGGCCAGCGGCGCAGTCAGCAGCCGCTTGCACCGCCGGGTCGTCTGCGGCGCGGTGATCTCGCTGAAGGTCACCGAGTCGGCCGACACGACCGGGTCCGCGACGTATCCCGGATCGGCCACGCAACTGACCGTGCGCGCCTTCAGTGACGCCAGCTCGGCGATCACCAGGCAGGACCTGCGCTTCGCGTCGGTACTGCTGTAGGCGAAGGTCCCACCGGCCGCCCCGATCTCCGGCTCGGAGATCCGGGGGAGCGCTTTGTGCGAGGCCAGATCGACGGACTTCCCAGTGCTCAGGTCGTACCGGTACGCCCGGATCTGCGGGTCCGGTCCGTCGTCGCGGATGTCCTCGATCAGCGCCCACCGGTCATCGATCACCACCGGCGACTGCGCGACGAAGCCAGTCGGCGGCACGTGCTTGACGACGATCCGCTTGCTCGCCCGGTCCGTCACGGTCGTGACGCCGGCGTCGTCGCTGCCGCGGGTGACCAGGTACTTCCGCTGCTGGGTGACAACATGCTGACCGTCGACAGGCTGCTGCAGAATCTTGGTCAATCGAGGTGGCCCGGCCGGCGTGGGCGGGATGCTCGGCGAGCTCGGCGTACTGTCCGGGCTCGACGGGGTCTGGGTGTTGCCCGGCGTACCGGTTGTGGTCGGGGGAGCGCTCTGCGGTTGGTCCGACGAGCAGGCGCTGACGAGCAGCGCCAGCCCGGCGAAGACCGCGACAGGGGCGAGTGTTCGACGCATCGCCTACAGGCCGATGTTCTGGAAGGTGTTGGCCAAGGTCGCGTTGAACATCGCCGAGGCGGGGATGTTCTTCGGCCCGTTGGTCGTATTGCCGCGGCTGTTGAAGCGGCGCTCGTTGAACACCTCGTAGATGGCGATCGTGCCCTTGTTGGCGTCGTAGCCGCGGCCGACCTGGTAGTGGCCGCTGTGGTTGAACGCCAGGTAGGGGAAGTACCGCTTCAGCAGCTGTACGTGCTCGATCACCGGCGCCGGCTTGGCGTCGCCGAGGTGGTTGCGGTGCACGTCGAAGAACTTCTGGGTGTTCCAGTGGCCGACGTTCTGGACGATGTACGTGCCCGCCGCGAGGTCCCAGTTCGTCTTCAGGTTGGTCTGCTTGACCATCGACGAGATCCCGGTGCCGGAGCTGGACGCGCCGAGGTCCTTGGCCCAGGACGACTGGGTGTCCTTCTGGTTGTCGTCGGCCCAGTCGATCGACTGGAAGGTCGCCGGGCCACACCAGTAGCCCTTGTCCTGCGAGGTGGCGTAGCCCTTCATGATGTACGACGAGGACGGCAGCTTCACCGGTACGGACACCGGCGGCTTCGGCTTCGGCTCACCGGGCGAACCGGGCGTCGTCGACACCGGCGGTGTCGGAGTCGGGGTAGGCGTCACGGTCGCCGCGGTCGTGGGGGCCGTGGTGTCATCCGTAGTACCGGCCGGTACGTCGAGTTCGCGCAGCGAGCGAGCCTTCGCGCGGCCTTCCCACGCCGCCTTCATCTCGTCGAGCTCCTCGTCCAGCCGGGCGTTGTCCGAGAGCGAGGACCGCTCGGTCACGAAATCGGCCGGCGACAACGCCCCGGTCGCGATGTCCTGCTCGGCGTCACCGTCCGCGCTCCGGCTGCCGATCGCGGGCTCGGGCGCGGAGGTCATCGCGCTGAGCTGCGCACCACTCGGCAGTTGGTCGACGAAGCCCAGTCCGAGGCAGTAGTTCTCGGTCTCGAGCTTGAAGCACCGCATCACCTGCTTGCTCCGGTCCGCGAGAGCGGTTGCCCGCAGCATCGACGACTCCGGCGCCGTGCGGATCACCTCCTGCACGACCTCGGTCCATGAGTTGGCCGTCGGCGGCTCGCTGACCGGGTCACCCGCCGGCCACCTGTCGTCCGGGGCGGTGGGAGCGGTCGGGTCGGGCTCAGGGTCGATCGTCGGAGTACTGGTCGGCTCCACGGTCGGAGTAGTCGTAGGGACCGTGGTCGGCGCCGCGCTGGGGCCGGTCGTGGGCGCTGCCATCCCTGAGTCCGGCTCGGCCGGCGTGTAGGCGGCGGCCAGTGGGGCTTGAGCTATCAGGGCGCCGAGCAGGATCAGTCCGGCTGCCCCCCGTGTGGCTGTGGGCATTGTGGTCTCCCGAGAGGCGTGTGACGGTTGTGACTGTAGGTACGCCTGAGACCACAGTACGTGCTTGTGGCAACAATGTGGAGGGGGGTGGTCGCTGTCAGCGACCGAGGGCGGCTTGCAGGGGGCAAGCGGGGCGACCACTAGACTTGTCCGGTCCCCCTTCGGTGAGTGCTGTGGAGTTTGCGTGTCGGTCCAACCCATCCGTCTGTTCGGCGATCCCGTCCTGATCACCAAGGCCGACCCTGTCGTCGACTTCGACGCAGAGCTGCGCCGGCTGGTCGCGGACCTGACCGACACCATGCAGGACGCTCCCGGCTCGGGCCTGGCCGCGCCGCAGATCGGCGTCGGTCTGCGCGTTTTCACGTACTTCGTCGAGGGCGAGCTCGGCCACCTGGTCAACCCGGAGCTGAGCCTGTCGGCCGAGGAGCAGTTCGGGCCCGAGGGCTGCCTGTCACTGCCCGGCCTGACCTTCGACTGCCGCCGCGCGATGGGCGTCGTCGCCCGAGGCTTCAACATGTACGGCGAGCCGGTGGTGATCGAGGGGTCCGACCTGCTCGCCCGCTGCATCCAGCACGAGACGGACCACCTGGACGGCGTACTGTTCGTCGACCGGCTGGACACGCTCACCCGGAAGGCCGCGATGAAGGCGATCCGCGAGGCCGAGTGGTCCGGGCTGTCCGGTCCGCCGCAGGTCAAGGTCTCCCCGCACCCCATGAACGGATTCGGCCTGTGAGAGTAGTTTTCGCCGGCACCCCCGAGGTGTCCGTCACCGCGCTCCGCGCGATCGTTGCCAGCAGCCACGAGCTGGTGGCCGTGGTCACCCGGCCGGACGCCACGGCGGGTCGAGGCCGCAAGCTGATCGCCTCGCCGGTCGCCCAGTACGCCGAGGAGCTCGGCATCGAGGTGCTCAAGCCGGTCAAGCCGAGCGACCCGGAGTTCCTCGCCAGGCTGGCCGAGATCGCGCCGGACTGCTGCCCGGTCGTCGCGTACGGCGGGTTGCTCCCGCAGGCCGCGCTCGACATCCCGCCGCACGGCTGGATCAACCTGCACTTCTCCGTACTACCGGCCTGGCGTGGCGCCGCGCCGGTGCAGCACTCGATCATCTCCGGCGACGACGTCACCGGCGCCAGCACCTTCCGGATCGTCAAGGCGCTCGACGCGGGGCCCGTGTACGGCGTACTGACTGAGCCGATCGGGCCGAAGGACACGTCCGGAGACCTGCTCGCCAGGCTTGCGGAGTCCGGCGCCAAGCTGCTCGTCGACACCCTCGACGGCATCGAGGCCGGCGCCCTGGTGGCCGTCGAGCAGCCGGCCGACGGCGTCACGCTGGCGCCGAAGATCAACGTCGAGGACGCCGAGCTGGACTTCACCGCGCCGGCGCAGCGCGTCGACCGGCTCGTGCGTGGGTGCAACCCGGCGCCGGGTGCGTGGACGACGTTCCGTGGCGAGCGGCTGAAGGTGCTCGACGTCGACCTGACCGCGGAAGACGACCTCAAGCCCGGCGAGCTGCGCGCGACCAAGTCGAGTGTCGAGGTCGGTACCGGCAGCAAGGTGCTGAAGCTCGCCACCGTCCAGCCGCAAGGCAAGAAGCCGATGGCCGCCGCCGACTGGGCCCGCGGCGTACGGATCACCGCCGAAGACCTCCTCGGTCCGGAATCGAAGGCAGAGTGAGCGACCGCAGTCCTCGCAACCGCGCACCGCAGCGCCGTCCCGACCGGGTCCGGCAGGTTGCCTACGAGGTGATCCGGCAGGTCACCTCGCAGGACGGCTATGCGAACCTCGCCCTCAACAAGGCCCTGCGCGACCAGAAGCTGAGCGGCCGCGACGCTGCCTTCTGCACGGAACTCGTGCACGGCACGCTGCGCTGGCAGGGCACGTATGACGCGATCCTCGCCGGCAACGTCTCCAGGCCACTCGCCGAGCTCGACCCCGAGCTGCTCGATCTGCTCCGCCTTGGCACGCACCAGCTGCTGCGGATGCGCGTCGACTCCTACGCAGCGGTCAACGAGATGGTCACCCTGACCCGCGCCGTGTCCGGCCAGAGTCGCAGTGGCTTGGTCAACGCGGTACTGCGCAAGGTCAGCCAGCGCACGTTCGACCAGTGGATCGTCGATGTCGCCCCACATTCCGACGACGACCTCTTCGGGTTCCTGTCGATCGCGAAGGCGCATCCCCGCTGGATCGTCGAGGCCTTCGCCGACGCGCTCCACACGGACGGCTATGAGCTGGACGAGCTGCTGGACGCCGACAACGAGCCACCACGGGTGACGCTGGTGGCACGGCCCGGCCTGGCCGAGGTGGACGACCTGATCGAGTCCGGAGCGACCAGAGCGCAGTACTCGCCCTATGCCGCCGTACTGCAAGGTGGAGGCGACCCCGGCAAGATCTCGGCCGTCTCTGCCGGGCGCGCTGGAGTGCAGGACGAAGGGTCGCAGTTGGTCGCCACTGCGCTCGCAATGGCGCCACTGGAGGGCAGGGATGCCAAGTGGCTCGACCTGTGCGCCGGACCGGGCGGTAAGGCCGCTTTGCTCGCGGCGATCGGTCGCCAGCGGGGCGCAGCGATCACAGCGGTAGAGCCGCTGCCGCACCGTGCGGAACTGGTTCGCTCCAACCTCCGTGCTGTGCCTGGAAACCACCAGGTGCTGGTCGGCGACGGCACCAAGCCGACCTGGCCGGAAGGCTCGTACGACCGGGTGCTGGCCGACGTGCCCTGCAGTGGGCTCGGTGCTCTGCGGCGACGCCCGGAGGCGCGCTGGCGTCGTACTCCGGAGGACGTGGCCGAGCTGCGTCCGCTGCAGGAGCAACTGCTCGACTCGGCGATCGCCTCTGTCCGCAAGGGCGGCGTGGTCGCGTATGTGACCTGCACCCCGCACCTGATGGAGACGCGGGAGGTTGTGGACGCAGTACTGGCGAAGCGCGGCGACGCCGTGCTGGAGGACGCCCGCGGGCTCCTGCCGGACGTACCGTCGCTGGGGGAGGGGCCGGACCTGCAGCTCTGGCCGCACATTCACGGCACCGACGCGATGTACCTGGCGCTCATCAGACGGACCTGATGTCAGGTGTGTGACGCCGAACGGTCATGATGGGGTAGTGACCGCAACCGAGATCCGCCCTGCCCGGAGTGTCCAGCAGCACCAGTTCATCGGGCTCACGGCGGCTTTCGGCATCGGGATGCTGTTCGCGATCCAGTCCCGGCTGAACGGCGAGCTCGGCCAGGTGCTCGGCGACGGCGTACCGGCCGCGCTGATCTCCTTCGGTAGCGGGCTCGTCGTCCTGCTGGCCGGCTGCGCGGTGATCCCGCCGATACGCCGGTCGGTGGGGAGGGTCTGGCGAACCATCAGGACGCCTGCTGATGGCGGCGGACTGCTCAGGTGGTGGCAGTGCATCGGTGGACTCGCCGGTGCGTTCCTGGTCGCCATCCAGTCGATCACGGTGTCGGTGATCGGCGTAGCAGTCTTCATAGTCGCCGTAGTGGCTGGGCAGGCCGTCAGTAGCTTGGTAGTGGACCGGCTGGGCTTCGGCCCGGCCGGACGCCAGGCCTATACGCCACTGCGGATAGTGGGTGCAGTGTTGGCGACGGCGGCCGTAGTACTGGCTGTGTCCGATCGGTTGCACCACCCGTCCGGTCTACTGCTCGCACTGCTCCCCGCACTGGGTGGGGTTTTCACTGCCGTGCAGCAAGCCATCAATGGCCGAGTGGCCCAAACTGCGTCCGGCGACGCCTCCGGAGCGATCGCGGCCGGGGTGATCAACTTCCTGGTCGGCTTCGCCGCGTTACTGGTCGTCTTCTTCGTCGACCTGCTGGTCCGCGGTACGCCGAACAGCCTGCCGTCCAACCCCTGGCTGTACCTCGGGGGCATGTGCGGCGTCATCTTCATCAGCGCGGCAGCCGCCGTCGTCCGGATCGTCGGCGTGTTCGTGCTCGGCCTCGGCACCATCGCCGGTCAGCTGATCGGCAGCCTCTTCATCGACCTGTTCGTGCCGGCCTCCGACCAGGAGGTCACCCTCCCCGTCGTCGCCGGAACCCTGCTCGCCCTCGTCGCGGTGATCGTCGCGGCCCTGCCCAACCTCAGGAAGAGCGCCTGATCAGCCGGACGTAGCCGTCGTAGGTGCGGCGGCCGACGACCTTCCAGAGCACCCGGACCGGTGCCGGGATCCGCTTCAGGAAGTCCCGCTCCTCCTCCGGCGAGCACTCCTCGAGGATCATGCCGAGGAACAGCAGCCGCTTGCGCTTGTCGTCGATCGACTTCGCGCCGCGCTCGCCCAGCCTGTTCCACTGCTCGGCGGTCAGGTACTGGCGGACCAGCGGCAGGATCTCCTGCTCCTCCTCGCCCATGTGCTCTTCGAGGATCACCGCTGCCTGCCTGACCGCGGTCGCGAGCGCGTCCCGATCGGCCTGGTTCGCCGTGGCCGCCCAGGCCGGGGCGAGCTTGTCGATCTGGTCGAGCGCGATGGACAGTGCGGCGTGCTGACCCTCCATCCGATGGATCAGGTCCGCCTCGAGCGACGCCTTCTCCAGCAGCGGCGGCCAGAGCAGGTCGTCCTCGCCCTCGTGGTGGTGATGCAGCGACGCCACGAGGTCGGTCAGGTGCTCGCCGACCAGCGCCGCGCGCTCGGTGTCGCCCACGGTCACGTGGCCGATCAGGTCGGGCAGTAGCCCGAACTCGCGCCGGAAGACGCGATGGACGATCACCATCTCGTGCGTGTCAGGTACTGCGGTCGTGCTCATGCTTTCCTCCCCGGTACGCCGGGCGCTCGCGCCGGAAGGTCTCCCCCCGACCGGCGCGGCCCAGCGTTTTCACGGTACCGGAGCGGGTTCCGGCTCAGCAGCGATTTTCGGCCGCTTGCGCGATCGGACCGTACTGACGACCCCTTGGGACACCGCGACCCCGGCCAGCACGATCACCGCGCCGACCGGCTGGTACCAGGTGAGGTGCTCGTCCAGCACGAGCACGCCGGCCACGATCGCGAAGATCGGCATGATGTACGTGACCATCGACGTCATACTCGCGCCGATCAGCCGGATCTGCCGCAGGTTCAGCACGAACGCTACTCCGCTGCCGAGCGCGCCGAGGGCGATCACGCTGCCGATCGCCTGGAGCGAGAGCGACGACGGCGCCGGCGGGGCGTGACCGGTCAGGATCGGGGCCGCGATCGCGAGCTGGACCGTCGAGCAGATCAGCAAAGTCGCCGACAGCGCGGTCCCGGACAGGTTGCTGCCGGCAATGAACCGCTTCTGGTACGGGATGGCGACGCCGTACGACACCGCGGCCGCCATGCAGAACAGCTGGCCGGTCAGGTCCGAGCCGCCGTGCAGCTGCCATGCGCCGAGCACCACCATCATGCCGGCGAAACCGATCAGCAGGCCGAGAACCCGTTGCAGCGTGAACCTCTCGGTCCGGAACACCCAGACGGCGATCGGCAGCACGACCAGCGGGGTGATCCCGTTCCAGATCCCCGCGAGCAACGACGGCACGCGCTGTTCGCCGTACCCGAACAAGGTCCAGGGAATGGCCGAGCCGATCGCCGCGGCGACGAAGTTGTGCGCCCAGACCCGCGGCGACCGGGGCAGCGCCTCACGCTTGACCGCCAGGATCGTGAGCAGCACCAGCGACCCGGCGATCACCCGCCCGAGCGCGAGGTACGCCGGATGCAGCTCGCGCACCCCGACCGAGATGAACAGGAAGCTGCAGCCCCAGATGGCGCCGAGCAACAACATGGTCGGCAACCAGGACCGGACGGGCGGCTTGTCAGGAGTCGAGAGGGTGCTCACTCCTGACATCCTGCATCATCCCACCGACAATTTCGCCTTCCTGCCCGCAATTGGGCAACCATGCGCAACCCCGCACAATCCGTCACCCTGCGGCCACCAGAGCCGAGCCCCGGCTGATAGGAGGCGACGACACTCGCCGGCCGGGTTTCGGTCGGTGGTTCGGGGCAGGATGGCGGCATGGCTTTCGATGTGGATGCTGTCCGCAAGCAGTTTCCGGCGTTGGGTGAGGGGGCCGCGCACTTCGACGGGCCCGGTGGGTCGCAGACGCCGCAGGTGGTGGCTGACGCGGTGGCGGCGACGATGGTGTCGGCGCTGGCCAACCGTGGGCAGGTGACTGCTGCCGAGCGCCGGGCTGACGCGATCGTGGTGGGCGCGCGGCAGGCGATGGCTGATCTGCTGGGGACCGATCCGGGCGGCATCGTCTTCGGCCGGAGCATGACGCAGCTGACCTACGACTTCGCGCGTACGCTCGCCAAGAACTGGGGGCCGGGGGACGAGGTGATCGTCACCCGCCTCGACCACGACGCGAACATCCGGCCGTGGGTGCAGGCGGCCGAGGCGGCCGGCGCGACGGTCAAGTGGCTCGAGTTCGATCCGGTGACCTCGGAGCTGGACGACATCGCGCCGCTGCTCTCGTCGCAGACCCGGCTGGCCGCGGTGACGGCGGCCTCCAACCTGATCGGCACCCGCCCGGACATCGAGGCGATCGCGACGCTCGTCCACGACGCCGGCGCGCTGGTGTACGTCGACGGCGTCCACCTGACCGCGCACTCGCCGATCGACGCGTCCTTCGCCGACTTCTACGCCTGTTCGCCGTACAAGTTCTTCGGCCCGCACTGCGGAGTGCTGTCGGCCGCGCCGGGCCTGCTCGAGGATCTCCACCCCGACAAGTTGCTGCCGGCAACTGACAACGTGCCGGAGCGGTTCGAGTTCGGCACCCTGCCGTACGAGTTGCTGGCCGGCACGACCGCCGCCGTCGACTTCATCGCGGGTCTCGGGGGAGTGGCGACCGGTGACCGCAGAGAGCGCTTACTGGGTTCGCTGGCCCTGGTGGAGGAACACGAGGACGCCCTGCGCGACGACCTCGAGAACCGGCTGACCGCGATCGACGGGATCACGTTCTACGGGCACGCGCAGCGGCGTACGCCGACGTTGTTGTTCTCCGTCGACGGCTGGGAGTCGCGTGCCGTCGCCGCCAAGCTGGCCGAGTCGGGCATCAATGCGCCGGCCGGATCCTTCTACGCGCTGGAGGCATCCCGCCGTCTCGGCCTCGGCGACACCGGCGCGGTCCGCGTCGGCCTGGCGCCGTACACGCATCAATCCGACGTTGACCGCCTGGTCGAAGCGATCGAAACCCTGGGGACCTGACATGCACCTCGCCCGCCGCCTGCTCCTCGCCGCACTCGCCCTCACCGCCATCGCAACCCCGGCATCCCTCGCCACCGCCGGCACGACAGGCGCCACCGGCACGACCGCGGCTTCTGATCCAGCGCGGGCCGAGCTGCGCGGAATCGTCGAGAACGTCGTCGGAGCAACCGGCAAGCGGTACGCCGCGAAGGACGATGCCGGCCACGTGATGGACACCGTCAAGATCATCCAGGACACCACCGGCGGCTACCTGGCCGTCTCGCACCACATGGCGAGCGACGGCCATTTCCGGGTCAACCTCGCCACCTCGACCGACCTCCTCACCTGGCACTGGGTCCGCGAACTCGCCGGCAGCAACACCGGCCCCGCTTCCCAACCGACCATCGCCCAGGCATCCAACGGCGGCTTCGTGATGGCGTGGGAGCAGGAGCAACCCGGCGGCGGCAACAACCACCTGGCCTTCCGGTACTTCGCCAACCGCGCCGACCTGCTGGCCGGCCGGGTGACCCGCTCCTTCGACGCGCCCCGCCGCCTCTCGACCTGCGCCGAGGGCACCCCGAACATCTACGGGATCACGCTCTCTCCGGACATCGACCACTCGACGATCGACCTCGGCGGCCACTACTGGTGGAACTGCGACCGCGACCGCCAGCAACGCGGCCGACTGACCAACTTCAACTCCTGGACGACGTCGGCCCAGCCGAACTTCGACAACGCGCTGCTGTACTGGAACGTCGGCGGCAACATCGGCGACCGCGACCAGGTCAGCTTCCGCGGCTACAGCTTCGGCCTGATCGAGGGCCAGTACACCAAGGGCGACTTCGGCTCCTGGCGCACCTTCGTCTACGACTACCAGACCGGCAACGCCGACCGTACGACGATCCGCACCGACGCCGGCAGCACCGCCTTCGCCAACCCGACCATCACCGCCCTCCGAGCCCCGAACGGCCAGCCGGCCCTGGTGATGACGCTCTTCATCCCGAGCGAAGGCGCCGGCGCCGGGGAGTCCGGCGAGCTGATCTATTACAAGACGTACTAAATCAACTCGATGGGGTAAATCTGGGTAAGCTCTTTCCCGTGAAAGAGCCGACCCAGGTCTTCATCCAGCCCACCCCCACGGACGACCTCCTCGCCGCGTCCCCAGCGGCTGGCCGCTGGGCGGTCGCTGGAGTAGAGGTCGCCTGGACGCCAGCTGGTTCGACTCCGCCCTCCACTGCCGCAGCCTCAGCCCTCCTCCCCGCCGCGCCCGCAGCCGCAGGCGGCGCGGTGCTGGTGACCGCCGCAGGCGGCATTTCGCGAGTAGCGCTGCGGTGGGATGAGCCGGTGTCGGCCGAGGCGCTCATCCTCGGGGATGCGTGGGAGCGGTCGTACGGGGATCTGCAGTGGCGCCACCTCCAGCCTGAGCGGTTCCTCCCCTGGTACTGGCTCGCTCATGATCAGAAGACCGGCAAGACCGAAGGCGCCGGCGTCGACGTGCACCCCGGCGCCTTCTGTTCCTGGACCGTCGACCAGACCGGCTTCACCCTCTGGCTCGACCTCCGCAACGGCGGCGGCCCGACCCACCTCGGCGGCCGCCAGCTGAAGGCAGCAACGGTCCGCCGCTTCGAAGACGCCGGTACGCCGTGGCGCACCCTCCATTCGGCCGTCGAAGCAATGAGTACGGCCATCACCCCACGAGACATCGGCCCCGTCGTCGGCGCCAACAACTGGTACTACGCCTACGGCGAAGGCTTCGACGAGAAGGCGGTACTGCAAGACGCCGCAACCGTCGTCGAACTGGCCGACGGCCACCCCGTCAAACCCTTCAGCGTCGTCGACGACGGCTGGAACCCCGGCGGCAACGGCTCGGGCGGCCCCTGGGAGAGCGGTATCTCCGGCCTCTTCGACGACCTGCCCCGAACAGCCCAAGCGATCAAAGACCTAGGCGCCCGGCCAGGCCTCTGGTTCCGCCCACTCCTCTCCCGTGAAGACGGTCCGTGGCGTCGCCAAGGCCAGTCCGACGGCTTCGGCCGGGCCCTCGACCCGACGTACCCGGAAGTCCTCGACCTCCTCCGAGCCGACCTCCGCCGCTTCAAGGACTGGGGCTTCGAGCTCGTCAAACACGATTTCAGCAGCTACGACCTGTTCGGCCGCTTCGGCCCGGCGATGGGCGCCCACCTCACCGACGACGGCTGGCAGTTCCACGACACCACCCGTACCACCGCCGAGATCATCCTCGACCTGTACGCCGAAATCCGCACCGCCGCCGACGACCTCGTCCTGATCGGCTGCAACACCGTCGGCCACCTGGCCGCCGGGCTCGTCGACGTGCAGCGCACCGGCGACGACACCTCCGGCCGCGACTGGGAGCGGACCCGCAAGATGGGCGTCAACTCACTCGCCTTCCGCCTGCCCCAGCACCGAAGGTTCTTCACCGTCGATGCTGACTGCGTGCCCTGTACGCCGCAGACCCCCTGGGAACTCAATCGCCAGTTCCTCGACCTCGTCGCCAGGTCGGGGAGCGCTCTGTTCGTCTCTGTCGACCCGGCAGCCAGGACGCCGCGGACAGACCGTGATCTTGGCGACGGTATACGGTTGGCGCTCAGTGGTGGCAACGCCGCGGATGGTGGGATCGAGCCGCTCGACTGGCTGGTGAACACCACGCCGACCGCCTGGCGGGCCGGCACCGGCACGGTTCGCTACGACTGGTCGCGCCCCTGGGGCGCGGACCCAGCCGCGGGCTGAAGCGTGGCGCAGGGGCCAGCGGTCCGCCGCCAGTGGGTGAGGGCCGGCGGAGCAGGGGTGTGGGGGGCAGGGGTGCGTGGGGCAGTGGAGACAGGGGGAGTGGTGAGCAGCGACCAGCCGCCGGCCGTAGTACGCCGGGGTACCAATCTCGATCGCGTGGGTGGCTTCAACGACACGGTGGTGCTGGATGCGATCCGGCGAGCCGACGAACGGCTGAGCCGGGTCGAGATCGCGGCCGCCACCGGACTGTCCGGGCAGGCCATCTCCAACATCACCCGCCGATTGCTCGACGCCGGCCTGGTCCGCGAGGCCGGCCGGCAGAAGAGCGCCGGCCTCGGCAAACCGCGCACCCTCCTCGAACTCGAGCCCACCGGCCAGTACGCCGTCGGTGTGCACCTCGACCCGGCCGTCGTCACCACGGTCGTGCTCGATCTGACCGGGCAGGTCGTCGCCCGCCGCCGAGCGGAGACACCGGCGTCCGACGATCCCGACGTACTCATTGCGGGAATCGCTGCCACAGTCGAGCAGGTCATCGCCGAAGCCGGCGCGCCGCGTGAACGCGTGGTCGGCGTCGGCATCGCCGCGCCCGGGCCGATCGACGTCGAGCGCGGCGTCGTGGTGAACCCGCCGAACCTGAGCGCCTGGCATCTGGTTCCGTTGCGCGACACCCTGCGCGTGCTGACCGGCCTGCCGGTCCTGCTGGACAAGGACGTCACCGCCGCGGCGTCTGCCGAGAAGTGGGCCGGCGGCCCGAACGGTCGTGGCAGTTTCGTCTTCTTCTACCTCGGTACCGGGGTAGGCGCCGGCCTGGTGATCGGCGACGAGGTGGTCCGCGGTTCGAGCAGCAACGTCGGCGAGATCGGCCACGTGATGGTCGATCCCGACGGCCCGGTGTGTTTCTGCGGACGCCGCGGCTGTGTCGGCGAGACCAGCCAGCCACGCTATCTCGTCCAGCAAGGGATCCACGCCGGAGTACTTGCCAAGGGCATCGATCTCGACGACCGGCACGCCGTCGACGTCGCCTTCGCCGAACTGTGCGACCAGGCTGCGGCGGATGCCGACCTGCCCGGCGGCAAGGTGGCGCGCGAGCTGATCGCCGCGCTGGCCGAGCGGATCGCCAAGGTGGTCGAGGACATCGCCAACCTGCTCGACCTGGAACGCGTCGTGTTCGGCGGCCCGCACTGGGACCAGCTCGCGCCCTTCTTCGACGAGGCCGTCCGGGCCGCGCTGGAAGAGCGCTTCCTGGTTCGCTCCGTCCATCCTTTCGCCGTCACCGGGACCGCGCTCGGCGCGGACGTCGGTGCGGTCGGCGCCGCCAGCCTGGTGCTCGACCACACGTTCTCTCCCAACCCCTCAGTGCTCCTGCTCGGACCCGCAGAGAGCGCTCCATCTGTCGTAGTCGGGTCCGCTGAAAGGTTGATGTCTTGATGACCGGTATCGATCCCGAGGTACTCGCCCGTGCCACCGAGAAGGTCCGCCAGGCGACCGGCGACCAGGTGATCGCGGACATGTTCCACCGGTCGATGGCGGAGAACCTGCCCGCCGTCGCGGAACGGCTGCCGGACGGTACGACGTTCGTGCTGACCGGTGACATCCCCGCGATGTGGTTGCGTGACTCCGCCGCCCAGCTGCGGCCCTACCTGGTGCTCTGCGCCGACGACCCGGCGCTGCAGGACGTGCTGATCGGCGTCCTGCACCGGCAGCTCGAGTACATCGCTCTCGACCCGTACGCGAACGCCTTCAACAAGACGGCGAACGGCGCCGGCCACACCACCGACGAGACCGAGATGTCGCCGTGGGTGTGGGAACGCAAGTACGAGATCGACTCGCTGTGTTACCCGATCGAGCTGGCCTACCGGCTGTGGCGGATCACCGGCCGCAAGGACGTCATCGACGACCGCTTCCGGGTGGCGGCGGTCGCGGCTCTCGAAGTACTGGAGACCGAGCGGGACCATGACGCCAAGTCGCCGTACCGGTTCCAGCGGCACGACGATCGGCCGAGCGACTCGCTCATCCGCGACGGTCTCGGGCAGCCGACTCAGCGGACCGGCATGTCATGGAGCGCTTTCCGGCCGAGTGACGACGCGACCGAGCACGGGTTCAACGTGCCCGGCAACATGTTCGCCTCGGTCGTCCTCGGTTACCTGGAGGCGATCGCGAGCGAGGTACTCGACGATGCCGCGCTCGGCGATCGCGCCAAGGAGCTCAAGGCCACCATCGACGACGGGATCGCGCAGTTCGGCACGGTCGACCACCCGACGCTCGGCCGGGTCTACGCCTACGAGGTGGACGGCACGGGGGAGCGGTTGCTGATGGACGACGCGAACATGCCAAGCCTGCTGTCGGCGCCGATGACGGGGTTCGCCGCGGCCGATGATCCGACGTACCTGGCGACCCGTTCGCTGCTGCTCAGCCCGGAGAACCCGTACTACTACAGCGGTACTCATGGTGCCGGGATCGGCAGCCCGCACACTCCGCCGGACCACATCTGGCCGATCGCGCTGGCCGTCCAGGGCCTGACCAGCACGTCGGCCGACGAGCGGCAGCAGCTGCTCGAACTGCTGCGCGACACCACTGGCGGGACCGGGCAGATGCACGAGTCCTTCCACACCGACGACCCGGCCAACTTCACCCGCGAGTGGTTCTCCTGGGCCAACGCGATGTTCTGCGAGCTGTGCCTCAGCCACGCGGGGCTCAAGCTCAGCTGACGTCCCGGCGCCGGGTGGTGACGACGGCCAGTACGACGAAGACGGCGGCGTAGCCGAGTACGGTCAGGAGAGCGCGATCTCCCGACACGGCATCCCGTACTCCGGGAGGCGCGTCCGCCGAACTCATCCCCGTCACGCTGAACACCAGCGCTCCGGCGTTGGTACCCGGCAGCGCGTCGGACAGGACGTGGAGATCGGGGAGCAGGCTGTTGACCACCCCGGCCAGCAGCGTCTCGATCCCGAGGATCCACACGACACCGAGCCCGATCGGCAGGGCAACGTTGCGGAAGGCAACGGCTAGTAACGCGCCGGCCAGGCACCAGGAACTGAGGACGAGCCAGCCGCCGCCCAGTCCTTTGAGCAGGGCGCCGGCGCTCGGCCAGTCCATCGGCGCGTTCTCGGCCGCGGCGATCCCGATACTGCACAGGGCGCAGGCGGCGAAGATGCCGAGCACCCAGACGGCCAGCATGGTCAGCAGGCCGAGCAGTTGACCGCCGAGCAGGGTGCCGCGGCCGGGGCGCTGGGTGAGGATGGTCTTCAGCGTTCCCCAGGTGTACTCGCCGCCGACCACGATCGCGCCGAGGACCAGAGCGAGCGCTCCCGCGAAGACCGGGAAGCCGCCGATCGTGTTGTCCATCACGCGCTCCGGCAGGACTCCGCGGAGTACCTCGGCGCGGGGGACGCCGTTGGTCTGCGGGTTGTCGTCGCCGGTCACATAGCCGAGGTAGGGCAGGAGGTACCCGAAGATCAGGCTCAGGACGAGGCCGGCTCCGAACAGCACCCAGACGGCGGATCGTTTGCGGAGCTTGAGCAGCTCGGCGCGATAACTACCCAGCATGGGTCTTCTCCTTGTCCGTGGTCGTGGTCAGCTCGAAGAAGACGTCCTCGAGAGCGCGTTCTGTGCTGTGCAGCTCGGAGACCGCGATCCCGGCGTCGACCAGCAGGCGGTTCACCTCAGCGGCGCGGTCGGGCGCGACCTTGACCCGCAGCGTTTCGTCGTACAGGTGGACAGCGGCGGCGCCGAGCGCCTCGATGAGGAGCGAGCGAGCGTTCTCTCGGGGTGTCGCCCGGATCACCAGCTCCTGCTCGGTCCGTAGCTCGTCGACGGTGTGCTCGGCGACCATCCGGCCTTCGCTGATGATGCCGACGCGGTCGCAGATCTGCTGTACCTCACCGAGCAGATGACTGGACAGCAGGACGGTCCGGCCGTCCGCGCCGAGCTCGCGGATGAGCCGGCGCATGTCGCGCATGCCGGCCGGGTCGAGACCGTTGGTCGGTTCGTCGAGGATGACCAGCTCGGGATCCTTGAGGAGAGCCGCGGCGACACCGAGTCGCTGCTTCATGCCGAGCGAGTACGTCGAGAAGCGGTCGCGGGCTCGGTCGGCCAGGTCGACGAGGGCGAGTACTTCGTCGATGCGGGGGCGGGGCACGTCGGCGTACTCGGCGAGAACGCGGAGATTGTCGAGCCCGGAAAGGTACGGATAGAAGGCGGGCGACTCGATCATCGAGCCGGTCCGGGCGAGCACCTGTGCCTGGCCGGGCGCGCCGCCGAGCACGCGGACCGTACCGCTCGTCGGACAGATCAGACCGGTCAGGATCCGCAGCGTGGTGGTCTTGCCGGCGCCGTTGGGCCCGAGAAAGCCATAGACCTCACCGGGCAGGACAGTCAGATCGACACCGTCGACAGCCAAGGTGTCGCCGTAGCGTTTGGTCAGGCCCGAGACCTCGACCAGCGGAGCAGCAGTTGCGTTCATGCCTAAGACAGTGCCGGTCAGGGCATGCTCGCCGCGTCGCCCACCGGGAGTGACCGCGGCTACCTCACGAGGAGTAGAGAACTACCTCGCGACAGTAGGTGTCGCCTTGATCCATTCGCGTTTGTCGAGCTCCCCGACGATGAACCGCGCCAGCTCCGCACGACTCACCTGCGAACCACCCTTGGGTGTCGCGGCATCCTGGACCCGATAGTCGCCGGCCGGTTCCTCATCGACCAGCCGCGTCGGCCGAACCAGCGTCCACTCGAGATTGCTCGCCCGTACGATCTCCTCCAGCCGCGCCATGTCGCCGTACTGCTCGCGCATCAGCGTCCGGGCGGCCAATCGGTACCAGAGCGGGAAACTCGGATCGTCGTGCCGTACTCCGGCGGAGGTGATCGCGATCAGTCGATCTACTCCGGCTGACTCCATCGCGGCCACCAGCGATCGCCCGCCCTCTGAGTACAGCCCAAGCGCTCGCCGACCCGGTGCACCCACCGCGCTCACCACCGCGTCCTGTTCCGCGACTGCCGCTTGCACGCTGGCCGCGTCGCGGATGTCGGCCGCGACCACCCGCACTCCGTCCAGCGTCACCTTCGCCGGATCGCGTACCGCCGCTGTCACCTCATGCCCGGCCGACCTGGCCTCCTCAACAATCTGCCGCCCGGTGCCACCACCGGCCCCGAAGACCGTCACCTTCGCCACCCTCACCACTCCTCATCACGAACACCGTTCGACCAACGAACAGTGTACGTCAGGTAGTGAGGGGTCAGCCGAGCCAGCCTGGACGGACGAGGCCGGTCTGGTAGGCCATGACCACGAGCTGGGCCCGGTCGCGGACGCCCAGTTTCACCATCGCGCGGCTGACGTGGGTCTTGGCGGTGGCCGGGCTGAGCACAAGCCGCTGGGCGATCTCGTCGTTGGAGAGGCCCTCTCCGACCAGAGCGACGATCTCCCGCTCGCGATCCGTCAGTACATCAAGCTCTTTGCTCGCATGCGGCTGCCGGCTCCTACTTGCAAACTCGGCAACCAGCCGCCGGGTCACGCCAGGGGAGAGCAAGGCATCGCCCCGGGCAACCACCCGAACAGCCTGCAGCAACTCAACCGGCTCAGTGTCCTTGACCAGGAACCCACTGGCCCCGACCCGAAGCGCCTCGAACACGTACTCGTCCAGGTCGAAGGTCGTCAGGATCACCACGTGGACCTCGGAGAGCGCTTCCTCGGCGCCGATCAACTTGGTCGCCTCGAGCCCGTCCATCCCCGGCATCCGGATATCCATCAACACGACGTCCGGCTTCTCCGCTTTGGCCAGCTCGAACGCCGCGGCCCCGTCGGCAACCTCGCCGACCACGGTGATGTCGTCCTCCGCATTCAGCAAAGACCGAAACCCCGCCCGCACCAACGCCTGATCATCAGCCAGCAACACCCGGATCATGCGCCCACGCTAGAGCATCCGCCGGTCAGGGCCGGTTTGGTCGACGAGGCGGTGTGGCTGCCGGCGGTTCAGGCGAGGCCGGCGTCGTGGGCGAGGAGGGCGATCTGGGTGCGGTTGCCGAGTTCGAGCTTGCCGAGGATGTGCGAGATGTGCGCCTTCACCGTCGCTACGCTCATGTACAGCTCGGTCGCGATGTCCGCGTTCGCCTTGCCCTGCGCGACCGCCAGCATCACGTCGTACTCCCGCGGCGACAACCGAGCGAACGCCTCCTGGGCCCGCGTATGCGCATCAGCCTGGGTAGCAGCCTGATCCATCAACCGCCGCGTGATGGCCGGCGACAGAATCGGATCACCCGCCGCCACCCGCCGCACCGCCTCGACGATCCGCGCCGGCGGCGTGTCCTTCAACAGAAACCCACTGGCCCCGGCGCGCAACGCGTGCAGCACGTTCTCATCGGTATCGAAGGTCGTCAGCACGATCACCTCCGGCGGGTTCTTCCGCGCCCGCAACCGCCGCGTCGCGACGATCCCGTCCACCCGCGGCATCCGCAGATCCATCAGCACCAGATCCGGAAAATGTGCATCGACCGCCCCCGGCACCTCGTCCCCATCAGCAGCCTGAGCGACCACCGAGATCCCGTTGGCCCCGTCCAGCATCATCTCCAAACTGGCCCGCACCAACGCATCGTCATCAACCACCAACACCCGAATCGTCTCGCTCACATCGGCCACCGTAGCGGGACTCACAGCGGCCACGGGAGTGACGCTTCCAGCCGGAAGCGGCCGTCGGGTGCGCGGCCGTGGTCAAGCGTTCCGCCTGCGAGGTGCACGCGCTCGGTCAGCCCGACCAGCCCGGTACCGCTCCCCGGCGCGAGCGGCACCCCGTTCCCGCTCGGGTTGCTGAGCTCGATCCGCAACGACTCACCAGGCTTACCGTCGACGACCAGCGTGACAGGATGCCCGGCCGCATGCTTGCGCGCGTTCGTCAGCCCTTCCTGCACCACCCGGTACGCCGTCCGCCCGGTTGCCGGTGGCAACGATTCTGCCGCGGCGACGGTTTCGGCGTACCGGATCTCCGTACCTGCATCCCGCGACTCAGCCACCAGCCCAGCAAGATCCCCGAACGTCGGCTGCGGTCGCCCACCCGGAAGCTCGTCGATCTCGCTGTCGCGCAGCACACTGATCACCTCGCGCAACTCTTCCAGCGCCTGATGCACCCCAGTCCGAATCACCCCGGCAGCCTTCGCAAGCTTCTCCGGCGAAGAATCCGGACGGTACTCGAGCGCCCCGGCATACGTAGCAAGCAACGACAGTCGATGCGCCAGCACGTCATGCATCTCGCGCGCCATCTTCGTCCGCTCCAACGTCCGCGCCTCAGCGACCCGCCGCCCTTGCTCGTTCTCAGCCCGGAGAGCGCGCTCTCGCAGCGAATTGAGCAATTGCCGGCGGGCCTGCATCCACTGTCCCCAGCCCAGCAGTGCGGCATGGACGGCGACGTCCAGCACGATGAACCAGCCCAGATCGAGCCCATTGATCGGCCGCCAGAGCTCTTGAACAAAGTGGCCGACAACACCGGCCGCAGCCACAAGCGCGGCCGTCTTTACCGGACGACGCTGCGCGACGGTCAACGTGCCGACCGTCGACGGCGGTGTCGCGGCGGGGGAGAGCATCGCCAACGCAGCCTGCGCCAGCGCCCCCTGCACCGGGTATCGCCCAAGCACCGGAATGAGGCCACAAGCAACAATCCCGACCACGACATCGAGAGCCAACCACCCCGGCTGCAGATCTCCCGCCTGCCGCCCGAAGATCGTCATCCCCGACAGCGCCCCGACAGCAGTCACCGCAATGACGTTGGCCCAGCGATCACGCCCGGACGCCGCGCAGATCTCCTCCATGCCGCCGACCATAAGCCGCCCCGCTCCGACCCACCACCGACCAAAGTAGATACCGCACCGACCACAGACCACCCCACCCCAGCCCCCAGACCGATGCCCCCACCCCACACCCCGGCCAATCCTTACGCCATGACCACAACCCAAAGCGCCACAACAGCCAGCCCTACCCGCGTCCCCGGCCGTAGCCGGCTTGCGGTCGCCGGAACCACCACCGTCGTCGCCGTCGCCTGGTGGGCCGTCCTCACCCAGGCCTTCAACCTCACCCTCGAGGCCAAACAAGGCAGCACCGTCCACATCGGCGCCCCCTCGGTCCTCATCGCCTCACTCGCGATGTCCCTGGCCGGCTGGGCCCTGCTCGCCATCCTCGAACACAACACCATCGCCGCCCGCAAAGCCTGGACGATCACCGCCACCATCGCCTGCGCCCTGTCCCTCACCAGCCCGCTCACAGCAGGCATCGGCACCGGCTCCAAACTCGGACTAGCCTCCCTCCACCTCCTGGTCGGTAGCCTGATCATCCTCGGCCTCCGCCGCACCGCCCTCTCCACAAAGGCCCGCTGCAACCCCACCGCCTGAGGACCCCGACATGACCACCTGGCCCGGCTACCAGCCCCTCAAACGCACTTTGCTGGCCACTCTCACCGGTCAGGTCCTGGAGATCGGTGCAGGTAAAGGCGCCAACCTCCCCCTCCTCCCACCCGCCATCGACTGGATCGGCCTAGAGCCCAACCCCCGAGCCCGTCGCACCCTTAGCCAAGCCGTCGCGGCAGCACCCGGCACCGGCGCCCGCCGGGTGCTCGACGCACACGCCGAGTCAATCCCGTTGCCCTCAGCAAGCATCGACGTGGTGCTCTCGACGGCAGTGCTGTGCTCGGTCGACAACGTGAGCGCGGTACTTGCCGAAATCCGGCGCGTACTACGCCCCGGCGGCCGCTTCGTCTTCCTCGAGCACGTCGCAGCCCCGCCAGGGAGCGCTCTGCGCCGGGTGCAACGGATGATCGCCCCGATCACCCGCGTGGTCGACCGCGGCTGCGACCCCGGCCGCGACCTCGCCCCCGAGATCGAAGCCGCCTTCGCCGGCGTCGACCTGACCCACTACACCGCCCCCGGCCTGCTCAAGATCCCCTTCATCGCCGGGACAGCACACCGCTAGCGAAGCTGAGCCGCCCGATAGAACCCCTCGATGTGCGCGGTGATGAGCGCCGCAGCCTCATCACCCGCGCCGGCCCGAATCGCCCCCACGATCGCCCGGTGCTCGGCCCGCAACCCCACCGCCGTCGCATCCCAGTCCGCCAGATTCGGTACGGCGGCCAGCACGTACCCGTGAATCGCAGTACGCAACGACGACATCACCGCCGCGATCAGCACGTTCCCCGCCAGCGCCGACAACGCCACATGAAACTCGGCATCAAGCAGATGGAACTCCTCCGGCGACAACCCCGGAGCATCCATCCGGTCCAGCAACTCCTCAGCCGCCACCAGATCCCCGGCGCCCGCATGATGTGCCGCCTCGCGAGCCGTCCACGACTCCAGCAGTACGCGCGTCTGCACGATGTCGCCCATCGGCAAGTGATTCGTCGCGAGGTGCAACCGCAGCAACGCGGTCAACGGCGACGCCGGCTCGGCGACGATGACGGCACCGGACTCAGGTCCCGAGCCGGTCGCAGTCCGGACGACCCCCATCGCCTCCAGCACCCGCACGGCCTCCCGCACCGACGGCCGGCTGATCCCGAGCTGCTCCGCCAGGGAGCGCTCTCCAGGCAGCCGCTCACCCAACCGCAGCCGCCCGGCCGCGAGATCGGCCTCGACCCGGTTCAGGACCAGCTCGTAGTTCTTCACCGGCGTACGCACGGTACGGAGCAGTTCGTCACAGACGGGAGTGTAGCCCTGTGGTCGGACCACAGACTATGCTGTGGTCCGACCACACCGTCCAGCTGTCGAGGGAAGCACCGATGACCGAACGCCAGATACCCCGCTGGTCCGAGCTCAAGCCGCTGCTGCGCGCCAAGCCGGTCACCCTGAACGCGACCGACCGCCGGCTGGAGAAGGCGCTCACGATCGCCGACCTGCGCGCGATCGCCAAGCGCCGGACGCCGCGCTCGGTCTTCGACTACACCGACGGTGCCGCGGAGGCCGAGATCAGCCTGAGCCGGGCCCGGCGGCTGTTCCGCGAGATGGAGTTGCAGCCGTCCATCCTGCGCAACGTCTCCGAGATCGATCTCGGGACGACGATTCTCGGCCGCCGCTCGGAGCTGCCGTTCGCGTTCGCGCCGACCGGCTTCACCCGGATGATGAACCACGAGGGCGAGAGCGCGGTGGTCAAGGTCGCCCAGGACGTCGGCATCCCGTACGCGCTGTCGACGATGGGCACGACCTCGATCGAGGACGTCGCCACGGCCGGTCCGGACGCGCGCAAGTGGTTCCAGCTGTACGTGTGGAAGGACCGCGCGGCCGGCGAGGACCTGGTGAAGCGGTCGGCCGCCGCCGGGTACGAAGCGCTGATGCTGACCGTCGACGTACCGGTCGCCGGCGCCCGCCTTCGCGACGTCCGCAACGGTTTCACCATCCCGCCGTCGCTGACGGTCAAGACGGTTCTCGACGCGTCGATGCACCCGGCCTGGTGGGCCAACCTGCTCACCACCCGCCCGCTCACCTTCGCCTCGCTGTCGAGCTGGGGCGGTACGGTCGCCGATCTGCTGAACCAGCTCTTCGACCCGACGATGACCATCGACGACCTGAACTGGCTCCGCTCGATCTGGGAGGGCCCGCTCATCATCAAGGGCATCCAGACCGTCGAAGACGCCCGCCGCGTGGTCGACGCCGGCGCCGACGCGATCGTCCTGTCCAACCACGGTGGCCGCCAGCTGGACCGGGCTCCCACGCCGCTCCGGATCCTCCCCGAGGTCCGCAAGGCCATCGGCACGGACGCCGAGATCTACCTGGACACCGGCATCATGAGCGGCGCCGACATCGTCGCCTCCCTGGCGCTGGGTGCCGACGCTTGCCTGGTCGGCCGTGCCTACCTCTACGGCCTGATGGCCGGTGGCGAGCGAGGAGTGGCCAAGGCCGCCCAGATCCTCACCACCGAGGTCCGCCGCACCATGGCCCTGCTGGGCGTCGACAAGGTCGCAGACCTCAACCCCGGCCACGTCCGCTTGCCCTGACAGCTTGTCGAAGGGTCGTCGTCAGATCGGGAGGTTGGCGACGATCCGGAGACCGCCGGTCGGCGTGCGACTGGCGGTCAGGGTGCCGCCCAGGGCGGTGGCTCGTTCGCGCATGCCGACGATGCCGTTGCCCTCGCGTGGCGGCCCCGTCAATGCGGAGCCATCGTCATCCACCTGCAGCACGAGCGTCTCCTCGCCGTACTGGATGCGCACGGTCGCAGCAGTCGCCTTCGCATGCCGTACGACGTTGGTGAGCGACTCCTGGATGATCCGGAAGGCCGCGCGATCCAGGCTGGTCGGGAGCGGGCGCGGGTCTCCGTGCACGATCGCGTGCACCTCGAGCCCGGCCATCGACGTACGGCTGATCAGGTGGTCGAGCCGGTCCAGCCCGGCGACCGGTTGACGTGGTGCTGACTCGTCTGACTGCCGCAGTACGCCGACAATCGACCGCAGCTCGACCAGTGCCTCCTTGCTGGCGTCCTTGATCGCCGCGAGCGCCGGCCCAGCCTGCTCCGGCTGTCGGTCAACCAGATGCAGCGCGGTGGACGCCTGCACGTTGATCAGCGAGATGTGATGCGCCACCACGTCATGCAGCTCCTGCGCGATCCGCAGCCGCTCCTCACCGGCCCGCCGCAGCTCCGCCTCACGCCTGGTCTTGTTGGCTGCCATCACCCGCTCGCGATGCCCACGGAACAACTCTGCCGTGAACCCCAGTACGACGAAGCAGGTGCCGACCAGGAGAACCTGGTAAATGCCTTGCCCGCTCAACCCGAGCACGAGTCGCCCGAGCACGTGCCCGGCATACAAGGTGACCAGCCCGATCCAGCCGGCCAGCCGATGCCCGGTCCTGATCACCGTGAAGACAGCGATCACAAAACTGAAGATGACCGGCCCGTACCCGTACTGCATCAGCATGTAGACGAGCGTCGAGCCGACCGTTGCCCACACCACCGGCACCGGATGACTGCGCAGCCAGTAGAGCGACACGGAGCCGATCATGACGAGCACCACCATGAGCCAGTCGCCGTGCCGCCGGCCGTCCTGGTTGTTGGACGCTCCGAAGGATCCGAACACCGCGATGATCGTGACGGCCGCAGGCAGCAGCACCCGCCTGAGGCGGCCGTCGGAGATCAGGTCGGTAGTGCTCACCCTAGGAACCGTAGAGGTCCGGCCGGTCCGGTGTCATCGTCGCCACGGAGTACTTCGCACTGCTCCGTCCGCAGTACCTCAGTACTTGACGTTGTAGATGCCTTCTTCGTAGCTCTTGCCGTAGTACCGCTTCAGCTCGTCCAGATCAGCGTCCTGACGATCCGTCGCCTTGGCGATCTCGGCGCGACTCGGCACGGCCTCCGGGTTCCAGCTCTCGGTCTTCCACAGCTTCGAGCGCAGGAACGCCTTCGAGCAGTGGTGGAAGATCTCCTCGATCTCGACCAGCAACGCGAGCTGCGGGCGGTTGCCCTTCACGATCATCTCGTCGAAGAACGGCGCTTCCTTGACGATCCGGGCCCGGCCGTTGATCCGCAGCGTCTCGCCGCGCCCCGGCAGCAGGTAGATCAGCCCGACGTGCGGGTTGGTGACGATGTTGAGGAAGCCGTCGATCCGCCGGTTGCCGGCCCGCTCCGGGATCGCGATCGTGCTGTCGTCCAGCACCTTGGTGAAGCCGGCCGGGTCGCCCTTGGGGGAGACGTCGCAGCTCCCGTCGGCGGCGGAGGTGGCGATCAGGCAGAACGGCGACGCGGCCAGCCACTCCTTGTCGAGCTCGTGGAGCTCCTTGCGTACCTTGTTCGCGGTGGCCTGCAATGGCGCCGGGACCACCTCGCGCAGCTCTTCCTGCGAGGTGATCTCGACCAGTCCGGGGATGTCCATCAGGCGGCCTGCTCCTCCTCCAGAGACGGCTCGGTCACCTGGCCGGCGGACCGTGTCCGTGCTGCCCATCGTACGGCGGGACCAGTTGCCACACTGGTCCCCAGGAACAGGGCGCCGACGATCATCCAGCCCACCGGACCCCAACCCAGGACCAGCGTGGTGAGGAGCGCCGGGCCGAGCATCCGGGCCACTGCGGGGCCAGTTCCGAAGAAGCCCTGGTACTGCCCCTGCTTGTCGTCGGGGGCCAGGCCGAAGCTGATCTCCCAGGCGCCAGAGGCCAGCTTCATCTCGCCCAGCGTCAGTAGCGCGGCAGCGATAGCCAGTACTGCGGCTGCGCCGGCGGGGGCCATCCCGATGGCGGAGAGGGCGAAGACCCCGCAGGCGGCCAGCATCGCGACACCGGCGAAGCGGACCGAGCGGGTCGCGGTACGGAGGTTGGTGACCGAGCGGGCGATCCGTACCTGGAAGAGCGTGACGCCCAGCGTGTTGATGATCAGCAGTGAGGCGACGACCCAGCCAGGAGCGTTGGTGCGCTCGACGATCCACAGCGGGGCGACCAGGCTGAGCAGCGGCATGAACATCAGCATCACCGCGTTGAGCAGGGCCAGTACGGCGTACGGGCGGTCGTGCAGTACTGCGAGGCGGGGTTCGCCGGCGACGCGGAGCTTGACGGGTTGGACTGCCGGGACCCGGTGGATCAGCGCGGCGGCGATCAGGAAGCTGGCCGCGTCGATGGCGAAGACCGTCAGGTACGCCGGTGCGGTGTCGAACCGTAGTGCTACGCCGCCGAAGGCCGCGCCCACTGCCAGACCGGCGTTGACCGTCGACTGCAGGAATGCGCGGATCCTCGTGCGCTCGGCCGGTTGGACCAGGCCGGCCAGTAGAGCCTGGCGAGCGGCGGTGAGTCCGGTCTGGCTGCTCGCGTAGGCGATGGCCGCGATCAGGAACAGCGGGAAGCTGCGGACGAAGAGGAACGAGCCGACCGAGACCGCGGTGGACAACGCCAGCAAGATGGCGATGCCGCGCGGACCCTTGCGGTCGGCGAGGTTGCCGAGCGGTACGCCGGTCAGGAATCCGACCAGCCAGGCGATCGTGAGGCCGAGCCCGACCTGCGCGGTGGACAGGCCGACGACGCGGGTGAAGAAGAGCGCGGAGGTGACGATGAACGCGCCGTCACCCACCGAGTTGGCCAGCTGCGCGAACGCGAGATTGCGGGCGGCGCCGGCCGGCGGCAGCAGCGAACCGGCCTTCTTCGTGATCCGGGTGGTGGTCATCTCGGTCTCCCTCAGCTCTTTGTTACCCCGAGCCTAAGATCCGACCGGCCCATCTGTGAGGTCCACTTCACCACAGATTCCATGGGCCAATTGAGCTGCTTGAAACTGGCCTGTGGACAACGGCGGATCGGCAAGGAAACGACGGCACCTTCTAGGTATGACCTTCAGCGACCTGCCCACCAACTGGCTCACCCGTCCGCTCACCGACCCGGTACTTGCCGCCAACGCCGTCGACCTCTTCGTCACCGCCGGAGAGCGCCGCCAAGGCGTCCTCGCCGCCCTGATCTGCGACGGCCGAGCCCGCTTCCGTACGTCGATCCTTCTCGACCTACCGCGAGACGCCCCACTCGCCTCACCCAAGTCCTGCATCAGGGCCCTGGCGCCACTCGTCCCGGTCCTCCAATGCCGCCCCGACGGCGCCCTGATCCTCGCCCTGGGCCGCCCCAAGCCCGACCCGCCCTCAGACCACGACTGGACCCAAGCCGCCCTCCAAACCTGCCAGGCAGCCTCAATCCGTCTACTGGCCTTCTACGTCGCCACCCCGACCGAACTCCACGCCGTCCCCTTGCCCACCCCACCCCCGCCGAGCCCGACGCGGCCCATCCGACCAAGGCCGCCCTGCCCACCACCGCTGTCGAGCAGACCGCTCGCCTCTGTCGGGCCTTCGGTCAGCGGACGCCTCGGGGGCGGAACTGGATGCTGATCCGCGGACCGATGTGCCCGGACGACTTGGGAATCGCATGTTCCCAGGTGCGCTGGCAACTGCCACCCATCACGATCAGATCCCCATGCCCCAACGGATAGCGAATCGTCGAACTCACCGGCCCGCTGTTACTCCCCGGCTTGGGCCGCAACGCAAGAACCCGAGGCTCACCCACCGAAAGGATCGCCACCATCGTGTCCTCACGACTCCCACGACCGATCTTGTCGCCATGCCAGGCGACGCTGTCGCGCCCATCGCGGTAGAAACACAAGCCGGCCGTCCGAAACGGCTCGCCGAGCTCCTCCGCGTAGTGCTCACTCAGGAGATCCCGCGCCTCATCGAGAATCGGCAACGGCAGATCCTCGTTCTCCCCGTAGAAGCAGAGCAAGCGAGGAACGTCGACGACCCGGTCGTACATCTGCCGCCGCTCGTCCCGCCAAGGCACGTCGGCAGCCAGCCGCTCGTACACCTGGTCCGCCCCGGTCAGCCACCGCGGCAGCACGTCGATCCACGCGCCCTGGCTCAGCTCCGTCCGCCGAATCCCGTCCAGCGATCCCAACGCGGGATCCTCGAACGCATCCAGCAAGGAGGCCTGAAGATCAGCACCCATGCCCCCACCATACCCGACATTCGAACAAATGTTCCCCTGGGCCAACCTGCTGATGCCCAGCCACCGGCGGCCGGCCGGTCGTTGATGCGGTCAGCTGATGCAGAACTCGTTGCCTTCGGGATCTTGGAGGACCAGGTAGTACTCGGGGTCGGCCGGGTTGTCGTCGCGGACGCGGTGTTTGACGGTGGCGCCGAGGGCGACCAGCTCGGCGGCTTTGGCGTCGATCAGTTCGATCCGGCGTTCCTGGCTGAGAGAGTCGTCGCGGGCGGTGGGGTAGAGGTCGAGGTGGAGCCGGTTCTTGCCGGCCTTCGCCTCGGGCACCTGCTGGAACCACAACGCCGGCCCGACCCCCGCCGGATCGAAAAGCCGATCGGTGAAGGCGTCCCGGCCACCGAGCCGCCCGCGATAGTGCGCCCACCACGTCGGCTCACCGTCGGCGACGCCGGGCGGTGCCGAAACCCAGCCGAGCGCTTGCTGCCAGAAAGTGGCCAGTCGTTCGGGGTCGTTCGCGTCGATCGTCAGCTGCCAGAAGACCATCAGCAGAAGTTAGCCGGTGGCCGGGCCAGCGGCGCTGACCATGCGGACCAGGCTGGCTATCACCTCGTCGGCGGTGGTGTGCCATTTGTCCGGAGCCAGGTAACCGGTCAGCTCCATCCCGGCGATGCCGTGCGCGCCGGCCAGCAGGAGCGCGCCGTAGTGATTGGCGTTCTCGTCGCCGACGACGGTGGCCACGACGTCGCGAAACTCGTCCTGGGATCGCCCAGCCGCACGGATCGCGTCGGCCGGATCGCCGGCGGGCGTGCTGCACATCAATTGGTACAGGTGTGGTTGATGCCGGGCAACGCTGATCAGGGCGACGAGGGCAGCGCGCAATTTCTCCGTCGCCGACAGCCCCGGATCGACGCGGACGGCGTGGACCTGGTCACCGACCCGCTCCCAGCCTTCGATGGCGACGGCGTTCATCAGGCTGTTCTTGTCCGGGAAATGCCGGTACGGCGCACCCCGGGTAACGCCCGCTCGAGCGCCCACCTCCCGCAAGGTGACGGCATCAGGCCCACCAGCGTCGAGCAACTCGGCCGCCGCATCAAGCAGATCACGACGAGTACTGGCGGCGGACTCCGCCCGGGTAGGCATCCACCCAGTCTACAGCTGACACCGTCATCTCAACCAATGTGATCACTCGAACGACAGCAAACGGACCGGCGGTGGTGTGGGACGGGGTAGTGGGGCGGGGGGATGGATCAGACTGCTGGTGACGGTTGGCCGGGGTTGTGGAGGGAACATGGCGCGGTTGGTGATTCGGAACTGTTCTGTGCTGGTGGTGCCGGCAGAAGGGGAGTGCCGGGTCGACGAGTATCAGGACATCGTCATCGAGGACGGCGTGATCGATGAGGTGATGCCGGCCGGGGCGTTGGCCCCGGCGGTGGATATCGAGGAGCTTGATGCGACCGGGCTGATCGCCGTACCGGGGTTGGTGAACTCGCATACGCACAGTCCGATGGTGATGATGCGGGGTGCGGCCGAGGATGTCTCGATCGACGACTGGTTCAATCGGAAGATCTGGCCGATGGAGATGAACCTGACGGCTGAGCGGGTGAAGGTCGGTGCGCGGCTGGCCTGTGCGGAGATGTTGCTGGCTGGGGTGACTACGTTTGTGGATCACTACTTTCATGCCGATCAGATCGCGGCTGCGGCGCTGGAGACCGGGATCCGGGCAGATCTTGCACCGACCTTCTTCTCCTCGACGGGCACGGACGGGCGCGAGGCGGCGTACGAGGCGGCTCGGCAGGTTCGTGCGCTTGGTGAGAGCGCCGCAAGAAACGGACTGCCGCGGATCACCGCAAGCCTTGGGCCGCACGCGACCTACACCGTCTCCGAAGAAGACCTGGTCCGTACTGCGGAAGTCGCGCAAGCCGAAGGTTTCCGCATCCACCTCCACGCCGCCGAGACAGCCGACCAGACCCAAGCGTCGATGGACCGCCTGGGCGCGACTCCCATCCAAGTACTCGACCGCACCAACGTCCTCGAGGCAGGCGCGCTCATCGCCCACGGCTGTGGCATCACCGATGCCGATCTCCCGATCCTGGCGAAGCACGCAGCCCGTACTACGGTCGCAGCCTGCCCCAAGGTCTACCTGAAGCTCGCAATGGGCACGACCACTCCCGTCAAGCAACTCTGGTCGGCCGGCATCAGCGTCGGCGTCGGCACCGACGGAGCAGCCGTGCACAACACCCTCGATGTCTGGGAATCCCTGCGACTGTTGGCGTTGACGCAGAAGCAACGTGAGCAGGACGCCGAGTGGATGACGATCTCGGACACCCTCCGCCTCGCCACCAGGGGCGGGGCGGCAGCAGCCGGTATGCCCGACGAGCTCGGCGCGATCGAGCCCGGCCGCCGCGCCGACATCGCACTCGTCGATCTGTCCGGCCCACACTGCCGGCCGCTGCACGATCCGAGAGCCGCGCTGGTCTATTCCGTCCGCGCCTCCGACGTCGTCACGGTAGTTGTCGACGGCAACATTGTCGTCAAGGACCGCAAGCTCGCCACCGCGGACCTCGACGAGATCCTCACCGACGCCAGCGACCTCGCCCACACCTTGGTCGACCTCTCCCGCGGCGGCGCCGTCCAGCACTACGCCCCCTGACAGAGGATGTCGAGTACGGCGATCGGAGTCCGACGTACCGGGTGCGGCGCTCGACAGACGGAGCGCAGGAGATGAACGAGGAGAGCCATGAAGTACATGTTGTTGATCCGGCCCGACGATGACTACTCCGGTGGTGTGCCTGCGGAGATGATCGCGGCCACCGAGGCGTGGGTGCGGGAGATGACCGAGCGCGGCGTACGCCGGGAAGGCGCGGCCCTCCGTCCGCCCGCGGAGTCGACCGGCGTGCGTCGGCAGGCCGGCAAGGTGGTCACCACCGACGGCCCGTTCGCCGAGTCGAAGGAGCAGATGGGTGGCTACGACCTGATCGACTGCCGCGACCTCGACGAAGCCATCGAGATCGCCTCCCAACACCCCGTCGCCGCGGCCGGCATGGTCGAGATCCGAGCCCTCACCGACGACTTCGCCGACTGAGCAACGGCAGACGCAGCGGCAGACGCAGCGGCAGACGCAGCGGGAATTACTGCGCGTTGCCGGGGGAGCGCTCTGCGGGGTTCTACGCTGAGAGCCCCGACCTGCCGAGGAGACTCCACGGATGACCGGTTCTGCCCCGACCTCTACCCTGACCGGCTGGACGAAGGCGCCGTTCACCGGCGCAGGGCTCACCTACGACTGCTACGAGAAGGGCGAAGGCCCCGGGGTCGTGCTGATCCCGGAGATCCCCGGCATCACCCCGCACGTGCTCGGCCTGGCGGATCACCTCGTCGACGAAGGCTTCACCGTCGTGATCCCGTCGCCCTTCGGCACACCCGGCAAGCCGGAGTCGATCGGCTACGTGCTCGGGACGGTTGCCCGCCTGTGCGTGTCGGCGGAGTTCCGTGCGTTCGCGGTCGACGCCAAGCGCCCGATCACGGCGTACCTGCGAGCAGTCGCCGCCGATCTCGCAGCCCGTACGCCGGGACGCGGCGTCGGCGTCATCGGCATGTGCTTCACCGGTGGATTCGCCCTCGCCACGGCAGTCGAGTCGAGCGTGCTGGCGTCGGTCCTGAGCCAGCCGGCCGCGCCGTTCCCGGTCACCGCGAGCCGCCGGCGTGACCCCGGCATGTCGCAGGAAGAACTGGCGCAGATCGTCGAGCGGACCAGAACGGACGGACTGTGCGCTCTCGGCCTGCGCTTCACCCGTGACCGCGCCGTACCGCCGGAGCGCTTCGCCACCCTCCGCGAGCAGCTCGGCGACGCCTTCGAGGTGATCGAACTCGACTCCGGACCCGGCAACCCCGGTGGCTTCGCGAAGGGCGCCCATGCCGTCCTCACCGCCGAGGTCCGTGAGACCCCCGGCAACCTCGCCCTCGCGGCCCGCACCCGAACGGTTCGGTTCCTTCACGACCAGATCGACGCGACCGGTCACGCGTAGTACCGGAAGTGTTAAGGGAGCGTATGGAATTCGCCCGCTGTGATTACGCCACCGAACCACCGGGAAGAGTGCAACCGAAGTTGAGGTTGGGGGTGGTTTCCGGTACCCGGAGGGGCCGAATCGTTGCTGTGCGCAAGGCGTGTTCAGCCCTGCGTGATGCTCGTCGATTTGCTCTGGCCGCACCCCCTTCCGGCATGGCACCATCGGCCACCGGGGGAGACACACATCAGGGGGCGAACGAATGGCGAAGGCCAAGCGTGCGAGTGACCGGAGCGCGAACGACATGGTGGTCGAAGGAGCAGGACGCACGGGCCAGAACGGCCGTGCCCCACTGCGCGTGCAGAACGGTCACACGCCCAACGGCAGCGCAACCGGCAACGCGACCGGCAGTGGGAGCGCACCCGATAACGGCACCGCCAACGGCCCGAACACGCCGCCGCCCGGCCGCCTGGTCCCGCCAGATCCGGTACCGGGCCAGCCCGCAAGTCCCGAGCCGGCCCGTCCGTCCGGCTTCGGCACGCCGGTCAAGGTCGACGAGATCGCCCTGGCCGCCATCGCCCTGTCCGAAGGCCTGATCGCGGCGACGCGCGGCCTCCCCGAATCAGTGGCGTCCCGCCAGCTCCGCCGCGATCTCGACCAGGCAGCCGACACCTTCCGTACGGTCGCCAGCGAACTCGAAACGACCGCAGGCAATCTGATCCGGCTCGCCGCGACCGAAGGCCAGACCTGCGAGGTCACCTGGGGCATGTGCGAGGACCACGGCCTGACCCTGATGGCCGTCGGCGAAGTGGTGACCTGCCACGTGCTCGGCTGCTACCGCGAGCAGCAGGCAGTCGTCGAGACCTGCACCCAGCCGGTCGCGTACCGGGTGGTCGACGTGGCCGGCCCTGCCCTTCTCACCTGCGCCGGCCACGCCATCGCTTGCCGTCTGCACCTCGATGGCGCGGTCATCACCCTCGCCACCGACAGCCTGGAACTCCTTTAGATCAAGAGATCCGGCAGGACGTCAACTGATCGTTCGCATTGGGGGACAGGGCAACGAAGTTCGCCGTGTCGGCCGTCCGGGTCCAGGTCTGTCCGGTGAAGTTGTCCTCGGCGTAGATCGTCACCGTCCAGCCGGCCGGCACCTTCACCGACGAGGCCCAGTTGTCCTGTACGCCGGCCGCCGCCAGCTGCGCCCGGGTGTAGTTGCCCTTGGCAAGCGCCTGTCCGGCCGTACCGCCGTAGTCAATGTGCTGGTAGAAGATCACGCCACCGCTGCCCTGGTTGGGCATCGGCTGGGTCGGCCGCGTCGCGGTCAGCGGGATCTGCCCCTTGAACATCCGCCCGCCGTCGTTGGTGAGCCGCAGGTAGTAGTCCGACGAGCACGCCGTGCCGTCCTCGTCGAGGGCGCGAATCCCTGACCCGTTGGGGATCCAGGCCTGCGTCTCGGCCGTCTTGGCGATCTGGTTGCCCTCGTTGTACTCGTCGAACATCGAGATGTACATGCCCTGCACGCCGACCCGGGTGAGGTTGTAGAACTGCCGCCACATCAGCTCGCCATGGGCGCGGTGCCCGGACTGCAGATCGCCCGGAATGACACAGGGCTGGTAGTCGATGCCGTGCGCGTTGCAGTCGGCCTGGTCCTGCTGGTTCACGTTGTTGTAGTAGTGATCCGCGCCGGCGACGTCCTGGATCCGTCCGACCATCCACGGCGAGATCATGTTGAACGCGTGGTACACCTCGAGATAGCCGGGCCGCGAGTCCTCGTTACCGGGCAGCCAGTGCGTCGGCACCCCGCCGATCACGTAGCAGCCCTGGCCCTTGAACCAGTTGATGACATCGAGACAAGCCGAAGCAGGGAAGGCCTTGTTGGCCTCGTTGAAGCCGAAGCCCCAGATGCAGACGACCGGCTTGCCGTTCTGCTTGGCGTACGCCGGCGACGACGTGTACGCCTTCATCTTGTTGGTCCAGTCGGTCTTCATCTCCGACTGCATGTTCGTCCAGTCGGTCGCGTCGTACATGATGTAGAACTTGCGCCCGTACTGCTCGGCTGCCTGCCGCACCTTGGCCGCCATCGCGTCCCGGGTCGGGCCTTCGCCGCCAGTGGGGTTGAAGCGTTGCAGGGCAGCCGTGTCGCAGCCGTTCTGCTGCATCCACTGGAAGTGCGTGTTGACGGTCTGCTGGTCGTACGACGAGAACAGCTTGGCCGGCTGGCCGTTGCCGAGATTCGCGTACGCCGTCTGGTACGTCGCCGTGTACTCACGGACGTCCGGCCAGCTGACGATCGTGGTGTTGGTCGGCGACGGCGGCTGACCGGCGTTGCGGCTGTAGTGCCACCAGCTGTTGATCGGGGCACCGTCGCCGATACAGGCGAACCAGCCCTGGTAGCCGACGGTGATCTTGCCGACCACGTCACCAGGTCCACTGGCGACCGGGGTCGCGGTGGTCGCGGAAGAGGGCAGAGCGGTGCCGATGGTGGTTCCGGCGGCTGCGGCGGTGGCTGCGGAAGCAGCCAGGAAAGTACGGCGTGTCAAAGGCATTGCAGGCTCCTGAAAGGGGGGCGGACAGGACTGCGGAGAGTGGCGCGAGCGTACAAACGAGCGCTTCAGTGCGCAAGACCGGATGCAAGATTTGAAGAACTACTTGCAATTTTCGGACTGACACAGAACTGACGTCCTGAAGAAACTTCGCCGCAACATCTTGACGCCCACCGCGCCTGTACTTAGTTTGTTGGCTCAACAGACAAAGTCTGTGAGCGGCGTCACAACAGCCGCGAAATTCTCCTGTCGGGGGAGAAGGGGTGGGACTCATGACGCTGTCCGAAAGCAGCCGGCCTGGCAGCGGTGTGGTCGCCGCCGATCACGTCTCGCTCCGGCGCAACAACCTGTCGGTCGTACTCCGGCACGTCCGTGCGGCGGGTTCTCGCTCCCGCGCCCGGATCGCCGCCGACACCGGACTGAACAAGGCCACCGTCAGCAGCCTGGTTGCCGAACTCGTCGATCGTGGCCTGCTCCGCGAGGGCCAGGCCGAGGCCGGCGCGCTCGGTCGCCCGGGTCAGCTCGTCGAGCTCGACGGCAGCGGCGTCTGTGGCGTCGGCGCCGAGATCAACGTCGACTACCTCGCCGTCACCGCCCTCGACCTGAGCGGCGAGACCGTCACCGAACGGCGCGTCCCGCTCGACGTCGCGCACCTCGACCCGGCCGCGACGCTGGACCAGCTCGCCGAGCTGATCCGCGAATCCGTGACAGCCGTCGTCGGCCGTGGCGGTCAGATCGCCGGCGTCACGCTGGCGGTGCCCGGCCTGGTCCAGAGTGCGACCGGACTGCTCAAGCTCGCCCCGAACCTCGGCTGGGCAGAGGTCCCCGTCGTCGACGAGATGCGCGAGCGCCTCGGCAGCCCGGCGTACCCGGTGCGGGTGGACAACGAGGCGAACCTTGCCGCGCTCGCGGCGTACTCGGAGATCAAGGCGGCGACCGAACCGGACGCCGACCAGGTGCAGGACATCGTGTTGCTGACCGGTGCGGTCGGTGTTGGTGGCGGCATGGTCACCGGTGGGCATCTGCTGCGCGGCGGTCACGGGTTCAGCGGCGAGGTCGGGCACATGCCCGTCGCGCCGGCCGGTGGCACCTGCGGCTGTGGCCGGACCGGCTGCTGGGAGACCGTCGTCGGCCTGACCGCTTTGCTGAACAAGGCAACTGATTCGGACGACCCGGTCCGCGACCCGTCGCTGGACGTCGAGCAGCGGCTGGCCGAGATCACCCAGCGCGCCGAGGGTGGCAGCGCCAGGACGCTCAAGGCGCTGGCCGATGTCGGCACCTGGCTGGGCGTCGGCGGGGCGATTCTCGTCAACATCCTGAACCCGGACGTACTCGTGCTCGGCGGGTACTTCGCCGTCCTCGGGCCGTGGCTGAAAGAGCCGCTGGAGAGTGCGATCCGCGACCGCGTGATCGCGCCGGAAGGCGGCGGTTGCCGCGTCGTCCAGTCCCAGCTCGGTTTCACCGCCGCCGTCCGCGGCGGCGCGCAGATCTCGCTCGACCAGGTCTTCCTCGACCCGACGCTCGTCGGGCGCGACACCGCAGGAGTAGCCCAATGACCGAGTACGACGTACCCGCAGCCGGCGAAGACCTGCTTCGGATGACCGGCATCGTCAAGGAGTTCCCCGGAGTGAGGGCCCTCGACGGCGTCGACCTCGACATCCGCCGGGGCGAGGTGCACTGCCTGCTCGGCCAGAACGGCGCCGGCAAGTCGACCCTGATCCGCGTCCTCACCGGCGCGCACAAACCGGACGCCGGCACGATCCACGTGAACGGCGAGCTCGTCTCGCTGCACACCCCGGCCGACTCGATGGCACTCGGCATCGCCGCCATCTACCAGGAACTCGACCTGGTCCCCGACCTCACCGTCGCCGAGAACGTCTTCCTCGGCCACGAACCCGCCCGCTTCGGCCTGACCCGCCGGCACGAGGCGAACACCAAGGCACGCGAGCTGCTCAAAGGCCTCGGCCACGGCGAGATCCCGCCCGGCCGGACCGTCGGCCTGCTGTCCGCGGCCGGCCAGCAGGTGGTGAGCATGGCGCGGGCACTCTCGCGCAAGGCCCGGCTGATCGTGATGGACGAGCCGTCCGCGGTGCTCGACTCCGAGGAGGTCGACAACCTCTTCCGGGTGATCCGCGACCTGACCTCGCAGGGCGTCGCGATCGTCTACATCTCGCACCGGCTCGAGGAGATCCGCGAGATCGGCGACCGGGTCACCGTGCTCAAGGACGGCGCCACCGTCGCGACCGGCCTCGACGCCCGGGAGACCCCGACCGCCGAGCTGATCCGGCTGATGACCGGCCGTTCGATCGAGTACGTCTTCCCGCCGCGCACCGAGGTCGTGAGCACCGCGCCGGTCGTGCTCGAGGTGGAGAACCTGTCCCGCCCCCGCGAGTTCGCCGGCATCGGCTTCTCGGTCCGGGCCGGCGAGATCCTCGGTCTGGCGGGCCTGGTCGGGTCGGGGCGTTCCGAAGTACTGGAGACCGTGTACGGCGCTCGCAAGGCGGCGACCGGTGTCGTCCGGGTGGACGGCAAGGTGCTCGGTGCGGGCAAGGTGCAGCAGGCCGTCAAGGCCGGCGTCGGACTCGCCCCCGAGGAGCGCAAGGGCCAGGCGCTGCTGCTCGATGAGGCCGTCTACAAGAACATCACCGTGTCGAGTCTGGGGCGCTTCGCCAGCGCCGGATTCCTCAGTGGTCACGCAGAGAAGCAGGCCGCCGAAGAGTTGACCAAGGCGCTGGACGTCCGGCCGGCGGCAGTGGACATTCCCGTCCGCAACCTGTCGGGCGGCAACCAGCAGAAGGTCGTCCTGGCTCGCTGGTTGATGAGGGACTGCCGGGTACTGCTGCTGGACGAGCCGACCCGGGGTGTGGACGTCGGGGCACGCTCCGAGATCTACGCGCTCGTCCGCAAGCTGGCGGCCAACGGGGTGGCGATCGTGCTGGTCTCCAGCGAGGTCGAGGAAGTGCTCGGTCTGGCCGACCGGGTGATCGTGATGCGGGAGGGGCGGGCCGTGCACACGGGCCCCGCGCAGGACATCGACGAACACCGGGTCCTCGACCTGGTGATGGAAGGAAGTGCCGTGTGATGAGTGAGGAAGTCGCACGACCGGAGGCAACCAAGCAAGACGCGCCGGCCCAGGGCCAGGCGATGGTCGAGGTCGACCCGACAGCGGTACGGAGCGGACGCGGCG
This sequence comes from Kribbella ginsengisoli, assembly GCF_039537185.1. Classification (NCBI taxonomy): domain Bacteria; kingdom Bacillati; phylum Actinomycetota; class Actinomycetes; order Propionibacteriales; family Kribbellaceae; genus Kribbella; species Kribbella ginsengisoli. The sequence goes on along the minus strand of NZ_BAABAA010000009.1, from coordinate 151,134 downwards.
GTGGTACGGCGACGAGCAGCGTCGTCGGCAATCTGCTGAAGAGCGGGGCCGGCCGCAACATCGGGCTGGTGATCGCGCTGGTGCTGCTCTGCATCGTCGGTGTCGCGACCGCGGGGGACCGGTTCGCGAGTACCGCCAACCTGCTGACGATCCTGCGGCTGGCCGCGGTGATCGGCGTGGTCAGCATCGGGATGACGTTCGTCATCACCGGCGGCGGCATCGACTTGTCGGTCGGCGCGATGGTGGCGCTGGCGAGTGTCTGGGCAACCACCCTGGCGACCCAGCAGATGGCCGCCGACTACGGCTGGATCTTCATGGTCAGCACCGCCCTCCTGGTCGGCGCGGCGTGTGGCCTGGTCAACGGGGTGCTGGTTGCCTACGGCAAGATAGTCCCGTTCATAGCGACCCTGGCGATGCTCGCCGGAGCCCGCGGACTGGCGGAGATCCTGTCCGACCGCAAGACCCAGATCATCAGCGTGAACTCGTTCGTCGACTTCTTCGGCGGCAACCTGATCGGCATCCCGGTGCTGGTCTGGATGTTCCTGCTCGTCGCCGCGGCCGGCTGGGTGCTGCTCAACCGGACCACCTTCGGCCGCCGGACCTTCGCGGTCGGTGGCAACGCCGAGGCCGCCCGCCTCGCCGGTATCAAGGTGCAGCGGCACACGGTCGCGCTCTACGTGCTGGCCGGTCTGTGCTGTGGCATCGCGGCCGTGATGCTGATGGCCCGGACCACGACCGGTAGCTCCACCCACGGTCAGCTCTACGAACTCGACGCCATCGCGGCGGTGGTGATCGGCGGCACGCTGCTGTCCGGTGGCCGCGGCACGATCGTCGGCACCGTGTTCGGCGTACTGATCTTCACCACCCTGAACAACGTCTTCACCCTGAACAACCTGAGTATCTCCGCCCAGTCGGTGGCGAAGGGCCTGATCATCGTGATCGCGGTCCTCCTCCAGCAACGCCTGGCCGCCCGCGCCACCGCGCCTTAGCTCCACAAAGCACCACAGAACCCCTGTAAGAGCAGCACCATCTTCTGGAGGACAAGATGTCTGTACGGACCGCCCGATTAGCAGTCACCGCCGGCCTGGTCGGGCTCAGCTCGATGGCACTGATCGCGTGTACGAGCAACACGCCCGAGGCCGAGAAGACCACCACGACCGGGACCCAGCAGGTCGCGGCCAAGGGCAACGACGAGCCCGGTAAGAAGGTCAAGATCGGCTTCTCCGCCCCGGCCGCCGACCACGGCTGGATGGGTGCGATCACCAAGGCCACCCAGGCCGAGGCGAAGAAGTACCCCGATGTCGACCTGCAGGTCGCCGAGGGCACCAACGACGTGAACCTGCAGATCAGCCAGGTGGAGACCTTCATCAACCAGAAGGTCGACGCGATCGTGCTGCTGCCGTTCGACGGCGCCGCGCTGACCGCGGTGGCCACGAAGGCGATGCAGGCCGGGATCACCGTGATCAACGTGGACCGCGAGTTCGACAGCTCGTTCGCCGCCCGGACCACGGTGCTCGGCGACAACCACGGCATGGGTGTCTCCGCCGGCACCTACATCTGCGAGCAGCTCAAGGGCAAGAAGGACGCCGTGGTCGCGGAGATCGCCGGCATCGACTCGCTGCCGCTGACCCAGGAACGCAGCAAGGGTTTCAAGGAAGCGCTCGCCGACTGCGGGCTGAAGGTCAACAACCGGGTCGCGGCCGAGTTCACCGTCGAGTCCGGTGAGAAGGCGGCCACCAACCTGCTGCAGGCGGCCCCGAAGATCGACGCGATCTGGAACCACGACGACGACCAGGGGGTCGGCGTGATGGCCGCGATCAAGAACTCCGGCCGCAAGGAGTTCTTCGTCGTCGGCGGCGCCGGCTCGGCGAACGTGATGCGGGACATCAAGTCCGGCAACTCGTTGCTGAAGGCCACCGTCATCTACCCGTCCACCCAGGGCGCGGACGGCATCCGGCTGGCTCGCCTGCTGGTCCAGAAGAAGGCACTCGGCGACCTGGTGGAGGTCGAGGTGCCGCGGGTGGTCCAGCTGTACGCGCCGGTCGTCACCAAGGACAACGTCGACCAGTACCTGCCGACCGCCTTCGAAAGCTGATTAGGAGCACCAAGAATGACGAACCTGGGCATCGGCCTGGTCGGGTACGCCTTCATGGGCGCTGCCCACTCACAGGCCTGGCGCAGCGCACCACGCTTCTTCGACCTGCCACTGCAGCCGGAGATGACGGTTCTGTGCGGCCGCAACGCGGAAGCACTGAACAAGGCCGCGACCAAGCTCGGCTGGAGCCAGACCGAGACGGACTGGCGCAAGCTGCTGACCCGAGACGACGTGCAGTTGATCGACGTCTGTACTCCGGGCGACAGCCACGCCGAGATCGCGATCGCCGCGCTGCAGGCGGGCAAGCACGTGCTCTGTGAGAAGCCGCTGGCCAACACCGTCGCGGAGGCCGAGCAGATGGCTGCCGCGGCTGCCGAGGCAGCGGCCAACGGGATCAGGTCGATGGTCGGGTTCACCTATCGCCGGGTTCCGGCCATCGGGCTGGCCCGCAAACTCGTTGCTGAGGGCAAGCTCGGTACGATCCGGCACGTGCGGGCGCAGTACCTGCAGGACTGGATCGCCGACCCTGAGGCGCCGTTGTCCTGGCGGCTCGACAAGGAGAAGGCCGGCTCAGGTGCGCTCGGCGACATCGGGGCGCACATCGTCGACCTGACGCAGTACATCACCGGCGACCTGATCACCGAGGTGAGCGGGCAGCTGGAGACCTTCGTCAAGGAGCGCCCGGTCGCGGCCGAGCACAGCGGACTGGCCGGAACCGCAGGCGTCGAGCGCGGCCCGGTCACCGTCGACGACGCCGCGATCTTCCTGGCCCGCTTCACCGAAGGCGCGCTCGGCGTCTTCGAGGCGACCAGGTTCGCGACCGGCCGGAAGAACGCGATCCGGATCGAGATCAATGGCAGCAACGGCAGTCTGGCCTTCGACTTCGAGGACCTCAACGAGCTGCACTTCTACGATGCGACCGAGCCGGCCGAGACTGCCGGCTTCCGCCGCATCCTGGTCACCGAGCCGGTGCACCCGTACGTCGCGGCCTGGTGGCCGCCGGGTCACCTGCTCGGTTACGAACACGGTTTCACTCACCAAGTGGTCGATCTGATCACCGCGATCGCCGAGGGCACCGACCCCGCGCCCTCGTTCGCGGACGGCCTGCAGGTCCAGCGTGTGCTGGCCGCGGTCGAGGACAGCTCGGCCTCCCGACAATGGCAGGAGATCCCCTCATGACCTCATATACCCCCTCCAAGGACGACAAGTTCTCGTTCGGCCTGTGGACCGTCGGCTGGGAGGGCGTGGACGTCTTCGGTACCGCCGTCCGCGCCCCGCTCGACCCGGTGCTCGCGGTCGAGAAGCTCGCCGAGCTAGGCGCCTCCGCGGTGTCCTTCCACGACGACGACCTGGTCCCCGACGACAGCACCCGCCAGCAGGTGCTCGAGCGGTTCACCAAGGCATTGGCCGATCACGACATGGTCGTCGAGATGGCCACCACCAACCTGTTCAGCCACCCGGTCTTCAAGGACGGCGGCCTCACCGCCAACGACCGCGACGTACGCCGGTACGCGCTGGCCAAGATCCTGCGCAACGTCGACCTCGCGGCCGAGCTCGGCGCGAAGACCTACGTGTTGTGGGGCGGCCGGGAAGGCGCCGAGTCCGGAGGCTCCAAGGACGTCCACGCCGCGCTGGACCGGTACAAGGAATCGATGGACCTGCTCACCAGCTATGTGCAGGAGCAGGGCTACGACATCCGGTTCGCCCTCGAGCCGAAGCCGAACGAGCCGCGCGGTGACATCTTGCTGCCGACGATCGGCCACGCGCTCGCCTTCATCAACGACCTGGAGCACCCTGACCTGGTCGGCATCAACCCCGAGGTCGGCCATGAGCAGATGGCCGGGCTCAACTACGCGCACGGCATCGCCCAGGCGCTGTGGCACGGCAAGCTCTACCACATCGACCTCAACGGCCAGCACGGTCCGCGCTTCGACCAGGACCTGCGTTTCGGCGCCGGCAACCTGCGCGAGGCCTTCTGGACGGTCGATGTCCTGCAGGGCACGGCCGGCGGACCTGGGTACGACGGTTATGTCCACTTCGACTACAAGCCGCCGCGTACCGAGGACCTCGAAGGCGTCTGGGAGACCGCACGCGGCTGCATGCGCAACTACCTGATCCTGCGGGAGAAGGTGCAGGCCTTCCGCGCCGACCCCGAGGTCGCCGCGGTGCTGGCCGAGGCGCGGATCACCGAGATCACCCAGCCGACCCTCGGTGAGGGCGAGTCGCTGGCCGAGTTGCGGAAGGCAACCTTCGATCCGGACGCGCTGGCTCGGCGTGGGCTCGGTTTCGAGAAGCTCGACCAGCTCGCGATGGATCATCTGCTCGGCGTTCGCTGAGAAGCGCAGGGCTGAGCACGGGGAAAGCAGTAGCTGAACTTCCGCAGTACCAGGGCCGAAAAATCCAGGGACCCGCCTTGGAACCAGATGGAGCGCGCGCCTTATCCGACCCATGAGGAGCACACCCATGATCCAGCTACGCAGGCACGGCACGCTTGTGCGTGCCCTCGTGCTCGCCCTGATCGCCGCGGTGGCGATCCCGTTGTCGGCGATCACCGCCCAGGCCCATCCGGGGCACGGCGACGACACCTTCAACGCGTTGATCTTCAGCAAGACGGCCGGGTTCCGGCACGACTCGATCCCGGCCGGGATCCAGGCGATCAAGGATCTCGCGACGGAGAACGGCTTCACCGTCACCGCGACCGAGGACGCGGCGATGTTCAACGACACCGAGCTGGCGAAGTACGAGGTCGTCATCTGGCTGTCGACCACCGGCGACGTGCTGAACGCGGACCAGCAGGCCGCCTTCGAGCGGTACATCCGCAACGGAGGCGGCTACGCGGGCATTCACGCGGCGTCGGACACGGAGTACGACTGGCCCTGGTACGGCAAGCTGGTCGGCGCGTACTTCGACAGCCACCCGGCCGGTACGCCGAACGCGACCGTGAAGGTGGAGGACCACGCGCACCCGTCGACGGCTGACGCTCCGACGCTGTGGCCTCGCACGGACGAGTGGTACAACTACCGGACCAATCCGCGCGACACCGTGCATGTGCTCGCCTCGCTCGACGAGACGTCGTACACCGGCGGCAACATGGGTGTCGAGCACCCGATCGTGTGGTGTCAGGACTACGACGGTGGTCGTGCCTGGTACACCGGCATGGGTCACACGATCGAGTCGTACGCCGACCCGACCTTCCGCAAGGAATTGCTCGGCGGCATCAAGACCGCGGCCGGCGTGCAGCCCGCGGACTGTGGCGCATCGCTGAGCAACAGCTACGAGAAGGTCACCCTCGACGACGACACCGCCAACCCGATGGAGCTGTCGATCGCCAAGGACGGCCGGGTCTTCTACATCGACCGCAACGGCGCCGTGAAGATCATCAAGACCGACGGCTCGGTGGTCACCGCGGGAACCCTCGACGTCTACACCGGACAAGAGTTCGGGTTGCTGGGCATCGCGCTCGACCCGGCCTTCGACCAGAACGGCTTCATCTATCTCTACAACTCACCGGCCGGCAGCGGGTCCTTCGACCAGGTCTCGCGCTACAAGGTCACCGGCGACTCGCTCGACATGTCGAGCGCCAAACAGGTGCTCCAGATCAACACGCAACGCAACGAGTGCTGCCATGCCGGTGGAGCGCTCGAGTTCGACGGCGACGGCAACCTCTACATCGCCACCGGTGACAACCGGAACCCGTTCGACTCCGACGGCTACTCGCCGATCGACGAGCGGGCCGGCCGGTCGGCCTGGGACTCCCAGGGCAGCGCGGCCAACAGCAACGCCCTGAACGGCAAGGTACTCAAGATCCACCCGGAGGCCGACGGCAGCTACACGATCCCGGCCGGCAACCTGTTCCCGGCCGGTACCGCGAAGACGCGGCCGGAGATCTACGCGATGGGCTTCCGGAACCCCTTCCGGATCGGCATCGACCCGACCACCAACCACCTCTTCGTCGCCGACTACGGCCCGGACGCCGGCCAGACCTCGCCGACCCGCGGTCCGGACGGCCGGGTGGAGTGGAACATCCTCGACAAGCCGGGCTTCTACGGCTGGCCGTACTGCGTGGGCAACAACACGCCGTACAACGACTTCGACTTCGCCACCAACACGTCGGGACCCGTCTTCAACTGCGCGGCCCCGGTCAACAACTCGCCGAACAACACGGGTATCGCTCAGTTGCCCGCTGCGATTCCGGCGACGATGTGGATGGGCAAGTCGACCACCGGCGTACCGGAGATCGGCGGCAGTGGCGCGCCGATGACGAGCGGCGCGTACAAGTTCGACCCGGACAGCGACTCGCCGCGCAAGTGGCCGAAGTACTTCGACGGCAAGGCCGTGTTCGCCGACTGGAACGACAGCCGGTTGTTCTCGGTCCAGCTGAAGGACGACCGCGCTGGTGTCGCGGACGTGTCGCGGATGCTGTCGAAGCTGAACTTCATCCGGCCGCACGCGTTGCAGTTCGGACCGGACGGCGCGCTCTATGTGATCGAGTGGGGTAGCGGGTTCGGCGGCAACAACGCCGACTCCGGCATCTACCGGATCGACTACGTGCAAGGCAACCGGGCGCCACTCGCTCAGTTCACGACGGACAAGACGTCCGGGCCGGTGCCGCTGACGGTCGCGTTCGACTCGACCGGGTCGCGTGATCCGGACGGCCAGGCGGTCACGCTCGCCTGGGACTTCGACGGCAACGGGACGACGGACAGCACCGAGGCCAAGCCGTCGTACACCTACACCACGGCCGGCGTCTTCACCGCCCGGTTGACGGTGACGGATCCGGACGGCCGGTCGGCGGTCTCCAACAAGACGATCACGGCGGGCAACACGGCGCCGACGATCACCGTGGAGGGGCCGGTCGACGGTGGGTTCTTCGACTTCGGCGACACGATCAAGTACAAGGTCACCGTCACCGATCCCGAAGACGGCACGATCGACTGCAACGACGTGATCACCCAGCCGGCCCTCGGGCATGACGAGCACGCCCACCCGTACGAGCAGTACCACGGCTGCACCGGGACCTTCCCGCTGCCGGGTGACGACGGGCACGTCGGGGCGAACATCTTCGGCATCGTGACGGTGACGTACACCGACAAGGGCGCGCCGGGCACCGGCCGGATCACGACCCAGAAGGTGGTCCAGCTCCAGCCGAAGACGCGTGAGGCGGAGTACTTCGACGAGACCGGCGGTCCGGGGTCCAGCGGTGGTGTGCAGACCGAGGACACCGGTGACGTCGCCGGTGGCGGCAAGAACATCGGCTTCATCGAAGACGGCGACTGGTGGGGCTGGAAGCCGACCAACCTGACCGGGATCAACCAGATCCAGTTGCGGGCGGCGTCTCCGGACGCGGGCGCGACGGTCCAGGTCCGGCAGGGCTCACCGACGGACGGCCCGATCGTCGCCACCATCGCGGTGACGCCGACGGGTGCCTGGCAGACCTACGGCAACTTCACCGCGGACGTGTCCGGGGCGTCGCTGACCAGCGGTCCGCTGTACTTCGTCAAGACGACGGGGCAGCTGAACGTCAACTGGGTGAAGTTCATCGGCAAGGGCGTCACCGAGAACCAGCGCCCGAGCGTGTCGATCGGCGCGTCCACCCTGCAGGGCAAGGCGCCGCTGAAGGTCGACTTCACGGCGACCGCGACCGACCCCGAAGGGGATCTGCCGCTGTCGTACGAGTGGAGCTTCGGTGACGGTTCGACCGGCACCGGCGCGACGATCAGCCACACCTACACGACCTCCGGCACCTTCGACGCGACCGTCACGGTGACGGACGCCAAGGGCGCGGCCGGTACGTCGCACGTACAGGTCAAGGTGGACGCGAGCGCTCCGCCGACCTGTCTGACCGGTCGCTCGGACGGCTTCGACGGCACCACCGTCGACACCGGCCGCTGGAACTCCATTGTCAGAGGCAACCAGGAACTAGCCGTGAGCAACGGCAACCTGCAGATCCCGCTGACGGCGACCGACATCTACGGCACCGGGAACACCGGTACGCCGAACATCGTGCTCCAGCCGTTGCCGGCCGGCGCGTGGCAGGCGACCGCCAAGATGACGTTGCCGGCCCGACGTGCCTACCAGCAGGCCGGGTTGATCATCTACGGAGACGACGACAACTACGCGAAGATGGTGCTGCAGGGCCGCAACACGAGCGGGCCTTCGGCGGCCGACCGGATCTTCCAGTTCATCCGCGAAGAAGCCGGTGCGCCGAACGAGGTGGCGGCATCGAACACGGCCAACCTGGGTGCGGCGTACCCGGACACGGTCTGGGTCCGGTTCACCAGCAACGGGCAGAACCTGCGGGCGTCGTACAGCGCTGACGGCGCGACGTTCGTGGACATGCCGGAGACCAAGCAGCTGGCCGGCATCAACAACCCGAAGATCGGGCTGTTCGGCCTGGCCAACCAGGCGGCCGCGCTGCCGATCACCGCGCAGTTCGACTACTTCACCATCACGCCGGACGACACCGCCGAGGTACCCACCCCGGACGACGCGTTCGACGGCTCCACCCTGAACGCCTGCCGCTGGACGGCGAGCGTGCGGCCGGACGCCTCGGCGTACCGGGTGACCGGTGGCAACCTCGAGATCGACACGAGCAAGGGCGACATCTACGGCGGGACCGCCACGAACCCGAAGAACCTGCTGCTGCAGCCGGCTCCCGACGGTGACTGGACGATCGAGACCAAGGTGGACGGGTCCGCGTTCAACGAGGCCTACCAGCAGGGCGGCCTGATGGTCTACGGCGACGACGCGAACTACGTGAAGTTCGACTTCCTGACCAGCAACGCCTCGGGCGGCACGGTGACCCGGGGGATCGAGCTGAGGAGCGAGGCCGGCAACGTCGTCCTCGATCCGCAACCGAACGCATCGCCGGCACCCACCCAGGGTGTCTGGTACCTGCGGCTGGCCAAGGCCGGTACGAAGTACACCGGTTCGTACAGCTCGGACGGACTGGAGTGGACGGCACTGCCGCCCGTCACCAACACCGCGCTGAGCTCGGCGAGCTTCGGGATCTACGCCTTCGGGGTCGACCAGGTCGCGTCGAAGACGGCGAAGTTCGACTACTTCAAGCTGGTCAAGGACAACGTCGCGCCGGAGGTCACCCTCTCGGTCAACCCGTCCACTCCGTCGGGAGACAACGGGTGGTGGAACGACGCGGTCGTCGCCACCGCGATGGCGACCGACAACCAGCCGGGCCAGCTGTACATCGAGCAGAAGGTCGATGACGGCGCCTGGGCCGAGTACACCCACGCGATCAACCTCACGGCCGATGGCACCCACACCGTCCAGGTGCGGGCCAGCGACACCGCGGGCAACGTGTCCGAGCCGAAGTCGGTGACGGTCAAGATCGACAAGACCGCTCCGGCGACGACGGTCACGGGCCTGGCGGCGGGTGCTGAGTTCGGGGTGTCGAAGCTGGCCACGATCGGGGCGACGGCGACCGACGCGCTCTCCGGTCTGGCGGGCGTGACGCTGACCATCGACGGGCAACCGTTGGCGGCCGGCGGCAAGATCGACGGCATGCTGCTCGGTCTGGGCGCGCACGAGGTGATCGCCCGGGCCACCGACAAGGCCGGCAACGTGTCGGTGACGAAGGTTCCGTTCACGGTGATCGCGACGTACGACGAGGCCATCGAGGTGGTCAAGCGGTACCGCGACGTCAGGACGCTGCCGTTGGACCCGACCGTGGTGATGAAGGTGCAGTTGCGGGCGGCCCAGCGTGAACACAGCAAGGGCCGGCTCGACGCCGCACGTACGGCGATGGACAACTACCTGGCGGAGGCGGCCCAGGTCGCCGACGTACCGGCCAGGACGCTGCTCGTCGCCATCGGCCAGGACCTCAAGCGGAGGATCTGACCCCATGCTCGTCGCCGTGTGGCACCGCACCCTGTCCGACGCGGAGAGGCGGACAGGAACTCTCACGACCCGGGGTGGTTCGGCCCCGTCCCGGGTCGCGGGGGAGCGGTGCCGCACGGTCGGCGGGGGACCGGCTCGTCCGGTTCCTGTCCCCGGCGCCGCGACCAGCGCTCCGGCCGCGGCGCCGCGGGACACCCCTCCAATATCCGTAGTGTTTTAAGGAGTTTGTGATGGCTCGACCGATCACCTTGTTCACCGGCCAGTGGGCCGACTTGCCGTTCGAAGAAGTGGCTCGGCTTGCCTCCGGGTGGGGCTACGAAGGACTCGAGATCGCCTGCTGGGGCGACCACCTGGACGTCCGCAAGGCGGCCGAGGACGACGGCTACGTCCGCAACCGGCTGGACATCCTGGAGAAGTACAACCTGAAGGTCTGGACGATCTCGAACCACCTGCTCGGCCAGGCGGTCTGCGACGACCCGATCGACCAGCGCCACCAGGCGATCCTGCCCGGACACATCTGGGGCGACGGCGATCCCGAGGGTGTCCGGCAGCGGGCGGCCGAGGAGATGGCCACTACCGCACGGGCGGCTCGCGCGCTGGGCGTCGACGTAGTGGTCGGCTTCACCGGGTCGTCGATCTGGAAGACCGTGGCGATGTTCCCGCCGGTGCCGCAGTCGATGGTCGACGCCGGCTACCGGGACTTCGCCGATCGCTGGAACCCGATCCTCGACGTGTTCGACGAGGTGGGCGTCAAGTTCGCGCACGAAGTACATCCGTCCGAGATCGCCTACGACTACTGGTCGACGACCGCGACCCTGGAAGCGATCGGCCACCGCGAAGCCTTCGGCCTCAACTGGGACCCGTCGCACTTCGTCTGGCAGGACCTCGACCCGGTCGGCTTCCTCTGGGACTTCAAGGACCGCATCTACCACGTCGACTGCAAGGACGCGAAGCGCCAGGTCGGCAACGGCCGCAACGGCCGAATGGGCTCCCACCTCGCTTGGGGCGACCCCCGCCGAGGCTGGGACTTCGTCTCCACCGGCCACGGCGACGTCCCCTGGGAAGCCTGCTTCCGCATGCTCAACACGATCGGGTACACCGGCCCCATCTCAGTCGAATGGGAAGACGCCGGCATGGACCGCCTCGTCGGCGCCGCCGAAGCCCTCCAGTTCGTGAAGTCCCTGGCCTTCGACCCACCGACCGCTTCTTTCGACGCTGCTTTCTCTTCCTGACCGAGCAGTACTGCGCGCCGTGGTTTGCGTCCTAGGCCACGGCGCGCAGTACTGTCCGCTACTTGCCGATCTTGACCGACAAGGTGGTGCTGTTGTTGGCAGCCACCGGATCAGCGGTGGTCGAACTGACTGCCGCTGACGTGGTGACCACGCCCTTGTTGCCCTTCACCAGCAGGTGGACGTTGAACGACCAAGCCGCTCCGGAGGCCAGAGACGTCGGCCGTTGGCAGGTCAGCGCCTGGCCCACCTTGCTGCAGCCGGCCGTGTCGAACACGTACACCGCCGCCTTGATGTCCGGCAGCCCGATCGTCACCTTCGGCGGCTGGGCGTCGGACGGACCGAGGTCGGTCACCGTCGCCGTGTAGATGATCGTCGCCGACGGCTTGTAGACGTCCTTGTCGGCCACCAGCGCCATCCGCAGATCGGCCGAGGTGCCGACCGTGGTCGAGGCCGACGCGGTGTTGTTGGCCGGTACCGGGTCGGAGGTCGGCGACGTCACCGTCGCGTTGTCCGAGATGGAGCCGGGCGGAGTACCGGACGACACCCGGGTCAGGATGACCACGGTGGTCGGGCCGCCGGCCGGGGCCATCGTGCCCAGCTCACACTCGACCTGCTTGGACGGCGGATCCACCGGAATCGTCACCAGCACACAGCTACCGGATCCTGTCGTCACCGTTGCGGAGGTGAAGTCGACCGCGCCCGGCAGTACGTCGACCAGCTTGACCCCGGTCGCCGTGGATGGTCCCGCATTGCTGACCCTGACCGTGTAGGTCAACGGCCGCCCGGCCAGTACCGGGTCCGGGCTGTCGGTCGAGGTGACCGACAGATCGGCCTGTGCTCCGACCTGGGTGGTGACGGTGTCGGTGTTGTTGCCCAGATCCGGATCAGCCGTCGCGGAGGACACACTCGCGTCGTTGTGCATCGCGCCGGTGAACGAGGAGTCGATCGTGGCGACGACCGTCATCGTCCGGTTGCCGCCGGCCGCGAGATTGCCCAGCGAGCAGGTGGTGGGCAGGGACGGGTTGCCTGGTACTCCCGCAGTACAGCTGCCGCCGGTGGCGGTGACGGAGACCACCGTGACCTGGGCCGGCAGCACGTCCCGGACGACCACGCCGGCCGCCGTGGACGGGCCCGCGTTGGAGATCGTGCTCGACCAGGTGATCTGGCCACCCGCGGTCGCCGTGGCCGGAGCGGTCTTGTCGATGCTCACGTCCGCCGAGCCGACCAGGTGCAGCGTGTCGGAGGCGGAGTTGTTGGAGCCGTTGGGATCGACCGTGCCACCGCTGACAGTCGCGGTGTCGGCGATGTCCTGCGCCTCGTTCGCACCCTCGCGCACCACGACACTGACCTGCTGACCCGAAGTGAGGTCGCCGAGCGTACAGGTGGCTTGGGCGTTGCCCGCCTGGTCGCCCGCGGGTGCGGTGCAGCCGGGCGAGGTGGTGGACAGCTGGAACGTCCCGCTCGACGTCACGGTGTCGGTCACCTTGACCGCCCGAGCGATGGCCGGACCGTTGTTCGTCACGGTGATGGTGCACGGGTACGACGTACCGGCGGCTGCCGGGCCGTCCGGCAGACAGTTCTTCGTCACCGCCAGGTCAGCGCGTCCGGTCGCCGAGGAGAAGGCGTCCAGAACCCCAGAACCGAAGGCGTTGTCAGGACCGGGGGCTGCCCGGTCGGTGGCATTGGCGTTGAGTACGGCGGTCAGCGCGGAGGGCGTCAGCGTGCCGGGTCCGCCGGCCGCGTCGAGTACCAGAGCGGCGACACCTGCCGAGCTCGGCGTGGCCGCCGAGGTTCCGAAGAACCTGCAGTCGCCCTGGGTCGTGGCCGGGCAACTTCCGGCGCCGAAGTTTCCGACGCCGCTGACCGAGACACCGTCACCCGCGGAGTAGGTCGGTGCGATCGCTGTCCGGCCACCGCCACCGGCCACACTCTGGTTGCTGCCGGGCGGACCGGATGCGGGACACGGGTACGAGGTCGAGCAGACCGTCGTACTGACCAGCGACACCGGGCCTTGACCGCTGAAGTTCTCCAGGCCGACGGTGGTCGGGTTCTGGTCCGCACCAGCGTTGACTGCGCCGGCCGAGGTGGCCAGATCGGTGTAGTTGCTGTCGGGGTTGAGCGATCCGGCGTTCCCGGTGGCGTCGACGGCGCCGGCGCCACGCCAGCGGAGGTCGATCGTGGGCGTGCCCTTGGCGCCGGTCGAGCCGGTCACGTTGACGGCCAGCTTGACGGTGGCGGCGGTGGTGGCGCTGGGGTTCGTCCAGGACGCTTGCTCGATCGTGTCACCACTACCGCCGCCCTGTGCGCCGGTGCTGGTGGCCAGGCAGTTCGTGCCGGCCGCGTTGAGGATGTACAGATCGAGGTTCGTGAAGCCGCCGGCGCCGGCGGTCGGGAAGATCGCCCGCGGCTCGCTCCATTGCAGCGTCGTGCCGATGGTCGCGCCGGCGCCGACCGTGACGTCGAAGGTGGTGTCCGCGCCGTTGAAGGCGACGGTGTTCGTCGGTGCCACGCCGCAGCCGGTGGGCGATCCGCCGTCCGGCCCGGTGCCGGTACCGGTCGCCAGGACCCGCGGAGCGTGCGTGCTGTTCAGATTTCCGGCCGACGAGCTGACCCAGACGCCCGAGGCGGCGAGGATCTCACCGTTCACCGCGGCGATGCCCTTCTGGAAGGCGGGCTCGCTGTCGAACGGGATGTCCTCGGTCAGGATGTCGATCCCGGCCGCGGCCAGCGCGTTCTGGGCCGCGACGTGGTTGGTCACGCCGCCACCGGTGGCGCGGAAGAACAGGTCGGCGCCGGGCGCCATGTCGTGCACGATCTCCAGCATCGAGGTGCCCTCGTCACCGGAACCGACGGCCTGTACGGTGACGCCGGCCGGAAGGTCCCCGAGCGCCTGGGCAGCGGCGAGGTTGCTGACACCGTCCGAGATGACACCGACGGAGATCCCGCCGCCGTCGAATCCGAGCGCCTGGGTGGCGTCCGCGCGGTGCAGCGCGACGCCTTCGCTGAGGAAGCTGCCCGCGTCGGGCGGCAGGCTCTCCGTCGGCCGGATCGCGGCGACCCAGCCGAGAGCCGCAACCTGGTCCACCCGGTCGTAGGGGACCAGGGCACGGAAGACACCAGCGTTGAGAAGTGCCTTCATTCGCTGGGGTTTGACCCACTGGTCGGAGCCGCTGAGGATGCGTACACCCAGCCGCTGTAGCTCCGCGCGTTCGTTGCCGCTCACCCGGCCCATCGCGTGGACCTCGAGGTCGAGGTTCGCGTCGGTGTCCACGGTCATCAGCGGGTCGCTGAGTTTCGCGCGCTGGCCGGCATCGAGCCGATGGGAGCCACCAGCGGCCTTGCCGACACTGGCGATCCGCTGACTGACGATCGACGGAATCTTCGAGGCGGGCGCGGCCGCCGTACCGCTCGGCGCGGCGGTCGCGGAGGGCTGAGCCAGCGCAGTGCCCGATCCGAGGATCATGAATGCGAAGAGCCCGGTCGCGGCTACTGCTCGTCGCGTCCGGGCATGACTGTAGTAGCTCATCAGTTTTTCCCCCTGTGTCTCCAGCCCCTGTGCTTCCCCAAGCACCTGTTCCCCGGGTCCCCCAGACTCAGATGTTTTCGACGGTGCTCGCACTCCCCAGGGCTGTCAAGGCCTGGTACGGCGTCAAGGCAACCAATTGCCTCTTCGGGCAGTTGCCCGCCGTACCCTGCGGCGCCGGTCCCTTTCCCCAGTCGCCGGCACCGCAGGGAGTTTCGGGGTTAGACGGTCGGGATGGTTGGGCGGCCGGGGAGGCGGTAGTTGTCGCCGAGGACCTGGCCGCGGTCGGGCTTGTAGAGGTCGAAGCCCTTGCCGTTGCACTGCAGGCCACCGTTGATGCAGTGGCTCACCAGGGCAGCCAGCGTGGGCGGGTCCCACGCGTTGAAGAAGTCGTAGTGCCAGGTGTAGCCCCGACCGCTGGCGAACCTGGTTCCGGCCATGTCACCACTGGCCTCGAACGAGATCTTGAACTCGAGCATCGGTACGGCGACCGGATGGTCGGCCGGGCAGACCAGGTTGACCGGGTAGGCCATGTGGCTCTTGTGGTCGGCCGAGTCCAGGTTCACGCCGTCCCAGCAGCTCGGGGCCTGGTACCGGACGTTGACCTGGGTGCCGGGGGTGCAGTACGCCGGAATGTCCCAGCTCTTCGAGATGTCGCCGCACTCGAAGCCCTCGACCGCGCCGGGGGAGTTCTTGAACTGGTCCAGCGTGGCGCTCGGGCTGCCGACGACGAACCGGATCCCCGGCGGGAACGGACGGACGTCCTGGTACCGCAGGATGCCCGACTTGTAGTAGATGGTCTGCCGCCAGGTCTGCGGCACCGGGTCGTTGTTGCGGAACATCGTCGGCCACCAGTACGCCGACAGGTCGTCGGGGTTGAGGCAGGTGGTCTGACCCGCGCCGGCGGCCTGGAGGCTGTTGAGGGTGGTGGCCGCGTTCGTCGTGGTGTTGCCGACGAAGCTGTGCTCGTGGGACGCGCCCGGCATGTTCGGGAACACGATCGGGTCGTTGGTGGCGCGGTGGTGCACGTTGCAGTTGACCTGGAACTCGTGGTGGGTGACCAGATCGTCGGCCTGGGCCTCGGAAGCGGCCACGGCGGCGAGCGCCGAGGCGATCAGGACGGCGGCGATGCCGCCTGCGGACAGGGCTGTTTTCCTTCTGGTGAACACGGATCTCCTCCTGGTCGGGGGATTCCGCGGGGGCGGTAGTTCAGGCAACCCGCGGTGGGACATCGCGGGAGAGCGCTCTCTGAGACAGCCTCTGCCGGGGTTGTCCAGCTGTCAAGTGCTTGTTGGTTCCGGAACCGCCTGAGCGTGACGAGCCGTTGACAACGCGGTAACACGGGCGCAACTATCAGACCGCGAGAGAGCGCTCTCTGACACCACCCGCCCCGCTCTCGCACCCCAGCGAAGGAGTACCCGAATGGACTTCGCGACCCGCCGCGTGCGGCTGCAGCCCTCCCGGCGCAGCCATCGCGGCCGATCGGCGATCGCCGCCACCGTCGCAGCAGCCGTCGTGCTGCTCGGCAACGTCGTACTACTGGCTCAACCCGCGCAAGCGGCCACCCTGCTGTCCCAAGGGCGCCCGGTGACGGCCTCGTCATCGGAAGGCGCCGGTACGCCGGCCACCGCCGCAGTGGACGGCGACCTGAACAGCAGATGGTCCAGCGTCTGGCAGGACAACCAGTGGCTCCAGGTCGACCTCGGCGCCACCGCGAGCATCAGCCAGGTCGTACTGCGCTGGGAAGCGGCCTACGCGAAGGAGTACCGGATCGAGGTCTCCGGCAACGGCCAGGACTGGAACCCGATCTACAGCACGGTCGCCGGCCCCGGCGGCAACGAGACCCTCAACGTCAACGGCAGCGGCCGGTACGTCCGGATGTACGGCGTCAAGCGCGCCAACGGCTACGGCATGTCCCTGTACGAGTTCCAGGTGCTCGGTACCGGCGGGGACAACGGTCCGCCGCAAGGCACTGGCACCGTCCATGTCTCTGGTAGTCAAGGGAACTGGCAGCTGGTCGTCAACAACGCGCCCTGGCAGGTCAAGGGCCTGACCTGGGGTCCGCCCGCCTCGGAGGCCGGCGCCCGACTGCCTGCGCTGAAGGCGATCGGCGTCAACACCGTGCGTACCTGGGGGACCGACGCCTCCTCCAAGCCGCTCTTCGACGCGGCAGCCGCGAACGGCATGCGAGTCATCGCCGGCTACTGGCTCCAACCTGGTGGTGGACCCGGCAGCGGCGGTTGCGTCAACTACGTGACGGACGGGACGTACAAGGCGAACATGCTCGCCGAGATCCGCCGCTGGACGACGGAGTACAAGGACAACCAGGGCGTGCTGATGTGGAACGTCGGCAACGAGTCCGTGCTCGGCATGCAGAACTGCTTCTCCGGTACGGAGCTGGAGAACCAGCGGATCGCGTATGCGCGCTTCGTGAACGAGGCGACGCAGGCGATCCACGCGATCGACCCCAACCACCCGGTCACCTCGACCGACGCGTGGACGGGTGCCTGGCCGTACTTCAAGCAGTACACGCCTGACCTGGATCTGCTCGCGGTCAACTCGTACGGGCACATCTGCCAGGTCAAGCAGGACTGGATCAACGGCGGCTACAACAAGCCGTACATCGTGACCGAGGCCGGGCCCGCTGGTGAGTGGGAGGTGCCGAACGACGCGAACGGCGTACCGAACGAGCCCACTGACATCCAGAAGCGTGACGGGTATCTGCAGGCGTGGAACTGCATCACCGGGCACACCGGGGTCGCGCTGGGCGCCACCCTGTTCCACTATGGGGTTGAGAACGACTTCGGCGCCGTGTGGTTCAACCTGACGCCTGGTGGGGAGAAGCGGCTCTCGTACTACGCCGTGCGGCAGGCCTTCGGCGGTGCCGGTGGTGGCAACACGGCTCCGGTGATCAGCAACATGACGCTGAGCCGTACGACGGACGTCCCGGCCGGCGGCACGATCTCGGTGACCGTGAACGTGTCCGACCCTGACGGGGACGCGCTGACGCACGAGTTCAAGGTCGGCGGCAAGTACATCGACGGCAGCGGCGCTCTGGTCGGTACGCCGTTCAGCGGGAACGGGCCGTTCACCGTCACGGTGCCCGAGCGGCTCGGGGTGTGGAAGCTGTACGACTATGTCCGCGACGGCAAGGGCAACGTCGGGATCGAGACGAGGTCCTTCCGGGTGGTCGCTCCGCCGGTCCAGGGCACGAACATCGCGCGGGGCAAGCCGGCGACGGCTTCGTCGTACCAGCAGGTCGGGAACGGCGCGCCGTACCCGCCGTCGAACGTGACGGACGGGAACAACACGACCCGCTGGGCGAGTGACTGGTCGGATCCGCAGTGGGTGCAGGTGGATCTCGGGTCGGTGCAGTCTTTCGACCGGATCCAGCTGATCTGGGAGGCGAGCTTCGCCCGGGCGTACCGGATCGAGGCCTCCGACGACGGCAACAACTGGCGTCAGGTCTATGCGACCGGTGACGGCAACGGCGATGTCGACAGCATCGCCTCCGGTGGGTCCGGGCGGTATGTCCGGATGACCGGGACCCAGCGTGGTACCGGCTGGGGCTACTCGTTGTTCGAGTTCGGGATCTATCGCAACTGACCGATTGGCTCGGGTACGGCGGCCTGTGGGCAGCGGGCCGCCGTACCTGTGGATATCTCGATGAGGGGGAGAGCTTGACGCAGCTACGATCCGGTGCCATGAACAGCAATCGGCCGACTCTGGAAGACGTCGCCAAGGCGGCAGGCGTCTCCCGTGCCACCGCGTCGCGGGTGATCAACGGCGTGCTGACCGTCGATCCCGCGATGCAGTCGAAGGTCGAGGCGGCGGTGCGGACCACCGGGTACGTCCCGAACACAGCGGCCCGGTCGCTGGTCACCCGGAAGGCAGGCGCGATCGCCCTGGTGATCTCCGGCTCGGACGGCTCGGCCGAACAGGTCCTGGGCGACCCGTTCTTCGGCCGGATCACGTCTGGGGTGGTGAAGAGTTTGCTGCCGCAGAAGGTCCACCCGACGCTGGTACTTGCCGACTCGGACGCGGCTCGCGCGGACGCGGTCGCCTACGTCCGCCAGGGCAAGGCCGATGGCGCCCTGCTCGTCTCCACCCACTCCGACGACACCCTGCCCGGCCTGTTCGTCGACGCCGGCATCCCAGCCGTCCTCTTCGCTCGCCCCGGCCGCGACGTACCGATCAGCTACGTCGACCTGGCCCACGAACGCGGCGCCGCACTGGCCGCCGACCACCTGGTCGCCCGTGGCTGCCGCCGAGTAGCCACCATCGCCGGTCCCAGCGACGTCCCCGCCGCGCAAGACCGCCTCACCGGCTTCCGCCACGCCATGGCCCGGCACGGCCAGGCGTACGTCCCCGTTGCCAAAGGCAACTTCACCCGCGAAAGCGGCGAACAGGCAATGCTGGAACTCCTGGCAGCCCACCCCGACCTCGACGGAATCTTCGCCGCCAACGACCTGATGGCTACTGGCGCACTGAAGATCCTCCAGTCCCACCACCGCTCCGTCCCCGCCGACGTAGCAGTAGTCGGCTTCGACGACAGCGAACCAGCCCACTCCACCCGCCCCCAACTGACCACAGTCGCCCAACCAGTAGAAGAAATGGCCGCCGAAATGGCCCGAATCCTCCTGACCCACATCGAAGACCCAACCCTCCCGCCGACCTCCGTGATCTTCGACCCCCACCTCGTCCCCCGAGAATCAGCCTGAGTGCTCTCAGAGTTGGGCGCTGGCGGTGATGTGAGCTGGTTGGTTCTGCCACCAGGCGGCGGCGGCTCGGACGGGGGGCGGGGTGGTGGGGTCGGTTTTCAGGCGGCGGAGGGGGGATTGGTTTCCGGTGACGCCGGCGCTGTAGGCGAGGCCGCGGAGGGCGGCGACGCTGGTCTTGCTTCTGGTGCGGCGCCAGTCGGCCAGGTGTTTGCTGATGGCGCTGTCCCACCAGGAGTTCGGTGGGAGACCGGCCAGGTGGCCGAGGGCGTAAGCGGCAGCGGAGACCGTCGGTCCGGGCAGGCCATCGGCCAGCACGATTCGTTCGATCAGCCCGCGTTCCGGGCGGCCGCCCATCATGCGGAGCGCGGACAGCAGCGTGCCGGACCGCTCAGGGTCGCCCGTGAGCGTACGGCCGCGCCTGAGTTCCGCCGACAGGGCTCGGGCGATCCCCGCGCGATAAGGACTGGCGGCGATCAGCATGGAGACTTCGAGCCGGGCCTCCTCCGACGGGTCGAACAGCAACTCCTCGACCAGCTGCGGAAACACGTCATCGGTAAAGCTCTCAGGAGCAGTCGGCAGGGCCGCCGCGGACGCATGCGCGACGCGCTGAGCCGCCAGCGAAACAGGTTCGCGGATGCCGTACTGCCGACCGCCGTAGCCGATCGCGACCGGCCCGGCCAGCGTCCACAACGCCTGCAGGATGTCTTCCGCCATCAACCCGAGCGGGCCACCGGCGGCAGCGATCTCGCGCAGCGTCCGGGTAGCTTGATGGCGTTGATCGGGGTTGAGCTGCTTCAGGGTGGCGGCCTCGAAGAGTGCGGACAAGGTGCCCCACAGCGCGCGATCATCGGTCGGATTCGCCAACTGGCGCAGGAGGACGGAGATGGAGTCGCGGTGATTGCTGTGCCCCAGCGCGGCCACGGTCGAGATCATCACCTGGTTGTTGCGATCGGCCGCTGCGACCGCGCAGGCGTCGATCAGTTCGCCCTGCGCGGCTGGATGAGCAAGAAGCCGGTTCACCGCTTCGTACCGCTGAAGCCATGACTGCCCACAGGCGACGAGCATCTCTGCGAGCAGGCGTTGGGCGATCTCCCGCCAGGTGCGGCCAGGCAGGTACGCCGCCGGCCGCGTCGCCAGCAGTTCGGTGAAGCCGTCCCAGTCGGAGCCACTCATCACGGCCGGGCCGCAGACGCGATCGAGGTAGGCGTCCAGCCGCCGATCGAGGGTGCGGGGTTCGACGCGATGGTCCCGGGTCAGTGCGGGCGCGGACTCGATCACCGGCCGGTTCGCCCGGATCTCGTAGTCGAAGGCGGCGACCAGGCGGCCGGGGGAGAGCTCCAGTAACTCCTCGTACCGCCGAACGGCCGAGTGTGGGATCGCCGAGCCGCCGGTTTCCCACCGGTAGATGGTCGACGGGTTGATCGATCGCGGATCCCGGCCACTCGGCCAGGCAGCGGCGAACTTGGTCCGTACGGTGAACTCCTGCTGCGTACCCAGCAAGCGATTGACCCGCAGAAGCCAGGCAAGCCGATGACGCAGCGTCAGTCGCGGAGTCGGCGCAGATCCAGCGGATCGGTCGCTCGGCATAGAGGCCCCCCTCGTAAACCAGCCTAAGGACTAGCACGTCCCATAACGTTCTGCAACGGCCTGTGCGCAACCAGCCGCCCACGCACAACCACCCCAGCCGACCTGCCGCCCCCTTCACCCTGGAGACCCGGGGGGAGGCAAGGCAGGTCCCCCGACGACCTGCCTTGCCGGGGCGTTCATGAGCAGAGAGATGGGGTTGGGAATGGATGTAGTGGTTGGCTTTCTCGTTGCCTGGGCGGCGGGAAAGGCGCGGCGGGTGGCGAAGATCGTCGACGGGTTGACCGACGACGCGCTGGACGCGGCGGGCGAACGGGTCTGGAAGGTGGTGGCACCCAAGTTGGGTGTCGATCCGTCGATCCAGCGACTCACTGCCGAGGCGCGCGACGCGGGCGAGGCGACGCCGGGCGCCCGCGCGGACGCAGTACGGGCGTTGCAGGCGGCAGCTGCTGCCGACCCGCACTTCGCGGCCGAGTTGGCAGCCGCGTTGCCGGCGGCGGAGCGCTCTGCGAGCACGCCGTCGAACTCCGGCGTCATCGCGACGGGTAACACGGTCGGCCGGAACCTGAAGATCGACAACAGCAGTACGTTCGTCAACAAGGTCCGGCAGAACCCGTTCTACGCCATCCTCGCGCTGGCGGTGCTCGCCCTGGTCGTCTGGGGACTCTCGTCGGCGTTCGGCGGACCTGCCCAGGCTGACGCGAGCACGGTCGTCGGCAACTGGACCGCGTCCGACGGTACCGGCAGCAAATCCTTCAGCGCGGACGGCCAGTGCGACGGCGTCTTCTACGACCAGGGCAAGCCGCTCGACATCGGCGGACCGATGTCCTGCGTCCTGTCCGAGAAACCGGACAGCAACGGCCTCTACACCCTGCGGGTGACCCAGAGCATGAACAAGGCCACCTACAAACTCCGCTTCGACTCCAAGGACCACGCCACGGTCTTCGACTCCGCCGGCCGGAAACTCTACGAACTCGAACGCTTCTGATCGTTGGTGAGGGCGGCGGATTGGGCTTGGAGCCAGGGGAGGGATGCTTGGTGGGACCAGCGGTTTACCTCGGTGGCTAGGGCTTTGGAGGCGGCTGGGTTGCCTTCGTCGCGGGCTAGTACTGCTAGGAGGGTCTGCTGGGCGAGGGTGCCGAGGAGGTGGCCGATCTTCTGGCGGAGTTCGGTTGAGCGCTCCCAGTGGATTCGGGCCAACGGGAGGTCGCCGGCGGTGTGGGCGTGGTCGCCCAGGTGACGGAGGGCCAGGGAGATCAGGAGGTCGTCGGCGGAGCGCTCGCCCAGGTCGAGTGCGGTGGTGTAGGCGGCGAAGGCGGCCTCGGGTTGTTCCAGGAGGTTGTCGGCGATGACGCCTGCATAGAAGTGGGCGTGGCCGGAGCGGCTGCCGGCGGGAGCGGTTTTGGCGAGGTGAGCGGCTCGCTCCGCGAGGTCGGCGCCGGAGTCGCGGTCAGCAGCCAAGAGAGCTACGCCGTACTCCTTCCGCAGCTGCAGGAACGCGAAATCCCAAGCAATAAAGGCATCCGGCGTCTCGGAGAGCGCTTCCGCCAGTACTACGAGACGCGGGCCGGCGTTGTCGGTCTGCTGAGCGAAGTCCTGGTCGACCGCCACCTCGGCCAAGGCGGCCGCGAGCGCGAGGCGTTCCTCGCCGGTGTCCGCTCGAGCGGCCGCGAGGAGTTGGGTGGCGTCGTCCCAGCGTCCTGCTCGCATCAGGCAGAGACCGGACCGGATGAGCGGAGAGAGCGCGATCTGTGTCATGCGACGGAGAGTATTTCGACATCGAAAGGTTTGACAACAAAGCTTCAGTCGCTGAATCATTCGGCTGGTGAAGGACTCGATCGACACGCACGTGGAGTTGTGGAGCCGAGAGCTCCCGGACATGGACCTCCGAGTGGAGGGGATCGCCACCCGGTTGCAGGCGCTCGGGCGCTACCTCGACCGCCGGCGCGACGCAGTACTGGCTGGGCACGGCCTGCAGTGGTGGGGCTTCAAGACGCTCCACATGCTGCGCCGCGGCGGAGCGCCGTACCAATCGACGCCCGGACGACTGGCCACCCAGCTCGGCCTGTCCCCGGCCGCGATGACGAACCGGCTGGATGCGCTCGAGCGGATGACGTACGTCGCCCGCCATCACGACCGCGACGACCGCCGCAAGGTCGTCGCCACCCTCACCGACTCCGGGCTCAAGATCTGGCAACAGGCCCTCGGTGACATCACCCAGGTCGAGGTCGACCTGGTCAACCAGCTGTCCCCGGCCGACCAAGATCAGTTGACCGGCTTGCTCCGGATTCTCGTTCTCACAACTGAGCAGCAAGAAAATGTATAGATCCACGCGACGGCTCCGACCTGTGTTGTGAAGGCACCCGAACAGGGAGCCCGGAGCAGGAGCGTGAAGAGATGGAAGCGTTGAGTCTGGTCGTGAACAGCAAGATCATCGCCGACGATGTGCGGTGTTCTACGAGCGGGTATGACGAAGTACGGCGTACTGCGGAGGAAGCGCTGCGGGTCCGCCCGGTTCGCCGTCGACTGTGGAGTGCGGTTTGGCGCAATGTGTCCACGCGTGGACCTCGTCTCGTGGCACAGTCCTCGGGTGACTGAAGGAATCAACGCTGAACTCAAGACAGACCGGGCCGCGAAGCTGCTGGCGGCGTACGACGACCAGCTGCGCGGCGGCGCCGAGTCGGCCGACGTACCGACGAGCACGGACGGACCCGTCATCCGGGTCGAGTACCCGAACCGCGGATTCGTCAGCTACCGCTCTCTCGCCGGGCTCGACGGCGCCGAGCTGGATGCACTGATCGCTCGCCAGCGCGAGTACTTCGCAGCGAAGGGCCAGCCCGTCGAGTGGAAGACCCGCGGGCACGACCTGCCGGCCGACCTGACCGAGCGACTGACCGCGGCGGGGTTCGTGCCGGAGGAGCGCGAGACCGTCGTCATCGCCGAGAGCGCCGACATCGTCGCGCGACTGTCGGGTCGTGACACGGTCGACGGCGTGACGATTCGGCATACCGAGGACAAGGCCGACTTCGAGCGGATCGCCGCGATGGAGTCGACCGTCTGGGACCAGGACTGGTCCTGGCTCACCGACGACCTGGTACGCCGGCACGCCACCGGACTGACCGACATCTTCGTAGCGGAAGCGGACACGACCGGCGAGGTCGTCTCGGCAGCCTGGGCGGTCTACAAGAAGAACACCGACTTCACCGGTCTCTGGGGCGGCTCGACGCTCGCCGAGTGGCGGGGCAGGGGCATCTACAAGGCACTCGTCGCCGTCCGCGCCGCCCGGGCGGTCGAACTCGGCTACCGCTACCTCCAGGTCGACGCCTCCGACGACAGCTCCCCGATCCTCCAGCGACTCGGATTCCTCGCGGTCACCACCACGACTCCGTACGTCTATACCGCGAAGAACTGATACACAGGAGGGATGCACCAACTTCGCGCATTGGGCATCTCCGCCGAGGCCGAGGCGATCTACCTCGATCTGATGACGCGTGGTGCGTTGAGTGTCGAGGAGCTCACCCCGGGTGGCGATTGCGCGGCGGTGGAAGGGCCGTTGGGGGAGCTGGCCGCGATCGGGCTGATCGAGCGGGCCGATGGCAAGGTGTTGCCGCAACCGCCGCACCTCGCGATGGAGGCGCTGGCGCAGCGGCGTACGAGAGAGGCGGATCTCGCACGAGAGAGCGCTGCCTTGCTCTCCGATCTGTGGACCGCGGGGATCGGGCAGCAGACGTACGTCGAGTTGCTGCCGTCTGCCGAGACTGCGCGGGCCATGCTCAACCACGTGCAGGTCGACGTCCAGCAGCAGGTCCGGGCGATGACCGTGGGCAATCTCGCGTCGCCGGATCATCAGATCGTCGACGGGCTCTTCGATGCGCTCGGGCGCGGAGTCTCGTACGAGGTGATCTACGGGACGCGGGTGCTACAGGATCCGGCCGCGCTCCGGATGGTCCAGTTGTGCGTCGACGCGGGCGAGCAGGCGCGGGTGTTTCCGCAGGTGCCGCTCAATCTGACCATCGTCGACGACCGCTGGGCGCTGCTCTCGGCGCGGACCACGGCCGGCGAGATCACGAGTACCGCGGCGATGGTCGTGCATCACTCGCCGTTCCTGACCGGTCTGGTCGGGGTGTTCGACGCGTTCTGGCGGATGGCCGTGCCGATCACCAGCGGGACCGACACGAGCGACGCGGTCGGAGCGCCGTCGCTGGAGACGAAACGGTTGCTCACGTATCTGAGCGCCGGTCTCACCGACGAGTCGATCGCTCGCGAGTTCGGCGTCAGCGAGAGAACCATCGCTCGCCGGATCAGCCGGCTCCAGGAGACGCTGGGAGCACAGACCCGGTTCCAGCTCGGCGTACAGGCGTCGCGCCAGAAACTTCTCTAGCCCGGAAACCTGTCTGGACCAGAACCCTGTCGAGAACGCGGGATCGGTTCCGACGTAGCTGCTGAGCGACCCCGGTACGGGGACGGACGACAAGGAGTGGGACCGATGAAGTACATGCTGCTGATGCACTCGAACAAGCAGGGCTGGGACGACATGCCGAAGACCTGGTCGCAGGACGACCTCAAGGTGATGGTCGAGTACATGCACGAGCTGAACCGGGAGCTGCAGGCAGCCGGCGAACTGGTCGAGGCGCGCGGGCTCGAAGGTCCGGACAAGATGCGGACCTATCAGGCGCAGCCGGACGGCGAGCCGATCATCACCGACGGTCCCTTCAGCGAGACGAAGGAGGTGCTGGCGGGCTACTGGGTCGTCGACGTCGCCACCGACGAGCGCCTGCTGGAGATCGTCGATCGCATCTCAGTCTGCCCCGGCCCGGGCGGCCTACCGGTCTACCAGGCAGTCGAGATCCACCCCGAGGGCGTCGCCCCGGCGTGACCGGCGCCGCCCGCACCCCGGGCTGACCGAGCGGCAGCGGAGTTGGCCCAGAGGCAGCGGAGTTGCCGAAGGTCAGCGGAGTCTGGCGACGACCAGGTCGGCGACGGCGGCCATGCCGGCCGCCGTCGGGTGGTAGGGGACACCCCTGCCCGGGCCGAAGCGAAAGCCGGTGGTCCACGGCTCCGCCGATCCCACCGCATGTGAGCGCCCGGCCGCCGACGCCTCGACGAGGTCGGCGCCGGTCGCCTCCGCGGCGGTCGCGAACGCACCAGCCAGCCCGTCCGCCATCATCACGATGCTCGGCAACTGCTCTTCATTCAGCGGTACGTCGAGACGCGCCCGCGTACCCGGTCCGACCACGGTCAGGTAGTCGACCAGCACGACGCGACTCCGGGGAGCGCGTTCCCGGACCGTGTTGACGATCTCGGTGAGCGACGCGGCGACCGCGGCGTACTCGCCCGGCTCCTTGAGGTAGCTGACCCGCGCCCGGATCCGGTTGGCCACCCGCCGGCCGAGCAGGGTCGCCGGCTTGGCCAGCGTGTTCATCATGCTGCCCCGGATGAAGGTACCGATGTACTCCAGATCATTGCCTCCGGCCGTGATCGTGACGAGTGCCGTATCGGGGCCGACGGCATCGATCTGCGGCGGCGCCTCGTCCTGCCGTTCGCGCAGGATGTGCGCCGTCGTCGCGCCGGAGTAGGTGACGTCGGTCAGCTCCAGACCCAGCGCCTCGGCCACCAGCTGCGGGTAGTTCCGGCCGGAACGCCCAGCAGCTTTGTCCACGATCGGCTTGATTCCGGGGCCGGCGGCGAACGAACTGCCCAAAGCGACATAGCGACTGCCAGCGGTGATCACGCGCCGACGATACCTGGCACGATGAATTGTCACAGCCTGTCCGGCTGTGCTGTCACTGTTGTGACCAACCCCTGCGAAGAAAGGAAACACACCCATGCGTGGAGCCACTCGGGGAATCCGCCGGACCGCGCTGGCCGGCATCGCCGCGGCCGGCCTGGCCCTGGTGCCCGCCGTCGCGGACGCCACCCCCGGCTCGGGCGTGACCGGCAAGATCATCAGCCAGACCACGGTCGGCGACACCGACTACATCCTGCGTGAGGTCACCATTCAGCCCGGCGGCAAGACGGGCTGGCACTTCCACGACGGCACGCTGTACGCCTTCGTTGCCCAGGGCACGCTCACTCACCCGGACGCGTCCTGCGAGCCGACCGTCTACAAGACCGGCGCCGCCTTCGTCGAACCCAGCGGTGCGGACCACACCCACATCGGCCTGAACCTCGGCAAGAAGCCCGTCGTCCTGGAGGTCCTGTACGTCCTCCCGCACGGCGCTCCGCTCTCCGAAGACGCCCCCAACCCGGGCTGCGACTTCTAGCTAGGTGACCCGGAAGGGCGGGCGATCCCTGCCCTTCCGGGACCTTTCGCGATCCGCCCGGGCAGTTGTCGAACCGGCCGCTCCACGTCGTACCGCCGGACCATCCGCCGCCTGACCACCTCTTGAAATTCCATCCAGCGAACCCAGTGGCCCGGTCCCGCTGCTGCGACGGGATTGTCCACCGGCATACTCCTCCGGGTGAATGACGAGTTCGGGGTTGGCGGGATCAGAGAGCGCGTGCTGGCTGCGTGGGCGGCGGCACCGGTTCGGTTCAGGGAGGATACCAACGCCGAGGAGGATCTGGCGCTCGGCGGATACCTCGATCGAGTAGTGGTCGAGCTCGCCCAGAACGCGGCGGATGCGGCGGCCCGGGCGGGTGTGCCGGGGCGAGTTCAGTTCTCTCTGAGTGCTGGGACGCTGGTCGTTTCCAACACCGGTACGCCGTTGAGCGCCGAAGGTGTCGAGTCGCTGGCGACCCTGCGCGCGTCGGCCAAGAGGGACGACTCGGACAGCGCTGTCGGGCGGTTCGGAGTCGGCTTCTCGGCCGTCCTGGCGGTGACCGACGAGCCGGTGATCCTGTCGCGCACCGGCGGCGTCCGTTTCTCCCGCGCCGACACCGCGGCCGCCGTCGCCGCGACCGGTGAGCCCGGATTGGCGACCGAGGTCCGCCGGCGCGATGGTCAAGTGCCCGTACTGCGGCTGCCGTTCGAAGCGGAAGGCGAACCGCCCGCGGGCTACGACACCGCCGTAATCCTCCCGCTCCGCGACGAAGCAGCGATCGAACTCGTACGCCGCCTGCTCGGCGAAGCCGACGATGCCCTGCTGCTCGCCTTGCCCGGCCTGGAGCGGATCGAACTCGACATCGAAGGGTCGGTCCGCGTCCTCACCGACGCCGAGTCCCGCTGGCACGTCCAGCGAGCATCCGGTGTCCTCAGTGACGAGGACAGAGAGCGCTTACTCGCGGACCGCCCCACCGAGGAACGCTCCCGTCCGTACTGGTCAGTCCTCTGGGCGCTGCCGAGGGAGGCTGCTGAACTACCTGGTGTCGTGCATGCGCCGACCCCGACGGATGAAGCGCTCTCTCTTCCTGCGTTGCTGTTGGCAACCTTTCCGCTGGACCCCTCGCGACGGCACGTTGCCGCCGGTCCGTTGACCGACCGCCTCGTGGCGGAGGCAGCGACGGCCTACGCGGAACTCCTCCGCGCCCGCGCCGAGGACGGAGCGAACGTCCTCCCGCTGGTCCCGATCGGCCTCGCCGCCGGAGCGCTGGACCGCGCTGTCCGGGAGGCGATCCTCAAGGCTCTGCCCGGTACGCCGCTCGTCCGCGCCGTCGAGGACGGCACCTTGCTGCAACCTCGCGAAGCCGTCGTCGTCGAGGGCTCGGACGATGCCTTCAATGTCGTGCTCGCGCCGATCGTGCCCGGCCTGATCGCCGCACCGCGTCAGGACCGGACCGCGCTCGACGCCCTCGGTGTTCGTCGGCTCGACCTCGCCGATCTCATCGACCAGCTCGGCTCGGCTGCTGCGACGGAGTCTCCGGCGTGGTGGCACAACGTCTATGGAGCGCTCTCGGCGATGGTCACCGAGCCGTTGCTCCGCGAGTCCCTCGGCACCCTTCCCGTCCCACTGGCCGACGGTCGATTGGTCCGCGGAGTCCGCGGCCTGCTCCTGCCCGGCAACGAGCTGACGGCCGACGTACTGGCGATCTTCGGCGAGTACGGCGTACGCGTCGTGCACCCCGAGGCAGTGCACCCGTCGCTGGAACGCCTCGGAGCGCTCCCCATGTCGCCGCGCGCCCTGCTGGAGGACAACGCCGTCCGAGCCGCCGTCGAACACGCCGCCGAAGCCGATGACCCCGACGTCATCGCCGAGGCCGTGCTCACCGTCGTCGCGGCAGACGTCTCGCAGGCCGAGGGCCTGTGGTGGCTGTCCGACCTCGTACTACGAGACGCCACCGGCGAGCTGGTCCCCGCCAACGCGCTCGTCGTCGCCGGCTCCGACGCAGCCGCAGTACTCGACGACGAAGAGGTCGCACCGATCGACAACGCGCTCGTCGAGCGTTTCGGACTGCCCGCGTTGCAGGCGATCGGCGTCTTGAGTTCGCTCGGGACCGTCTCGGCCGCCGACGTCACGCTCGACGAGCTGCCCGAGGCGCTGGCCGATCTCGACGGGATCGAGGACTGGGCCGACGACGTGGCGCCGGACGGCTCGCGATTCGGGGCGACTGTGGGGGAGTTGCTCGCGGTACGCGACCTGGACTGGATCGTCGACGATGCCTGGCCGCGCGTGCTCGAACTCTTCGGCTCGTCGCCCGACCTTCGCCGCGCACTGGTCGAGACGGTGCGTGTCGTCGGACCGGACGATCGCCCGCATGGCGCGTTGTCCTACCCGGCCTGGTGGATCAGAGAGCGCGTTCTGCTCGAAGACGGCGAGCCATTGGCGGGCCGGGCAGATCCGGCCGCCGACCCGATCCTCGCGAGCTTCCTCGATGCCGCACCTGAGTGGACGGCTCGGCTGGACCCAGAGGTGCGGACCGCGGTCGGTCTGGTCCGCGTGGTCAGTGACCTGGATGCAGCCGGCGTCGAGCTGTTGCTGGACCGGCTCGCGGATCCCGGGCGTGAGGTCGAAGAGAGCGCGATCTTGCGGCTGTGGAGTCAGCTTGGCCTTCATGAGGCCTATCCGGGGGAGACGCCGGACGACGTTCGCGTACTGGACGGCAGCGGGGTCACCACCGTGATGAACGCCGGTGACGCGGTCGTCGCCGATGCGCCGATGTGGTTGCAGCGTGGGGATCTGGGCGGTTTCGTGGTCGCTTCCGGAGCTGCCGCGGATGGGTTGAGCGATCTGCTCGACGTACCGATGGCCGGCGAGGTCGCTGACGGCAAGATCGACAGCGAAGGGACCGAGGCCGACGTACCGGACCTCGTGCGCGAGCTCGTCCCCGAAGCGCCGGACACCTGGTGGGAACACGAGGAGCTGACCGTCGACGGCGTCGACGTCTCCTGGTGGGTCGACGAGGACAAGAGCCCGCACGCCGCCACCTTCGACGGCCTGGCCAAAGCCCTCGCCTGGTCCTCCGGCCGCTGGGACCAACGCCACGTCATCCGAGCAGTCCTCTCCGAACCGGACCGCTCCAGCGAACTCCGCCTCGACGCAACCTTCGACTAGTGGATCAACAGATCAGTCAGGGCGGGATTGTCGATCTCCGCGCTCAGCAAGCGCGCCGAAGCTGCCGCCGACGAGTCGCCGAGTCGGGCCTGGTGCAGCTTGGCGCGCACCATCAGCTCTCGCATATCGCAGCGTGCCGCCAGGGCAGCCAGTTGCGCCACCAACGGCCGGGCACGCTCGGCATCGTCGCGCGCCAACGCCGTCGTACAGGCTGCATCGAGCACATGGCCATGGACCCATTGATAGCGATCAGGTTCGCGTGCCGCCCGGCTCGCCGCCTGCGTGAGCCACTCGGTCGCCCCTGCATGATCGCCACGATCGGCGCTCAGTAGCCCGAGTCCGCGCCCCGCCATCCCTTCCCAGCAAGGGTCGTTGAGCTGGCACCCGAGCACCCACGCCTGCTCGAACCCATCGGCGGCTGCGTCGAGATCACCGGCGTACAGGTCGAGTTCGGCGTTGAGCGCCTGCGGCCAAGGCAGGAAGGCGATCCAGCGTTCCTGCCGGACCAGGTCGAGCGACTCCTGCACGATCGAAGCGGCCTGGCTGTACTCCGCGCGCAGCAGCCGCGCCCGGCCCATGATCGACAACGACCAAGCCTGCTGCCGCCGATCCCCACACCGCGCGGCCGTTTCGACCGACTCTCCCAAATGCGCGAAGGCGGCCGGATAGTCGCCCTGATCCGACGAGTTCATTCCCAGTACGCCGAGAATCGCCGCGTGCTCCTCATCGGTCTCAGCCAGCCGCTGTGCGCGAGCCAGCCAACTGCGAGCCGTCTGCCGCCGACCAGCCTGTACCTCGACGAATCCGAGCTGTCGATGAGCGAGCACCGACGTACTCCGGTCACCCGCTTGCTCGGCGACCAGGATCGCCTCGTGCAAGACGATCGCGCCTTCCTCGTCGTGGCCGCGGATGGCGTGCACGAGAGCGCCGCCGAGTGCCGCGAGAGCGCGACCTCGCAAGGCGTCGTCGCGACAGTGTTCAGCCTCAGAGACCGCTCTCCGAAGACACTGGATACCGGCGTCGACCGCTCCTGCCGCAATCGCCGCCCGACCCGCCTCCAACTGGCTCGCCGCTGCCGCCCGTCCGCCCAGAGCCGGACCAGCGATCCGGCCGGGCCCGACCTCGGACGCCTCTCGCAATGCGGCGGACGCTTCCAATCCGAGCTCACGCCGGAGAAGGTCTTCGCAGACGGCGATCTGCCGGAGTGCGGCCGTCCGGTTCCCCGAGATTGCGAGGCTGCGCACCAGGAGTTCGTGGTTGCCCTGCTCCAGCGGATTCAGTGCCACAGCTTTTGACGCATAGGCGATGGCGTCACTCGCTCGGCCGCCGGCCACCAGTGACACAGCGGTCTCCCGGAGTCGTCCCTCGATCGCAGCAGAGAGCCGGTGCCGCTCGACCAGCAACCAGGACTCGAACTCCGGGCAGGAAGGAAGCTCCACCCCATCAAGCAGCTCACCATTGAAGTCCAGCAACGGCGCCGGATCCGCCGAGTCCTCAGTGACCACAAGGACATCCGCAGATGTGTCCAGTCCGAGCGTCAGCACCAGCGGATCGCCAGTGATGACGTCACCGCCGCCCAGTGCTCGCCGCAGCTCCGCCAACGACCAGCGCAAGGCGCCGAGCGGGTCGTCCGCGTCAGCGAACAGCAGCTCCGCCAACCGCTTGCGGCTCGGCGGCCGGTCGGCGAGTAGGAGGTAGGCAAGCAGAGCCCAGGTCTTCCGCCCGCGCGGTGGACGCACAACGCCACCGGCCTGCTCGATCGCAGGCGCCCCCAGCAACCTGATCTTGCTCATACAGCCAAACCCCCTCCCCGAACCTCAGTGTGGCGCACCGCCCGCCCCCGGGCGAGTGCCCAGCCGATGCGCCACAAGAGTCACCTCAGCGCCTGATGCCGACTGCTTCCAGGTACTCCGCGTAGGCCGCGACCGTGCCGTCCTCGGCCTGGTTGAACTTGCGCGCCACCTCGGCCAGGTCAGCCGCGAAGGCTGCCAGGTCGGCTTCGGACAGCGTCCCGGCCAGCTTGGTGATCGGGCCGTAGTACAGCCGGAACCACTCCGAGAAGTGCTCAGGCGAGTGATACCGGAACACGAACGACCGCTTGGTCAGCCCGGCCCACTCGACCCGATCCCCGAACAGCCCGTTCAGGTACTCCTCGTCACCCCACAGCGTCGCCGGCTTGACTCCGGCCGGCGGCGGCGCCCACTTGCCGACCGTACGGAACAGATCCCCGATCATCCCCGTCGGCGTCCAGCTGGCCAGCGCGATCTTGCCGCCCGGCTTCGTCACCCGGCACAGCTCGTCCGCTGCCCGCTGATGATCCGGCGCGAACATCACCCCAACCGTGCTCCCTACCAGGTCGAACGTCGAGTCCGGCACCGGCAGCTCCTCCGCGTCACCCTCCAGGAAGATCACCGGCAGGTGCTCGGCCTCCGCCCGCTCCCGCCCCTGCTCGAGCAGGTTCACCGCGTAGTCGACCCCCGTCGCGTCAGCGAACCGCCGGGCCGCCGCGAGCGCCACATTCCCTTGCCCACAAGCGACATCGAGAACCGTCTGACCGGCCCGCACGTCCGCCGCCTCGACGAGCAGCTCGGCGATGATCTGCAGCGTGTTGCCGACCCGGGGATAGTCCCCGGTCTCCCAGCCAGCCCGCTGCTTGGCCTTGATCGCCCCGAAATCAACCGCCGTCCCCGAAACTTCCGTACTCATCCACAGCTCCTCAGAAAAAACGAAACCGCGCCCCCCAGCGACGCCACCGCCCTTCGCGGTGTCCTCCGATCACACCAACTCACCGTGTGACGGCCCGTGTGAAGCCCCCGGTGACCCTGAGGCAAAGGACGATCACAAAAACTGTCCGGCGCTCCTGGTACTTATTTCCCTGCCAGCCTCCGGACCGGGGGACGGCGCGATCGGGGAGGGGTCTGGGGATGAACGACACCGGTGGGGGCACCGTGGCCGAGCCGGCCATGCGGGTGCCTGGCAAATGGCTGGCCGCGCTTCGCGAGCTGCTTGCCGGGCTGGACGGCGGTTCCGGACGCATCGCGGTTCCGGTCGAGGAGTACCTCCTGACCGGCTCACCGGAGTCGGCGGTCGACCTGGTCGTGGCCGAACCCGGGGCAGGGCAGATTCTCTACGTCCAGGGCATGCCTTTCTCGAGCGCGACGCTGATGGGCGCCGATCATCCGCTGGTGGCTCACGCGGCCGCCTTGCCTCTGGAGGTGCTCTATCGCTGGGCGCTGCTCGCCTACGCCCTCCTGTGGCCTGGCGCCCCGCGTCCGTTCGACCTCGAGGTAGCGGGTGCGACCCAGGTGGCGGAGTCCCTGCTGATCCACCTGACCCACCTGAACGGTGGATCGGAGACGTCTGTGACGGCCGCTCTGCCGGTCGACCACGAGCTGATGGAGGGGATGCTGGCGGCCGGGGGAGCGCCGCCCGCACAGCTGCTGGCCGATGCGTTCCACCCGTCCAGTACGAGGCTCAGCCGATTCAGTGTCCGCGCCCTCGAGGGGTATCCGGCGGCGATCGGCCGGTACCCCGAGGTGGTGCATGCCGCATTGACCGCCGATGACGTCGAGCAGCAGGTGGTCGCGCTCAAGATGCTGGAGCCGCTCGATGCTGACGTACTGCGGCCCTTCGCGGCGGAGCTGGCCGGGTTGGCCACGGCACCTCTCCAGCAGTTGCGCAACCATGCCAGGAAGCCGTTCGCCAGGGTCGCCGGGGCCGACTTGCTCAAGCCGTTGGTGACCGAGGGCGATCCGGCTCGGCGGTTCCGCGCCCTCGAACAGCTCTGGTCGGTCGGCGACACCGAAGCCCGCGAATGGGCCTTGGCCCAGGCGGCCGGCGATCGCTCGGCCCGGGTCCGGGGGCTGGTCGAGCGGTGGGAAACGGAGACAGCCGACGCGGAGTCCGCTGACCAGGAGTACCAGCGGTCGGTCAAGGCATCCGAGCGTCCGGTGATCGACTGGGCCGTGCCGGTCACCGACAAGCTGATGACAGCGCTGCGGGAGTTCTGGCATCAGGTGCAGGCTGATCCGGACGAGTTGGACGAGCTGGTCCGGGCCTTCGAGGCAGGGACACCGCCGGCCAGGATCCGCCGGGGCGCCGCGAGTAGAGGCGCAAGGCCGCAGGTCATCATCGAGTGGGATCTGCTGGCCGGCTCGCTGTTCGCCGAGCTGGGTCCGGCCGGACTCACCATCCTGGCCCATCATTTCGGCCTGCTGGTCGATGATCGGCCGTGGCTGCCGCTGCGAGCCGCCCCGCTGTACGAGGAGAGCCACCGTCGGACCGGCCGCCCGACCTTGCTCGAGGTGTCGACGATGCTCGACGAGATCGGCTTCGACGGTCCGGAGCTGGTGTTCGCTCAGTACCGGCTGGCCAAGCGGTGGGGAGAGCCGATGGGCGTGACCTGGCCGGACGAGAGTGTTGCGCCCTTCGTCCTGGCCAACCTGGATCTGGTCCTCACCGGGGTACCGATCGTTCACTCCTATCTGGACAAACGCGATCCTCTGCTGGCGTACCAGGCGTTGGGGACGTTGTCGCCGATGCCGCCCGTCGTGGTCGACAAGCTGTTCGCGCTGGCCGTAGGAAGCCGCACGACCGATCACGAGCCGGCCCAGCAGGCTCTGGCCAAGATGCCCGGCCTGAGCGACCGGATCGTGGCCGCGCTGAAAGACGGCAAGGCGGACGTTCGCAGCGCGGCGGCGCAGTGGTTGGGGCGGGTGGGGGATCCGGCAGTCGTGCCTGCTCTCGAGGCTGCCCTGCAGCGGGAGAGACACGACGTCACCAAAGGCGCTCTGCTGGACGCGATGCAGGTTCTTGGCCAGCCGATCGAGAAGTACTTCGGACACGCGGCGATCGTCGAGCAGGCGCTCGCCGCCAAGGCACTGCCGAAAAGCCTCGACTGGCTGCGCTGGGACGCGTTGCCGACCGTGCGGTGGGCCGATTCCGGCGATCCGGTCCCCGTCGAGGTGATCAAGTGGCTGGTCGGGCAAGGAGTGAAGGCGAAATCGCCGGAGCCGAACGTCATGCTGCGCAAGTACTGCGCGCTGTTCGGCGTGACCGACCGGGAGGCGCTCGGCCTGCGGTTGTTCGAGGCCTGGATCGCCGAGGACCTGGCTCCGAACTCGCCGGAGCGAGCGCTCGAACTGGCCGAGGAAGCCGCTCGGTACGCGATGTCCTACCAAGGTGGGACGAGCCTGCCCGAGCTGACCGCGGAGTACCTACCGCACTACCAGCGTCAGCCGGGTGGTTCCGCGGTCGGGACGAAGGGGCTGCTAGCCGTGGTGGCGGCGTGTGGCGGAGAGCAGCTGGCCGGCCTGGCCGGAGCGTACCTCAAGCAGTGGTACGGCCAGCGGGCCGCGCAGGGCAAGGCGTTGATCGCCATGCTCGGCTGGATCGACGAGCCGAACGCGACGCAGCTGATGTTGTCGATCGGTTCGCGGTTCCGGACCAAGAGCTTCCAGGAGGAGGCGGCCAAGCAGGCCCAGGCGCTGGCCGAGCGCAAGGGCTGGTCGGTCGGGGAGCTGGCCGACCGGACGATCCCGGCCGCCGGGTTCGAGGACGACGGGGTGATCGAGCTCAGCTACGGCGAGCGGGTCTTCACCGCGGTACTGCGGCCTGACCTCACGATCGAGCTGCGATCACCCGAGGGCAAGAAGATCAGCTCGCTGCCGGCGGCGCGACAGTCCGAGGACGAGGAACTGGTCAAGGCGGCCAAGAAAGCACTGACCCAGGCCCGTAAGGAGCTGAAGGCGATCGTCCAGCTCCAGGGACAGCGCCTGTACGAAGCGCTGTGCACCCAGCGCACCTGGCCGGCCGACGACTGGCAGCGCTATCTCAACGGACATCCGGTCGTCCGGTACCTGACCCAGCGACTCGCCTGGGTGGCGACGGCCGGCGAGCTGGTCACCGTCTTCCGGCCGCTCGACGACGGCACGCTGACCGACGTCGACGACAACGCGGTCGACCTCCCGGCGGATGCGGTCATCGCGATCGCGCACGACAGCTTGCTGGACCAAGGCACGGTCAAGGCCTGGCAGGATCACCTGGCCGACTACGAGGTGGTGCCGCTGTTCCAGCAGTTCGGCAAGGGGGTCTACGTGCTGCCCGAGGAGTTGTCGGCGCAGGCGGAGGTGACGGACTTCCGGGGCCATCTGCTGACGGCTTTCGCCCTGCGGGCCAAGGCCGGCAAGCTCGGCTACGCGCGCGGGCAGGGGCAGGACGGCGCCACGTTCTGGGACTACGAGAAGCGGTTCCCGACGCTCGGACTGACCGCGATCGTCGGGTTCACCGGTAACCAGTTGCCGGAGCGGGACAAGACGGTGGCGTTGACGACGCTGTCGTTCCGGCAGGCCGGGGAGGGCGGATCGCAGTCGACGCCGCGGCTGGCCGACGTACCAGCGGTGTTGTTGTCGGAGGCATACAACGACCTGCGGCTGATGGCTGCGGCCGGGACCGGGTTCGATCCGGCCTGAGAGAAGACGATCGGGGAGGCTGGGGAATGAGTATGATCGGTCGGCTGCTGGGCCGTCAGGGGGATGATGCCGGCGCTGGAGTGACGGCGCAGTGGCGCGGGGCGTTGAAGGTGGTGCTGAAGCGTCTCGACGCTGGTCCGGCCGGCATCTCCGGCGCAGCTGAGAGCTACGTGCTGACCGGGGAGCCGCAGTCCGCTCTGGCGATGGTGATCGGCAGTGCCGAGGCACCTGCGGCATTCCGCCTCTGGAGCACTCGCACACAGGTGAGTGTTGAGGACGTCGACCGGCAGGTCTGGCAAGGGCTGAGAACACTGCCACCCGAGGTGCTGGTTCGCTGGGCACGGCTGATGGAGGGGGTGCAGCGGGCAGGCAACTCCAACTACTTCGCGTTCCACGCCATCGGTGGCGCGCCCCTCGCGGAGGCTCTGCTGGGATACCTGATCAGCATCGGCGGCGGCGCATCACACGCGGTTCTCGAATCCCTGCCCTTCGACCACGTGGCGGTCGAGGCAATGCTGGAGGCGGCGGGCGCGGACCCGTCGGATCTGTTGGTGGCTGCCTTCGGCCACAGTGCTCCGTGGGGCGGGAGCAGCAACAGAGACAAGGTACGACTCCTGGCCGGCTTCGGCCCCGCAGTCAACCGGCACGCCGAGTCACTACGCCCGTTCCTGGGCACTCGTGACCTCGAGCGGCAGTTGGTGGCCTTGGAGATGCTGGCGGAGGTCGGCGCGGACGACCTGCTGGTATTCAGCACAGAACTGGCGGAGCTGGCGACCTCGAGCAGTAGCCAACTCCGAGCCAAGGCCGCGCCGCTCCTGGGCAGGGTCGACGCGGTCGAGCCGTTGAAGCGCATCGCGACCGCAGGAAAACCGGACGAACGTCTGCGCGCTCTGCAGTTGCTGTGGCCTGATGCGGACCCTGCGTTGCGTGCACGGCTGCGCGAGCTGGCTGCGGCAGACCGGGCGCCCAAGGTGAGCGCGCTCCTGGATGAGTGGGGCCGGTCCAGCGCTGCTGAGGAGCAGCCGGTTGCGGCCATCGAGAAGCCGGTGATCGACTGGGCCGTGCCGTTGAGCGACGAACTGGCCGCGTCGCTCCAGGAGCAGTGGAAACTGGTGCGGAGCTGGCAGCCAGGGCACAACCAGGACAGGTCGGAGCTGCCGTCCGCCGTGGACTTGACCTCGCTGTTCGACGAGCTGCGGTCCGGCGAACGACCGACCCTCTCCCAGCCGCGGACAACGCGGTCAGGCGACCTCTTGTGGCACTCGATGCAGCATGGTGAGGGTTTCGCCTTCTCCAAGCTGGGGCCGGCCGGCGCCACCATCATGCTGAATCACTTCGGCGTCCTGCTCGACCACAGCCGATCCCTCAGCGGCCTGGCCGCCAGGGTCTACAACAGCCTCTACTCGAGGACCGGCAAGCCGAGCCTGCTGGAGGTATCGACGATCCTGGACGAGCTCGGCCTCGACGGACCGAAGCTGGTCTTCGAGAGCTACTGCAGCTCGTGGGACGGTGAGCTCGGGCGATCCTGGGCGGCCGAGGACGTCGCTCCCTTCGTCCGGTCCAACCTGAAGCTCGTCACCGACGTGATCTGCGAGCCGACCAGGTGGAACCACGACGAGGAAGCGCCGTACCGAGCGCTGGCCACGCTGCCGGAGCTGCCGCCGGCCGTTGTCGACGCGCTCGTCGCTGTTGCGCTGGGCAGCCGCAAGACCGCCCGCGAACCAGCTCAGCAGGCGCTGGCCGCAGTGCCCGGCATCAGCGAACGAGCAGCGGCCGGCCTCAAGGACGGCAAGGCAGAGATCCGGGTGGCTGCCGCGCAGTGGCTGGCCCGGCTGGCGGATCGGACGGCGGTGCCGGCGCTGGAGGCCGCGGTGCGGCGGGAGAAGAACGACGTGCCGAAAGGCGCCCTGCTGGACGCGCTGGAGAGCTTCGGGTTCGCGGTGGAGAAGTACCTCAGCCGTGAGGCGATGGCGAAGGACGCCGCGGCGACGTTGGGCAAGGGAACTCCGAAGGAGCTCACCTGGCTTCCGTGGGATTCGGTACCGGCGGTGCGCTGGGCGGACACCGGCGAGACAGTTCCGGGCGACATCCTGCGCTGGTTCGTGATCCTGGCGGTGAAGGCCAGGTCACCTGAGCCCAACGTGATCCTGCGCAAGTACTGTTCGATGCTCGATCCGGTGGACCGCGAGGTCTTCGGTCAGTATCTGCTGGAGGCGTGGCTGGCCGAGGACGTCCGGACCGCCACGCCTGAAGAGGCTCACGCGCTGGCGCTGCGGGATGCCGCCGGCCTGCATCGCCATATGACCCAGTACCCGCAGGCGTATTCGGGGCACCCGATGAACGGCATGACCCTCGAAGAGCTGGCTGAGGAGTACTACCTGGCCGGGCATCTGGGCAGACCGGCCGGGTCCGTGGCAGGCGCGAAGGGACTACTGGCACTGATCGCGGTGTGCGCGCGGGAGCGGGCCGCCGAGCCGGTGGCTCGCTATCTGAAGGAGTGGTACGGCCAGCGGGCCGCGCAGGGCAAGGCGTTGATCGCCATGCTCGGCTGGATCGATCATCCCAGCGCGACCCAGTTGATGCTGTCGATCGGTTCGCGGTTCCGGACCAAGAGCTTCCAGGAGGAGGCGGCCAAGCAGGCCCAGGCGCTGGCCGAGCGCAAGGGCTGGTCCTTGAACGAACTGGCTGACCGGACCATCCCGACGGCCGGTTTCGGCGATGACGGGGTGATCGAGCTCAGCTACGGCGAGCGGGTCTTCACCGCGGTACTGCGACCCGACGTCACCGTCGAGCTGCGCTCGCCGGAGGGCAAGAAGATCGCTTCGCTGCCGGCTGCGCGGCAATCGGAGGACCCGGAGACGGTCAAGGCGGCCAAGAAGTCCTTGACCCTGACGAAGAAGGAACTGAAGGCGATCGTTCAGCTGCAGAGCCAGCGGTTGTACGAAGCGCTCTGCACGGAACGGAC
The DNA here is from genome assembly GCF_039537185.1 of Kribbella ginsengisoli. Taxonomy (NCBI): domain Bacteria; kingdom Bacillati; phylum Actinomycetota; class Actinomycetes; order Propionibacteriales; family Kribbellaceae; genus Kribbella; species Kribbella ginsengisoli. The sequence continues at coordinate 111,259 of NZ_BAABAA010000009.1, read as the reverse complement.
CTGGCCGCTGGACGACTGGCAGACCTACCTCAATCTGCACCCGGTCGTCCGGTACCTGACCGGGCGGCTCGCGTGGGTGGCGATCGCCGACGGTGAGGTGACCGTGTTCCGGCCGTTGGACGACGGGACACTCACTGATGTCGACGACAACGAGGTCGAACCGCCCGCGGACGCGGTGATCGCGATCGCGCACGACAGTCTGCTGGACCCCGGTGTCGTCAAGGCCTGGCAGCAGCACCTCGTCGACTACGAGGTCAGCTCGTTGTTCCAGCAGTTCGGCAAGGGGACGTTCGTCTTGCCGGCGAAGGCCTCGACCGAGTTCGCCGTACCGGACTTCGAGGGCCATCTGCTCGAGTCGTTCGCCTTGCGAGGAAGAGCCGGGAAGCTCGGTTACACCCGCGGCGAGGCACAGGACGCCGGCTGGTTCTACGAGTACGAGAAGCGATTCCCGACTCTCGGGCTGACCACGGTCGTCAGCTTCACCGGCAACACCCTGCCGGAGGAGAACCGGACGGTCGCGCTGGAGTCGCTCAGCTTCACCCGGGCGGTACCGGATGGTCCGCCCGTGCGGCTGCCGCTGGGGCAGGTACCGGCCGTGTTGCTGTCCGAGGCATACAACGACCTGCGGCTGATGGCGTCGGACGGGACCGGCTTCGACCCCGACTGGAAGAAGAAGAGTGAGTACTGATGGACGCTGATCGCATCCTCCGCGCGCCGGCCGAGCTGGTGTACGCCGACGAGCTCGGCCGGCTCGCCGCGGCCGACAGACATCCGAGGCCGGCCGGATGGCGGCTGTCGCCCCGGGCCGTGCGGAGCTTCGTCCTGGGCGCCGAGGAGGCCGGCGTCCGGAAGAAGTTCTACGGCGACGACGCACTGGTCGACCGTTGTGTGGTCACATTGATGAGCAACCGCGGCCTGCTTCTGGTCGGCGAGCCCGGTACGGCGAAGTCGATGCTGTCGGAACTGCTCGCGGCGGCGATCGGCGGGAGCTCGACCTGCACCGTGCAAGGGACCTCGGGAACGACCGAGGATCAGATCACCTACTCGTGGAACTACGCGCTGCTACTCGCCGAAGGGCCCTCGCAGCGGGCTCTCGTCAAGGGGCCGATGTATCAGGCGATCGAGCAGGGGCTGGTCTGCCGGTTCGAGGAGGTCACCCGAGTGCAGCCGGAGATCCAGGACGTGCTGATCGGGTTGCTGTCGGACAAGGTGCTGCAGGTGCCGGAGCTGGCCGGTGACGAGGCGACGGTGTTCGCCGGCCACGGCTTCAACGTGCTGGCGACCGCGAACCTGCGTGATCGCGGCGTGCACGAGATGTCGAGTGCGCTGAAGCGCCGGTTCAACTTCGAGACGGTGCGGCCGATCTCGGACCGGCGGCTCGAGGCACGCCTGATCAAGGAGCAGACAGCGGCGTTGCTGGAGCGGTCCGGGGTCCAGACCCGGATGAAGGAGGACGTCGTCGAGCTGCTGGTGACGGCATTCCATGATCTGCGCGACGGAGTGACGGCGGAGGGCACCGTGGTCGAGCGGACCAGCGCGGTGATGTCCTCGGCCGAGGCGGTCGCGGTCGGCTATGCGGCCACGCTCGACGCGCACTACTTCGACGGCGGTGAGGTCGGCGGCGGCCACATCGCGCGCCAACTGATCGGAACGGTCCTGAAGGACAACCCGGACGACGGCAAGAAGCTCCGCCACTACTTCGACGTCGTCGTCAAGGAGCGCTCGCGCCACAACCCCCACTGGCGGCAGGTCCTGGGCGCCCGCCAAGAGCTGGACCGCTGACCGATCGATGAGCAACGCGAAGGCGACGGAGTTGCTGACTGCAGCGGGGGGGCCGGGTTTGGCGCGGGCAAGTGAGTTGCTGACTTCCGCAGGCGTGCGGGGGTTGGCAGGCGCGTTGGTGACGGACGATTTGGTGGTGCTGCCGGTGCGGCATCACAGTCCGGCCTGCGCGTTGGTGGTGCGGCGGGTACTGGCGGAGCAGCGGCCAAGTGTCGTGCTGGTGGAGGGGCCGCGGGCCTTCGACGAGTTGGTGCCGTTGCTCACCCATGCCGACGCGAGGATGCCGTTGGCTGTTTACAGTTACGCGCGCCGAGAGGCTGGACAGGAGCAGGACAGATGGGCCGGGTACTACCCGTTCTGCGACTATTCACCGGAGCTGGTCGCGCTCAGAGGGGCTGTGGAACAAGGGATTCCGGCCCGGTTCATCGACCTCGATCTGGCCGAACAAAGACTCGCTGAGCACCGAGCGGCCGAGCGGCCAGGTGATGAGCGGCAGCCTGAGTCGTTGCTCGACGAGCGGTACTACCGGCACAGCGCGGCGCTCCGGTTGCTGGGGGAGCGGCTGGGATGCCGCGATGACGAGGATCTCTGGGAGCTGCTGTTCGAGGCGGACGCCGGCACCACGAGCACGATCGAACACGTCGAGCGGATGGCGGCCTACTGCTCGTTGGCCCGGACGGACAGTTCGGCGGCCGAGCTGGCGGCCGACGGTACGACGGCGCGTGAAGCGGAGATGGTCTGGCACATCGGGGCGGCCCTGGCCGAGCGCAAACCCGGCGACGGCCCGGTCCTCGTTGTGCTGGGTGGGTTCCACGCGGTCGCCGTACCGGAGTTGCTCGAAGCTCCACCACCGCGACCGGAGTTCCCGGCCAAGGGCATCACCGCGGACGCCGCTCTCATCCGGTACTCGTTCCAGCGCCTCGAGCGTCTCAACGGATACGCCGCCGGCATGACCTCGCCGGCCTGGCATCAGCATCTGTGGGAGCGACTCACCGACGATCAGACCGACGACGAAGACCCGCGGACGGCTGCCCTGCTCACCGCCCTCCTCGACATCTCCCGCGATCTGCGAGTCGACCAGAAGCTCTCGCTCTCGGTCGCCTCGGTGGGAGCCGCATTCGAGCAAGCACTGCGGCTCGCCGAGTTGCGCGACCATCCAGCTCCACTGCGCAGCGACCTTCTGGACGCCGTCACCAGCTGCTTCGTCAAAGGCGACGCCGATGTCGAGGGTCTACGCATCACCGCTGCCTGCAACCGCACGCTCACCGGCGACGCGATCGGCACCCTCCCACCAGGCACTGGTACGCCACCCCTGGTCAACGACACCTTCGAGCGACTGCACCGGCAACGACTCAAGGTCGACTCGTCCATTCGCCAGACCACCAGCCTGGACATCTACCGCAGCGCGGCCCACCGCCGGACCAGCCGCCTCCTGCACGGTCTGAACCTGCTGAACGTCCCCTTCGCCACCAAGACGGCAGGCCCGGACTTCGTTCGCGGCGCGGGTCTCGGCCGCCTCCACGAGCGCTGGGACTACAGCTGGTCCCCACTGACCGAAGGCGCACTGGTCGAAGCCTCGGTTTTCGGCTCGACCCTCCCGGCGGCCGTGCTGGCGAAGTTCTCCGGCATCCTCGCGGACCATCGCGAATCCAGCCGGCGATCCGACGCCACCGCCGCGGTCGTCCTGCTCTCACACGCTTGTGTTCTCGGCCTTCACACCCTGACCCCCAGCGCCCTCGACCTGGTCCACACGACCATCGTCGAAGACGCGTCCTTCACCAACACGGCCACCGCGACGGCCCGTCTCGCCCTGCTCTGGGAAGCCCGTGAACCACTCGAAGCCCGCTTCATCGACGACCTGCCCGCGCTGCTGCGGACGGCGTACCGGCGGGTCATCTATCTCGGCCGCGAGCTGCAAGGCGGTCAGGCGGCCGAGGCGACCGAGATCGTGAAAGCCCTTGTCCAGTTGAGAGAACTCCTCGGCTCCGGTCTGGGCGCCGATCTTGACGCGGACCTCTACTGGGATCTCGTCGACCGCCTCCAGCATGAGTACGGCGTACCACTCGTCCGCGGCGCAGCGACCGGCCTGCTGTACTCCGCCGGCCGCATCGGGTCGGCACAACTGGTCGAGCAAGTCTCCGGACATCTGGCCGGCGGTGTCGCCCCGGCCGATGCGGTTGGCTTCCTCACCGGACTCCTCTCCACTGCGCGCGAAGCAGCCTGGCAAGAAGACGAGTTGCTGGCCGGCCTCGATCGCAGGCTGGCCGACTGGGACCTGCGGACGTTCGTCGCGCATCTCCCGGAGCTCCGCCTCGCCTTCGCCGAGCTGACCCCGATGGAGACCGACCGGGTCGCTTCGGCCGTCGCGCTCCTGCACGGTCGCGCCGATCTCGGCCCGATGATCAAGCGCGATGTCAGCGACCACGAGGTCCAGCGAAACCTGGAGGTCGCTGCCCAGGTGGCCATGTTGCTTGCCGGTGACGGCCTGGCCGCCTGGAGCCAAACATGAACCAGGTAGAGCGCTGGCGCCTCGTCCTCGGCCGGTACGCCGACCAGCGATTGGGCTCACCCAGAGGCGGAAGCAGCGAAGAACGGATGGACGCTGCGCTGGAGTATCTGTACGGCCGGGAGTACAGCGGCCGTGGCGTGCGTCCCGGGGACGGGGAGACCGGCGGCTCCGCGGATCGCTCCGGCGGCCTGGGCGACTCGCTCCCGACCCTCGTCGACTGGCTTGGTGAGGTCCGGGAGCTGTTCCCGCGCGAGACCGCCGAGCGGGTCGAGCAGCACGCCCTCGACCGCTACGGCCTGACCGAGCTGGTCACCGATCCGCGCGCGCTCGAACGGCTCGAACCCAACGAGCAACTCCTGAAGACCCTGCTCGCTCTGAAGGGGATGCTCAATCCCGACGTGCTGGTGATCGCCCGCCGGATCATCCAGCAGGTCGTCGACGAGCTGCGCCGCAGGCTCGAGGCCGAGGTGCGTCCTGCTCTGTCCGGCCGGCGCAGCCTGCACCGGCACTCGCCGATGAAGCTCGCCGCGAACTTCGATGCCGTCGGCACCATTCGCCGCAACCTGAAGAACTGCGATCCGGAGACCGGGAAGCTGATCCTCGAGCGGGTGCTGTTCTTCGAGCGCAACACCCGGCGGCTCCCGTGGGACATCATCGTCTGCGTCGACCAGAGCGCCAGCATGGCCGGATCGGTGATCCACAGCGCCGTGATGGCCGGAATCCTGTCCGGTCTGCCCGCGTTCCGGATCCGGCTGGTCGTCTTCGACACCGACATCGTCGACCTCACCGAGTACGCCGACGACCCGGTCGAGGTGCTGATGAGCGTGCAGCTCGGTGGCGGCACGGACATCGCCAAAGCCGTCCAGTACTGCGCCCAGCTGGTGGAGAACCCGGCCCGGACCGTGCTCGTGCTCGTCACCGACTTCTTCGAAGGCGGCTCGCCGTCGGACCTGGTCCGGACGGTCGAAGAGCTGGCCGGGGCGCGAGTCACCATGCTCGGCCTGGCCGCGCTCGACGGCGACGCGCACCCGTCGTACGACCGGGCACTGGCGCAGCGCCTCGCCCAGCACGACATGAAGATCGCCGCGCTCACCCCGGCCGAGCTGGCGAACTGGCTGGTGGAGGTGACCTCGTGAGCCTGAAGAGCGACCTGATCGCTCAACTCCGCCGGTTCGACGACGATGCCTGGGCAGCGCTTGCCAACCGGGGACTGCTCCGGCGGGCAGGCAAAGACCTCACCGCCTGCGTACCGGAGATCGTCGCGGATTCCCCGGCAGGACTGGAGATCCGGGTCGGATCAGCGCTGGTCCGTTTCGACGAACGTGGCCCGGCCTCGGCAACATGTGACTGCCCTAGCGGGCGCATCTGTCAGCACATCATCGCCGGCGGACTCTGGCTGGCCTCAACAGCCGACAGCTCGCCCGATGACGGCCTGGAGCAGGAGCTCCTGGCCATCACCGTCGAGCAGTTGACGGAGTACGCCGGCAAGGCGGGCTATCGCTGGGCCCTGCGGTACGTCGATGAGATCGAGTCCGCCGTCCGGGTGGAGCTCGGGCGCCAGGTGATCCTGACGCTGTCGAGCCCGCGAGTCACCTACCGCTACGTGGGCGGCGGGCCGGCCGGTCTCATGCCCGACACCGAGCTCGCGGCGCCGGAGAGGTTCCAGGTCGCTGTCGTGCTCGCGTATCAACGACTCGCGGGAGTAGGTCCACCGCCGGCCCCACGAGACGAACAGGCCCGTTCGTCACACCAGTTGACCGACAGCCGGGCGCGGTTGCGATCGGCGGCCACGCAACTGCTGACGGACACGGTCCGGCTCGGCATCGCGCACTCGTCGGCTTCGATCCATCAGCGGTACGAAACACTTGCTGTGTGGGCGCAGGGCGCGGAGTACCACCGGTTGGCGCGAGCACTGAGCAGGATCGCCGATCACGTGGAACTGCTGCTCGACCGATCCGCCCGCGCCGACGAGCACCGCCTGCTCGACGAGGCCGCGCTCGCGTATGCATTGGTGTGCGCGATGGAAGGATCGGAGCAGCCGCGGCTCATGGGTCAGGCGCGGGGCCGCTATGACTCGGTCCGCCGGATGGACCTGCTGGGGCTCGGAGCCTATCCATGGCGTGCCGCGTCTGGCTATCACGGGCTGACCGCGCTGTTCTGGTGGCCGGCCGAGAACCGTTTCGTGGCCTGGACCGACGCGCGGCCGGAGTCGATGCCAGGTTTCGAACCGCGCGGCCGGTACCAGGGTGTGGCGAACTGGGACGGGATGGCCTCGCCGGCCGACGCCACCGGCGCCGAGGTGCGGCTCAGCGACGCGAAGCTCAGCTCGTCGGGACGGCTGTCGGGCGCGGAGGGGACCCGGGCAGCCGTCGTACCGCTGACCGGCGAGGCGCTGGCTGCCGCTTTGCCGGTGGTGACGCGATGGGCCGACCTCGCCCGCCAACCCCGGAGCCTGCTCGACGTACCGGCGCCGTTGGAAGACTGGTTCGTACTACGCCCCGCCGTCTTCCAGCGGCCGCGCTTCGACCCGAACTCGCAGTCGCTGTCCTGGGGAATCCTCGACGAGCAAGGCGAAACGCTCACTCTCGTCCTGCCCTACACCGCCGAGAACGCGCACGCGATCAGCCGGATCGAGGCACTCACCGACGAGGACCTCGGCCCGGAAACCCTGCTGTCGGCCCAACTGCGACCGGCCCGCAACGGCCTGTCCGGCGAGCCGATGAGCCTGATCCACCCCGGCCGATCCGCTGGTATTGCGGTCGATCCACTTCACTTCGGTGTCGCGCCTGCGCAGCAGCCGGCCGGTCGCAAGGTGAGGCCGCCGGCGGACGACGTACCGGTGGAATGGTTGCCGCCCGTTCTCGAAGAGCTGCGCGGATGGCTGGTCAGGCGAGCGGAGCGGGGGACCGGTGCTGGAGCCGGGAGCGCCGTGCTCGCCGAGCTGGCGAGCCGGCACCGGGCGGCCCGGGAGGCCGGCTTCGCCATCTTCCCGGACCCGGCCACCGGCGACGCGACCGGTGCCGACCCGGCGGTGGCGATTCTGCGGTCCTGCTATCTGGTCCAGCAGGTGACGCAGATGCTGAATCAGCACAGCGCTTTCGTTGTCAGAGGTTGATATATCTACTGATCAGCGCATTCGGGTCGTCCGCTGTCGGCCACACGCAAAGTCTTGCCAACGTTGTCAACGCTACTTATAGTCCGAGAAACGTTTCCAACCGTCACAACCGCCCTGAGGCAAGTGAAACGGAGGTGGCTTCCGTCACATCGGTCCGGCCTGGGTGCCGGGTGAGGAGAGTCCGGTCAGGACTCGGATCGAAGGGAACCATCTCGTGAACGAAGCGCCGCGCCCGCAGTTCGAAGACGTCGCCGATGTCGTCCGCCACCAGCTGAGCCGACGATCCGTGATGGGAGGGGGAGCGGCGGCACTGGCCACGTTCCTGGCTGCCTGTTCCGGCGGCGGTGGCTCGTACTCCGACAAGCCCGCCGGCAACAAGCCCGCCGCGACCAAGTCGATCCAGATCGGCAAGGCGAACATCCCGGTCCCACGGGACCAGTCGGTGATCGTCGGCCAGGTCGAGTACACCGTGTTCGACAGCTTCAACGGGATGATCCCCAACGGGTCACCGGGCGGCGCCGGCGTCGAGCTGGCCACCGAGCCGTTGTTCTTCCTCAGTTTCGCCACCGGCAAGCTCACGCCGTGGCTGGCCACGGAGTACAAGTACAACGACGACCACACCGAGCTGACGCTGAAGTTCGATCCCAAGGCGCACTGGAACGACGGCCAGCCGCTGGGCGCCAACGACTTCAAGTTCACCGTGATGCTGCTGAAGGACCGTCCCGATCTGTTCGGCGGCGGTGGTGAGCTGAAGGAGTTCGTGAAGAGCGTCGAGGTCCCCGACGCCCACACCGCGGTGGTCAAGCTGCTCAAGCCGACACCGCGGCTGCACTACAACTTCATCGCGGCGATCGCCGGCGCGCCGGTCAACCTGATGCCCGAGCACATCTGGAAGTCGCAGGACCCGACCAAGTTCAAGGACAATCCGCCGGTCCGCTCCGGCCCGTACAAGCTGAAGCAGGCGATCCGGAACCAGAAGATGTTCGTCTGGGAGAAGGACCCGAACTACTGGAACAAGGACAAGCTCGACGTGAAGCCGCAGTACGCGATCTTCCAGAGCATGTCGAAGCAGGGCGACCAGGCGTCGCTGGCGTTCGAGCGGGTCGAGTTCGACGTCGGCTCGATCGACGCCCAGCACGCCAAACAGCTCGCCAACTCCGGCTACCCGAACCTGCTGACGACGCAGTTCCACGACCCGAACCCACGGGTGCTGTGGCTGAACTGCGACCCGGTCCGCGGCGTGATGGCCGAGGAGAAGATGCGCTGGGCGATCAACTACTGCCTGGACCGGGACAAGATCGGCAAGTCGGTCTGGCAGGTCGAGGTTCCGGCCGCGGTCTACCCGTGGGCCGACTATCCGACCAACGACAAGTGGAAGAACGACGAGCTGGCGAACAAGTACAAGTTCGAGTACAGCCTGGAGAAGGCGACCGCGCTGCTGGACGAGGTCTGCCCGAAGAACTCGGCCGGCAAGCGGACGTACAAGGGCAAAGAGGTCAACCTGGAGATCATCACGCCGGCCCAGGTCGACAAGGACGAGTACGCGATCGCCAACGTGCTGAAGACCGACCTGGCCAAGGTCGGCGTGCCGTGCACCCTGCGCAGCCTGTCCGGCAGCGTGCACGACGAGAAGTTCCAGCGCGGCGAGTACGACATCGACTCCAGTTGGGCGGGGTTCGCGATCGATCCCGAGCAGCTCTACACCGACTGGGAGAGCACTGACGCGCAACCGGTCGGCAAGAACGCGGCCGGCAAGAACAAGATGCGGTTCCGCGATCCGGCCTTCGACGAGATCTCCAAGAAGCTGGCCGGGATGGATCCGGACAGCGAGGAGGCGAAGCCGCTGCTCGCGCAGGCGCTGGAGATCTACTTCCAGAAGCTCCCGCTGCTGCCGGTGATCCAGACCGGCTACCCGCAGTTCTTCAACACCGCGTTCTGGACCGACTGGCCGACCGACGACAACCTGTACGAGGTGCCGCTGAACTGGTGGCCGCACTTCACCTTCGTGCTCGCCAAGATCAAGGCCACTGGGCAGAAAGGGCCGGCGTGACCGCTGAGGCGCCGCCGGTGGTCGTCGTGGACAAGCCCAGGGAATCCGCGGCCCGGACCGGGCCGCGGGCGTGGCTGTCCCGGCACCCGCTGGCGGCGTACGCGCTGCGCCGCTTCGGGCTCTACCTGATCGAGCTGTGGGGAGCGCTCACGATCGCGTTCTTCTTCTTCCGGATGATGCCCGGCGACCCGATCAACACGCTGATCCAGAGTCTGCAGCAGAACTACATCTACAACGCGCAGGCCAGCGCCGAGATCATCGCCCGGTACCAGCACGAGTTCGGCCTCGACGGGAACATCTTCTCCCAGTACCTGAAGTACATGGAGAAGCTGATCCTGCACGGCGATCTCGGCCCGTCCCTGATCAACTACCCGACGCCCGCCCAGGACGTGATCCTCCGATCGTTGCCCTGGACAATCGGTCTGCTCGGCATCTCCGCCGTACTGTCCTGGCTGATCGGCATCGTGGTCGGCGCGATCGCCGGCTGGCGGCGCGGCAAGGCCGGCTCGGCGATCATCACCAACCTGTCGATCGCGCTGGCCCATGTCCCGTTCTTCTTCGTCGCACTGATCCTGGTCTACGTCTTCGCCTACACCCTTGGCTGGCTGCCGGCGCGCTCGGCGTACGACTCCAACATCAATCCCGGCTTCTCCCTCGACTTCATCGGCAGCGTGCTCAAGTACGGGTTCTTGCCGGGTCTGTCGATCGTCGGGATCGGCGCGATGGGCTGGATCCTGTCCACCCGGATGCTGATGGTTCCGGTACTGGGCGAGGACTACCTCGTGTACGCCGAAGCGAAGGGCCTCAAGCCCTGGCGGATCCTCACCCGGTACGCCCTGCGCAACTGCTACCTGCCCCAGGTGACCGCCTTCGGTATCTCCCTGGGCTTCATCTTCAACGGCAACGTCCTGGTCGAACAGCTCTTCAACTACCCGGGCCTCGGCACCACTCTGGTGACCGCCATCCAGCAACTCGACTTCAACACCATCCTCGGCGTCACGGACATGGCGATCTTCTCCGTCCTGACCGCCGTGCTCCTGCTCGACCTCCTCCTCCCGCTGCTTGATCCGCGCGTCAAGTATTGGAAATAAAGATGAGAATCCTGCACGCGGTACTGCGAACCGTCCGCAACAGCCGGCGGCTGGCGATCGGCCTGGTGATCATCGCCGCGATGGCGTTGCTGGCGATCCTGAGCCCGCTGATCGTGAACGCGATCGGTGGCGGCAAGGACCCGGTCGAGGTGGCGGCCTACGAGAAGTGGCTGGTGCCATCGGGGGAGCACGTTCTCGGGACCGACCAGTTCGGCCGGGACGTGCTGGCGATGGTGATGAAGGCGTTGTCGGTGTCGCTGCAGATCGGCGCGATCGCCGGGGTGATCTCGACGGTCGTCGGGGTGATCGTGGCGTTCGTGGCCGGCTACAAGGGTGGCTGGATCGACAACATTCTCTCGACGTTCACCGGGATCCTGCTGGTGATCCCGACGTTCCCGCTGCTGATCGCGCTCTCGGCGTACGCGAAGAACGTGAGTCTGTTCCAGGTCGGGGTGATGATCTCGATCTTCTCCTGGCCGTTCGCGGCCAAGACCATCCGCTCCCAGGTGCTGAGCCTGCGTTCTCGTCCGTACGTCGATCTGGCCCGGGTCAGCAAGGCGAGAGATCTCGAGATCATCGGCACCGAGCTGCTGCCGAACCTGCTCCCGTTCATCGGGGTCGGCTTCGCCTCGTCGGCGCTCGGCGCGATCTTCGGGCTGGTCGGGCTGGAGGTGATCGGGCTCGGGCCCGGCGGCGTGATCGATCTCGGCCAGATCATCTTCAACGCGATCAACACCGGCGCGCTGACGCTCGGCGCCTGGCCGATGTTCGTGGTGCCGATCGTCTTGCTGACGCTGCTGTTCGCGGCGCTGAACATGATCAACATCGGCCTCGAAGAGGTCTACAACCCACGGCTGAGAGGAGTGGCCGGTGAGTGAGGAGACCGTACTGGAGGTGAAAGGCCTCGAGGTCGTCTACTCGACCAACCGCGGCGACGTGAAGGCCGTGCAGGACCTCGACCTGTCGGTCCGGCGCGGCGAGATCCTCGGGATCGCGGGGGAGTCCGGCAGCGGCAAGTCGACCCTTGCGGTCGCCCTGCTGCGACTGCTCAAACCACCGGGCAAGGTGACGGCCGGCTCGGCGATCTTCCACCGCAAGGGCGGCTCGCCGGTCGACCTGATGAAGGTCGAAGGCGAGGAGCTCCGGGTACTGCGCTGGAGCGCGCTCTCCTATCTGCCACAGGGCTCGCAGAGCTCGCTCAACCCGGTCATGCGCGTCGAGGACCAGTTCAAGGACGTCATCCTCGAGCACGCGCCCGGCCGCAAGGAAGGACTCACCGAGCTGATCGGCCGCCTGCTCGAGCAGGTCGGGCTGGAGCCACGGGTCGCCCGGATGTACCCGCACGAACTGTCCGGCGGAATGAAGCAGCGCGTGCTGATGGCGATCTGCGTCGCCCTCGAACCCGACCTGGTGATCGCCGACGAACCGACCACCGCGCTGGACGTGACGATCCAGCGGGTGATCCTGCAGAGCCTCGCCGACCTGCGCCGCGACTTCGGCGTGACGCTGATGGTGATCTCGCACGACATGGGAGTCCACGCCCAGCTGGTCGACCGGGTCGCGGTGATGTACGAAGGCCGGCTGGTCGAGGTCGGCGGCGTCCACCAGGTCTTCAAGGACCCGCAGCACGAGTACACCCGGCAGCTGATCGAGTCGATCCCGCGGCTCGGACGGAGGGCGTCATGACGACCGACAAGGTGATCGAGCTGCGCGGCGTACAGCAGCGGTTCCATGCGCGCGGTACGCCGGACGGCTACCTGACCGCGGTCGCGGACGCGAGCTTCCGGCTCGACGCGCACCCGCCGCAGGTGGTCAGCCTGGTCGGCCAGAGCGGCAGCGGGAAGAGCACGATCGCCCGCAACATCCTCGGCCTGCAGAGGCCGACCGACGGCACGATCACGTACGGCGGCAAGGACATCTTCAAGCTCAGCCGCAGCGAGTACGACGACTACCGCCGCAACGTGCAACCCGTGTTCCAGGATCCGTACTCGATCTTCAACCCGTTCTACCGGGTCGACCGGGTGCTCTGGAAAGCGGTGAAGAAGTTCTCCCTCGCCACGACCCGCGAAGCCGGCCTCGCCCTGATCGAGGAGTCGCTCCGTGCGGTCAGCCTCGACCCCGACCGGGTGCTGGGCCGCTACCCGCACCAGCTCTCCGGCGGTCAGCGGCAACGGATCATGCTGGCCCGCATCCACATGCTCCGCCCGGCCTTCGTGATCGCCGACGAGCCGGTCTCCATGCTCGACGCCCAGATCCGCAAGATGTTCCTGGACATCCTGCTCGACTTCCAGCGCGCCCACGGCATGACGACGCTGTTCATCACCCACGACCTCTCCACCGTGTACTACCTGGGCGGCCAGGTGATGGTCATCAACAAGGGCGAGATCGTCGAGCGCGGCCCGGTCACCGAGGTCATGCACACCCCGACCCACCCCTACACCCGCCTCCTGCTCGACTCCATCCCGCAACCCGACCCCGACGCCCGCTGGACCACCCGCATCACCGTCGACGAGTCCACCGCCACCCCACCCACCGACACCGCCACCGAGGCCACCCCGATCATCTAGCTGTCCGAGCCCACCACTTGCGGGCCGGGGCAAGTGGAGCGTTTGTTTGATGTCAGGACAAATGGTGGTATCGATTCCATAACCGTTCATGGCGAGAGGTTGCCGATGGCATCGGGGGCGGTTGCTTCAGGCAAGCGGATCGGGGGGAAACGATGTTTCCTCGGGGTGTGGAGGCGATTGTTTCGGGGTTTTGGAAGGTTTGGAAAAACTTGCAGGTGTGCTCATCTTGACGGGTGCGGTGAGGGCTCGGTTACCGTTTGTCACGTAGCGGTCGAGACGGTGGGGACACAGGGCGAACTGGGCGCCGGCAGTCTGTGGTCCGACTGGAGCTCCTTGGTGGGCTGTCGGCCGAGCCGACGCAGCGCCGAGTTCTTTCGGCGCTGAGCTGAATCCAACAATCCATCGAACGGGTGCGTTGTGCGCACCTGTGCCCGAGCCTGCGCCGGTCCACCCGCCGGCAGGTTTCCCCTGCCCGAAAACCGGGCCACAACGAACCGCGAACGAATGGTGGTGGGTAGTGTGACTTTGACCGAGCCGGCCTCGTCGGACGTCAATGCCAATGGGCAGAAGTCCCAGCTGAGCCTGGGGACCGCGGCAGCGCGCAACCTGGCGACGACGACCAAGTCCGAGCCGCAGATGCAGGGCATCACCTCGCGTTGGCTGCTGAAGCTGCTGCCCTGGGTCGAGGCCAAGGGTGGTGCCTACCGGGTGAACCGGCGGCTCAGCTACGCCGTCGGCGACGGCCGGGTCACCTTCACGACCAACGGCGCCGAGGTCCGGGTGATCCCGCAGGAGCTGTGCGAGCTCGCGCTACTGCGCAGCTACGACGACGTCGAGGTACTGTCCGCGCTCGCGGATCGCTTTGTGCAGCAGGAGTTCCAGCCCGGCGACGTGATCGTCGAGCGCGGCCGCCCGGCCGACCAGATCTGCCTGATCGCGCACGGCAAGGTGAACAAGATCGGCGTCGGCCAGTACGGCGACGAAGCGGTGCTGGAGACGCTGATCGATGGCGACCACTTCACCTACCGAGCGATCCTGGAGTCGGACGACTTCTGGGAATTCACCATCAAGGCGATCACCCCGTGCACGCTGCTCACCCTCACGCAGGACGCCTTCGAGGAACTCGTCGGCCAGGCCGACAGCCTGCGCCAGCACATCGAGCAGTTCCGCAACAGCCCCGAGCGCGCCAAGAACGAGTTCGGTGAGGCGGCGATCGAGATGGCGGCCGGCCACGCGGGCGAGGCCGACCTGCCCGGTACGTACGTCGACTACGAGACGACTCCGCGCGAGTACGAGCTGAGCGTCGCCCAGACCGTCCTGCGGGTGCACACCCGGGTCGCGGATCTCTACAACCATCCGATGGACCAGACCGAGCAGCAGTTGCGGCTGACCATCGAGGCGCTGCGTGAGCGGCAAGAGCACGAGATGATCAACAACCGCGACTTCGGCCTGCTGCACAACGCGGACCTGAGCATGCGGATCCCGACCCGCAGCGGCCCGCCGACGCCGGGCGACCTGGACGAGCTGCTCAGCCTGGTCTGGAAGGAGCCGGCCTTCTTCCTGGCGCACCCACGCTCGATCGCCGCGTTCGGCCGGGAGTGCACCAAGGCCGGCATCTACCCGGACAGCATCGACGTCGGCGGTCACCGGCTGCCCGCCTGGCGCGGCGTACCGATCTTCCCGTGCAACAAGCTCGGGATCAGCGACACCAGGACCAGCTCGATCATGTTGATGCGCACGGGGGAGGACAGCCAAGGCGTCATCGGCCTGCACCAGACCGGTCTGCCGGACGAGTACGAGCCGGGGCTGTCCGTGCGCTTCATGAACATCACCGAGAAGGCGATCATCAACTACCTGGTCAGCGCCTACTACTCCACGGCCGTTCTGGTCCCCGACGCGCTCGGCATCCTCGAGGGCGTCGAGATCGGCCGGGAAGGCTGAACCATGGCGCAGCCCTACCAGCTGCCCGACTTCTATGTGCCCTACCCGGCCAGGATCAATCCACACCTGGAGGGAGCCCGGGCGCACAGCAAGGCCTGGGCCTACGAGTTCGACATGATCGACGTTCCGCAAGCAGGCAAGGCGATCTGGGACGAGCGCGACTTCGACTCGCACGACTACGCGTTGCTGTGCGCGTACACCCATCCCGACGCGACCGGTCCGGCGCTGGACCTGGTGACGGACTGGTACGTCTGGGTCTTCTACTTCGACGACCACTTCCTCGAGCTCTACAAGAAGACCCAGGACATGGCCGGCGCGAAGGCCTATCTCGACCGGCTGCCGTTGTTCATGCCGGTGGAGGGCCCGATCACGCAGACCCCGGAGAACCCCGTGGAACGCGGGCTGGTCGACCTGTGGAACCGCACGGTCCCGTCGATGTCACCGGGCTGGCGGCAACGATTCATCGGTACTACGGAAGCCCTGCTGGCCGAGTCGCTCTGGGAACTCACCAACATCAGCGCCGGCCGCGTCGCCAACCCGATCGAGTACGTCGAGATGCGTCGCAAGGTCGGCGGGGCGCCGTGGTCGGCCAACCTGGTCGAGTACGCCAGCAATGCCGAAGTACCGGTCGAGATCGCCGGGACCCGGGCGATGCAGGTGCTCAGCGACACGTTCTCCGACGCGGTCCATCTGCGCAACGACCTCTTCTCCTACCAGCGCGAGGTGGAGACGGAGGGCGAGGTCAACAACGGCGTCCTCGTCGTGGAGCGCTTCCTCGGCTGCAGTCCGCAAGAGGCGGCCGAGGTCGTCAACGACATCCTCACCTCGCGGCTGCACCAGTTCGAGAACACCGCGGTGGCGGAGATCCCGCCGCTGCTGGCCGAGAACCTAGTTGGTCCGCAGGGCCAACTCGACGTACTGAACTACGTGAAAGGCCTGCAGGACTGGCAGTCCGGCGGTCATGAATGGCATCTGCGATCCAGTCGGTACATGAACAACGGCGGCAAGGCAGCACTAGGCGGTCCGACGGGAATTGGCACGTCAGCCGCACGCATCCTTCAGTCGCTCGTTGCGACCGCGCCGTACCGGATCAGAAGCCACACCTTCACCCCGTTTCAGCCGGTGGGGCCGACGCCGCTACCGGGCTTCTATATGCCGTACTCCGCCAAGCGCAGCCCGCACCTGGACGAGTCGAGGGCCCATCTCCGCGAGTGGGCTGCGGAGATGGGCCTGCTCGACGGCGCCGTCTGGGACGCCGACTACCTCGAGGCGAACGACCTCCCGTTGTGCGCGGCGGGAATCCATCCTGACGCGTCGGCGGAGGCGCTGAACCTTTCCTCGGACTGGCTGGCCTGGGGGACGTACGCCGACGACTACTACCCGATCGTCTTCGGGCGGACCCGCGATCTGGCCGGCGCGAAGGCGACGACCAAACGATTGTCCGACCTGATGCCGATCGAAGGCGCGGCCGCGACGGCTCCGGTGACACCGCTGGAACGGAGCCTCGCCGATCTCTGGGTCCGGACGGCCGGCCCGATGACTGTCGATCATCGGCGGGACTTCAAGGCAGCCGTCGACACGATGACCCAGAGCTGGCTGTGGGAGCTGGCGAACCAGGCCCAGAACCGGATCCCGGACCCGGTCGACTACATCGAGATGCGCCGCCGGACCTTCGGCTCGGATCTCACCATGAGCCTGTGCCGGATCGGTCACGGGCGGACGGTACCGCCGGAGATCTACCGGTCCCGGCCGATCCGGGCGATGGAGAACGCCGCCGCCGATTACGCCTGCCTGCTGAACGACGTCTTCTCGTACCAGAAGGAGATCCAGTTCGAGGGCGAGTTCCACAACGCAGTCATGGTCGTGCAGAACTTCCTCGGCTGCGACCGGGACAAGGCGCTCGGCCTGGTCAACGACCTGATGACGGCCAGGATGCAGCAGTTCGAGCAGCTGGTGGCGGTCGATCTGCCGACGCTGTTCACCGACTTCGGGCTGGACGAGAAGGTCCAGCGCACGCTGCTCGGGTACGCCGAGGAGCTGCAGAACTGGATGTCCGGAATTCTCGTCTGGCATGCCGGCGTCGATCGCTACCAGGAGCCGACGCTGCTGGCCAGGGCCGGCGAACCGGTCAAGAAACTCCGGCTTCTCGGCGGTGCCACCGGTTTCGGTACCTCCGCGGCTCGACTCCCCAGACCACGGCACCTCGTTGGTGCGAGCAGAATGGACGGTGTCTCGTGACGGCGATCGATCAGGACAAGCCGCAGCTGAGTCTTGGGACCGAGGCCGCCAGGCAACTGGCGACCACCACCAAGTCGGCGCCGCAGATGCAGGGCATCTCGCCCCGGTGGCTGCTCAAGATGCTGCCCTGGGTGGAGACGCAGGGCGGCGCCTACCGGGTCAACCGCCGGACCAGCTTCGCGGTCGGCGACGGACGGCTGAGCTTCTCGGCCACCGGTGCCGACATCCGGGTGATCCCGGCCGAGCTCACCGAGTTGCCGCCGCTGCGGGACTTCGCCGACGAGGATGTGCTGACCGCGCTGGCGGGCCGGTTCTACCAGGTCGAGTATCAGCCGGGCGATGTGATCGCGGAGTTCGGCAGCCGGGTGGACGACGTCGTACTGATTGCCCACGGCAAGGTCGGCAAGGTCGGGATCGGTGAGTACGGCGACGGTACCGACCTCGGAACCGTTGCCGACGGCGACTATCTCGGTGAGGGGCTGCTGACCGAGCCGCCGGAGAATCTCTGGGAGTACACCGCGAAGGCGTTGACCCAGTGCACGGTACTGAAGCTTCATCGCAACGACTTCAACAACCTGGTCGAGCAGTCCGAGTCGCTCCGGCAGCATCTCGACGAAGTCCGGCAGCGGCCGAAGCGGGCACAGAACAAGAACGGTGAGGCCGCGATCGAGCTTGCCTCCGGGCACGCCGGCGAGGACGATCTGCCCGGCACGTTCGTGGACTACGACCCAGCTCCGCGGGAGTACGAACTCTCCGTCGCGCAGACGATCCTGCGGGTGCAGACGAGGGTCGCGGACCTCTACAACAACCCGATGAACCAGACCGAGCAGCAGCTTCGGCTGACCATCGAGGCGTTGCGGGAGCGGCAGGAGTCCGAGCTGATCAACAACCGCGACTTCGGCCTGCTGCACAACGCCGACTTCCAGCAGTGCATCTACACCCGGACCGGTCCGCCGACGCCCGACGACTTCGACGAGCTGCTCACCCGGCGACGGAAGCCGCGACTGCTGCTGGCTCATCCGCGGGCGATCGCGGCGTTCGATCGCGAGTGCACGAAACGGCACGTCATGCCCGAGACCGTCGAGGTCGACGGCAAGCGGGCGCAGGCGTGGCGCGGCGTACCGCTGCTGCCCTGCAACAAGATCCCGATCTCCAGCACGAACACCACCTCGGTACTGGTTCTGCGCACCGGGCTCGACGACGAAGGTGTCATCGGCCTGCGGCAGACCGGGCTGCCCGACGAGGTCGAGCCCGGCCTGAACGCCCGCTTCATGGGGATCAGCGAGAAGGCCATCAGCTCGTACCTGGTCAGCACCTACTACTCGGTGGCTGTGCTCGTCCCGGACGCGCTCGGCGTTCTGGAAAACGTCGAACTCGGTGGATGAGGAGCATGTCATGTCCACTCTCCAGCACGCGAGCCAAGCCGCGGGTGCCGGCCGGTCTGCCCAGCAACTCCTGGCCTGGAGCCGCGATCAGGTCGAGCCCGCACTTCGCGCCGCGGTCGGAAGCATGCCGCTGGCAACTCAGCGGATCACCAACTACCACTTCGGCTGGGAGGACGAGGAGGGAGCTCCAGCCAACGCTGACGGCGGCAAGGCACTCCGCCCCGCGCTGGTACTCCTGGCTTCTCAGGCCGTTGGCGGTACTGCGGAAGCTGCGGTTCCAGCTGCGGTAGCGGTCGAGCTGGTCCACAACTTCTCACTGCTGCACGACGATGTGATGGACTGCGACCTGACCCGGCGGCACCGGGCGACGGCCTGGTCGGTGTTCGGGCTCGGGCCGGCGATCCTCGCTGGTGACGCGTTGCTCAGCCTGGCGTTCGACGTACTGGTGGACAGCGGCAACTCGCGTGCGGACGAAGCGGCCCGGATGCTGGGTGCTGCGGTTCAGGAGCTGGTCGATGGGCAGCTGTCGGACTCGCACTTCGAGACTCGCGATGACGTGGTGCTGTCGGAGTGCGTGCGGATGGCTCAGCTCAAGACGGGTGCGCTGCTCGGGTGTTCGACGGCCCTCGGCGCGCTCTTCGGTGGCGGTCGGACGGAGCAGGTCGATCACCTGCGGTTGTACGGAGAGGATCTCGGGCTCGCGTATCAGTACGTCGATGACCTGTTGGGGATCTGGGGGGACCCCAAGGTCACGGGCAAGCCGGTGCATTCGGATCTGCGCCGGCGGAAGAAGTCGCTGCCTGCGATCGCGGCGCTGACCTCGGAGACCGAGGCCGGTCGGGAGTTGGCGGTTCTGTACCACCGCAAGAACGAACTGTCCGACGACGAGCTGGCGCGCGCGGCGGACCTGATCGAGGCAACCGGAGCACGGGAGCAGAGCCAGCTCCAGGCCGACGCTCTGCTGACCGACTCGTTGGGCGAACTGGCCTCGGCTCGGGCACTCGAGCCGGCTGCCGGTGAGCTGGAACAACTGGCCAGATTGGCCACGCGCCGCGATCGCTGACCTTGCCCTACAGCCGTGGTCTTTTCGAAGGGGGGAATCGTGACGACACGCACCATCCTGCTGGCTTCGCCGCGCTCGTTCTGCGCCGGTGTCGAGCGGGCCATCGAAGTGGTCGAGCAGTTGCTCGACCGGCGCAGTCATCCGGTCTACGTGCGCAAGCAGATCGTGCACAACACCCACGTCGTCGCTGAACTGGAGAGCCGGGGCGCGGTCTTCGTCGACGAGCTGGACGCCGTACCGGACGGCGCGACCGTCGTCTTCTCGGCCCATGGAGTGTCCCCGGCGGTCCGCAGTGAGGCGGACCGTCGGGGGCTTGATGTCATCGATGCGACCTGCCCGTTGGTCACGAAGGTGCATGCCGAAGCACGCCGGTACGCCGCTCGTGGGGACACGGTGATCCTGATTGGTCATGCGGGGCACGAAGAGGTCGAGGGGACGATGGGGGAGGCGCTCGACCGGACAGTGCTGGTCGAGACGGTCGAGGACGTTGCCCGGCTGGAGGTGGAGGATCCTTCGCGGGTCTCCTACCTGACCCAGACGACGCTGGCGGTGGACGAGACGACGGCGATCCTGGATGCCTTGCGCAACAAGTTCCGGGGTCTCAAGGGACCCGCGGAGGCCGACATCTGCTATGCGACGACGAATCGGCAGGAGGCGCTGGCCGCGATCGCGGAGGAGTCGGACCTGGTGCTGGTGGTCGGGTCCACCAATTCGTCCAATTCGCGCCGGCTGGTGGAGCTGGCGCACAAGCACGGCACCCCGGCGTACCTGATCGACGACGCGTCGGGAGTCGAAGTCGACTGGCTCGCCGGGGTGCGCGTCATCGGACTCACCGCCGGCGCCTCCGCACCACCACGCCTCGTCGCCGGCGTCATCGACTGGCTCCGCGAGTTCGGCCCGGTCGAGGTCGTCGAACGAGAAATCACCCAGGAAACAATCCACTTCACCCTCCCGTCCACGGTGAGGAACTCATGACCGCCGTCGACCCCGCTGCTGATCCGGCGGCGCGGCGGGTCACGGCGGCGCCGCTCGGGCGGGCCGGCTCGGTAGTCACGCTCGGCATGCCGAGCATGCCGGGCGCGGCAATCGCCGCGCCGGGCTCGCCACCCGCCGCGCAGCGGCGCGCTTCGCGCGCGCTGGCTGTTGGCAGCGTTGCGGTTGGCGGCGGCGCACCCGTCTCGGTGCAGTCGATGACTACGACGCCGACCTCCGATGTCGAGGCGACGTTGCGGCAGATTGCCGAGTTGACGGCGGCGGGGTGTCAGATCGTTCGGGTGGCGGTGCCTTCGCAGGACGATGCGGATGCGTTGCCGGAGATTGCTGCCAAGTCGGGGATTCCGGTGGTGGCGGACATTCATTTCCAGCCTGGGTACGTGTTCGCGGCGATCGACGCGGGGTGTGCGGCGGTACGGGTGAATCCGGGCAACATCCGCAAGTTCGACGACCAGGTGCGGGAGATCGCACAGGCGGCGTCGGCGGCGGGGGTGCCGATCCGGATCGGGGTCAATGCGGGGTCGCTGGACCAGCGGCTGCTGGCGAAGTACGGGAAAGCTACTCCGGCAGCGCTGGTGGAGTCGGCGTTGTGGGAGTGCTCGCTGTTCGAGGAGCACGGGTTCACCGACCTGAAGATCTCGGTGAAGCACCACGATCCGCGGGTGATGGTCGCCGCCTATCGCGAGCTGGCGGGCAAATGTGACTACCCGTTGCACCTCGGAGTGACCGAGGCAGGACCGCTGTTCCAGGGGACGATCAAGTCCGCCGTGGCGTTCGGCGTACTGCTGGCGGAAGGAATCGGCGACACGATCCGGGTCTCGCTGTCGGCGCCGCCGGTCGAAGAGGTGAAGGTCGGCATCGGCATCCTCGAGTCGCTCGGCTTGCGACCGCGCCGGCTGGAGATCGTCTCCTGCCCGTCCTGCGGTCGCGCGCAGGTGGACGTCTACAAGCTGGCCGAGCAGGTGACGGCCGCGTTCGAAGGCTTCCCGGTACCGCTCCGGGTGGCCGTGATGGGCTGCGTCGTCAACGGACCCGGCGAGGCGCGGGAAGCAGATCTCGGGGTGTCGTCGGGCAACGGCAAGGGCCAGATCTTCGTGAAGGGGGAGATCGTCCGGACCGTCCCGGAGAGCCAGATCGTCGAGGCGCTGCTCGAGGAGGCGATGAGCCACGAGTGGCCGGTACGCAGTGAGGACGACGCATGAGTCTTTTGGTGAGCGGTCTGTTCTGGGTGGTCGGGACGATGGTGGTGACCGCCGTGCTGGCGATCGTCCTGCGCCGGGCCCGGCAACGGGAGGGACGCGAGGCGAACAACGAGGTGGCCGGCCAGGTCTTCACGGTCGTCGGTGGGGTGAACGTGGTGATCGCGGCGTTCGTGCTGATCTCGTTGTTCGACGCGACGGACAAGGCGCAGGACACGACGTACCAGGAAGCGAACGCGCTCGTCGCGGTGCAGTGGGCGAGTGAGTCGCTCGCTCCGGCGGATCGGGCCAAGGTCCAGCAACTGACTCATTCGTACGCGACCGTCGTGTCCGAGCAGGAGTGGCCGGACATGCAGGCGGGCCGGCCGGTCAGCGCCGAGGGGTGGACGGTGCTGACCAACCTGCAGACGATCGTCGAGCAAGCGAAGACGACGACCGAGCGGCAGGAGAACAGCCGGGTCGACGCGGCGGCACAGGTCTGGAACGTCTACCAGGCAAGGCAGGTGCGGCTGAACTCGGCGGGCAGCGGGGTCAGCTCGGTCGTCTGGTTCGCGATCATGGTCGGCAGCGTGATGTCGGTCGCGCTGATGTTCATGTTCGGCGGGCCGGGGCTGTACTCGTACGCGATCATCGTGTCGATGCTGTCCGGCGCGATCGGGCTGCTGCTGTTCGCGATCTACCAGCTGCAGAACCCGTTCAGCGGTGGCGCGAGTGTGGGGCCGGACGCGTTCATCTCCGCCCTGGCCAGGCTGAGTCACGGCGGATGACGATGGTCCGTCCCTTGATTGCCCCGCTCGCCGGCGTACGCCCCGTACTGCGTGCGTCGGCGGGCGTGGGTGCCTTCGTCCTCGCTTGCCTGACCACCGTGCTGGTAGCGGGATCGTCGGAGGCTGCGGCCGATTGCTCGATGCTGCAGTTCCAGACGCCGGGGTACGCCGCTTTGTCGCGGCTGGCGTTGGTGGAGTTGCCGTCTGGTCGGAGTACCGACCTCGGGCGGCTCGACTACCAGATCAACGCGGCCGGGTACTCGAAAGGACAGGACCTGGTCTACGGGATCGTGACCCGGGACAAGTCGGGGTGGTTGCGTCGACGGCCGCACCTGGTGACCGTCGATCGCCGCGGCGCCGTCACCGATCTCGGTCAGGTGAGGGTCGGTGTCGGTGGGGTCGCCGACCCGACTGCCGGGGCGGTGGCGGGGTCGCGGCTGTACCTGCGCGACGGGCATCGGCTGTACACGATGGACATCGATCCGGGGAGTCCGTCGTTCAGGTCGGTGGTCCGGGTGGTGCATCTGTCGTCGGTGCTGCCGGCGTTGTCGGTGGACGACTTCGCGGTGAATCCTTCGGATGGGTTGCTTTACGGGATCTCGACGTCCGGGCCGAAGGCTCGGGTGGTGAGTCTGGATCCTGAGCGGGGGAAGGTGAAGGTCGTCGCTACCGTGCGGGGGATTCCGGGGCGGGATTCGTACAGCTCGGTGGTCATGTCGGGTGGGGTTCTGTACGCCGTGCGCACGGGGTACGGGTTTCGCAGTCAGCTCTATCGCGTAGGGCTGGACGGGGCTTCGAGCGTGCTTGCTTCTTTGCCTGCCGCTGTCGGGTCTGATGCCGCTGGGTGTCTGTACGCCGCACCTCCGCCGCCTCCTCTGCCATCGCCTACTCCGACGCCGCGGCCTACGCCTACGCCTACTCCTAAGCCCAGTCCGAGTCCCACTCCCACACCTACGCCTACTCCCACGCCTAGACCTACGCCGCCTCCCGCTCCGCCTCCTGTGGTGCGGCCTACGCCGACTCCGAAACCCACACCCACGCCTACTCCGACGCCTGCCCCGGTGGCTGATCTGCCGCCTCCGCCTCCGCCCACCCCTACTTCAACGCCCACGCCGACGCCTCGGCCGATTCGGCCGACTCCTTCGGAGATCACCATCGCTCCGCAGAAGGCGGCCACTCCACCTCCGTCCGACCGCACGGTCCAGGTCCTCCGCCGCTGGTCCCTGGCCACGCTGCTGGTCGTTCTGACTGGCGGCGCCACCATGGCCGCCCAACGCCGAATGCACCGGTGAGCTCGTGAAGCTGGTGGGGAGGGAGCACGAGCTCCGTGCCTTGCGTACTGCGGTGCGTGCCGTTCCGGGGCTGGTGTTGGTGGTCGGGGAGGCCGGCGTCGGGAAGAGCCGGTTGGTCGCGGAGGTACAGGGATCCCATCCGGCTCGGTGGCTGATGGGACAGTGCCGGCCGGTGGAGGAGCAGGTCCCGTTGGCTCCGGTGATCGAGGCGATGGGGGAGCCGGTACTGCGCTCCGGTACGCGGCACGCGGTCTTCAGTTCGGTGGTGGAGCAGTTGTCGGGGGGTGGGCCGACGGTTCTGGTGGTTGAGGATCTGCAGTGGGCGGATCCGGGGACGCTGCAGTTGTTGCGGTTTCTCGCGGGGCGGTTGCCGCGGGAGTTCGTGCTGATCGGTACTTATCGTCCGGAGGATGCCTTGCAGGCGGCCGAGATCACGGCTTTGGCTGGTTGCGTTCCGGTGGGGGCGCGGGCGAGCGAAGTACGGGTCGGTCCGTTGTCGGCGGCCGGCGTACAAGGGCTGGCTGCCGAGGTGCTCGGGGTGAAGTCGTTGCCGTTGGCATTGATCGAGGAACTGGTCAAGCGGACTGGTGGGCTGCCGTTCGTCGTCGAGGAGTTGCTTCGGGGTGAGACGTTGGGCAAGGGCGATGCGTTGATCCAGGCCTTGGCTTCGAAGCCGGCGCCGGTTGCGTTGCGGGCGTCGCTGACCATCCGGCTGCAGCAGGTTCCGGACTTCTGCCGGTCGGTGATCCGCGCGGCCGCGGTGCTCGATGCGCCTGTGTCGGAGGCGATCCTGGGCGTTGTTGCTGAGGTCTCCGGCTATCAGCTGACGTCGGCGATGGATACCGGTCTTGCGCGTGGGCTGCTCGGTGAACCGAAGCCCGGCTTGTACGACCTGCGCCACGCGCTCGCTCGGCGGGCGATCTACGAGACGATCCCGCCGGACGAAGTACGGCGTCTGCATCGGCGGGCTGCCGGTGCGCTGGCTGGTCTCGAGCCGCCGGATCATGCTGAGATCGCCTCGCACTCTCGGCTTGGTGGGTCTCTTGGTGACTGGATGATTCATTCCGAACTCGCTGCGGAGCATGCCGCGGGTCGGGGCGATCATGCTGCGGCTGTTGGCCAGCTGATGGAGATGCTTGGGAGTGAGGCGCTGACTTGGGCGGACCGTGCACGGTTGGCGGTCAAGCTCGGGCAGGCTGCGTCGCCTACCGGGGAGCTCTCGGCTGCTGTTGCTGTGATGAGGGGGGTACTGGATTCTTCCACTGTGGCTAGCGCTGGTCGTGGACGGTTGCGGTTGGCGCTGGGGTTGTTGCTGCAGGAGCAGGCGGGCTCGGTTTGTGCTGGGCGGCGGGAGCTGGCGGCGGCGGTCAGCGAGCTTGGTTCTGATCCGGAGTCGGCTGCTTGGGCGCTGTCGGCGTTGGCGGTGCCGACTGCGGGTCCTGAGGCTGTGGGGGAGCAGCGTGGCTGGTTGGAGCGTGCGTTGCTGTTGGTCGGCGAGTATTCGGAGGGGGAGGCGCAACTCGCAGTACGGCGGAATCAAGCTCGCTTTCATTTGGCACTCGGCGAGCTCGACGAGGCCTCAGGTGTCGAGGTCGCGAGCCTGTTGGCGTGGTTGGGGCACGACCGACGCAGTACGGCGTTGCTCGACCGCGCCGCGGAAACCGAAACCCCCTTCACCAGAACAGCAATCGCCGCCATCCGGGCCCGTCTCGACTTCGCCGCCGGCAACTGGACCGGCCTCGCCGACCGCGTGGCCCGGGCTCGCTCGGAAACAACGAACCTGCCCTTCGTCCGTGCCGAGCTGGACCTGGTCGACGGCCGTCTCCATCTAGCCCAAGGCGACCTCGCCGGCGGCAGACAGCTACTCGAGTCAGTCGTCGCTGCAACCGCTCACGGCGGCCCCTGGCCCCTACATGCGGCTGCCCTCGCGGCCCTCCACCGCCATACCGGCGTCCCGTTGGAGGACTGCATCGCCGTCGTAGTCCGCAAGGACGGCTGGTCCTGGGCCGCCGACCTGATGACCTGCGCCCCCACCCATGACCTGGTAGCGAAGTTCGCCGCCGGCATGAACGACCGCGACGCCCCGGCCGCAACCGCCGCCGCTACCTTCGTCCGCGCCGTCTCGGAACAATCAGCAGACCTCTTCACCACCGCCGCCGACCAATACCGCGCAATCGGCCGCCACTACGACGAATGCATCGCCCTGGAAGCCCGCGGCCTCCTTCTCCTAGCTCACGACCAGCCCGCCGACCTGATCTCCGTAGCAAACCTGTACGAAGCCATGAGCGCGAGAGCCGACGCCCGCCGCTGCCGAGAAGCCCTCCGCAACGCAGGCGTCCCCATCACCCCCAAACGAGGCCGCCGAGGCTACGGCAACGCCCTCTCCCCAAGAGAGCTGGAGGTAGCCCGCCTAGCAGCCGAAGGCCTGAGCAACACCCGCATAGCCGCCACCCTCACCCTCTCGGTAAGCACGGTCGAAGACCACCTCTCCCACGCCATGAGAAAACTAGAAATCCACTCCCGCCACGACCTAGCCCCCCACCTAACCCACTAACCAAGTACAGCCTCGTGGCCCTACGCGCCACCTCGGCCAGGCTGGATGCTGACGCGCCAACCCCTGCAACCCAAGCGCGGCTGCTTCCCGCACAACCGCCCGCGGGTACAGCCTCGTGGCGCTGGGCACCACCTCGGCCTCGACCAGATGCTGACAGCACCGACCCCGCCGATCCACAGCAACCCATCGGTCGGCCTTGCCCACCCTCGCGGGCCAGCTAGCACAAGCCTCGTGGCGCTCTACGCGCCACCCCGGCCTCAGGTTGATGCTGATGGCGCCGACTCCGCTGAAGCACTGCAACCCATCGGTCGGCGTTGCCCACCCTCGCGGATCAGCTAGTACAAGCCTCGTGGCGCTCTACGCGCCACCTCGGCTTCAGCTTGATGCTGATGGCACCTGCTCCGCCGAAGCACTGCAACCTAGGGGCGGCTTCTCGTCTGCACCACGCCGCCCGCGTGTACAGCCTCGTGGCGCTGGGCGCCACCTCGGCCTCGACCAGATGCTGACGGCACCGACCCCGCCGATCCACAGCAACCCATCGGTCGGCCTTGCCCACCCTCGCGGGCCAGCTAGCACAAGCCTCGTGGCGCTCTACGCGCCACCTCGGCCTCGGCCAGATGCTGACGGCACCGACCCAGCCGATCCACAGCGACCCATCGGTCGGCGTTGCCCACGCCCGCCTGCGAGTTGGCCTCGTGGCGCTATGTCTCATCGGCCTCGGCCGATACCAACGGCGTCGCCTCCTTCGATCCTCCAGGTGCACCCTGAGCGCTCACCCCGCATCTGCTGCATGCACCGCCCGCCTGCGCACCACCTCGTGAAGCTACACGCAACCTCGGCCGGGGCCGAAGCCGACGTAGCTCGGGCGGATGCTCAGGCGCCGGACCGGCGGCCATGCGGGTCACGCCGGAGTAGTGGTCCTGGGCAGCGCAGGGCAGCGCAATCACTCGCAAGACAGGTGCGGCGGAACTGCGGCATCTCGGATCCGCCAGCCGGGGCAGTCACCCACGCACCCGACAGCCTGGCACCGGTGAGGCATGATGCCGGCACGACCAATGCCAGCCGAGTCGCTCACCCCACACGGCCAGCCGCAGACGGGTTCGGGTGGGCTCAAGGCGCTGGGACGCAACGCGAGTACGGGTGGGGCCATGCGCCGACCCGACCAATGCAAGACGGGTCGCTCACCCCACACGGCTGGCCCGCCCGACGGGTTCGGGTGGGCTCAAGACGCTGGTGCGCAACGCGAGGACAGGTGGGCCGATGCGTCGCCCGAACTGACGCCAGACGGGTCGGTCAGCTCCATGCGGCCGGCAGCCATCAGTTTGGGCGGGCTCAAAACGGTGGGACGCAACGCGAGTACGGGTGGGCCGATGCGCCATCCCCACCGACGCCATCCGAGTCGCTCACCCCACGCGATCGACCGGATGTGGTTCGGGCGGACTCAAGACGGTGGGACGCAACGCGAGTACGGATGGGGGAATGCGCCGGCCGACCAATGCCAGACGAGTCCCTCGCTCCACCCGCTTGGTCGCGCGTGGTTCGGGTGGGCTCAAAACGCCCGTACGCAACGCGAGTACGGGTGGGCCGATGCGCCAGCCCCACCAACGCCATCCGAGTCGCTCACCCCACACGGCCAGCCGCCAACGGGTTTGGGGGGCTCAAGGCGGTGGGACGAGACGCGAGTACGGGTGGGGGAAGGCGCCGGTAGGGTCCTGCCCCGGAGTGGACCGGGGCAGGACCGTCCAACGAGGGTTATGCGGTGATGATGGCGGGATCGCTGACGCCCGCTTCGCCGGTTTCTACGTAGCCTGCGAAGCGCCGCAGGAAGGCGGTCTCAGTGTCGGCTAGGACCGATACGTCGTACCACTGCTTGCTGTGGTGGATGTTGAGTTTGTACTGGGAGGTGCGCCCCTTGAGGACCTTCAAGCGCTTGGGGCGGCCGTCGTACGAGTTGGTCAGGGTGAAGATGACGTCGGCGGCGGAGGAGTTGGTGAGGGTGAAGTCGAGGTCGCCGGTGGTGCCGTTGTGGCGGGCGGTGACCTCCAGGCCGGTGTCGGGCTTGCTCTTGAATGTGCGGAGGAAGCCGTTCGGGCCGTGCACCGTCAAGTCGGTGACGCCACCGGAGTACACGGTGTTCCAGGTGTCGGCGATCGTCTTACCGGCCTCGGTGGTGTAGGTCCACGGGCCGTCCGTCCGGTTCGCGGACGTGATCAGGAACTGGGCACCCGCATCGTTGCCAGAGGCAAGCGTCAGCTGGTACTTCCCGGCAACCGCGGCGCCGTCGACGTACGGTGCATAAGGCAACGGCCTGGTACGCCGTGCGCCGGCCTCCTGCACCGGCATGGTGCCGACCGCCGGGGGCTTCGGCACGTAGCTCGGGTGGACGTCACGGTCCGGCGGCTCGTACGCCGACGTGTCGGGCAACGTGCCTGGGTTGTTGTCCGTCTTGGCGAAATCGAAGGCCGAGGTGAGGTCGCCGCAGATCGCCCGCCGCCAGGGCGAGATGTTCGGCTCGTGGACGCCGAACCGGCGCTCCATGAAGCGGATGATCGACGTGTGGTCGAAGACCTCTGAGCAGGTGAAGCCGCCGGTGCTCCACGGTGAGACGACGAGCATCGGGACCCGCTGGCCGAGTCCGTACGCACCAGCGGCGTACCCGTTGCCGCCGGCGTACAGGTCGGGCTTGACGTCAACGGTCGACAGGCCCTGCGACGCGGACATCGGCGGGTACGGCGGGACCTCGTGGTCGAAGAAGCCGTCGTTCTCGTCGTACGTGATGAACAGCGCGGTCTTGCTCCACACCTCGGGGTTGGAGGTGAGCGCCTCGAGGATCTGCGAGACGTACCAGGCGCCGTAGTTGGCGGGCCAGTTCGGGTGCTCGGTGAACGCCTCGGGTGCGGCGATCCAGGAGATCTGCGGGAGCTGGTCCTTCTGGACGTCGTCACGCAGCTGGGCGAAGAAGCTCTCGCCGGCCTTGGCGTTCGTACCGGTGCGGGCCTTGTCGTAGAGCGGGTCGCCCGGCGCCGCGTTGCGGTAGTTGTTGAAGTAGAGCAGCGAGTTGTCGCCGTAGTTACCGCGGTACGGGTCGTCGATCCAGCCCCAGCCACCGGCCGCGTCGAGGCCGTCGCCGATGTCCTGGTAGATCTTCCACGAGACGCCGGCCTGCTCGAGGCGCTCCGGGTACGTCTTCCAGCCGTAGCCCAGCTCGTCGTTGCCGAGGACCGGGCCGCCGCCGGTGCCGTCGTTGCCGACGTAACCGGTCCACATGTAGTACCGGTTCGGGTCGGTGGCGCCGATGAACGAGCAGTGGTACGAGTCGCAGATGGTGAACTTGTCCGCCAGCGCGTAGTGGAACGGGATGTCCTCGCGGGTCAGGTACGCCATCGTGGTCGATGTCTTCGCCGGGATCCACTGGTCGTACTTGCCGTTGTTGAACGCCCGATGGCCGCCCGCCCAGTCGTGGTTCAGGTCCTGGATGAACTGCAGTCCCAGGTTGTCGGCGTCCGGCCGGAACGGCAGGATCTCCTTCGCGCCGCTCTGCTGGTGGAAGACCGACTTGCCGCTCGGCAGCGTGACGGGCCGCGGGTCACCGAAGCCGCGGACGCCCTTCAGCGACCCGAAGTAGTGGTCGAAGGAACGGTTCTCCTGCATCAGGACGACGATGTGCTCGACATCCTCGATGCTGCCGGTCCGGCGGTTGGCCGGGATCGCGGCGGCCTGCTCGATACTGCTCGACATCGCCGCGAGCGCGGCGGTGCCACCGGCGAGCTGCATGAACCGGCGGCGGTTCAGATCTGGCATGACGGATCTCCTCATCGGGCGGGACGGATGGAGCGTTCAGCACCAGCACTGCATCGGAGGCACCCTAACTGGAACTTCAGGTGGACGGAACATGAAGTTTGTTGTTCATTTCCAACCGACTGCAAGCTGTAACGGACGGAGTTAACGTTTGAGCAGCGTCTGGTACGTCGCCTACGGCAGCAACCTCGCACTGAACCGGTTCCGCTGTTACGTCGCCGGCGGACGCCCGGCCGGCGGCGCGCGCGACTATCTCGGCTGCCGCGATCCGAGCGAGCCGGCCGCCATCCTCAGCCTCCAGATCCCCGGCGGCCTGGTCTTCTCCGGCGAGTCGACGGTATGGACCGGAGGCAGTGCCTTCTACGACCCGTACGCCGATACGCGAGTTGCCGCCCGTGCGTACCTGATCACCACCGACCAGTTCGCCGACGTCGTCGCCCAGGAGATGCGCCGCCCACCCGGCGGCCCCTTCGCCCTGGCTCTGAGCGCAGTCGCCCAGACGGTCGAGACCGCGCACGCGATGGGCCCCGGCCGCTACGAAACGATCACCCGCGTCGGGGTACGCGACGGACTACCGATGCTGACGATGACACATGGCGAGGCGGGGGCGCTCGTGCCGGCGGCGCCCAGTGCGGCGTATCTGCGATGGATCGCCGCCGGGTTGCATGAGGCGCATGGTTGGGATGTGGGCCGGGTCGTTGCCTATCTCGGCGGTGCAGTCGGCGTGCGAGGTCAGTGGAGTCGGGACGAGCTGATCGCGGTCGTGGGGGAGTAGCTCACGCGTCTCATATCGTATGAAAGCCATATGATACGGTTTAGATATTAGACCGATGGAGAGGTGAGGGCGATGCGGATCACGGTGTTCGGGGCTACTGGGCGGATCGGGGCTGCGGTGGTTGAGCAGGGGCTCGAGGCGGGGCACAAGGTGGTGGCGGTGGTGCGGGAGTCGGCGCGGTATGACGTGCGGCATCCGGCGCTCGAGGTGGTGAAGGTGTCGGGGGTGACGGTGGCCGCTGAGTTGGTTGGGGCGGTTGACGGGGCTGAGGCGGTGGTGTCGGGGATCGGGCCGCGGGGGCGGAAGGACGGGCCGGTGACCTCGACGTCGACGCGGGCGATCGCCCAGGCGATGTGGGAGACCGGAGTACGCCGGTACGTCGGGGTCAGTGCGGCTCCGGTCGGGCCGATTCCGCCCGGCGACAGCTTGCTCAACCGGGCGTTCATTCATCCGTTCTTCGGATGGTTGCTCAAGGAGACGTACGCCGACCTGGCCTTGATGGAGGCGGAACTCGCGGCGACCGGCATCGAGTGGACCGTCGTGCGCCCGCCGAAGCTGGTCAGCAAGCCGGTCACCGGGGTCTATCGGACGGCGCTGGATGCCAACATTCCGCGCGGCCTGTCGATCTCCCGCGAAGACACCGCCCATTACATGCTCGCTGCCCTCGCCAAGCCGGAAACGATCGGCCACGCGGTCGGCATCGCGTACTGATGAGGTTCGTCAAGTTCGCCAACCTCTGGTTCGCCGGCCTCTTCGCCGGCTTCCTGCTGACGGTGCTCGTCCTGGAGCAGTCGCTGCGCCGCTTCGACGCGCACGTCTACACCCAGGTGCGCCAGGTCGAGCTCGTCCGGCTCGACACCCTGGCCAGCGTGACGTTGCTCCCGGCAATCATCACGACCGTCGCGCTGGTACTACGATCCCGCCGCGCGCCGG
Source organism: Kribbella ginsengisoli (assembly GCF_039537185.1). Taxonomy (NCBI): domain Bacteria; kingdom Bacillati; phylum Actinomycetota; class Actinomycetes; order Propionibacteriales; family Kribbellaceae; genus Kribbella; species Kribbella ginsengisoli. The sequence goes on along the minus strand of NZ_BAABAA010000009.1, from coordinate 79,207 downwards.
CGATCGCCGCACTCGTGCTCCTGCTCGGCGTCTTCGCGCTGACCCTCGTCGTCAACCTCCCGATCAACCACGACCAGACCGGCTGGTCCGTCCAGAATCCACCGGCGGACTGGGCTGAGGTCCGGGATCGGTGGCAGCTCGCGCACCTGGCCCGCACGGTCGCCGCGATCGGCGCGTTCGGTTTGCTGATCGGCGTACCGGGGAGATCGACTGCGTAAGGTGTTGTTCGAGATTCGTACAACACGAGGGGCAGATCTTATGAATCCGGTAACAGCCCACGACGCGCGGCGGCGGCGCCGGCTGGCGGCCGAGATCAAGGACTCGTTGCGCGAGCTGAGCAACCAGCTCAGCCTGCTCAACCATCAGGTCGGCACGCATCTGGAGTTGAAGGACGTCGACCTGGACTGCCTCGAACTCATCACCAGGCACGGCCCGATGAGCCCGAGCGCCGTCGCTCGCCGGGCCGGCCTGCACCCGGCGACGATGACCGGCATCCTCGACCGCCTGCAGAAGGGCGGCTGGATCACCCGCGAGCGCGACCCCGACGCCACCGACCGCCGCGCCGTCGAGGTCCGCGCGCTCCGCGAGCGTAGTACCGAGGTCTTCAAGCTCTACTCGGGTATGAACACGAAGATGGACAACCTCCTGGCCGACTACTCAGCCGCCGACCTGGAGCTGATCTCCGACTTCCTCCAACGCACCACCACCGCCGGCCAGACCGCGACCACCAAACTCGCCGAGGCCTGACCGAGCCCACCAGTGGTAGGCGACTACTTGGCGATCGCCAGGCAGGTGGTGGTGGACTTCTTCGTCGGGTCGGATTCCGAGGCGGCGGTGAAGGTGATGCTGGCTACCGGCGATGCCTTGGCGGCTGCCTTGGCCTGGACCGGGATCTTGATGGTGGAGCCGGTTTTGGCGGTGGCGAGGGCGTTCGGGAGGGAGAGGGTCCAGCCCTTGCCGGTGATCTTGGCGGACAGGCGGTAGACGTCGTTGTCGAGGTACTTCGCAACGTCCTCGGGGTGGGTGCCTTGCGGCGGGGCCGTCTTGCCGGTGTTGGTGAGGGGGAAGACGCAGGTGCTGACACCGGACTGGCCGGGAAGGCCGACCGTCGGCAGTACCCGTACGCCGCGCTTCTGCGGGCCGGCGCCGTCGAGGGAGCGGATCGCGACCGTGTAGGACAGCTCGCCCTTGGCGTTGCGGTGCACGTTGGTGATGTAGAAGTGCAGCCGGTTCGCCTGGTCGACGTACTCGTACTCGCTGCCCGAGTTGGTGCCGGCGTGGAAGAGCGCGTCGGACAGCTGACGGTAGTCGCCGATCGTGATCGGGACCTTGGTGCCGTCGGGCAGCACGTAGTCGGTCATGTTGATGTCCTGCGGGTTGGCGTCGATGACCCACTCGAACGGCGCCGCATCGGCGTTCTTGGTCTTCGTCAGCAGGACGCCCGAGTCGGGCGTGAACGAGTCGGTGCCGACCCGGTCGACGACCTCGATCGTGTAGTTGTTGTACCCGCCGCCGTCGCACATCGGGTTGGTGCTGACGTCGCACTTGGGGGAGAGGTCGCCGGTGCCGAGCGCGATGTTGATGCCGGACAGGTCGGTCGCGCCCGGCTGGATCGCGCGGGCGGTGACGTCGGCGACCACCAGGCCGGACTGTGCGAGGGCCTCGCGCGACAGCCGGAGTACGTTCTGCTCATCGACCATCTGCAGCTTGATCTTGTTGCGCAGCATGTGTTGCGCGCCCATCGACGCGCCGCCGGTGGCCGGGATCATCCAGCGGCTGTGGGGACCGCCGGGGCCGTTGAAGGTGCCGCGGCTGAGCATCTCCCACGGGCCGGAGTAGTCACGCCGTGCCGGTACGCCGAACGGGTTGTTGTAGTTGTCGCCGATCCCGAGGATGTGGCTGAGCTCGTGGGCGAAGACGGACATCCCGGAGCTCTCGGCCTGCGTCGTCGAGCCGCCGCCCGCGTTGGGCCACAGCGTCGAGCCGGACGCCCAGGAGGTCCACGGGACGTACCGGGTCAGTGACCAGTTCGGCAGCAACGGGTCCGGCGGGCCGAAGTCGTCGGTGACGTCTTCCTTGGTCGGGAACTTCATCGACCCGAACTCCTGCCAGGTGGACGACTCGTCCTGGCCGGCGCTGAGGTAGTACACGAAGTCGAACCCGGCCGGTACTTCGGCGCCCTGGTCGGCGACCCATGCCGCGCGGGCGTCGGTCCGCAGGTTCTTGTTGCAGGTGTCGCCGGCGGGGCAGGCGGTGCCGTCCTGGAACTCCATGCCGTACTCGTACGACTTGCCAGGCAGCCGGTACGCGCCGAAGGAGGTCAGATCGACGCCGTACCGGCCGCCTGAATCCTCCATCCAGTACTCGTGGATGGTGTGACCGTGGTTGAGCGCGCCGGGCTTGTTGAGGAAGTCGCGGTAGAAGTCGGCGACCTGGTCGCGCGGAATGCCGTTGGCCTCGGCGCTCGGGTTGCCGAACGGCGTCGACGCCTTCGGCTGGGTGATCACGAACGGCTGGTTCGAGTAGTCGACCAGCACGAGCGCGCCCTTGAACGTCCGGACCGAGCCCTTCTTGCTCGGGTCGGCCCAGTCCGTACCGGGCGGCAACTTGTAGTCGGCCCAGGTCATGTGGTCCGGGTTGACCCAGTTCTGCGGATCGATCGCCTCCCCGAAGCCGGGCTGGGCGACGCGCTTGGCCGCGAACTCCGACTCCTGCCACGGCTGCTGCTGCGGCCAGTGGTCGAACTGCCAGGGATTGACGGGATCCGGCTTCTCAGCGGCCGGTACTGCGGCCGCGGCGACAGATCCGGCGCCGGGCCGGGCGGCCGGCGTACCGGGTGCCGCGAACGCGAGGCCGGGAATCGAGACGGCGGCCAGCAGAGCGGTCGCGCGCAGGGCAAGCCGAAGCTTTCGTTGCTCAGACACGGGCGGAGTCCGATCGACGAAGGAAACATGCGGAGCTTCATCCTGCCTCATGCCGGCGCGCTCGTCCCAGCCGGTTTTCCCTTGATCTCGCGGAAAACCGCGGCCTGTGGGTGGGCGGCCGGAACCCGTTCGCCAGTGCATGCCAAACGTGAGTGGCAAACGCTTGCTCTGCGCGTGTCGGCAGCGGCTGCGGGGGTTGTGCGTGCGTGGCCGTCCGGGCCGGTCCCGCGAGGGTGAGACGCATGTATACAGTATGCGCCGAACCCGCTAGCCTGGCGGGGCTCAGTGTTGTCGAGGGCGGAGGGCGTTCGATGTATTCAGTGACTGATCCGGCGACGGGTGTGTTGGTCGAAGAGGTGCCGAACTCGACTGCTGAGGAGGTGGAGGCGGCGGTTGCCCGGGTGCACTCGGGGTATCAGGCCTGGCGGCAGCGCAGTGTGGTGGAGCGGGCTGCGGTGGTCAAGCGGGCGGCGGAGTTGTTCGCAGAGCGGGCTGATGAACTGGCCGCGATCATGACGCTGGAGATGGGGAAGCGGATCAACGAGGGGCGTGGTGAGGTCGGCATCGTCGTCGACATCTTCAACTACTACGCCGACCACGCGGTGGAGCTGCTGGCCGATGAGCCGGTGGCGATCAAGGGCGGGCGGGCCGTGATCACCAAGAACCCGATCGGGCCGTTGCTGGGGATCATGCCGTGGAACTTCCCGTGCTACCAGGTGGCTCGGTTCGTCGCGCCCAACCTCGTGCTGGGCAACACGATCCTGCTCAAGCACGCGTCGATCTGCCCGCGGTCGGCGGCAGCGATCGAGACGGTACTACGGGACGCCGGCGTACCGGATGACGTCTACGTCAACACGTTCGCCTCCTCCCGGCAGATCCCGGCGATCCTGGCCGACCCGCGGATCCAGGGCGTCTCGCTCACCGGCAGCGAGCAAGCCGGCATCTCCGTCGCGGCCGACGCGGGCAAGCACCTCAAGAAGACCGTGCTCGAACTGGGCGGCTCCGACCCGCTGATCGTGCTCGACTCCGCCGACCTCGACGAGACGGTCAAGGCGACCGCGACCGCCCGGATGCGCAACTGCGGCCAGTCCTGCAACGCGCCCAAACGGATGATCGTGCTCGCCGACCTGTACGACGAGTTCGTCGACAAACTCACCAAGCGGGTGGCCGACTTCTACCTCCCCGGCGACCCGTCCGACCCCGAGACCAAGCTGCCCCCGCTGGCCTCGATCGCCGCGGCCGACGAGGTCGCCGAGCAGATCGAGCGTGCGGTCCGGCAGGGCGCCACCCTCCGCACCGGCGGTCAGCGGATCGAACCCGGCGCGTACCTCGAGGCGACCGTGCTGACCGACGTCACGCCGGAGATGGACGCGTACTACGAGGAGATCTTCGGGCCGGTCGTGCTGGTCTTCAAGGCCGAGACCGAAGAGGAGGCGATCGTGATCGCCAACGACTCGCCGTTCGGTCTCGGCGCCAGCGTGTGGGGCACCGACGCTGACCGCAACCGTCGCGTCGCCGATCAGATCGAGGCCGGCATGGTCTATCTGAACAGTGCTGGTGGGTCGCAGGCCGATCTGCCGTTCGGTGGGATCAAGCGCTCCGGGATGGGCCGGGAGCTTGGGCCGGCCGGAATCGAAGAGTTCATGAACAAGAAGTCCATCCGCCTTTAGGAGCTACGGTTTCGGTAGGAGCTACGGTTTCGGCCAGAGGACCATCTGGGTGCAGCGGAAGGTCGCGATCTTGCGGCCGGTGTCCTCGTTGGTGACGTCCGCGTCCCACACCTGGGTGGTCCGGCCGCGATGGACCGGGCGGGCCTCGCACAGTACGGCGCCCTCGCGGGCGGTGCCGAGGAAGTTGCTCTTCAGCTCGATCGTCGTGAATCCGGTCGAGCCCTCGGGCAGGTTGATGATCGTGCCGTAGCCGCAGAGCGTGTCGGCGATGCTGACGACGGTGCCGGCGTGGAGATAGCCGTTCGGCGCGAGCAGTTCGGGGCGTACCGGCGTACGGGCCTGCAGGAGCTCCGGCGTCACCGAGGTGAAGTCGATGCCGATCAGCCCGGGCAACGCCCCGACACCGAGCTTGTTGAGGTCCTCAGGCGTGTACTTGGTCATGGCCGCCCAGTATGCCAGCGGCGGTCAGAGGCCGGCGGCGGTCAGCCGATCGCGTCGAGCAGAGCCTTGCTGAAGGCCGGCAGGTCGTCCGGGTTGCGGCTGGTGATCAGGTTGCCGTCGGTGGCGACCGTCTCGTCGACCCAGGTGGCGCCGGCGTTGCGCAGATCGGTCTGCAGGCTCGGCCAGGACGTCACCGTCTTGCCGCGGACGACGCCTGCCTCGATCAGCGTCCAGGGTGCGTGGCAGATGGCCGCCACCGGCTTGCCCGAGTCGACGAAAGCCTTGACGAACCCGACCGCGGCCTCATCCGTGCGGAGTGCATCAGGGTTGGCGACGCCGCCGGGGAGGACGAGAGCAGCGAAGTCGTCGACCGATGCGTCACCGACAGCTTGGTCGACCGGCAACTTCTCGCTCGCGGTGAGATGGTCGAAGGTCTGGACGTCGCCGGTCTTGGGGCTGAGCAGCACCGGCTGGTGACCGGCGTCGGCGACGGCCTTCCACGGCTCGGTGAGCTCCACTCGCTCGATGCCCTCGGCGGCGACCAGGAATGCGATCTTCTTGTCAGTCATAGCGCCCCAGTACCCGGGCTTCGGTCAGCTACACGGACCTCGCCTAGGGTTGCGCCGGTGAGCATCGTGAAGGCATCGCACGTCGTCTGGGACTGGAACGGCACCTTGTTGCACGACAACGAGGTGGTGCTCGCGGCGGTCAACGACGTGTGCGCCGAGTTCGGGCGGGCGCCGTTGCGGTGGGAGGAGTGGCAGCAGTTCTACTCGCGTCCGGTGCGCGCCTGCTACGAGCGGGTGCTGGATCAGCCGCTGAATGACGAGGACTGGGCGCGCGTCGATCGGCTGTACCACGACAAGTACGACCTGTTGCTCCACACGAGCGTGCTGGCACCCGGCGTACCGGACGAACTGACCGCCTGGCGTGAGACCGGCCGCACGCAATCCTTGCTGTCGATGTGGTTCCACAGTCAGTTGGTCCCCACCATCGCCGGCCACGGTCTCACCGACCTCTTCCAGCGAGTAGACGGCCTCCCCGGCACCCTCGGCGGCGAGTCCAAAACCGACCACCTCATCCGCCACCTCGAAGCCCAAAATCTCAACCCCGCCGACGTAGTCCTGATCGGCGACGTAGTAGACGACGCCCACGCAGCCCAAGCAGTTGGCGCCCCCTGCATCCTGGTAGCCAGCGGCGCCATGACCCGCCAGGCCCTGGAGTCGACCGGCGCCCTAGTCACCAACACAATCCCCGAAGCCATGCAGCACGTAGTGCCGGCCTGAGCTACCAGTGCGGTCCAGCTGACTGGCCAAGGCTCTCGGTGACCCACTGCTTCGGACCCCGTACGCCGTCGAGCACGCCGTCCTCCAGCCACTCCTCGCCGTTCGCGGTCCGATGCACGCCGCGGTGGGACCCGTGCAGAACACAGGGCCTCGACTGGCGGGTGCGTTCCGGGCAGGCGACGTACGCGAGTCGGCTGAGTGCCTGGGCGAATCCACGTCGTTCGGCGTCGGTCGCCTCGAGTCTGGTCACCAGGAGCTGCAGTCGCTCCGGGTCTGGTTCACGGGTGCCGTTGAACCAGTGGTTGAGGGTCGTCCTCGGGATGTCGGTCAGCGCCTCGACCTTGCGGATCGAGTCGAGGCCGGCCCGGCTGACCAGCGCGGAGATGACCGCGCCGAGCTCGTCGAGTGTCGTCACCGACTCGAGCGCCGCGAGGAGCGGGTCGGGCTTGCTGATGGCCTGGAGGCCGGCTTGCCAATCCCGTTCGACCATTTCCCAGTACCACTGCCGGTCCTCACCGGCGGGGTGCGTCCGGCGCAGCTCCTGCTCGACGCTGCGGACCGTGCACCACAATTCCCACCAGGCGTAGAGCACATCGCCGCCCACGCCGCAGCCGTCGAGGTAGCCGCGGACGCGCGGCCACCTCGGCAGGTGCTCGGTCGAGGTTGTCCGGACGACATGTGAGTGCGCGAACCCCTGGACCCGAGCCAGTTGGCGGACAGTCAGGCCGGAATCGACGCGGACCTCCTTGAGCAGCCGGGCGAACTTCGGCAGAAGTGACTTGCCAGACATCAGATGCCCCTGGCGGCGGCGACGGCCTTGCGGGTGAGGGCCCCGCTGACGGTGGCCGCCGCGGTGACGAGTGCGACGACCGAGCTGACGACTGCCGGGACCGCCATGCCGCGCACGAGCAGCAGGGCGGCGATGCCGAGGGCCGACAGGAACAGCACGATCCAGAGGACCAGCACGATCAGGACAGGGACCGCGGCACGGCGGCCGCGCGGACGGCGTACAGGCTGGGGGCTTCTTGACATCACGTTCTCCCGGAGGTTTGCACGAGGCAAATGCACGTGCATTTGCACGCGCCGACATGACGAAGTTACCCAGCGCGAGGCCTCGGGGTAAACCGCGTGACGGCGCGTCCTGGTGCCGGTTTTCACCCCCGTGGTGCCAGTTGCGGAACGGCCGGCGCGCTGACCTGCGAAGACATTCCCCAACCTGTCCCAAGCGTCCCGCGACCGCCCACGGGATACTCCCAAATGGCCTTCCCAGCCCCGCCTTCTTGGTCTTGCGGTACGACGGAACGGGCCGCGAGCGGGGTGCTCGCGGCCCGTTCGTGCTGTGAGGGGTCAGCTGATGTCGTCGTCCTGGCCGTCGAGGGCGTCGAGGCGGTCCTTGGCCTGGTCGGTGCCCTGGTCGATCTTGTCGCCGTACTTGCCGCCGGTCTTCTCGTCGACGGCGTCGCCGGCCTTGTCGAGGCCGTCGCTGATCTTGTCGCCGTGGTCGTCGACCGCGCCGGTCAGCTTGTCCTTCATGTTGTCGAAGACACCCATGTCGCTCTCGTCCCTTTCGTCGGAGTCGAGCGCCTCGCGGTTCGCCCCCTCCGCAGGGCGGTCAGCCGCGTCCGAGACGCTCCGTACACCGGCCAGGTGCCCTTCGCCGCCGTTGCCAAACGCAACCGTTTGAAACGGTTCCGTGATGACGCGTCAACCTTTACCGCAGGGTGAAAAGTTACCAACAACCACGCTGAGTTGTAGATATCCCACTCCCAGCGACGTATAAGGGTGCCGAAAGGTTCGAACCGCCCCTTGGACCTAGGAGGAAGAAAATGGCTGGATTGCAAGGCGAAGTGTCATGGTTCTGCTGCGGCAACGCATGGGGACCCTGCGGAACGGCCGGGCACGGCGCCTGCGGCACCTGTAACTCGGGGAGCTCGCAGCACGCCTGGACCAACACCTCGGACGCCTGCTACTCGATCACCCGTCCCGACCGCTGCGGGATCACCGGCGTCTCCCGCCGGACCTGCGGCTTCCGGCACCAGACCACCAACCTGTGTACCGGCGCCCGCGTCACCACCAGCATCGCCGACTGCGGACCGCAGACCGACCTGTTCTGCGGCGAGCGGGCCTGCTGCGGCGGTACCTGCGCATCGAACCGGGTCATCGACCTGACCCCCGCGGCGTTCAGCGCCATCGCGAGTCTGAACTCCGGGCTCATTCCGTGCCAGGTAGACGCAGGCTGAGGGGGACTGACCGATGACGAACACGATGGATCGACGCACCCTGCTCAGCGGCGCCGTACTGGGCACCGCGACCCTGGTCGGCGCGACCGCCATGGGCTCCCTCGCCCCTGAGACCGCCTTCGCCGCCCGCGCCCAGAACGCCGAACCGGGCGCGCCCGACCCGAACTTCGCCGAGGGCCGGGTCACCGCCCGCGACGGCAGCATGATCCTGGTCTCCGGCTCCGACGGCCGGTTCCACCGGCTCCGGCTGACCGGCGGTACCAGTGTCTGGAAACTCCGCCCGACCACGCTCGACCAGGTCAAGGTCGGCGACGGCCTGTACGCCCGGGGGGTGGCGATGCCCGACGGTACGATCGCCGCCGAGTCGGTCTGGGTGAACATCGTGAACCTCAACGTGCACGTCACCGGGATCGCACTCAACGCCCTGCACCTGGACCACAAGGGCTCGAAGATCATCGGTCACGTCGTGCCGGGCACCAGCGCGGCCGTCTACAACGGCGCCCCCGCGGTGGCCGACATGTCGAAGGTGAAGGTCGGCAAGCACATCCAGGTGATCGGCGCCTGGCGGCCGGACACCAACGAGATCGACGTCGCCACCGTCTACGCGGCGACGGCGTAGGGAGGCCGCCGATGATGGGACAGGTGGCGGCCCTCCAGGCGCTCGTGATCAGCGCGCTGCTGGTGTGGTCGTCGTACGGGAAGCTCGTCGGGCCACTGGTCGGTGCCAGGGCACGGCGGACGGCTCTGAAGCGGTTCGTCGGCGAGGATCGGGCCGAGCCGGCGTTCCGTGCGGTCGGCGCGGTCGAGTTGCTGCTCGCCGCGTCGCTGCTGCTTCCGCCGGTGTGGAAGGTGGAGAGCCTGGCCGCGATCGCTTTGTCAGTAGGCTTCCTCGGCTATCTGACGTACACCCGGATCGCGGCTCCGGATTCGTCGTGCGGTTGCGCGGGGTCCGCGATGGCGCCCGTGACGTGGCGATCCTTCGGCAGGGCGGGGTTGCTGTTGGTTGCCGCGGCGGGGGCGTCGATGGCGGACACCGGCTGGGCGATGTCGTTGCCGGGAGCAACTGCCATCGCGGTGGTGGCGGTCGAGGTGATGCTGTTCGTCGCCCTGTCGGCCGAGCTCGACCGGTACTGGTTGCTGCCGTTGCGTCGGCTCAAGGTCAGGCTCACGCATCCGTTGGCGAACACGGCCTCGTACGGCGTACCGCTGGCAACCTCGGAGCACCAGTTGCTGCGCAGTAGTGCTTATCGGGCCGTGAATGCGCTGCTGCGATCCGGAATCCGCGACCACTGGGACGAAGGGGACTGGCGCTTCATCAGCTACACGGCGTCGTACGACGATCGCGAGGCGACGGCCGTCTTCGCGGTACCGCGCCTGCGCTACGAGCCGGACGAGGTCCGGGTGGCGATCGTCGACGACGAGTCGGGTGAGACGCTCTACCGGCCGACGCTGTTGCCAGTGCCGGCCTGAAATCGCTGAACCTGTTGGGCCGGTACGCCGGTACGCCGGCGCCGGCCCAACAGGTCAGTCGAGTCAGCCGTAGACGCGGTCCGGCGTGATCAGTACGGCGGTACGCCGCTGCTCGGCCATCACCCGGTCGTACTCGTCCCAGTCGTCATGGGTGCCACCCGCGGCGGTGAAGATGTCGCGCAGCAACACTCGCAGCGACTCGGCGTCGAGCCACGGCTGCGGGTCGTCCGGCCCGGCCAGCTGGGCCTTGCCCTCGACGGTGCCCCATTTCCAGCCCTTGCGGAACGTGACCGACAACTGCGGGCGCACCCGAAGATTGGCCAGCTTCACCTTGCCGTAGGTGACGAAGGCGAGCACCGGTTCGCCGGTCGACGGGTGGTCGAGGACGCCGGCGTTCACCAGCGAGGACTGGATGGTCTGGTCGGCGCGCAGGGTCGAGACCACCGCGAGTCCCTGGTCCTCACTCGCCAGCGCCACCACTTCAGCCAAGGTCGTCATATCGCCCAGCTTCTCAGACGCTGCTGATCAGACGCTGCGAAGGACCGAGACGACGATGCCGAGGATGGTCGCGTTGTCGCCGTCGATCACCTCGTACGCCGGGTTGCGCGGCTCCAGGTACACGTGGCCGTTGCGACGCCGGTACACCTTGACGGTCGCCTCCTCGTCGATCATCGCCGCGACGATCTGACCCGAGTGCGCCTCGGACTGCTGCCGGATCACCACCATGTCGCCGTCGCAGATCGCGGCGTCGATCATCGAGTCGCCGCGGACCCGCAGGGCGAAGATCGTGCCGCGGCCGGTCAGCTCGCGGGGCAGCATGAGCGAGTCGTCGAGGTGCTCGATCGCGGAGATCGGCGTACCGGCCGCGATGTCGCCGACGACGGGGACGGAGACCGAGTCGTCCGTCGCGGCCGGCGCCTGGCTGTCCTGCAGGAACATCCGGACGTCGATCGGCCGCGACATCGACTGGCTGCGGCTGAGGAAGCCCTTCTCCTCCAGGCTGGTCAGGTGCCGGGAGACGGTCGAGGACGAGCGGAGGCCGACGGCTTCACCGATCTGCCGGGTGCTCGGCGAGTACCCGTGCTTGACCACCCAGTCCCGGATCGCCACCAGGATCTTCTGCTGCCGCTCGGGGAGGCCGGCCGCGTTCAACTGCTCGAAGGGGTCAAGGTCGTCGTAGGTCACCGGGCGGATTCTATGGCGTCGGTTCGGGGTGGCCGGGGTGCGACCCGCGTGCAGGGCTATTCGAAGGAGATGCAAAGGGAGGAAGGGAGCCGAATGCGTGGTTAGCGTGAAGAAATGCTGACCACGCAACCGCCACTGCGCCGACGCCTGACCATTGCCGCTGCGACAGCGGTACTCGCCTTGACTTTTACTGCCTTGACGTCGGTAGGTACTGCTTCGGCAGCTCCGCCGAGTCAGCCGGGACATGCTCCGAAGCTTGCGCCCGGCGCCGAGAAGTTGCAGACAGCGCCGAAGCCGGCTCTCGGTTTCCGCACAGCTGTTGACGGACCCGCGGATCTGACCGGGGACGGGAAGTTCGATCTGTTGACCAAGCGGGGTGCGGAGGTCGCCGTGCATCCGGGGTCGGGGACGTTGAACAACGCGGCGACCTTCGGGGCGCCGGTGACGGTGAAGACCGGGATGTCGGACCGCCGTTGGATCGGGCGCGGCGATCTGGACGCCGACGGCGACGAGGACCTGCTGAGCATCTCCACCGCCGGCACGCTCTACATCGCGCCGCACACCGGCACGTTCAACGGGACGGCGACCTTCGGCACGGAGTACCAGTTCGGCACCGGCTGGCAGGTGGCTGACCTGGTCGTCATCTCCGACTTCGTCGGCAGCGACCCGAACAATCCGCTGGAGCTCGACGGCCGCGCGGACATCCTGTTCCGCAGTACGGGTGACAACGCGCTGCACCTGTACGTGAACGACGGCATGGTGAACGGCAAGCCGACGTTCAGCTATCGCGGCAAGGTGTTCAACGACTACCAGGTGGTGCGGCAGCTCGACATGGCCGACCTGACCGCGGACGGCGTACCGGACTTCTTCACCGCGATGACCGACGGCAGCATCTGGCTGTTCGACATGTTCGCCGACCAGGACTCGAGCGGGAACTGGGTCGGCAAGTGGTACACCCTGGTCAACGCCCCGAACGCCAACTCGGTCAGCGCGAGCGTGGTCGCCGACGTCGACAACGACACCTACCCGGACTGGATCGCGCAGTTCCCGGCGAGCGGCGAGCTGCACGCGATCGGCAACAGCGGCAACTGGGACCCGGCCCACCCGGAGACGGTGTTCGAGCTGCCCGAGCACGTCGTCGGCACCGGCTGGAACGTGTACGACACGACGACCTAGCGAGCCAGCAACCGGGCGAACCCGGCCAGCACCCGCCGGCCGGGTCCGTCCGCCACCTCCTCGAGCGCAGCCTCGGCCGCTTCCAAAGAGCTTGCGCTGGTACTACGAAGCGCCGCCTCCTCCAGCCGCGTGCTCATCTTCGCCCGGCGCGCATCGTCGAGCCCGATCTCCAACCGCGTCGGGTGCCCGGCCAGGCCGCGCAGGTCCTCACTGAGCACGAACAGCTCACCGCAGTACCGCCCGAACCGGCGGATAGCACGAACCTGCTCGTCACTCGCCCCACCCACCTCGGCGCCGATCCGCGCCGGGAACTCGAACATCGCCGCGAACAACTCCAACGGCGACGCCGCATCGGTCCACACCCGGGCGCGGACGCTGCTCAACTCACCGAGCCAGTCCGAGAACGCCCAGCTGTACTGCGGTTCGTGCCGCGCGACCAGCTCAGCCGCCCGCGCCATCAGGAAGTCGGCGGCGAGGACCGAGGTCGCGGTCTGCCAGTCCACGCCGCGGTCGAGCGGCGTGGTCGAGAGCGGACCGACGAGAGCCAGCGAACCGAGTACTGCGAGTTCGACGGCTGCGGCCAACTCGGCTCGGCGGAGATCGGGTGGGCGACCCGCCGACATGAGGGCGCCGGCGAACAGGAGTGCTGGGCGGGCGTCGGAGGGCCGGTTGCGGTGTTCGGCGGCGATGAGGGAGGCGATGAACGGCCATTCGCCCCGGACGGCGCCGACGGCGATGTCGCTTGCGGCAGCGAGGAACGGGGCGACAGTCAGCTCGTCGGTGGGGCGGAGGTCGATGCGTTCGTGCCCGGCCAGGCCCGCGATCCCGTCGGGCATCAGGACGGCGCGACGCCCTTTGGCGAAGAACGAGCTGCCGCTGCCCGCGGTGTCGGCGAGTACGCGCCAGGCGAGGTGATAGCGCCTGGCGGCGTGGCGGGCGGTCTCGAAGTACCCGACGAAGCTGCTACGGAGAGCGGCCTTGTACGCCGCCGCGGCCGCCTCGGCGTCGTCGGAATCGGCGATCGCTTCGGCCGCCAGCAGACCGCTGCGGAGGGCGTGGCCGATGCCCTCGCCGGTGAACGGGTTGACCAGACCGGCCGCGTCGCCGACGTACAGGCGATGGCCGTCGGCGGCCGATTCGGGGGCGAAGGCGCTGCTTGCGCCGGAGATCGTGGCCGGTCCGTCCGGTAGGGCTCCGGCGAAGGCTGGGTCGAGGTCGGCCAGCTCGTCGAGGGCTCTGGTGAGTAGTTGCTCGGCGTCTGGGGGAGCGCTGCCGGCCAGCCTGGTGACGCTGATCGTGGTGCCGACGACGCGGACGACCAGGGGTGGTCCGTGGGGGTCGGCGGCGTCGGGTGGCGACAGGTGGAGGCGAGCTGATGTGGGTGGGAGGTTGTAGCTGCGGCTGACGACGAAGCCGGTGCCTGCCGCGCCGGCGGGTTTGGCGCCGGTGGCAACTACTTGGTGGCTGGCGGCGAGGTCAGGTGCGGTGGGGCGATGATCGACGCCGTGGGCGATGGCGGTGGCGAGCAGGCGGTTGGTGAGGTCGCGGTAGGAGATGGCGGTGAGGTCTGAGTCGTCGTAGATGACGAGGTGCGGGCGGGTGCCGAACGAGACGTCGAGTCGGTTGATCGGGGTGCCGGCGGCTAGGAGGTCCGGGACTAGATCGGCGACCAGGTTGGCGGCGTACCGACTGACCAGCAGAGTGTGGGTGGCGGTGGGTGGTGGGCCGACGAGGATCGTGCGCAGACCGCGGCGGGCGAGCTCGGCAGCGGCGACGGCACCGGCCGGGCCGGCGCCGAGGACCACGACCGGCAAGGAGTTCATGGCGCAACCGGCGCGGAGTTCATGGCGCACCAGCCGTGCGGTTGGCGAACTCGGTCAACGCGTTGAGGGCCGGCGCGGGAAGTTCGTCGCGGAGGTTGTCGAGGACGGTCAGCGCGGCGGCGAGTTCGGTACGGGCGACCTCGTGGGCGGCTACGAGGCCGCCGGATTCCGCTATCAGGTCGCTGATTCGAGGGAGATCGGTGACGGCGAGATCGGGGGAGAGGAGCAGATCGCGCAGCTGGGTGGCAGCGGGTTCTCGGCCGCGGAGGGCGCACAACGTGGGGAGGCCGAAGAGACCGAGGAGATGATCTGTTCCGGCAGGCTTTCCGGTTCCGTTCGCGTGCAGGTCAAGGCAGTCGTCGAGGACTTGAAAGGCGATGCCGTAGCGGGCGCCGAACTCGGCCAGGCCGGCGGTGACCAACCCCGGCAGCCCGCTCGCCGTGGCACCGAGGACGCAGCTCAACTGGAACAGCGCGCCCGTCTTGCACCGGGTCAGTTCGAGATAGTCCTCAGTCGGTACGCCGGGATCGAACCCCCGCTCGATATCCAGCAACTCGCCGTACGACAACTCCCCAACCGTCCGGCTGACGGCCGTCGCGATGGCCGCCCCGAGGTCCGCGGCCTCCAGCCCGACAGCGGCAAAGCAGGCCGTCCCCGCCAACACCGCGAGCTCCTGACCACCTTGACGATGAGCCGCCGGCACCCCGCGCCGCGTCGCCGCCCGATCGATCACGTCGTCGTGCACCAACGTTGCTATATGCAACAACTCCACCAGCGCACCGAACCGCACCAATGCCGGTCGGCGAGGATCCCCGGCCGACGCGGTCAGCCACACCAGCTCCGACCGCAGCAGCTTCCCCGGATTGGCCAGCAACGGACGTACCAGCGATGCGAACACCTCGTCGAGGCTGTCGACCAACTCGCCGAGGGCAGCCAGCACCGCGTCGCGATAGGTGCTGCCAGCAACGACTCGGGTCACCGCGGGCGGTACGGCGTACCGGAGGCCGGTGGCCTGGACTGGATCGTCGGGACCTTCGCCATGATGTCCCAGATCCGGTTGTAGCGCGCCGGGTCGTCCATGAACGCCATCACGCCGGTGTAGTCGAGGCCGAGCGTGCCACGCAGTTCGTCGTACAGGGAGTTGGCCGCGGTCTGCTCGTCGGTCCGCATCCAGGTCTTCAGCGAGACCGTCATGAAGGCGGCGTCGTCGAGGTTCTCCTGACTGACGACGAGGCCGGAGCCGTTCGGGTCGTCGATGTTGTTGACGACGAGCTCGCGGTACTTGTCGTACAGCGCGGCGGCGCTCTGCTTCTCGGTCGGCGATGCCTCCTTGTTCGCCAGCCGGTCCAGGATCACGTCGCCGTTGTAGTAGAACAGCGTGGTCAGGTAGTTGCCGATGCTGGTGAAGCCGAGGTGGTCCTCGCGGATCCGCTTGGCCAGTTCGTGGTCCTCCTGGCTGTCCAGCGGCAGGTCGTAGACCCCGGCGGCCGCGTCCATGAACTCGCACTTGTCGGCGTTGATGTCGATCGGCATCTTCGTCGTACCGGAGCCACCCATGTAGACGACCGAGCCCGAGTCGCCCGGCCAGCCCAGCCGGGTGGACATGATCAGGTCGTTGAACCAGAAGAACTTGGTGTCCCCGGCGGCGTTCACCTCCATCGCGACCGGGATGGTCCAGCTGACGCTCTTGATCGTGGACGAGCTGTACCCGGTCCGCCAGCCGACCTTCTCGATCGGCGCGCCGATGTCGTCGATACTGGCGAACCAGACCGCGTCCGGATCGAGCAGCTCGAACTCGAGCTGCTCGATCGTGTTGCTCATCTTGGTGATGAAGGCGGTCGCGTTGAACGGGTCGGCGGCGAAGAACATCCCGACCGCGGGGTGGTCCACGGTCGCCCCAGGCATCAAGGGGTCGACCGTGTTGCCGCTGTAGGCCTCGTCGCTCTGATCGGTCAGCTCGGCCAGCGCGCCGTCGACCTGGTTCTTCGCGGTCGGGCCGAGCTTGTACTTGACGAACCGCTTGAGCAGCGCGACCGCGTCGCCGGCACCGCCGGAGACCGGCTGGATGATCTTGTCGGCCTCGACGCCCGGGTTGGTGGCCGCCTGCTCCAGCGAGAAGCCGGTGTTGAACTGCACCAGCACGTGGTTGTTCGACAGGATGCAGATCTTGCCGTCGCGGCTGTCCCGGACGATCAGGCCGAGGGTGCCGGTACTCCCGTGGGAGTTGACGTTGCCCACCCCGACTCCGCCGACCAGCGGCCGGGCCCGTTTGGTGTCGTAGACCGGGGTCGGCGGATGGAAGACCGGCCGATCGACCTCGGCGCGCAGCCGCTGCGACTGCAGGGTGCCGGCGCCGTAGAAGGGTCCGGCCTGGCTGACGTCGACGCGGTAGCTCCTGCCGTCGATGTCCACTCGCCTGGGCAGCAGTTTGTTGAGCTGGACGTGCGCCTCGGGGCGCTTCTTGGTGACGGCGACGAGCACGGCCGGCTCGTCGGACTCCACCCCGTTGACCTCGGCGAAACCGATGCCGGCGCCGTTGAACTGACGCTGGCCGCCGTGCGCCTGCAGCACCCGCCGCTTGACCTCGGTGAGCCCGCGCAGGTGCTCGCGCTCCATCCGCATCAGCGCTTCTTCCCGTCGTGCATCCGCCGGGCGATGTCGAGCCACAGATTCGCCGGGTACGCCGAGTCCGCGGCGAAGTGATCGGTCAGGCTCGCCACGGACGCGGCGACCGCTGCTTCGAGCGCTTGGCGTTGGGACGCGTCGGCGTCGGAGACGACTGCGCCGACAGCCCGGGCGAATCGCTCGCCGGCGATGCCGCTGGGCAGCTTGGCGTCGTGCAGCAACTGGGCACCGTGGTTGACCTGGGCCCGACGGATTGCGTTGAGTCTCGCCAGCACTTTGGTCACGCGTTGGTCGCTGACCCGCTTGCCGGCCGATGCGGTCTCGCCGAAGGCCGGGAAGTCGACGGGGAACTTGGTCACGGCGCGAGCCACCTCGACGAGCACGGCGCGCTGGGCCGGGGTGGTGGTCGCGGTCGTATTTGCGTTGGTCCCGGCGGCGCCGGTTGGGTTGGCTTGAGGGGCTGCTGTCGCCGGCAGGGCCGTAGTACCGGCTGCGACTGCTACGCCGGCACCTCGCAGTACGGTCCGCCTTGTCAGGTCGGTCATCGGCCTCACCCCGTCGTCGTCACCCGTGCCCGCAGCAGGTTTCTAACACGGGCGTGACAGCGCTCGCGACGGTTTCGATCCCGGTGAAAAGGCCGCGCCCGGTCAGCGATCCGATGCGCTACCGGACTCCAGCGGGCTCGGCAGGCATTCCGCGATGCAGCCGTGAGGTGGCGCGGGGGCGATTCTCGGCGCGACGCCGGCCGCTCTGGAGACAAAGGCGGCGGCCACCGCGGCGGCGGCGAAACACAATGCCGCCGCAGCGAACATCGCCGGGCGGTAACCGGACGAGATCGTGTCCTTGAGGCTGAGTCCGGCGCCACCGGCCAGGGTGGGAATCAGTGCGATCGCGGCGACACCGCCGATCCGCGCGACCGTGTTGTTGATCGCTGACGCCTCACCGAGATCGGCATTGTCCACGGCGGCCAGGACGGCGGCAGTCAGGGGAGTCACGGCTATACCGAGGCCGACTCCCTCCAACAGAATCCCGGGGAGGACGCCGCCCAGGTAGGTCGATCCAGGGCCGAGACTGGTGAGGTACACGAAGCCGAGGCCGACCAGCGCGGTTCCGATCGCCATCATCCAGCGGGGACCGGCGCGGGCGACGAGTGCGCCGCTCAGCGGTGAGATCAGCAGGAAGACGACGGTGGACGGGATGAGGGCGGCGCCTGCCGCGGTGGCGGTGTAGTCCAACTGCAGCTCGAGTTGCAGGTACAGGATGTAGCCCGCGCCGCCGAGAGCCGCATAGAAGAGGAACGTACTGAGATTGATCGCGTCGAACTGGCGCGACTTGAACAGCCGGAGCCGGATGACCGGCGCCCGGCGCCGCGACTCGAGCGGGAAGAGGGCGGCCACGCAGACGAGTCCGATCACGCCGGCCGGTACCACCGCGGGACGCGACCAGCCGTGGGCCGAGCCTTCGGTCAGCGCGTAGATGATGCCGCCGAAGCCGACCGCGGTCAGCACCGCGCCCACCAGGTCGAGCCGTCCAGTCGCGTTCTCGTCGAGGCTCTCCTTGACGTGGCGTAGTACCAGCAAGGCGGCGATCCCCAGGGGCAGGTTGAGCAGGAAGAGCCATTGCCAGGACGCGTGGTCGACCAGCCAGCCACCGGCGTACGGGCCGATGGCCATCCCGAGGGTCGCCAGGCCGGCCCACAGGCCGATGCCGCGCGCCCGGTCCTCCGGTCGCAGGGTCGCGTTGAGCAGGGCCAGGCTGCTCGGTACGGTCAACGCGCCGCCCACTCCTTGCAGGATCCTCGCCGCGATCAGCAGGCCGACCGAGTTGGCGAGCGCGCAGAGTACCGAGGCGGCCAGGGTGAGGATCAGCCCCGCGACGAGCAGCCGGCGACGGCCGTACCGGTCGGACAGGCCGCCCGCGACGAGCAACAGCGCGGCGACCGTGACCAGGTAGCCGGTCACCACCCACTGGAGCGCCCCGACGCCGGCGTGTAGGTCGGCACCGATCGCGGGGATCGCGACGCTCACCACCGAGGCATCCAGGAATCCGATGGTCGAGGCCAGGATGGTCGCGCTGACCACCGCCACCCCCGCCGTGCTTCGCAGCTCCGCAGACGCCACGACACCACCTCCTGCCCGTCCGCCCCACTGTGCTCCCTCACACCGCCCGGACGCCACTGTCACAGGCTGGGGAGCTGCCCTGTCTTAGCTGCTGAACCGGTCGGCAACGGGTGCCGACGGCTGAGAAGGAGGAATGCCCGATGAAGATCGTCGTGGTCGGCGGCACTGGACTGATCGGCTCGAAAGTCGTCGCGAAGCTGGGAGAGCACGGTCACGAGGCCGTCGCCGCCTCGCCCGCGTCGGGGGTCAACACGCTCACCGGAGAGGGCCTCGAGCAGGTGCTCAAGGGCGCGGACGTGGTGATCGACGTCTCCAACTCGCCGAGCTTCGAGGAGGCTGCGGCGACCGAGTTCTTCAAGACCTCCAACAGCAACCTGCTGGCCGCTGAGAAGGAGGCCGGGGTGGGACATCACGTCGCGCTCTCGGTCGTCGGCACCGAGCGGCTGGCGAAGGCCGACAACAACCCGCAGTCGACCAGCGGGTACTTTCGGGCGAAGCTGCTGCAGGAGAACCTCATCCAGCAGTCCGGCATCCCGTACTCGATCGTGCACGCGACCCAGTTCTACGAGTTCGCCGCGGCGATCGCGGACACCGGGACCGAGGGCGACACGGTGCGGATGCCGGGCGCGCTGATCCAGCCGATCGCGGCCGACGACGTCGCGAAGACGGTCGCGCGGGCCGCTGTCACGCCGGCGACCAACGCGATCACCGAGGTCGGCGGGCCGGAGCAGTACGAGATGGACGAGTTCATCCGGATCGCGCTGACCACGCGGAAGGATCCGCGGACGGTGGTACAGGACCCGAACGCGACGTACTTCGGGATCGCTGTCGACGAGCGTTCGCTGGTACCGGAGGGTGACGCCCTGCTCGGTGACATCCACTTCGGCGACTGGCTCGCCTCCCAGGCCGCAGAAGGGAAGTGACTTCTTCATGACCGAGATGCAGACGGACGAAGGTGTTTTGCAGGACAAGGGTGTGCCGGGCTCGGGCGCCTGGCAGTCGGCGCTCACCATGCTGCAGTCGACCAACCCGCCGCACATTTCTGAGCAGGCCGAGGTGATGACGGCGATCCTCGAGTACCCGCCGGGTGATCCGGGTGCGCCGCCGCATCGGCACTCCGGGCCTGCCTTCGGCTACATGCTGGAGGGGGAGATGTGGTTCGAGCTCGAGGGTGAGGCGCCGCGGGTGATCAAGGCCGGCGAGGCGTTCTGGGAGCCGGGCGGGGATGTCATTCACTACCGGGACGGCAACAACCGGTCGGACATTCCGAGCAAGTTCGTGGTCACCATGATCGGCGTACCGGGGCAGCCGATGTTCGTCGTCGTCGATGACGAGGAGCTCGAGGCGCGTAAGGACCGGCGGGTGCCGGCATCGTCATGAGTACACCGGACGAGGAGTTCCTGGACGAGCTCGAGGTCGAGGTGGACGTCGAGCTGACTGCTGAGGAATCGGCACGGCCACCTGCGGACGAGCCGGTCGGTAGCTGGCAGTTCGACCCGACCGACATCGATCGGGAAGAGGCGAGTCTGCGGAGTCTGCGGGGTGCGATCGAGGCGCTGGAAGGTGGCGGGATCCCACCGGCCAGGGGCTGACTCGTTAGCCTGGGGTGTTGAGTTTCTGGTCGAGCGGGAGGAACTTCTCAGTGGGCGTGTCAGTGCGGTTCCGGGTCCGGATGCGGGCCCGGCCGATCGACGAGCCGCACCGGGTGTCGAGCCCGCTCGAACTGCTCTTCGACCTCACCTTCGTGGTCGCGATCGCGGCGGTCGTGGCCCAGCTCGCGCACGGCATCGAGGAAGGGCACACCCACGACGCGGTCGTACCCTTCCTGCAGGTGTTCTTCGCGATCTGGTGGGCGTGGATGAACTTCACCTGGTTCGCCTCGTCGTACGACACCGACGACGTGGTCTACCGGCTGACCACGATGGTGCAGATGGCCGGTGCGCTGGTCCTCGCTGCCGGCGTACCGGCCGCTGCGTCGCACTCGGACTACAAGTGGATCACCCTGGGCTACCTGATCATGCGGCTCGGGTTGGTGAGCCAGTGGATCCGGGCCGGCGTCGAGGATCCTTCGTGTCGTAGTACGGCATTTCGGTATGCGGCCGGGATCGCGCTGTTGCAGGTGTTCTGGATCGCCCGGTTGTTCCTGGTCGACGGCGTCAGCGCGTGGACGTTCCTCCTGCTTGTCGTCCTCGAACTGCTGGTCCCGGTCTGGGCCGAGCGCGCCGCCAAGACCAGCTGGCATCCGCATCACATCGCCGAACGGTACGGCCTGTTCGTCATCATCGTCCTCGGCGAAAGCGTGCTGGCGGCAACCACCGCGGTCCAGGATGCGGTCGAATCGGAACACGTAAGCCTGACCCTGATCGCCGTAGCCCTCTGTGGCCTGGTCCTGATCTTCGCCGTCTGGTGGCTCTACTTCCTCCACCCAGCAGGCGAAGGCCTGGCCGACCGCCGCCACAAGTCCTACCAATGGGGCTATGTCCACTACGGCATCTTCTGCGCCCTGGCTGCCCTGGGCGCCGGCCTGGAAGTAAGCGTCGCCCAAGCAGGCCACCACCTGGAGGCTTCAGAAACAACAGTCGCCTACACGGTAGCCATCCCAGTAGCCGTCTTCTTGATCCTCCTCCACACCGTCCACTCCCTGATAAGCCCCAACCACATAACCCGCCGCTTCGCCGTAGCCTTCACCGTCCTAACCATCCTCCTCATCCCCCTGGCAACCCCCACCCTCACAGTCACCGGCGCAGTAGCAACCATCACCGCCCTGGTAGTCCTACTAACCGCAGCCACCATCACCTGGCCCGCCACAACCACAACCACCTAAGAAGCAAAGAACAAAGAACAAAGAACAAAGAACAAAGAACAAAGAACAAAGAACAAAGAACAAAGAACAAAGAACAAAGAACAAAGAACAAAGAACAAAGAACAAAGAACAAAGAACAAAGAAATTATGAGTAGTGGTTTAGCCGGGCGGTCAAGTGGCAGTCTGTACCAATCTCGGCTCCGGACCGCTGCCGCCCTCGACTCCGCCACCTCCTAGCTGAGAAGATCCGCGTTCCGTGCCCAGAACTTCAGGAGCCGACGATGGACGACGAGATTCAGCTGATCAGCGACGGTGACGGGCTGGCCGTCATCGGGGATCCGGCGGCTGTCGAACGCTTCCTCGTCTCTGAAGGGTTGCCGTCGAAGGACCTCGGGCTGCACAGACTCGGGCCAGTCCTCAGTACCGGAGCCGCAGCCGCGCAGGCAGGTTCTGAGATCGCCGCCAACTCGGGCCGCTGGGTCAAGCTGACGAAGGACTCCGCGCATCTTGTCGGCAAGCACGGGCTCAGAGGTAGTTCGAAGACGGGTCTCAGCACTGGCGTGCTGAAGGGGAACCACGGTCAGATCAAAGGCTTCGTCGAGTTCGTGAGGGGTCCGGGCGCGCTTCTGACGAATCCGGCCATGCTGGCCGGTGCTGCCGGGATCATGGCGCAGCTCGCGATGCAGCAGGCCATGGACGAGATCACCGACTATCTCGCCACGATCGACGAGAAGGTCGACGATGTACTTCGCGCGCAGAAGGACGCTGTCCTGGCGGACATGATCGGCGTGGACTTCGTGATCGACGAGGCGATGACGATTCGGGAGCACGTGGGCCGGGTTTCCGAGGTCACCTGGTCGAAGATGCAGGCCACGACGATGACGATCGCCCGCACCCAGGCGTACGTGTTGCGCCAACTCGATGCGCTCGCGGGAAAGATGGAGCGCGAGCCGAAGCTCGGTGAGCTCGCCAAGACGGTCAA
This sequence comes from Kribbella ginsengisoli, assembly GCF_039537185.1. Lineage (NCBI taxonomy): Bacteria > Bacillati > Actinomycetota > Actinomycetes > Propionibacteriales > Kribbellaceae > Kribbella > Kribbella ginsengisoli. Next base: position 56,462 of record NZ_BAABAA010000009.1, on the reverse strand, counting down.
GGACGCCGAACCCAAGGTTCAGGAATGGCTTGCCGTTCTGGCCCGCTGCTTCAAGCTGCAGGACGCGATCGCCGTCCTCGAACTCGACCGGGTGCTGGATGCGTCACCGGATGAGCTGGACCGGCATCGCTTGGCGCTGAAGGTCGCCCGTAACAACCGGTTGGCGCTCATCTCGCAGAGCACCGAGCGCTTGATGGCCCGTATGGACGCGGCCGCCGGCACCGCCAACGCGAAGGTGCTGCTGCATCCGGGCACCTCTCGGGATGTGGTGCGCTCGAGCAACCAGGTGACGAATGCCGTCGTTGACTTCCAGGGGAGGCTCGGGATCGAGAACGGCAGACAGTCGTTGGAGGCGAGACGGTGGACGGATGCGGCCACCGAGGTGCGAGACAAGGCGCTCGACGCGGGAGCAGACGGCCTCGACGCCGCCAGGCGGCTCGGCAATGAGACTTTGGGCCGGTCCATGTCCGCGACAGGCAAGCTCTCCGGCCGGATCACCGACCGAGCGCGCCGTCTGCGCAGGGGTGACGAAGCGGCCGACGAGGAAGACTGAGTCAGGCCGACGGTCAGCACGCGGCTGTCCGTAGTCGGTGGACCTGTTGCAATTCTTGTCGATCGGGTGCCGCAAATCGCTTGGTCACGAACTGCGGATGGAACGTAGGTTCGTCGGGTGAGGCTTGAGATTCCAGATCAGATCCGAAGGACGGTGCTGGCTGACGGTGACGTGGCCTGGCTGGATGAGGTGGCGGGGGTGGTTGAGGCGTTGGCTCGGGAGTGGGGGCTGGTGGTTGGGACCAGCTTCGCTGGTGGGCATGCTGCGTTGGTTGTTGCGGTGAGGCTGGTTGACGGAACTCCGGCTGTTCTCAAGATTGGTGTGCCTGGTCGGGATGTTGGGGTGGAGGCCTTGGCTTTGCGGCTGGCGGGCGGGGAGGGGTGCGCCAGGTTGTTGAGGGAGGATCTGGGGCGGCAGGCGCTTTTGCTGGAGCGGCTGGGGGCTCCGATGTTTGACGTGGTTGCGGACCCTGTGCGGCGGATTGAATTGTTGTGTGAGGTGGCGGTTCGGGGGTGGCGGCCGGTTGGGGCGGGTGTTGGGTTGCCGAGTGGGGCGGAGTTGGCGGAGCGGTATGCCGCGCGGTTGCCGGGGTTGTGGGACGAGGCGGGGCGGCCGTGTTCGATGGCGGCCGTGGCGGATGCGCTGGAGTGCATGGAGCGGCGGCGGGTGGCTCATGATGATCGGACCGCGGTCCTGGTTCACGGGGATGTTCATGAGATGAACGCGCTGCAGGCCAGTGATGGCAGCTACAAGCTCATCGATCCGACCGGGTGGCGGGCTGAGCCGGCGTGTGATCTGGGGACGATTGTGCGGTCCAACCCGGGCCTTGGGGATGATCTTCACCAGCGGACCGAGCGGTTGGCTGCTCGTACGGGCGTGGACGCCACCGCGATCTGGGAATGGGGGACCATTCACCGGGTCTTCAGCGGCGTCTACGCCTGCAGTATCGGGTTTCAGCCTTTCGGCGAGCAGTTGCTGGCCGAGGCGGATCGGTTAGTGGGGGCGGGAGATTCCTAGGCCGCTGCGGGCTTCCCGGCCGTACTTGGCTACCTCGGCGGTCAGGTCCAGGCGGGAGACGCCGGCCTTGTTGCGGTCGGCGTCGGTGAGGAGGTCCGCGGGGATGATCCAGACGATCTCGAACTCGAGGCCGTCGGGGTCCTTGCCGTAGAGGGACTTCGTGGTGCCGTGGTCGGACTGGCCGACGAGGGCGCCCGCAGCGGTAAGGGCCTTTTCGAGGTCCTCCAGGTCGCCGAGAGTGTCGACCTCCCAGGCGAGGTGGTAGAGGCCGACTGTCGACTTGCCGGCGCCCGACGGGCCTGCCTCGGAGCCGAGCTGGAAGAGGCCCAGGTCGTGGTCGTTGGTCGAGTCGGGGGCCCGGAGGAAGGCGGCGCCCTGGTAGGCGTCGCCGCCCTCGGTGTAGCCGAAGCCGAGGACATCACGGTAGAAGGCGACACTCGCGGTGACGTCACGGACGTACAGGACAGCGTGGTTCAGCCGGAAGATCGCCATCTACCCATGGTAGTTGAGGACTCAACCGATGGGTAGGTCAGTGGCGCGCTTTCGCCTTCGCGGCCTTGGCTTCCTTGACCCGCTCGGCTTCGGCCTGTACGTCCGCCTGGATCTCGCGTTCGCGCTGGAGCCACTCGGGGTTCTCGGCGCGGAGGTCCTCGATCTCGGCGGTGGTGAGGGGCTCGGTGTAGCCGGCCCGGGCCAGGCCGGAGATGGAGACGGCGAGGCGGGCGGCGACGACCGGGCGGGGGTGCGGGCCGTTGTTGCGGAGGTCCTGCAGCCACTGCGGCGGGTCGGTCTGCAGGGCGTGCAGCTCGTCGCGGGTGATCAGGCCTTCCTGGAACTCCGCGGGGGTGGCTTCGAGGTACACACCGAGCTTCTTGGCCGCCGTTGCGGGTTTCATGGTCTGGCTGGTCTTCGGCGACGTCATGGGGTCAGGGTATCGAGAGATAGCCTGGGCCGGTGACAGCACCGACGTTCAGGCTCGCGTATGTCCCCGGCGTGACCCCGACCAAGTGGGTGCGGATCTGGAACGAGCGGCTGCCCAGGGTCGCGCTCGAGCTCGTCGGCGTACCGGCGGCCGAGGCGGCAGACCTCGTACGGTCCGGAGGTGCCGAGGCCGCGTTGTTGCGGTTGCCCATCGATCGGGACGGGTTGCATGCGATCCCGCTCTACACGGAGACGACGGTCGTCGTCGTGCCGAAGGATCATCTGGTGACGGCGGCGGAGGAGGTCACGGCGGCGGATCTGGCCGATGACGTCGTACTCCGTCCGCTCGACGACACCCTCGACTGGGAACAGTTGCCCGGTCACCCTTTCGCCGAGCGGCCGCAAACGACTGCGCTGGCGATCGAGCTGGTCGCCGCGGGAGTCGGTCTCCTGGTCGTGCCGCAATCGCTGGCCAGGCTCCATCACCGCAAGGACCTCACGTACCGGCCGATCACCGACGCGCCGGAGTCCCAGGTCGTGCTGAGCTGGCCCGAGGGTGAGCCGTCCGACCTGATGGAACAACTCATCGGCATCATCCGCGGCCGCACCGTCAACAGCTCCCGCCAGCCGGTGGCGGCGCCGAAGGTCAAAGCCACCGACAAGGCCAAGGCCAAGGCGAAGGCGAAGAAGTCCGCCCCCAGGACTCCTCAGCGGACCCAGCGAGGCAACCGCAAGCGCTGACACGCTGCTTCCGCAGCTAATCTTGACTCATTCCAGAAAACGCGGAAGACTCCGGAGGGTGGCGACGACGGAGTTCGAGCACCAACTGCGTGGGGCCGCGCTGCGCGTGACCAAGCCCCGGGTGGCTGTGCTGGCCGCCGTCCGGGAGAACCCACACGCTGACACGGACACGATCATCCAGTCGGTGCGCAGCGAGCTGGATGTTTCTCATCAGGCTGTCTACGACGTGCTCCGGGCGCTGACCACCGCAGGGTTGCTGCGGCGGATTCAGCCGACCGGGTCGGTGGCCCGGTACGAGGGGCGCGTCGGGGACAACCACCACCATGTCGTCTGCCGGTCCTGCGGAGCGATCGAAGACGTCGACTGCGCGCACGGCTCGGCCCCTTGTCTGACGGCGTCGGACGATCACGGGTACGTGATCGACGAGGCCGAGGTCGTCTATTGGGGTCTGTGCCCCAACTGCTCCATCAGTTCCACCACGTCCAGAACCCCTTGATCCCGGAAGGTTTGCCGTGTCTGAACACCCGAACGCCGAAGTCGGCGAGATGAACGACGAGAGCGGAGCCAAGTGCCCCGTAGATCACGGGCAGCTGAAGCACCCGACCGAGGGCGGCACCAACAGTGAGTGGTGGCCGAACCAGCTGAACCTGAAGATCCTGCGCAAGCACCCGGCCGTCGCGAATCCGATGGGCGAGGAGTTCGACTACGCCGCCGCTTTCGCGACCGTGGACCTGGACGAGCTCGCGGCGGACGTCGACGCGGTGCTGACCGACTCGCAGGACTGGTGGCCGGCCGACTTCGGGCACTACGGCCCGTTCATGATCCGGATGGCCTGGCACAGCGCCGGTACGTACCGGGTCAGCGACGGCCGTGGTGGCGCGGGCGCCGGCATGCAGCGGTTCGCGCCGCTGAACAGCTGGCCGGACAACGGCAACCTGGACAAGGCCCGCCGGCTGCTCTGGCCGGTGAAGAAGAAGTGGGGCGCCAAGGTCTCCTGGGCCGACCTGATGATCTTCACCGGCAACCGCGCGCTGGAGACGATGGGCTTCAAGACCTTCGGTTTCGCCGGCGGCCGCGCCGACGTGTGGGAGCCGGACGAGGACGTCTACTGGGGCCCCGAGGCCACCTGGCTCGGCGACGAGCGCTACACCGGTGACCGCGAGCTCGAGAAGCCGCTCGCCGCGGTGCAGATGGGCCTCATCTACGTGAACCCCGAAGGCCCGAACGGGAACCCGGACCCGCTGGGCTCGGCCCGCGACATCCGTGAGACGTTCGGCCGGATGGCGATGAACGACGAGGAGACCGTCGCGCTGATCGCCGGTGGGCACACCTTCGGCAAGACCCACGGTGCGGCCGACCCGGAGAAGTACGTCGGGTCCGAGCCCGAGGGCGCGCCGCTGGAGGAGCAGGGCCTGGGCTGGAAGCAGAGCTTCGGCACCGGCAAGGGCCGCGACGCGATCACCAGCGGTCTCGAGGTCACCTGGACCTCGACCCCGGCCCAGTGGAGCATGGGCTTCCTGGAGAACCTGTTCAAGTACGAGTGGGAGCCCGACCTGAGCCCGGCCGGGGCGAACCAGTGGAAGGCGAAGGACGGCGCCGGGGCGAACACCATCCCGGACCCGGAGGACGGCACGCTGAACCGGGCGCCCACGATGCTGACCGCCGACCTGGCGCTGCGCTTCGACCCGATCTACGAGCCGATCGCGCGCGACTTCCTGGCCAACCCGGACAAGTTCGCGGACGCCTTCGCCCGCGCCTGGTTCAAGCTGACCCACCGCGACATGGGCCCGATCCAGCGCTACCTCGGCCCGCTCGTGCCGCAGGAAGAGCTGATCTGGCAGGACCGCGTCCCGGCCGTCGACCACGAGCTGGTCAACGCGGACGACATCTCCGCCCTCAAGGCGCAGATCCTCGGCTCGGAGCTCTCGGTCGGCCAGCTGGTGAGCACCACCTGGTCGGCGGCGGCTTCGTTCCGCGGCAGTGACAAGCGCGGTGGCGCGAACGGCGCCCGGATCCGGCTCCAGCCGCAGGTCGGCTGGGAGGTCAACGAGCCGGACCAGCTGGCGCAGGTCCTGCGCGTGCTGGAAGGCATCCAGGAGACCTTCAACGCGACCGGCAAGAAGGTCTCGCTGGCCGACCTGATCGTGCTCGGTGGTGTCGCGGCGGTCGAGACGGCCGCCAAGTCCGCCGGGTACGACGTCGAGGTGCCCTTCACCCCGGGCCGTACGGACGCGTCGCAGGAGCAGACCGAGGTCGACTCCTTCGCCGCGATGGAGCCGACCGCGGACGGTTTCCGCAACTACCTCGGCAAGGGCAACCGGCTGCCGGCCGAGTACCTGCTGATCGACCGGGCCAACCTGCTGACCCTGAGCGCGCCGGAGATGACCGTCCTGGTCGGCGGCCTGCGCGTCCTGGGCACCAACTTCGGCCAGACGTCGCTCGGTGTGCTCACCGACCGGCCGGGTCAGCTGACCAACGACTTCTTCGCGAACCTGCTCGACATGGGGGTCACGTGGAAGCCTGCCGCGGGCGATGACGGGACGTACGAGGCCCGTACCGCCGACGGCGAGGTCAAGTGGACCGGCAGCCGCGTCGACCTGCTGTTCGGCTCGAACTCCGAGCTGCGCGCGCTGGCCGAGGTGTATGCCAGCGACGACGCGCAGGAGAAGTTCGTGAAGGACTTCGTGGCCGCTTTCGTCAAGGTGACGAACCTGGATCGCTACGACATCAGCTGATTCAGTGTCACAGGAACAGCCCGGGCCTGCTGGCCCGGGCTGTTTCCATGAGTTCGCACCCCGACTCGACGGTAGGGGTTGAAGCCTGGGAATGTGTGCACTGACAGGTTTCCCGACGACAGGAGTACTGCCCGGTGTTCAGCCGTATCGCCATCGTCAACCGGGGAGAAGCCGCCATGCGGCTGATCAACGCGGTCCGCGAGCTCAACGCCGAGACCGGAAGCCTGATCGAGACGGTGGCGTTGTACACCGACGCCGAGCGTACGGCGACCTTCGTGCGCGAGGCAGATCTCACCTACCCGCTCGGTCCGGCGGCCGACCGGCCGTACCTGGACCACGCCAAGCTCGAGCGCGCGCTGGTCGAGTCGGGCGCTGACGCCGCCTGGGTCGGCTGGGGCTTCGTCGCCGAGGACCCGGCGTTCGCGGACCTGTGCGAGCGGATCGGGGTGACCTTCATCGGGCCGAGCGCCGAGGCGATGCGCAAGCTCGGCGACAAGATCGGCTCCAAGCTGATCGCCGAGGAGGTCGGCGTACCGGTCGCGCCGTGGAGCCGGGGTGCGGTCGAGTCGCTCGACGCGGCGATCGCGTCGGCGAACGAGGTCGGCTACCCGGTGATGCTGAAGGCAACCGCCGGCGGTGGCGGCCGGGGCATCCGGATGATCCGCGACGACGAGGAGATGCGCGAGGCGTACCAGCGCACCAGCGACGAGGCGCTGCGGGCGTTCGGCAGCGGGGTCGTGTTCCTGGAGAGCCTCGTGACGGGGGCGCGGCATGTCGAAGTACAGGTCATCGCCGATGGGCAGGGGACTGCCTGGGCTCTCGGTGTGCGGGACTGCTCGGTGCAGCGGCGCAACCAGAAGGTGATCGAGGAGTCCGCGTCGCCGGTGATGACGCCGGAGCAGAACCTCGAGCTCAAGCAGTCGGCCGAGCGGCTGGCGCTTGCCGTCGGCTACAAGGGCGCGGGCACGGTCGAGTTCCTGTACCAGCCCGCCGACAAGCTTTTCGCCTTCCTGGAGGTCAACACCCGGCTCCAGGTCGAGCACCCGATCACCGAGCTGACCACCGAGGTCGACCTGGTGAAGGCGCAGATCCACGTTGCGTCGGGCAACAAGCTGGAGGGCCCGCAGCCGGCTGAGCACGGGCACGCCGTCGAGGCCCGGCTGAACGCCGAGGACCCGGATCGCGACTTCGCGCCGTCGCCCGGGCGGATCGCCCGGCTGCGGCTGCCGTCCGGCCCGGGTATCCGGGTCGACACCGGCGTCAGCGAGGGCGACGAGATCCCGGCCGACTTCGACTCGATGATCGCCAAGATCATCGCCTTCGGGCGGACGCGGGACGAGGCGCTCGGGCGGTTGCGGCGTGCGGTCGGCGACACCACGGTCGTGCTGGAGGGTGGCGCGACCAACAAGAGCTTCGTTCTCGATCTGCTCGACCAGCCCGAGGTGATCGACGGCAGCGCCGACACGGGCTGGATCGACCGGGTTCGTGGTGAGGGACGACTGGTCTCGAGCCGGCACTCCGGGGTCGCGCTCATCGCGGCCGCGATCGAGGCGTACGAGGAAGCCGAGCGGGTCGAGCGGCAGCGGTTGCTGGAGACGGCGCGCGGCGGTCGGCCTCAGGTGCAGCACGAGGTCGGTCGGGCCATCGCGCTGAAGCTGCGCGGAGCGGCGTACCAGGTGTCTGTGGCCCGGATCGGCCCGCATCGGTATCGCGCGGGCGTCGGCTCCAACGGTGACCTGCAGTACCTCGACGTCGAGATCGAGCGGCTGGACGCGTACGACGCGCGCATCGTCGTCGCCGGTCGCCGGTTCCGGCTGGTCACCGCGACGCATGGGCCTGTGCACCTGGTCGAGGTCGACGGGGTCACGCACCGGGTCAGCCGCGATGAGGGTGGCGTCATGCGCGCTCCCGCTCCGGCGCTCGTGGTGGCGACTCCGGTCGCGGCCGGCGCGGAGGTCGAGGCGGGCGCTCCGGTGCTGGTGCTGGAGAGCATGAAGATGGAGACGGTGCTCTACGCGCCGTTCAAGGCGATCGTGCGCGAGCTGCCGGTCTCGGCGGGCAGCCAGGTCGAGACCGGTACGCCGCTGGTCCGCCTCGAACTCGTCGGGGACGCCGACGCAAAGGTCGAGGACGCGGCCGGCGCCGATCTCGAGTTGCCCGAACCGCAGACGCGGCCGACGGCAGCCGAGCGGGCGACGCGGAGGTTGGACGATCTGCGCAGCATGCTGCTCGGATTCGACATCGACCCGCGCGACGAGGGCAGGACGCTCGCGGAGTACCTGGAGGCTCGCGCCGAGCTGGCCGAGGCACCGGTGGCGGACGAGATCGGCGTACTGCGGCTGTTCGCGGACTTCGCTGAATTGAGCCGCAACCGGCCGGTCGGCGAGGACCTGAACACCGAGCTCCGGGTGCACAGCCCGAAGGAGCACTTCCACACCTACCTGCAGACGCTGGACACCGAGCGGGCCGGGCTGCCGGCCGAGTTCGTCGACCGGCTTGCCCGGGTGCTGTGCTGGTACGGCGTCAAGGACCTGGACCGCACTGAGGAACTGACCGACGCGGTCTTCCGGATCTTCCTGGCGCAGCAGCGCACGTCTCCCGACGTACTGCTGGTGACCGCGCTCTTGCAGCAGTGGCTGGCCGGCCCGCTGCCCGCGTCGCCGCTGGACACCGAGGCGAACGCGGTCCTCGACCACCTGGTGCTCGCGACCCAGCTGCGCTTCCCGGTGATCGGTGACCTCGCGCGCAGCGTGCGGTTCCGCTGGTTCGATCAGCCGCTGGTCGACCAGGCTCGCGCCGAGGTCTTGTCGGTCGTCGGTGACGAGCTGGCCGCGCTGGCTCTCGACCCGGCGGCGTCCGACTACGCCGAGCGGATCGAGGCGTTGGCGACGATCCCCGAGCAGATCGTCATGTTCCTCGCCAAGCGGCTGACGAACGGTGCCAATGGCAACGAACCGATGCTGGAGGTGCTGGTCCGCCGGCACTACCTCGAGCACGAGCTGCACGATCTGCGCAACGCGAGCGTCAACGGCCGCGCCTTCACGACGGCCGACTACACGCTGGACGAGCGGCCGACGCACCTGGTCAGCACGGTCGGTACGGTCGCCGAGCTGGCCGATGTCGAGAGCGGCCTGGTCCACGACCTGACCGCCGAGATCGCCGTACGCCCGGCCGGGCACGAGGCGGTCGCCGACCTGTACCTGTCCTGGCCCGACACCCCGGAGAACCAGCAGGAGGCTTCCGACCGGCTGTGCGAGATCGTCGCCGGCCTGCCGTTCACCCAGCAGGTCCGCCGGGTCGCCATCGCGGTTGCACCGGGTGGCGGGCGCGAGGTCTGGTACTTCACCTACCGCCCGTCCTCGGAAGGAATCGTCGAGGACGACAACGTCCGCGGCGTGCACCCGATGGTCGGCCGCCGGCTCAACCTGTGGCGGCTGCGCGACTTCCGGATCACCCGGCTGGAAGCGCCCGAGGACGTCCTGCTCTACCACTGTGTTGCCCGTGACAACGAAGCCGACGAGCGGCTGGTCGCGCTGGCTCAGGTGCGCCAGTTCGCCGTCGTACGCGACGAGAACGGCAAGGTCACCTCGCTCCCGCACGTCGAGCGAGCGATCGCGAACTGCCTCGAAGGCATCCGCCGCGCCCGTACCGCGCGCGGCGCGGCCGGAGCCCGTCTGGAGATGAACCACGTCTGGGTGACGGTCTGGCCGGTCATCGACGGTCAGGTCGCCGAGCTCACTGCTTTGCAGCGCAACATCGCGCCGCTGACGTCGGGCGCGGGGATCGAAGAGGTCGTCGTCACCGGTCGCGTGATCGGGTCGAACGGGCAGCCTTTCCCGGTTGTCGGCCGGTTCTATTACCAGCCGGGCGCTGGTGTCGTGACGGCTGTCGAGCGGCCCGCGACCGAGCCGTTGAAGCCGTTGGACGGTTACGCGCAGAAGGTCCAGCGGGCACGTCGGCGCAACACGGTCTACCCGTACGAGGTCGCCGGCATGGTCGTCGGCGCGGGTGGCACCTTCGTCGAGCACGACCTCGACGACTCGGGTGCGCTGGTACCGGTTCAGCGGCCGCGCGGGCTCAACAAGGCCGGCCTGATCGTCGGTGTGGTCAGTACGCCGACCCGCCGGCACTCCGAAGGCGTCACGCGGGTCGTCTTGAGTGGCGACCCGACCAAGGCGCTCGGGGCCGTCGCCGAGGCGGAGTGCGCGCGGATCATCGGGGCGCTCGACCTGGCAGAGAAGCTCGGCGTACCGGTCGAGTGGTTCGCGGTGTCGGCGGGTGCGCGGATCTCGATGGACTCCGGCACCGAGAACATGGACTGGGTCGCGAAGGCGCTGAAGCGGATCGTCGAGTTCACCCAGGCCGGCGGCGAGATCAATGTGGTGGTCGCGGGTATCAACGTCGGCGCGCAGCCGTACTGGAACGCCGAAGCGACGATGCTGATGCACACCAAGGGCATCCTGGTGATGACGCCGGACAGCGCGATGGTGCTGACCGGCAAGCAGACGCTGGACTTCGCCGGTGGTGTTTCGGCGGAGGACAACTTCGGCATCGGCGGGTACGACCGGGTGATGGGGCCGAACGGGCAGGCGCAGTACTGGGCGCCCGATCTGGCCGGGGCGCGGGACATCCTGATGGCGCATTACGACCACACGTACGTCGTACCGGGGGAGAGCGGGCCGCGTCGCGCTGCCAGCTCTGACCCGCACGACCGTGATGTGACGGTGTTCCCGCATGATCCGGCCGATGGCGGGTTCAGCACGGTGGGGGAGATCTTCTCCGACGCGACGAACCCGGATCGGAAGAAGGCGTTCGACATCCGCACGTTGATGCGGGCGGTGTCGGACCAGGACCACCCGATGCTGGAGCGCTGGGCGGGTATGGCCGACGCGGAGACCGCCGTCGTCGTCGACACCCGGCTTGGTGGCGTGTCGGTGTGTCTGCTCGGGATCGAGTCGAAGCCGGTGCCGCGGCGGGGGTTCCCGCCCACCGATGGGCCGGACACGTACAACGGCGGCACGCTGTTCCCGCGGTCGTCGAAGAAAGCGGCGCGGGCGATCAATGTTGCCAGTGGCAACCGTCCGCTGGTGGTGCTGGCGAACCTGTCCGGGTTCGACGGGTCGCCGGAGTCGATGCGGAACCTGCAGCTGGAGTACGGCGCCGAGATCGGTCGCGCGATCGTGAACTTCCAGGGGCCGATCGTGTTCTGCGTCGTCTCCCGGTATCACGGTGGGGCGTTCGTGGTCTTCTCGAAGACGCTGAATCCGCGGATGACGGTGCTGGCCGTCGAGGGGTCGTTCGCCTCGGTGATCGGTGGGGCGCCGGCGGCTGCTGTCGTCTTCTCCGGTGAGGTGAACAACCGCACGTCGGCCGACCCGCGGGTGACCGAGGTGTCGGCTCGCCTTGCCGAGTCGGAGGGTGCCGAGCGCGCCGCGCTGACCAACGAGCTGGCCGATGTCCGCTCGACGGTCCGCGCCGAGAAGCTCGGCGAGGTGGCTGCCGAATTCGACCGAGTCCACAGCATCCACCGCGCCGTAGCCGTCGGCTCGGTAGACGCCGTCATCACCCCGGAGGAGTTGCGCCCGCAACTCATCGCCGCCCTGGAGGCGGGGCTGTCCTTGAGCTAGCAAGGGTGCTGTGGTTGGCGGGTGCTGTGCCGTGAGGGATTGTGGTTCGCAGCTATCGGGATCCCGCGGAGGGGTCTGAGCCGATGGGGCACCCCGGTAAGGCGGCTCGTGTCGCGGGGTGCTGCTGACAAGGCTGGTCGGGTCGGGGTTGGGGCGGGTTTTGGCCCTGATCGGGGTTATTTTCCTCCCCGGTCGCTGGAGAATCCTCCCCAACCCCCGATCGGGGCGACTTTGTGCACGACGTGAGCAGATTCGTCGCCGAGAAATGCCCAGGTGGTGCACAAAGTGCCTCAGGCCACTGCTTTCGGGGGTTGGCTGGCAGGTTTGGCTGTCGCTGGCGTGATGCTTCAGGCCACCGGTACGAAAACCTGCCACTGGCAGGGCAAACAGGGCCGAAACCCCGATGCCGCCCACTCGTCGGGGCCGGCCGTGCTCGTCGCGGGCCGGATGACGGGTCGGCCGGGCGTTGGGGGCTGGTCGTTCCATTGTGGCCGGTCTTGTCAGCGGCTCCGGGATAGCTGCGTCTTTCCCTGGTCGCGGTGCTGGGTGTCAAGAGTCGAACTTGTTCGACCCCGCAGGGGCGCGAAGCGCTCTTGACGCCCAGTGCCTCGACTAGGACACTTTCGCAGCCCGGCGACGCGATCCACAGTCCCTCACCATGCGCCAACCCCGAATCCACGGAGCCAACCGCCACCCAGATTGCTCAATCGTTGGCAGAGTGGGGCGGCGTTGCCAATGCGATCGTGAGGTCCAGGACGACTTGGGGGTCGTCCAGGCGGGGGCCGTAGAGGTCGCGGATCTGGCCCATGCGGTAGCGGACGGTTTGCGGGTGGATGTGGAGGGCCGCGGCGACCTCGTCGCGGCGGCCCAGATGCAGCAGCCACTCGCGGAGAGTCTCGGTGAGCCGCTCGGCGGTGGCCGGCCGGAGCTCCGCGAAGGGTGCGAGCACTTGGCGACGAAGGTCTTCGAGAGCTGCGGGGTCGGAGGTGACCACGAAGGTGGTCAGATGCCGCTCGGTGTCGACCGGGGCATCGGGTTCGGCGGTCAGTTGTAGTTGCCGCGCTCGGAGTGCTCGCAGGTACGACGTACGGACGGCTGCCCAAGGTTGGGGTGGGCCGACCCAGGCTTGGTAGCCGCGGAGGTTGCGGAGCAGGACCAGCCGAGAGGACCCGTCGGCATCGGGAACGAGCAGCACCGCCAGCTCCGCGGCGTCGGCATCGCTGGGCTCGCCGAGCTCGTCAGGGCGGCCGGGCTGCCCGGCCCGGCCAGAGCGATCCGGCTGGCCGAGGGGGCTCTGTTCGGCCAGCTCGGTGAGGTCGACTTCGGGGCGCAGAGTGCGGGGGTCCAGGGCACCCAGCATGCTGCGGACCTGGGCGCTGGGGAGGATCACCGCCGTCAGGGTGCGGGGTGGTTCCCAGTCGGCTCGGTCGGCTCGGGCGGTGAGTTGTTCGGGGGAGTCGCCGTGCAGGAGACCGAGGGCCAGGTCTTGGAGGTAGCGTTCTCGGACTCGGCCGGTGGTGGCCAGTTCGTCTGTGTGGCCGGAGACGCTGGCGGCGGAGAGTTCGTCGATGTAGGCGAAGACGAGTTCGGCGAATTTGGCGAGGGTGTCGGCGGGGAGGCCTGCTTCGACGGCTGTGCGGGAGAGTTCGCGCCAGGAGACTCGGGCGCCTACGCGGTAGGCGGCCAGGAGGGCGTCCATGGTGCGGCCACTGCGCGCCTCGCCTCGGCCTAGTACGTAGGCGCCTTCGAGCGCGGGCGCGAGCGGCGTACCGGGGTCGCCACTGCTCGCCAGGCGTAGGAACCCGCCTAGGGCCAGCTGGACGGCGCCTTCGATCTTGGCGCCCATCGGGCCGGCCAGGGCGTTGGTGTAGGCGGGGACCTCGACGATGATCGCGGTCACGGTCAGCCCGGCGATGTCCGGCAGGCGGGAGCGCAGCAGCTCGACCGCCGCCTCACCCAGCTCGAGCTCGGCGGCCCCGCGAGCCGTCCGGCTGGCGTGCTCCGGCGCCTGGTGCTGCGCGGGACCTGGCGGCTGCTGAGCGGGGGCCGGCTGCTGGGCCGGATCGACGTCGACCATTCTTTGTTCCCTCCGAACAAAATCGAAGAACAGATTCACCGCTCCTGGTCATGAAACTACACCTCGCGTCGAGGATGCTGGAGTGTATGACCACGTATGCGTCCGACGCCGAGGCCCCGGCCACCCTCCGGGGGCGGCTGCGTGACCGGCTCTGGAAGGTCGCCGCGGCTGCAACCCATCCGCTCGACCCTTCCGAGTATCTCGACATGTTCCGCCCGCTGCGGGCCGGCGCCGACCTGCGCGCCCGCGTCATCGAGGTCCGTCCCGAGACCGCCGACGCGGTCACCGTCGTACTGCGTCCCGGCGCCGCCTGGCGCGGCCACCAGCCGGGCCAGTATGTCCGCATCGGCCTTGAGGTCGACGGGATCCGCCTCTGGCGCTCCTACTCGCTGACCTCCGCGCCGGGGAGTGACCTCCTCACCATCACCGCGAAGTCGGTCCCGGACGGCCTCGTCAGCGCCCACCTCGCGCAGGAGCTGCGTCCCGGCCAGCTGGTCCACCTCGACCAGGCCGTCGGCGACTTCGTACTTCCCGAGCGCGCGCCTCGCAAGGTTCTCTTCGTCACCGGCGGCAGCGGCATCACGCCCGTCATGGGCATGCTCCGCTCCGGCCTCGACCGGCTCGATGACGTCGTCCTCGTGCATTCCGAGTCCTGCCCCGAGAACGTCATCTTCGGCGACGAGTTGCGGGCCTGGGCCGACGCCGGCCACTTGCGGTTGGTCGAGCAGCACACCGACACGCACGGCCGGCTCGACGTGGCGGCGCTTGCGGACGTAGTACCGGATCTGGCCGAGCGGGAGACCTGGGCTTGTGGGCCCGCTGGTCTTCTCGATGCGCTCGAGGAGCAGTGGGCTTCGCTCGAACTGGGCGGCCTGCACACCGAGCGGTTCCGTACTGCGCTCGCCGAGCCCGGCGAGGGTGGGACCGTCCACTTCACCGGGACCGGCACCACGATCGAGCTCGACGGCACCACCCCGATCCTCGACGCGGGCGAGCAGAACGGCGTACTGATGCCGTCCGGCTGCCGGATGGGGATCTGCTTCTCCTGTGTCCTGCCCCTGCGCTCCGGCTCGGTGCGCGACCTTCGCTCCGGCGACGTGACCACTGCCGCGCCCGGCGACGGCGTCCTGATCCAGACCTGCATCTCGGCCGCGGCCGGCGCGTGCGACATCGACTGTTGAGGAAGACGACTCATATGACTGTTCTGCAGAAGAAGGCCGACAACCCGATCGCCCACCTGACGGCGGACGACATCGAGGAGATCGGCCGGCGGCTCGACGAGATCCGGGCCGAGGTGATCGAGGCGCGCGGCGCGTCCGACGCGGCGTACATCCGCAAGGTCATCAACGTGCAGCGCAAGCTGGAGCTGGGCAGCCGGGCGGTCCTGCTGGCGTCGCTGTTCCCGCCGGCCTGGCTGATCGGTACCGCGGGCCTGTCGGTGGCCAAGATCCTGGAGAACATGGAGATCGGCCACAACATCATGCACGGTCAGTGGGACTGGATGCGTGACCCGAAGATCCACTCGACCAAGTGGGAGTGGGACCACGCGTCGCCGTCGGAGCAGTGGAAGCACTCGCACAACGAGCTGCACCACACGTACACGAACGTGGTCGGCAAGGACAACGACCTCGGTTACGGCATCATGCGGGTCGACGAGGACCAGAAGTGGTACCCGGCGTACCTGGCCCAGCCGCTGTGGAACTTCGTCAACGCGATGTTCTTCGAGTACGGCATCGCGGCGTACGACCTGGAGCTGGGCAAGAACCTGGCGACCAAGAAGCGTCGGCAGAATCCGGACTTCAAGGCGCGCACCAAGCAGGTGTTCAAGAAGATCCGTGGGCAGATGACGAAGGACTACGTCGTCCACCCGCTGCTGTCCGGGCCGTCGGCGCTGCACACGCTGGCCGCGAACTTCACCGCCAACGTGGTGCGCAACATCTGGGCGCACTCGGTGATCATGTGCGGTCACTTCCCCGAGGGCGTGCAGACGTTCGAGAAGAAGTCGATCGAGGGGGAGACGCGGGGTGAGTGGTACCTGCGTCAGATGCTCGGCTCGGCGAACATCTCCGGCGGGCGGGCGATGCACATCATGACCGGCAACCTCTCGTACCAGATCGAGCACCACCTGTTCCCGGATCTGCCGAGCAACCGGTACCAGGAGATCGCGCCGAAGGTGCAGCAGCTGTTCCGCGACTACGGTCTCGCGTACACGACCGGCCCGCTGCCGAAGCAGGTCGCGTCGGCGTGGGCGAAGGTGTTCCGGCTGTCGCTGCCGAACGACTTCGCGGCGAAGCTGTCGGCAGCCGCGCGCTTCCGCCTGCAGGGCCCTGCGAACGGTCAACTCACCGCCTGAGCCGCGACGGCCGTCACCTCACCGCCTGAGGCGTGACGGCCGTCGGATCAGCCGGCGGCCGCGACGGCGAGCAGGAACCAGCCCGTGTGCGGGATCCACTGCTCGGCCCATCGCCAGGAGTCGCCTTCGGGGGCGTCCTCGGGTAGGAACGCGACATCATCTTCGTCGCTCCAGCCCGAGGTGACCCCGTTGACGATCCCACCCGGCAGGTTGGGAAAGTCGGACGAGTAGTCCGCGTTGTTCCGCCCCCGCCCTTGCACCATCGAACTGTCGAACGGATTCCTGCCGGTGATCCACGCCAGCTGATCGTCCGCGAACCGCCTCAGCCGCGCGCGATCCTCGTCGCTGACCCCGTCGAGCCGCGCACAGCTGCTGGCAGCCGCCGACAACGACGCAATCGCCGCATTCTCCCCCTGCCACCAGTACCCGGTCTCATTGGCATGCGGAAAGAAGAAGCTCTCCCGAGGTACGCCGCCAAGCGGCTGCGTAAGCGCCCGCGGATACCCGAACGGATTGGCGACGGACGCCGTCCGGTCCAGCGTGTCGAGCATCGCCCGCAGCGCGGTCGCCCGTGCAGGCGCCGCTTCAGGTGCGTCGTGCAGAACCTCGGCGAACCGGAGCAAGGCAAGGATCGGCAAACCAGGCTCCGCAGCATGAAAGAACGGGCGCCCACCTTCATCACCCCGAAACCACCCGGGTCCACCGCCCCGCAGGCCGCGCCCGCCCGCACCCAACCCGACGGTGGGGCCACCGGACGCGGCACCCGCGCCCGCGCCATGCGCGCCCGCACCCGCGTCCCGTGCGCCACGCGCGCCCGCACCCGCGTCTCGTGCGCCATGCACGCCCGCATCCAGCCCGACGGTGGGCGGGCCGTCCGCGCCCTCGTTCTGCGCGCCATGCGCGCCAGCTCCTTCACCTGGCGCGGCCGCGCCGCGCACGTAGCGGGCGATCAGCGCGCTGGCGCGCCGGCGAGCGGCCGCCCGCGACGCCCCCGGGACGGGACCGCTCCCGCCGCCGGCCTCTGGCCGGAGGGGACTGCTGTCGTTCCCGGCGTCTGGCCGGAGGGGACTGCTGTCGTTGCCGGCGTCTGGCCGGATGGGATTGACCGTCTCGGCTTGGGGCTGGGGGTGGGGGAGGGCTTCTGCTCTTGCTAGTTCGGTGGCGGCTAGGAGGGCGGCGTAGTCGTCGATGATTGATTCGGTGTGGTCGAAGAGGTAGTCGCGGTTGTGGGTTTCTAGGTGGGTGAAGGCGGCGCGGGCTGCAGCTAGGTAGTCGGAGCGGGGGAAGTCGCCGTCGGTGTTGGTGGTGGAGGCTCGGGCCAGGGCGGCTATGGCTAGGCCGGCGCCTTGGCGGTAGGCGGCTTGGTAGCGGGTGGTGCGGACTGAGTTCTGGAGCGGGGCGGTGATGAAGCGTTCTTCTAGGCGTTTGGTGAGAGCGTCGAAGATGCCGGTGTAGAAGGTGCCGGTGGGGGAACGGAAGCGGGTGAGGAAGTCTGCGCCCCAGAGTGCCTCATCGCGCAGCCGGGCTCCGAGGACCGGGGTGAGGGAAGGGGTGTGGGCGGCGAGTTCGTCGCGGGCGGCGAGCATGGCCCAGGCGCAGAGGGGGATCTGCTGCGGGCTCATGGTCGAGGTGTAGGTGAGGTGGGACAGGAACTTGCTGGTGTCCCCGCTGGCGTCCAGCCATCCACCTCGCGCATCGACCGTTGCGCCGGATGGGTCGTCCCAGAACTGCGCGGCCCGGTCCTTGCGGTCGATTTCGCCGCTGGAGCGCATGGCCTTGAAGTAGGCCAGTACGTCCGACATCGTCTGTCGTTGCAGGCGTTCCGGCGCTACGACGAAGGGCTCCGACCGCACGTCCAGTCCCTCGGCGACGACCCGCACGGAATAGGTGCCGGGGGCAAGTACTCCGGGGAGCGGGATCCGCGAGTACGGACCACCGGTCCACCCCGGAACGTGCTCGACGGGACCTGGCCGGAGTACCGAGATTCCGTCCGGTCCGTGGAGCTCGGCGCTGAACGGAAGGTCGGGGAGAACGGCGACGACAGCCTTGGTTGCCGAGGTCCCGTAACCGAGGTGGGCGACCAGTACGCAAGGGGTCTGGGAGTCTTTTGCCTGCACCCGAATCATCCAACAGCACATTGACCCCCGCTGATAACTTCGGCCGAAAGAGCCGACCACGAGCGAGGGAAACAGATGCCGGGGACACTGGGGGAGCAATCGGCGGTACGGGTGTGGGAGCAGGACGGGGTCCGGCTGACGTTCGTCGTCGACGGTGCGATGGGGCTGATCCCGCAGGAGTTCTTCCCGGAGATCCCGGAGTCGTACTGGGCGGCGCATCCAGAGGCCCTCGACGAGCAGGGCCTGGTCGCGATGTCCGCCGGCGGCTTGCTGGTCGAGCGCGACGGCCGGGCGATCCTGCTCGACGTCGGCCTCGGCGACTACCAGGGCCCGATTCCGATCGGCGACAGCATCATCGGCTACGCCAACAGCGGCAGCCTCCCCGAAGTACTGAAGAGCGCCGGCCTCTCACCCGACGAGATCGAGGCCGTCGCCTTCACCCACCTGCACGTCGACCACACCGGCTGGGCGTTCACCGCGGGCGACAAACCAGCCAAGTACTTCCCAACAGCTCGGTACTTGATCGCAGACTCCGAATGGGCCCCGCACGGCCGCGGCGAACTCATCCCAGGCGCCCCCACCCGCTCCGCGGTGATCGAACCGCTCATCCCCGACCACACCGAGATCGCCGACGGCGAGGAGATCTTCCCCGGCGTCCACGCCCTCCTGACCCCCGGCCACAGCCCCGGCCACACCGCGTACGTCATCACAGCCGGTGACACCCGCGTGATCGCGTTCGGCGACGGCTTCCACATCCCCGCCCAGATCACCAACCCGACCTGGCCGTCCCGCCCAGACGTAGACGCCGCCGCAGTCCTAGCTGCCCGCACCACCCTCCTGACCGAACTAACCAAACCCAACACAATCGCCTTCGCCTGCCACTTCGGCGACCAACCCTTCGGTCAAGTCCTCACCACCCCTGCCGGCACCGCCACCTGGCACCCAATCCCCTCAACACCCCTCGCCCCACCCCCAAGACTCCTACCAACCCGCCCGTAGCAGGCCCGTACCTTGTCCTGAGCGCAGATTCAGGCTGGGAACATGCCTGTGGCTGACCGGTGAGCTGGTGTCGACTACTCTTGGGTTTATGCGTTCAGCCAGGGGAGGCGTACGCGGTGGTACTCAGGCCTTGGTCAAGCTGATCGGCGTGAGTGTTCTCGCGGGTGCGCTGTCGGCTGGGCTGGTGATTCCGTTCGCGGGGTTCGCGGGCAGCAGCACGGCCACGGTTGCCGGTTCGGTGAAGGATCTGCCGGTCGAGCTGACGACGGCTCCGCTGGCGACCCGGAGCCGGATTCTGGCGGCGGACGGCAGCCTGGTGGCGACCCTGTACGAGCAGAACCGGGTGCCGGTGACGCTGGACAAGGTCAGCCCGATCATGCAGAAGGCGATCGTCGCGATCGAGGACGACCGGTTCTACGAGCACGGCGCGCTCGATGCCAAGGGCACTCTGCGGGCGCTGGTCCGCAACCAGTCCGAGGGCAGCGTCCAGCAGGGTGGATCGAGCATCACCCAGCAGTTCGTGAAGCTGACCCTGGTCGAGAAGGCGAAGACCCAGGCGCAGCGCGAGCAGGCGACCGCGGTCACCTACGAGCGCAAGCTGGCCGAGCTGCGGTACGCGATCGCGGTCGAGGAGGAGTACTCCAAGGACCAGATCCTGGAGAAGTACCTGAACCTGGTGAACTTCGGCGACGGCACCTACGGCATCCAGGCGGCCGCGCAGCACTACTTCCACGTGGCGGCCAAGGATCTCAACCTGGCGCAGTCCGCGATGCTCGCCGGGCTGGTGAAGAACCCGACCGGGTACGACCCGACCAACAACCTCAAGCGGTCCCGGGAACGGCGTGACGTCGTACTGCGCCGGATGGCCGAGCTGAACGTGATCACCGCCCAGCAGGCCGCCGCGGCGATCAAGACGCCGATCGACCTGAGCAAGATGCACAAGGTCAAGAACGGCTGCGCCAACTCGCCGTACCCGTTCTTCTGCGAGTACGCCGTGTCCAAGCTGCTGCAGAACCCGGCGCTGGGCAAGACCCGGGACGAGCGGGAACACTTCCTCAAGACGGGCGGGCTGACGATCCGCACCTCGATCGACCCGAGGATCCAGGCCGCCGCCCAGGCCTCGATCGCCCAGCACACGAAGCGGTCCGACTCCGCCATCGCGGCGATCACCATCGTCCAGCCCGGCACCGGGCTGGTGAAGGCGATGGTGCAGAGCCGGCCGTACGGGGCCGGGCGGAACCAGACGGCGTACAACTACAACGTCGAGAAGTCGTACGCCGGTGGCTACGGCGGGTTCCAGAACGGCTCGACGATGAAGGCCTTCACGATCGCGGCGGCGCTGTCCAAGGGCCTGCCGATGAGCTACAAGATCAACTCGCCGAAGCAGATCGACCTCAGCGGCAAGAAATTCACCACCTGCAAGGGCACCACCGAGGACCCGGACTACACGCCGCAGAACTCCACCAAGAGCGGCTACCTGAGCATGGTCGAGGCGGCCCGGGCCTCCACCAACACCTACTTCCTGCAGCTGTCCCAGCGCACCGGGTTGTGTGCGCCGGCCACCATCGCGGCCAAGCTCGGGATGTACAACGCGCAGACCCTCGGCCCGCTGGACCAGGTGGTCTCGTTCACCCTCGGCGTCGGCTACACGACGCCGCTGATGCTCTCGAACGCCTACGCGACCTTCGCCGCCCGCGGCAAGTTCTGCGCTCCGCTGATCGTCACCTCGGTGGTGAACAAGGCGGGCCGGCCGATCAAGACGCCGGGCATCACGTGCCGGCAGGCCCTTCAGCCAGGCGTGGCCGACGGGGTCAACCGGGTGCTGAGCGCAGTGATGGAGCCGGGCGGCACCGGCGGCAAGCTGAACTTCGGCAACTGGGATCTGGCCGGCAAGACCGGAACGATCCAGGAGAACAAGGCGGTCTGGTTCGCCGGCTACGCGCCGAACCTGGCCGGCGCCGCGGTGGTCGCCGATGCGACGCTGCCGTACACGAACCTGATGTACGGCCACACTCTCGACGGCGAGGACATCTCCGACCCGACCGGTTCCGGTACCGCCGGACCGCTGTGGAAGACGGCGATGCAGAACGCGCTGCAGGGCATGCCGCTGCTCCGCTTCACGGCCCCCAGCGACCGGTTGGTCAATGGCACCCCGGAGCAGCAGAAGGCGCAGGCGGCGCTGGACAAGAAGTACGAAGAGGCGAAGAAGGCCAAGGAAGACAAGAACAAGCCGAAGCCGCCGAAACCGCCCACCAAGCCCCCGGTGACGCCGCCGACGCCACCGGTGAAACCGCCGGTGATGCCGCCGCCTCCCACCAAACCGGCGGTGCACCGATGACCGCGGAGCTGGTCGCCCGGGCGAAGGCCGATCTGGCCGTCCACCTCGGGATCGACGAGTCCGAGGTGACCGTGGTCAGCTCCGAGCAGGTGACCTGGCCCGACGGGAGCCTTGGTTGCCCCCAGCCCGGAAGGTTCTACACGCAGGCTGTGGTCCAGGGGACCCTGACCGTGCTCGAGGCAGCTGGCACCCAGTACAAGTACCACTCGGGCGGCGGACAACCGCCGTTCCTCTGCACGTCCTGACCGGGCAGCTGGTCGGACACCGGCTACGGTGACTACGAGCGTGATGCTCGTACCACGTCACCGACCGGAAGGCGAGCGATGTTGGGGTTGCCGGGGCAGATCAGTGTCTGCCTGTTCGATCTCGATGGGGTGCTGACCGATACCGCGGCGGTGCACGCGGCGGCGTGGAAGGAGATGTTCGACGACTTCCTGCGCGCCCACGCCGAGCAGGCGGGCATACCGTTCGTCCCGTTCGACGCTCATGCCGAGTACGACGCGCACGTCGACGGCAAGCCGCGCGCTGACGGCGTCCGCGACTTCCTGACCTCGCGCGGCATCACGCTGCCCGAGGGCGACCCGGACGACCCGCCGGGCAAGCAGACGATCAACGGGCTCGGCAACCAGAAGAACGTCGCCGTCCTGCGCCGCATCCACGACGACGGCGTCCAGGTGTTCGAAGGCTCGCGGCGCTATCTCGAAGCCGCCAAGGAGGCAGGCCTTCGCCGCGTGGTGGTGTCGTCGAGCGCGAACACCCAGCAGGTGCTCGAGGTCACCGGCCTCGCACCACTGGTGGAGCACCGGATCGACGGGGTGACCATCCGCGAGAAGGGTCTGCGCGGCAAACCTGCCCCGGACACCTTCCTGGCCGGCGCGAAGTGGTGCGGGGTCGAGCCGTCGCAGGCTGTCGTCTTCGAGGACGCGCTGGCCGGAGTACAGGCCGGCCGGGCTGGTGCGTTCGGCTATGTGGTCGGGGTGGATCGGGTCGGTCAGGCCGACCAGTTGAAGGTGCACGGCGCGGACATCGTGGTGAAGGATCTCGCCGAGTTGCTGGACGGTGCCGAGCCGGAAGGACAGAAGCGATGATCGACCGCGGACCCCACCCGATCGAGCCCTGGCAGCTGCGCGAGACCGAGCTGCCGATGGACAAGCTCGCCCAGGCGGAGTCGCTGTTCGCGCTCTCCAACGGGCACATCGGCCTGCGCGGCAACCTCGACGAGGGCGAGCCGTACGCGATCCCCGGTACCTACCTGAACTCCTTCTACGAGCAGCGCCCGCTCCCGTACGCCGAAGCCGGCTACGGCTACCCCGAATCGGGCCAGACCCTCGTCGACGTCACCAACGGCAAACTGATCCGGCTCCTCGTCGACGACTCGCCCCTCGACGTCCGGTACGGCGAACTGCACTCGCACGAGCGCCGTCTCGACTTCCGCACCGGCATCCTCACCCGCGAACTCGACTGGACCTCACCGGCCGGCAAGCGGATCAAGGTGACCTCGCGGCGACTGGTGTCGCTGACCCAGCGTGCGGTCGCGGCGATCGAGTACGTCGTCGAGGCCGTCGACCAACCGGTCCGCTTCGTCGTCCAGTCGGAGCTGGTCGCGAACGAGACCCAGCCCAAGCTGTCCAACGACCCCCGAGTCTCGGCCGTCCTGGAGAGCCCACTGCAAGCGGTCTCGCAGGACAGTGACGACGAGGAAGTGATCCTGGTCCACCGGACCCGGTCCAGCGGCCAGCTGATGGCCGCCGGCATGACCCACACGGTCGAGTGCCCGGCCCGTACCGAGGTGGATGTCGACGTCCGCGCCGACTGGGGCCGGACCACGGTCGTGGCCGAGTTGCAGCCGGGGGAGTCCATCCGGGTGGTGAAGTTCCTCGCCTACGGCTGGTCGAGTCTGCGGTCGGAGACTGCGATCACCGACCAGGTGTCGGCGGCACTGGTGGGCGCGAAGTTCTCCGGCTGGGAGGGCTTGGTCGCCCAGCAGCGCGTCTTCCTGGACGATTTCTGGGATGCGGCCGATGTCGAGGTCGAGGGCAATCCGGAGCTGCAACAGGCGGTCCGGTTCGCCTTGTTCCACGTCCTGCAGTCCGGCGCGCGGGCCGAGCGGCGGGCCATCCCGTCGAAGGGCCTGACCGGTGCCGGGTACGACGGCCACACCTTCTGGGACACCGAAGGCTTCGTTCTGCCGGTACTGATCTTCACCATGCCTGACGCGGCAGCCGACGCGTTGCGCTGGCGGCACAGCACCCTGCGGATGGCGAAGGAGCGCGCCGAGGTGCTCGGGCTGCGCGGCGCCGCCTTCCCGTGGCGCACGATCCGCGGCCAGGAGTGTTCGAGCTACTGGCCGGCCGGTACCGCGGCTTTCCACCTCAACGCCGACATCGCCGCGGCAGTAGACAGCTATCACCTCGCCACCGGTGACGACACCTTCATCAAGGACTGCGGCCTGGAGCTGCTCGTCGAGACCGCCCGGCTCTGGATGTCACTCGGCCACCACGACCGGCACGGCAACTGGCACCTGCCCGGCGTCACCGGCCCGGACGAGTACAGCGCCGTTGCCGATGACAACGTCTTCACCAACCTGATGGCCGCGCGCAACCTCCGGATCGCGGCGTCCTTCGTCACCCGCTTTCCCGACGACGCCCGCCGGCTCGGCGTGGACACGGAGGAAGAGGCAGCCTGGCGAGACGCTGCGGCCGCCGTCTACATCCCGTACGACGAAGAGCTCGGCGTTCACCCGCAGTCGGAGGGCTTCACCGACTACGCGATGTGGGACTTCGAGGCGTACAAGGACAAGTACCCGCTGCTCCTTCATGCGCCGTACTTCGAGCTGTACCGCAAGCAGGTCGTCAAGCAGGCGGACCTGACACTGGCGATGTTCTGGTGTGGAGACGAATTCACGCCGGAACAGAAGGCGCGCAACGTCGACTACTACGAGCGGATCACCGTCCGGGACTCGTCGCTGTCGGCCTGCGTGCAGGCGGTGACGGCAGCGGAGGTCGGCCATCTCGACCTCGCCTACGACTACGCCTACGAGGCCGCTCTGATCGACTTGCTCGACCTGCACCACAACTCCGGCGACGGCCTGCACATGGCGTCGCTCGCCGGTGCTTGGACCGCACTCGTCGCGGGCTTCGGTGGCCTGCGGGCGCGTGCGGGCGGGCTGTCCTTCCAGCCGGTACTTCCGACTGGGCTGAACAAGCTGGCCTTCACGGTTCGCTGGCAGGGTGTCCGGTTGCGGGTGCAGATCGGCCAGGAGGAGGTCACCTACGACGTCCATGACGGCCCGGACGCGAGTATCGCGATTCTCCATGAGGGGCAGGAGATCCAGGTGGCTGCCGGCAAGCCGGTGACCCGCGCGGTCCATCCACGCAAGCCGTTGCTGCCCCGGCCGACGCAGCCGCTCGGGCGCGAGCCGCTGTCAGCCCTGGGCAACACGACCTCCACTCGCCACTGACCAACTCGCCGGGGCCGGCCCCGGCGGACCTGCACAAAACCTTCACGAGTCGTCCGCTGTTTCCGACCGGGTGGACTTCTAGTCTCAAGGCATGTCAGTCAGTGCAGGGGCGAAGATCCTCGTGGTCGAGGACGAGCCGGTGATCAACCAGGCGGTCACCGACCGGTTGCGAGGCCAGGGCTACGAGGTCGTCCAGGCCTGGGACGGGCCTGGCGCGGTCCAGCAGTTCACTGCGACGGCGCCGGATCTGGTGTTGCTGGATGTGATGCTGCCGGGGTTCGACGGGCATGAGGTGTGCCGGCGGATCCAGGCGGCGCGGCCGGTGCCGGTGCTGATGCTGACCGCTCGGGACGACGAGGCGGACATCCTGGTGGGGCTTGGCGTCGGTGCTGACGACTATCTGACCAAACCGTTCCGGATGCGGGAGTTGGTGGCTCGCGTCGGGGCTCTGCTGCGGCGGGTCGATCGGGCGGCGGAGTTGGCTGCGCGGCCGACGACCGCTGACCTGGGCGACCTGCGCGTCGATGCGGCGGCCCGGCGGGTTTGGGTCGCGGCGACCGAAGTACATCTGACGCCCACCGAGTTCGATCTGTTGCTCTGCTTGGCCGCCAGTCCTGGCGTCGTACTGACCAGAGAGAACCTGTACGCCGAAGTCTGGGGCTGGCCGGGTGCCTCAGGGACTCGCACGGTCGACAGTCACGTGAAGGCGCTGCGGTCCAAGATCGGCGCTGATCGGGTCCGTACCGTGCATGGCGTCGGCTACGCGTTGGAGCCGGGCGCATGAGCTCGCCGATCCTCAATCAGGTCACGTCGGTCAAGGTCAAGCTCGGGCTGCTCGTCGCGGTCAGCGTGACGGTGGCGTCGATCCTGGCGGCGACCGGCGCGGTCGGCGGCGTGCCCTTCTGGCTCACCGTGCCGGTGACGGTCGCGCTCGCGCTGGGCATCACCCAGTTGCTGGCCGTCGGAATGACGTCGCCGCTGCGGGAGATGACGGCAGCGGCTCGGGGGATGGCGCGCGGCGACTACTCCGCTCGGGTCACGGCGACGTCGAGCGATGAAGTGGGGGAGTTGGCCCGGGCGTTCAACCGGATGGCCGAGGATCTGGCTGCCGTCGATCGTCAGCGGCGCGAGCTGGTGGCCAATGTGAGTCACGAGCTCCGTACTCCGCTGGCGGCGTTGTGCGCGGTCCTCGAGAACCTCGTCGATGGGGTGGCCGAGCCGGATCCCGTTGCGCTTCGTACTGCGCTCGACCAGGCCGAGAGGCTGGCGGCGCTCGCCTCCGACCTGCTCGACCTTGCCCGGGTCGACGCAGGGAAGGCCAAGTTGTCGACCACCGAGGTGGAGGTGCGTTCGCTGCTGGAGCAGGCGGTGGCCGAGGCGAAGGTGTCCGGTCGTGAGGTCCGGTACGAGGTCGAGGTCACGCCGACCTGGCTCACGGTGCCGGCCGATCTGTCTCGGCTGCATCAACTGGTCGCGAACCTGCTCGACAACGCGTCCCGGCACAGTCCGGCCGGGGGAGTCGTCCGGCTGGTGGCGCTCGCGACCGCCGACGGCTGGCGGCTCGAAGTCACCGACGAGGGCCCGGGGATCCCCGTCGCCGATCGCGACCGCGTGTTCGAACGCTTCGGCACCCTCGCCGAGACCGAGGGCGGCGGTGGTACCGGCCTCGGTCTAGCCATCGCCCGGTGGGTCACCGACCTCCACGGCGGCACCATCCACTTCGTCGAACCAGAACCCGGCGCCCCCGGCGCCCGAGCCCGCGTCGACCTCCCACTGAAGCCACAAGACCAACCTCAGATCTCAGCCAAGGCCGAGGAGCCAGTCATGTCCCAACCGGTCGTCACTCCTACACCTCCTGTACCTCCGGGGACTGAGTCTCCGATGGATGCGTTGTTCGGGAGGTTCTGGCCTGATGCGCGGGTGCCCGGCAACGTGCGGGCCGTGCTCTACAGCCTTGCGGCGGGCCTGCTGGCCGGGATCATCTTGCCGTTTCGTGACATGGGTATCGGCTATGCGATCGTCATCCTCGCCGCGGGCGGTGTGATCCTGACCTTCAGCGTGAACCGGCGCTCGCGCTTCACCCAGGCCTGCGCGGCGCTGTGTGTGCTCCTCTCACTCACGACCGTCGTCCGCGACGCCGAATGGATCGCGGTCCTGTCCATCCTCGCCAGCGGCGTGCTCTGCCTGGTCGGGCTCGTCAACGGCCGGAGCGTGCCCGCGTTCGTCCTGGCCGGCATCTCGTTGCCCCTCGCCGGGCTCCGCGGCCTGCCGTGGCTCGGCCGTTCCCTGCAAGCCGTCACCAGCGTCCGGAAGAGCGCGGCGGCGGTTCGTACGATCATCTGGTCCGTCCTGGGTGTCCTCGTCTTCGGCCTGCTGTTCGCCTCCGCCGACGCGCTCTTCAAGAAGTGGGCCGGCGCGGTCGTCCCCGACCTGAACCTCGATTCCTTCGTCCTGCGCGCCTTCCTCACCGTCTTCATCGGCGGCATCGTGCTGGCCGCGACGTACCTCGGCCTGAACCCGCCCAACGTCGAGACCGGCAACGGCCCGGTACGCCCGGTAGCCCGCCGTTACGAGTGGCTGGCCCCGGTACTGCTCGTGGACGCCGTCTTCCTCGTCTTCCTGATCGCCCAGGCGACGGCCAGCTTCGGCGGGCACGAGTACGTCGAACGCATCACCGGCCTCACCTACGCGGAGTACGTGCACCAAGGCTTCGGCCAACTCACCGTCGCCACCGCCCTCACCCTGCTGGTGGTCTGGGCAGCAGCCCGCAAAGCACCCCGTACTACGCCCGCCGACGTGCTCTGGTTGCGGGGCTCCCTCGGCCTACTCTGCTTGCTGACCTTGGTCGTAGTCGCCTCCGCGCTCTACCGCATGCACCTCTACCAAGAGGCCTACGGCTTCACCCAGCTGCGCTTGCTGGTGGACGTCTTCGAAGGCTGGCTCGGCCTGCTGGTGGTCGGCGTCATCGTCACCGGCATCACCCTCAAGGCAACCTGGCTACCCCGGGCGGCCATCCTCAGCGGCGCGACCCTGCTGCTCGGCCTGGCCGCGATCAACCCCGACGCCTGGATCGCGCAACACAACGTCGACCGCTACACCGCCACCGGCAAGGTCGACTGGATCTTCCTGCAAGGCCTGTCCGACGACGCAGTACCGGTCCTCGCCAAACTCCCGGCCAAGGACGCCGACTGCGCGCTCAAAGACCATGACGCCGCCGACGACGACTGGCTGGAGTTCAACTTCGGCCGGCACCGCGCCAAGCCCCTCCTCAACTCCCACCCAGACCGGAACGCCGCAGTCTGCTCGACCACCACGCCTGGCTGAGCCGCGGCCTCCCGCGCGGCTGCCTGAGGGACTTTCGTCGGCGGGTCCGAGACCGAAGATGCGTCACGGCCGGGCCTGCCGATGCTTCACTCATCGTCATGGGACGGGTGGCGCGGGTGGTGAAGTCGCCTGCCCTGGCCATTCTCCTGATCGCACCGTTCTTCGGCGAGACCTTCTCAACCGCCACCGCGCCCCTCGACCTGTTGCTGCCGTGGCGGCTGCCGATCGTGGCCGGCCTGTACGGCTGCGGAGCGCTGATCTGCCGGGAGATCGCCCGCCGACACCGGTTCGGACTGCTCGGACTGTGTCTGCTCGGAGCCGCGTACGGGGTCTACGAGGAAGGCCTGATCGACCGCTTCTGGTTCGACCCGACGTTCTGGACCGAGACGAAGGTCGGCGACTACAGCGAGGTCTGGCACACCAACCTGCTGCTGGCGACGCACCTGACCGCCTTCCACACCGCGATCAGCATCTGCGCCTCGATCCTGGTCGTCGAGCGCCTGTTCCCCTCGCACCGGGACCGCGCCTGGGCCGGCCGCCGCGGCCTACCGGTCGCCGCCGTCGCGTTCCTCATCCTCGTCCCACTCGGCTCGGCGGACTTCTACGTCCCTCCGATCCCGGTGCTGATCGCCGCCGGAGCCCTCTGCGCCCTGCTTGTGGTCTGCGCCTTCCTGGTACCGCGCAGACCGTCCAGCGCTGAGGCGGCCCGGCGACGCGGCCTGGCGTGGATCGCTTTCTTCGCCGCCGGGGCCCACTTCGTCCTGGTCTACGCGATCCCGTCGACGAACCTGCCCTGGCCCATCGGCATCCTCATCTCCCTGCTCCCGATCGCCATCGCGATTCTTCTGGTCCGCCGGTACGCGAGCGGTGGACTCCACGGCCGCGACGCCAACCGCGTCCTCACCGGCATGATCGCCTTCTTCCTCCTGCTCGACGTCGTGATCGGACTCGGCGGCCGCTACGACCTCAGCCTCGGCGCGATCGCAACGGCCTTCGCTCTGCGTCGGCTGCACACCAGCAGCCCCGCGAGCTGAGCCGCTGTCACACACGGAACGGCTGCCCTGTCTTTAGTGCTGACCTGTTGTCCGGATCAGACGGGAGCATGCCGTGACGGTGGCGGCGATGGTTGCCGAGTTCGACGATGTCGCGGGGTGGACCGCCGACGCGGTCGAGCAGCTCGGCATCCGGTACGCGATCCCGGCCGCCTGCCGGGGCAGCGCCAGTCCCGCGGCACTGGCCTGGCTGGCGGAGGCATGCGAGTTGTCGCCCGGCACCAGGTTGCTGGACGTCGGGGCAGGCGCCGGTGGGCCGGCTGCTTGGGCCGCTGAGCGGTTCGGCGTACGGCCGATCCTGTTGGAGCCGATGCAGGCCGCTGGTCGGGCTGCATCGCGGTTGTTCGGGTTGCCGGTACTGACCGCCGACGGGACGCGGATCCCGCTTCGGACGGGCTCGGTCGATGCCGGTTGGTGTTTGGGAGTGCTGTGCACGGTCGAGGACAAGGCCGCTCTACTCAGCGAGATCCATCGGGTACTGACGCCAGGCGCCTCGCTCGGGCTGCTGGTGGTCGTTGCCGAAGGTCCGCAAATCCTGCGGGTCCCGGACGGCAACCACTTCCCGACCCAGGACGAACTCGCTGAGCTGCTGGAGCACACCGGATTCACGCTGCTCGAGCAGACCAGCCGGCCCGAATCCGCGCCGCTGTCCTGGTCCCGGCGGGTCGAGCAGGTCAACGCGGTCATCGCCGCCCGCCACCGCTCGGCCGCCGCCTATGCACTCGCGGCCCGGCAGGGCGAACGGCTCACCCGGCTGTTCGCCAGTGATCAAGTCTCGATGCAGCTGATCCACGCGGTCAGCTGCCCGATTTCGAAGTGAGAGTTTCCATGAACCATGTTTCCGCAGGAGCCCGGATCGACACGCTCGAAAGCCTTCGCCGGCACTTGCAGTGGGCGGTGGAGCTGGAGCACGCGACGCTACCGCCGTACATGACCGCTCTGTACTCGCTCGACGAGGACAAGAACCCTGATGCGGTACAGGTGGTGAGCAGCGTCTTCGTGGAAGAGATGATCCACCTCGCGCTCGCGGCGAACCTGCTCAACGCGGTCGGCGGACAGCCCCGGATGGACAAGCGCGAGATGCTGCCTCGCCATCCCCGGCGGCTGCCGCACGCGGCTCCGGGGCTGGAGTTGTCGCTGGTCCCGTTCGGGCCGGAGGCGATCGAGATGTTCCTCCGGCTGGAGTTGCCGGAGCCGCCCGGTGAGGTGGCCGAGGGGGACCACTACGAGACGATCGGGCAGTTCTACGACGCGGTCGAGCAGGGCTTGCGCGAGCTGTGCGAGCAGTACGGCGAGGAGAAGGTCTTCACCGGCGATCCGGCCCGGCAGCTCACCGCCGACCACTTCGGGCACAGCGCCGGCGCGCTGAACGCAGTCACCGATCTCGCGTCGGCACTGGCCGCGCTGGAGGAGATCGTCGAGCAGGGCGAGGGCACCTCCCGCGGGGAGGTCTGGGACGGCGACCACGACATCTTCCACCGCGATCGGGACGAGGTCGCGCACTACTACCGGTTCCAGGAGCTCAAGCTCGGCCGCCGGTATCAGCGCGGTGACACTCCGGAATCCGGGCCGACGGGCGAGCCGGTCACGGTCGACTACAGCGGCGTACAGCCCGTACGCCCCAACTCACGACTGGCCGACCACGGGCTGGACAGCCCCGTCCGCCAGGCCCAGGAAGAGTTCAACGGGTTGTACTGCAACTTGCTTCAGCTCCTGGAGCAGGCTGCGAACGGCGAGCCGTCGCTGCTCCGGACGGCCATCGGCCTGATGTACCAGCTCAAGGGCAAGGCCAAGGCACTGATGGCGATGCCCGACCTCGAGGGCTACACCGCCGGGCCGACTTTCGAGTACGTCGAACCGGAACTCCGCGACTGACCGGGTTGCGCTGTCACATTTCGGGGGGCTATCTGGTCTTATCTAGTGAGAGACCTAGAGAGTCGAGGACATCGTGCGGACGATCCTGGTGGTTGGTGGCGGGTACGCCGGCTTCTACACGGCCTGGCGGCTGGAGAAGAAGTTGCGGCGGGGCGAGGCGCAGATCGTGCTGGTCGACCCCCGGCCGTACATGACGTACCAACCGTTCCTGCCCGAGGTGGTGGCCGGGTCGATCGAGGCCCGGCACGCGGCAGTGTCGCTGCGGCGGCACCTCAAGAAGACCAGGATCCTGGCCGGGACCGTCACGGCGATCTGCCATCGGCACAAGACGGTGACCGTCCGGCCGTCGCTCGGACCCGACGTGGAGCTGGGCTACGACATCATCGTGGTCACCGCCGGCGCGGTGACCCGCAAGCTGGCGATCCCGGGCGTGGCCGAGCAGGCGATCGGCATGAAGCACGTCGAGGAAGCGGTCGCGATCCGCGACCGGCTGCTCACTGCCTTCGATCAGGCCGCGGCCCTCGAGCCCGGCCCGCTCCGCAAGCGGCTGCTCACCACGACCTTCGTCGGCGGCGGCTTCTCCGGTGTCGAGGGCTTCGGTGAGCTGTTGTCGCTGGCGACGTCGCTGCTGAAGTCCTACCCGCAACTGGACGCGCGCGAGCTGCAGTTCCACCTGATCGAGGCGCAGGGCCGGATCCTCCCCGAGGTCACCGACGAGCCTGGTGAATGGGTGGTGCGGTCGCTGGAGAAGCGCGGCGCTCACGTCCACCTGAACAGCCAGGTGCTCTCGGCGACCGACGGCCACGTCGTACTGTCCACCGGCGAGGAGTACGACACCGAGCTGATGGTGTGGACGGCCGGCAACGCCGCGAACCCGATGGTTCGCAGCCACACCGATCTGCCGATCGACAAGCGAGGACTGCTGAGCGTGCGCGCCGACCTGCGCGTCGGGACGAAGGACGAGGTGATCCCCGACGCGTGGGGTGCCGGTGACGACGCCGCGGTTCCAGACCTGGCGTCCGAGATCCCCGGCGCGCTGACGGTGCCGAACGCGCAACACGCGGTCCGGCAGGGCAAGCTGCTGGCCAAGAACATCATCGCCGTACTCCGCGGCCGCGAGCCCAAGAACTACGTCCACCACAGCCTCGGCTCGGTCGCGACGCTCGGGCTCTATCGCGGAATCTTCCAGTACCGCCGGCTCGTCATCAAGGGCCTGCCCGCCTGGCTGATGCATCGCGGCTACCACGTCCTGGCCGTCCCGACCTGGGAGCGCAAGATCCGGGTGCTGTCGATCTGGATCACCGGGTTCTTCTTCGGCCGGGACATCGTCTCGCTCGCCTCGGTCCAGCACCCGCGCGACGCCTTCCTGGCCGAGGACCTGCCGGGTAAGCCGGCTGATCGGAGTACGGCGAAGACTGCTCAGGCGGGCTGAGTCATCTGGTTCTCAGCCGGGTTGTCGCGAGGAGGTCGAAGCGGCCGTCGGTGACGGCGGTCGCGGGGATCATCGCGAACGGTTGCTCGCCGAGCAGTGGCGTGTGGAGTGGGACGAAGCCTTGGTCCAGCAGGGCCACGTGGAAGTCGGCGGTCACGATGCCGCGCGCGTCGATGACTCCGGTCGCGTGGCCCGGCCCGACCGACCGGCCACTCAGCGGACCGAAAGCGGCTCGCCCAGGACGTGGTCGTTGGGTGAGTCTGAGCGCCCCCGGTACGAGGTTGTCCACATAGTCGTACTCCGCGTCCGCCACGGACGTGCTGAGGTACTCGAGTGCATCCGCCCAAGCGGCCAGCAGCACTCCCCGCCGGGCGGCCCGCACGTCGGACGGCACGGACGTGCCGAGGTCGTACAGCTCGGCCAGCACCCGCTGCGACCAGCGTGGATCGGGCTCGCCCGGTATCGGCACCGAGAACACCAGAGACCGGAACAACGGGACGAGGTTCTGCGACGGGTCGAGCGCCGCCGCCCGGTGCAGCGTGTTGATCGGGTCGTCGGTGATGTCGAGCCCGCCGAAGAGACCGCGGTAGGCCTCGCGGCTGTCCCTCGCCAGTTTCGCGTGCCCGGTCAGCACGTGGGGTTCGTAGGTCCAGCCGGCCAGCTCGTCGATGTCCCGGAACCGGAGGAAGTCGGCACCGGCGGCCTCGGCGTACCGGCGGAGTGTTCGGATGCCGTCGGCGAAGGGAGCGGCTGGATGGGGGCGGTAGTGCTCGCCGTCGTTGATCAGGTGGAAGTCCTCGACGCCCGGCGGGTAGACGGCCCGGAGGGTCGTGACCAGCTCGACGATCCGGACGATCATCGCGAGCTCGGTCAGATCGGGCAGCGGGCCGGCAGCCTTCAGTCGGTTGTGCCAGTGTTTGACGGCGAACAGAAGCTTGCTCAGGCGCAGCGGCTGCCGGCGTTCGACGGTGACCGCGAGGTCGCGGCAGATGTCCGCCGGGCGGTAGTTCGCCCGCGAGCCGGCCCGGAACGGTCGCCGCTGGAGCACCTCGTAGATCCGCTCGAGTGGATCTGTTGTCGTCCGGAGGACCTTCTCGGCGTGGGCGGCGGCGGCCTTGTGTGCCTCGCTGACGAGCCGGCCGATGAGGTCGTCGGTCTCCTGGGCGGAGAGGTGGATGCCGTGGCGGGCGGCGAGCGGGGCCGGGCGGAGGTCGCCGAGGCGGAGCGCTGACAGGGTCGTCTGGTGTGAGGTCGCGGGTTCGTCGCCCCAGTTGTGCGGAGCGCGGTCGAGGCTCTGGCCGTGCAACTCGGCGACGCTCCGGCCGGGTGACTCCTCGCCTACGAGGCGTCCGCCGAGGTGGAAGAGTTCTGCTTCGAAGCGGGCCCAGCCGGGCGGTCGCGCTCCGACATAGCGGACGATCGAAGCGGGAAGCTCGGCGCCTCGCCGTCGAGCCGCCTGCTGGTTGCTGACGAGTTCGGCGACGGCGTCGGTGGCTTGCTGGTCGGTGGCTGGTGCTGAGTGGGCATGGTCGGCCCAGCGCTTGTCGGCGCCGAGCAGCTTGGCGACCTCGGGTTGCAGGAAGCGCAGCTCGGCCCGGATCACCTCGGAGACGTCCGTTCCGAACAGGTCGGCGAGCAACTCGACCGCGGTCGGTCCGTTGGTGGTCAGCCTGCCCGGCCAGGTGACCAGCACCCTTCCGGTGGGTCGCCTCTCGTCGTCGACTTCGAAGTAGTTCAACGGCGACCCAGCGTCGACCAGCAGCAGCCCGTACTTGTCCAGCCCTCGCCGGAACACCCGCAACAACGGCCGCACGAAGTACTCGACCGGGTCGAGGGGGCTCGGTTCGGTGGGTAGTTGCTGGAGGGGGATGGTGGTGGTGCCGGGCGGGGCGGCGTACAGGCGGAGGATCGGGTCGGTGGCCAGGAGGCGGCAGAGGTCCATGGTCAGTCCGTGGGGCGGCGGCCGATCAGGACCTGGGTCCAGATCGGTTCGACGAAATGCTCGCCGGGTTGGGCCGCCAGCAGGGCCTCGCGCAGTTCGGTGCGGAAGCCGTCGATCCGGTCGCCGAGCGCGGTCGGGGTGAGATCGGGAACGGTCATCAGCAGGCCGATCAGCTCGTCGACCGTGTGCGTGCGCTGCCAGTGCAGTTCGTAGCTGTCGACGGAGGCGAACGCGGAGGCCTCGAGGACGGCCCGGTTCTCGCCACGCTGCAATGTGTACGTGCTCTGGTTGTCCGAGGTATCGCCGCGCCAGCGTCGCCGGGACGGTGCCCAGCGCTCCCGTGTCGTGTAGGCGGCCTCAGCCCACGCAGGCCTGTTGGGGGTGTCCCGAGCGAGGCCGCTCATGCTGCCGGTGATGATCACGACCGCGCCACCCGGATTGATCAGCTTGTCCAAGGCCGCCAGGGTCGCCGGCCGATCCATCCAGTGGAAGGACGCCGCCATCAGCGCGAGGTCGAACGGCCCGACCCCCAACCCGGCCAGGTCTTCCGAGCTGCCTTCGCGCCAGTCGATGCCGTCGACACCCTTCTCGACGGCCAGCGCGTGGCCCGCGGCAAGCATCTCGCGATCGGGATCGACCGCGGTCACCGAGGCGACGTGTTCGGTCAGCCCGAACGTCGCCATCCCCGGTCCGCAACCGAGATCGAGGGCGGACTGCCGGCCGTCCAGACCGAGCCGGCCGGCCAGCTCGGTGAAGATCGGAGCCGGGTACTCGCTGCGGTAGCGGACGTAGTACTCGGCCGCACCCGCGAACAACGGCGGCAAGTGGTTGCTCAAGGCATCGATCCTCACTGTCGTGCTCCCCAGACCGGCCACGCTAGCCGCGGCGGCGGTCAACCGCTGCACCTTTCAGGCCTGCTCGAAAGGTGCAGCGGCCTGGCCTTCCGGCGACGTAGCCTGCGGCCGAGCAGCCCGCGAGTCGAGGAGACAGATGCAGCCCGCCCCGATCACCATCGGCACCCGGATCGCGCAACTGGCCGCCGAGCACCCGGACCGGACGGCGGTCGTCAGCGTCCCGCCCAGAGGCGAGCGCGCCTCCCTGACCTGGGCCGAGCTTCGCCGTGACACCGACTGTGCCGCCAATGCCCTGGCGGCGCTGGGTGTCACGGCGAACAGCACCGTCGCCATCGCGCTACCGGCGGGACTGGACCACGTCCGCGCGACGCTCGGCGCCTGGCAGCTGGGCGCGCTGGTGATCCCGATCGACTCCGCCGCTTCCGGGCGTGAGCTGGCGGCGTTCCGGGCGGCGATCGGCGAGCACGTCCTGATCGACTCGCTCGACTGGTACGGCGATGACCCCACCCCGCGCGAGCCCGTCGGCTCACCACGCTCGGCGTCCCTCACCGGCGGTACGACGGGGCAGCCGCGGGTGATCGTCCGATCGAGGCCGTGGGTGTATGACGAGGGCAACTACCTGTCGGCCAGCGACATCTCGCACGGGGTGCGTGAGGGGCAGGTCCAGCTGGTCGTGTTGCCGATGTACCACGCGGGATTC
Source organism: Kribbella ginsengisoli (assembly GCF_039537185.1). NCBI lineage: Bacteria > Bacillati > Actinomycetota > Actinomycetes > Propionibacteriales > Kribbellaceae > Kribbella > Kribbella ginsengisoli. The sequence continues at coordinate 20,345 of NZ_BAABAA010000009.1, read as the reverse complement.
GGTGCGCTCTACCAAGGACTCGCGCTCGGCCATCTGGTGGTGATCATGGAGCGCTTCGTCGGTTCGTTGTGGCCTCGGCTGGTGGCTGAGTACGGCGTGCAGCATGTGCGGATCGTTCCGGCGTACCTGCGGATGCTGCTCGACGTACCGGGGCTTGCCGATCACGATCTGTCGAGCATCGAGTCGCTGTATCACGGTGCTGGGCCTTGTCCGGAGCATGTCAAGCGGCGGTGGATCGAGTTGCTCGGGCCGGAGCGGGTGTACGAGGACTACGGGAGCCAGGAGCGGATCGGGGCGGTCGCGATCCGGGGTGACAAGTGGCTCGAGCATCCGGGGAGTGTCGGGCGGCCCGCCGAGGGGGCGATTCGGTTGCTCGACGAGTCGGGTGAACCGGTCGGGGCAGGGGAGATCGGCGAGATCTACTTCCGGGGGGCGCGGCAGCCGGAGTACGTCGGAAGCGGCCCTCGGCTGGCCGAGCGGGACGGTTATCTGTCCATCGGCGATCTGGGCCGGCTTGACGCGGACGGCTATCTGTACCTGGTCGATCGGCGGTCCAGCGTGCTCAATGTCGGCGGGCAGAACGTGTACCCGGCCGAGATCGAGGAGGTGCTGGCCGGTCATCCAGCGGTCGCCGACGTCGCCGTCACCGGGGTGCCGCACGAGTATCTGGGGCAGAGCGTTCATGCGCTCGTCGTACCGGGTGCGCCGGTCTCGGTGAGCGAACTGGAGGACTTCTGCAGGGCGAATCTGACGGCCGGCAAGGTGCCGCTGTCCTTCGCGCTGGTCGACGAGTTGCCTCGGCGGACCAGCGGGAAACTCCGCCGCGATCAACTGACGGGACTTCAGCGATGAGCACTCAGGAGATCGATCTGGCGGCTTCGGCCTTTTGGCGGTTGCCTGATGTGGAGCGGGACGCGGTGTTCGCAGTACTGCGCTCGGAGCCTGCGCCTCGGTACTTCGCCGGCGGCAGCAAGGTCGAGTGGGGGCTGCCGAGTGGGCAAGGGTTCCACGCCTTGGTCAGCCATGCGGATGTTGTGGAGGCGACTCGGCGGCCGGAGGACTTCCAGTCCGGGCAGGGCGCTGTCAGCGTGATGGATCTGCCGGTGGAGTTCAACGAGGGGTTCAGTTCGCTGCTCAGCATGGATGGTGAACGGCATCGGCGGGTTCGGCGGATCGTCACTCGTGCGTTCGCGCCTCGCACGCTGGCCAAGTTGTCGGGCACGATCGACAAGGTTGCGGCTGAGTTGGTGACCGCGGCGGTGCGACGGGGTGAGGGCGACTTCGTGGCTGAGGTCGCGGCGCCGCTGCCGTTGCGGATCATCTGCTCGATGACGGGGGTGCCGCCGTCGGAGTACGAGTTCGTCTTCAGCCGGTCCAGCCGGATTCTGGGGGCGTTCGATCCGGAGTACGCCGCTGGGCAGCCGGATGTCGCGACGAACATCCTTACTGCGGGCGCGGATCTGATCCAGCTGATCGACGACCTGGTGAAGCAGCGGGAGACGGATCCGCGCGACGATCTGGCGACCACGCTGATCCAGGCCGAGATCGACGGTGAACGGTTGACCCGGGCGGAGGTGGCGTCGTTCTTCATCCTGCTGCTGGTTGCCGGGAACGAGACGACTCGGCACGCGATCAGCAACGGACTCCTGCTGCTGCAGGACAACCCGGACCAGCGCGACGTGCTGCTCGCCGACTACGACCGGTATGGCGGGACGGCGGCTGAGGAGATCGTGCGGCTCACCTCGCCGACTGTTTGGATGCGCCGGACGGTGAGCCGCGACTGCTCACTCAACGGCAGTCGGTACGCCGAGGGGGATCGGCTGCTGCTGTTCTACTGGTCGGCCAACCGGGACGAGAAGGTGTTTGCCGATCCCAGCCGGTTCGACGTGACGCGCGATCCGAATCCTCATGTCGGATATGGCGCGGGTGGACCGCATCACTGTCTCGGCGCGTTCCTGGCTCGGATCGAGTTGACCGCGGTGTTCCGCGAGTTGCTTCGGCAGGCGCCTGGACTGCAGTTGGCCGGTGAGCCGGAGCGGCTGGCGTCGAGTTTCGTCAATGGCTACAAGCGGATCGGCTACCGGGTCTGACCGGCCGTTGCGATCAGTGCTGCGAACTCTGCTGTGCTCGGGTCTTCGAAGAGTTCGTAGACCTCTAGCTGGACGCCGAACTCGGTCTCGACGCGGGCGAGAATACGGAAGGCGGCCAGCGAGTTGCCACCGGCCTCGAAGAAGGTCGTCGCCGGCTCGCACTCGACGCCCAGCACCTCCGACCAGATCCGCCGCACCTGCTCCTGCTCCGGCTTCCGCTTCGGGTCCTGGTCGCGGTCCTGGTCCCGCTCGTCGTCCTGGTCGAGGGCCTGGTTGGTCATCGGGGGGCTCCGTTCGGGGTTTGGAGTGAGCGGGCGTAGCTGCCGACGAGGCGGTCGAGGACGTCGTCGGAGACGGTCGGCGGGTCGTCGATGCCGAGCGCGGGCAGGTTGTCGCGGCGGAACTTGATCGATCGCGAGATGTACTTGCCGGTGTAGGTCATCCGGGCCTCCAGTACGCGTTCGAGCTGATTGAGTGGGGCGGCGGCCACCTCGTCCTGCGGGCCGATCCGCAGGTCCACGGGGAGGTGCGCGCTGATCATCTCGGCGACCTTCGCGGCGGTCACCGAGACGCTGTCGACCAGGTGGATGATCGGCTGATCGAGTTGGCTGAGGTCGCGGTTCGCGAGCTCGGTCATCCAGCGAACGCAGGCATCGACCGGTACGAGGTGCAGTTCGGCCGTCGGGTCGCCGACTACCCGGAGGCTTTCGTCGGGGCGTCGGCGGGTGATGGTGTGGATGGCGCGGATGTAGTCGTAGAGACCGTAGTCGGTGGCGGCGCGACCGGTCCGCGAATCACCGACGATCTGGCCGAGGCGGAGTACGGCGCCGGGCGTATCGGCGTACAGGAGCTCTGCTTCGCGCTTCGTGTACTCGTAGTAGTTCCGGAACTCGTGCGGCTCGGCGGAAGGATGCCAGACCTCCGGCACTTCATCGCTGACGACCCCGCAACTGTAGGCAGAGCTCACCTGGAAGAACCGCGACCCAGCCGGCGCGTACTTGTGAAACACAGCCAGCGCCGTCCGAGTGCCGTCAACGTTGACCTGCTGAAGCTCCTCATGATTCCCCGGCCGGAAGGTAATCGCCGCTGCCAGATGCCAGTAGTCACACGGCTCGGCGAACAACTCCTCCAACGCTGCCTGGGCCAGCCCGAGGTCCGGCCTGTCCAGCGACCAGTCCAGCACCTCCAGGCCAGGGAGGTTGGCCGGGGCGGCCTGGCTGACGAGCTCGGAGCCAGTCGTGGCGATGCTGGTCGTGCCGAGCTGGGGCGAGGCGAGGTCGGTGTCCGCGATTGCGGCGGTGGAGATTCGGTGGCGGACGGCGTCGGGTGGTTGTCTGGCGAGGGCGGTGACGTGGTTGCCGTTGGCAAGCAGTCGGTGGATCAGGTTGGTGCCGACGAAGCCGGTGCTGCCGTCGACGATCTGGCGGCGGCCCGGTGGAGTCGTCGAGCGTGCAGCGCCGGCCACATCTGCGGCTTCGGGTCGCTGATCTTGTTGCGGGTGGGTGCTCATCCGCAGTACCGGTGCCAGAGTTCGCGGCGGCGGGCCTTGCCGCTGGAGGTGCGGAGGACGAGGCCGCGGGGGCCTGTCTCGATTCGGATGTCGGCTCCGCCGGTTTCGCGGGTGAGGATTGCTTCGGCTGCTGCTTGCTGATCGTCGGTGAGGGGTTGCTCGCAGACCAGTACGGCGGTCTCGCGGCCGGCGGCGATGCCTAGGGCGACTGCGATTCGTCCGGCCGGGATTCCGGTTTCGGCGACCAGGCGGGCTTCGAGTTCCTCGGCGAACAGGTGGCGGCCGCGGACCTTCAGGCTGTCGCCGGTGCGGCCGACGACAACCAGCTGTCCGGCGTACAGGAAACCTGCGTCACCCGTCCTGAGCTGGGTCCCGGCCAGACGGGTGGCCGAGGTCGAGCCGCCGAGGTGGGCCTGGGTGCTGACCGAGGGGCCGGAGACGGCGACTTCGCCGAGGTGCCCGGGCGGTAAGGGCCGACCCTCGTCATCCAGTACTTCGAGCAGCAGGCTGGGATGTGGTTGCCCGCAGCATGTAACCCAGCCCGGACCGGCGGGGACGGCTCCCAGCGGTTGTTCGTCGAGGACCGAGACGAGCTGGCCGGGCACCATCGTCGACCAGTCGGGGCGGATCGCCAGCGGGGTTTCGCCCTGCGTACCGGTCACGGCCAGCGTCGCCTCCGCCAGACCGTAGGCGGGGCGGAAGGTCCCCGGCTGGAACCCTTGCGGCTCAAGCAACGTGGCGAATCGCTGGAGCACAAGCGGATCCACCCGCTCCGCACCAACGATCGCTACGCGCCAGCCGCTGAAGTCCAACCCGTCCAGCGCTTCCGGCCGTACCCGGTTGAGCGTGTAAGCGAAACCAAACGTCGGCGACACCGCCACGGCGGCCCCGTCCGCGCCAAGACAACGCAACCAGCGCAACGGATCCCGGATGAACTGATCAGGCCGCATGGTCCGCAACGGACTCTGATTGACAATCGGCGTCAACAGACACCCGATCAACCCCATGTCGTGATGCAAAGGCAGCCAGCTAACCGTCAACTCATCCCGCCCCAGCGCCAGCCACCGCCGAATCATCCCGATGTTCGCACCCAGATTCCCCACAGTCAGCCGCACCCCACGCGGGCGCCCCGAAGACCCAGACGTGAACTGCAGAAGGGCGATCGCCTCCGGGTCGAACTGGTGCGGTGTGGAGGCGGGGATGGGGTCGGGGTCTTGGGGAGTGGCGTGTGGGGTGGAGTTGCCGTCTTGTGGGGCGGGACCGGGGGTGAGGGCGGTGACTTTGCAGGGGAGGGCTGCTTTGGCTACTGCGGCTGTTAGGTGGTCGGCGATGGTGGGGTCGGCGATTACCAGGCGTGGGTTGGCGAGGGTGAGGAGGTGGGCGGCGTGGTCGATGTAGTTGTCGAGGGAGCCGAGAGCCAGCGGGGGAGCGAGTGGCGACGGTACGGCGCCGGCCGCGAGTACGCCGAAGAAGGCTGCGACGAAGTCGTCCACGCCGGCCAGCGTCAGCGACACCACATCACCTGGCTCGACGCCCTGTTCCCGGAGCCACGCAGCTGTGCCCAAGGCGTCGGCCGCCAGCTCGGCGTACGACGCTGAGGCCCACTCTCCATCGTCGCGGAGCCAGGAGATGCCTGCATCTGACCGCGGCGAGGAAAGCCACCCGAGCAACGCATGGGCATCGCCGAGCTCAGCGTTGGTTTCTGGGGGGAGTCTGGTGGTGATGAAGGTGGTCAGGTCGGCTACTGAGGTCAGGCCGATCAGGTCGGCTTCGTCGAAGGGTTCCAGGCCGAACTCGATCTGGAGGCTGACGAGTAGTTCCATCAGGTGGAGGGAGTCGAAGCCTAGGTCTTCCACCAGGCGGGCGGGGGCCGTCGGGGTGGTGGGGCCGGCGGGGGCGTGGTCGGCTACTAGCTCGGCGACGCGGGCCGCGATGGGCATGCGAACTCCTTCGGTCCGGGGGCAATGCGGTTCAGTCCGGGGATAGCGCGTCGCGACCCTACGCACGGGAGCGGTTCATCGGGGGACCCTCTGCGTCCTGATGGAATCGTCTTGACAGGGGCGGGGGATTTTGGTTTCGTCCGGGGCTGATGGGGACTCGGGAGGGCTTGTGATGCGGGTACCGTTGTCGTTCCCGCAGCACCTGCTGCGATTTTTCGATGTGCTGCATCCGGGGCAGGCGACCGGGCCGGCGTTCGTGATCAGCGCGGCGTACCGGGTGAGCGGGTCCGTCGATGAGGAGTTGCTGCGGGCATCGGTCACCGAGCTGATCGGCCGGCACGACGCACTGCGCGCCACCCTGCACGGCGGCGACGGCATGCCCTGGCAGGAGATCCACGAGCCCGGCGTGGGCCGGTTCGAGTCCATCGACCTCACCGAGCGCGGTGGAGACGTCGGCGGCGACCCCGACGACTTCCTCGACAGCCTGGACACCCGCGACCATCCGGGCGACCGATCACCGCTGCTCTGGGTGTACTACGCGAAGGTCGCCCCCGCGGACGGCGTACTGGCGCTCGTCGCCCATCACTCCGCAGCCGATGCATGGTCGATGGATCTACTCGTCCGCGACCTCGCCACCTGCTACGCGGCCCGCATCGAAGGTCGTCTGCCGCAACCCGTTGCTGCCAGCACCTATGCGGAGTTCGCTGTCGACGACCAGGCGCGGCGTGACAGCCCGCGCGCTGCAAGGGCACTCGACTACTGGTCGGCCAAGCTCGCCGAGGTCGACGTCACCTCATTGCCCTCCGATCGGCCGAGGGAGCCGAAGGACGACGGCATCCGCGGCCAACTCCGGTTCGACATCGACCCAGCGCTCGCGGAGCGACTCGCGGAGACGGCGCGCCGGGCGAGGTGCTCGCCGTTCATGGTCCACCTGACGGCGTACCTGCTCACCCTGCGCGAGCTGACCGGCGCCACCGACCTCACCGTCCCGACCCTGACCGCCGGCCGCGGCCGGCCCGAGCTCGACCAGACGGTCGGCTTCTTCCTCAACGCGCTCCTGCTCCGCACAGACCTCAGTACGGCGAAGGACCCCGGAGAAGCACTCGCCGAGGTACGCCGCACCTGTCTGGATGCCTACCGCAACGAACTTCCCATCCTGCGGCTGCTGGAAGAAGTACCGGACGCCGGCCTGCTGCTGGCTGACGAGTCCTTCGTCCTGATGCCGTTCCAGCACATCCCGCTTGGCCGACGGCAGCCCCGAGCATTCGGCCCGGCGGCGACCTACGAGTCCTTCGACCGCCGCCCCGGCTCCCGCCCACACGGCGTGGCAGTGCCGCTGGATGGTCTGTGGACCATCGACGAGCGCCCAGGCGGCCTGCTCACCGCGAAGATCTCCTACACCCCGGCCATGTTCGACGCCTCCACCCTGGAATCCCACGTGGACGCGTACCTGAACCAACTGCACAAGCTGGCCTGGACATGAAACGGCCGGCAGCGCGCAACCGCGCACTGCCGGCCGATCAGCAGCTCGGTCTCAGCCGAGGTAGTCGCGCCACGGGCCGGTGATGGCCAGCGTGATACCAGGCGTCTGGATGTTGACGAAGAGCACCTTGCCGTCCTCGGAGAAGGTCGGGCCGGTGAACTCGGAGTCGTTGAGCATGTTGCGGGCGATCGCGTACGTCGGGCCGCCGGGGACCGAGCTGAGCACGTGGCTGCTGGCCAGACCGTCCTCGGCCAGGATCAGCGAACCCCACGGGGTGACGGTCACGTTGTCGGGCGCGTCGAAGTTGAAGTCGTCGTACTTCGCCGCGGCGCCCTTGTCGGCGGCCGGGTTGGCCGGGAAGTAGGTGACCAGCTGGATGGTCTGGTGCTTGTAGTTGTAGAACCAGATCATCCCCTCGTGCGGGACGCCGTCGGCCGGGATGTCGGTGGTGCCCATCTTGGCGAACGAGTTGACCACGTAGACGCCGTCGTGGGTGCCGTAGACGCCCTCGAACTTCTTGCCGCGGGTGACCTGGCCGTCGGTGAACTGCTTGCGGGCCGAGACCGAGACGGCGTCGCGGTCCGGTACCGGCACCCAGGCGACCCGGAACGGGCGCAGCAGCTGCGCCGAGGTCAGGTACGCGACGTCCGGGATCGGCTTGCCGTCGTCGTTCAGGATCGCCATCGCCTCGAGGGTGCCGAAGTTGACGTCCTGCAGGTCCTGCCAGCTCTCCTTGCCGAGCCGGTAGCCGGCCGGGGCGGTCCAGCGGTAGAAGGATCCGTTCGGGCCGGAGGCGTCCTCGGACAGGTACACGTGCTGCTTGTCCCGGTCGACCGCGACCGCCTCGTGGGCGAACCGGCCGAGCGCCTTCAGCGGCACCGGGTGCGCGGTCTTGCCGTCGCCCCAGACCTCGAAGACGTAGCCGTGGTCCTTCAGCCGGGTGGTGCCGTTGGCCTTGTTCTCGGTCTCCTCGCAGGTCCACCAGGTGCCCCACGGCGTCGGGCCGCCGGCGCAGTTGGTGAGGGTGCCGGAGATGCCGACCCACTCGCCGTGGTTGGTGCCGTCGCGGTCGACCGAGATGACGGTGCAGCCGCCGGCCGAGCCGACGCCGGAGTCGTAGACGGTACCGGCGATCTGCGGTACGCCGAGCGGGTCGTTGCCGCTGATCTCGTGGTTCTGGATCAGCGTGTACTGCTTGGTGCCGTTGCCGAAGACCGCCGTGCCGTCGTGCAGCGTCGGAGTCTTGTGGCCGCTCTTCAGCGTGGTCTCGCCGGCGTGCGTGACGACGGTGTACTTGAAGCCCGGGGGCAGCGCGAGCAGACCCTTGGGGTCGTCCATCAGCGGCGGGAACGGGCGGTTGGTCGGGAACGGCCGCGAGCCGCCTTCAGCGGGCTCGGGGGTCGCCTCGGCGAGCGAGGGGACGGCGCCGACGGCGGCGAAGCCGACACCCGTGGCGCCGACGGCGGCACCCCGGAGGACAGAACGACGATCGAGAGACATTGCGTTGCTCCTTGGATCCTGGACGTGACCCCGATCCTCACTGCCGCAGGCGAACAGAAGCTGAACAACTCTGGGCGAATTGTTCTTGTCACCCGCTGGATTCAGCGGCCGACGGAGCGTCGCCGAACGAGTCGCGGCCGGTCCGGCGGAGGCATCCAGGTGGCCAGTAGCTCCCGGTGGGAGGGGAGCGGATGCAGGCGCCGTACGTCGATCTGCCGGACCAGCTCACGCCGCAACCGGAGCATCGGCAGCGCGAGCCTGACCTGCTGGATCGCCATTGCCGGGGTCTGACTCCGGGTCCGGAGGGTGAACTCCACGTCGCCGTGCACGAAGCAGAGGTCGGCGCGCAGCCGCATCGGCCAGGGCAGCCGGCGCCCGGCGTAGCGGATCTCGTGGAGCTCGGACGCCGACGCGGGCCAGCCCATCCGCACCTGGATCCGCACGACGTACCACCCCATACTGCCGATGATGCGCCTCCGGAATCCGCCCCGCCAGGTTCTGGCCCGTGCGATGACCAGGGGGTCGTACTGGTGCGAGAGTGGGGGCTGGAGCGCGAGGGTGTAGTCACCAGTCCTACTCAGGAGGAAGAGAGTCATGAGCGATCTGAAGCTCGAAGCGGTTGTCATCCCGGTCACCGACGTGGACCGGGCGAAGACGTTCTACGGCGATCTCGGCTGGCGGCTCGACGCCGACTTCGCGTTCGACAACGGCTTCCGGGTCGTGCAGTTCACGTCGCCGGGGTCGCCGGCGTCCGTCCAGTTCGGGTCGAAGATCACCTCGGCGCCGGCCGGTTCGGCCCAGGGGCTCTACCTGGTCGTCTCCGACATCGAGGCCGCTCGCGAGGAGCTGCTGGCCAAGGGAGCCAAGGTCAGCGAGGTTTTCCACAGCGTCGCGCCGGGTGCCCAGTTCGCCGCCGACGGCGAGGGGCGCGAGAGTGGCCGGGCCGAGGACGGGGCCAGCTACGGCTCGTTCGCGACCTTCAGCGATCCCGACGGCAACACCTGGCTTCTGCAGGAGATCACGAAGCGCCTGCCCGGGCGGATCGACTCCGGCGAGACCACCTACGCCTCGGTGCAGGACGTCCAGGACGCCCTGATCCGGGCGGCGACCGCGCACGGCGAACACGAGAAGCGCACCGGCGAACACGATGAGCAGTGGCCTGCCTGGTACGCCGCGTACATGGTCGCCGAACAGTCCGGCGCCGACCTGCCCGAGTAACCGTCCACAGGCAGTGGCGAGGTGGCCGCCAGGCCGCCTCGCCGCCGGTATGGTTCGAGTATGGCGACAATTCGCTTCACCCAGAGCACCACCGCGACACCTGAGCAATTCATCGCCGGCCTGACCGACTTCGGCCCGGGGCGTGGGGACCTGTTCGGCAACAGCACCGACGGCTACCTGAAGGTGCACAGCCAGAGCCCCGGCCATGCCGACGTCACCGAGGGCTCGAACGGTATCTGGGAGCGGCTGTCCTACGACTGGACCGACCCGCACCACATCGTGCTGAAGACGACCGAGTCCAACCTGTGGGGCCCGGGCTCCGGTCACGAGTACACGCTGACCGAGCGGCCCGACGGCAAGACCGACATCGCGGTCGTCGTCGACCGGGTCGGGATGGGCGTCAAGGGCAAGCTGCTGGGCGCGCTGCTGACCGTCGGCGGCCGGCGGATCCTCGGCAAGGCGTTCGAGAAGACGCTCCGGGCGATCGAACGCAGGGGCTGACTCCGACTGGAGGGGTGGTCATGTTCGCAGGGATGCACATGCCGTCGTTCGACCGGGCCTCGGCCTGGCTGAACACCGCGCCACTGGCCCTGGACCGGCTGCGCGGCCAGGTGGTGCTGGTGGATTTCTGGACCCTGACCTGTATCAACTGGCTGCGCACCGAGCCGTACGTCCGGGCCTGGTCGCGCGCCTACCGCGACGACGGGCTGGTCGTCGTCGGGGTGCACACGCCGGAGTTCGGCTTCGAGCACGAGCTGGACCGGGTCCGGCTGGCGGTCGCCGAGCGGGAGATCGACTATCCCGTTGCCCTCGACAACGACTACGGGATCTGGACAGCGTTCGCCAACCACTACTGGCCGGCCCTGTACTTCGTGGATCGCGACGGCAAGATCCGCGATCATCACTTCGGCGAAGGCAGGTACGAGCAGTCCGAGCGCGTGATCCAGCAACTGCTCGGGATCGAGCGTGAGCTGGTCTCGCCGTCGGTCGTGGGTGTCGGCGTCGAGGCGGAGGCCGACTGGGCCAGTCTGCGTACTCCGGAGACCTACCTCGGGTACACGCGTGGTGGGCCGATCGAGGGGCTGGCCGGCGACTGGAGGGTTGAGCGGGAGTACGTCGTACTGGACAAGGCGGGTGGCAGCATCGCCTTCCCCTTCCGTGCCAGGGATGCGCATCTGGTGTTGTCGTCGCGGCGGAGTGAGCCGATTCCGTTCCGGGTGCTGCTCGACGGGCAGCCGCCGGGCGCGTCCCACGGGATCGACGTCGATGCTGAGGGCAACGGGTTGCTCGAGGCCGGCCGGATGTACCAGCTGATCCGGCAGGACGGGCCGGTCTGGGACCGTACGGTGGAGATCACCTTTCTCGAAGCCGGCGCGGAGGCCTACGTCTTCACATTTGGTTAAACGAGTTGCTGGCCGCCGTCGATGTCGTAGGTGGCCCCGGTCAGGGCGGTGTTGGTCATCAGGTGGACGGCCAGGGTGGCGATGTCCTCCGGGCCGACCACCCGGCCGATCGGCAGCGTCGATCGGAGCTGCTCGCGCCGGGCGTCGAGCTGATCGCCGAGCAGTGTCGCCGACAGGGGAGTGTCGACGAAGCCGGCCGCGATCAGGTTGACCCGGATCGGGGCGAGTTCGACGGCGAGATTCCTGGTCAGGGCGGGTCCCGCGGCGGTCAGCGCGCCGATGACGGACATCCCGGGTGCGCTCTTGCGGCCGCCGGTGCCACCCATGAAGAGCAGGGTGCCGCCGGGGCGCACCTTGCCGATCGCCAGCTTGCTGATCAGGATCGGGAGCAGCAGGTGCGACTCGAGGTCCTCGCGGGCCTTGTCGAGGTCGAGCTCCGGCAGCGGAGCGTAGTACGGGCCTGGGCCGGTGACGAGGACGTGGTCGATCGGGGTCGGCAGGCCTTGGAAGAAGCTCGTCAGCTGGGCGAAGTCGGTGGCGTCGAAGGCAGCGGTCTCCGCGCCCAGCTCCTGTCCGGCCGCTTCGAGCCGCTCGGCGTTGCGGGCGGTGATGATCACCTTGGCGCCCTTGGCCCGCGCCAGCCGGGCGGTCTCCAGCCCGATCCCCAGGCTGCCGCCGATCACCACGACGGTCTGGCCGTCCAGTTCGCTCATCATTACTCCGTTCGCTGCGGGTCGAGTGCGGGCGTCACCATCTCCTTCATGGAGTTGCCACAATAGGCGCCTCCACGAGGATCCACCCGTTGCCGTCCGGGTCACTGAACTCCGCACAGGCGCACCACCGGCGAACTCGCCGACGGGCAGAGCCTGGTACTGGCGATCCGGTGCCGGCAGCGGTCGTTCGCATCCGTGGAAGGCTCTGGTGCGTCAGGCAGGGGAGCGGGCGAGCGCGCCGCGGAGCTGCCGCCGGGAGGTGATGCCGAGCTTGGAGTAGGCCTTGCGCAGGTGCCACTCGACAGTCCGGTGGCTGATGAACAGCTGCGCAGCGATCTCCGGGTTCGTCAGGCCGTCCTGGGCCAGGCCGGCGATCTGGGCCTCCTGCGCGGTGAGGTCGTTGGCCGTCTCGGGTGAGCGCTTGCGGACGGTCTCACCCGTGGCGAGCAGCTCGTGCCGGGCACGCTCGGCGAATCCTCCGAGTCCCATCTCGATCAGCAGGTCGTGGGCTGCCCGGAGTTGCTCGCGGGCATCGACGCGACGACCCTCGCGGCGTAGCCATTCGCCGTACAGGAGGTGGGCGCGGGCGATCTCGACGCGCAGGCTGGTCCGGTTGAGCCGGTCGAGCGATTCGCGGTACGCCGCCTCGTCCGACGTCAGCAATGCGCGGACACGGCTCTCGATCCCGAGCCCCCAGTCGGTCGGGAGGGCGCTGGTCCGTTCGGTCAGCCACGCGAGAGCGGCCTCGACCAGCTTGGTGTCACCGGTCCTCGACGCTGCCTCGGCGAGCTCGCTCACCACCAGTACGCCGTACCCGACGACATCCTGCTCGAACACCTGGCGGGCCGCCTCCAGCGCAACGTCGTACCGCCCGAGGCCGTTGTGCAGCACCGCCCTCCCGTACGTCGCGAACGCCGTCATCCGACCCTGGTCGCGGGCTGTCGCCTGGCGGATGGTCGTGTCGATCAGGTGGGTCGCCGTCGCCTCGTTGCCCCGGAACGCTTCGAGCATGAGGTTGCCGTAGGCCACTCGCGGGTTGCCCGAGGCGGCCGCGATCCGACGGTCCTCCTCGAGCAGCCCGGCCACGACGGACAGCTCGCCGGTCAGGCACAGGAGGTTGGCCCGGAAGTTGAGCGCGAACTGCAGTTGCACCAGCGCGCCCGACTCGCGAGCCAGCCGGTCCTGCCGGAGGGCGAGTTCGAGCGCCGCGCCGAAGTCCCAGACCTCGAGCGCGATCGTGCCGCCCGCGCGGTTCCCGGCCAGCCAGAGCCAGCTGCTGACCTCGTCGGCGCCGATCTCAGTCTGCAGAGCATGGGCGAGTGCCTTGGCGAGCACCGGTGCGGCCGCTGGATATCCACGGGTGAAGCGCAAGGCGAGCGCGTCGAGCAGGAGGTCGACCGGCCGCTCCGATCCAGTGGCAGCCGGTACTGCGTTCGCCGTCTCCATCAGGATGGCCGGGGCCTCAGATCCGGTGGACCACATCGCGGCCGACAACGCCTCGAGATAGGTCTCGCGCGATTGGCCGGGGTCGAGCGGTTCGAGCTGCTTGGCCGCGTCGAGCAAGTGCCGGGCAGCGTCGCCGGCGTGCCCTTGGTCGAAGGCGATCTCTCCCCGCAGGCGTTCGATCTCGGCGGCCCGGAGTGGGTCCGGTGGTCCCGAGGCAGCGCTTCCGAGCAGGGTGAGCGCGCTGCGCAGCGCGCCCGAACTGCGCATCACTCCGGCTGCTGCCAGGGCTCGTCGGGCGCGCTGGGCGGGCTCGGGTGTCAACGCCGCCGAGCGTTCAAGGAAGGCGGCGGCCGCGACGAGACCACCGCAGCCGGCGGCCCGGTGAGCAGAGTTCTCGAGCTCGGCCGCGACGTCTTCGTCGGGTCGCGCCGTCGCCTGGGCGCGGTGCCAGGCCCGCCGATCCGGATCGACCGCCGGGTCGGTCACCTCGGCCAAGGCCCGATGCACGGCCTGCCGATCCTGCGGTGAGGCCATCCGGTACGCCGCCGAGCGCACCAGCGGATGCCGGAACCGGACGTGCTGGCCGAAGCTGATCAGCCCGGACTCGATCGCGGCCGCTGCCGGGTCAGCGCCGAGACCGAGCTGCTCGGCCGCGCGCCAGAGCAGGGTCGCGTCGCCGAGCGGTTCGGCGGCGGCGGTGAGGAGGAGCAGCCGGGTGTCGGCGGGGAGCGGTTCGAGTCGTCGCGCGAAGCCCTCTTCGATCCGGCCGGCCAGACCTCCCGAGGTGAATCCGTCGGTGAGTTCCGCGGTGGTCCAGGCGAGTGGCAGTTCGAGCAGGGCGAGCGGGTTGCCACGGGTCTCGGCGACGATCCGGTCGCGGACGCGCTGGTCGGCGAGCCCGGGCAGTACCGAATCGAGCAGCGCCCGCGCGTCGTCGCCGTCGAGGCCGCGGATCTCCAGCTCGGGGAGGCCGGTCAGTTCGTGCTCCTCGCCGTCGCGGACGGAGAAGACCAGCACCACCGACTCGGCCTCCAGCCGCCTGGCGACGAAGGCGAGTACCTGCGCGGACACCCGGTCCAGCCACTGGGCGTCATCGACGACGCACACCACGGGGTGTTGCTGGTCGGCCGCGTCGCTGAGCAGATTCAAGACGGCCAGGCCGACCAGGAACCGGTCCGGCGCCGATCCGTTCACCAGGCCGAACGCAGTACCGAGGGCGTCGCGTTGAGGCGGCGGCAGGTGGTCGAGCCGGCCCAGGAACGGCTGGCAGAGCTGTTGCAGTCCGGCGTACGCGAGCTCCATCTCGGACTCGACGCCCGCGGCCCGAGCGACCTGGCATCGCTTGCCGCGGGCGACGAACGCGTCGAGCAGGGCCGACTTGCCGACACCGGCTTCGCCGCGGAGTACCAGTACGCCGGCCCGGCCGGCCCGCGCGGCGTCGATCACGCCGTCGAGTACGGCGTTCTCCTGCCGGCGTCCGCGCAGCTCACGATCTCCGATGGCCACGGGGCCAGGCTTGCATCCGGGTGGCCCGGGCGCAATCGTCGCCAGCTCGTGCGGTCGTGCGGTCGTGCGGTCGTGCGGTCGTGCGGTCGTGCCTAGTGGATGCGGGCGATGACGAGGTTGGGGTCCTGCTGGGTGAGGTAGGCGGCGCTGAGTACGTAGGCCGTGTTTCCCCGTACTGCGACCGAGGTCGGGTTCTGGAGACCGTCGGCGCCGGTGAGCAGCGTCTTGCGGGTGCCGTCGGGGCGGATCAGGACGAGGGTGCCGGCCGAGTCGATCGTCGCCACGAGGTCGTCGCCGTGACCGGTGAACTCGAAGTCGTCGATACCGGGCAGGCCGGTCGCGCGGGTCTGGAGCTGGCCGGCCCGCTGGTGGTGATCGATGGGGATCCGCAGGACCGTGCCTTTGTCGAGATTGGTGACCCAGACGGCGCCGTCTCGGAGCTTGACGCCGTTGACACCCAGGAAGCCGGTGCTGGCCAGTTCTGGTGCGGTCGACCAGGCCTTGGGCGTGCCGCCGGTCTTCGGGACTTGCCAGATCGTGCCGAGGACTGAGTCGGCGATGTAGAGGGTGCCGGTGCGCTTGTCGAGTGCGAGGCCGTTGGGGAGGCCGGTGGCTGGGAGGGGTGCGATGCGTTCGGGTTTGCCGCCGGGGCGGAGGCGGTAGAGGCCGGTCAGGTCCGTCGTACCGGTGGCGTAGAGGAAGTACAAGGTGCCGTTGGTGTCGCGGACGATGCCGGAGGTGAGGGGGAAGCCGAGGACGGGGGTGTGGTTGGCGCCGTCGGCGGGAGCGGGGAGGGTGGCGAGGATGCGGGTGGTGCCGTCGGGGTCGATTCGGGCGATCTGGCGGCCGACGGCGAAGGTGACGTAGAGGACGCCGCCGGGGGCTAGCGCGACGTTTTCGGGCGTCTGGCCGGCTGCGAGGTCGAAGTGCACTGCGATGCGGGCAGCGGTCGCGCGGGAGGCGACGGCGGCGGCCGAGAGGCTGGGAGACGACGGGCCGGCCGCTGCTGCGCCGACGGCGGTCGATTGGAGGCCGACTGCGGCGAGGCTTGCGGCTAGTGCGACGGCTGAGAGCGCCTTGATTCTGGACATGGGTATCCCTTGTTTTGTTGGGTTTTGGGTGTTGTCAGGTGGGTTGGTAAGTCTTGGTGGGCGCGGTCGCCTGGGCGAGCAGGTTCAGCGCGGTCTGGGACGGCGAGCCGGGCTCGGCGGTGGCGACGACGATGTACTGGTCCGGTCGCGAGGGGCTCTGCAGCGTCTGCTGGGTGACCGTCAGGCTGCCGACCAGCGGGTGGTTCATCGCATAGGCCGCGACGTCGCAGGGCTGGATGCGGTGGTCACCCCAGAGGGAGGCGAACTCGGGGCTGTTGACGGTCAACTCGCCGATCAGGTTGAGCAGCAGGGGATCGTCGGAGTTCCGGCCGACCGCGATTCGCAGGTTGCCGACCACGGCGCGGGCCTTGCTCAGCCAGTCGGGGTAGAGCTCGCGCAGATGCGCGTCCAGGAACACCAGCCTTGCCATGTTGGGCCGGGTCGACGGTTGCCGGGGTGCGTCGGGCAGTAGGTGGCCGGCGTACAGGGCATGTCCGAGCTGGTTCCAGGCCAGTACGTCGGTACTGCGCCCGAGCACGATCGTCGGCGCGTCGTTCAGGGCATCCAGGAGAGCAGTCGTCGCGTCGGTGACGCGCTCGGGGGCGGGCCGGCGGGTGGAGGGGCGACGCTGTTTGGCGTCGGCGAGGAGGCGGAGGTGGGTTCGCTCGGACTCGGTCAGGCAGAGGGCCTGGGCGATGGCGTCGAGGATCTCGGGCGACGCTCGGTGGGACTGTCCCTGCTCGAGGCGGGTGTAGTACGGGGCGCTGATTCCCGCGAGGAGCGCTACCTCCTCGCGGCGCAGACCGGGTACGCGGCGCTTGTCGAGGTAGGTCTTGAGGCCTACGTCTTCGGGGAGCAGTCGCGCTCGCCTTGCCTTCAGGAACTCGCCGAGCTCCCCGCTTCCGTTCATGTCTCCGAGTATGCGTCGGGGCCGTAATGCCAGCCTGACCCGCTGAAGGTCAGGCAGTGGTGTGACCCAGGTCATAGGCTTAGCTGGATTGCAAATCGATATTCAGGTGTTGAGGATCAGCATGACCACACTCGAACTACCTGTCGTGACCGCGCGGGAACCGCGGACGTTGAGCCGGAAGGCCAGTTTCTGGACCGCGGCGGCTGTCGCGGGGCTGAGCCTCTGGACGAGCGCGGCGCCGACCACGACGTACCCGCTCTACGCTCGAACCTGGCATCTGACGCCGACCGCTACGACGGCGATCTTCGCGGTCTATCCGATCGTGCTCGTGGTGTTCCTGCTGGTGTTCGGGCAGCTGTCCGACTACATCGGGCGGCGGACGACGATGCTCTACGGGCTGGCTGCGATGCTCGGTGGGGTGCTGCTGTTCGCGGTGGCCCCGTCGGTCGGTTGGGTTTATGCCGGGCGGGCGCTGATGGGGGTGGGCGTCGGGTTGGCGCTGGCGCCGGCGACGGCTGCCGCGGTCGAGTTCAGTGCTCGCGGGAAGGCTGCGCGGGCCTCGTCTGTGACGACTGCGGCGACGACGGTCGGGTTGTCGTTGGCGACGATTGTTGGTGGCGGGCTGATCCAGTACGGTCCGGCGCCGCGGCATCTGGACTTCTGGGTGTTGGTGGCGGTGATCGCTGCGGTGTTCCCGTTCGTGTGGGCGATGCCGCGGCACACCAAGGACGAGAGCCAGGGCCGGTGGCGCCCGCGCCCGATCAGGGTGCCCAAGGGGATCCGGCTCCTGTACGCCGCTGCTGCGCTCGCGGTGACGACGTCGTTCGCGTTCGGCACGGTGTTCCTTGCCTTGGGCGCCCAATTGGCTCGTGACCTGATCGGGTCGACCAACATCTTCGTGACCGGGCTGGTGCTCGCGATCCTGTCGGCGACTGGTGGGGTGACGGCGATCTTGACTCGTGGCTTCCCGGCAGGACGGCAGGTTCTCGTCGGTACGGGCTTCGTTGCTGCGGCGCTGACGTTGCTGGAGGTCTCGGCGCAGACGCATTCGCTGCTGCTGTTCATCGTGACCAGCCTGCTCGGCGGAGTCAGCTATGGCCTGCTGTTCTCTGGTGGACTGGGGCTCGTCGCCACCCATGCACCGGCCCACCACCGAGGCGGTACCGTCTCTGCGGTCTACTTGGTGGCCTACGTCGGTCAAGGCGCGGTGGCGTTGTCGCTGGGCGCCATCGCTACCGCCTCCGGGCTCAGCACGGCATTGCTCCTTGGCGTCCTGGCAATCGGCGTGCTTACGGTCCTGGCTTTCGGAGTGGCGGGGCTGCTAGCAGTACGGGGTAATTTGGAAGCGGAGGCCCGATGAAGACTGAAACAGCTCGACCGACCTGCTCGATCGCCCGCACCCTGGAGGTCATCGGCGACCGCTGGTCCTTCCTGATCCTCCGCGAGGCTCACCGAGGCAACACCCGCTTCGCCGAGTTCAAAGAAATCCTCGGCATCGCCCCGAACATCCTCACCGCCAGGTTGCACACCCTGGTGGAAGCCGGCGTCCTCGAGAAGCACGACTACCGCGCCGAAGGCGAACGCACCCGCTCCTCCTACCACCTCACCCAGGCCGGCAAGGACCTCAAGCTGACCCTCGCCGCCCTCCAGCAATGGGGCGACATCTACGAACCCCGCGAAGAAGGCCCCACAGTCCTCCGCCGCAACACCCAAACAGGCGAACTCGTCTCAGTAGCCTTCATTGACACCACCGGCCAAGCCGTCCCCGACGAAAACGTAACCTTCGAACCAGTCCCCGGCGGCCCCGCCGACCACCTGATCTGGCGCTGACCCCACACAGGCAAGACACCCTGGCCGGCCAATGGGTGCCTTGGGCAACAATCAAACAGCGAAGAGCAACAGCGAAGAGCAACAGCGAAGAGCAACGGCGAAGAGCAACGGCGAAGAGCAACGGCGAAGAGCAACGGCGAAGAGCAACGGCGAAGAGCAACGGCGAAGAGCAACGGCGAAGAGCAACGGCGAAGAGCAACGGCCCGTCCCGGCTGCTGCTGTGGTTCACGCTGTGCCGGGCTCCCAGTTGCGAAGAACTACATAGAGACCGGCTTCCGTTGTGGTTTAGGCAGTGCCGGGAGCGACGGTCGTGGGGCGAAGACCTACAGGCAAGACCTACAGGCAAGAACTACAGGCAAGAACTACAGGCCAACCCGGTTGTCGCGGTGGTTCACTCGGTGCAGGGACGAAGGTCGGTTGCTGGGGTTGCAAGGGCGTCAAAGTGAGAGGCGGCGTTGAGTCGGCTGCTGTCGAACTCGAGTGGCGTAGCCGCCGGCGCGAACGCCGAACGAGCCCAGCGCTTCAAACAACCTACAGGTACTTGGTCGATGTGAAGTGGTGAGGAATTCACCTTGTGGATAAGGGCTTTCCAGCCCGAAACTGTCCCCGGACTCGTCTAACGTTGTGGCCATGGACGACCGGGCGGTGGAGACGATGAGCGGCGACGAGCTGCTGTCCGACTCCGACGTCATCGAGACCGCGATCGAAGAACTGCTGGCCCGCCGCCACCAGGTCATCCGCCGCCTGGACGAAATCAAGTACGCCGAAGAGATCGGCGCCCACGACACCGCCCGGCTGCTCGAGAAACGCTACCGCCTCGACCCCACCGAAGCCCGCCGCCGCGTCCGCCTCGCCCTCGCACTCCCGAACTACCCGACCGTGGCCGCCGCCCTCCCTGCCCCCGGCAACGACCTGCCCGACAACGCCGTGGCGCTGTCGTCGGCGCAGGCCGACGCGATCGTGTCCGCGCTGGAGAAACTCCCCAAACGCGCCAACATCCCCGTCGAAGAACTCGACGCCGCCGCCGACGCGATGGTCCAGGCCGCCCGGCACATGAACCCTAGCGACCTGCGCAGCCTGGGCGAACAGGTCCGCAACATCCTCGACACCGACGGCCCCGAACCCCGCGAAGCCGCCGCCAGAGCCCGCGAAGAAGTCTGGGTCAAGAAAGCCGACGACGGCGTCAAGTTCGGCGGCTACCTCGCCGGCGAGAACGCCGAAAAACTCCAGACCGTCCTCCAGGCCGGCGCGAAACCCCACAAGACCGACGACGGCGAACAAGACCCCCGCTCCCGCGGCAAACGCCAAGCCGACGCCCTCATCGACACCCTCGACATCGCCCTGGCATCCGGTGACCTGCCCACCCGGGGCGGGATCAAGCCGCACATCGCCGTCACGATCAACCTCAACGACCTGCTCGAGGCGGGCCGCCACGCCACCGGTGACCTCACCTACGGCGACGGCCTGTCCGCCGCCGGGATCCGCCGGCTGGCGTGCGATGCCGGGATCATCCCGATCGTGTTGGGCTCGGACAGCCAGCCGCTGGATGTCGGACGCGAGTTCCGCTACGTCACCAACGGTTTGCGCAACGCGTTGAACCAGCGCGACAAAGGCTGCGTCATCTGCCACGCCCCACCCATCTACTGCGACGCCCACCACCTCATCAGCTGGCAAGACGGCGGAGTCACCAGCCTCACCAACCTCG
>NZ_BAABAA010000008.1:0-360227 GCF_039537185.1 Kribbella ginsengisoli | reverse complement strand
CCCGCGAAATACCACCAACCACCAACCCCACACCAACCACCCAAACCACAACAACACGACCCAAACGCCGAAACGCCCCCACCAAACCAAACCCAAACACCACAACACACTCCTCACAAGCAGAGAACGACCGGCTCAGGGCCAAAGCCGCGCCAACGTACTCACCCGCACATGAACCCCGCTGAAACCGCACTGAGCCAGCCATGAACCATGAAACACTTCCGCGAAGCACAGGAATGCCTACAGCCACACGATTCAGATCAATTTCAGACAGGTCCCAGATCCTCCAAATACGCTGACAGACCAACACAACCCACAGATCACGGGAACGGTCGGTGACCGAGGAGGAACGATGGCCACAACTACTGAGTCGGGGATCGAAGATCTCGTCTGGCTCCAGCAGATGCTTGCCAGACATCCTGAACTCGCGTCGATGCATTACCAGATTGCGGAGCGGGATGGACTGGTGAGCGTCGAGGTCAGCGGTGCGAACTATGAAGCACGCGCTTGGCGCGCCGCGATCAACGGTCGAATCACCCCGTCGTATATCGACCAGCACGGTGTGCGCCGCCAATTGGTCATCGGTACCAGGATCGCGGTACAGGTTGTGCAGTATCCCGCCAACGCTGCGTGACTCGGCTAAGACGTCGGGCAGGTGACCGCCGAGAGCAATCAAAGTGGTCTACGTAGGGCTACATCGCCTGGAACTTCTGAACTCAGGTACGAACTCACGTCAGGATCTGGCTGGGATCAGTCCCCTTCAAGCGCACAGATATAGCGTTCGAGGGAGAGGTCTTGGAGTCGTTGCTTCGGCCGAAAATCACCGCAGTAGGAGGATCCATGAGTCTGGCGAGGCATGTGCGCACCACCGATCGCCGGCGGAGCAATGTGATCCGACGGCTTGTCGCTACCTTCAACCGGGTCGTGCGTCTATGGGACCCGCCTAGACGCAGGCGCCGCGTTGCTGAAGTCTCGGAGACAAGCAATGTCACCGATCTCAGGGAGTGGCGGCGCGTCTGTCGCGACCGCTAGCGGTTGCAAATCACCCTCGTCAAAAGGCGAGCAGGTTGTCGCGGAACATGGCGTGTGAGTATTCGGTCCTCACCAGCCCTCTTCGCTGCAGGGCTGGTACAAGGCCGTCAGTGATCTCCGCTATGTAGTGTCGGTTCATCTGCAGCCGAGGACTCGTGATGAGGAAGCCGTCGCCTCCGACCTCCTTCATGATTCTTCCCATGCGGTCGGCGACCGTATCGGGTGTCCCGATCAGCTCGACGGTCTCGACCAGGCTGAGCTTGATGAGATCGCGCAGTGGCTTACCGCTTCCAGCCTGTGCAAATCTCTCCAGGGTGCCTCGCTCGCCGTTCGTACTCACGGCCGGCAAGGGTGCGTCGAGATCGAACTGGGAGAAATCCACTTCCGTGATCGACGAGAGCTCCGTCAGAACGTACTCGATGTAGTCAGGATCAGAGACCCAGCGCTCGACCTTGTGTCGGGCGGCGTCCTCGGTCTCGTCAACCACCGGCGTCACTAGAAACAGGACCTTGCAATCCTCCGGCCGGCGTCCCAACTTGCGCAGCAGCCCATGGATGGTTGAGCGGAATTCCTTCATCTGCCGGACATTGTTGCCGATGGCGATGATCGTGTCGGCATACTTCGCGGCAAACTCACGACCCTTCGGCGATGCGCCGGCCTGGCACAGTACCGGATGTCCCTGAGGTGGTCGCAAGGTGTTCAGCGGACCACGGGAACGGTAGAAGGTGCCGGCGAAGTCAACCCGGTGGACCTTCGCGTGGTCGGCATAGACACCCGTCAAGCGATCCTTGACAACAGCGTCCGGCTCCCATGAGTTCCACAGCCTTCGGACGAGATCGACGTACTCGTCAGCCATGTCGTACCGGAGGTCGTGTTCGTACAACTTGTCGAGACCGAAGTTCTGCGCCGCCGTGTCCTCCGCTGAGGTGACCATGTTCCACCCAAACCTTCCTGCGGACAGGTGGTCGATGGTGGCCGCGACTCTGGCCAGCATCCACGGAGGGTAGAAGCTTGACGACATGGTGGCTACGATGCCCAGGCGGCTGGTCTGATGCGCGATCAAGGTCGCGAGTGGCAGGGGATCATGCTTCGGTGCGACGCCGTGCTTGAGGTCCGATCGCATCGTTCCGCCGTACACGCTGGACACCATCAGCTTGTCCTCGAGCAGCAGGTAGTCGAAGCAGGCGCGCTCCAGGTCCTCAGCCAGATCGAGATAGAACCTGCCGTCCCAGAAGTTTCCGTCGCCGCCCCAGGGACCGGTCCAGGAGTCTGCCGTGAAGTTGCAGAACCATGCCAGGTGGAATCGGTTCTCAGCCATCATTGAGCTCCTCGCCGATCGAGTGCAGATCGCGCGCCTCGCGAACAAACGTCCAGAAGGCCGCGCGGTAGTTGAGTGTGAAGGCGTCTGCTGGGACAGATACCTCCAAGTACTCCGCGTCCCACGGGACCTCAGGCGGGTCGAGCTTGCCGACTACCGCCACGTCCTCATAGGTCACCATCTCTTCGAACCTGACGCACTCGTCCAGATGCGAGCCGCGGAATCCCTTCTCGATCGCCACCACGCAGAACAAAACGACGCTTTCGTACGACTGCGGCGATGGAAACACTCCGAGCAAGCGCCGTCCGAGGCGTTGGTAGTCATAGATAACGCTAGCGAAGCCGGGGGCGACGCAGCGGTACTGCATCATGCAGTCGCCATTCACCATCCAGTCGCCGTCGGCCGAGACGAGGGGCCGATCCATCGCGACGTTCACACCGTCTCGGAGGACCTTGAGCTGCTCGACCGACTCCGGCAGCTTGCCCATCGATACAGCATGGACAAATGGAAAATGCGCGACGTCCCGAAAATTCTCCATCGCTGCAGCGACGCCGGTCGACGACACTATGGGGTTGGCCGCCGCACTCTCAAGCTCCAGCCCCTGCCACGAGGGAGGGTCGTACATCGGGTACGCCGGCTCGTCGATCACCGTCCACACGTGCTCGAATCGTTCGACAGCCGGAAAGGTCTTCAGCATCGCCCGAGGCGGGATCTTCTCCTGAGATTCGAGCGAAGGGATGAGCGTGCAGCCACCATCGGACGCATCGAACTGCCAGCCGTGATACGGACAAGCGATAGCGTCGCCGATGACCTTTCCATCTGACAGATCCGCCCCTCGGTGCGGACATCGGCGAGCCTGCACCACGGCCTTCCCTGCGGCCGTCCGATAGACCACCAGGTTCTCCCCGAGCAGCGTAGCGGCCTGCGGGCGATCCAGATCACCACACCGAGCCACTGGAAACCATGCGTGCCGCAGCGCTTGCTCTGCTTCCTCACGGCGGGAGCCGCTGGTCATGTGGCCTCGGTTCCTTGCCCGGACAGGGCAACCTGCGAGCTGGGCGGCGCGAAGACGGTGAACGCAGACCTCTCTGGGGTCCGGTAGACATCCCGCCCCACGATCGCGTTGATGATCGTCGCGTTCCGGTACGCTCCCAGGCCGAGATCAGGCGCGCTGAGACCATGGGTGTGAGCCTCGGCATTCTGGACGTACACCGATCCACCGACCGCCGCATCCAGGCGCAGACTGTGATCCAACCCGACTACGAACCGATCACTGGAGTCGAGCTCCACCTTGGCGATCATCGGCTTCATGCACTCCGGCGAGCGGGGTTTGTACCCGGTCGCCGCGACAACGCAATCGGTCCGCAGAAGAACGTCCGACTCTTGCAACACCTGGCGGCAGGTCAATTCACAGCCGTCTGCGTCTTCCGTAAGTGATACGACCTCATGTCCGGGGCAGAGTTCGACGTTGGATGAGCGACCCGCCGCGGTACGCTCATACAGGAGGTTGTAGATCGCCGCCAAGGTGTCATCGTCAATCGCGTTGTATCTCTTCCACTGCCCAGGGAGGATGCGGTCTTTGACGTCCTGCTGGAGAGAGTAGAAGAAGCGCGTGTAGTCAGGTGTGAACCGTTCCAGCCCAAGCTTCGAATATGCGAGTGGAATGAACTCGGGCGAGCGAGTAATCCACCTGAGTCTCCAGCCGTGCCGCGGCTGCCGGCCGAGGAGGTCGAGAAAGACCTCGGCACCGGACTGCCCCGAACCGACAACTGAGATGTCTCGGTAAGACGCCAGGTCCGCTTGCCGATAGATGTAGTCCGAGCTGTGGAACACCCTCGACTGCCCCGACGACATCGCCTGCGGCATGACCGGTTCTGTCCCGATTCCAACCACAACATGGCGACTCGTGACCACCTCGTGCCGACCATCGGCGCAGACGACGTCGATGGCGAACGCCGCCAGATCGTCGTCCCAGCAGAAGGCTTCGACCCGTGACTCGAATCGGCAAGACGGAAGAGACCTGGCTACCCAATGGCAGTAGTCGTCGTACTCGACTCTCAAAGGATTTCCAGATCCCCAGAACGAGTACGCATAGAGGCGATCGTGGCAATGCAAGTAGTTCACGAAGGACCATCGGCTGGTCGGGTGGACCAGCGACACCAGATCCGCCAGAGCAGGCACCTGCAACGTCGCGCCGTCGACCATGATCCCCGGATGCCACGAGAACTCGTGATGCTCGTCGAAGAAGGCGGTCCGCAGGTCGGCCACGTCACTTGTCAACGCGGCCAGCCCGAGATTGAACGGACCGATGCCGACTCCGACCAAGTCGTAGTCCGCCTCGACGGTCATCGGCCCAGGACAACCATGGCCGGTTGCTGGAACACTTTGACCCGATCACCCGCGTCGGTGTACGTGGTGAACTCCGTAAGGGTAGCGCTCGCCAGATCGAGAACCTGGCTGATGGTCGTGCCGTCGTCCTCGAGCCAGTTCAACCAGTACCGGTCGTCTCCCAGCTCCGTGATCACCGGCGACTCGACACCACTGTTGCCCGCGGTCTCGCCGGCAAGGGCCGTCCAGCGCAACTTGTCCGGACTCAGGTACTCGACCTCATACTGAGAACCGTTCTCGTAGGTTACTTGGACCTTCTGACCGACGATGTCCATCACTTCTCCTCCTCTGCATCGATAAATTGTGCAGCGAATGTCTGGAGGACGATTTTCCCGTCCTCCACAACAAAAGTGTCGGTTCCGAATGTGACGTTGTTAGCCCGCCAGGTGTAGAAGGCGATCCCGCCAGTGATGACCTGCGCGATATGTTCCACCGTTACCCGATCGGGCGGAAACACCTCTGATAGCAGCTTCTCGAACAAAGCTAGGATCTCCGAGCGTCCCCTCGCGATGCCGAACAGATCGTTGACGACAACAGCGTCGTCAGCGTAGTCGGCGACTACAGCATCGAGGTCGCCGCGGGCAAACGCCTCCATGTTGTGTTCCATCACTACAGCGGTCCGCGAACTCCGTTCTGCCTGCATTGCAGGCGAAGTACCGCTATTCATGTGGCGGCGCCTCCTCTGGCGTAATTGAGATGGAATGTCACGATCGGAATGCCTCGAGTGTGCTGGCGATAACCTCGTCGACAACCTCCGTTGTGGTAGCCGGATGCGCGAAGGCCAGGCGCGCCACCGGCTCGCCGTACCAGGTGGTGGGCGTGACGAACGCGATCTGGCGGTCGAGGATTGCCTTCGACCAGGAGAGGTAGTCGGCTTTGCCCCAGCCATTGCGACGGAACAGCACGACGGCAAGCTCTGGGTGGAGGATCAGCTCCAGATGCACGGCGTGCTCGATCAATTGGGCCGCGTACGTCGCAAGCATGATTCCGTGCTCGACTGCCCGCCGATACGCGTCAGTGCCATGGACAGCGAGCGAGAACCAGAATGGCAGACCTCGTGCGCGGCGGCTGCAGTGATGAGCAAGATCAGACGGATTCCATTCGCCGTTGTCGTGAATCGCATCGAGATATGGCGCGTCCTGCGTGTGCACCTTCCGCGCCACATCTGGATTGCGGTAGAGAAGGGCCGCGCAATCATAGGGCGCGAAGAACCACTTGTGCGGATCGATGACCACCGAGTCAGCAAGCTCGATTCCGACGAAGCGTTGTCTCGCGTCGTCGGCCAGCAGAGCCGCCCCGCCAAGCGCGGCGTCTACGTGGAACCAGAACCCATGCTCGGCGCAGATCTCCGCGACACCTTGGAGATCGTCGATCTGGCCGGCATTCGTCGTGCCTGCTGACCCAGCAACGCAGATGACTTGGTCGCGAGGGTCCATGGCTGCGAGCGCACTCCGGACACCATGCCGCGTGAGTCGGCCGCTGTCCGTCGGGACCAATAACGGCTCGGCACCCACGGCCCTTGCGCTGTTCGCGATCGAAGCATGTGCCTGGTCGCTCAGCATCACCCTCAGACGACCGGGACGCCCCGACGCAGACTCACGAGCAACGACGAGTGCTGACAAGGCTGCCTGTGTGCCGCCAGAGACGAAGCATCCGCGCGCACCGTCGGGTAGGCCGATGAGCGAGGTGAGGAACCGAAGAGCTTGCTCCTCCGCGGCGACGACTCCCGCTGCCTCGAGCCACGAGATGCCTTGCAGTGATGAGCAGGAGACGACCATGTCGAACAGCAGTGACGCCTTCGTGGGCGCATTCGGAGCGAACGCGAAGAAGCGCGGGCTATCGGCAGAGATCACCGTCGGCGCGATGTGCTTGGTGAAGGTGTCGAGTACGCTCCGCGCGGAATTGCCCTCCGGTGAAATCATCCCGTTCAGCACAACCTCCAGTTGCTGTCGATCCCCCGGTCGGTCCAGCGGAACTGGATCTCGGCGAATCCGCCTGCCGAGATAGTGGAACACCGTCACTAGGAGTTCCTCGTCCACAACGTGCATCGCCGCTGCCGAGGAATCGCCGGTCGCCGGTCCGGTCGCCTGCTCACCTTGCTGAGCTGTCAGCAGGCTCACTAGTTCGTCGTCCTCCGTCGCTGTCGCGAATTCGACAGCCGCCGGCAGCCGGTCGCGCAGGACTGTGGCTGCCCGCGGGTCCAGGTAGGCGAAGCGAACCGCCCTAGTGTCACGGCTGTCCGCCATTCTGGTCAGAAGCGGCAGATCGATCGCCGTCGGCGTGAAGTCACTGAACAGTCTTGTCATGGCCGGGATTTCTCCCAGTCGCCCGCTTGCGACCACGCGTTCCAGATGCCCATCGAACCCCGAGAAGCCTGCCGACCTGCCGAGGAGCTCGAGAACACGTTCGACGTCTCTGAAGTCGTTTCTGGCGCAGCCATCCGCCACCAGACTGTCGACTTCGCCATCGGTGAGATCAGGCATTACACCGGTGCTCCTGCACAGATCCACAAGAGTCCCGTATCGACCGGTACGCCAAGCGAATCTGATACCGAACTGAACATCCGCTTCAGCCGGCCTCGGCGCGACGGTCGAGATCTGGCCCAGATAGTCAATCGCCTCCGGCCGTGCGCTCGCAGCCAGTACCGCGCACGCCCGGTGTGCGATTCGCTCCGACAGCCGCGGCCGGATGCCCGTGGCGTCGGCGATCTGCTCGACAGCGCCGAGGCGTCCGCGCTCGGCCAACGCCTCGTATGCGGACTGGACCGCGGCGGGGTCGATCTCCATCCGCTCTGTCCGCGACGAGAACAGATGGCAGAAGTCGTCCGCGCGACCCTCCACGAGAGCTTGATACAGCTCTATCTCCAACGCGCGCGGCGTGAGCCGGTGGACGGCATATCGCTGGTGCATCGACCGCGCCCCCGCTCAGCCCACTGCGTCCACGAATGCGGCCAAGTGGCCGAAGTCGTCGGTACGGCCGAATTCGAGGATCGCGTTCCTGAGTTGCGGGTCGTAGTCCGGGTAGGTTCGGTAGTCACCGGCTGGTCCAGCAAGGCCCTCGCTCCAGAGTCCGACATAAGTCGGCACACCCATTCGGTGGCTGGCGAGCAGAACCTTGAAGACGCTTTGGATCTTCGGCGGCGTATACAGCTCGCGGACCCTCGTTCGCGCCAAGAGCGAACCCTCAGCGATGTAGGTCGGGTTCAGGTAGGCGGTGAAGGGGACCTTCGCCCGATCGCACAGGGCAGCCAGGTACTCGATCGTTGATACCGCCTCCCTGACGCCATCTTCCTCTGTCATACCTGGAGCAGGCTTCAGCATCACGTACGCAGTCAGCCCTACGCCGAGGTCGCCCAGAAGTCGAATCCGCTCCTCCATCACGCGACGCGAGATGTTCTTCCGGAGTACCTCCCGGCGGATTCGGTCGTCCTGAGTCTCGAACCCCACCGTGACCTCAACCGATGTGGCATTGGTCCGTCCAAGGATGTCCTCCAGCACATCACCCTTGACATACTCCGGTCGCGTCTCGATCGAGAGAACCGCCAGCCGACGGATGCTTGTGCTGTAGTCCAGCAGCCGATGCAGAGACTCCCGGTGGAAGCGCCGAGGATCCAAGGCCGAGCCTTCGTTTCCGAAGGAGAGCTGCTCCAGGCGCCCCAGCAGATCAGTCTTCGATGCAAAGACGAAGTCGATCTGCGCGTTGAGGTCAGTAGCAGCGACAGGTTCGTTCGAGGAGGCCAGCGGGAGCGCGCAGTAGCTGCAACTGAACTGACACTTCTGCGTATAGAAGGAAATGACAAGGTCCCGTCGGCCCAAGAACCTCCGGTTGCCAACGTAGATCGGCGTGGTTGACCGTCCACGACCCACGTCGCGAAGCAACAGCGGACTGGCCGCCTTCCCGGACGGCACAGCATCGCCAGCGGAGGTGCTCGTCATGAGACTCCCTCCGCGATGTCCGAGCTGCCACGACAGGCAGATCCGTACGCATGCCCAAATCGAAGAAGAGGAGCAGATGGCGGGTCGCCGGCCGGACGCCAGCATTCGCCAACTTGGCGACCGACGACGACCAGATGGTCACCTGCCCCGTACTCGGCCAGAGTCCGAAACTCCATTCCGACCAGGGACGACGTCAGCAACGCCGCACCGGTGGCTTGTCCGCGGCGATACGCTATTGCCTCGAGATGATCGAGCTTCACGCGCGAGCGCCGGGCGCAACTGATGGCCGTCGCGGTGTCGTCGTCACGCAGCACGGAAACCGCCCAGCGACGCGAGACCCGCACTGCCTGCTCGAATGTCGATCCTCGCTGGATGCAGATCAGTGCCAACGGCGGATCGAACGACACCGGCGTGAAGGACGTGGCGGTCATGGTGTAGTCGACGCCACGCGCCCGGGTCGCGATCACCGTCACGCCGGCGGCGACCAGCGCGGCCGCTTCAGGGAATCTGGTCGCGGAGAGCGACACGTCGATTGTCGCGGCCGAGATCTGGCCAGCACTAGATACGGCTGAAGAGACACGTTGCGGATGCATGATCCTCCTTCGACCCAGCTTTAGCAGGGGAGCTAGGTATGGCCGCTCTGCGGCTGTTCAGCCGACAGAAGGCCCTGTGCCCGGCGGGGCGCAGTGATCGCGGAGCGAAGCGCGGTCCGACGCTTCGGTTCAGACTTCTGAGCCAGTCGTATCCTTCCGAGCAGCGCCTACGTATCGGGCGCTCATGCTGATCAGCGTCACCAGGCTCCTGACGTGCTGCTGAAGCGTCGCTGAATCGCTGCATTCAGATCTCAGCCGGCGCACCTGAATCCGATCGCGACGAGGAACTTGATCGGCATCTCGCTGAAGGCGGAGAGCCGCACCGACGGCATGGTGCTGAGGGCTACATCCTGGGCTGCGTCGCCGCCATCCTCGGGCGGCTGACCGAAGCATGAGCCGATCCCGCTCCTGTGTGGGTGGAGTCATCATCCTGGCCTCTAAATCTGCGCCAACATCTCGCGGCCAATCACAACCTCGCTGGTCAGCTAGTTCAGCAAAGCTCCACGTCGGACTCTGAAGCTGGGCTGAACCTGCTCACAACTCACAGATCCGGTATTGCGCGGTGCATCAGTGCCGTTTCAGATCCGTTCGACAGGATCCGGGAGTTCAATCCGATGGCGAAATACGCCGTCGGGAACTACTGAATTGAGGTCCGTGCCTTGAAGTCTCGAAGCATTCTTCGCTCGTTCGGAGTGCTTTCTGGTGCCGTGATTGGTACCGCCGCTGTACTCGCTGCCGCGACCCCCGCGTCAGCTGGACGCACCTACTCGACTCTGACCTACGTGTCGGACTACCCGGACGTGACGGTCACGTACTTCGGCACTGAGGGAGCCGACGACGTGAGCGTCGACATCGGGGCAGGCGACCAGGGTCGGATCACCTTCCAAGTCCCGGACGCGTCGTCGGTGACGATCGTCGATGACGTGGCCGGCGCCCCATGCCGCGTGGACGATGCGACCACCATCAGTTGTACGAAGGCTGCCTACGACGCTGAGGGATCGCTGCGAAAGGTGATGAACGTCAGCGCCATCACCTGGGGCGGTACCGACAAGATCACCGCCACCGGCTTCGGTAAGGTGTACGGCTCGACGTACACGCCGATCGTCGCTCACCTCGGCGGATGGGAAGGCAACGACACCATCACCGCGCTCGGTGGCGCGGCATTCATCACTGCGGGCGACGGCAACGACCGCATCGCGAGTGGCGTCGGCACAGCGAACTTCCGCAACAGCATCGACGCCGGAGCAGGTGACGACCAGATCGATGCGTCGACACCTCAGAGTGTCGACGGCATCTACTGCAGGTCTGGCGTGGACACACTCCGGCGGAATGCGGCAGACGTCGTCTACGACCAGGCAAACTGCGAGAGCGTCGTTGTGAGCTAGCTGCGAGTTCGCACCTGGCACGAAGACCTCCGGTTGGCGGCATCATTCCGCCTTCCGGAGGTCTGTTGCGTCGCGGCCGATCATTCACAAGGAGGTAATGCCGATGCCGTACCTTCGGCGTCATGAACGGGTCTTCGTTCTGAACCTTGGGGAGGAGCACGAAGATCACACCGAGAACCGACTGACTCCCGACTGGCTTCGCCAGACAGAAGCATGCCTGGACGAGGTCGAGGACTACGTCGGTCCCGCTGCCCTCGTCACCACCTCTACCGGAAAGTTCTACTCCAACGGGTTGGAGCCACGGCGATTCGTCGGACCGCAGGATGAGATCCTCGGCTATCTCAGCGAGGTCCAGAAGCTTTTGGCTCGGCTGCTGGCGTTTCCGATGATCACCATTGCCGCTGTACAAGGTCACGCCTTCGCCGGTGGGCTGCTCCTCGCGCTGACACATGACCTCCGGATAATGCGCGCGGACCGCGGCTTCCTCTGCCTGCCTGAAGTAGACCTCGGGTTCCCTTTTCCCACGGCGATGGCTGGGCTGATCCGAGGTCGCCTTCCGGCTGCCACCGCGCATGAGGCGATGACAACGGGAAGACGCTACGGCGGTCAGGAGGCGTTGGCGGCCGGACTGGTCGATGTGACTGCGTCACAGGCTGAGCTGCTATCGGCCGCCATTCAGCGCGCCGAGCAGCTCGCCGACAAACGCGGCCCCACTCTCGCGGCGATCAAGGCAACGCTGTACGGCGACATCCTCACTGGACTACGACAATGAGCGGCAGGCAGGTGACCGGCTCAGCCCTCGAAAGTCAAGTCCTGAGCGTCAATCCAAGCTAGGTTGCTCACCTGATTTCTCTTCGCGGCCGGCCCTCGGGCGATCATGCAGGGAGTCGTGAATCGCAGCGGAGCGGATAAACGCATCGTCGGCGCGGCTCGCTTCTCCAAGGGCCGTGTACGCCACCCCGAGCATCTCCAGCCACTCCGCCTCACGCACGCGGTTGCCTAGCATTCTGTGCAGATCGCCGGCCGACAGCAGATGCGGAATCGCGTTCTCGGGCCGTCCGATGCTCAGCTGGAACCAACCGATCCCGCCCAGGGCGACGGCCTCCCCATCGAGGAGGCCGTGCCGACGGAAGACACGAAGCGCTGCTTCACAGGCCTCAACACCGGCCTCGAGGTTTCTCAGTCTCAGCAAGCTCCATCCGATTGCGTTCTGTGCATGCGCCTCAGCGAGGTGACTCCCGGCCGTTCGCGCGAGCCGCCTGCCTGCGAGTGCTCGGTCGAGCGCTGCGGACGAATCTCCACTGCGGCACAGCATCTGAGCGTAGTCCACGTACAGGCGTGCCTCATTCTCCGCGTCATTCGCGGCGGCGAAGATCTTCAGAGCATCCTCGAACTTCGCGGATGCATTGCCAAACTCCCCCACAACAGCGCTGGCGCGTGCCAGACCGTGCAACGCGTGGGCGCGGGGAATCGGATCTGCCAGTTCGTCCGCCGCCTCCAGCGCGAGGTCACTGACTAGAACCAGGTCGTCCAACTTTCCCTGCCAGTCGAGAAACGTCGTGAGGCACCAGCTCAACTGCCACGTGTGGCTGAGAAAGCCGTTCGAATGCGCCAACTGCACGCCTGAGATCAGGTTCTCCCATTCCCCCGCGAGCCACGTCACCGCCTCGGATCTGGTCTTCGGATCGGCGGGCGTGGTCCCCTTCACCGGCGCCGGCAAAGCAATCGGATGCCTGTCGGAGGCTTGTAGTAGAGCAGACCGGAACGCCGAGTGCAGGTAGAAGTCGAGGAGTCGTTGCGTGGTTCGCCGATGATCTGTCCTGCGCTCACCCAGCAGTTCCAGGACATATGCACGGACCAAGCCGTGCATCTCGTAGCGGCCAGGACGACTACCAATCAGCAGGTGCCTCCTGGTCAGGTCCGCCAGCACACGCTCTGCCTCAGCCAGACCGCATCCTCTCATGCTCGCCGCAGCGTTGAGAGAGAACCGCCCGGCCGGATGGCTTCCGAGTCGTCTGAGCATATGGGCGCTGCTTCTGGGCAGCGAGGCATAGATCCTGGACACCACCATGCGGAGATCGGTTCGTTCGTCGCCTGTCGCGAAGCCGTCGAGAATTGACGAGCCGCAGGCAACCTGGGTCGCAATCGACTCCAATGAAGATCCGTCTCCGGCGGCCGCGCGAGCAGCGACGATCGCCAGTGCCAGTGGGAGCCCGTCGCACCCAGAGACAATCGCGTCACACGCAGCCTGGTGTGCGGCGAGAACCTGGTCACCCAGGCGTTCTGCGAGGAGAGCTCTGGCTTCGGCGTCGGTCAGGCGATCCACAGCCAACGGCAGCGCATCGACCGCAATGACCAACGGGAGCATCAGATCCCGGCTCGTGATGAGTACCATGCTCTGCTGCCCGCCGGGCAGCAGCGGCACCACTTGCTCGGTGTCGTGCGCGTTATCGAGTACGACGAGCATCCGCTTCTCTGCCATCGCGCTCCGGTACAAGCCAGCCCGAGCATCTGGGTCGTCAGGAATCACGCTCCGGGAGACACCTAGCGCTTCAATGAATCCGCCGAGGATAGAGGCGGGGTCCGCGGCGGGCGATCTGCCCTCATGCCCTCGCAGGTTCGCATACAGTTGGCCGTCGGGAAAGCGGTCCACAACTCGCTTGCCCCAGTGGACAGCCAGCGTGGTCTTTCCCATGCCTGCCGCCCCGGTCACGACGATCACCGGGCACGGAAATGTCGAGAGCTGATCATCTGGGCCGAGCGCTTCGTCGAGCCGGCCGAGTTCCCGTCCGCGCCCGACGAAGGAGGCCGTCACAGGCGGGAGCTGAGCTGGAGTCATCAGGCTCAGACCGACGTCCGGCGTCGGCGATGAGGCTGTC
The DNA here is from genome assembly GCF_039537185.1 of Kribbella ginsengisoli. NCBI lineage: Bacteria > Bacillati > Actinomycetota > Actinomycetes > Propionibacteriales > Kribbellaceae > Kribbella > Kribbella ginsengisoli. The sequence goes on along the minus strand of NZ_BAABAA010000008.1, from coordinate 346,697 downwards.
AGCTCGAGCGATCGGTCTTGGCGAAGAATCGCAGTGTGGAGGTCGTGGACGGTCTGAGAAGGACTGATACCGAGATCGTCCGACAAGCTGGAACGGAGGCGATGGAAGGCCGCCAGCGCATCGGCCTGGCGACCGCAGCGGTACAGGGCCAGCATCAGCCGAGCGTGAAGCTCCTCGTTCAGCGGTTCCTGGACGCATGCCTGCTCCAGGTCACCGACGAGGATCGCATGCTCGCCGAGTGCAAGCCTGGCGTCCACCAAGGACTGCAGCGCGGTGCGGCGCAACAGATCCAGTCGGGCAGCGTGATCATCGAGCCAAGTCATTCCGGCCAGGCCTGACAGCGGTTGCCCACGCCACATTTCAAGGGCCGCCGCAAGGCCCGCCGCCTTGTCATGCGGGTCGTCACGCAGGCGGCTCTCACGAATCAGCTGTTCAGCTCGTGTGGCGTCGATGCGATCGCGACGGAGGGCCAGCAGATATCCATGCGACTTCGCCACCAAAATGCCCTCAAGCTCCAGGTGGCGGCGGAGGAACGATATCGTACTTTGCAAGGTGTTCGGCGCCGTGGCCGGCCGATGATCGGCCCATACGAGATTGATCAGCCGGTCAGCGCTCACAACCTGACCGGCGTTGAGAGCGAGAATCGCCAGCACGGCATTCCGCCGCTTACCGGCGACCGCTCGGGTGACCCCGTCCTCGGTAACGTCAATTGGGCCGAGAATTCTCACCATCAGCTCGCCGGGCCCCGAGTGTCGCTCAGGAGAGTTCTGGCTCACGACCTCTGCCAGCCGTTGTCAGCCACCCAAGCTGCGCCCTCTGGACCCAGCATCGTGTCAGTAGCCCAGCTTCCCACTCCAACTCCCGACTCACAGGTGTTTGACGTGTTCATCGGCGTGAACGGTCACCTGCCGCACTGACGTGCAGCTGACGCGGCACTGAATCAGCTTCAGCACCGGGCCGGTTTCGCTATCACGTCAGCCTTTCCTGGCTTCCAGTAGCCAGCTAGAAGGTGCCTCGGGCAACGGTGGTGAAGGCGCTGAGAACTGCGCCGTCGCCATCGATCCAGGTTCCTTTGCAATACACCTCATCCCCGTTGTCAGGTGCGAGGTCCTCGTTGTACTCCGCACCCCGCGCAAACGAGATGTCTGTGAACAGATGGACGCCGTACTGATCCGCCCATAGCCGGTCGGCCTGACTGGGCGGAGTGCCGGTCGTGCGCGTGAATGTCCGAGTGGGAAACAGTTGGTCGTCGAAGAAGTAGTCGTCGCCATAGCAGCGAACCTCAATTCGCGCACCATTGTTGATATACCCCTGCGCGTCGTGCTGACTCATCGGCAGATCCACACTGACCACTCCTGAAGTGGTCGTTGCCGTCGTCCTCATCGAAAGACGCGCGCTGATGGCGCCGGCTCCGTTGGCCGGGCCGGCAGAAAACACAAGTACGCTCATGACAACTGTGAATGCAGTAACCAGCCCACGAGCCAGGCGGACTGCGGTGCGTTTCCGAGGACCGTTCATCTGGGGTTCCTTATGCTGGCCGAACTGAAGGGCGGAAACGGTACGTGGGCGCCGGTCCGCGTAACCGGCGCCCACGACGATCGCTAGTTGAGGGAGATCCTCTGGGGTGCCTGGGCCTGCAGGCCCAGCATCTGTCGGGTGTTGTAGAAACCGGCTACCGGCCGGGTTTCACCGAGATAGGTGGCACCGCTCATTTTCCAGATCGACAATGCCCCATCGGAGTTCCGCTGCCAAAGGATGTCCGACCGTCCATCCGCGTCGAAGTCCCCCACTCCCTTGACCGTGAACTCCGGGCCGGTGATGTACCCCGGCCGGTTGAACGAGTTGACGTCCTCCTGATGAGCGCCCGCCTGTCCCGGGCGGAACCACGCGTTGAGCCAGCCCGAGGAGTGACGCCAAAGGATGTCGTCGAAGCCGTCACCGTCGAAGTCCCCGATGCCTTGTACAGTCCAGCCGGCGCCGATTGTCCACTCGTAGGAGCTTTCGACATGCTGTGCATGCCGCATATACCAGATGACAACCTTGCTCTCGGACCCGTTGCAGTACTGGATGTCACTGTAGCCATCTCCGTTGAAGTCCCCGATTCCACAGACCTTCCAGGCCGTCGGAACAGGTACCTCCTTCGGTTTGACCTCTCCCGTCGTCGGATTGACAGTGATGTCGTTGTTCAGATTCACTGTCGCGCTGTTACCACCTTCACCCGCGAGCCACATCAGCAACTGGCCGTCGCCCTTGCGCCAGAGGATGTCGGAGCGCCCATCCGCGTTGAAATCGCCCAGGCCCTCGAACGACGTGCCCAGCGGCATGGTTCCCATCAACATCCCGTCATCGGAGAATCGATCGGCGATGCCCTTGCGTCCTTCGGTCATGCTGGCGCCGTCAGCGTCCAGCAGCGAGAGCCAGACCCGCGCAGAACCGTCACGCCAGATCAGGTCCGGAGCCCCGTCGGCATTGAAGTCGCCGGTGCCAAGTGGTTGGGCGTCGCTCGCCACCACGCCACCACGGGTCAGCTGCGCATTGGTCTCGCTGTAGATCCCATCCAGGCCCGGCTTCAGCCGGACGATCTTCGCCTGACCACCGGACAGTCTGACCAGCAGATCGGAGCGCTTCGCGGACTGCTCGAGTCCGGACGAAGCGATTTTGTTTCCACGACCACCGCGGTAAACGGATCCGTCGGCGCTCACCTTGACGTCGCACGACGCGCCGTTCTGCACGAAGGTGAGGCCGCTCAGCGGTTGGGTGGACGTGTTCAGGAAGAATGACTTGCCGGCCTGCTGGCCGCCCGCTGGACGCAGCCACCAGTTGGCCCCTGTCGCCAGGAAGCTGTCCTTCAACCCGTCGCCATCGAAGTCACATACCTGCACGCCGAGCATGGCTGCCTTGCTGGCACTGAACACATTGTCGTCAGCGCGCAAATTACCGCCGTCCGTCTGCGTGATCGCATCAGATCCTTCATCGTGAACGAAGACATTCTTCTTCACGTGAGCACCGAGGGCCGGATATCCGCGGACCTTTATCGCAGTACCGCGCGTGTAGAGCAAGGTATTGTAACGATAGTCGTAATACTCACCTGCTGGACCGCAGTACGCATCCTTAAAGTCACAGTCAAGCGTGCCGTGCACGTCGAACTCATGAGTATAGACAATCTCGGTTCCGATACCACCATTGATTCCACCACCCTCCAGGAGGAGGTTGTTGTACGCCCGGTATCCGCTGCCTTCGGTACCAGAACTCTCCAACGCATGCCGGTTTCTGTCGAAGACGTTGCGTTCGATCAGTGCATGCGCCCCGGCTGCGGTCTGAACGCCGTATCCTTCGTGCCGGTACCGCTGGTTGTGGTGGATGTAGTTGTCGTGGACCCACACGGACGACGAGTTTGCGATATTGAGCCGGCCGGCACCACGGTCGTCCAGCACCCGGACGCCGACACCTGACCAGCCATAGATTTCGTTGTTGGCGATCTCGATATTGATGCTCGAGTTCGTCGTGATGGCCACCGGAGTACTCGGGTCGTCGTCCTGCAAGATCTTGCCGCCGGCGATGTCCATGTCACCACCGTCGATCCGCACGCCAACGATCCGAACCCCATCCGCGTCCAGGTAAGTACCAATAGCGAACAGCGGGTTCGGTCCTTCGGTTCGAATCGCAGTCGTATACAGACGGGGCCCTGCCTTCGTAGCGGATCTGCCGCCGAGAATGTGGACGCCCGACTGGACGTGGAGTGTGCCGCGGCCGGTCAGATTGAGGTTGACATCGTCGGCAAGCAGAACCGTGGTGTTCGGAGTCGAGATCGCGCGAATGAACAGATTCACCTGACTGTCGTCGTCGATGCGAACCGTCGAGCGGCCCCAGACAGGTGCAGGAAGCGCGACATTGACAGTCACGCTCCCCAGGTACTTAGTCACGCCACTCAGCGATGCTCGCAGTTCATAGGTCGACTTGCCGTTGAGGTCACCACTCGGCTGGACGTAAGCCGACCCCGAACGCGCTACTGTCCCGACGCTGGTCACCCGCAAGGTGGGATTACAGCCGCTCGGCACATTTCTCACGCTCCACGAGACGAGCGAGCTCTGGCCGACCGTGAGCGTTGCCGGGGATGCGGAAATCGAACCGGAAACCTTGGACAAGCACCCCAGGTTCGGATCGCCGTCACCACCTGGTGGAGGCAGGGCTTGCGCCTGCGCAGCGCTTCCCAGCAACGCTGAGACCGCTACGAACGCAAGTGTCATCTCCCTTAACCGCCGCCGGGATCGGGCAACAATTCTCAGCCACAAACTGGCCATGGTATCTCCAAGTCTTCGCGCGCCGGACCGGTCACAGGACGGGTCAGTTCTTCAGACGGTACGAAGAGCTCCATGCATTAAGCTGACATCCTGCTGAAGTGAGGTCAGCTGCCGATACCTGAGCCATGTTCACTGACAGAATCGGTCAGGCACATCCAAGGTCTGGTTCAATGCCGTCGATAACGATCAATGGTCCTCGGTAGAGCGCACATCACCGCGTGCGATCGCTCCTGGGCGCTCGGATGGGTCACATTACATAAACCGGACGACGCTGATGTGACGCTGATTTGAGACTGAAAGGAGTAGCTCTGCCGCTTTTTGAGGAACGTCTGGCCGTTCTGTGATACTCCATCTTGGCGTACCTTGCCGATATGAGTGCGGTACGGGCGACAACAGCCGGTGGTCGGCCTGGAGCAGGACCCGTCCGTCAATTGCCACAACGGCGACACGAAATGGATCGACTGCGGAGGCGAGTCCATGCGTGAGGTTCTCGGCGAACTCTACGGCTGGTGGGAGCGCGGGGAGTCCGCCGTTTTGGCGAGCGTCGTGGCCACCTCATCATCTACGCCGAGATCCTCTGGCGCCGCGATGCTGGTTGGTCCGGGCGGTGAAGCCATCGGCTCGATATCGGGCGGATGTGTCGAGGGAGCTGTGTATGACGCCGCTCTGGAGGTCATGACGTCTGGAGAACCACGCCTCGAACAGTACGGGTTCAACAACGAGAACTTCTTTGCTGTCGGGCTCGCGTGCGGCGGCTCCGTCGAGGTCTTCATTCGGCTTGTGAACCGTGCCTCCTTTCCCGACTTGGCGAGCATGGCGGCCGACATCGACGCCGGCCGTCCGGTTTGCGTTGCCACCGTGATGTCTGGAGATCTTGCAGGCCGGCACTCCGTGATCCGACCGACGGGTGCTTGCCGGTCCATCGGTGGCGGACTGGACGACACCCTAACCGCTGAGGCGCTGCGGATGCTGGCGGCGGGGCGTCCGGGTACCTTGACGCCGGATGGGCGGCCGGACGTCACCGTGTTCTTCGAGTCCTTTCCGCCACCACCGCGGATGCTGATCTTCGGCGCAGTCGACTTCGCCGCGGCGCTAGCGCAGACCGGTAAGTTCCTCGGCTACAGGGTTACCATCTGCGACGCTCGCGCAATTTTCGCCACGCCAGCACGGTTCCCGGTCGCCGACGAAGTCGTCGTCGATTGGCCGCACAGATACCTCGCGATGGAGGCATCCCACCTCGATGCCCGCTCAGTTGTCTGTGTCCTCACACACGACGAGAAGTTCGACATTCCACTTCTCAACGTCGCCCTGCGCCTGCCCCAGTTGGCCTACATCGGAGCCATGGGCTCACGGCGTACGGCCGCCGACAGGCTTACCCAACTCAGCAAGGAGGGACTGACCCCGACCGAGATAGACCGCCTCTCCACACCAATAGGCCTCGACCTCGGCTCCAGCAGCCCAGAAGAAACCGCTATCAGCATCGCGGCCGAGATCATCGCAATCCGCAGCGGCCGATCGGCCGGCCGCCTAACAGGCGGAACCGGACCTATCCATCGTGAGCGTCCCGCTCCTTGACTTGCCCTGGTGTCACTGCCGATGCGTCGGGTGCTCTCGATGCGTCGCCGGCCACGGCGCATTCTCACCGGACAGGCAACACTCAGCCTGGCTGATGGCCAGGAGGCAATTGCTGAACCTGATCGACGTCGGCCCCCACCGCAAGGCCGGAGCACTCGATCTCCACAACCTCATTCTGCTTCAGATAGCGTCGAGCGCCGATCTCACCAGTAGCCGAGGCAATCGCCGCTGCCCAATGGTCGCGTCCGAGCACGATTGGATGACCAGGTTGCCCACCGTAAACTGCTCGCCTCAGAACTTCCTCGCTCGCTGCGGCCGCGACCCGCCTCACCACAGATACGGTCAGGCCAGGCGTATCGACAGGCACAACGGCAACCGCCACTGGTCCGGCACACCCCTGAAGACTGGTCAGCCCAACTCTGAACGAGGCGCCAACACCTTCATGCCAGCCGGTCGCCTCAACCACAACAACCGGCTCTCCGGTCAGTACCCGCCTGACCCTGGCAGCTTCCGCTCCGACCACCACCAGCACAGGAGAACACCCCGCTGCCGCCAGGGTTCTTGCAGTCCGAACGACCCACGTAATGCCGTCCGGGCATCGCGCAAGCGCCTTCGGCCCACCCATCCGGCGGCCCGCACCAGCTGCCAGCAGCATCCCCGCGACTTCCACACTTCGCAGGGTAGCGGCCACGCGAAGTGTGCCTCAACGGATCCCGCCTCACTGCTTCCGATGGTGGGCCCTTCGACAATCGCAGAACAGCGTCAGCCGACGAAACTAACCGGAACTCTCGACACCCGCGAATGGTCGAGGACCAGTAGGCCTGCCGGCGATCAACATGGAAGGACTCTCACATGCGGCGATACATTCTGACCGGTACACCTGGAAGCGGTAAGACCTCGATACTCCGATGTCTGGAGCAGACCGGCTGCCAAGTAGTAGAGGAGGCCGCGACTACGGTCATCGCGCAGGCGCAGGCCGTAGGTGAATCCGAGCCTTGGTCGCGGACTTCCTTCATCGACGACATCGTCGCTCTACAGCGACAACGTCAGCTAGAAACATCGGGATCTGTTCAGGTATTTGACCGGTCTCCGGTTTGCACCCATGCCCTCGTGATCTACCTCGGACAACCGGTGTCTCCAGCGCTGTCGGAGGAACTCGAACGAGTAGTCTCAGAGAGGATCTACGAGCGACGAGTGTTCTTTATTCGAAACATAGGATTCTGTCAGCAATCAGCAGCAAGGCGGATCAGTTTCCAGGAATCGCTGGCTTTCGAGAAAGTACATGAAGCGAGCTACCGCCTGTTCGGCTACGAGCTGGTCGACATCCCGGCCGGCGATTTGGCGCAGCGAGTTGCCCTGGTGACCTCACTGATCGCGGCAGACGCCCCGGCCGACTAGGTTGAGACGCTAGCGCAAGAACTCGGTGGGGTACGCCACTCTGCCACACCCTTCGTCCCTACGCCCACATGCTGTCGTCGTGGAATCAGCACCCAAGGAAGGCCATTGATTTGCACTTCGCTCATTGTTCAAGTTCGCCCCTGACGGAGCAGTCAGCTGCGAGAACCGCCCACCGCAACAATGCGAGATCACGGACGACGAGTCCGCCGACTAATTCTGAGGCGGAGCCGACAAGGCGCGATATCGACGGCCGATTCCTGGCCGGAGCCAGCCTCCAGCCGATCGATCGGACTAGCGGCGGGTTGATTCGATCAAGTAACTGCAAGCGGCGCGACGCGTAATGCGTATCGACGCCAGGGAGACGAGCTTTCCGGTGGTAAGACTTACCGGACATGGACCGATGCGTTCGCTCACATGAACCATCGAGCGTGATGCTCTCTGGCTGCCAGACACAGTCATGCACAACCAGAGAGCTCCGCGGTCAAAACCTATGGATTCGCTCTAGCCATTGAAGCTAGCCGTTGGTCGGACTGCAGCCCAACAAGTCAGGACAGGTCGCCGGCGACGTGACCATAGCGTCGCTGAAGGTCGGCCCGGTGTTGGGTCCGTGGAAGAACTCCATCGGCATGGCTGCCTGGTCGAAGCGCCCCACGACAGCAATATCATCGAATCCATCCTTGTTGAAGTCGCCTGCCACGGGAGTCGCGCCTGGATCCATGATCCTCTCTGCGAGCGTCCGATCGTTCACGACGGCCGGCGGGAACAGGGTGGAACCATTGAGCGGGATGAAACCCATCCAATCGTTGAAGGTGCCTGCCTGCTGCGAGTTCTCGAGGCGCGAGTACACAACGAGGTCATCGTTGCCGTCAGCATTGAAGTCACCGACGACCACATCCGCCGTCTCGCCGGGCCCATCAACAACGGCCTTGTCGTAAAATGTCACGTTGGCATGGTGCTCGACGCTGAACTGTCCCCCACCCGCGCCATAGGCGATTGGAATCATCCGCTCGCAGCGCGAGCCACCGCCGGGCTGAGGGACGTCATAACAGGCGCGGCCGTGCAACAGCAGGTCGTCCTTGCCATCACCGTTGAAGTCGCCCGCCACGACGCGCACCAGGGGATCCGCAGCCCACGCGTTGAACTGGCTGCCTAGGTTCGAGCTGACCGGGATCAACTTGCCACTGCCATCTTCGTATGCCAGTGCGACCGTTGCCGTGGACTGCCCAGATTTGCCGATCGAAGCCAGGTCGTCCTTGCCATCACCGTCGTAATCCCCAGCCACTACCTTTGAAGCCGGATCCCACGCCCAGACCGGTTGCTCACCCATCGGTTTCGTCGCGACCGTGTGGCTGCCGTCAGCGTTGCGGGACAACACCTTGAAGCTCGCCCCGTAGCCAGGCGCAAACTGAGCGAACTCGGTTCGGCCATCGCCGTTGAAGTCGCCCGAGAAGACTCGCGTGTCGGTCCGGACTTGAGCTACGAGGAAGTCATCGAGGCCGGCACAGGGCCGGACCGCGCACCCCTGTGGCTTGACCTCCGAGGCGACGAACGAGCCTGAAGTCGGTGGCGTCGCGGCCGAGCAGCATATAGGCCGCGTGCACGGCCGCCATCACTTACCGTCGGTTCATCGTGTCCCCGACAGCACATGCAGCTCGCACGGCCCGACGAATTGCCCGTCGGTGTCGTACTCCCCTAGGGCCCGTTCGATGTCGGCCCAGACTCGTGTGCGCTCGTCCTCGGGAACTCCGGACAGCATTTGGTGAAGAGCGCCGAAGGACTCCTTTTCGAAACGCACGCAGTCTGCCGCCGAGGGGAGCCGCAGTGGTGCGTCAAGGGTCCGAACGCTCACATCCTTGAAGCCCGCTGCGATCAAGGCGGAGCGGGCAGCCGAGGGATCTCCCAGGCTGAACGGTCCCGGTTGTCCCGCGAGAGGTGCGCCGAGGCCAGCGCGCTCTCGGATCAGCGATACCGGCACCGAGAAGAACGCGTTCCGGTCGGCGGTTGAGTACACGATGGCCGCGAACCGGCCCCCTTCCCTGAGCGTCGAGCGGATCCCGTGCAGTGCTTGCATTTGGTTGGGGAAGTAGATCAGCCCCAACCGGCAGATGACGGCGTCGAACTCCTGTGACCACAGGGTGCCGAGGTCCTCGCCATCGGCCTGGGCCGTCGTCACGTGTCGGAGGCCGTTCTCCAAGGCTGCCCGCTCGGCATACGCCAGGATCTCGAGCGATAGATCGGTGACCAGGACGCTGCCACTACTACCTGTACGCCGCGCCGCCGCCAACGCCTGTCCACCGGCACCACCTGCAACGTCGAGCACGCGGGAGCCTGGACGTACCGCGGCGGCCTCGAGCATTGCCTCGGTGGATTCGCCCAGCCACTCCTCGAGTGTCGGTCCCCACCGGTGCCATGCCTCCGCGGCCTGGTCCCACTGCTGCCTAGTCGTCGCCTTATAGGCGACAGCGTCAAACACCATACTTCCTCCTCATCCAGGATTGCCTGCTGAATCCAGCTTCGCGGGATCCGCGAGAATAGACATCCGTACTCACCACGGATATGTCCTCCCCAGTGCTTGACCACCGGCTGGTCAAAAATCTCCGGACATCCGACACTGAGAGACGTGACCAGGCGGATGGATCGGATACCAGGCGTGACCGACCGCGAGCAGGTAGTGCTCGACCTGGTGGCTGGGCATTTGACCAACGCCGAGATCGCAGATCGACTGTCCATCTCTGCCCGCACCGTTGAGTCCCACGTGTCGTCGCTGATCCGCAAGCTCGAGGTGGCGGACCGTCGCGGACTCGCACGGCGGGTGGCGGAAATAGGACTGCTCGGCTCCCAGCTGCACGGCCGGTGGCCCTCCCCTAGCGGCGGGTTCCTCGGCCGTGAGGCAGAAATGGCCGCGCTCACAGAGCTGCTGTCACGGCGCCGGATGGTGACTGTCGCAGGACCTGGCGGCGTGGGTAAGACCCGCTTAGCTACGCAGGCAGTCCAACGGTTGACCGATGAGCCAACCAAGGACGGGTGGTTCGTCGACCTCAGCCAGATTTCGGATCCACGGGCGGTGACGGCGGCGGTCGCCGCCGCCGTGGGTGTCGTCGAGCATCCAGGGTACTCGGTCGAGGACGCGCTTTCCGCCGTCTTAGCGCGGGCCGACGGCGTACTGGTTCTGGACAATTGCGAGCATCTGATCGCGGCAGTCGAGACCTGTGTCCGTCGTCTTGTGAACGACTGCCCGGGGCTCACGATGGTAGCGACAAGCCGGCAACGGCTGGGCGCCGCCTACGAGTGGGTCTACGAGCTTCCTGGTCTCAGCCAGTCGGATGCCGTGCTGCTGTTCCGGGCACGTGCCGAGGCGGCTGGCGGCGTCGTACCCGAGGACCGCAGGGTGGCCGCCCTGTGCGCTCGGCTCGAGGGAATGGCACTCGCGATCGAACTGGCGGCAGCCCGATATCCATCACTCGGCCTGGATGGTCTAACGGCCGCGCTTGGCGACCCGCTCCGCCTGCTCGGGTCAGACGAGGGGACGCGGCAACGCTCCTTGCGCGCGACCATCACCTGGAGTGTGGACCTGCTTTCACCCGACGAACGAGCGGTGTTTGCGGCCTGCTCGGTGTTCGCCTCCCGATTCACGGTGGCCGATGCGCACACGGTCGCCTGGCCCGACCGCAGCGAAGCCGAGATAGCACGGCTGCTGGCCATCGTGGCTGATCAGCACCTGCTGCGGGTGGAGATCGGCACTCCGACCAGATATCGCTTCCAGGAGGTTGTGCGCCAATACGCCACCGAGCTGCTCGATGACCAGGGTCCAGTCGTCGAGCAGCGGCACGCGCAGTGGGCGCAGGACACGCTGACGTCGCTTGCCATGACGGAGCATGACGAGGAGTGGTGCGAGGCGTTCGACCGGCTCGCGGTAGAGGTCCGCGTCGTCCTAGGACGCGGAGTCCGAGGGACAGAGTTCGGTGAGCGGTTTGCCGAGGAACTGGTGCAGCGCGGCCGGCTCGAGGAGGCACAACACGTATTCGAAGAGCTGGCCGCAGCCGATGTCTCCGATCGCGTCCGGCTGCTGCGGCTCGCCGCTGGTGCGGCTGCCGCCCGTCTTGTGGGCGACGAGACCATGCGACTCCTCGATGCGGCGTACGAAGCCGCCTTGGCCGTGGAATGCGATGAAGCCGCGGCCGATGCCCTCGGCTGGTCAGTCATCTACGCCACTATGGCACCTGGAATCATGGCGAATCCGCCCGCTAGGGAGGTGACCGAACACCGACTGGCGGAGGCTGAGCGACGAGCGCCTGCGGGATCCCCCGCGGATGCGACCGTCATGGTCGCAAGTGCTGCGTGGCTGTCTGATGGCGACAGCGAGGCAGAGTCGCTCGGGCTGCGTGCAGCCGATCGGGCTGCAGCGATCGGACTCCCGGTCGCTGCGTCAGCCGCGCTTGATCGTGTCTGCGGAAGCCGCCTGCACCGCCGCAAGTACGCCGATGCGCTCGCGGCGGTGACCGCGCGCGGCAAGCTGATGGATCCGCTTCGGCTGGAAGCCTCAACGGCGTACGCGTTCAACGACTACCTACTCATGGGATGCGAAGTGTCGCTGTCCGCAGGAGATCTCCCGGGTGCGGCAGCGTACGCCGAGCGCTTGATCAGCCTTCCGTGCTACCGCGACTACGTCCATCCGGCCCTCGCTCGCCAACTCGAGGTCGACGTCCTCGCAGGTGACTTCGCCCAGGCAATCCGGCGCGGAGAGCGCTTCCGGACCTCTTGGGAACAGGCCGGCCGGCACCATGCGTCCACGCTTGCCGTAGGAACCTATGCGCTGGCGCTCGCTCACGGCCTTCTGGGGAACGACACCGAGCGCGAGGAATGGCGGACGATCACCAAACACCTGCTCGTAGGCCGGCCACTATCGCTGGACGGTGTAGAGACCGGGTGGGCGCCGACCCTTGATGCATGGTTGTTGCTCGACTCCGGTGAACCTGAGGCAGCACGAGCCACCCTTGCTGTAGATCTGGACCATCCACTGTGGTCAGCGTGGGGTACCTCCCTCTGGCGGCCGTGGTATGCCGCAGCCTGGGCCGAGGCCGGCGCCCTCACACAAGCACCAGACCTGGAACAGCGGTTGAGCTCAGCAACCGCAGCAACCCACGACAACCCCGTGGCCGCCGCCCTCGTCCGCCGTGCAGCGGCCCTGGCGACCGATGACCTGGAGGCCGTGGGCGAGCTGGTGACGACATTCGCCGAGCTCGGAGCTACCTACCAGCAGAGGCGAAGTCTCCAGCTTGCGCGGTGAACGGCTCGTCGGGCGAATTTGACCGGCGTAACGCAGGGGGCGCAAGAAGCGGCGATGCAGGACCGCGTCCAGATCGGCCAGGCACCACTGATGGTCGTGGTGCTTGCCGACCGGGCCGGGTGGGATGGCTCGCCCTGTGGAGGCCGCACAGTGCGACACAGTGCCCCGGTGATCAAGCAGGATCACTCATCGTTTTACTCACCTGATTGACTGGCGAATGTTGATAATCAAGGCGATGCAGCGGCAAGCGGTTCCAGGTACTTGCGCAGGTCACGAGCATGTTCGGCAATCGGCGCGAAATCTTGACAAGCGTGGCCTTGTAAAGCGGTGGTTAGGGGTTCGAGTCCCCTCGTCGGCTCTCTGAGCAGCAGTTATTCCGATCGGGGCATGTCCCCGAGGGTGTCGGGACCTGGCGGCACCCGTCGAGCTTGCTCATGGATGGCTCTCATCGTCTCGCCAAGGTGCTTGGCCGCCTCCGGATTGCGGGTCTTCGTCCGATGTAGTCATCCATCGTCGTCGAGATGCGGGACTGCCGCCGGACAACAACATGATTGCCATCATCTTGGTCGCCTACGCGGCGTTCATCCTGCTGTTGAGCACGCTGGCTACCTGCATCGCGATCTTCGTTCACGACGTACCCCGGTGAGACTCGGCCTACCGAGTCTTGAAGCTCGTTCTGACCGCCGGAACTGGCACCGGCGGCGTCGCCGCGATCGCCATCCAGCTGCACGAGAGCGGGGTCTTTGGACCGCCTCATAGGCACCCCACGCGGCTTAGCTCAGGACAGGCCCGCGTGCCTTCGGGGTCAGCTCGGAGAGCGGCTGCAGCAGTCCGGGACTGTTGCGGACGTTGTTGACTGCGTACATTTCTAGGCTGCCGTCCAACGGCGGCGCCATCAGCACCGGCACGGCATCGACGTCGTGGTTGCGCAGATCCAGCCAGTCGGCTCAGTCGGCCGCGGCGATCGCCATGGGCATCCGGCCGTGGATCCGGCCGACTGCTTCCGTCGCGGTGGTGGAGATGATGATTGTGTACGTCTGATTCAGACGCTCGGGATCGTTTCTGCTTTCGACTCGTCCTTCTACACCTCGAACAGGCCGGCCAAGGCCAGGGTCGATCCGCCTTCCTCTCGATGTGCACCCGCCGTGCACTCCAGCGGGCAGCCGCGCAGGTCCGGTCGCGGCAGGCCTCTTTTCTATGCGGTCGTCGAATCTGCTGGCTGCCTCGCACGCCTCCGGTGCGGGTTGGCCGCCGCCGCAATCCGAGCAACTAGATCCGAGGCGCGCCACTACCGTCTGGCGGTTACGACGCAACGGACGTCGATCGTGATCGGATCGTCCGGCTCGAGCCAGGACAAGATGGTGCGGTGGGTCCATGAATCGAGGCGACTCCCTCCCCGACCGACCTTCGTGACTGCCTACGTCAGCCCGGCCGCACGACGATGCTCACGCCTCGGTCAAGGCGTGGGGAATCGTGTCGGGTATCGTCGGATTTCCTGAGTTCCGCGCTGGGGATGATCCGAAGTGGGCGCCATGACCATCCGTTTCGATTCCGGGCAGATCCCGGCTGTTGACCGTGATACGGCCGTACGCGAGATCATCAGCGCGAGCATCGTCCCGGTCGAGATCGACTTCCCGGCACACGAAGGTCCCGTAGTGCGGGGAGCCATCAGCGATGTCGGCAGCCTTCGGGTTTGCTCGATCAAATCGAACGCGACGAAGGCCGAACGCACTGAGCGGCTTGCTCGCGATGCGATGGAGCCCAGTGTCTTTCTCGGTTTGCAGGTGTCAGGCAGCAGCTTGGTGGTGCAGAACGAGCGCGAGGCTGTTCTGCGCCCCGGTGACCTCGTCCTGTACGAGTCCGCTGCGCCTTACACGCTGGTCGATGCCGATGGCATCCAGCAGGTCCAGATCCGGATACCGACCGCCAGCCTCGGGTTGCCTGGCGACGTCCTCCGAATGATCTCAGCGGTGAAACTGAGCCCCGGACACCCGGTGGCCGACCTGGCGGCTGCCTACTTCCGGAGAATGGCGGCTCGGCCCGATCTGATCAGCCAGCCGGGTGCACAGGCGATCAGCCAACCGAGTATCGAGCTCGTCCGGGCGCTCATCACCACCCACCTCGACCTCGCCGCACCGCAGGGCGACGCGATGCACGCCAGTTTGCGCTTGCGCATCCTGGAGTACGTCCGGGCGAACCTGCGAGACCCTGACCTGACCGCGGCTCAGATCGCGGTCGAGCACCACATCTCGGTGCGGCATCTCTACAACGTCCTCGCCGAAGGCGGGATCTCGCTGGGTGGCTGGATCCGCGAGCAGCGGCTGGAGGGTTGTCGCGACGACCTCGCCCGGGCGGGGCTGTTCACCACGCCCATCGGCGCGATCGCGAAACGGTGGGGATTCACCGACCCGTCGAGTTTCGGGCGCAGCTTCCGCGCTGCCTATGGCCTGTCGCCTCGCGAGTGGCGAATCATGGCGCACCAGGATCCGGCCGGCCTGGCCGAACTCCGCGGCCAGAACCCGTCCCGCTCGTAGCGTCCCGAGTCAACCGCAGTCTCGAGAGGTCTGCAGTGCGTGCACCCTTGTCTACGACACGTGCAGAGGCTTCCTCGTGCCGGATGCTCGGTCGGGTCCGTGGCCTAACGTCTTTCTGGTGACAGCCAATCGCCAAGGGACGAGCACATGAAGAAATCCGAATTGCCCACTGCGATCGAACATCAGGTAATGACCATCAAGGGCTTTGTTCACGTCAATGAGTACCCTGGCGACGGTCCCGCAGTTGTGATGACGCACGGGTTCCCGGACGACTCGCGCATCTACAACCGACTCGTCCCCGAACTCGCCTCCCGGCACCTCGTGACGTTCGACTTCCTCGGTCACGGCCGATCAGGACGGGACGCGGTCTGGCCCCTGGCGTCCGGGCAGCGTGAGGGAGAGCTGGCTGCTGTCGTTGATGCTCTCGGACTCGAGAAGCCCATCCTGGTGGGGCACGACATCGGCGGGCCCGTCGCGATCAGATACGCGCTGGCCCACCCGGACCGAGTCGGTGGAATGGTGCTGTTGAACACTTTTTTCGGTGATTCTCCCACCCTGGAGTTTCCCGAATTCATTCGGTTTCTGGCGGATGCTCATCTGAGCCGGCTTGTTGACGAGGTCCTGGCCGATCCCGACATTCTTGGCTGGATGCTGTCGTACACCGACAGGATGCTTAATCCGGGCCCGCCGGATCCCGACGGGATCGGAGCTTTGGCCATCCTTCCTCAGTTCTACGGCGATCAGAATCAGGCGAGCTCCATCCCCGCGATCCGGGCGTGGACCGCGGACCTGTTCCCCGGGATTCTCGAGCAGAACACTCAGGTGGCGAGCGGCCGACTTTCCCAGCTCGACGTCCCGGTGACGATCGCATTCGGCGAGCATGACCCCTACCTGAACGGCGGCGTCGCCCAGCATCTCCACTCGCTCTTCCCAATGGCGTTGGTCCGAGGGGTTCCGGATGCGGCCCACTGGCCTCAGTGGGACCAGCCCGCGGCGACCGCAGCCGCGATCGCTGAGATCTGACGCAGCCAACCGTTCGTCAGCATCCAGCGGTTGCGTGATCGACGGAGAACTCGCCCGACTGGATCGGCTGGCCGCATGCCTGGCAGCAGACTTCTGCGACGAAGACCTCGCCGCAGACGTCATGAATGAAATCGACGGTCGGCACACCCTCCTCGCCGTGGATGTCCCCCCAGCGCTTGAGCACAAGGATGACTTGACCCAGGTCTCGACCCTTCTGAGTGAGTTCATACCCGCCCATTCGGCCTCTTTCAGGCGCGTGAGGCTGCAGGATCCCAGATTCGGTGAGCTTCCGAAGCCTCGATGCCAGGACATCTCTGGGGGCACCGACGGCCCGCAGGATGTCGGTGTAGCGCGATGCGCCGAAAGCGACGGCGCGAACTATGTGCAGGGACCAGCGGTCGTTGATCGCGTCCAACGCGACCGCCAGGGAGTCACGGTCTGGTTTGTTTTTCAAACCAGCAACTGTAGGCTTCATTTCGTTTGACATTCAAACCATCTTAGTCGAGGAAGTGTCATGTCGTCATCGTCCGTGCCTGGCTCAGGCAAGCCGGCCCCTGTGGGCACCCACCACAGAGCCTGGATCCAGCTCGTTGTCACCGGGCTGATCATCGGCTCCGCGTTCATCGCTGTGTACGTCGGGCTTCAGCGAGCTCCCGTACCGGATCACCTGCCCCTGGCCGCGGTTGGAGGGCAATTGGCAAGCGCGGCGCAAGCAGGTCTGGGTGACTCGGTGGACATCCAGCAGGTCGCCACCCTCGATGAAGGTGCGGCCTTGGTGCGCAACGGCGACGCGGTCGCCGTGGTGGGCCTCACCGCCCCGACCACCTTGCAGTTCGACTACGCCGGCGCGAGCGGGTTCAGCGAAAGCGGGGCGGCGCGGCAGTTGGTGGCCGGTCTGGCCCATAAGGGCGGATTCACCGTAGCGGAGACGGACCTGGTTCCGTTGGTCAAGTACGACTCCCGCGGACTGTCGGCTTTCTATGTCGTCTTCGGTGTGACGCTGGCCTCGTTCGTCCTCGCCCAGGGCCTAACCGGCGCGGTCGCGACGGTGCGCCTGCGCCACCGGCTCTACGCGATGGCCGGCTTCGCCGTTGCCATCGGTGTGACCGCCGCCGTCATCACCGGCCCTGTGTACGGTTCGCTGACGCCGTCGTTCCCGCGGCTGGCTCTGTCTCTCATACTCTTGTCGGCCGCCAGCGCGTTTGCCACGAAGGCCCTCGGAGCGTGGCTGGGACCGGCGGGAATCGGGCTGGCCGTCCTCGTCCTGACAACCATCGGCAACGCGACCAGCGGTGCGACCCTCGGAATCGACCTCCTGCCCGGCTGGGCTCAGGCGATCTCCGCGAAGCTGCCACCTGGCGCGGCCTACCGGGCGATCAACGACTTCGGATACTTCGGCGGATCCCATGCAGGCTCATCGCTTGTCGTTCTGGCGATCTGGTTCGTGGTGGGGCTCGGTCTGGTGCTGCTCCGCCAGCGGACTGCCGCACACCAGGTGACGCAGAAGGCGGCCGAGGCGGAGCCGCAAGTAGTCGTTGGCTGATCAGGAGATCGAGGGCGCCGTCACGTTGACCAGCCAGGATGTCCCGAACATGTCGACGCACTGTCCGTGAAGAGCACCCCACGCGGATCTGGCGAACGGCACCGTGACCGCCCCGCCGTCGGAAAGCCTGCCCCAGTACGCCGTGAGCTCTGCCTCATCACCTCCGAGCGCTACCGAAAAGGAGCCACCGGCTTTGTACTCGGGGCCCGGGACGTCCGAGCCCATCAGGATGACGCCGGTATCTCCCTTCAGCATCGCGTGCGCAACCAGCTTCTCCTGGCCGGAGTCCTGCGCGGCGCGTAGGTCGCCGAATGTTCGGATCTCCAGTTCGCCGCCGAAGATCGACTGGTAGAACTCCATCGCTTCGCGCGCGTTGCCGCCGAAGTTGAGATACGGGGTGACTCGAGCCGGCATCGGACCATCCTTCGATTGTGGTTTGATTTTCAAACCATAAATGTAGTTTGGTGAGCCTGACAAGTGGACCGATGGATCGGACGTGAACGGCATGACGGTCATACTCGACGCGCGAAGCCTGCCGCCGGCCGATCGGGCCGAGGCGGTGCGCGAGACAATCGCCAACACGATCGTCCGGGTCGAGATCGACTTCCCCGCCGCGGCTGGACCCGCTGCCGCCTACGGGGCGATCAGCCAGCTGGGCCAGCTCACCGTGTGTTCGGTCCGTTCGAACGCGGTCGCTGTGGAGCGGACGCCTGCCTTGGCCCGGGACGAGTTGGCTCCGAGCATCTTCCTCGGCCTCCAGCTGTCCGGTTCCAGTCTGGTGGTGCAGGGCAGCCGCGAAGCGGTGCTGAAACCGCAAGAGCTGGTGATCTACGACTCGACCGTGCCGTACACACTGGCCGACGCCGAAGGCATCCGCCAGCACTTCTTCCGGATCCCGATCACCGCGCTTGGGCTGCCGCACGACACGATCAGGCAGCTCTGTGGCATAACGCTCTGTCCAGGGCATCCGATCGCTGACCTTGCCGGCGCCTATCTGCACAGGCTCGCAAGTCGCCCTGACATCTACGACCATCCTGACGCGGGCTCGGTGAGCCACCCGAGCATCGAGTTGATCCGCGCACTCCTCACCACCCACCTGGACGCCACCGCCCTTGGGACGGAACCGCTGCAGGCGACGCTCCAGCTACGGGTCCTCGAGTACGCGCGTGCCCGGCTGGGCGATCCTGGTCTGAGCGCCGCCCAGATCGCGGCCGAGCACCACGTCTCGGTAAGGCACCTCTACAACGTCCTCGCCACTGGGGGCATCTCGCTGGGTGACTGGATCCGCGAGCGGCGCTTGGAGGGATGCCGCGAAGACCTCGCGAGTCCTGGGCTTCGATCGCTGACCATCGCGGCGGTCGCCAGGCGATGGGGGTTCACCGATCCGTCCAATTTCGGCCGCGTCTTCCGTACCGCGTACGGGCTCTCTCCGCGCGAATGGCGGAGCCTGGCACACCAATAGCAACGCTCGATCCCGTTCTCCACTGCGCTGATCTGCACTTCGTGCACGGTCGTCTGCAGGGTGTGCACGACGTCGATCGGGAAGCGCCGGCGGCGTGCCGCGCGACTTAGCGTCTTCACTACCGGGCTGTTCGGCCCGCGTGACGCCCGAGGTCAGTGGAGAGCGAACATGCCGTACATCACGGTGGGCAAAGAGAATTCAGGGGACATCGATCTGTACTACGAGGACCATGGTGTGGGGGCGCCGGTTGTCCTGATCCACGGGTATCCGCTCGATGGGCGGTCCTGGGAGAAGCAAGAGGCTGCGCTGCTGGACGCCGGCTTCAGGGTCATCGCCTACGACCGTCGCGGATTCGGCCGATCCAGCCAGCCCAGTGTGGGGTACGACTACGACACCTTCGCCGCCGACCTCGACGTCCTGCTCAGCAGGCTGGACCTCCAAGATGTCACCCTGGCCGGCTTCTCGATGGGCACCGGAGAGGTCACCCGCTACCTCGGCACGTACGGATCGGGCCGGGTCAACAAGGCTGTGCTGCTTGCGCCAGTGCCGCCATTCCTGTTGAAGACCGCCGACAATTCCGAGGGCCTCGACCACAGCCTTTTCGAGGGGTTCATGGCAGCGGCCACGGCAGACCGGCCGGCCTTCATGACCGGCTTCCTCGAGGCGTTCTACAACTACGACGTGTACGGCGGCAACCTGGTCAGTGAGGAACGTTTCCGTGCCAGCTGGAACACCGCCACCTCGGCATCAGCCACCGCCGCGGTGGCCTGCATCGACACCTGGCTGACCGATTTCCGCGGTGATCTCCCCAAGCTCGATGTCCCCGTCCTGGTCCTGCAAGGCGACCAGGATCGCATCCTGCCTCCCGTCTTCACCGGCAACCGGCTCCCCGGATTGATCGACGACATGTCGCACATCGTCATCGAAGGCGGCCCGCACGCCATCATCTGGACCCACGCCAACCAGGTGAACGCAGCCCTTCTCGACTTCCTGAAATAACACCACACCGAAGGAACATCATGCGCAGCATCAGAAATCTCACCCGGGCATCGATCGGTGCACTGGCCGCAGGCCTCCTGGTCCTGACCGCGACGAGCGCCTCGAGCGTCACCGCCGAGGCCTCGACGCAGCACCTCAGCGTCAAGCCCACCATCGTCCTCGTGCACGGCGCGTGGGCCAACGAGGCAAGCTGGTCGGCCGTCACCGCGCAACTGCGAACCTTGGGCTACCCTGTCGACGTCGTACCGAACCCGTTGCGCGGAGTAGCGTCCGATTCCGCCTACCTCGCGGATCACCTCGCTACCCTTCCGGGACCCATCGTGCTGGTGGGGCACTCCTATGCCGGCATCCTGATCACGAAGGTTGCCGCAGGCAACAAGAATGTCAAGGCGCTCGTCTACGTCGACGCGTACATCCCCGACCAGGGGGACACCCTCAACGGGCTCACGTGGGCCAAGCCTGGGTCGGCCCTGGCCGTCGACGACCCGCGAACAGTCTTCGACATCGTGCCGATCAACGACGGCACCGACTACGACCTGTACGTGAAGAAGGAATTGTTCCCACAGATCTTCGCGGGCGGAATCCCGGCGGCGAAGGCCACTCGGCTTGCTGCTACCCAGCATCCGCTGGCAGCCAGCGCTCTCGGCGAAATCGTAACCGGCGTACCGGCGTGGAAGACGATCCCGTCATGGGACCTGATCGGCACGGCCGACCAGGTCATCCCGCCGGCGCAGCAGGAGTTCATGGCCGATCGCGCCAATGCTCACGTGGTCAAGATCAAAGCACCGCACCTGTCGATGGTGTACCGCCCGACCGTGGTCACCGGTCTGGTCGTCACCGCAGCCACGGTGACTGCCTGCCGCTGACATCCCCAGCTTGCTCCCCGGCCGTAACGGACGGGGAGCAAGCCCCACCCGGGCACGTCCCCGCCCGGGCTCCGCACTGACCGAAGGCAGAGGATGACCGACCCCGGACCCGCATCATTCGTCTCGCCGCGACTCACCGCGCGCCAACTGGCCCGGCTGACTGCTTATGGGGTGGCCCAAGACGTCCGCGCCGGCGACGTAGTGTTCAGGCCAGGCGACCTGGCCTACGACCTGATCGTCATCGACGCCGGCCGGATCGAGATCGTCTCTCCGCCCACCCGCGATGAACCCGAGGCCGTCATCGCCACCTACGGACCCGGTGGTTTCCTCGGCGAGCTAAACCTGCTCACCGGCCAGACCGTCTATCTCATCGCCCGGGTGGTCGAATCTGGGCGGATCCACCGCATCTCCCCGTCCCAGTTCCGGCGCCTGATGGCTGACGACCCCAGCGTTTCCGACATCCTGCTCACAACGTTCCTGGCCCGCCGCGATGTGCTCCGTGGCGGGATCGCCGCCCGTGGACTCGAGATCATCGGCACCACCAGGTCAGCCGAAGCGCTGAGCCTTCGCACCTACGCTGCTCGACAACGACTGCCCCACCTCTGGCTCGACGCCGCCAGCCTCGCGGGTCACGCGATCATGACCTCGACTCCGCTTGTCAACGCGGATCTACCCGCCGTGGTCACGCCCGACCACGTGCTCCGCCGCGCGACGCCCGGCCGGCTCGCGCAGCTGCTGGGCCTGTCCTATCAAGCGACCAACGCCGAACCGGCCGACCTGACGATCATCGGCGCCGGCCCTGCCGGACTGGCAGCCGCAGTGTCTGCCGCCTCCGAAGGCCTGGACACCGTCCTGCTGGACGCCGTCGGTCCCGGCGGCCAGGCCGCCTCCAGCTCACGCATTGAAAACTACCTGGGCTTCCCCTCTGGTCTCAGCGGCGAAGAACTCGCCCAGAAGGCCACCCTGCAGGCCCTGAAGTTCGGAGCACGACTCTTCAGTCCCTGCGAAGTCATCGATCTCGACTGCACGGGGGCCTACCTGCGAGTCGTCCTCGCCGACAGTACCGCTATCGACACACGGGCCGCGCTGATCGCCACCGGCGCCCGCTACCGAGCGCTGCCACTCACGCGCTGGGCACAGTTCGAAGGCGCCGGCATCTACTACGCCGCCACCAAGCTCGAAGTACAGGCTTGCGCCGGCGGACCGGTGACAGTCGTCGGCGGAGCCAACTCAGCGGGGCAAGCCGCCCTCTACCTGGCGTCCCACGGCTGCACAGTCACCCTTGCCGTTCGCGGCGATGACATCAGCACCGACATGTCGGCCTACCTCGTCGACCGAGTGGCCTCCGATCCCCAGATCACTGTGCGGACGTCGACCGAGATCAGCGGCCTCGCAGGCCGAGCGACCCTCGAGTCCATCAATCTCACAGACCACGTGACAAGTACCAGCATGGAACTGCCCTGCCGCGGCCTGTTCTGTTTCATCGGCGTTGACCCAGCCACTGCCTGGCTCAACGGGCTCGCCGTCGACACCGACGGCTTCATCCGCACCGACGCGCAACTGAACCCGCACGCACTGGGACAGGTCTGGACGATTCTCGGCCGCGCGCCGTTGCCGTTCGAGACAAGCATCCCTGGTGTCTTCGCAGCCGGCGACGTCCGCGTCGGCTCTATGAAACGAGTCGCCGCCGCGGTCGGTGAAGGCACCGGCGCTGTCAGATCGATCCATGCCGCCATCGGGGTCTCACTGTGAGGCTCCAACCAGGATCGGCACACGTACCTTCCTCAACACCTCAACCACT
The DNA here is from genome assembly GCF_039537185.1 of Kribbella ginsengisoli. NCBI lineage: Bacteria > Bacillati > Actinomycetota > Actinomycetes > Propionibacteriales > Kribbellaceae > Kribbella > Kribbella ginsengisoli. The sequence goes on along the minus strand of NZ_BAABAA010000008.1, from coordinate 323,908 downwards.
ACCCCTGACTCAAGGAGACCGCAATGGACGCCATCGAAACCCTGACCACCCGGAACCAGCGATGACCGATAGCCACGACCTGACCGTCCGCAATGCCGAGTTTGCCGCCGAACGGTTCACCCCTGGCATGACCCTCAGCCCCAGTGGCAATCTGACGGTCGTGGGGTGCGTCGATCCGCGCGTCGATCCGGCGTACGTGCTGGGAATCGAACTGGGTGAGGCCGCGGTGATCCGGAACGTCGGCGGCCGGATCACCCCTGCGACCCTGCGCACCATGGCCATGCTCGCGAAGGTCGGCGAGGCGAATGCGGCCGGCAGACGTCCCGGCGAGTGGAATCTGGTCGTCCTGCACCATACCGATTGCGGTATGACGGACCTCGCTCCATTCCCGGCTCTCCTGGCGGAGTACTTCGAGATCCCGGCCCACGACCTCGACACCAAATCGGTCAGCGACCCGTTCGGCTCGGTCCAAGTGGACGTCGAGGTCATCAAGAAGGCACTCCGAGACAGCGGATTCTTGGTGTCCGGCCTGGTCTACGACGTCGCTACCGGTCTGATCGAAACGGTCGTCCCGCCCAGCCACTGAGCACCGACTGTGGTCCACCGCCGCACCGCGCACAACTACGAAAGCAGGAACCATGTGCGACTCAACGAACGCGACTCCGCGCGACGCTGCCGAGTCCGCGCCGCGGCCGGTCGAGGGCGAGGCGGTGGACCCGATCAGCCTCCTGCCGGTCGACGAAATCCGCATCACGACCCTGGTCGACAACGCCTTCGACGCATTGCTGACCAGTGACCAGAGGGCCACCCGAACCGGTTTCGGCCCAGCAGATACTCCGGCCGGCCAGTTCGAGACCGGTCACACCTCGGTCGGCCTCATGGCCGAGCACGGATTCTCAGCGCTGGTGACGGTTCGTCGTGGCGAGCGGGAAACGAGGCTGCTCTTCGACGCCGGCCTCTCACCGACGGCGATGGTGAGCAACGCCGATCGCCTGGAGATCGACCTGACCACGATCCACGGCGTTGTTCTCAGTCATGGTCACTTCGACCATGCCGGGGGCCTGGCCGGGTTGGCCGGAAGACTCGGCCGTAACAAGATGCCAATGGTCCTCCACCCCGAGGTCTGGACCCGGCGCAGACTGCTGGCGCCGGACGGCGGATACGAGATGCCTACGCTCAGCAGACGAGCCCTGACCGGAGAGGGATTCGATGTCATCGAGCGACGGCAACCGTCGCTCCTGTTGAACGGCAGCGTTTTGATCACCGGCGAGATCGACCGCACCACGGACTTCGAGCACGGCATGCCGGCTCAGCACCAAGCCTGGACCGGTGCAGAATGGCGGCACGACCCCTTGGTCATCGATGACCAGGCACTGGTCGTACACCTGCGCGGCCAGGGGCTGGTCGTCCTCACCGGATGCGGCCACGCCGGGGTGGTCAACATCCTGCGACATGCGCAACGACTGACCAGTGTTGACCGTGTCCATGCGGTGATCGGCGGGCTGCATCTGAGCGGCCCGGCGTTCGAACCCGTCATCGCACCCACCGTCGCCGCACTGACCGAGCTCGCACCACAACTGATCGCGCCGGGACACTGCACAGGATGGCGGGCTCAACATACCCTCGCCGCAGCACTCCCCGACGCCTGGATGCCCAGTAGCAGCGGCACCACCTACCGGCTGATCAGCACTTGACCAAGTGTGCCGCCGGCGCAATCCGTTGCACCGCTCGGTTCGTCCACCGCAAGCAGACACCCGATGGACAACCTCTCCAGGATCTCGACTCGTGGTCTCGAAGGAACACCCCGTCGTTCGCGCCCGACACTTCCGCGGGCGGCTCAGCCTAGAACCGTTTGCTGTCGAGCCAATCCAGAGCGACGTCGGCGACGTCCCTCCATCCGTTGTCGATCGTGAGCGAGTGGCCGCGACCGTCGAACACGTGGAAGTCGGTATCGGCCGGCCCCTTGGCATAGAGGTCGAACACCTGCTGTGTGACCTTGAGGGGTACGACGTGATCCTCGGTACCCGAGGTCAGCAGCAGCGGCCCGCGGTCAGCGACGTGTGTGTCGACTGTCGCCGCAGAGTGCCGGGAGAAGTTGGCGCCGGCCTCTTCGAACAGGGGGCGTCCCGCACCTGGAATCGACCAGTTGGCGTGCAGGGCATCGGATTCCTCGTCGGTGAGTGTGTTGCCGAACGCGTAGCGAAACTGCTTGGCAGTCAGCGCGACGGCCCGGTGACGGTTCGCCGGATTGCTCAGGACGGGAAAGGCCGACTTCAGTTGCGCGAATGGGAGGGCTTTGGCGCCCTTGATGGCGGCCGAGTCGATCGCGACGGCAGCTGCGGCGTGGCCAGCGGCCAGAAGTTCCTGACCGATCAGCCCGCCGAAGGAGTGCCCGATGACGATCGGCTGGGGGGCAGCAGGGTCGATGAGGCGTGCGTAGTGGTCGACGATGTCAGCGATGCCGATGTCATTCATCGCGTCGGGATTGGCGCGAGTCTCCTGAACAGAGGGAGAATCGCCCGGCCAGCCCGGCGCCGACGCCCTGTAGCCGTTGTGCTCGAACAACTCCAGCCAAGGCTGCCAGGCGCTGGAGTGGATCCACAGCCCGTGGATGAAGATGATCGGGTGGGCTCTGCTGGTTGATGTCATCGGAGTTCCTTCGGGTTCGGTAGGGCGTTGGGGACGTGAAGTACCGGGCAGGCGAGCTGGCTACGACGCGTCGCCGACCGGTCCGCGCGGTGCGAACTCGTCGAGGTGAAGCCGGACGAAGTCGCGAATGCTCATCGGAGCGACACCGGTGATGTCTTCCACAGTGGTGTTGGTCGATTCGAAGACACCGTTCGCCAGATCGTCAGCGACAGCACCAATGTGTTGGGCAAAGAACGTCGAAAGGTAAGGGATGTCGGTGACGATGGCTTGGAAGTCCGCGATCGGTATCGGGTAGTAGGAGATCGTCCGTCCAAGAGCGTCGCCGACCGCCTCGGCGATGGTCTTGCCTGTCATGACCTCCGGTCCGTTGAGGTAGTAGACCTGCCCTGCGTGGGGGCTCGGATCGGCGAGCACGGTGGCGATGACCCTCCCTTGATCCTCAGCAGCGATGGGCGCGAACCTTGACTCGCCGAACGGCAGAGCCAGCACACTCGTGTCGATGATGCGGTCCACCTGACCGGCATACAGCAACCAGTCGGCGAACAAGCTCGGGCGCAGGTGAGTGACCGGTACGTCGGCGGTGTCGAAAATCCGTTCGGCGATCCAGTGGTTGAAGGACGCATGGCTCTTCGATTCGCGACGGGCAGGACGCTGCGACATGTTGACGATGGCGCGCACACTTGCTTCCCAGGCCGCCTGCGCAAAGTAGGCGGTGGCGTCGATCAACCGCGGGTGCACCGGGTAGACAAAGTACGCCGCATCGACAGCGTCCATGGCTGAGACCACGCTGTCGAAGTTGAGCAGGTCACCGATCACAACTTCGGCGCCGAGTTCACGAAGTCGCTCGGCGCGGGCATCAAGTCTGTGCACCAGCGCGCGAACCTCGACGTCGCTGCCGCGGAGGGCTTGGACGGTGGCCAGCCCTGTTGACCCGGCCGCGCCGGTCACCAGTATTCGTGTCATCACGTGCTCCGATCGATCTGCGGATGCGTCACGTCGACAGGAAGGGAGCCGACGCCCGGTAGTGATCAGTAACAGCGCGACTGCCGCCGACGCGTCGCCACGAACTCAACGTCGCACCCCAGCATTCGTCTGCGTCCCATCGGGACGCCCGACGTCGCCGTGCCGAATGACCTAGACCGACCGTAGGGCGCCGATGCGCGCCGCGCGGCGCTGTGAAGCAATGGCGTGCACTCGGCGCATACGATCGTGCACAGGATGACGCCTGCTCGAAGCGGACCCGGCAGGTCCCGCCGCCGGTGAGGGCCGATGACTGACCTGGAAAACGCGGCATCCCGAGCTGGACCGACAGAGGCGGGATCGATCGCGGCGCTTGCGTTCGGGGTTTGCGGGTGATCGACTGACGCACCGCGCCATGGATGCGCTGTCCGCTCGGATGGAAGAGAGGCCACCCGCACCCGATGGCATGATCGGCGGCGAGGATCCAGGACGTGTCTCGGGAACGGGGTCGGCGTGTCCGAATCCCCACCGTTCGCTACGCCGAGTCGGGTGTCGTCGTCGACCGCGGTGGGTCTTGTCGGCTCTCTGAACTGGGGCCGTACTCCGTGCGGAGTACGGCGAAGTGTCTGCTGTGGCCGGACGTTTCAGACCTGTCGGGTTGACAGCGTGGTTGCCATGACTTCTCAGCTACGGGCGCCCGGCCACTCCGGTGCCGATACCCGACCGAAAAGATCACGGGGCAAGAGCGTGCTGCCGTGGTTCATGCTGGCTGTGTGGATCGGGCTGCTGGTCGGCGGCTTCTCGCTTGCCGGCAAGCTCGACTCGGTGACTCGCGATGGACAGGCCGACTACCTGCCTGCCAGTGCCCAGTCGACCAAGGTGCTCCAAGCCGAAGCCAGGCTGCCCGGCGGTGAGAACGGTCTGCTCGTGGTCGTGTACGAACGACCCGGCGGCCTTCGACCAGGCGACCGGGAGGCGGTCGTACGCGGTCACGCCGAGCTGGCGAAGCGATTCGGCAGCGACACCGGCGCACCGCCCCAGATCATCGACTCCGCCGACGGCACAGCCCTGATGTACACGCTGCCGCTCGACCGGAAGGCGATCGACGAGGAGGCTCGTGCCACCGCCGAGGCGCGTGACCTTCTCGCCGGCCGGCCGAACGGTCTGAATGCCTATGTCACCGGTCCGACCGCGCTAGGGGCCGACATGGACGAGGTCTTCGATGCCGTCGACGCTACGTTGATGCTCGCTACCGCCGTAGTGGTGGCGATCCTGCTGATCCTGACGTACCGCAGTCCGCTGCTGTGGCTGGTCCCGCTCACGGCGGTCGGGGTCGCGGCGATCATGTCGATGGGTGTTGTCTACGCATTCACCCAGATTTTCGACTTCACCGTGACGAGCATGAGCTCGGCGTTGCTGATCGTCCTGGTCTTCGGCGCGGGCACCGACTACGCCTTGCTGGTCGTGTCTCGCTACCGCGAGGAGCTGCACAACCACGAGCGGCCGATCGACGCGATGCTGGCGGCGCTGCGTGGGGCCGGCCCGGCGATCCTCGCCTCGGCGGCGACGGTGGTAGCCGGCTTGTTGTGCCTGCTGGCCGCGGATCTCAACAGCACCAGCGGTCTCGGCCCGGTGGGTGCGGCTGGCATCGGGTCCACGCTGCTCGTCATGTTGACGCTTTTCCCGGCCCTGCTGGTGGTGCTTGGGCGCCGGGTCTTCTGGCCGTTCGTGCCGCGACTCGGGGTGGAGGCACACGCATCTGGTTCTCGGTGGGCTCGGCTCGGCGAGCTGGTTGCGCGCCGCCGCGTGGTCAGCTGGGCGGTGCCGCTGGTCATCTTGGGCGGTCTCGCGCTGGGCACAGTGGGAGCCACCGGGTCGCTTCCGCAGCTGGACCAGTTCGCCCGTTCGACGCCGGAGTCGGTGACCGGGGCGAAGCTGATCGAGGTGCGCTACCCCGACCAGAGCGGTCAGCCGCTCACCGTGATGAGCCGGCCGGACCAGAGCCGCGAGGTCCTGGCCGCCGTCAAAACGACACCGGGGGTTGCCGAAGCCGAGATCGGCCGGACCAGTGATGACTGGGTGGAGATCTCCGCGCTCCCGGTCGACTCGCCGGAAAGCGCGGGTGAGACGGCAACGATCAAGCGGCTGCGGGAGCACGTACGCGAGGTCGCCGGCGAGGCCGCGCTGGTCGGTGGGCCGAGTGCCGAGAAGCTTGACGAGGCCGAGACCAACAAGAGCGACCGCAATCTGGTGATGCCGCTGATCCTGCTGGTGGTGCTCACCATCCTCGGGCTGCTGCTGCGGGCGATCGTGGCTCCGCTGGTACTGGTCGCCACCGTCGTGGTGTCGTTCTTCGGAGCCCTCGGACTGTGCAACCTGGTGTTCGACCACGTGCTCGGTTTCGCCGGGTTGGAGTCGTCGGTGCCCCTGATCGGGTTCCTTTTCCTGGTCGCACTCGGGGTCGACTACAACATCTTCTTGATGACCCGGGTCCGTGAGGAGGCCGCCCGGCACGGCACTGTCGAGGGCACGAAACGTGGCCTCGCGGTGACCGGTGGCGTGATCACCTCGGCCGGCGTCGTGCTCGCGGCGACGTTCGCGGTGCTCGCCACGCTGCCGCTCGTCATGCTCGTCGAGATTGGGATACTGGTCGCCGTCGGCGTGCTCATCGACACCTTGCTGGTGCGGTCCATCGTGGTTCCCGCACTGACGATGTCGCTGGGTTCGCGGATCTGGTGGCCCAGCAAGCTCTGGCGCATGGGATAGGACTGTGTCGATGACCCTGTCGATGACACTGGGTGAACGATGACGGCGCTCCGTCCGTCAGTAGCCGATCGGCTGCTGACGGCGGCGGCGTTCGTGCTCGGCGTCGTCGTCGCGGTGACGATCCACGCGGTCGATTTCGACGGCGAGCGAAGCGTGGATCTGTGGGCGATCGCCCTCCTGGGCGCGATGTCGGCGCCGTTGCTGGCCCGCCGGCGCCAGCCGATCCTCGTAGTCCTCGCGGTCCTCGTCGTGTCGACGCCGTACCACATCCTCGACTATCCCCACGAGGCCACGATGCCGGCCTCACTGGTGGCGGCGTTCACGGCGGCGCGCCACAGCGCGCCACCGCGGCGGGCCACCGCCGTCCTGCTGGCGGTGGCCGCGGTGACCGTGCCGGTCCTCGCCGACGAGGCGTCGGGGGCACCTGACGATGCTCTCCTCGGCGTCGGCTGGCTGTTCATGGCCTTCTTCGCCGGGCTGGCGGTCCGCTTCCATGAAAACTGGAAGGCCGCCGTCACCGCGCGGGCCGAGCAGGAACGTGCCGACGAGGTCGAGCGGCGGGTCGCCGAGGAGCGGGTCCTGATCGCTGCAGAGCTGCACGACGTCCTGGCTCACGGCCTCGCGGTCGCGAACGTCCAGGCGTCCGTCGCCGCGCACTTGATCGACCAACTGCCGGGGCGCGGGGATGCGTCGCTGCAGGAGCTGTCCAGCACGCTGCACAGCCTGTCGGACACGAGCGGGGCCACACTCCGCGAGCTGCGTGCCGTTCTGGACCTGCTGCATGGTGGCGATGCCGAGCCAACCGCGCCGGCGCCCCACCTCGGCGAGCTGCATCGTCTCGTGGAGATGGCCGAGGCGGCCGATGTCCGGGTCGACGTGGAAGCTGACGGGCTCCCGGGCGAGTTACCGTCGACGGTGTCCGTCGTGGCCTATCGGATCATCCAGGAGTCGCTCACCAATGTCATCCGGCACTCGAAGGCCAGGCACGCGACCGTCCGACTCGCCCAGAACGGCCACCGGCTGCGGATCGCGGTCGTCGATCACGGGCCCGCGCGAGCGAGCTCGACCGTAACACCGGCCGGCTTCGGGATCGCCGGGATGACAGGGCGAGCACAGGCCGTCGGCGGCGAACTGTCCGCCGGCCCGGGCGAGTCCGGAGGATTCGAAGTACGGGCCAGCCTGCCGCTGCCGGAGATCTGGCGGGTGCCCTCGTGATCCGGGTCCTGCTCGCCGACGACCAGACCCTGGTGCGCGGCGCGTTCGCCCTGCTGGTCAATTCCGCTGACGACATGGAGGTCGTCGGAGAGGCCGGCACCGGAGACGAGGCGGTGACACTGACCCGGGACCTGCGCCCCGACGTCGTCTTGATGGACATCAGGATGCCGAGCACCGACGGCATCGAGGCGACCCGGCAAATCACTGCCGACGACCGATCGAGCAGCAGCAAGGTGCTGATCCTGACCACGTTCGAGACCGACACCAACGTACTGCGCGGCCTTCGCGCGGGGGCGTGTGGTTTCCTGCCCAAGGACACCCGTCCGGACGCGCTGCTGGACGCCATCCGCACCGTCGCGGCTGGGGAGGCGCTGCTGTCGCCCGGCGCGACCAGGGCGGTCATCACCCGCGCGCTGAGTCGCCCGGACGCCCCTGCGCCTGAACGGCTGGCCAGCCTGACGGCGCGCGAACACGAGGTGCTTCGCCTGGTCGCCGCTGGCCGAAGCAACCAGGAGATCGCGGACGAGCTGGTCGTCAGCCCGCTGACCGCCAAGACTCACGTGGCCCGCATCCTGGCGAAGCTGGGCGCCCGCGACCGGGTCCATCTCGTGATCGCCGCGTACGAAGCCGGGCTCCCCTAGGCTGGGCCGGTGCGGCGGACTGCCAGGCCGTCGATCTGGTAGACCTTGCCGGCTGTTCTGGTGGTCAGGAGCACCGATCCGGTCAGGAAGGCCGACGGGACCGGCATCGGCACGACCGCCTGGTACACGAGTGACGGGTTGCTGAGATCAACGATGCCGACCTCTTCTATTTGGGGGTTTCGTCGGTTGTGAGGGTGTGCCAGAGGTCGAAGGCCAGGGCGGCTGCGCCGGGGGCGTCGCCGGATTCGATCAGGGTGATCAGGTCGTTGTGGCGGGCGACCGAGGATTGGCCGTCGGCTTTGAAGCGGGTTCGTTCGGCTCGGCGGATCAGGGGGTCGAAGCGTTCGAGGGTTGCTTCCAGGGCTCGATTGCCCAGGGCTGTGACGGGGATTCTGTGGAGGTCCTCGTCGGCGGTGAGGGCGGCGTCGGCGTCGCCTGATGCGACGGCCGTGGCGAAGCGATCGTTGGCGTCTCGCATTCGCTGGATGTCTTCAGGGTTGAGGTGACCGGCTACGCCTCGTACGGCCAGTTCGTGCATCGTGGCGACGACGTCTCGCGCGTCGCTCACGGCCTGGACGTCGATGGTGCTGACTGTGGTGGACCGGCCGGGTAGCGCGACTACCAGGCCGCTCTCGCCGAGGCGTAGGAGCGCTTCGCGGACCGGGGTGCGGCTGACACCCAGCCATTCGGCGAGGTCGCCGTCCTTGAGTTGCTCCCCGGGGGCGAACGTTCCGTCGACGATCGCGTCGCGGAGGCGCCGGTAGACGTCGTCGCGCAGGAGGGTTCGGTCGACGGCTGGACCGCCCGAAGGAATCGGCATTGCAACATATTGCACGCACAATCCGTCACGCCGTGAATCCTCGGCGGCTCTTGCGCTGGTCGATACGCACCAATATATTGCATATCGGAGACGCGATCGCCGTCTCCGGACCAGCGATCCGCTCGGGCACTCCCGGGGCGGGAAGGAGAGGACCGGCTCATGAGCACCGACCAGGAGATCAAGAACGTCGTACTGGTGCACGGCGCGTTCGCCGACGGCTCGGGATGGCGTGGCGTGTACGACAACCTGACAGCGCGCGGCTACCGGGTGACGATCGTGCAGAACCCGCTGACCTCGCTGGAGGACGACGTCGAGGCGACCACCCGGGTCCTGGATCGGCAGGACGGCCCCACGATCCTCGTCGGCCACTCCTGGGGCGGCACGGTCATCACCGAAGCCGGTGCGCACGCGGCCGTGGCGGGTCTGGTCTACGTCTCCGCACTGGCGCCCGACGCCGGCGAGACCACCAGCCAGCAGTACGAGGGATTCGCGGCGACCCCGGAGTTCGTCATCGACGTCGTCGACGGGTACGGGTTCCTCAACCACGAGAAGTTCCAGGCCGGTTTCGCCCACGACGTCAGCGACGCGGACGCAGCCTTCCTCCGTGACACGCAGGTCCCGATCAACATGTCCGCCTTCGGCACACCGGTGAAGAACGCGGCCTGGCGGGACAAGCCCAGCTGGGCCGTCATCGCCACGGAGGACAAGGCGTTCGACCAGGCGATGCTGCAGCACATGGCGAAGCGGGCCGGCGCCACCATCACCAACGTGTCCGCCAGTCACGCCGGCTTCATCACGCAGGCAGGCGTCGTCGCCGACGTCATCGACGCTGCCGCCAAGGGTGCTACGCGCACCAGCCACTGAACCGTCTTCGAGGCCGGGATCGCGCGCGCCGGTCCCGTTCTCCGGAAGGACACCATGCCGATCACGCCGTTCCAGGTGGCGCTCTGGATCGAGCTCCTGGCCGCCGGACTCGGCGGTCTCCAAGGAGCGCTCTTCGCCGCGGGCGCCAGGTCTCGCCGCATCGACGTACTCGGTGTCATCGCGATCGGACTCGCCGTCTCGCTCGGCGGGAGTCTGCTCCGCGACCTCGTTCTCAACCAGCCGCCGGTCGTTGTCTGGAGCAACTGGTACCTGATCGTCGCGGCTGCCTCGGCGATCCTCGGTATGGTGCTGCAACCCGTGTTCGCGCGAGCGGACTGGCTGATCACCGTCCTCGACGCCGTCGTGATGGGGCTGTTCGGAGCGATCGGGGCCTCGAAGGCACTGTCCCTCGGCGTAGGCGTGGCCGGGGCCCTGGTGGTCGGCGTGATCGGAGCGATCGGCGGCGGAATGCTGCGCGACGTCATGCTGGGCCAGCCGTTCTCCTTCCTGCACGTGAGCACCCTGTACGCCGTAGCCGCGGGCGCAGGTACCGGAGCACTGGCACTGCTCGCCAAACTCGGCACCCCCATCCCGATCGCAGGGGTCGTCTGTGTCGCTGTGGCCACACTCGTCCGCCTGGCCGCCGTCCACTTCGACTGGACCTTCCCCGAACAGTTCGCAATCCCCCTGAAGCCGAAGGGCGACTGACGGACGTGCTGGCCGTGAAAATTCATTAGTATGAATCTCTTGACCTAGAGGATGACTGGGCACACACTCATCCGACAAGTCCTCAGTGAACCGCCCCACGCTGAAGGAGATTGTCGATGTTCAGTCGCCTCGCCCTGCCCCTTTTGCTCCTCCTCGGAGCGCCGGCCCCGCACGCCGCAGCAGCCACGACCGGTACGACGTACTACGTGGACCCGGCCGTCGGCTCATCCAGCAACACCGGTACCTCCGCCAGCCCGTGGCGGACGCTCGAGGAGGTCTTCGCTTCCGGTAAGACCTTCGCTGCCGGCGACATCATCTACCTCCGCAACGGCAACCACGGCAGCCCCGTGATCCGCGGTGGCGTCTCCTCGGGCGTGCGCACCATCAAGGCCGCGCCCGGGCAGACCCCGACCATGAAGACCTTGCGTTTCCAGAGCGGCGCGAACCATTGGACCGTCGACGGAGTACTGGTGTCGCCCCAGGAGGCCGACGGCTCCTTCACGACCGGCAATCTGGTCCAGGTCGACAGCGGCGCCACCGACAACGTCGTCCAGAACTCCTCGATCCGCGCCGCGAGCGACTCCTCGGCGCAGACCTGGTCCAACGATCAGTGGGTGCAGCGGAGCGGTACCGGCGTATTGGTTGCTGATAGCAACAACCAGCTGATCGGCAATCATGTCCGCAATGTGCGCAACGGCATCATGCTCGAGCGGACATCCACCGCCGGCGCAGGCGCGACCGGAGCCGTTGTCCGCGGCAATGATGTCCAGAACTTCTGGGAGGACGCGTACCGCTGCAAGGTCAGCGGTTGCCTGATCGAGAGCAACACCGCGGTCAACAGCTATGCGGTCGTACCGGCCGGCATGGAGGCCGATCCCCCACACCGCGACATGTTCCAGAGCTATCGCGGCGACGGCAGCTTCACGCCGGTGACCAACGTCGTCATCCGCGGCAACGTCTTCATCAGCCGCCAGGGCACGCGGTATCCGAACATCCCGTTCCAGCACGACGGGAAGTACACGATCCAGGGCATCAGCGCGTTCGACGGCCCGTACGACAACTGGACCATCGAGAACAACGTAGTACTGGTCGAGGTCGGTCTCGCGATGGGGCTGTACGGCATGGACAACAGCCGAATCGTCAACAACACAGTCATTCCCAACCCTTTGGGCACCGACAGCGAGATCCGCCTGACCAACCAGAAGGACGGCACCCCGTCCGACCACAACGTGGTCCGCAACAACCTCGCCCACCACTTCAACACCGGCGCGGCCACCAACACCCAACACAGCAACAACATCGAGGTCGGTACGGCGTACACCACCTACTTCGCCAACTACCCCGCCCTGGACGTCCACCTAAAACCCGGCAGCCCCGCCATCGACGCCGGCACCCCCACCGACGCCCCCACCACCGACGCCTCCGGCAACCCCCGCACCATCCCGTACGACGTCGGCGCCTACGAGTTCTGAGCCTTGAGCACCCACAGCACGGAGGCCTGTACACGAGCAACGGCGAGGCCCGGCAGGAGTTCGACCACCATCTCAGCGGCCAGACCACGCCACACCTCGACCGACTTCGGCTTTCGTCCGCCAACCTGGCGGTCGATGTCCCGTCAGCTGTCCACTGTGGCGTCTCGCTCAACGACGTCGGGGTCGACAAGACAGTCCCTCGGCGCGGTCGGGCAGAGCCGGAGCGTGCGTGGGATGGAAGGCGGGCTAGGGGGTTAGGGCGGATTGGAAGATGCCGAAGTTGCCGGTCATCCAGGTGGCGGTGAGCTTGAGGGTGGAGATTCGCCAGCCGGAAGCCGTGCGGACGAACTTGTTGGTGTAGTGGCCGTAGACGGTTTGGTCGGGGCTGCCGGTGGGGTTGGGGAGGTGATGGCGGGCTCGGACGTACGCGACGACCGTGGCGTGGTCGTCGTCTTCGAAGGTGATGACCACATTGGTGATCATGTGCTGGGTGGCTTGGAAGGACTCCATGCGAGGGGCGGTGGCCTTGACCCAGTCGTCGGCGGAGAGGCGGACCACCGGTTGGCCGAAGCCTTCGCTGAAGTCGACTTCTACCTCGTCGGTGAAGCAGGAGCGGAAGAGGTCCCAGTCGCGGGAGTCGGTGCCGGTGGCGTAGCGGAGTTGGACGTCGGCGATTTCGGCGCGGTCGAGCAGGTACCGCAGAGATGATTCAGTTGACGTTGTCATCTAAGCAGCTTAGCAGTTCAGATGACAACGTCAACACAGCGGCTTCAGGACGACAGGGCGGCGTCCAGGATTTCCAGGCCCAGGGAGAGTTCTTCTTCGGCGGCGGTGAGGGGTGGGGCGATGCGGAAGACGCCGCCCATGCCGGGGAGTTGGACGATGTTCATGTGGAGGCCCAGTTCGAGGCAGCGGCGGGTGACGGCGGCGCCTAGCTGGTCGGCATCGGCGCCGCCTAGTTCCACGCCTAGCAAGAGGCCGCGTCCGCGGATGTCGGCGATGGCTGGGTGGCGGTCAGCCAGTTCCAACAGGCCCGACCGGAGGAAAGTACCGAGCTTGGCGGCTTGTTCGTCCAAGTGGTCTCGGGTGAGGACATCCAGGACGGTGTTGCCGACGGCGGCGACCAGCGGGTCGGAGACATGGGTGGTGAAGAAGAGGTAGCCGCGGTCGTGGGCGGCCGCCTCGATCTCGGGGCTGGTGATGACGGCGGCGATCGGCAGGCCTGCGCCGAGGGTCTTGGACAGAGTGAGGATGTCCGGTACTACGCCGTCGCGCTCGAAGGCGTACCAGTCCCCCGTCCGGCAGAGCCCGGTCTGCGCCTCGTCGAGGATCAGCAGCATGCCTCGTTCCCGACACTTCTGCTGCAACGCGGCGAGATACCCGACAGGTAGATCGAGAACACCCCCGGAGCTCAGGATCGGCTCGACGATGCAGGCGGCGAGACTGCCGACGGACTGCGCGTCAATCAGCTCGAAGCCGAAGTCCAGCTGGCGTTGCCAGTCGAGCGACCCATCAGCAGCCAAGAAGTCCGGCCGATAAGTATTAGGCGCCGGGATGGCGAAGTTGCCAGGCGACGAAGGCCCGTACCCCTTACGCCCAGCGCTGTACGTCGCATTGGCCGCCGCCTGCGTCATCCCGTGCCACGACCGCGCGAACGAGACGATCTCATGCTTGCCGGTGACCAGCTTGGCCATCCGGATCGCGGCCTCGTTCGACTCCGCGCCGGTGCTGAGCAGCAGTACCTTCGACAGCGGCTCGGGCAGCGACTCCGCCAGCCGCCGCGCCAGCTCGACCACCGGCCGGCTCAGCATCCCGCTGAACAGATGGTCGAGCGTCCCGATCTGCCGCCGGACGGTGTCGACGATGTCCGGGTGCGAATGCCCGAGAATCGCGCTCATCTGCCCGGAGGTGAAGTCGAGGATCCGGCGCCCGTCCTCGGTGAACAGGAAGCTGCCGGCCGCATGGTCGATCAGATCCGGGCTGAACGCGCCGGGCCCCAGGTAGCGCACAAGATGATCCATACCCACGACGCTAAGAGCCCGGAAACCATCGCGTCCAGCACACGTTCCCGCACTTGCTGTTCACAAAAACCGCACAACAATGGCCGGTATGACGCTCAACCCCTGGCGGCTCCGGCTGCTCAACCGGCTGGAGACCCACGGCACGATCCGCGCCGTCGCCACGGCTCTCGACCTGAGCCCGTCGAGCGTCTCCCAGCAACTCGCACTGCTCGAGACCGAGACCCACACCAAGCTCCTGGAGCGGACCGGCCGCCGCGTCCGCCTCACCCCGGCCGGCCTGATCCTGGCCCGCCGGGCGCAGGCGATCCTCGATCACATGGACGCCGTCGAGGCCGAACTGCGCAGCTTCGGCACCGAACCGGCAGGCCTGGTCCGCCTCGGCGCCTTCCAGAGCGCGATCCACACCCTCGCCATGCCCGCCGTCAGCCGACTGGCCAAAAGCTACCCACACCTAGAGATCCAGGTGCTCGAACTCGAGCCCCACGAGAGCCTGGCCGCGCTCAGAAGCGGCGATGTCGACCTGATCGTCACCACGACGGACTTCGTCGAGACGCCACTCGGCCCGGACCTCGATCTCCTCCCCCTGACCACCGACCTGATCGTGCTCGTACTCCCGCCGGATCACCCGACAGCAGGCCGCGGTCCGGCCGACCTCTCCGCGTACGCCGACGAGCCCTGGGCCTTCGACCGCCCCCAGTCGTACATGGCCAACCTCACGACCCGCCTCTGCCGCCAGGCCGGGTTCGAGCCGAGGGTCGTCGGCCGATTCAGCAACTACTCGACCTTGCTCAGGCATGTCGAGGCCGGGCTGTCCGTCGCGATGCTGCCGAGCCTGGCCGTGGATCCGCGGTATCGGGTCGCCACCCGGCGTCTCGTCGTACCGGTGACGCGGGCGATCACCGCCGTCGTACGCCGGGGTGCGCCGCCGCGGCCGGCGGTGCTCACCGTGCTGGCCGCGCTGCGGCAATTAGAACAAACCACTGTGCATGAGGTCTGATGATTTCTTTCATTCTTTGATTAATGGGTCAATGATTTCTGTGTTCTGCGTCACTGTGATTTTGTATACCACCAGGTGGCGCGCTGAGACGCCGCCCGGGGCCGCCGGAATTCGGTGATACTCGGGGCTATGGAACTGGGGGAGCATTATCGGTGCGCGTACTGATTGCAGGGGTGGACCAGGGTTTCGTGGCCGCCACCGCTCGTGAACTCCGCCGATTGTCGATGGCGGTCGACGTCTGTCACGACGGCGGCGGCGCGCTCGAACGCATCGGGCTGCACGACTACGACGTTGTAGTCCTCGACGCCGAGCTGCCGTCCGTTCCCGCCGACGAGTTGGTCCGCAAGGTGGTCGCGTCCGGCGAAGGGCCGCGACTGCTCCTGCTGACCCGTTCGACCGAGCCGTCCGACCGGGTCGAAGGGCTCGCGATCGGCGCGGATGACGTGCTGAGCTGGCCGTTCGCGACGATCGAGCTCGTCGCCAGGATCCAGGCTCTCGGCCGCCGGTCGGTACGCGCGCTTCCGCCGGTACGACGATGGCAGGGCATCGTGCTCGACCTGCCCAGGCACCAGGCCAGCAGGGAGGGCCGCTTCCTCCAGTTGTCGCCGAAGGAGTTCGCCGTCCTGGACGTGCTGATGCGGGCCGCGGGGGTCGTGGTCAGCGCCGAGGAGCTG
The DNA here is from genome assembly GCF_039537185.1 of Kribbella ginsengisoli. NCBI lineage: Bacteria > Bacillati > Actinomycetota > Actinomycetes > Propionibacteriales > Kribbellaceae > Kribbella > Kribbella ginsengisoli. The sequence continues at coordinate 308,121 of NZ_BAABAA010000008.1, read as the reverse complement.
CTCGAGAAGGCCTGGGACGAGAATGCCGATCCGTTCACGAATGCCGTCCGCGTCACGATGATGACACTGCGCCGAAAACTCGGCCCGCCCGGTCTGATCGAGACCGTTCCCGGCGTCGGATATCGATTGCGCTAATGCGGACCGGAGCTCGAACCTTCCGCCCCCGGAGGTCGATCCCCGGCCCGCTCACGTAGCGACGTCACTACTCCTCAGATTCAACCCGATCACGCCTATTGCGGGCATCAAGGATTTCCCTTACGCCACCCTTATCCCCGCCCTGAGCCGAAATCGCGACGGCGTTGGCGGTGATGATCGCGGCGACCGCCAGCCACTCGACCAGGCCGAGGGTCTGGTGGAGAACGATCCAGCCGACGAGTACGGCGAGCAGCGGGTTGGTGCTCATGAAGAGGCCGTAGAAGGCGGTGGGGATCCGGCGGAGGGCGAGCAGGTCGACCAGGAACGGGACGGCTGAGGAGAGGACTCCGGCTGCGACTGCGTAGGCGACGTACCGGAGTGACGGCTGGTGGTGGAGGAAGATCCAGACGCCGATGGGGAGGTACACCAGGGCGGAGACGGTGGAGGCGGCCGCGGCGCCCTGTGCTGAGGGCAGCCGAGTGCCGAGCGTGCGGTTGAGGAGGATGTACGCCGCCCAGCAGGCCGCGGCGACCAGGCCGCAGGCTATGCCCAAGTAGTCGGTGGTCGGCTGGGGTCGCATGAGTACAGCTACTGCGACACCGGCGATCAGCGCGCAGCCGAGATCGACCTTGCGGCGGGACGCGGTCAGCGCGACCGCCAACGGACCGAGGAACTCCAAGGTGACCGCTAGGCCGAGGCCGATTCGGTCGATCGCCGTGTACAGGGTGAGATTCATGACCGCGTAGACGGCGGCGAGGGCCAGTGCGGGCAGCCACTCGCGGCGAGTGAAGGCGCGGAAGCGGGGGCGGGTGATGCCGACCAGCAGGACCGCCGCCACCCATTGGCGCACCGCGACCACGCCGGCCGGTCCCAGCGCGGGGAAGGCGAGTGAGCCGGTGGCCGCGCCCACCTGGTTGGACAGGGCGCTGCCCAGCATCATCGCGATCCCGCCCATCCATGGACGCGCAGCGGCGGCGGGCAGGGTGGCTGCTGGCGGAGCTTCCACGGTCATACCGGCAGGATGTGCCTGCGATAGCAATACGCAAAATGCATGAACTGGTGATCTATACGATCAGCGTATGGATGTGGAGTTGCGGCAGTTGCGCGTACTGGTCGCGATCGTCGACGCGGGAAGCTTCACCGACGCGGCACTGGATCTCGGCGTCTCGCAAGCGGCGGTCTCGAGGACGTTGGCGGCGCTCGAACAGAGCCTGAAGGTGCGGCTGCTCCACCGCACCAGCCGCACGATCGCGCTCACCCCGACCGGCGCGCAGCTCGTACCAAGGGCCCGAAGACTGCTGGCGGAGATGGACGAACTAGTCCGCGAGGCGACCTCAGGTCACGCCCGCCTCCGCGTCGGCCATGCCTGGTCGGCACTCGGCCGCCACACCGCGACCTTCCAGCGATGCTGGGCCGAGCTCCACCCCGACGTCGCCCTCCTGCTGGTCCGCACCAACACCCCGAGCGGCGGCCTGGCGGAAGGCGTCTGCGACCTCGCGGTCGTCCGCACTCCACCCGACGAGAAGCATTTCGCCGTCACCGAGGTCGGGCTGGAGCGCCGCGTCATCGTGATGGCCGCCGACGATCCGTGGGCCCGGCGCCGCTCGATCAAGCTCGACGAGGTCCGCACCCGCACAGTCATGTCCGACCGCAGAACCGGTACTACGACAGCCGACCTCTGGCCACTCGGCGACCAACCGGAGTTGGAGGACACCGCCGACGTGGACGACTGGCTCGCGCGGATCGCGGCCGGCGGCGTCGTGGGCATCACCCCGGAAAGCACCGCCACGCAGTACGGGCGGGCAGGAGTCGTCTTCCGGCCGCTGAAGGACGCGCCGCCCGTCGCCGTACGGGTGATCTGGCCGCGGCACGACCCGCACCCGGCGACCCAGGACGCGGTCGCGCTGATCGCCGAGCTCTATCGGGGCTAGCCGACCTGCTTGACCGACGCGGCGTGCCGTTTGGCCAGGTCGTGGTAGATCGTCGCGTTGTGGTCGACGAAGAGCTTGGCGGTGCCCTCGAGCGGAATGATCTTCTTCGCCGGGCTGCCGAGCGCGACGGACTCGCCGGGGATGACCATGCCCGGGGTGACGGTCGCGCCGGCGGCGACCAGCGTGCGGGCGCCGACGACGGCCCCGTCGAGAACGATCGCGCCGTTGCCGATCAGGGCCTGCTCGCCGATCGTGCAGTCGTGGACCAGGCACTGGTGGCCGATCGTCACGTTCTTGCCGATCTCGCAGATCCCGGTGTTGTTGTGCAGCACCGAGTTGTCCTGGATGTTGGCGCCCTCGCGGATGATGATCTGCCCGAGGTCGGCGCGGATCACCACGCCGTACCAGATCGACGCGTCCTTCTCGACGATCACGTTGCCGACCAGGGTGGCGGTCGGCGCGATCCAGGCTTCGGGGTGCACGGTCGGGCTGACGCCCTCAAAGGAATACAGCGGCATGACCAGCAGACTAGGCGACCGCGCGAACCTTCTTCACCAGTACCGCGCCCGCGAGCGTCACGACCGAGGCCAGCGTGTAGAGGACCGGGTAGCCGCCCAGGAGTTTGACGATCGGGGCGGCGATGGCCGGGGCGACCACCTGGGGCAGGCTGTTGGCGATGTTGATGACGCCGAGGTCCTTGGCGCGGTCGCGGGCGTTCGGCAGTACTTCGGTGAGCAGGGCGAAGTCGACGGACAGGTAGACGCCGAATCCGACGCCGATGATGATGGCGCCGATGAGCGCTGCGGCCCAGGTCGGCCAGATCGCGAGCACCATGCCGCCGGCCGCCATCACGATCCCGGACCAGGTGACGAAGATCTTCCGGCGGCCGATCCGGTCCGACCAACTGCCGAACCAGACGGCGGTGAGGACGACGCAGAGGCTGTAGACGGCGGTGAGGACCAGTACGCCGGTGTCGGGGTCGGCGTAATGGACGGCGTCCTGGAGGTAGTACAGGAGGTAGAGCGTGCCAAGTCCGTTGCCGAGGTTGAGCAGGAAGCGGGTCAGCCAGGCCCAGCCGAAGTCCGGGTACTTCCGGGGGCTGACCCAGAAGCTCTTCGCAAACTCCCGCCAGACCAGCCGCTCCTTCACCGGCAACCGCTGATCACCGCTACCTGCGAGGTACGGCACCACCGAGAGCAGGAGGAACACCGCGCAGGCGACATACCCGACGCCGATACCGCCGACGATCGTCGCCAAAGCCACGCCGACCAACGCACCCACCGTCTGAGCCAGCGCAACCCACCCACCGACAACCCCGCGCTGAACCTTCGGCACCCGATCCGGCACGGCGGCAGTAATCGCCGCCAGCAACGCATTACAAGACGCCTGTACCAGACACCAACCAACCAGCATCACCGCAACCGCACTGGCGCCCGCCAAGACGAGCAGCCCCGCCGCGCCACCCAATGCCCCACCCAGCACCCACGGCACCCGCCTGCCGAACCTCGAACCAGTTCGATCCGAGAACGCGCCGGCCAACGGATTGGCAACCACCGAAACAGCTGCGCCTACCCCGGTCACCAACCCGAAGACGAACTCCTTGTTGCTCCCAGCAATCACATCGGACTGCTTGGCCAACAACACCTGGATAGGCCCGAGGAACGCTGCAAAGACGCCGACATTGGCGAGAACGACGGCGGCCGTCCATCGTCCCCGAACACGAGCCAGTGGCTCGGCAAGTGCGGCAACCGCCTCGCCGGCGGCTGGTGGCTGGTGGGTCATGGGCGGTGCTTGGCGATCAGGTCGCGGTACCAGTTGTACGAGGCTTTGGGGGTGCGTTCCAGAGTTTTGTAGTCGACGTGGATGAGGCCGAAGCGTTGGGAGTAGCCGGCGGCCCATTCGAAGTTGTCGAGGAGGGACCACTGGAAGTAGCCGCGGACGTCTACGCCGTCGTCGATCGCCGACTTCAACGACCTCAGGTAGCTGTCCAGGTAGGCGATTCGGCGTTGGTCGTCGACGACTCCGCCGACCACCCCGTCGTTGATGGCGCAGCCGTTCTCGGTGATGTAGATGGGCGGGAGGCGGTCGCCGTACCGGTCCCGAAGAGTGCGGAGGATCTCGCCGAAGGCGTCGGGGACGATCGGCCAGCCGAAGTCTGTCTTTTCGACGCCTTCGATGGTGCGCGGCTCGAACGGCAGGCCCGCGGGGATCGGGATGCCGTCGGTGGCGGCGGTGTCCGGGTTTCCGGTCGGGGCGCCGACCCGGGCCGGCGCGTAGTGGTTCAGGCCGAACCAGTCGATCGGCGTCGAGATGATCTCCAGATCCTCGGCCACCGGCCCCGGCATCCCGTCGCCGATCCCGTTCGGGTACTCCCCCAGCAGGATCGGGTCGACGAACATCCAGTTGATCAGGTTGTCGTACAGCCCCGCCGCCTCGACATCCTCAGCACTCGAGCTGGCCGGCCAGGTCGGCGAGTGGTTCGACGCGATCCCGATGTTCGACGCACCACCGGCCCGCAGCGCCTGTACTGCGCGCCCATGCGCCAGCAACTGATGATGCGCCACCGGCAACGCCTCGAACCCGAGCTGCTTACCCGGCGCATGCCCGCCCACGGCGTACCCGATCAGCGTCAGCACCATCGGCTCGTTGATCGTCATCCACAACGGCACCCGGTCCGAGAACCGCTCGGCCAGGATCTTCGCGTAGTCGGCGAACCGATACGTGATGTCCCGGTTCAGCCAGCCGCCCGCATCCTCCAGCTCCTGCGGCGTATCCCAATGAAACAAGGTCGGAGCAGGCTTGATCCCGGCTTCGAGCAACGAGTCGATCAGCCGGTCGTAGAAGTCCAGCCCGTGCCCGTTCGCCAGCCCCTTGCCCGTCGGCTGCACCCGCGGCCAGGAGAACGAGAACCGATAGACATCGACCCCCAGCTCCTTCATCAGCGCGACGTCCTCGGCATACCGGTGGTAGTGGTCGCACGCCACCTCCCCGGTATCACCGTCCTTGATCCGCCCCGGCTCGGCGCAGAAGGTGTCCCAGGTCGAGCGCCCGCGACCGCCCTCGGTCACCGCCCCCTCGATCTGGTACGCCGAAGTCGACACGCCCCACAAGAAGTCGGGGCCGAAGGCAAGCGGCTCAGCTGTCATTGGCACCATCCCTGTTGTAGTCCACCGGCCGGACGATGACGGCCGTCCCGTAGGCCGCCACCTCGCTCATCGTCTGGGCGATCTCGTTGCAGTCGAACCGCATCGCCAGGATCGCGTTGGCGCCCATCTGATGCGCCATCTGGCACATCCGCATCACCGCGACGTGCCGCGACTCGGCCAGCATCTGGGTGTACTCCGGAACCTCACCGCCACCCAGCGACCGGAAGCTGGCGGTGAAGTTCGACCCGAAGTCGCGACTCCGCACGGTCAGCCCGAACACCTCGCCGAACACCATGTCCGCCCGGTAGCCGGGCAGATCGTTCATGGTCGAGACGAGCACGGGATACGGCGAACCCTGCGGAGCCACGTGCGGCGGGGGAATGTATTGAGTCATGCCGTCATCATTGCCTGAAAACCTGCAGCTCATAAAGCGAGTACCCGTACGACGTCGCCCGGCGAGTCCCCGTCATCCGCACGTACCGCGCCGTCACCGGACTGAACCGCGCCACGTCCTCGCCACCGTTACCGGAAGCAGTCGCATAGACCTGCTGCCAGTTCACGTTGTCGCGAGAAACCTCGATCTTGTACGCCGACCCGTACGCCGCTTCCCACTGCAGCACGACCCGGCCGACCGGCTGGTCGGTCCCGAGATCCACCTTCAACCATTGCGGATCCGACCAGTCGCTCGCCCACCGAGTCCCCAGCGCACCGTCGACGGCATTGGCCGGCGGCGAGTAGTAGATCCCACGCTCGAAGCTGCTGGCAGTAGCGGTCTTCCCCACCGCCTGGTTGCTGACGTCATCTCCACGCCGCGCGGGGAACTCGATCACCTGCTGATAGGTCGGCCGGTTGACCCACGCCATCCGGTCCTGCGTGATGCCACCCATCGGCTGATGCACGATCTGATCCGCACAGAACTGATCCCCTGCGGCACAGTCCCCCGTCGCCGGGTACGTCGTGGCCGCCGGCACCTTCGTTGCCGCCAGCAAGGAATCCGACAGCACCGACCGGCAGGCAGCCAGCGAGCCACCGCCGCAGAACGTCACCGGCTGAGCCGTCTTCACCTGGTCGCCGAGCACCTTGCGCAGATCCCGCTGAACGAAACCCCACCACCCGTTCTGGAAGGCGGAACCCTGCGCACTCGGCCGCTCGTCGATCTTCTGGGTGTGCACGAGCGCGTTGTAGAGGTCCGGCCCGAGCCCCTGGAACTCCGCCGGCACCAGAATCGGCCACCAGGCATCTAGGATCCGGATCGCCTCCGCATGGTCATACGTCTTCGACGCTTCGTTGGGCGTCTTCCGATGCGCACCGGCGGCCTTCCAAGCCTCCAGCTTCGCCACTGCGTCGGCCACCGCCGGATCCGTGATCGGCGCGCTCTTCAGCACCCTGAGCAGATACGGCAGCACCTGATCGCCCCGCAGGTCGACCGTCGCCGCGTCCTCCATCGCCTCGACCAACTTGCCCCGGGTGAACTTCTGCCCGGACCCGATCACGGCCTTGATCCGGTCATCGAGCGGCTGACTCCGGTACACGGAGTTGTAGCCGAAGTTCCCGTCGGAGGCCGAGAAGCCGGGTGCCTGCTTGTTGTTCCAGCTCGTCAGGTAGTCCTGGTTGACCACCTGCGGATGCTGAGCAGCCTGCGTGTACGTCGCCCGGTTGGTGTCCGGATTCCAGCCCTGCCACTCGTACGAGCTCCAGGTCGGCAGGTTCGGGTCGGCACCGGCCGCGCGGACCGGGTTGTCGCCGGAGTTGAAGTACGCGATGTCGGTCTTGTCCGTGTAGAACCAGTTGAAGGTGTAGCCGATGTTCGCGGCCGCCTTCTTGAAGTCCGCCGACGAGTGGATCTGGTCCGGGTCGTTGAGCAACATGAACCCGAGCGCCGACCCCGCCTCGTTCCCGTACGTCGACCGGTTGCTGGTGAACAGGACCGGCTTGCCCGCCACAGTCCCCCGATGCGTGACGATCCCGTACTTCGTCCGCTGCGCGACCAGCGTGTACGACCCGGCCGGCTCCGACGAGCCCAGACTCGAGTACCACGCGTTGTGCCGTTCGAGCTTCTCGATCGGCGTGCACTGACCCCGGAACAGGTACGCCGTCGAGGTCTTGCTCGGAGTCGAACCATCGAGCTCGCACAGCGGTACGGCGTACGTGTCAGTGATGTCCTGGCCGGCCGACGTGGCACTCCACGAGTAGTCAGCGCCGCGGCCGATCAGCGTGTAGAAGTTGATGCCGGCGAAGGCGACGCCACGCGAGCTGATGCCGGGCCCTTGCAGCTCCTGGCGCATCAGGAGTTGCGGGGCGAAGTACGAGGTCTGCGGGCCGTAGACGGCGACCGGGTTGCCGCTCTGGGTGTACTGGCCGGAGACCATCAGCGCGTTCGACATGCCCTTCGGGCCGAAGCCCTCGGGGAACACGCCACCGTCGAAGATGCCCTTCAACGCTTGCTTGCCCTGTGCCTTGTTGGGCGGCTTCACCCCGGTGCTGCTCTTGGGCGTCAACGCCTTGGACGCCGCCGAGCCGGTCTGATCGACGACCTCCGGCTCCGGTGTCACCGACCCACGATCGGGCATCGCGCGCCCGGCCGGGTTCGCGCCGACAACCCCATAGGGGAAGGTGGTTCCGTTGTGCACGGTCGTGTTCGCCTCGGGGTCGTTCTGCGACCGGAAGGACTCCCAGACCTTGGTGCCCTGGGCAACACCGTACTTCGCTTGTGCCTCCAGCAACGCCAGCGCCGACGCCATCTCGCCGCCACCACCGGTCCCGAAGATGCCGGCCACGACGGCGGCCGTGGCGACCACGTCGGTCACCTTCCACGGCTGCGGCGTCGGCAGTCCGAGCGCGACGTACTCGCCCGGATACGCGATCCCGACCGTGTTGATGTAGTAGTTGACACCGTCGACCCAGGCCTGGATGTCCTTCTGCATCTTGAGTCCGTCGGCGCCGTACAGATCGTCGGCGTCGTCGAACTGCTTCTGCAGATCGGCCTCGTTGTACGGCGCGGTCCGCCAGAACTCCTGCTCGAACGCCCGGTTCGCCGCCGCTCCACCCGCGAACGGGGTCAGCTGGCCGCGGCCGAGGTGGCGGAAGACATCCATCACGAAGAGCCGGTCCTGCGCACCGGCGTACCCGGCGCCGAACATCGTGCCCTCACGAGTGGTGCCGGTGATGTGCGGAATGCCGCGGGACTTGTCGCGCACGATCGTCACGTCGGCGCGCGGTGTGAAGGTGGACGCGACGTCACCAGGCGCCACGCCGAAGGAGGAGTCGTCGTAGTACGGGTCGAGGCCGTCGTCGGTGATGCCCTGGGAGTTCCAGACCAGTCGCTCATACGGTTTGACGGTGTCGCTGAAGTGCGGCGGCCGGGTCCCGAACCCCTTGAAAAGAAGGAGATCCGTGAAGGTCGCGTTGCCGTTCTGTCCCGGCGGGACGATGTCGGCACACTGGCCGGCGCAGTAGTCGACCGGTGCGGCGGCGGCCGCGGCGGCTGGTTTCGCCTGACTGGTACTGGTCAGGCCTGCGGCGAGTACTGCGCTGACGGCGAGCGCGGCGGTCGTCATACGAGCAACACGGGTGAGCGGAGTGGGGCGGGGGCGCGTCACTGGTCCTCCCTGGGATGGTCGTCAAAAACTGAGAATGACTCACCAGTAGCATCAGGTCAAGAGTCTTGGACACTTGACCTACTCCACGTACCGTGAGTGCGGTCGAGAGGAGAACGATGGCCCGGGTAGCAGCGCAAGAGCGACGCGCCGACCTCGTGCAGGCGGCGATCAAGGTTGCTACGCGCGAGGGTCTGGCCGCGACCACAACCCGCCGGATCGCGCAGGAGCTCGGCATCTCGGTCGGCATCGTGCACTACTGCTTCCGCTCGAAGGAGGAGCTGCTGCACGAGGTGATCCGGGTGATCGCGGAGGCCCAGGTGGTCGCTGCGCGCGCTGCGATCGTGCCGGGCGGAGACGTGGCGAGCAGCGTGCGGAACGCGTTCTTCGGCTTCTGGCAGTTGGTCGAGGCGACGCCGCAGGCACAGCTGCTGACCTATGAGCTGACGACCTGGGCATTGCGCAACGCGGAGACCGAGCCGTTGGCGAAGGAGCAACGCGCGAGCCAGCTGGCCGGGATCGAGGCGATCCTCGCCGACATCTCGGCGGCAACCGGCTGCGAGTGGAAGGTGCCTGCCGAGCAGCTCGCCCGGATGACGCTGGCCATCACGGATGGCGTGACGCTCGGCTGGCTCGCGGACCGGGACACGGCGTCCGCAGTACAGACTCTCGAGGCGTTTGCCGATCAGCTGCTGAAGCTGGCCGTTTAGGAGACGGCCGCCGGCTTGGCCGTGAAGGTGTTGCAGGCGGCCGGGTCGGCAGCGTCGAAGCCGGCCCGGGACCAGCGGCTGTGGTTGGTCTTGTTGCCGTGCGTGCGCTTCGGGTTCCACTCGTCGCCGCGGTTGCGGACGGTCCATTTCCACTTCAGCAGCCAGGAACCGCGGGCGGGGAAGTACTGCTTGTCGGCACCCAGGTAGACGCCGCTCAGGCAGGACGCCTGCAGTTCGCGCCGGCGACTCTCGAGCAGCTGCATCGAGGTGCTGCTGAGGATCGTTTCGCGGTTGTGCGACGCCTGCAGGATGCCGGTCATCGCCTGCACGTGATGCCCGTACTCATGGGCGATCAGGAAGGCCATCGTCGTCCGGGTCCACAGCGGGTCGTACGTCGTCTGGTTCTTCAGGTCGTAGTCGGCGCTCATGTAGATCGTGCCGTCGCAGTAGACGGCGGTGCTGGTCAGATCGCAGAAGGTGTTGGCCGAGCGGCCTGAGTAGACGACGAGTTTGGGCGCCCAGAAGTTGAAACCCGCCTCGCGGATCGCCGGCGCCCAAGCCTTGTTGAGGCAGCCGAGGAACTGGGTGTAGTACTGCTTGATCTTGGCCGGCGACGTCGCTCTGACCGTCGGCTCCTTGCACCTCGACGCCGGGATCCGGCCGATCTTGTACAGCTTGTTCTGCAGGACGATGGCGTTGTCCTGATTCGGCGGCGGCGAGGCAGTCGGCCCGGTCGGCTCAGCAGTCTCCGGTACGCCGGAAGGCGCGGCCGGCGCCATCGGCGTACGGACCGTCGACAGGACCCGGCCCGGCTGGTCGTCGCCGTCCCCGGACATCCGCACCGCCGTCACCCCGGCTGCCGCGACAAGGCCCAGTGCGGCACAGACCAGTACCGTGTTCCCCCACCGGTTCTCCCCCATCGCAACACCATAGCGTCCGCACTCCGCCGGCGCGGTCGCAACTTTTAGTGACGAACCCATGGCAGATCGATGCTGACAGCCACTATGGTGATCTGCACCATGGGCACACATGAGCGGCATCGGTTGACCGAGGTCATCAACGCCAGGGGAACTTTCACACCGCTCGGGGTCTCCCGCAGCTCGGCCGGCGTGGCCGCCGCCGTCGCGGAGGCGCTTCCCGAGTTCTTCGTGATGGACGAGCTCGCCGACCGGGCCAGCGAAGCTCTCGCCCACGCGACCGGTGCCCAGGCCGGAGCCGTCACCCACTGCACGTCGGCCGCGATCACCCTGTGCGTCGCGGCCGCGATGGCCGGGACGGATCCGGAGCGGATCGCCGCGCTGCCCGATACGAACGACATGCACAACCGCGTCGTACTGCCGGCCGGGCACGTGGTCAGCTACGGCCAGTCGATCACGCAGGCTGTGCGCTTGGCGGGTGCCGTCGTCACGGTGGCAGGCGACGAAACCCGTTGCAGCATTGACGATCTGGACGATGAGCTCGCCGGCGAAGACATCGCCTGTCTGCTTCTCGTGTCGTCCCGGCTCGTCACCGGTGAGCCGATCGACCTGACTGCCGCGGTACGCGCTGCGCATCGTCGCGGCGTACCCGCGATCATCGACGGCGCGGCGCAGTTCCCGCGGACTGCGGATCTGCTCGCGACGGGGGCGGACGCCGTGCTGATCAGTGCGCAGAAGTATCTGGCTGCGCCGACAGCTGGTCTGGTGGTGGGCACGCATCGGCTGGTGCGGGCGGTTCGCGCGCAGGAGAAAGGGATCGGGCGCGCGATGAAGCCGACGAAGGAAGCGACGGTCGGGGTGCTCGCGGCGCTGGAGGAGTGGCACGCGATGGATCGGGCCAAGTGGGAGGCCGATCAAGCGGCCAAGGTACTCGCGTTCGTGACCGCGGCCAATGAACTGCCTGGGTTGGCTGCGGAAGTACTGGCCGATCCCACCGGTTTGCCCTTGTCGCGCGTGCTTCTGACCGTATCCGGGGGAATCGATGCCACAACGCTGGCCGCCGAACTCGAGCACGGGACACCGGCGATCTACGTCAATACCGCGCAGAGCCTGGAGGGACAGCTCATCCTGGAGCTGGTCCCGCTCGACTCCGACGAGCTGGAGATCATCCTGACCCGGCTGGCAATGGAGCTGCAGGCAACGGAAAAGGCGGACTAGGCAACCAAAAACCCCGGCGACCTTTCGGCCACCGGGGTTTTGTCGGTTCTAGCTCAGCGCTGGAAAGAGCGACCGCTGCCGGAGCGCTCCGGACGACGGCTTCCGCCACCGCTGCCGCCGCGACCCTGGTAACCGCCACCGCCACCACCGAAGCGCTTGCCACCCTTGTTGAAGCCACCGCTTCCGCGGGTCGGCTTCGGGGCGGGCAGCTTGACCGGGTAGCCCGACGGCTTGGTGCCACCCGTCAGCTCGGTCATCAGGCCGTCACCCGGACGGGCGCGGACCGGCTCGGCCGAGACGCCGGCCGACTCGGCCATCCGCATCATGCCCCGACGCTGGTGCGGCAGGAGCAGCGTGACGACCGCGCCCTTGCCACCGGCGCGCGCCGTACGACCGGCACGGTGCAGGTAGTCCTTGTGCTCGGCCGGCGGGTCAGCCTGGACGACCAGGCCGACGTCGTCGACGTGGATACCGCGGGCGGCGACATCCGTTGCCACCAGCACCGGTACCGAACCGTCCTTGAACTGGTCCAGGGTGCGGTTACGCGCGCCCTGGGTCAGGCCACCGTGCAGCGCCGCGGCCATCACGCCACGGTCGCGCAGCTGGGTGGCGACGCGGTCGGCGCCCAGCTTGGTGCGGACGAAGACGATGGTGCGGCCGTCACGGCTGGCCAGCTCGGCCGTCAGCGACTGCTTGTGACCCGGCTCGATGACGAGCAGGTGGTGCTCCATCGTGGAGACCGTGGCCTGGCCGGACTCGGTCGAGTGCGTGACCGGGTCCTTCAGGTAGGTCTTCACGATCGTGTCGACGTCGTTGTCCAGGGTGGCCGAGAACAGCAGCCGCTGGCCGGACTTCGGGGTCATGTCGAGCAGCGTGGTGACGGCCGGCATGAAGCCCATGTCGCACATGTGGTCGGCCTCGTCGAGGACCGCGACCTCCACCGCACCGAGGTCGGCAGCGCCCTGCTCACACAGGTCGATCAGCCGGCCGGGGGTGGCGATCAGCAGGTCGACGCCGCGCCGCAGCGACTCGATCTGCTTCGGGTAGGGCAGACCGCCGGCGATCAGCTTGATCGTCACACCCATCACGTGGGCGAGCGGCTCGAGCGCGTCGTGCACCTGCATGGCGAGCTCGCGGGTCGGCACCAGCACCATGCCGCGCGGACGGCGCGACTCGGTGTGGCCGCCCGCCAAACGCATCAGCGTCGGCAGGCCGAACCCGAGGGTCTTGCCGGAGCCGGTCTGACCGCGGCCGAGCACGTCCTTGCCGGCCATCGCGTCCGGGATGGTCGCTTCCTGGATCGGGAACGGCTGGTCGATGCCGTCCTTGGCCAGCCGCTGGACGAGCCGCGGCGCCAGGCCGAGGGCCGCGAAGCCATTGCCCTCGGCAACCTCGCCGAGGTCCTCCATCGGGTCGAACTTGCGCTCCGGCCGGTCGTAGGCCCGGTCCTTGCGGTCGTAGCTGCGGGCCGGACGCTCGCGGTCGAAACCACGGTTGTCCCGCTCACCACGGTCGAACGTGCGCGCCGGGCGGTCGTCACGGTTGAAGCTCCGCGCGGGACGCTCGTCGTTGCTGCGCGCCGGACGGTCGTCCCGGTTGAACGTGCGGGCCGGACGGTCGTCGGTGCGCGCCGGACGGTCGCGGTCGAAACCACGGCTGTCCCGGTCGCCACTGCGGAAGGCCGGCTTGTCGGAAGAGCCCTGGTAGCTGCTCTTCGGGTACGACGAGGTCGGCTGGGTGCTCTTCGGGTAGGAAGAACGGCTGTCGGTGCTCCGGTTCGGGGTGCGCTCGGCGGCGCGGTAGCCCTTCACCGGGGCGTCACGACGCTCGCCGCGGCTGCCGCGGTCGGAGTACTGCGAGGGGCCGCCGCGACGCTCGGGAGCGGGGGCGACCTTCTCGACCCGGGCCGAGCTGCGCTCGGTGCCGGGGGTGGTGGGTGCGTCCAGCTCAGCGGCCATCCGCTCGCCGTACGACTGGGTCTGGAACTTCTTGTGCCTCGGCTTCTTGGCGCCATCGGCGGGTACGAACTGGTCCTGGTCGTGCTGGGACACGCAATCTCTCTCTCAACGTCACGGACTGATGCCGGATCGGACCCGCACGCGAGCGCCGGCCAAAATCATTTGGCCGGACTGAACCGTGCTGGGCAGGAGATAGGCATCGACCTGCGGGTGCTATCGCGGATTGCACCCATGTCGCCGGTGGTCCATCAGCGGGATGCTGAAACCGACGGGTCGGAGCGCCTGGGAAATGCTCTGGTGACGCGACTCGCGCACCGACGCCTCTAAGCATACCCGAAATCAGCTCAGCCCTTGACCACGGCCGGTGACCGCCGGCTTCGGGCGACGAGGGCAACGACCACCGCGACGGCGGCGGCGGAGATCAGTGGGACGAAAACGGGGGCCATGTCCTTCGACAGGCTGGGTGCGCGATCGGGTCCGATCGCCCACAGGACCAGGGGAATCGCGTAGACGACGGCGAGCAGAGCTGCCCAGGGGCGGAGCGATCGCAGGGCTGTATTACGCAGCGCGCCGGCGAGCACGAGCGCGACGGGGACGATGGCGAGCATCGAGAACTGGCCGATCACCAGGACTGGGACGGCGGCGGCGGAGATCAGGACGGACTTCGGCGTACGGGCGGTGGTCATGGCTGCTCCCTGGGTTAACTTGCGTAACCTTACAGCCGTAACCTTACGGGTTGAGTAAACGAGTGTAAAGTGATCGACATGACTTCGAAGGGGCGCGAGCGGAACAAGCGCGGCGAGGGGGCTCAGCTGCGGGAGGAGATCGTCAGCGCGGCGACGCGGCTGCTGGACGGTGGTACGGAGCAGAGCGTGACGTTGCGCGCGGTGGCCCGGGAGGCGGGGATCACGGCGCCGTCGATCTACTCGCACTTCGCGGATCGGGAGTCGATTCTGCTGGCGGTCGCGCAGGACGGGTTCGCGGAGCTGGAACGGTTGCTGCGGGAGGCTTCCGCCGGCTCGGACGATGACGCGGCAGCCGGCTCGGGGGCTTCGGCTGCACGGCCGGGCGATCCGGTTGAGCGGTTACGGGCGGTCTGCGCGGCGTACTTGGATTTTGCTGTGCGGTTGCCGGGGCGGTACCGGATCTTGTTCGGGGCTGCTTGGGACGCGCCGGGGTCGATCGAGCGGGTGCCGGGGTTGGCTGCGGAGGTCGACGGGCTGGGGATGGGGGCTTTCGGCGTACTGGCCGAAGCCGTTGCCGATTGCGCAGCTGCCGGCCGGTCGGCCAGTAAGGATGCGAGGGTGGATGCGGCCGCTCTTTGGGTTGGGTTGCATGGTTTCGCGCAGCTGCAGACGGCGGCGTCGTTGTTTCCCTGGCCTGACGGGCTGTTGGCGACCATCGTCGATCGGCTGGCACTGTTGCAGGACTGAGGCTCAAGCGTCCTTCAGCTCTTGTGTGGGCGATCTACTGTGAAGGTATGGCGGAGGAGACCATTCCCAGCAAGGACCACTGGCTGTCGATCGGCGAGATCGCCCATCGTTCGGGTGTCGCCGCGTCGGCCTTGCGGTTCTACGAGGACCAGGGGCTGATCGCCTCCCGACGGACCGCCGGGAACCAGCGGCAGTACTTGCGCAGTACGTTGCGGCGGATCGCTTTCGTCCAGGCCGCGCAACGGGTCGGCCTGGCGCTGGCCGAGATCAAGTCCGCACTGGATTCGTTGCCTGACGACCGTACTCCGACCCGGGCCGACTGGAGCCGGCTGTCGAAGTCCTGGCGCAGCCGGCTGGACGACCGGATCGCCGAGCTCGAGCGGCTCCGCGACGACCTCGACGGTTGCATCGGCTGTGGCTGCCTGAGCCTGCAGCGCTGCAACCTCTACAACAAGGCCGACCGGCTGGCCGAGCGTGGACCGGGCGCCCGCATTCTGAACGTCGGCATACCCGGCGAGTTATGACAGTCATACCGCCGGCCCCGGCGAACGAGG
Organism: Kribbella ginsengisoli; assembly: GCF_039537185.1. Lineage (NCBI taxonomy): Bacteria > Bacillati > Actinomycetota > Actinomycetes > Propionibacteriales > Kribbellaceae > Kribbella > Kribbella ginsengisoli. Next base: position 292,523 of record NZ_BAABAA010000008.1, on the reverse strand, counting down.
GTTAACCCCTTCCTTTCTCCCGTTCTGGTGTGGAATTCCGCCGGACTTGGCAAGCTGCCGATCTGTAGCGATCAGTAATCCGCCGGTCGCTTTCCGCCACAGATCACGGAGTGAGGCCCTCCCATGTCGCATCGCCGTATCCTGACTTCCCTGGCCGGGCTGGCCGCAGCCGCCCTCGCCGTCCCTGCCTACGCCGCTGCTGCACCAGCCCCAGAGCCGGCCCAGGCAAGCCACGTCTCGACGTACACCGGATCGCCCCAGGACCAGGCCGCCACCAAGGCCTTCTACGACGCGGTGATGAGGTCCGTGAAGGCCAAGCAGGCCAAGTCCGGCAACAAGCTCGCCGCCGTCACCCTCACCTACGCGGTCGACGCCCCGACCTTCGCCTCCCAGATCGCCTCCAGCACCTCGATCTGGAACTCCTCGGTCAGCAACGTCACCCTGGTCGAGGGAAGCAACTACGACTTCTACTACACCGAGGGCAACGACCCCCGCGGCTCCTACGCCTCAACAGACGGCCACGGCAGCGGCTACGTCTTCCTGGACTACGCCCAGGCCCAGCAGTACGACCCCCTGAGAATCACCGCCCACGAAACCGGCCACGTCCTAGGCCTCCCCGACCACTACTCCGGCCCCTGCAGCGAGTTGATGTCGGGCGGCGGCCCCGGCCCTTCATGCACCAACCCCAACCCCGACGCCAACGAACGAGCCCAGGTCAACTCCCTCTGGGCCAACGGCCTAACCACCCTCAACTCAAAGGCCGCCTTCCACACCTCCAAGTGACCTAACTCCCCCAAGCCTCCGGCTCGGACCCGCCCGGCAGGGGACGGATCCGAGCCGGAGTCCTTTATAAGCAAGGGAATCCAGCTCCTTCAGCGATTTGCACCGCCCACTCACGGAGCGTAGTATCGAACGCATGTTCGAGAGTGATGTGGTCGCGTGGGACACAGCGGAGACGCTGGCCGCTTCCGCGCGGGCCCAGGCCGACGAACACGAAGCCGGCATCCAGCGCCTCCTGCTCGCCGTCCACTACGCCGACCTGCACCCCGACCCGGCGATGATCCCTGCCGACCAGTCCTGCCCCGGCGCCGAACGCGCCCTGCACCCCGGCGGCCCCGGCTGTCCCGGCATCGCCGAGTTCGCCGTCGCCGAGTACGGCGTCGTCCTGGGCCTCTCGATCGAGACCGCCGCGAAGACCCTCGGCCAAGCCCTCGCCCTGCGCCACCGCCTCCCGCTGATCTGGGACCGCGTCCTGGCCCGCGAAGCCATCCCCTGGCGCGCCCGCGAAGCCGCCACCGCCTCGATGCACCTATCGGTCGACGCCGCCGCCATCGTCGACACCCGCGTCGCCCCCATCATCAACACCGTCGGCCCGATCCAGCTCCGCAACATCATCAAAGCCGCCCTCTGGGAAGCCGACCCCGAGACCGCCAAAGCCGCCGCCGAACAGAAAGCCCGCGAACGCGGCGTCTACCTCGGCCGCTCCGACGACCACGGCACCTCAACCATCGTCGTGAAAGCCGACACCGGCTCGGTCATCTTCTTCGACGCCACCATCGACCAGATGGCCGACGCCCTCAACAACCTCGAAGGCCCCGCCCCACGCCAGGCCCAGCGAGCCCGCGCCTTCAGCATCATGGCCGACCCCTCCCTGTCCCATCTCTTCCTCCAGGTAGCCCAGTACCTCGCCACCCACCAGCCCACCACCACCCCAGAACCTGCGGAGAGCACAACCAACCCCGCCGACGCACCCACCTCCACATCAGACACCGCAGGCTGCTCCACCCCGAACACCATGCGCGCCGAGGAATCTGCGGCGTCGTCCACCGGCGCTACCGACTTGGGGCCCCGGGATCTGTCCGCAAGCATCCACAACCCCTCGGACCGGCTACACGGACAGGCAGTCTCAGAACTCGCCTCGACTACCCGCACAGAGCCGGCCGAAGCCATGCCGGCCGAGATGCCATGCCAGGCCGAGGAACCCTGCTGGCTCGACGAGCCCGGCATGAACACCGAACCTGACGGGAACCGGCTACGCCGACCCCGCGTGGAACCACTCGACCCCACCATGGCCGACACCCTCATCACCGCCATGGATGCTGCAGCACGCGACAACCTCGCCGCCAAACTCTTCGCCCTCAAAACCGCCGCCCACAAAGCCGGAATCCCCGCGACCAGACCCGGCAAGATCAAGCTCTACGTCCACCTCACCGACGAGACCCTGCTCGCCGGTCAGGGAACCATGCGCATTGAGCGTTTCGGGCCCGTCTACGCGAAGCTCGCCGAACTCGTCGGCTATGACCGGGTCGTGGTCCAGCCGGTCATCGATCTCAACGAGGGCTACAACGTCAACGCCTACGAGATCCCCGGCTGGATGCGCGAGCGGGTCAAGCTCACCTACCCGGTCGAACAGTTTCCGTACGGGCCGGGCGAGACCACCAACCGGACCGACCTCGACCACGTCATCCCCTACGACCCCAACGGACCCGCAGGCCAGACCAGCACCACCAACCTGCGACCGCTCCGCCGACGCAGCCACCGAATCAAGACCTTCGCCGGCTGGACCGAACACACCAACGGCAACGCCACCGAATGGACCACCCCCCACGGCTACCGATTCCGCGTCGACCACAACGGCACCCACCCCATCCACGACGACGGATAACACCGTCGACATCGCGGGCAACCACAGAGAGAGCATCCATCCCGTTCTCGTCCTGCGGGGATGGAGGCGCCTCGTCGTCATCCGGTGGCGACGACGGGGCGAAGGTGCTCATTGGCGTGGAACTCATCATCCGCCGGCGAAATTGCCGCCGCGCTTCATCGTGCTCTCGCGGCTCAACCCGATGGATCTCTCGACGCGACAAGATCTCTCTTGTTCCTGGCCCTCACCGCTGCCGACAGCAAGCTCGATCGCAGAGTCTCAGCACGGCGCGTTGTTGCTACCCACCGCTGACCGGAAGCGCGGCACCGCCTAGACCAGTCACGGGGCCGGGCGCACCGTCTCTTCTGTTCTTGTGCTTCTCGTCTTGTTCTTACTGCCGCGCGCTTGCTCTGGCCGTGGTTCGTAGGCTCGCGAGCTCACCTGTTGGTCTCTGCGCGACGGCGCGTTCTACGTTCCTGTTTCATCGCTGAGCGGCGGCGCGGCGCGGCACTCCGGCCGACCACAGGTCGGGTGGCGCACTATTCGGTCTTGTCCTTCGCTCTTACCCCTGTGCGGGGTGGTGGGGGCCGGTGGTGTTGCGGACTACTAGTTCTGGGCGGAAGAGGAATTCTGTGTGGGGGGTGGTGTGGCCGCGGACTTCTTCCAGGAGGGCTTGTACTGCGGCTAGGCCCATTGCCTGGACGGGTTGGCGGACTGTGGTCATGGGTGGGTCGGTGAACTCCATCATGGGGGCGTCGTCGTAGCCGACGACCGAGATGTCGGTGGGGACGGAGAGGCCGCGTTGGCGGGCGGCTCGGATTGTGCCCAGGGCCATCATGTCGGAGCCGCAGACGATGGCGCTGACACCGGCGTCCAGGAGGCGTTGGGCTGCGGCTTGGCCGCCTTCTACGCCGAACATGCTGAGTTGGACCAGGTCGGAGAGGTCGTCATCGGTCAAGCCCAGTTGGGCTTTCATGGCGGTGCGGTAGCCGGCCAGTTTGCGTTGGACGACGATGAAGCGTTCGGGGCCGGACGCGAAGCCGATCCGTCGGTGGCCTAGGGCAACCAAATGGGAGACGGCCAGTTCCATCGCGGCGTGCTCGTCGGAGGAGACGAAGGGGGCCTCGACGCCGGGGAGCCAGCCGTTGACGAAGACGACCGGCAAGTTGCGGTCGACCAGGGACTGGTAGCGGGCGTGGTCGGCGCCGGTGTCGGCGTGCAGGCCGGAGACGAAGATGATGCCGGAGACGCCGCGTTCGAGCAGCATCTCGACGTACTCCTCCTCGGTCGCGCCCGATGGGGACTGCGTGCACAGGACCGGGGTGTAGCCGCGCTGGGACAGCGCCGACTCGATCACCTGGGCGAAGGCGGGGAAGATCGGGTTGATCAGTTCCGGCATCACCAGCCCGATCAGACCGGCCGAGCGGCGGCGCAGCCGGGTCGGGCGTTCGAAGCCCAGTACGTCGAGCGCGGTCAGTACCGCCTGTCTGGTCTCTTCCGCGACGCCCGGTTTGCCGTTCAGGACCCGGGACACCGTCGCCTCGCTGACGCCGGCCTTGACCGCGATGTCCGCCAGCCTCGCTCTACTGCTCACGGCGGCACCTTACCCACCGGTCACTGAACTTGCAGCAAGATGTTGCAAGAAATTGCAGACAAGACCTGCGCAGAAGTGTCCACCACGTGAACAAACCGGACATGTCACACGCCGTACACCTTGTCAGGAGCTGTCGCTCAGGTGAGGATGGGCCCACCCCCGCCTGGGGGCCTTTACTCGGATCGTCCGGCACGTTCCTGCCGGTGAAGGAAGGTACACAGTCATGGCTACTGTCTCGTTCAAGGCGGCGACCCGGGTCTACCCCGGTTCTGAGACGCCCGCCGTCGACAAGCTCAACCTCGAGATCGAGGACGGCGAGTTCATGGTCCTCGTCGGCCCGTCCGGTTGTGGCAAGTCCACCTCGCTGCGGATGCTCGCGGGCCTCGAAGAGGTCAACGAGGGCTCCATCTACATCGGCGACCGCGATGTCACCCACCGCCCGCCGAAAGAGCGGGACATCGCGATGGTGTTCCAGAACTACGCCCTGTACCCGCACATGTCGGTCGCGGACAACATGGGCTTCGCGCTGAAGATGCAGGGTGTCTCCAAGGAGGACCGCGCCAAGCGGGTCCAGGAGGCCGCCAAGCTGCTCGGCCTCGAGGAGTACCTGGACCGCAAGCCGAAGGCCCTGTCCGGTGGTCAGCGTCAGCGTGTCGCCATGGGTCGCGCGATCGTGCGTAACCCGCAGGTCTTCCTGATGGACGAGCCGCTGTCGAATCTCGACGCCAAGCTGCGGGTCCAGACCCGTACCCAGATCGCCGAGCTGCAGCAGCGTCTCGGCGTCACCACCGTCTACGTCACCCACGACCAGGTCGAGGCGATGACGATGGGCGATCGGGTCGCGGTGCTCAAGGACGGTCTGCTCCAGCAGGTCGACACCCCGCTGAACCTGTACGACAACCCGAAGAACCTGTTCGTGGCCGGCTTCATCGGCTCGCCCGCGATGAACCTGCTGACCGCCGACCTGGTCGACGGCGGCGCCAAGCTCGGCGACTACACCATCCCGGTCTCCCGCGACATCCTGGCCAAGGCCGGCAGCGACAAGACCGTGTCGATCGGCGTCCGTCCGGAGGCCTTCAAGGTCTCCGACACCGGCCTGCCGGTGAAGGTGGCCGTGATCGAGGAGCTCGGCGCTGACGCGTTCCTCTACGGCACCGCCGAGCACGACGGCAACCACCAGCAGATCGTGGCCAAGATCGGCGCCCGGATGAACGTCGAGAAGGGCTCGCTGATCCACCTCGAGGCGCAGACCGACAAGCTGCACCTGTTCTCGGCTTCGACCGAAGAGCGTCTGACTGCCTGATCCACTGGAACGCGGGCCCTGGGTTGTCTACCCAGGGCCCGTTTTTCAATCCCGGTCGAGCCGTACTTCGTCGGTATGGCTGTGCAGCTTGTACGTCGATGTGCTCGCCCCACCCAGGATGACCCCCGGCGGCGTCAGGTTGCTCTCCTTGACCAGGTAATGCGGCCGCTGCTTGGTCTCGTAGTAGATCCGCCCGATGTACTCGCCGATCACCCCGAGCATCACCATCTGCAAGCCGCCCAGCCCGGTGATCGCCGCGATCAGCGTGACGTAGCCGGGCATCTCCACGCCCTGCGTCGCCGCCACCACGATCACCCAGATCGCATAGAGCACCGCGACGGTCGTGAGCAGCATGCCGACGTAGATCGCGGCCCGCAGCGGCTTGTTGTTGAACGACAGCAACCCGTCCAGCCCGTACTCGAACAGCTTGCGGAACGACCACCGGCTGCGCCCACCGCCCTCGCGCTGGACGTTCTCGTACTCGAAGATGATCGAGTCGAACCCGATCCAGGCGAACAGCCCCTTGGAGAACCGGTTGTTCTCCTCCAGCTTCAGCAGCCCGTCGACCGCGCGCCGCGAGATCAGCCGGAAGTCGCCGACGCCGTCCATCAGCTCGACATCGGCCCAGCGATTGATCAGCCAGTAATACGTCCGGGCGAGCAGCGTCCGGGTCGCGGGGTCGCCGGCCCTGGTCCGGCGCGCGATCACCTGGTCGAAACCCTTGGTGTGCAGTTCGAGCATCCGGCCGATCAGCTCCGGCGGGTGCTGCAGATCCGCGTCCATCAGGATCACCGCGTCGCCACCGGCGTGCCGCAGACCGGCCAGCATGGCGGCCTCCTTGCCGAAGTTCCGGCTGAAGGACAGGTACCGGACGGCCGGGTCGGCGCGGGCGATCTCGATCACCGCGTCGAGCGTGCCGTCCTTGCTGCCGTCGTCGACGTAGATGATCTCGTACGGTTCGTGGGTCCCGGTCAGCTCCCGGCTGACCGCCTCGTGGAACCGGGCGATCACGTCGGCTTCGTTGAAACAGGGAACCACCAGCGTCAACCGCATTGCACTCCAGGAGAGATCCAACGACCTGGCCAGGAGTGTAGCCTGGCGCGCGGTAGAGGGGAGCGCGATGCCGAAGGCAAGAATCCCGGCACCCGAGGCGTGGGTCGCGGGAGCGGTGGCTGCTGTCGGCTTCATGGTGGCCGGGATGTTCCGCGGCACGTTCCCCTTCGGGCAGGCCTCACGCAGTACGAACGACCTCGGCGTGCAGTACATCCCGTTCTTCGCGCACCTGTGGGATGTCCTGACGGGCAACGCCCAGGGCGACCTGTTGTTCAACTGGCAGAGCGGATTCGGGGTCGGGTTCCTCGCCGACTTCGGGGTCGATCTCGGCAGTCCGCTTTCGCTGCTGGTGGTGCTGTTCCCGCGCGACGACATCGATCTCGCGGTCTTCGTCATCACCACACTCAAACTTGCGTTGGCGGCCGCTGCAATGGCGGCGTTGCTACGGCGGATGAAGCCCGGGCCGTGGTGGCTCGCGGCGGTACTCGGCGCGTCGTACGGGCTGTGTGGGTGGGCGATCGACGACGCGGCGTACGTGCCGATGTGGCTCGACGGGCTGATCGCGCTGCCGATGCTGTGTCTGGTCGGCGAGTGGTCGCTGCAGCGCAAGCACCGGATCCTGAGCGTGCTCGTGGTCGGCGTGTTCTGGGTGTCCAACTTCTACACCGCTTACATGGCGACGATCGCGGCCAGCCTGATCCTGATCGTTCGGGTCCTGACCAGCGAGCTCGCCTGGGCCGACCGGCTGCGCGGCCTGCTGCGGCACGCGCTCACGATGATTCTCGGCCTGGCCCTGTCGACGCCAGTCCTGATCCCCGTCTTCAAGACCAACGCGCTCGCGGCGCCGTCGCCGTCCGGCCATTTCGTCCCGGTCTCGCTGGAGAGCTTCTTCTCACGCCTCCTGCCACTGACCGAAGGCGTCTCCCGCAGTGCCGGCCTGTACGTCGGTACTGCGGCCCTGCTGCTCGCCGCGACCCTCCCGTTCAACGGATCCGTCCGAGCCGTCACGCGGATCGCCTGGACCCTGCTGGCGGTCCTCGTCGGCGCCTCGTTCCTGTGGAAGCCGACCCACGACATGTGGCACGGCTTCGACACCCCGAACGGCAGCCAGTACCGCGAAGGCTTCGTGCTCTGCGCGATTCTCGTCATCGCTGCCTGGCTGTCCGTCGCCGACCGCACGCCGAGCTGGATCGCGCTGCTCGGCGGCACGGCACTCGTCGTCACCCTCGCGATCTGCACGCAGCACAGCCCCCTGCTCACCAACGGCAGCATCATCGTGCTGAGCTGCTCGGGCGGCCTCCTACTCGCCGTTCTGCTGGCGATCCGGTACTTCGGGCAGGCACGGCTGGTCGCGATCGTCGGCGCCGTGCTGGTCATCGGCGCAATGGGCGTCGAGCTGGCCTGGACGGCGATCGTGGTCGATCACGAGCGCAACAAGGTGCTCACCGCCTCCGCGGAGCCGTGGGGCGCGCAGCAGAGCGACCTGGCCGACAAGGTACGCGAGGCGGGCGACTGGCCGAAGTACCGGACTGATCCCGGCACGTCGCTGACGCCGAACGACCCGGTGCTGCTGGGTGGCCAGGGACCCGGCTACTACAGCAGCCTGCTGCCCGCGAGTCTGAACCACACGCTGACCAACCTCGGCTTCGGCTGGCAGGGGTACGGGCGGGCGTCGCTCGAGCTCGACAACCCGGTCACGGACGCGATCTTCTCCATCGGCGCGCGCCTCGAGGACGGGACCATCAAGCGCGCCGAGGTGCCGCCGCTCGTCCGGGTTCAGCCGAAGCCGGCTGACGGCGCGCCTGAGCCGGATAGCGTCTTCGCTTATCAGGAAAGACTTTTGGGCGCTCAGGTGTACGACGTACCGAAGTATCGCGGGCGCCGGATCGAGCCCGGACTGGTCACGTTGACGGCCTCGTGCCCGGTCGGCTCGACCGTGTACCTGAGCCTGCCGCGCACCGGTGGGCAGGCGCGGATCGGCGCAGACAGCGAGTGGCGGAACCTGATCGCCACCAAGCGACCGGGCAGCAACACGAGCAGCGCGGTGCTCGAGGTGGGTAAGACGCCGGCGAACGGGGTCGCGGTCATCGAGCTCAAGATTCTCGTCTCGCCGTACGCGCTCCCGGTGAGCGGGGCGATCGGCTGCCTCGACGAGGCCAAGCTGACGAAGGCTGTCGCCGCTCTTCGAGCCGCTGGGGCCACGGATGTGAAGACCGGCGGCCATTCGATCGACGCGACGCTGAAGCCCGGGAGTACAGGGCTTGCGGTGGTCGCGGTGCCGCGGACGGACGGCTGGCGTTGCTCGGTCGACGGCGGCAAGGCGCAGGACGCGGGCGAGTTCGGTGGGCTGATCGCCGTGCAACTGCCAGGACCGAGCCAGAAGATCCACTGTGGCTTCCGGCCGCCAGGCCTCGAGCTCGGCCTGGCGGCCGCCGGTGGATCCATCTTGATCACCGGTGGTCTTGCGCTGTTCTCGCTGCTACGCCGCAGGCGGCAGACAGCTAGTTGACGTCGCGACGGCGGAAGACCAGCGCCCCGATCGCGATGATGACGACGGCACCGATGCTCAGGTACCAGGCGCCGTGCTCGAAGGACAGATGCTTCTCGACCGAGTTGCAGTTGTAGCTGCCGTCCTGGCCGGTGGCGCATTTCTCCACGTAGTACGTCGTCCCGTGCAGCACGAAGGCGTCGAAGTTGAGCCGGATCAACCACGGCTGCACCTGGGTCAGGAACCCACCGAACACACCTTCGACCAGTACTACGTACGCCATCACGACCCCGATCGCAGCAGCCGTATGCCGCAGCAACAGCCCGACGGCACCACCGATCGCCGCCCCGATCGCCGTCATCAGCACGACCCGCCCCGACGTCTCGGCCAGGTTGCCCCAGACCTTGCCCGTCGTACCGGCCGTGATGCCGAGCTTGTCGATGATCAGGTACGTCCCGAACACCAGGATCGCGGTGATCACCACCGCCACCGGGGCGAGCCCGATCCCGGCGCCGGCCAGCTTGCTGGCGTAGACGCGCATCCGGCGCGGCTCGAACGTGAGCCAGTTGCCGATCGCCCCACTGCTGAACTCGGCCCCGACGAAACTGGCCCCGATCAGGAACGCCATCGCCACCAGCAGGTAGGACAACCCCTGCAACATGGTCGGCATCAGCTCGGAGAACACGTTCTTCGGCTTGCCGTACTGCTCGATCGTCGGCGGGCCCGGGCAGAAGTCCTTCAACGCGGGCTTCGGGTCGGGCGCCGAGGCGTACGAGGCCTCGCAGTCCTTCTGGTACTGCTCGCCGTGCAGCTCCCAGTCCTTCTGCGCCTGCTCGAAGTAGACCTGGTTCTGCTGCTGCTCCGCCGCCGACAACGGCCGGGAATCGCGCCAGGTGGCGAACAGCAGGAAGGCGGTGATGATCAGGACGGCGGCGACGCCGATGATCGCGAGCCGGCGCGAGGCCAGCCGGCGGAGCTCGACTCCGGTGAGGCGGATCACTGGTCGCCTCCCAGTCCCTCGTCGGCGGTCAGTTCGAGGAAGACGGACTCCAGGTCGGCGCGGACCGGGACCAGCTCGGACACGTACAACTCCTGTTGGGCCAGCCTTCTGGTGACTTCGGCCGAGTGCTCGGCGCCGTCGACGAAGAGGTAGTTGCCTTCGGCCCGTACTGTCAGGCCTGACGCGGTCAGGATCGACGCGGCCTTGTCCAGTTGGTCCACGCCGATCTTCACGGTGGACTTGCCGCTGCCGCCGATCACCTCGGCGACGGTGCCGGAGGCGAGCAACCGGCCGTGCCCGATGATCGAGACGGTGTCCGCGACCTGCTCGACCTCGGCCAGGATGTGGCTGCTGACCAGGACCGTGCGGCCCTGCTCCCCCAGCCCGCGCATCGTCTCGCGGATCTCCCGGATGCCGGCCGGATCGAGGCCGTTGGTCGGCTCGTCGAAGATCAGCAGGTCGGGCTGCTTGAGCAGCGTGGCCGCGATCGCCAGCCGCTGCTTCATCCCGAGCGAGTAGGTCTTGAACCGGTCCTTGCCGCGCTCGTTCAGCGAGGTCTCCTCCAGCACCTCGCCGACCCGCTTGCGGGGCGCACCGATCGCGTCGGCGAGCAGCTCGAGGTTCTTCCGGCCGCTGAACGACGGGAAGAACTTCGGCGACTCGACGATCGCGCCGACCCGGCCGACCACGTCGGGCAGTCGGTCCGGTACCACCTGGCCGAACACGGTCATCGTGCCGGCGTCGGCCCGGACCAGCCCGAGCAGCATCCGGATCGAGGTCGTCTTGCCGGAGCCGTTCGGCCCGAGGAACCCGTGCACCCCGCCGATCGGAACCTCCAGATCGAGCCCCTGCACCGCGACCACCCGCTTGCCCCGCCTGGTCCGGTACGTCTTCCGCAGCGCCTGCGTGCGAACAGCCAGCTCAGGCATGCCGCCCCTCTCCCTCAGAACCCCCTCGGCGAGGGGGACGCTCATCCTTGCAGAGGATGACGTCCACCCCGCCGGGTTTGTTGCTCCGTTGCGGCTACCGGCGCTCACCGATCCGATCGACGATGCTGCTGGTGACCGAGCTGAAGCCGATCACCTGGCCGCGCTTGTCGCCGCTGGTGACGACCTGGCGTTCACCGATGTAGTCGCCGGTGCGTGGGTCGATGATGATCTCCTGGCGTTCCTTGCCGTCGTCACTGCCGTAGGCGATGCCGACCTTGCCGTCCAGGTTGACCGCACGGTCCGAGACCTCGAGGTGGTTGAGGTTGCCCAGGGCCCGGTACAGCGTCGACCGCACGTTGGCCGGTACCTGGCCGGTCCGGAGCGCGTCGGCTGCGTAGACGAGCAGTTCGGTCTCGCCTCGGCTGTTGCGGGGCGCATCCTTCTTCAGCCGCTTGTAGAGCGCCTTCGGGTCGCTCGGCAGGCCGGCAGCCCACTCCGGCGTCGGGTCCTGCCAGCCACCGGCCCTCGTGCAGGGCTGCTGCCCTTTGTCGAGATAGAAGTCGCCACACCTGGCCCGCAGTACTACGGGAGGCGCGTTGTCGTCCATCAGCTTGGCGACCATATCGAGCTGCTGCTGCGTGCCCTGGAGCAGCTTCCGGTGGCCGGTGTTGCTGCTGCGCTGCATCCACTCCTGGGTGCGGTCGGCCGGGATCCAGGTCTCGGTCAGTTGCTCTTCGAGATAGGTGACGCCCTCGTTCGGGCCTGTCTCGGTGAAGCCCCAGACCCAGCCGTGGCTGACCCGGTAGCGGTACTTGCCGGGTGGGATGACCGGGTCCTTGGCGACCACGTGGTCGGCGGCGGAGTTGAGCTCGGCCTTGGCCTCGGCGGTCCCACCGGGCGAGTTGGTGGTGACCAGGAAGCCTCCGACTACGAGGGTGGTGACGGCGGCGGCCGCTGTCAGGGCATAGGCCCAGCTTCGGCGCTTGCGGCGTACGGGACGATCGATGGCCGCCAGAAACGTGGCGCGGGACGCCTCGAGCCGGGTCGGGTCTGTCGGTACGTCGTCGTGCAGGGCGCCGAGGGCACGGTCGAGCTCATCCTCGGACCACAGGTCGATCAGCTTGTCTTCAGTCATGGTGGATCGCCTCCGGAGTGGCAGTCAGGTGAGCGGTGGCGGCGTGCGTGCGCAGCAGCCGTCGGATGCGATGCAGGCGGGATCGGACGGTGCCGACCGGGATGTCCAGTGCTTCGGCGACCTCCACGGTGGTCAGCTCGGACCAGGACGTCAGCAGGAGGACGTCTCGATCGCCGTCGGACAGCTCTGCGATCGCTGGAGCGATCTGGCGAGCCATCGCCTGGGCGTCGACGCGGTCCGCGACTTGGCCGTCGTGAGAGGGCTGGTACGCCGTGTTGTCGGCGCGGGCTGTCGCTTTGAGGCCCCGGACCTCCTGGCGGACGTGGCGGCGGGCCAGGTTGGTCGCGATGCCGTAGAGCCAGCTGCGGACGGCCGCAGTCTCGGGGTTGTAGGTCTCGCGTTGCTTGAAGGCGGCGAGAAAGGTCTCGCTGACCAGGTCGTGGGCATGGTCGGGGCCGACCCGGCGGGCCAGGTACCGGTGCAGCGGCGCGGCATAGGCATCGAACAGTTCGCCGAACTCCAGCTCGGATCCTCCCCCGTGTGTACCGATGTCAGCCTCCGGGCTGTCGTAACGGATCGCTTTCATGATTCTGGTTGCCCGGAGGGTCCTGCGGCGTTCACGCTGGTACAAGCTTCAATGGATACAGTCGACCAACGAGGAGTGCTTGTGAACGCTCGACCCCCGCTGCCCCCGTTCACCGAGGAGACGGCGATCCAGAAGGTCCGGGCCGCGGAGAACGCCTGGAACAAGCAGGATCCGGCCGCCGTCTCGCTGGCGTACACGCCGGACACCTATTGGCGGAACCGGGACACCTTCGTGAACGGCCGGGACGAGGTGGTCGAGTTCCTGACCCAGAAGTGGGCGCGCGAGCTGGACTACCGGCTGATCAAGGAGCTGTGGGCGTTCACCGGCGACCGGATCGCGGTCCGGTTCGTCTACGAGAGCCACGACGCGGCCGGCCAGTGGTATCGGTCGCACGGTAACGAGAACTGGGAGTTCGACGAGAACGGGCTGATGCGGGTCCGCCGGGCGAGCATCAACGACCAGGCGATCGACGAGAGCGACCGGCTGTTCCACTGGGACGCCCCCGGAGTGCGGCCGGACGATCACCCTGGTTTGACCGAGCTGGGGCTGTAATTCTTCATTACCCCCTATGGGTATCCGCCGTGGACTTGCATCGGATACCCATAGGGGGTACTTTTTTGCCTGTCGACATACCCCGCAGGGGTAGCAGTTGGGAGAAGAGGACCGCCATGACCACCGAAGAGAACGCCGAGCACGTGCACGGATACACCTCGGAGAAGTCCAGCCACCTGAAGCGGCTGCGCCGGATCGAGGGCCAGGTGCGTGGCCTGCAGCGGATGGTCGAGGAGGACAAGTACTGCATCGACATCCTCACCCAGGTGTCGGCGGCCACCAAGGCGCTGCAGTCCTTCTCCCTCGAGCTGCTCGACGAGCACCTGTCGCACTGCGTGGTCGAGGCCGCGCAGCGGGGCGGGGTGGAGGCGGAGGAGAAGGTCCGCGAGGCCTCCGACGCGATCGCCCGGCTCGTCCGCAGCTGAACCTCAGAAGAACTTTCAAGCTAGGAGCACCGCTATGACCACCACCACGTACTCCGTCAACGGGATGACCTGCGGCCACTGCAGCGCCGCCGTCACCGAGGAGCTCGGCAAACTGCCGGGCGTCCAGGAGGTCAAGATCGACCTCAACGCGGGCGGTACTTCCGCCGTTCACGTGACCAGTGAGGCTGCCCTGGACGACGCTGCCGTCCGCGAAGCCGTCGACGAGGCCGGCTACGAGCTGGCCGGCTCAGGCGCATGACCAGGGCTGTCGCGGTCCGGCTCGGCGCGTTCGCCGGCGCACTGGCGCTGGCATTCGCCGCCGCCTTCGCGCTCGGCTCCGCGGTCGACCCGGTCGCGGCAGCCGACCCGGCACCGGCCGCCGACTCGCATGGCGGCGGTGGCGACGGGATGAGCGGGATGCCGTCGGAGGAGCCGGCTGATGCGCATGGCGCCGGGCACTCCGAGGCGAGTGCTCAGCCGCCTGGGCTCGCGGTCTCCCAGTCGGGCTACACGTTGGTACCTCGGAACACCTTCTTCCAGCCGGGTAAAGCGCAGACGCTGGCCTTCACCATCCAGGGGCCGGACGGCAAGCCGGTGACGCAGTACACGAAGACGCACGAGAAGGATCTGCATCTGATCGTCGTCCGGCGGGATCTGTCCGGGTTCCATCATGTGCATCCGACGCGTTCTGCCGATGGGGTCTGGAGCATTCCGTTCACGTTCACCGCTGGCGGGCAGTGGCGGATCTTCACCGACTTCCAGCCCTCCGCGCTGGGCAAGACTCTGACGCTGGGTGCCGACGTCAACGTTTCCGGGCTGTACATCCCGGTGCCGCTGAACGAGCCGGCCAGTGTCTACTCGGTCGACGGCTACGACATCACACTGGCCGGGAAGCCTGTTGCCGGCAAGGAGTCCTCGCTGACCTTCAGCATCACCAAGGGCGGCAAGCCGATCACCGATCTCCAGCCGTACCTCGGGGCCTTCGGACATCTCGTGTCGTTGCGCGGCGGCGATCTCGCCTACCTGCACACGCATCCGTCGATGGAGGCCAAGGCCGGGATGAAGGGCGGCCCGGAGATCGAGTTCGGGACCACCTTCCCGACGGCTGGGACGTACAGCCTGTTCCTCGACTTCCAGCACGCGGGCAAGGTGCGGACCGCTGAGTTCACGGTGAACGTGACCAGCGACGGTACGGCGATCGTGCCACCCAGCGAACTGCCCGGCGCGGGCGAAGAATCTCCGCACGGCCACTGAAAGGAGGCCCAGCAATGACCACACCGGACCACTCCGTCGAGCTCCTCATCGGTGGCATGACGTGCGCCTCCTGCGCCAACCGGGTCGAGAAGAAGCTCAACCGGATGGAAGGCGTCACGGCGACCGTCAACTACGCCACCGAGAAGGCTAAGGTGACGTTCGCCGAAGGCATCAGTACCGACGATCTCGTCGCGACGGTCGAGGCGACCGGCTACACCGCTTCGCTGCCCACTCCCCCTGTCACCGACGGGCCCGAGCCGGTCGATGAGCTGAAGCCCTTGCGGGAGCGGTTGATCGCGAGCATCACGCTCGCCGTACCGGTGATTGCCTTGGGCATGATTCCGGCGTTGCAGTTCGACTCCTGGCAGTGGGCTTCGCTGACGCTGGCCGCGCCGGTGGTGACGTGGGCGGCGTGGCCGTTCCACAAGGCGGCTTGGACGAATCTGCGGCACGGGGCCGCGACGATGGACACGTTGATCTCGGTCGGGGTGCTGAGTTCTTTCATCTGGTCGCTGTATGCGTTGTTCCTCGGCGAGGCGGGAGCGCCGGGGATGAAGATGCCGTTCACGTTGATCCCGTCGCGGGGTAGCGGGGCGGAGGAGATCTATCTCGAGGTCGCGGCCGGGGTGACGACGTTCATCCTGGCGGGACGGTACTTCGAGGCCCGCGCCAAGCGGTCTTCTGGTGCTGCACTGAAGGCGCTGCTGGAGTTGGGGGCCAAGGACGTCGCGGTACTTCGGGGTGGGGTCGAGGTACGGATCCCGGCCGATCAACTTGCGGTGGGCAACGAGTTCGTGGTGCGGCCGGGCGAGAAGATCGCGACCGATGGCGTGATCGTCACGGGGTCGAGCGCGGTGGACGCGTCGATGCTGACCGGCGAGTCGGTGCCGGTGGAGGTCGGTGAGGGCGATGCCGTTGTCGGGGCGACCGTCAACGCCGGCGGGCGGCTCGTAGTACGGGCTACTCGGGTCGGGGCTGATACGCAGATGGCGCAGATGGCGCGGTTGGTGGAGGACGCCCAGAACGGGAAGGCCGCTGTTCAGCGGTTGGCCGACCGGATCTCCGGGGTGTTCGTGCCGATCGTGATCGGGCTTTCGCTGGCCACGTTGGGGTTCTGGCTGGGGAACGGGTCGCCGACCGAGGTGGCGTTCACGGCGGCGGTCGCGGTGCTGATCATTGCTTGCCCTTGTGCGCTGGGGCTGGCGACGCCGACGGCGTTGATGGTCGGGACGGGGCGTGGGGCTCAGCTGGGGATCCTGATCAAGGGTCCTGAGGTGCTGGAGTCGACGCATCGGGTCGACACCGTCGTACTGGACAAGACGGGGACCGTGACGACCGGGCGGATGGCGCTGGTCGATGTGCTGCTCGCGGATGGCGAGGAGCGGGCGGAGGTACTGCGGTTGGCGGGGGCGCTCGAGCATTCGAGTGAGCATCCGATTGCGCAGGCGATCGCTCGCGGGGCTGCCGATGAGGTGGGGAAACTCGCTGCTGTCGAG
Source organism: Kribbella ginsengisoli (assembly GCF_039537185.1). Classification (NCBI taxonomy): domain Bacteria; kingdom Bacillati; phylum Actinomycetota; class Actinomycetes; order Propionibacteriales; family Kribbellaceae; genus Kribbella; species Kribbella ginsengisoli. The sequence goes on along the minus strand of NZ_BAABAA010000008.1, from coordinate 276,064 downwards.
GATTTCGGGAATGTGGAGGGGCTCGGCGTACAAGGGATCGTCGACGGTCACGCGGTGCTGGTCGGGCGGACCCGGCTACTGGAGGAGTGGAGTCAGCACCTGCCGGCGTCGCTCGCCCACGCCAAGGAGCACGCTGAGGCCGAGGGCAGTACTGCGGTTGCTGTTGGGTGGGATGGGAAAGCACGGGCGGTGTTGGTTGTCGCCGATACCGTGAAGCCCAGCTCGGCCGAAGCGATCCGCCAACTGAAGGCACTCGGTTTGCGCCCGGTCTTGCTGACCGGCGACAACGAGGCAGTAGCCCAGAAGGTGGCCGCCGAGGTAGGCATCGACGAGGTCATCGCCGAGGTCCTTCCCGCCGGCAAGGTCGACGCCGTCAAGCACCTTCAGTCCGAAGGCCGCGTCGTCGCAATGGTCGGAGACGGAGTGAACGACGCCGCCGCCCTGGCCCAAGCCGATCTCGGGTTGAGCATGGGCACCGGCACCGACGTAGCCATCGAAGCGAGCGACCTGACCCTGGTCCGAGGCGACCTCCGCTCAGCCGCCGACGCCATCCGATTGTCCCGCACCACCCTCAGAACCATCAAGGGCAACCTCTTCTGGGCCTTCGCCTACAACGTAGCCGGCCTCCCCCTGGCAGCAGCCGGCCTCCTCAACCCAATGCTCGCAGGCGCCGCCATGGCCTTCAGCTCAGTCTTCGTAGTAACCAACAGCCTCCGCCTACGCCGCTTCCAGCCGCTGACTCCCGCCAGTTGAAGAAACCCCGGCGGCCATCTGGTCTGTGGCCCAGATGGCTGCCGGGGCGGGAGGGGCACGCTGAGATCAGCGGAGCCAGGCTGTTGTGTCTGAGGGGAGTTTGCCTTCTTCCAGTGGGTTGCTGGTGAGGAGTAGTTCGGTGTGCGCGGGCAGCTCGATGGCGTCCGCGGTGAGGTTGACGACGCAGGTCAGGGACTCGCGGGTGAAGGCTAGGACGCCTGGGGCTGAGTCGAGCCAGGTTAGGGTGCCGTCGCCTAGGGTTGTGCGGCGGATTTTCAGGCCGTTGCGGTAGAGGGCGAGCATCGAGTTCTGGTCTGCCTGCTGGGACTCGACTGTGAGGTTTTTCCAGTCGGCAGGTTGGGGGAGCCAGGGGGTGCCGGCGCCGAAGCCGAAGGGGGGTTCTTTGCCGGACCACGGGATGGGGACTCGGCAGCCGTCTCGGCCGCGGTCGGTGCCGTTCGAGCGCTCCCAGAGGGGGTCTTGGAGGAGGTGGTCGGGGAGGTCCTCGACCTCCGGGAGGCCTAGTTCCTCGCCTTGGTAGACGTAGAGGCTGCCAGGGAGGGCCATCGCCAGGAGCGCGGCGGCTCGGGCTCGGCGTTCGCCCAGGACCGGGTCGGTTTCCATGCCGTGCTTGCGGTCCTGGTGGGAGAAGGACGTGTCGGGGCGGCCGTACTTCGTGACCGGGCGGGTGACGTCGTGGTTGGAGAGGACCCAGGTGGGCGGGGCTCCGATCGGGACGTGAGTCGTGAGAGTCAGGTCGATCGAGGCGCGCAGCTCGGCTGCATCCCAGGGGCGGGAGAGGAAGTCGAAGTTGAAGGCGGTCTGCATCTCGTCGGGGCGCAGGTACAGGGCGAAGCGTTCCTGGTCCGGCATCCACATCTCGCCGACCAGGAAGCGGCCCTCGTACTCGTCGGTGATCTGCCGCCAGCCGCGGTACACGTCATGCACCTCGTCGTGATCGGTGTACGACTCCTCGACGCTGTCCAGGTCCTTGAAGAGCACCGCCGCGCTGTCGATCCGGATCCCGTCCACCCCGCGGTCCAGCCAGAACCGCAGGATCGCGTGGAACTCCTCCACCACCTCGCGATTGCGCCAGTTGAAGTCCGGCTGCTCGGGTGCGAACAGATGCAGGTACCACTGCCCGTCCGCGACCTGGGTCCAGGCCGGCCCGTTGAAGATCGACTGCCAGTCGTTCGGTGGCAGCCCACCGGCCCGCCCGTCGCGAAACAGGAACCGCTCCCGCTCCACCGAGCCGGGCCCGGCCGCCAGCGCCTGGACGAACCAGTCCTGCTGGTCCGAGCCGTGGTTCGGCACGATGTCGATGATGGTCCGGATCCCCAGCGCGTGTGCCTCGTCGATGTACGCCTCGGCCTCGGCCAGGGTGCCGAAGCTCGGGTCGATCGCGCGGTAGTCGGCGACGTCGTAGCCACCGTCGGCCATCGGCGACGGGTACCACGGGTTCAGCCAGATCGCGTCGACACCGAGCTCCGCCAGGTACGGCAGCTTGGCCCGCAGCCCCGCGAGATCGCCGATCCCGTCACCGTTGCCGTCGGCAAAGCTGCGCAGATAGACCTGGTAGATCGCAGCTCCGCGCCACCATGTGTCCGACATTGCTTCTCCTTAGGGGGTTGGGAGGGGATCAGCCTTTGAGGCTTCCGGCGGTGAGACCCGCCATGATGCTGCGCTGGAACACGAAGAAGACTCCGATCGTCGGCAGTGACGCGATCACCAGGGACGCGATCAGCACGTTCTGCGGCATCTGCGCCGACAGCGACGCGATCCCGACGCTGATCGACATCTTGTCGGTCTCCGGCAGGACCAGCAGCGGCCAGACGAAGTCCTTCCAGACCGTCACCACCGACAGGATCGAGACCACGCCGAGGATCGGCCGCGACACCGGCAGCACGATCGACCACAGGATCCGCATCGGCGAGGCACCGTCGATCTCGGCCGCCTCCAGCAGCTCGCGCGGGATCGAGTCGAAGAACCGCTTGAGCAGGAAGATGAAGAACCCGTTCGCCGCCGCCGGCAACCAGATCGCCCACGGCGTGTTGAGCAGGCTGACGTGGAACAGCGGAACGTCCTTGGCGACCAGGTACGTCGGCAGCAGCAGCACCATCGGCGGGATCATCAAGGTGGCCAGCATCAGCGCCAGGATCAGCTTGCCGAAGAACGGCCGCAGCTTCGACAACGCGTACGCCGCGGTCACATCGACCGCCAAGGTGAACAGCCACGCGCCACCGGCGTACAGGGCGGTGTTCTTCAGGAAGACGCCGAGCTGGAGCTGGTTCCAGGCGTCGGCGTAGACGCCGAAGTCGAAGTGCTTCGGGAAGAAGCTCGGCGGGATCTGGGCGATCTCCTCCGGTGACTTCAGCGCGCCGGTCACCATCCAGTAGAGCGGGAAGACGAAGGCGAGCGTGAAGCCGATCACCACCACGACCAGCACAGTCCAGTACGTCGCCTTGCCGCGCAAGGATCGCAGCGCCAGCGGCGACACCAGGCTCCTGGTCTCGTACCCGCGACCCTTGTCCTTCTTCTTCCTGGTACGCCGGGGCGCCGGCGCCGGTGTCGTTGCCTCCAGCACCTGTCGGGGTTGCAGCGTCGTCGTCATCGGGCACCCTCGTTGTCGCGCGAGACGCGCAGATAGATCGTCGAGAAGACCATCAGGACCACCATCAGCATCAGGCCGAGCGCACCGCCGCCACCGAAGTCGCCGAAGTTGAAGGCGTACTGGTACATCAGGTAGGCCACTGTCACGGTCGCGTTCTCGGGACCGCCGCCGGTCAGCAGGTAGGGCTCGATGAAGACCTGCATGGTCGCCACCACCTGGAGCAGCAGCATCACCAGCAGGATGAGTTTGGTCTGCGGGATCGTCACGTGCCAGACCCGCTTGAACAGCCCGGCGCCGTCGAGCTCCGCGGATTCGTACAGCTCACCGGGGATGCTCTGCAGCGCGGCCAGGTAGATCAGCGTGCCGGTCCCGAGGTTCATCCAGGTCGAGACCAGGACGAGCGAGATCAGCGCGGTGCTGGACGAGTCGAGCCAGCTCAGCGGCGGGATGCCGAAGACGTCGAGGATCTGGTTGAACAGGCCCGCGCCCGGATCGTAGAACCACTTGAACAGCAGCACCCCGACCGCGGGCGGCAGCATCACCGGCAGGTAGACGACGAACCGCAGGTACGCCCTGGCGTGCTTCAGTTCGTTCAGCACCACCGCAAGCACGAACGGGATCGCGTAGCCGACGATCAGCGCGAGACCGCTGAAGGCGGCCGTGTTCAGCCACGCGGACCGGAAGGCCGGGTCCTCGATCACGGTCCGGAAGTTGTCGAAGCCGACCCATTTGGCGGGATCGACGAAGTTGTTCTCCTGGAAGCTGAGGATGACCTCGCGGATCATCGGGTACCAGGAGAAGAAGGCGAAACAGATCAGTGCCCCGCAGAGGAACCCGTACGCCGTGAGGTTCCTGCCCACCGCGCGGCGCGCCGCTCCCTGGGGAAGGGAACGGCGCACCGGCGGCTTCGCGGTCAGAACTGCCATCAGGTGTTCTTGGCGAGAATCTTGTTGGCCTTGCCCTCGGCGTCCGAGAGCAGCTTGCTGATGTCGGCGTCCTTACGCGTCAGCACCGCGGACATCGCGACATCGAGTACGGCGTACAGCTCCTGCGCCTTCGGCGGCTCGAGCTTGTTGGTGATGTTGGCCTGCGCGTCGACGTACGGGGTGAAGTGGTCGACCGGCACGGTGGCGAACTGCTTGCGAAGGGCAACGATTTCCTTGCCCGGCGCGGTGTTGCCGTACAGGTCCGGGATCGGCAGGCCGACCGGGCGGCCCTGCGCCTTGGCCCGCTCGTAGTTGAACTGGCCCTGGCCCGGCGTCAGCTCGTGGAACTGCAGCCACAGCAGGCCGGCCTTGATCTTGTCCGGCGAGGCCTTCGGGTTGAACATGTACCCGTCGCCACCGCTCAGCGACGAGTGACCGTCGGACTCCGGTACCGCCGTCACGCCGTAGTCGTCGAACTTGCCCTGGAAGTCGTTGTTGACCGACTGGACCACGTCCGGCGCGCCGATCATCATGCCGAGCTTGCCCGAGCCCATCATCCGCATCAGGTCTTCCCACTGCAGGAGCTGCTTGGTGCCCATGCTGTTGTCGTCCCAGCGCATCTTCTTCAGGTTCTCCAGCACGGCCCTGCCCTCGTCGCTGTTGAACGCGGCGGTCTTGCCGTCGTCGCTCACCATCGAGCCGCCACGGGCGTACAGCGAGGCGGCGAAGTGCCAACCGCCGGTGTTGCCCGCGCTGTACTCACCAAAGCCCGTGTAGCCCGCGCCGAGGCCGGCGATCTTCTTGGCCGCCTCCTGCACCTCGGCCCAGGTCTTCGGCGGCGAGTCCGGGTTGAGCCCGGCCTGGGTGAAGAGCTTGCGGTTGTAGACCAGGCCCATGTTGTAGTTGTTACGCGGCAGGCCGTAGGTCTTGTCGCCGTCCTTGAAGACGCTCTGGACGTCGGGGCGGATGTCCTTGAGCTCCTTCACGTCACCGACGTACTGGCTGATGTCGGCGGCCTGCTTGGCCTTGATGATCTTCTGGACGTCGGTGTAGTAGACGTAGAACACGTCCTCCTGGGTGCCGCCGGCCAGCTTCGCCTGGAAGGTGTCCGGGTTGATGCAGGGGAACGCGTCCTTGCTCTGGATGGTGATGTTCGGGTGCAGCTTCTGGAAGGCCGCGACGTCCTCGTCCCACCCGGCGCGTTCCTTCGGATTGCTCTTCGGCGGCTGGCAGCCCACGGTGATGGTCACGGGAGCATTGGCGTCGCCCGACCCCTGGGCCGCCGGCTTGTTGTCGTCCCCGGATCCACAGGACGCGGCGGCTAGGCCGAGCCCTGCCACGAGCAACAGGCTGAGCGCCTTGCGGTGGCTCGTTGTCCTCATCGATGTGCCCTTCTACTGGCGAGGGCGCTTTCCGTCCCGCCCCTCGGATGTGGTCCGTACCGTAGGCAACGCGACTAGATGCGCGCAATAGTTCGATCGCAAGTTGCAAAAACGTGACTCCTGACCGGAACAACGCAAAACGGGGGCCTCGAGCAGGAATTCTGCTCAAGACCCCCGTTGGGGTGTCTGTCGTTGTCAGACCTTGGCGGTCGTCCTCAGCCGGGCGGTCGACGCGCGGACCACCAGCTCGGGCTCGAACAGCAGTTCGTCGGCCGGTACGGCGGCCCGCTCGATCAGCGCCACCAGCATGTCGACCGCGGCCCGGCCCATCGCGTCGATCGGCTGCCGGACCGTCGTCAATGGCGGGTCGGTGCAGTTCATCATCGCGGAGTCGTCGTACCCGATCACCGAGACGTCGTCAGGTACGGACAAACCGGCCCGGCGGACGGCCCGGATCGCGCCGAGCGCCAGGATGTCGCTCGCGCAGACGATCCCGGTGACGCCCTGCTTCACCAGCCGGGTCGCGGCCGCGTGACCACCCTCGAGCGAGAACATCGTGTGCTCGACCAGCTCCGGGTCGGCCTCCGGAGACTTCAGGAAAGCGTCCAGCTTGCGCCGCGACGGGATGTGGTCGCGCGGGCCGAGCACCATCCCGATCTTCTGGTGGCCGAGCGCGCGCAGGTGCCCGATCGCCATCTCCGCGGCCACCACGTCATCCGATGACACCTGCGGGAAGCCGAGGTGGTCGACGGCCGCGTTGACCAGCACGGTCGGCAGCCGGCGCTCCTGGATCAGCTCGTAGTGCGCGTGCGGCGCGTCAGCCTGGGCGTAGAAACCACCGGCGAAGACGACGCCCGAGACCTGCTGCTGCAGGAGCAGGTCGACATAGTCGGCCTCGGAGACACCGCCGACTGTCCTTGTGCACAGCAACGACGTGAACCCCTGCTGCGCCAGCGCCCCGCCGACCACCTCGGCGAAGGCCGGGAAGATCGGGTTCTGCAACTCCGGCAGCACCAGGCCGACCAGGCGGGCGCGGTCCCCCCGGAGCTGGGTCGGCCGCTCGTAGCCCAGCACGTCCAGCGCGGTCAGCACCGCCTCGCGGGTCGCCTCGGACACCCCGGGTTTGCCGTTCAGCACCCGGCTCACCGTGGCCTCGCTGACCCCGACCTTCTTCGCCACCTCAGCAAGTCGTCGCGTCATAGCGCAAACACTACGCCACATTCCGCAAATTCTTGCGGTCACTTGCGTTCGTTACCCGATCCGTCAGGAACTGCCACACTGGTCTGCGTGCCTCGCTTCGTAGCCACTCGCCCGGACACCGGCCTGCTCTCGCTCCCCTGGGACATCCCGCTGGAGGACTGGCCGGAGGACCAGCTGGTCGCGCTCCCCCGCGGTATCTCGCGCCACGTCGTCCGGTTCGTCCGGGTCAGCGGCACGGTCTACGCGATCAAAGAGGTGATGGAACACCTCGCGATGCACGAGTACCGGCTGCTGCGCGACCTCGAGCGGCTGGACTCGCCCTCGGTCGAGCCCGTCGGCGTGATCACCGACCGGCTGGACAAGAACGGCGAGCCGCTCGACTCGATCCTGGTCACCAAGCATCTGCAGTTCTCGCTGCCGTACCGGGCGCTGTTCTCCAGCACGCTGCGGCCGGACACGGTCAACCGGCTGATCGACGCGCTGGTCGCGCTGATCGTCCGGCTGCATCTGCTGGGCTTCTTCTGGGGCGACTGTTCGCTGTCGAACACCCTGTTCCGGCGTGATGCCGGTGCCTTCGCGGCGTACCTGGTGGACGCGGAGACCGGCGAGCTGCACCAGGAGATCTCCGACGGGCAGCGCGCGCACGACCTCTACACGGCCGAGATCAACCTGTTCGGCGAGCTGTCCGACCTGGAGGAGGGTGGGCTGCTCGACGAGTCCATCGATCCGCTGGAGACGATCCACTCGATCACCGCCCGGTACGAGGCGCTCTGGAAGGAGCTGACCGCGCCGGAGGAGTTCCGCACCGACGAGATGCACCGGCTCGACTCGCGGATCCGGCGGCTGAACGAGCTCGGCTTCGACGTCGCCGAGATCGACATCATCACCGACTGGGACGGCAGCCAGGTCCGGATCCAGCCGAAGGTCGTGGACGCCGGCCACCACTCGCGCCGGCTGCTTCGGCTCACCGGGCTGGACGTCGAGGAGAACCAGGCGCGCCGGCTGCTGAACGACCTCGACTCGTACTCGGCCGCGACCGACCAGCAGGGTGAGGACGAGGAGATCGTCGCGCACGAGTGGCTGACCGAGGTGTTCGAGCCGGTCGTGCGGTCGGTACCGCGGAACCTGAAGCGCAAGCTGGAGCCGGCCGAGGTGTTCCACGAGGTGCTGGAGCACCGCTGGTTCCTGTCCGAGCAGGCCGGCCACGAGGTGGACACGATGGAGGCGGCCCGCTCGTACGTCGACGACGTCCTGGCCGCCAAGCCCGACGAGAAGCTGACCTTGCCTCCGGCGCCGCTGCCTGGCGCGACGCTGGATCCCGATCTGGACTGACCTCCGCCGCCGTGCAACGTCTGAGCTGTCGCCGGCGTGGTACGGGGTAGGAGGTGGGAGATGGCCGACGGGGGATCGCCGGATTTCGACGAGTGGGTCCAGTTGCGCGGGGCCGCGTTGCTGCGGTTCGGGTACCTGATGACGCGCGATCATTCGCGCGCTGAGGAGGCGGTCCAGGACGCCCTGGTCGCGGCCTACCCGCGCTGGGCGAAGATCGGCAGGCTCGGTGATCCGGAGGCCTACCTTCGCCGGGCGGTCATCAACGCCGACATCTCACGCTGGCGCAAGTTCTTCCGCCGCGAGACGCCGGTCGCCGAGCCACTCGACACGACCACTCAGGACCATGCGGTCCCGCATGCCGAGCAGGACGCGGTCTGGACACTGTGCGCTTCCCTGCCGACCAAGCAGCGCGCCGCCGTCGTCCTCCGGTACTACGAAGGCCTGCCGGACAGCGAGATCGCCAAGATCCTCGACTGCACTCCGGCCACGGTCCGCTCCCAGATCCACCGCGCCCTGGCGTCGCTCCGAACGACCCTGGGCACGACCGAGGAGGTCACCCAGTGACGACCGAAGACCCCACCGAGACGCTGCTGACCGAATCCCTCGACCGTCACGCCGCCGAGGCGCCGGACGACCACAACCTGCTGACGACCGTCCACACCCGCCTACGCCGCCGCCGCACCGGCCGCACCATCGGCGCCGCCGTACTGGCCGCCGCCGTCGTCGCCACCACCATCACCGCAACCCAGTCCCTGAACCACGACGCCGGCCCCGCCGGAAACACCGACGGAGGCTCGGCGGCGAAGGGCTTCCGCTGGGAGTCGTACAAGACGGTCCAGGTCCAGGTGCCCGCGAGCTGGACGCATTACGCGTCGAGCCCGGCCCCCTGCGGATCCGCGACGGCGCCGACGATCGGCCGACTTGCACCTTGGGTCACCCCCAAGTGGTCCGGTTGCGCAGTAGCGGTCATGCCACTGAAGGAACGGCACGAGTACGTATGGTTCGACGACGTCCAGAAGCCGGGCATCAAGAAGTACGACGCCGGCTGGACCGAGGAGACCCGTGAGGTCGGCGGCGTCCGCGTCAGCGTGCTCACCCAGAACGATGCGCTCCGGCAGCGCATCCTCGACTCCGCCGCCCCACTCATCAACGCACCGGACGGCTATGGCTGCGAGCAGAACGGCTATCTCCCCCAAGAAGACGATTCAACCGAGTCGTTGGTCCTGGGCAAGATCACCTCGGTCGACATCTGCGACTACTGGGGCATCTACCGCGGCAAGCAGTCATCCCTGATCGCAGGCTCGAGCCTCGAGGGCAAGCAGGCGACCAGCCTGGCCCAGCAGATCACCAGAGAACTCCAGACCGCGCCCAAGATCCGCGTTCCCAGCACGCTGCTCTGCCTACCACAAGGCTTGAAAACGGTGCGCTTGACCCTGCACGGCCCCGACGGCAACTGGTCGATGCTCTTCCAGGAACAGAACTGCACCAACCAGTACTACACGAGGGTCGGCTCCGACTCCCGCGTGTTCTCCATCGCCTTCACCGACCTGCTCTTCACCGGCGTCCACAACCCAGAACAGCCCACAAACGTCATCCAGATCCCGGCCGGCTCCACCCCACCGGCCCGCTAGCGCGGCGACCGGTAGGCCCAGGTCTTCGGCGGCGGCGAGCAGGCGGCGGTCGTAGTTGACGAAGGCTGTCAGGTCGTCGGCCAGAACTGTCAGCGGCTGTCAACAGGGCAGTTAGCGCGGGGGCATCCGGAGGGCGCCATCCAGGCGGATGACCTCGCCGTTGAGGAGCTGGTTGCTGACGATGTGGTCGACGAGGGCGGCGTACTCGGACGGGCGGCCGAGGCGGGCCGGGTGTGGGACCTGCTGTTCGAGGACCTTGCGGGCTTCTTCGGGGAGGCCGGCGAGCATGGGGGTCTCCATGGTGCCGGGGGCGATGGTGACCACCCGGATGCCCTTGTCGGCCAGATCGCGCGCGGCGGTGAGGGTGAGAGAGACGATGGCGCCCTTGCTGGAGGCGTACGCCGCCTGGCCGATCTGGCCGTCATAGGCAGCGATCGAAGCGGTCATCACCACGACGCCGCGGTCGCCGTCTTCGTCGGGGTCCAGCGCCATGATGCGCTCGGCGGCGAGGCGGAGCACGTTGAAGGTGCCGATGACATTGACCTCGATCACCTGCTTGAAGGTTGCCAACGGCAACGGTCCCTTGCGGCCGACGACCCGGCCGGGGGTGGCGATGCCGGCGCAGGTGACGACGAGGCGCAGGGGGCCGAGCGCAGCGGCCGCGTCGAGGGCGGCGGTGACGGCGGCCTCGTCGGTGACGTCGGTGGGGACGAAGACGACGCGGTCGCCCAGTTCGTCGGCGATCGCCTTGCCCGCCGAGGACGGCAGGTCGCAGATCACCACGCCGGACCCGGTCGCGGCGTACCGGCGTACGGTCGCCTCTCCGAGCCCGGAGCCACCGCCGGTGACGAGAACGACATCGGACGCGGCAAGCTTCATCGAACACTCCTGAGGAGATCGCGGCTGATTACGAGGCGCTGAATCTGGTTGGTGCCTTCGAAGATCTGAGTGACCTTGGCCTCGCGCATGTAGCGCTCGGCCGGGAACTCGCGGGTGTAACCGTAGCCACCGAGCACCTGGACCGCGTCGGTGGTCACCTTCATCGCGGCGTCGGTGCAGACCAGTTTGGCGATCGCCGCCTGCTGGGTGAACGGCCGGCCGAGGTCGCGCCGGCGAGCGGCTTGCAGGTACGTCGAACGCGCCGACTCGGTCGCCGCGGCCATGTCGGCCAGCAGGAACTGCATGCCCTGGAAGTCAGAGATCGGATGACCGAACTGCTCGCGGCCCAGCGCGTACGACGCGGCGAGGTCGAGCGCAGCCTGCGCCAGGCCGACCGCGCAGGCGGCGATGCCGAGCCGGCCGGAGTCGAGAGCCGAGAGCGCGATCCGCATCCCGTCGCCCTCGTTGCCGATCAGGTTGGCGACCGGCACCCGGACGCCGTCGTAGTTGACCAGCGTGGTGGTGGATCCGGTCAGGCCCATCTTGCGCTCCGGGGCGCCGAAGCTGAGCCCCTCGGCCGACGCGGGCACGTGGAAGGCGGAGATCCCGTGCTTCGGGTCCGCCGACGTCCGCGCGAAGGTGGTGTAGAAGTCGGCGTGCGAGCCGTGCGTGATCCACGACTTGGTGCCGCTCAGCACGTAGTGGTCGCCGTCGCGGATTGCCTTCGTTGTCATCCCGCTGATGTCGGACCCGGCCTGCGGCTCGGAGAGCGCGTAGGCGCCGAGCAGCTCGCCACCGACCATGTCGGGCAGGAGGAGCTCGCGCTGATCCGCAGTACCGAAGGTGGCGATCGCATAGCTGGTCATCGTGTGCACAGACAGGCCGACACCGACCGACATCCAGGCCGCGGCGATCTCCTCGAGCATCTGGAGATAGACCTCGTACGGCTGCTCGGCGCCGCCGTACTGCTCCGGGTAGGGCAGGCCCAGCAGGCCCGCCTTGCCGAGCGTGCGGAACGCCTCCCGCGGGAAGGTCTCGGTCTCCTCGGCCTTCGCGGCGTACGGCGCGAGCTCGTGCTCACACAGGTCCCGCACCAGCCCCAGCAGCTCACCGGCCTCCTCGGTCGGGAGCAAGCGATCGACAGCCATCACGCACCCCTCTCAGTGGCTACCGAAATGATACTCCTATCGATACTGAAGACCAAAGTTCCGTATCGTTCTATGCTGTCTCGATATGACAACAGTCGTCCCCGGGCGTCGTACCCGCAGGCAGTCCGAACTGCTCGACCGGCTCCTGTCCCTGTTCCTCACCCAGGGCTTCAGCCGGTTCACCCTGGACGACCTGGCCGCCGAGCTGCGGTGCAGCAAGACGACCCTGTACGCGCTGGCGCCGAGCAAGGAGCAGCTCGCCGTCGAGGTGGTCAAGCACTACTTCAAGAATGCCACCGCCGAGGTCGAGTCCGCGGTGGCCAAGCAGACCCGGCCGGACCGCCGGATCGCGGCGTACCTGAACGCCGTCGCCGACGCGCTGCGGCCGGCCAGCCGGACCTTCCTGGACGACGTCGCGACGTTCGCGCCGGCCCGGTCGGTCTACGAGCGCAACACCCGGATCGCGGCCGACCGGGTCCGGACGCTGATCGAGGAAGGGATCGAGAGCCGGGCCTTCCGGCAGGTCGACATCGGCTTCGCGGCCGAGATGATCGCGCACACGATGCAGGCGATCCAGCGCGGCGACATCGCCCGGCGTACCGGGCTGAGCGACGCCGAGGCGTACCGCGAGCTCTCCTCGTTCGTCCTGCACTCGTTGCGTCACGAGTGAACGACAGCTTGCTGCCAACTCCCCCGGCTGAACCGGTCGCGGTGGAAAGGTGTCTCCCATGACATCGCTTTCCCTCCGCCGCGCGGTGGCGACGCTGGCCACTGGTGCGCTCGCCCTGACCGCCATCCCAGCCGCCAACGCTGCCTCTGCCGCCCCACAGCAGACGCCGCCCGGACCGCGTACCGCCGCCGCCATCTCCGCCGCCCTGACCAAGGACGCCGCCGTCCCTGGCACTGCCTGGATGACCAGGCCGGACGGCAAGGTCGTCGTCTCCTACGACTCGACCGTGATCGGCACCAAGTACAACTCGCTGACCAAGGTCACCAAGCAGTTCGGCGACCAGGTCGTGATGGAGAAGCTCCCCGGCAAGCTGACCAAGTACGTCAACGGCGGCGGTGGGATCTACAGCGGCGACTGGACCTGCTCGGCCGGCTTCAACGTCCAGCGCGGTGGCAAGTACTTCCTGCTCACCGCCGGCCACTGCGGCAAGGACGCCGCGACCTGGTACAGCGACGAGGCCCACCGCAACCTGGTCGGTTCGGTCTACCGGCCCAGCTTCCCGGGCAACGACTATGCCGTGATCGCCTACAGGGCCGGCCTCAAGCCCGGTGGCAGCGTGAGCCTCTACAACGGCCGCTCCCAGGACATCGTCCGGGCTGCCAACCCTGGCCTCGGCCAGACGGTCTACCGCTCGGGCATCACCAGCGGCCTGCACGGCGGCAAGGTCACCGGCCTGAACGCCACGGTGATCTATGACGAGGGCGCGGTGGGCAACCTGATCCGCACCAACGTCTGCGCCGAGCCCGGCGACTCCGGCGGCCCGCTGTTCTACCGCACGTACGCCTATGGGCTCACCTCGGGTGGTACCGGTGACTGCAGCTCCGGCGGCGTCACGTACTTCCAGCCGGTCATCGAGGCGATGAACGCGTACGGCGTGACCATCTACTAGCTTGGCAAGCGCGGTAGCGTCGTTTGAATGCAACTGAAGCTGGGTCCGCTGCTCCGGTACGTCGACGAGACACGCGCAACCGTCTGGGTGGAGACCACCGCGGCGGGCGAGGTCGAGGTACTGGGGCACCGGGCCCAGACCTGGTCGGTGCACGGCCATCACTACGCACTGGTGCTGATCGAAGGGCTGCAGCCGGCCAGCGCTACGCCGTACGAGGTGCACCTGGACGGCGTGAAGGCGTGGCCGCTGGAGGAGAGTCCCTACGGGCCGAGCGTGATCCGCACACCGCGGGCCGACGGCACCTTCCGGCTGACCTTCGGGTCGTGCCGGCGGTCGGCGCCGTTCGACGAGCAGGGATTCAAGGATTTCGGGCCGGACGCTCTGGTGGCGCTGGCCGGGCGGATGTCGTCGGGTGAGGCCGAGTGGCCCGACGCGGTGCTGCTGCTGGGCGATCAGGTCTATGCCGACGACCCGTCGGACGCCGTACTGGCGAAGTTGCGGGCGGCGCACGGTGGCCGGCAGGGGTCCGAGGTGGCCGACGAGATCGGCAACTTCGAGGAGTACACCTGGCTGTACGACGACGCCTGGCTGCACCCGGCCGTCCGGTGGCTGTTCTCGACCGTGCCGCTATGCATGCTGCTCGACGACCACGATCTGCGCGACGACTGGAACACCTCGCTGACCTGGCGCCGCTGGGTCACCGCGCAGCCGTGGTGGCACGATCGGGTGGTCGGGGCGTACGCGTCGTACTGGGTCTACCAGCACCTCGGCAACCTGTCGCCGGAGCAGCTCGAGAAGGATCCGACGTACGCCGCGATGCGCGGGCTGGACGACGAGGACGAACGCAGCTCCTACCTCGACGCCTTCGCCTGGGAGGCGGACGAGGACCCGGCGTCGACCCGCTGGAGTTTCTACCGCGACTTCGGCGCGCGCTCTCGCGGGGTCCGGCTGCTGGCCGTCGATTCTCGTTGCTCACGGCAACTACAGCCGGGCGGGCGGGCGATGGTCGACGCGCACGAGTGGGAATGGGTGCGGCGGCACACGATCGGCGCGACGCAGCCGATCAACCATCTGTTGCTCGCCTCGACGCTGCCGTTCTTGCTGGCGCCCGGGCTGCATCATCTGGAGGGCTGGGACGAGGCGATCTCGTCGGGGGCCTGGGGTCGGCTCGGTTCGCGGCTCGGCGAGAAGATCCGGCAGGGCATGGATCTGGAGCACTGGGCGTCGTTCCGCAACTCGTTCGACGATCTGACCGATCTGCTCGGTGAGCTGGTCCAGTCGGAGAACCCGCCCAGCTCGATCCTGATGCTGTCCGGTGACGTGCACTGCAGCTACCTGGCCGAGGCGTCGCTGACGGACGTCGAACACCCCGGTACGGCGATCCGCCAGCTCACCATGTCGCCGTTCCGCAACCCCGTCGGTTGGCATATCAGGCTGGCCAACAAGCTGCTGGACAGCCGCGGGATGACCCGCATCCTGCACAGGCTGTCGCGATCGGCCGGGGTGCGCGACGTCGCGGCGAGCTGGCGTACGGCGTACGGGCCGTGGTTCGAAAACGGCGTGATGACGGTGACCGTGGACGGCGACGACGCTGCTGTCGACGTGGATCACGCGCGGCTGGTGGACGGCCGGCAGTCACTGACGAGCACACTGCGTTACCACGCGGCCCCTGAGGGTATGCAAGGGGCGCGGCGGAGGTAAACCCTTACGCTCCGGGTTGGGCCGGGTACTTTGTGACAGTTTCGGGTAGAACAGATCACGGTTGGATCAAGGACGCTCCCGCCCCGAGCGCGTCCTCACCCCACGAGGAGGCTGACCGTGAAGTTCGCCCGTATCACCGCAGTACTCGGTTCCGTAGGTCTGGCAGCAGCAGGACTGCTCGCCACCCAGGCTTCGGCCGCACCCGCCCCCGTCTCGACGTTGTCGGCAAGCGCCATCACCGCGACCTTGAGCAAGGACGCATCCATCCCGGGCACCGCCTGGAGCACCCAGCCGGACGGCCGGATCATCGTCTCGTACGACCCCACCGTCACCGGCTCGAAGTTCGCGGCACTGACCGGTGTCACCAAGCAGTTCGGTAGCCGGATCACCCTGGAGAAGCTGCCAGGCAAGCTGACCAAGTACATCAGTGGCGGTGACGCCATCTACGGCGGCCAATACCGCTGCTCCCTGGGCTTCAACGTCCGTAGCGGCAGCACGTACTACTTCCTGACCGCCGGCCACTGCGGCAACATCGCGTCCTCCTGGTACGCGAACTCCGCCAAGACGACGCTGCTGGGCACGACCTACGGGTCGAGCTTCCCGGGCAACGACTACGCGATCGTCAAGTACTCCACCTCGTACACCAACCACCCTGGCAACGTCGACCTCTACAACGGGACGACCCAGGACATCACCTCCGCCGGGAATGCGACGGTCGGCCAGGCCGTCAAGCGCAGCGGTAGCACCACCGGCGTACACAGTGGTTCGGTCACCGCCGTCAACGCCACGGTGAACTACGCCGAGGGCACCGTCACCGGCCTGATCCGCACCACCGTCTGCGCCGAGGGTGGCGACTCCGGTGGCGCACTGTTCGCCGGCACCGTTGCACTGGGCCTGACCTCCGGCGGCAGCGGCAACTGCTCCTCCGGCGGCACCACGTACTTCCAGCCCGTCACCGAGGCCCTCAGCCGTTATGGCGTGAGCGTCTACTGATCGTCGGTTCCAAGCGCCCCCTGCCGCGTGCGGCAGGGGGCGTTTGCCATAACTCCCGCGTTAGGCACGCACATAACATCGGCTCGGCCAGATGAGGGATGTCCCTCACCTTCTGGAGTTATCCGGGTACGGACAGATATGCGGTGGTAAGTCTTGCAGCGGTTAGGTCTAGGACGCGTCCGCCCCCGAATGCGTCCTCATCGTGAGGAGACTGACTATGCGCATATCCCGTACTGCGGCAGTGCTGGCAACCGCCGGCCTCGTCGCCACCACCTCTCTGCTGGCCACCTCGGCCACCGCCGCGCCACCCGGTCCGGCGGCGATCAGCGCGACTCTGACGCGTGACGCGTCGATCCCGGGTACCGCCTGGGTGACTGACGCCAAGACGGGTGTCGTCACCGTCTCGTACGACGACACTGTCACCGGATCGAAGCTGGCGGCGCTGACCGGCGTCACCAAGCAGTTCGGCGGCAAGGTCAAGGTCGAGAAGCTGCCCGGCAAGCTCAGCAAGTTCCTCAGCGGCGGCGACGCCATCTACGGCGGCCAGTACCGCTGCTCGCTCGGCTTCAACGTCACCGACGGCAGCTCGTACTACTTCCTGACCGCCGGCCACTGCGGCAACATCGCGGCCACCTGGTACGCCGACGGCGCCCACACCCAGACGGTCGGCGACACCCAGGGCTCAAGCTTCCCCGGCAACGACTACGCCCTGGTGAAGTACCCGGCCGGTACGCCGGAACCGCCCGGCAACGTCGACCTCTATAACGGCTCCTTCCAGGAGATCACCTCAGCCGGCGACGCCACGGTCGGCCAGTCGGTCACCCGCAGCGGCAGCACCACCCAGGTCCACACCGGCACCGTCACCGGCGTCAACGCCACCGTCAACTACGCCGAAGGCACCGTCACCGGCCTGATCCAAACCAACGTCTGCGCCGAAGGCGGCGACTCCGGCGGCGCCCTCTTCTCCGGCACCACCGCCCTAGGCCTGACCTCCGGCGGCTCCGGCAACTGCACCTCCGGCGGCACCACCTACTTCCAACCAGTCCCCGAAGCCCTCTCCACCTACAACGTCAACGTCTACTGACCTTCCTCCCCTGGAGTGCTTGAACACCAAACGGCGACCTTGAACAAGCTATTTCATGTTCAAGGTCGCCGCTTGGTGTTCAAGGTCGCTAGATGCGGTTATCCACAAGGGGAAAGTCAAGGTCGGATGCGGTGGGGATGGCGGCATCTTCTGTGGTGTGAACAGGAAATTGCAGCGGGTGGTGCGTGAGCGGGGTGGGTGGTTCAGCCGGGCCGACGCGCTGGAGGCGGCGTACACCGACAGTGAGGTCCGGCTTCGGCTCAAGCACGGGCGGTGGAGACGGCTGTGCCGGGATGTGTACTACGAACCCGGCGACTGGCCCGAGGATGAGTCGCCTTGGGCTCGTACCGAGCGGTTGCACACTCTGATGGCGCGAGCTGTGGTGGGGCGGCTGAATGGCGGGGTGGTGATCAGCCACCAGTCGGCCACTTTGTTCCATGGGCTCCCGAGCTGGGGGCTGGACCACAGCAAGGTCCACGTGACGAGGACCGCGGGGCGGGCCCGATCCGACCGTTCGATTCAGGTCCATCGGACGGTGCTCGCGACAGATGAGGTCAGCGAGATCGCCGGTTTGCGTGTCACCGCGCCGGCCAGGGCGATCGTCGAGACGGCCTGTACTTCTTCGTACGAGGTCGGTGTGGTGCTGGCGGATGCCGCGTTGCGGGCCGGATTGGTGACGTCCGAACAGTTGACCAGGATGGTGGACCACCTCGAGCACTCGCCCGGATCGCCGGCTGCCCGTGCCGCGGTCGCCTTCGCCGATGGAACGAGCGAGTCGGTGGGCGAGTCCCGGCTCCGGGTCCTGATGGCCAACGAAGGTCTGCCCACCCCCAGAGCCCAGGTGGAGATCCACGATTCAGCCGGACGGCTGCTCGCACGAGTCGATTTCCTGCTGCTCGACCACCTCATCGTCGAGTTCGACGGTGCCCTGAAGTACGAGAGCTCCAAGGCATTGGTCGCCGAGAAGTGGCGCGAAGACCGTCTCCGTGAAGAGGGCTACACCTTCGCCCGCATCAGCTGGGCCGACCTCGACCACCCCCGGGCGACCGCCACGCGTCTCCGCCGCCTGCTCGGCGTACAGGCGTTGTCAGCTTGAACACCAAACGGCGACCTTGAACACGTTATTTCTTGTTCAAGGTCGCCGTTTGGTGTTCGACGTCGCCATGGATGGCGAGTGGTGGATCAGCCGCGGCGGCGGGAGATTTCGTAGAGGGCTACGCCGGTGGCTATGCCGGCGTTGAGGGATTCGGTGGCGGACGTCATCGGGATGGAGACGATGAGGTCGCAGTTTTCGCGGACCAGGCGGGCCAGGCCTTTGCCTTCGGAGCCGACTACCAGGACGATCGGCTCGGTGGCGGCTACCAGGTCGGGGAGCTCTACCTCGCCGCCCATGTCCAGGCCGATGATCAACAGGCCTGCGTCCTTGTAGGACTTGAGGGCTCGGTTGAGGTTGGTGGCCCGGGCGACCGGGATGCGGGCTGCGGCGCCGGCGGAGGTTTTCCATGCGGAGGCGGTCATCGAGGCTGTGCGACGCTCGGGGACCAGTACGCCGTGCGCGCCGAAAGCTGCCGCGGAACGGGTGATGGCGCCCAGGTTGCGGGGGTCCGTCACGCCGTCGAGGGCGACGATCAGCGGGACCTGGCCGGCGTCGTACGCCCGGGACAGCAGGTCGTCCGGGTGGGCGTACTCGTACGGCGGGATCTGGACCGCGAGGCCCTGGTGGGCGCCGTGGCTGGTCAGCCGGTCCATCTCGATCCGCGGTACTTCGAGCAGCGAGATGCCGTGCTCGGTCGCGATCAGCAAAGCCTCCCGCAGCCTGGCGTCACGTTCGGTGCCCTCGGCAACGTACAACGCGTTGATCGGGACGCCCGCGCGGAGCGCCTCGACCACCGGGTTGCGGCCGTAGACCCACTCGACGGTCGCCTCGGTGTCCTTGCGGTCGGTACGCCGGCCGCTGGTGCGCTTCTCGGCGCGCTCCTTGGCCTTCGCCCGCTTGTGCGCTGGGTGCTTGGTGCGGTCGACCGCCTTCGGCGTCGGGCCTCTGCCTTCGAGACCCTGCCGGACCCGGCCGCCCGATCCGGCGGTCGGGTTGCCGCGCTTCTTGCGGATCGCACCCTTGCGTTGACTACTGCCTGGCACTTCAGTTTCCTTCGGTTGATTCGGGCTGCGCGATCGTCCAGCGGGCACCCTGTGGGGTGTCCTCGACGATGACGCCCAGCGCCTTGAGCCCGTCGCGGATGTCGTCCGACGCGGCATAGTCCTTACGTTCGCGGGCGGCCTGCCGCTGCTCCAGCAGCGCCTTCACCAAGCCGTCCACCACCTCGGTGAGCTCCTCGCCGCCGACGGCCCGCGAGGCCCACGGCTCGGCCAGCGGGTCCAGGCCCAGCACGCCGAGCATGGCTCGCACCGAGGCCAGATTCTCTTGCAGGGCAGGAGAATCGCCGTCGGCGACCAGCTTGTTGCCGTCCCGCACCGTGTTGTGCAGCACCGCAACGGCGGCCGGTGTCCCGAGGTCGTCGTCCATCGCGTCGGCGAACGCCTGCGGCACCTCGGCGGCCGGTGAGACCCCACCGGTCACTTCGGTCGCGCGATCGATGTACCCCTCGATCCGCTGGAAGCTCGTCGCGGACTCCTCGAGCGCGGCCATCGAGAACTCGACCACCGAGCGGTAGTGCGAGCTGACCAGGTAGTAGCGCAGCTCGATCGGCCGCACCTGCTCGACCACGTTGCGCACGATCGCGCCGTTGCCGAGCGACTTGGACATCTTCTCGCCGGCCGCGGTGACGAGCGCGCTGTGCATCCAGAAGCGGGCGAACTTCTGCCCGACCGCCTTGGACTGGGCCAGCTCGTTCTCGTGGTGCGGGAAGCGCAGGTCGAGGCCACCGCCGTGGATGTCGAACTCGGTGCCGAGGTACTTGCCGGCCATCGCGGAGCACTCCAGGTGCCAGCCCGGCCGGCCGTCGCCCCACGGGGTCGGCCACGAGGCGGTGCGCGGGGTGCCCTCGGTGTAGCCCTTCCAGAGCGCGAAGTCGCGGACGTCGCGCTTGCCGCGCGGGTCGGCGTCCTCGGCCGGGTCCATGTCGTCGATCCGCTGGTGCGACAGTTCGCCGTACGACGGCCAGGACTTCACGTCGAAGTACACGTCGCCGGAGCCGTCGGTCGCGGCGTACGCGTGCCCGCGTGCGATCAGCTCCTCGATCATCACGACCATCTCCGGGATGTGCCCGGTGGCCCGCGGCTCGTAGGTCGGCGGACGGCAGCCCAGTACGTCGTACGCCCAGTGCAGTTCGCGCTCGAACTCGTAGGCGTGCGCCCACCAGGGCACGTTCCGCTCGGCCGACTTGGCCAGGATCTTGTCGTCGATGTCGGTGACGTTCGCGATCACGGTGACGTCGTAGCCGGAGCGCTCCAGCCAGCGCCGGAGCACGTCGAACACGATCTCCTTGTAGATGTGCCCGACGTGCGGGGCACCCTGCACCGTCAGCCCACAGTGGTAGATCCCGACCTTGCCCGGCTGGACCGGCTCGAAATCCCTCACTGCTGCTGTCGCGGTGTCATACAAGCGAAGTGTCACCGATCAAGGGTAACGGTGATCAGGCAGTGCTCTTGACAATTCTCCACAGGCTGTCCCTTCGATCGTCGTCAAATAGCCACAACTGATTCTCCGAACTAGTTACTTTCCGCCGAGCAGCGGCGTAGCGTCGCTCAGTGAGCGCTCTGTTCCGCCCTCATCGCTCTCCGTGGAGGTTCCTCGTGAAATCCGTCCTCACGGGTGCCGCCGCCACCCTCGGCCTGCTCTTGGCCCCGCTTGGCGCCGCCGCCCAACCCGCTGCTCACCAGCCGACACCCACTGCCCGCCAGCACGGCATCACCAAAGCCGGTGACGCCTACATGGGCTGGCTCGCACCCACTACAGCCAGCCGATCCACCCAGGCCGCGCCCGCGGCAGTAGTGGAAGGCATCGACGTCTCCAGCCACCAGGGCAACGTCGACTGGGCCAGCTGGTGGAACCAGGGCAAGCGGTTCGCCTACAGCAAGGCCACCGAAGGCAACTACTACTCCAACCCGTACTTCGCGCAGCAGTACAACGGGTCCTACAACGTAGGGATGATCCGCGGCGCCTACCACTTCGCCACCCCGAACGACTCCAGCGGAGCCAACCAGGCCAACTACTTCGTCGACCGTGGCGGCGCCTGGTCGCGCGACGGCCGGACCCTGCCGGGTGCGCTCGACATCGAGTACAACCCGTACGGCGCCACTTGCTACGGACTGAGCCAGGCCTCGATGGTCAATTGGATCCGCGACTTCCTCAACACCTACAAGTCCCGTACCGGTCGCGACGCGGTCATCTACACCAACCTGGACTGGTGGACCCAGTGCACGGGCAACAGCACCGCCTTCAGCTCCACCAACCCGCTCTGGGTAGCCCGGTACAACAGCTCCCCCGGCACCCTGCCGGGCGGCTGGCCGTACTACACCTTCTGGCAGTGGACCTCGTCCCCGCTCGACCAGGACCACTTCAACGGCGACCAGTCCCGGCTGGTAGCGCTCGCCAACGGCTAAATCGAGTTGCAGCGGTTTCATAGTCTCGACCGGTGACCTATGAACTGCCGATCGAGACCGACCGCCTGACGCTTCGCCGCTACCTCGAGACCGACTACGACGACCTGCTGAAGCTGCAGTCCAGCCCGGATGTCACCAGGTTCCTGCTGTACGACCCGAAGACGCCCGAGCAGGTCCGGCAATCCCTCGCCGGCCGGCTGGCCGACGTACCGATGGACACCGACGGACAAGCGCTCACCGTCGCGGTGATCCTGCGGGAGACCGGCCAGCACGTCGGCGAGGTGACGCTGTTCGTCCACCAGGCCGAGCAGCGGACCGGTGAGCTCGGCTTCGTCTTCCAGCCCGGCTTCCACGGCCAGGGGTATGCCCGCGAGGCGTCGGTCGAGTTGCTCCGGCTCGGCTTCGAGGAGCTCGGCTGGCACCGGATCATCGGCCGCCTCGACCACCGCAACACCGGCTCGGCCAAGCTGCTCGAGCGGCTCGGGATGCGGCTGGAGGCGCATTTCGTGCGCAACGAGTTCCTCAAGGGCGAGTGGACCGACGAGCTGGTCTACGCGCTGCTCGCGGACGAGTGGCAGGCCCGCTGAGCGGGCAGGTAATAAAATAACCGAATAGCGACACATCGCGGCACGCGTTCACCGCGACAGCGGGCGTGCGCGGGTCTACCGTCGGAAACATGACCGCCGCCCGCCCCCTTGCCGCGCTGATCACCGGCGTGGTCACGCTCAGTCTGACCGCTGGACCGAGCCTGGCCGCACCGCCCCATCAGCGTGAGATCACCTACCGCACGTGGACGTCGTCCGCCGACTTCCTCCAAGGCACCCGCGCTGGGACCACCGTCGTCAACGGCTCCCTGCGCTTCGCTTCCGCCACCGGCACCACGTCGTACGTCGATCCGTTCGGCGACGGCACCGCCAAGGCCTACGAGCAGGCCACCTGGGTCTCCCCCGAAGTGCGGACCGACTACGGCCTGACCGAGCTCGTCGCCTCCTGGAACGCGACCACCCCAGCCGGGACCTGGCTCGAGGTCGCCATGTCGGGCCGCTCCGACGAGGGCACCACTACTAAGTGGTACGTGCTCGGCCGCTGGAACCGCGGCGACGACACTGCCGCCGGGGACATCCACCGCACCTCGGTGAGCGGCCAGAAGGACACCACCGGCACAGTCTCGGTCGACACCTTCGTAGCCGGCGCAGGCCGCTCCCTGGACCGCTGGCGCCTCAAGGTCACCCTCTACCGCCTAGCCGGTACTACGAAAGTCCCCGTACTCCAGTCGGTAGGCGCCATGGCCTCCCGACTGCCCGCCGACGAGACAGTCCCCGTCAGCCGGGGTGGTGGCGCCTGGGGTCGCGTACTCGACGTACCGACGTACTCGCAAGAGACACACATCGGCCACTACCCGCAGTGGGACAACGGTGGCGAGGCCTGGTGCTCTGCGACGTCCACTGCGATGGTGCTCGACTACTACCGGCGTGGACCGACCAAGGCCGAGACAGCCTGGGTGGACCCGACCGATCCCGATCCACAGGTCGATCACTCGGCCAGGTCGGTCTTCGACTACAAGTACGACGGTGCCGGCAACTGGCCCTTCAACACGGCGTACGCCGGGACGCGCGGGCTCGACGCCTTCGTCACCCGGCTGCGCTCGCTGACCGAGGCCGAGCAGTTCATCAAGGCCGGCATCCCACTGGTCGCGTCGCTCTCCTTCGAGAAGGACGAACTGCCCGGCGCCGGCTACGGCACCAACGGCCACCTGATGGTCATCGTCGGCTTCGCGAAGAACGGCGACGTGGTGGTCAACGACCCGGCGTCGCACCTGATCAAGAGCAACGACGAGGTCCGGACTGTTTACAACCGGGCAGCCTTCGAGAACGCTTGGATCCCGCACTCGGGCGGGATCGTCTACGTGATCCACCCGGCGGCCAAGCGACTGCCACCGAAGACCCACCAGGCCAACTGGTAACACCCCACAGACAGGAACCGCCCGTATGCCGGGGGCGGCGTACGGGCGGTTCCGTTGTATTGCTCAGCGGGTGAAGAGCGCCCCGGTGAGGTTCGTGGTGAGGTTGCGGAGCGAGTCGGGCAGGTACTGCAGGTGCCAGCCCCGCGGCCCGCGGTACCAGTGGAAGCCCTCGTCTTCGTCCTCGTCCGAGTCCGTCGCGACCAGGGCGTCGATCCAGCGCTCCGAGCCGCCCAGGACGACGGCGTACGGGAGGGCGCGGGAGCAGAGCTCGGCGTGCTGGTCGGTCGGCAGCTCGCTGACGTCCATCTCCAGCAGCTCGCCACGGATGGCCGCGACCTGGCCGAGGACGCGACCGGCGGCAGGTGCCTTCGCCGGCATGTGACGGCCGATGACGAGCAGGCCGACACCGACCGCGGTGATGGCGATGCCGACCAGGCCCCACGTCGAGGTGAGGGCGAGGATGACGGTCAGCACGACCCCGATCGCGGTCGTGACGATGCCGATGGTGGCCCACAGCGAGCGGGTCCGGTCCGGGCGCTCGGTGAACCAGCCGCGCTTCACGACCCCGTCGTACAGGGCGTCCTGGACCTGGCCGAGGTTCGCGCGGACCTGGCGGCCGAGCTCGGAGACGAGCACCGAGTCGTTGTCGCCGAAGATCGCGCGGACCAGGACGTTCTCGTACCGCTGCAGTTCCTCGGCCGGCGCGTTCTTGACCCGGCGCAGTTCCCAGTCCGGCCGGGAGAACTCGCTCTCGTGCTCCAGCTCGGTGATCGTGAGGTGCCCACGGACGGCGAGGTCGATGATGGTCGCGGTGACGTCGACCGGGTCGATCCGCTCGTCGATCAGGGTGCCGACCTCGCCGGGCCGCAGATCGGCCGGCGGGGTGAAGTCGATCCGGGTGTCCTGGCCGAGGCTGAACAACGACGCCGGTACAACGCGGCGCGGGTCCACCTGATCCCGGCCGCGCAACCGGTACAGCAGCAGCAACGCGAGCGCGCCGAGCAGCAGGACCGCGAGCGCGGTGATCAGCTGGGCCGTGTCGGTCGAGAACGCCCGCTTGAAGGTCTTGCGGTACTCCACGATCGAGTTGGCCGCGATCTGGCCCTTGGGGAAGCCGACCGTCATCCGGATCGTGTTGCCCGGCGGCAGCCCGGTCTGCTTGAAGGTCGGGCCGGACGTCTCGCCGATCTGCGCCAGCGTGCACGGGAAGTTGCTGTCGATCGCGCCGGCGAAGCAGGAGACGTGGCTGACCTCGGGCGTGCTGTAGACGATGTTCGCGTCCTGCACGGTCATCGCCAGCCCGGTCAGCGGCGAGAACTGCACCTCGGTGCCGTTCAGCGTCTCCGCGACCGCGCCCTTGACGGTGTAGTCGAACTCGAGCTCGGTGTCGCCGCCGGACAGGTCGGCGACCGCGATCGAGCTGATGTCGCCGGTGGTGGTGAGTTCCTTGTTCTTCTCCGCGCCACCGGACTTGACCTGCAGGTCCTCGATCTTCTGCACGTGGTCGACGTCGTCGGCGAGGTGCTCACGAGTGACCACGAACCGGGTGAAGGTCCCGGTCACGTTGCTCAGCTTCCAGACCTCGACGACCTTCAGCGTGCCGTCGCGCTCGACCCTGATGGTGCTGTTGAAGCTGGTGACGACCGGGTCGGCGGTAGTCGTCGCGCCGGCTGGTACGCCGGTCAGAGCCAGGAAACCGAGGGCACACAGAGGTACCCCGAGCAGACGTCTACGCATCGCCCAATCACACCGTATCGAGAGGGTCAGAGCCTTGCGGCCGGCCGGCCGGGGCGGAACTGCACTGGTTGCAGACCGCACCATACCGGGTCTGAGCCAGGGCTCCGATAGCGTCAGCCTTCGTGTCCTACCAGCCGCCCTCTGGGCAGTACCCACCGCAGCCGCCGTACCCCCAGCAGCCGCCACCCCCGCCGGCGTACGGGCAGTGGCCGCCGCAGCAGCAGTACGGGTGGGGACCCCAGACCAGCTTGCCGCCCAAGAAGAAGGGCGGGGCGGGCAAGGCGCTGCTGATCATCCTGGGCATCGCAGTACTCGGCACTGCTGGGATCGCTGCCCTGTCTGGCGCTCTGAAGCACCACGATCCTTCCTATACCGGTATTCCGTACCCGACGACGACCTACAGCCCGACGGCCGAGCCGACCGAGGCACCGTCGGCGCAGCCGCCCAGCGTGAAGCCGACGCGGCCTGTTGTGACTGCCAAGCCACCGGTGGTCAAGCCGCCGGTGAAGCCGCCGGCGCCGCGGCCGACCGCGCCCCGGGTGAAGCCCAAGCCGGAGCCGAGCGACCTGGACATCGTTGCCCGCAACAAGCTCTACAAGGCCGGCACGATGGGCTCGGTCAACTGCAAGGAGTCCAAGGCCCGCCCGTCGACCGTTGCCGGCGCCCGGGCCAACTACGCGAACCTGGCCAGATGCCTCAACCGCGCCTGGCCCGCCCTGGTCGTGAAGGCCGGGGCCAAGTTCCGGCCGCCGACGGTCCTGTCGTTCTCCGGCACGGTCGAGTCGCCCTGCGGCAGCATGTCCGACACCGGGCCGCCGTTCTACTGCCCGACCAACCAGACCATCTACATGAACCTGTCCGAGGACATCGGCGACTACAACCAGGACCCGTCGGTCTACAACCGGGTCTGGGCCCGGATGTGGATGCTGCACCAGTTCGCCCACGAGTACGGCCACCACGTGCAGACCCTGACCGGCATCTTCCAGGCCAGCTGGAACCTGCGCTACGAAGCGCCGAACCAGGCCGCTGAGCTGCAGGGCAGCCGCCGGCTCGAGCTGCAGGCGTCCTGCTTCAGCGACATCTTCATCTCGGCCAACAAGCGCAGCTACCCCCTCACTGGTGAGTCGATGCGGCAGTGGAAGTGGCTGATCGGGGACACCATCGACCGGCGGCACGACCACGGCAGCACGGCCAACCACAAGTACTGGGCGCTCAAGGGCTACAACAGCCGCAGCCCGGCCGCCTGCAACACGTACACGGCCTCCGGCGCGAAGGTGTCATAACTGAGAGTCATAGGAGAACTCCGCTGTACCGATATGGAGACGGATAGCGGTCTTGATGGTTAGCCTGGTCCCCCGGATCACGCCCTGTGTGTCCCGGGGGGATGAGGAACGAGCGTGTCTGACCAGGAATGGAGCGAGCCACCAGGGCCGCACGCGCCGCCGGCTGCCCTGCCTGACGGCTCGATACCGCTTTACCGCAGTGCAGCATTCGGCGAAGCACAGCCGCCGGTCGGATGGGACCCGACCTCGGCGGCGACCAGCACTTCCGGCATGGGGGGCCACAGCCGCGGAGACGCCAGACCGGGCTGCTCCTCAGCATGCTCATGCTCGGTGGAGTGGCGGTACTCGTGGTGACGGTCGCTCTCGCACTCCGCGAGAGCGACTCGTCTGCTGCGGCCCCGGAGCCTGGTGCCGGCCGCGCGGCGCCGCTCGGTACGCCGGACGACAGCACCGCCGGTACTCCGCAGTCACAGGCTGCAACCAGAACCGTGACCGCCGATGCGCTCTACGCGACCGGGCCGCAGAAGACGGTCGGCTGCCAGGAGCCGCCGGTCCCGTTGAGCAAGCAGGCCAACGTCAAGCTGTACTACTCGAACGTCGTCGCCTGCCTGAGCAAGGCGTGGGCGCCGAAGGTCCAGGCCGCCAAAGACACGTTCGCGGCGCCGCGGCTGGTCTTCTGGACCGGTGTGACCCAGACGCCGTGCGCGGCCGGGTCGACGGTGTCGTTCTACTGCGGGACGAGTGAGACGCTCTACCTGAAGTACACCGACGACATCAAGCTCTGGAGCCGCTCGCCGGACGCCGCCAACCGGGCGTTCACGCGGATGTGGGCGACCTACACGGCCGGGCACGAGTACGCGCACCACGTGCAGCAGCTCACCGGCATCCTGACGGCCGCCCGGCAGCTCCAGTACGACGCTCCGGACCAGGACGCGCGGCTGGAACTGAGCCGGCGACTCGAACTCCAGGCATCCTGTCTGAGTGCGGTCTTCGCCGGAGCGAACCAGAGCAGTTACGGGATCACCGGTCTGGACCTGACGATCTACCAGAAGTACGTCCAAGGGCAGACCGGGGACGAGAACTTCCGCGGCGGGCCGCGGGACCACGGCGCGCGGGCCAGTCACCAGTACTGGACCGGGCGCGGCTTCACCACGCTGGACAGCGTCAGCTGCAACACGTTCACGGCTACGGCCGGCAAGGTTTCGTGAGGAGTATCGATGTCGGACAACTGGACTCCACCCCCTGGGCGGAACCCGAACGAGCCGGATCCGGAGGGCGAACAGCCCACCGAACCGGCCAAGGGGCCTGCCCGCAGGGATGGCCAGTCGCCCCTGTGGTGGACCGAGTCCACCGAGAAGCAGAAGGAGTACCTCCAGCCCGCCCCACCCGGCGAGCCGACCCCATTGGTGGGCCCACCCGGCTCACGCCAGAACAACCTCACCTGGAACCTCCCGCCCTACTCCCAACCAGGCGCCACCCCACCCCGCCGCCCCACGGGCCCCAGCCAGCCCACCCCCGGCCAAGGGCAGCAGCCTCGTGCGCGGCACGCTGGACCGCCGCCGGGCGGTGTGCCGCCTGAGGGGTTGCAGGGGTTTGGGCAGCCGGTGCAGCAGCCGCAGACTTGGCAGTACCCGCCGATTCCGATCCCGCAACCGCCGGGCCCGGGCCGCCGGCGGAAGCCTCGCCGTGCCTCCAAAGGGTTGCTGATCGGTCTTGTCGTGCTCGCCGTGCTCATTGTGGGCTCAGGCGTCACGCTCGCGCTCCGGAACACCGGCGACGACAACACACCCGCCGCGGTGGACACCCCGACGGCGGCGCCTTCGGAGACGCCCTCGGCGACCCCGTCCGCCACGCCGAGCACCAGCGCCTCGGCCACCCCGGGCGGACCGCCCACGGTCGACGAGATCGTCACCACCAGCCGGCTATACAGCAAGGTCGGCGCGCTTACTCCCACGCAGTGCCTCGAGCCGAAGGTGCTCCCGAACACGTTCGCCGGCGCCAAGGCGTACTACAACCTGATCGTGCCGTGCATGAACCGCACCTGGTGGCTGGCGATGAAGAAGGCGAGCCTGCCGTACCGCGCGCCGAAGCTGGTCGTCTTCGTCGGCCCGATGAAGACCGTCTGCGGCGCGGAGAAGGGCACCCGCGCCTTCTACTGCGGCACCAACGAGACCATCTACATGCCGTACGCCGTCGGGCTGAACTACTACAAGCGCAACCCGATCTCCGGTCGCGTGTGGATGATGACCACGATCGCCCACGAGTACGGCCACCACGTGCAGAAGCTGGCCGGCATCTACGCGGCCTCGCTCTCCCGCCAGGTCAACGCGTCCAGCCCGGCCGCACAGCTCGCCGAGAGCCGCCGCCGCGAGTTGCAGGCCTCCTGCTTCGGCTCGGCGTACCTGGGTGCGGCAGGCGCCTACATCCCGCTCCGCGGTCCGTTGCTCAACACCTGGAAGGTACTGGTCGCCAACACCGGCGACGAGTTCTCCCGGCCGCGCATCCGCGACCACGGCGCCAAGCTGAACAACAACTACTGGTCGCTCCTTGGCTTCAACACCAAGGGACCGTCCAGGTGCAACACCTTCACAGCGAAGACAGCACTCACCAACTGATCACCGCGGCGGTGCGCCGGCTCAGAAGAGCCGGCGTGCCGTCGACAGGTGGCCGCCGAACGCGGTGACAAAGTTCGACAGCGACTCACCGATGTCGGACAAGTGCCAGTTCTCCGGACCGGAGTACCACCCGATGCCGGCGTCCGGGTCGTCGTCATCGTCGGTCGCTGCGATCTCCAGCGCCCACTTCTCGGTCAGGCCGAGCACAGCGGCGTACGGCAGGCAGCGCGAGGCGAACTCCAGCCGGTGGCTCTGCGGCAGGTCCGCGGACGTCTCGTTGGTCAGGTACTGCTGCAGCCCGGCAACTCGGCCCAGTACCGCGGCACCGCGAGCAGTGCGCGCCGGAGCGACTTGACCGACCAGTGTCAGCGCCAGCCCGGCCAGCATCACCGCGAAGCCGACCAGCCCGTACTTCGTGGCGATGGCGAGCACGATGGTCAGCACCACCCCGGCACCCAACAGGACTAGTCCAGCTGTGGTCCACCGGTTGCGCACGGCGTCCGGCCGGCTCGCGAACCAGCCCTGCGTGACGACATCGGCGTACAGCTGCTCGCGGACCAGGTTGAGCCGCGACCGCAGTCCGTGTCCGAGCGCGGACACCTGGACGGTCTCCCCTTCGGCGAACACCGCGTCCAGCAAGGCCTTCTCGTACGGCAGCAGCTCCGGGCCGCCCGCATTGAGCCGGCGCAGCTCCCAGTCCAGCTTGCCGAAGTGCGTCTCGCGTGGCAGCTCCACGATCGTCAAGTAGTTGCGCACGGCAAGGTCCAGCAGCGTCGCGGTGATGTCGACGACGTCGGCCGTCTCGTCCACCACAGTGCCGACCTGGCCCGGCCGGATCCCGTCCGGCGCCGCGAACTGCGGTCCGTCTGCCCCGTCGAGCACCGGCCGCTCTGGCGCACCAGGGCCGACCTTGCCCGCGTCACGGCCGCGCAGGAACCACAGTGCCGCCGCACCCAGTACGCCGAGGCCGAGGAGCAGCACGCTCAGGCCGATCGTCGACTTGTCGAGCGTGAACGCGTTGCCCAGACTCCACCGGGTCTTGAACTCCGCGTTGGGCTTCACCGTCGCCTGGTCGCTCAGGCCGGTGAGGAAGGTCAGGTGGCCACCCGCCGGTACGCCGTTCTGCTCGATCTCCAGTGCGGCCGACTCGGCCAGCTGGGAGGAAGTACAGGGCATGCTCGAGCCGACCCGGCCGGCGATGCAGGTCACCCAGCTCGCGAACGGGACGCTGACCGAGATGGTGGCCTTCGGGATGCTGGTGCCGAAGCCCTGGACGATCGGCCAGCTCACCTCGCGGCCCTCGATCGAGTCGGCGACCACGTTGCCGACCTCGTAGCTGTAGACGACT
The DNA here is from genome assembly GCF_039537185.1 of Kribbella ginsengisoli. Taxonomy (NCBI): domain Bacteria; kingdom Bacillati; phylum Actinomycetota; class Actinomycetes; order Propionibacteriales; family Kribbellaceae; genus Kribbella; species Kribbella ginsengisoli. The sequence continues at coordinate 245,296 of NZ_BAABAA010000008.1, read as the reverse complement.
TCGGCCTGACCGGACACCTTGACGCTGATCCGGCGGCCGTCGTCGACGCTCTTGTCCTCGAAGCCCTGCGCGGGCTGGCCGTTCACGGTGGCCGAGACGTTGCGCAGCTCGTAGGTGCGGTCCTCGGTCGCGTTGGCACGGACCCGGGTGGTCAGGGTGCGGGCGAAGGTGTCGCCGCCTGCGGTCAGATCGACCGTCTCCTTGACCTTGAGGACGCCGTCGCCGGTCAGTGACGCCTCCGCGGCGTACCCGGTGATCTGGTCGTCCGCGGCGTGCGCGGGCAACGTGCCGAGAGCAACCATGGGCACTGTCAGAGACACGAGCAGGGCGGCCGGCAAGAGGCGGCTCTTCAGTGACATGGGTCGAGAGTAGTCTCGTGCCGGTTCGACCAGCGAACTCCCACATCGAGCTGAAGGGGAACGACACGTGAGCACCCCGTACGGGTACGGCGGCCGCCCCCAGGACCGGGTGGGACCGCCTCCGGGCGTACTGCCGCCGCCGGTTGCGCAGTACCCGCAGCAGTATGGGCAGCCTCCGTACGGGCAGCCGTACTACGGGCCTGGGCCTGGGCAGTTCAACGGGTTCCAGCCGCCGCGGCGGCGGGGTAGCGCTATCCGGCTGGTGCTGATCGGGTTCTTCAGTGTCGCGTTCCTGGGGATCGCGCTGAGCGTGGTCGGCGTACTGCTCACCGGCGGCAACAGCTCGGCTGCCGGCGGTGGTGGTCCGCAGATCAGCAGTGGGCCTTCGGTGGTACCGACTGCCAAGAGCAACGCGCCCAAGGGGTCTGCTGAGGAGTACCTGCTGAACGCGCCCATCTACAAGGTCGGTGGGCTCGGCGAGCTGGACTGCAAGGCCGAGGACCTCGGCGACGGCAGCCTGGCCGCGCAGAAGGTCTACTACGAGAAGCTCTTCAAGTGCCTGAACGACGCCTGGCGTCCCGCCTTCGCCAAGATGGGCAAGCACGAGCCCGACCCCGGCCTGGTCGTCTTCGACCAGCCCGTCGACAGCCCCTGCGGCCACTTCGCGCCGCTGTCCGGGCGGGTGCTGGCGTTCTACTGCTTCGGCAACCACGTGATGTACACCGACGTACAGCAGATGAACAAGGCGTTCGGCCCGAAAGAGGACCTCGCCTACCTGATGACGATCGCCCACGAGTACGGCCACCACGTCCAGAGCGTCTCCGACCTCTTCTACGCCCGCCAGGCCTACCTCGCCGACCACCCCGACGAGAAACTCGAAAGCTCCCGCCGCAACGAACTCCAGGCCTCCTGCTTCGCCGGCGTCTTCAGCCGCGCGATCGAGAAGTCGTACCCGTTCACCGCGCGCCTCAAGGAGTTCGAGTTCCAGGCCAGCAACAGCTTCGGCGAAACCCCCAAAACCCCGGAAAACGAACGAACCCACGGCCTGGCCACCAGCCAGGGCTACTGGATCGTCAACGGCCTCAACGTAGGCGAAACCAAAGCCTGCAACACCTACGCCGCCAGCCAATCCCAAATCAGGTAGACCAAGTCACCCCGCCGGCCGAGCAACACGTGTGGGAGCGCTGTATTGCGTTCATATGTTGGTGTTGCGTTGGTGGGGTGGACAACTGGGCGGCGTATTCTTCGGCCGTGACTTTGCGACGGGGGGACAGCGCTCCGCCCGAGCGGACTCTGGTTGATGTGCTGCAGGCCAGTGCTGTGGGTTTTCCGGATGAGCCGGCGCTGGATGACGGCAGTGTGAGTTTGAGTTATCGCGAACTGCTCGGGCAGGTGACCAAGTTCGCCCGGCGGTTGACGGATCTCGGGATCGGGCCGGGTGACCGGGTCGGCGTGCGGATCTCGTCGGGGCACAACGATCTGTATGTCGCGATTCTCGGGAGTCTGCAGGCCGGCGCGGCGTACGTGCCGGTCGACGCGGATGACCCGGAGGAGCGCGCCGAGCTGGTGTTCGGAGAGGCGCAGGTCGCAGCGATCGTCACCGACGACCTCGAGATCACCTCGACCAGGCCCGCACCGGCGCCAACCACAGACCCCGCGGAAGCAGCGGACGGCGGCTACGACTTCCCGTACTCCGCCCGGATGGACTCGGACGGTACTGCGCCCGCGGGACCAACCTCCCGCGGTGACGGCCCCTCACCGGACGACGACGCCTGGATCATCTTCACGTCGGGCTCGACCGGCGTACCCAAGGGTGTAGCCGTCACCCACCGATCAGCAGCCGCCTTCGTCGACGCCGAGGCGCGGATGTTCCTGCAGAAGGAACCGATCGGCCCCGAGGACCGCGTGCTGGCCGGCCTGTCCGTCGCATTCGACGCCTCCTGCGAGGAGATGTGGCTCGCCTGGCGGTACGGCGCGTGCCTCGTCCCCGCACCCCGTTCGCTGGTGCGCAGCGGTATGGACCTCGGCCCCTGGCTGGTCGCGCAAGGCATCACCATCGTGTCGACCGTCCCGACGCTCGCCGCCCTCTGGCCGTCGGATGCACTCGACAACGTGCGCCTACTGATCTTCGGTGGCGAGGCCTGCCCGCCCGAGCTGGCCGAGCGCCTCGCCACCCCGGACCGCGAGGTCTGGAACACCTACGGCCCCACCGAAGCGACCGTCGTCGCGTGTGGAGCCCAACTGACCGGCGAAGGCCCGGTACGCATCGGCCTCCCCCTGGACGGCTGGGATCTCGCAGTAGTCGACAGCGAAGGCAACGAGGTAGCAGAAGGCGGTACTGGCGAGCTGATCATCGGCGGGGTCGGGCTGGCCCGCTACCTCGACCCGGCGAAGGACGCGGAGAAGTTCGCCCCGATGCCGTCGCTCGGCTGGGATCGCGCGTACCGCAGTGGCGACCTGGTCCGCAACGAGTCCGAGGGCCTGGTGTTCATGGGCCGGGCCGACGAGCAGATCAAGCTCGGTGGCCGCCGGATCGAGCTGGGCGAGGTGGACGCGGCCCTGCAGGCACTACCCGGAGTCAGCGGCGCAGCAGCCGCAGTACGGGCCAGCGCAGCCGGTAACCAGCTACTCGTCGGATATGTCGTACCGGACGACCCCGAGACCTTTGACCAGAAAGCTGCCACCGAGCGACTAAGGGAGGCCCTCCCAGCCGCCCTGGTCCCGCTACTGGCCATCACGGACACTCTGCCGACCAGGACCTCCGGCAAGGTCGACCGCAACGCACTGCCCTGGCCACTGCCCGGCATGGACACCGACGGCCCACCCGCTGAGCTCGACGGGACAGCAGGCTGGCTAGCGGAGCGCTGGACGCAGGTACTGGGAGCAACGGTCACCGGGGCCGACAACGACTTCTTCCTGCACGGTGGTGGCAGCCTTGCCGCGGCACAGCTGGTCTCGAAGCTCAGGGAGAAGTACGCCGAGGTCACTGTCGGCGACATCTACGAGTACCCCCGACTAGGCGCACTCGCCGACCGCCTCGACGACTTCAAGGCATCCACCGTTCCCGTGGAGATCCGCGAGGTCCGGCTGACCCCACCAGGCACCCAGCTCCTCCAGACCGCGCTGACGCTGATCCTGCAGACAGTGGTCGGCGTCCGCTGGCTGGTCTGGCTCTTCACCCTTAACAACCTGCTGGCACTGACCGACGGCCCGCACCCGTGGATGCGCACTGTCTCGTGGTGGTGGATCCTGGTGGGCTGGCTGATCCTGATCACGCCTGCCGGCCGCATGGGCATCGCTGTCGTCGGCGCTCGCATCCTGCTCAGAGGACTGAAGCCCGGCATCTACCCGCGCGGCGGGAACGTACACGTCCGCCTGTGGGCAGCAGAGAACCTGGCAGACGCAGCAGGCGCCGCCAACCTGGCCGGCGCGCCCTGGATCGCCTATTACGCAAGGGCTCTGGGCGCGAAGATCGGCAAGGGCGTGGACCTCCACACCCTCCCACCCGTCACCGGCATGTTCACGATGGGCCGTGGCGCGTCGATCGAACCAGAGGTCGACCTATCCGGCTACTGGATCGACGGAGACCGGCTGCACGTCGGTACGGTCACCGTCGGCGCCGAGGCGGTCGTCGGCTCCCGCAGTACTCTCCTGCCGGGCGCAGAGATCGGCCGCAACGCGGAGATCGCCGCAGGCTCGGCAGTCTCGGGCAGGGTCCCGGCAGCCGAGCGCTGGTCTGGCTCCCCCGCGAGCAGGGTCGGCAAGGCCAGGCACCCCTGGCCGGAGGAGCGCCCGGCCCGCGCACCGCTATGGGTGCTCGCGTACGGCGCCGCATCCGCCTTCATGTCGCTACTGCCCCTCGGCGCGGCGGTCGTTGCGATTCTCGTACTCCGCAACGCCGTCACCGGCACCACGTCCCTCGGAGACGCCGCACTGCACGCGCTGTATGCGATCCCCTTGATGACCCTCCTCGGCTTCATCACTCTCGCTCTGCTGACCGTGGTCATCGTCAGACTGCTCGGCATCGGCATCAAGCCCGGCCACTACCCGGTCCGCAGCCGCATCGGCTGGCAGGTGTGGGCGACCGAGCGACTGCTCGATTCGGCCCGCACCCTCCTCTTCCCCCTGTACGCAAGCCTGCTGACACCTTGGTGGCTCCGCGCGCTCGGCGCCAAGATCGGCCGCGACGTCGAGGCCTCGACGGTCTTGCTGCTCCCCAAGATGACCACCGTCGGTGAGGGCGCGTTCCTGGCCGACGACACCATGATCGCGTCGTACGAGCTGGGCGGCGGCTGGCTGCACGTGGCCGGTGCCAAGGTCGGCAAGCGGGCCTTCCTCGGCAACTCGGGGATGACCGCACCCGGCCGCTCCGTCCCGAAGAACGGCCTGGTCGCTGTCCTCTCGGCGGCTCCGAAGAAGTCCAAGGCCGGTACGTCGTGGCTCGGCAGCCCGCCGGTGAAGCTGCGCCGGCAGGCCGTCGACGGTGACCAGAGCCGCACCTTCAACCCGCCACTGCGCCTCAAGTTCGCCCGCGCCGCCGTCGAGCTGTGCCGGTTCGTCCCGATGATGTGCACGGTACTGATCGCACTCGGCGTGCTGTTCGCCCTGCAGGGCCTGGACCTGTGGCTCGGACCGGTGCCGACGATCCTGCTGTCCGGCGCCGTGATGCTCGTCGCGGGAGCCGTGGCCGGCGCGATGGCGACCGTCTCGAAATGGGTCATCGTCGGCCGGACGCGGGCGGTCGAGTACCCGCTGTGGAGCAGTTTTGTTTGGCGCAACGAGGTGGTGGACACCTTCGTGGAGATGGTCGCCGCTCCGTGGTTCGCGAACGCCGCCGCCGGTACGCCGGTCCTGGCGCTCTGGCTGCGTACCCTCGGCGCCAAGATCGGCAAGGGCGTCTGGTGCGAGACGTACTGGTTGCCCGAGGCCGACTTGATCACACTCGGCGACGGCGTCACGGTCAACCGCGGCTGTGTACTCCAGACGCATCTGTTTCACGATCGCGTGATGTCCATGAGCACCGTAACCTTCGGGGATGGGTCAACCCTTGGGCCGCACGGCATCATCCTCCCCGCTGCATCGATCGGCGAAGGCGCTACGATCGGTCCGGTGTCTCTGGTGATGCGCGGAGAGAGCGTTCCGGCCGGGTCCCGCTGGGCCGGCAATCCGATCGCGCCCTGGCAGGGTTGATGGTTGCCCGTGACAAGGGCCAACCGGGTGAGGACAGCGCCGGTGACCCCTATGTACCGACCCACGGCAACGGTGGCTACAAGGTCGAGTCGTACGAGCTGGACCTCGACTACCGGCTCAACAGCAACCGCCTGAGCGGCAAAGCCACCATCACGGCCGTGGCGACCCAGGCGCTGTCCCGGGTGAGCTTCGACCTCACCGGGCTCCGGGTGGCGAAAGTGCTCGTCAACGGCCGCCGTGCCGGCCGGTACGCGCACCGTAACGGCAAGCTGCACATCTGGCCGTCCCCTGCGCTCTCCGAGGGCTCCGAGTTCGTCGTAGACGTCCAGTACTCCGGCAACCCGGCCCCAGTCGACAGCCCCTGGGGTGAGCTCGGCTGGGAGGAGTTGACCGAGGGCGTGATCGTCGCGAGCCAGCCGAGCGGCGCGGCGACCTGGTTCCCCTGCAACGACCACCCCAGCGACAAGGCGCACTACCGGATCACGATCACCACCGATTCGCCGTACCACGTGGTGGCGAACGGGCGGCTCGTCTCGCGCCGTACCAAGGCCAGCCGGACCAGCTGGGTGTTCGACCAGGCTGCCCCGATGGCGACGTACCTGGCGACCGTACAGATCGGCCGGTACGACGTACTGGAGCTGGCCACGTCTCCGGTGACCATGCGTGGCGTACTGCCCTCGTCGCAGATGCGTGACTTCCGCTCGGACTTCGGACGGCAGCAGGACATGATGCGGCTGTTCATCAAGCTGTTCGGCCCGTACCCGTTCGGCAGCTACACGGTAGTGGTGACGGATGACCCGCTGGAGATCCCGCTGGAGGCGCAGGGCATCTCCGTGTTCGGCAGCAACCACGTGGACGGCCGCCGCGGCGCTGAGCGGCTGGTGGCACATGAGCTAGCCCACCAGTGGTTCGGCAACAGCCTGACGCCGTCCAGGTGGCAGGACATCTGGCTGAACGAGGGGTTCGCCTGCTACGCCGAGTGGCTGTGGTCGGAGGAGTCCGGCGGGCTGACGGCGTCCCAGCAGGTCTCCAAGGCCTATAGCCGGTTGCGCGGGCTGGACGAGGACCTGCTGCTCTCCGACCCGGGACCGGACCTCATGTTCGACGACCGGCTCTACAAGCGCGGTGCGATCACCCTGCACGTACTGCGCCTGCAGCTGGGCGACGAGGCGTTCTTCGAGCTACTACGCACCTGGACGCGGACCCACCGGCACGGTTCGGTCACCACGGAGGACTTCATCGCCCTCGCCTGCACCTTCACCGAAGACCAGAACGACGTACTAGCCCTCTTCGCCGTCTGGCTCGACGCTACTGAGCTCCCCGCCCTCCCACGCCGCCGCCGCTGACTCTGGCGGGCAGCGTCAGGCGGAAGAGCGCTCCGCCGGTGGGGTTGTCGTGGACTGTGAGCGTGCCGCGGTGATGGCGGGCGATCTCGCGGGCGATGGCGAGGCCGAGGCCGGCTCCGCCTTCGTCGCGGCTGCGGGCGTCGTCGAGCCGGACGAAGCGCTCGAAGATCCGCTCCCGCTCGTACGCCGGTACGCCCGGCCCATCGTCAATCACCTCCACCAAAGCCGACGACCCCTCCCGCCGGACCACAACCCGCACCTCGCCGGCCGCATGACGCCGGGCGTTCGCCACCAGGTTCTCGACCGCCCGCCCCAACTGCTTCCCCGATCCACCGACCATCAGCTCTGGCGGCGTCTCGACCTCAACGCCAGGACCGGCCACCTCCACGCCGGCCCCCGCCGCCTCGCGGACCACCGCGACGAGGTCGACCGGCGTGTCGGCCGGAGTCTCCGGCTCCGCGTCGAGTCTTGCGAGCAGGAGTAGGTCTGCCGCGAGGGACTGCAAGCGGACAGTGTCGTCGACCATGCCTTCGAGGTCCAGCAACTGTGGGTGCTCGACGGCGATCTCGAGTTGGGTGCGGAGCGAGGCGATCGGATTGCGGAGTTCATGGGAGGCGTCGGCGACGAATCTGCGTTGCCGCTCGACCGCCTCGGCGACCGGGCGCAGCGAGCGATGCGCGACCAGCCAGGTCAGGAAACCCACCAGAACAAGGAGAATCGGCAACCCGCCGATCATCCCGAGCCGAACCGTCCGGACCGCACTCCGCTCGGTCTCCAACGAAGCCGCGACGTAGACCGTGACGGGCTTGCCAGCCACCACACTGGGCGCCTTCGCTGCCCATCTGTACTGCTTCGCGGGGACGGGAGCCGGCCCGGTGACCTCAGCCGTCTTGGGGTCGGCGACCGGCTGGACTCCTACCGACGCAACTGGGATTAGTTCCGAACCTTTGCTGGCAGCAACGACTTTGCCTTGCTCGTCCTCGACCTGCACCGGAGCGGCCGCATGGGTGACCTCCTCCAGGGCCACCCCGGACCTCAACGCCTGCGCAGTACGATCCGCCTCGGCGGCGGCTTGCGCATCGGCCTTGTCCGCAAGGTCGTTCTCGAGCAGATGGAGGAGGGCGAAGCCGGTCGCGACCAGCGCGACCGCGACCACCAGGGTCGCGCCGAGAGCCGCCCGGATCGGTACGCCGGTGAAGAATCTACGCACGGTCCACCAGCCGGTAGCCGGCTCCGCGCACGGTTTCGATCATGGGTGCTCCCAGCTTGCGGCGCAGTGTGCTGATGTAGACCTCGACGATGTTCGGATCGCCTTCGTAGGCCAGATCCCAGACGTGTTCGAGGATCTCGGACTTGGAGACGACGTCGCCGGGGCGGACGACGAGTTGCTCGAGCACCGAGAACTCCTTGGTGGTCAGGACGATCTCGTCGCCTGACCTGATGACGCGGCGGGCACCACGGTCCATGGAGAGGTCGCCGACTCGTAGTACCGGCGAGGCGCCGCGGCCTTGGCGGCGGAGGAGTGCGCGGATGCGGGCTCGGAGTACGAGGTAGGAGAAAGGTTTGGTCAGGTAGTCGTCGGCGCCGGCGTCGAGGCCCTCGGCTTCGTCGTACTCGCCGTCCTTGGCCGTGAGCATCAGGATCGGGACGTCGTTACCGGCTTCGCGAAGGGCCGCGGCGAGCTTGTAGCCGTTGACGCCGGGCAGGTTGACGTCCAGCAGGAGCAGGTCGTACGGCGTGATGGTTGCCCTGTGCAACCCCTCGGCGCCGTCGTAGCAGACGTCGACGGCGAACCCCTCGGCCGTCAGCCCGCGGGCCAGTGCGTCGGCCAGTCGTCTCTCGTCCTCCACGATCAGCAGCCGCATACAGCGAGTATTGCCGACCGGTCCTGAAGAGGCCTTCAGGCTTCAGCTTGGCTTCAGGAACGATCGGCGACTGTTGCCCACGTCAATCAACTTCCCGATGACGAGGAGAACGACACAGATGAAGCGCAAGATCCTGATCGGCGGCATCGCGGCCGTCACGTTGCTGACCGCGACCACCGCCTCCGCCTTCGCCGCCAAGTCGCCCGTCCCTACCCCCGCACCGGCCCAGGTCACCAAGGCCAGCCCCGGCAAGCTGGTACCTGTGACAGGCGCGGCAGTTACGTCTGCTCCGAAGCCCGGCAAGGCGGTCGCGGTGGCCGGACAACTGCAGGCGGTCCCGACGAAGGGCGGTAGGACCGAGGCCGCTCCGGCAGAGCTCAAGGCTGTCCCGGTCAAGGGCGGCGTGGTCAAGGGCGGGGCCGTGACGCTCCTTCCGCGGGAGGGGGTCAAGGTCACCAAGGCCGTCCCCGCCGTCAAGGCGGTACCGGCCAAGTAGGTCAGCTGTCGGCGACCTGGCTGGCCGCGGTGAGGAAGTGGGAGACAAGTGGCGAGGGGAACGCCGGATTCCACGCAGCACCCGTCCACCAGGTCGCCGCTTCACCCGGGAACGGGATGAGGCGCACACTGTCCGGAGCGATCGAGGTACTGCTGGCCGGTACTACGGCCGGCCCCACCCCTGCTGCGACCAGGGCGAGCACCGTCTGCAGGTCGGCGGCTTCTTGGAGTACTAGCGGCCGGCAGCCGAGTACGGCGTACAGGGCCGTGATCTGGGCGGTCAGGCCGGGGCCGCGCTCAGGTGTGAGGCGTACCAGCGGCCGCCCGTCGAGCCAGGTCCCCAGGCCGGCCGGTACTGGTTCAGCGACCGGTACGGCGACCGCCAGCCGGTCCTTGCGCAATCGGAGGTGCTTGAGGCCGGTCGGCACCGGCAGCCGGACCAGACCGACCTGGAGGCTGCCGGCCAGCAGGCGCTCGTACTGCACGGCCGAAGACATGTCATCCAGAGTCACCTCCACCCGCGGATAGCGGCTCCGGAACAGCGCCACCGCTCGGGGCGCCAGCTCGATGCCGGACATCCCGAAGCCGACCGTCAGCGCTCCCTCGACTCCGAGCGCGACCTGCGCGGCCCGCCGCTCGAACGCCTCAACCCGGCCGAGCACCTCCAGCGCATCCGGAAGCAGCAACTCCCCAGCAGCCGTCAGCCGCGCCCCATGCCGCCCACGGTCGAACAGCGTCGACGCCAGCCGCCGCTCAAGCTGCTGGATCTGCTTCGTCAACGCCGGCTGACTCGTCGCCAACTCACCCGCCGCAGCACCGAAGTTCCCACACCGCGCCACCGTCACGAACGCCCGCAGCAGCTTGAGATCCATAACTTCATGGTATGGAATATGCCTCAGAGTTCATTGGACGGCATGGAATATTCACGCTTTCCTGGGGTCTGTGACCACCTTCCGCAGCGCTGTCGTCCAGTTCGAGGCCGTCCCTGACCGCCCGGACCGCAACCTCGAAACCATCGCCCGCCTCGCCCGCCAAGCCGTCTCCGAGGGCGCCCGCCTGGTCGTCTTCCCAGAGATGTGCCTGCTCGGCTACTGGCACCTCCGACGGCACACAGCCGACCGCCTGCACGAACTTGCTGAGCCGGTCTCCGGACCTTCGGTCAGCCGGATCCAGGAGCTCGCCGTTGCGCTGGGCGCCGGTCTCGGCGTCGGCTGGCTCGAGGTGGACGAGGGTGAGCTATTCAATTCGTACGCCGTCTGCCTGCCGGACGGAACCATCCACGTGCACCGGAAGCTGCACGCGTTCGAGCACGAGGCGATCTCCAGCGGGTCGCGGTTCACCGTCTTCGACACGCCCTGGCAGATCCGGATGGGCGTACTGATCTGCTGGGACAACAACCTGGTCGAGAACGTCCGCGCCACCGCGTTGCTCGGCGCAACCGTCCTGCTGGCGCCGCACCAGACCGGCGGCACGAACTCGGTCAGCCCGCACGGGATGAAGCCGATCCCACGACAGGTCTGGGAGAACCGGCTGGTCGATCCGGCGGCGGTCGAGAAGGCGTTCAACGGGACGGACGGGCGGGGCTGGCTGCTGCGGTGGTTGCCGGCGCGGGCGCATGACAACGGGTTGTTCGTGCTGTTCAGCAACGGGGTCGGACGCGACGACGACGAACTCCGCACGGGCAACGCGATGGTGATCGACCCGTACGGCCGGATCATCGCCGAAACACCGGCGCCGGCCGAGGCCGTAGTACTGGCCGATCTGGACCTCGAACTGGTGCCGCTGTCCACGGGTCGTCGATGGATCCGGGGCAGGCGTCCTGAGCTCTACGACATCCTCACCCGGCCACAAGGCAACGAACTGGATGCCCGGGCGGCTCGATTCTCCGAGGTGCCGGTGGATCAGTAGACGAGGGCCGTGGCGATGGCGGCGATGCCTTCCCCGCGGCCGGTCAGCCCCAGACCGTCGGTGGTCTTGGCCGCTACCGAGACCTCGGCTCCACAGATGTCGCTGAGCACCTTCTCGGCCTCCAGGCGGCGGGCGGCGAAGCGCGGCCGGTTGCAGATCACCTGCACGGAGACGTTGCCGATCTCGAACCCCGCCTCGCGAACGCGGCGCGCGGTCTCACCCAGCAACGCTGCACCAGATGCACCTGCCCACTCCGGTTCGGCCGTACCGAAGTTGGAGCCGAGGTCGCCGAGCCGGGCGGCGGCGAGGAGTGCGTCGCACACCGCGTGTGCGGCAACATCGCCGTCCGAGTGGCCTGACGGACCGGCGGGCTCATCGGGCCAGTGCAGGCCGGCCAACCACATCGGGCGGCCTGGCTCGATCGGGTGGACGTCGACGCCGGTGCCGACGCGCGGCAACTTCACGGGGTACGCCTTTCAGCCAGGATGGATTCGGCCAGGATCAGATCGCGCGGCCGGGTCACCTTGAACGCGTCCTGGGAGCCCTCGACCGTCTGCACCGCTACGCCGAGACGCTCGCACAGCATGGCGTCGTCGGTCGCACCGGCGGTGTCGCCGTTATGGGCCCGACGCAACAATGTGGGCTCGAAGCCCTGCGGAGTCTGTACTGCGACCAGCGTCGACCGGTCGGGCGTGTCGACCACCAGACCAGCAGCGTCGACGCGTTTGATCGTGTCGGTGACCGGTACGACCGGGATCACCGCGGGGGCGCCCGCGCGGACGGCGGCAACGACCCGCTCGATCACCTCGGCCGGTACGAACGGCCGGGCGGCGTCGTGGACGAGCACGCAGTCGATGCCGTGCTCAGGTACGAGCTCCAGGGCCAGCCGGACCGAATCGGTCCGTTCGGCGCCACCGGCAACGATCAGCAGCGCCACCGGGCCGGCGTACGGGTCGAGCAGTTTGCGGACGTCGTCCTCCGTACCGGGAGGAACGGCGACCACAAAGCAGGCGAGGTCGGCGGCGGTCGCTGCCCGCAGTCCACGAATGGCGTGGACCAGCAGCGATTCGCCACCGACCTCTCGCAATGCCTTTGGTGCCTCACCACCGAGCCGGAGCCCGAGACCGGCCGCCGGAATGATCGCCGCAGTACTCACGACCACATCATGCCGGACGGATCAGTCACGTGATCCCGACTCCACTGCTGACCGGTTCGGTCAGGAGGCGAGGACCTCGTCGAGGATGGCTTCCGCCTTGTCCTCGTTGGTGTGTTCGGCCAGGGCCAGCTCGGAGACCAGAATCTGGCGAGCCTTCGCCAGCATCCGCTTCTCACCGGCGGAGAGACCGCGGTCACGCTCACGGCGCCACAGGTCGCGGACGACCTCTGCCACCTTCATCACGTCACCGGAGTGCAGCTTCTCCAGGTTCGCCTTGTAACGTCGCGACCAGTTGGTCGGCTCCTCCGTGTGCGGCGCCCGCAGCACGTCGAAGACGCGCTCCAAGCCGGCCTGATCCACGACGTCACGCACGCCGACTAGATCGAGGTTGCACGCGGGGACCCGGACGACCAGGTCGTTCTGAGCGACGATCCTCAAGACCAGATAGGTCTTGTCCTCACCTTTGATCTGACGGGTCTCGATGTCCTCGATGACGGCCGCACCATGGTTGGGGTAAACAACCGTCTCGCCGACTGTGAAAGTCATATGTCACGTGCCCCTTTCCGAGTCCTATCCTACCACGCGGTCGCTGGTCCGGTTCGGGCGTTTGCGCTGGTCAGAGGCCATTTCCCGCCTTGACAAACGCTGTCCGGCGTGCCTACCACGCGCGCGATTGGTTGCCCGGGACATCACCGAAAGGGGTGGTCGCCGTCGGGTTCACCCACTCCGCTCGCTACGCTGTGCTCCGCCGGAGGCTTTTGCTTCGAGGCATTCACCCGGGTTGTAGGAGAGGGAACACCAGTGCCCATCACGTTGTCCTCGCAGGCCGTTCGGCGTACCGCGCTGGCCGGAGCCACCGTCGCTCTGAGCGTCACGGTCGCGGCATGTGGCGCCAGCTTCGACGCCCAGACCTCCAAGCCGTACCAGGCCGCCGAGGGCACCAACGCGCAGTCCGGCGCGATCGCCGTCCGTAACCTGCTGATCCTCGCCTCCGAGGACGGCAAGGGCGAACTGCACGGCGCCTTCGTGAACACCGGCCAGTCCGACGACAAGCTGGTCAGCATCGCCTCGGCCCCCGCCGACGCCCAGAACACCAGCACCGAGCAGCCCGGGTCCGTGACGTTCACCGGCCTCAAGGCGACGGACCTGAAGGCCGGCCAGTCGTACACGATCCCGCCGGCCGGCGGCACGCCCGTCACCGTCACCGGCGGCAAGCCGGGCCAGATGCTGAAGGTGACGATCACCTTCGCCGAGGCCGGCTCGCTCACCGCGTCCATCCCGGTGCTGACGACGGACCACTACTCCCCGTCGCCGCGACCGGACGCCGAATCACACGGCTGAATCAGCCTCTAGGAGCTGGCCTGGGCTGCCTTGGCGAGACCCGGAAGGATCTTGTCGAGCACCCAGGGCACGCTCAGCACGCTGACCGCGCTCATGCCGGAGATGACCTGCTGATCGGTCATCAGGTACGTACCGCCCTTCTTGTACGCCGGCAGTGACGCGTAGACCTTGTCGGCCGCGAACTTCTCCGGCGTCAGCCCGTCGATGTAGCCGACGACGACATCCGCGTCGAGGTCGTTGAGCTTCTCCTTGCTGACGGTGAGCGCGAACTCCTTCTTGCTGTTCGCCTGCTCCAGTTTCTCGATCCCAGGTGCGTTGACGAAGCCCAGCTCGTTCATGATCTGCACTCGCGGATCACCCGGCATGTAGGCATAGTTCTCCGCGCCGTACGACAGGATCGAGATCGTCTTGCCCTTGAACTCGGGGTGCTCCGCGGCCGCCTTCTTGGTCAGCTCCGAGATCCCGGCGACCAGCTTGTCCGCCTCGGCCGACTTACCGAGCGCCTTGCCGATGATGGTCGTCTGGTCCTGCCAGGTGGTCTGCCACGGCGCCCCCGGGTACGCGACGGTCGGCGCGATCTCCGACAGCTTCGTGTACGTCGCCTTGTCGAAACCCTCGTACGGCGCCAAGATCACGTCCGGCCGCAGCGCCGCCAACTTCTCGAACGGGATGCTGTCAGTGGTGTCGAGCAGCGTCGTCTTGGCCGGGTCGAACTTGTCCGCATCCCAGGCCGTCGTCCCCGCCGGCGTCGGCCCGTAGGTGACCTTGGGCATCCCGACCGGCGTCTCACCGAGCGCGTACACGACATCCTGCGCATTCCACCCGAGCGTGACGATCCGCTCCGGCTTCTTCGCGATCGTCGTCTCCCCGAACGTGTTCTTCAACGTCACCGGAAACCCAGCCGAAGCCTCCGCGGCAGGCGCCTGCCCTTTGTCGTCATTACTCCCACACGCCACCAACGCGGTAGAGGCAACAAGCGCAGCAACCACCAACGCACCGGAACGGGACCAAAACATGAGCACTTCTCCTTAAGGCCGGAAACTTAGGACAGCCTAAGCTAATAATCCCAGCACTACGCCATGCCCCTGGCATATCCCACGCGCAAACAGCCGGCAGCCGCTGGGCTCGGCCAGTCAGCTGCAGCTACATCGCCCGGGCTGCAATGTCGTATCCATCAGGGCCAGGAGGCCAGTTCGCCGGCGTGGGCCATCGGATGGTCGACAGGTTCCGGGGCAGCCATGCCGTCGATGGTTCCGGTGAAGACCGGTCGCCATGGACCGGCCCAGTTCTCATCCTGGATCACGGTGACGCGGGTCCCCCCGGCAGCGCACGTGGCGGCCATTTCTGGGCCAGGGGACGGCCGATGATGCGCTCGATGGCCTTGCGATCCCCGAGATGCGCTGTGCCGAGCGCGCAGACACCTCCACCACCGACTTTGTGCTTCGTCTGAGCGGATCCCCCCAGGCTGATTTGCTCAGGTGGAGCACAAAGTCGACCCCAGCCAGGTCGGCAGGCGAGCTCGCGACGGGCGGGTGCGTGGGGGGCTCCTACGTCGTGATCACGCTTCGAACTTGTAGCCCAGGCCTCGTACTGTCACCAGGTGGGAGGGGTTGGAGGGGTCTTTCTCCAGTTTGGAGCGGAGGCGTTTGACGTGGACGTCCAGGGTTTTGGTGTCGCCTACGTAGTCGGCGCCCCAGATGCGGTCGATCAGCTGGCCGCGGGTGAGGACGCGGCCGGTGTTGCGCAGGAGCATCTCGAGGAGTTCGAACTCCTTGAGGGGAAGGCGGATCTCGGTGCCGGCGACCGTCACCACGTGGCGTTCGACGTCCATCCGGACCGGGCCTGCCTCCAGGGTGTCCGGGAGGAGTTCGACGTCCTGGCCGCGGCGCAGGACGGCGCGGATGCGGGCCAGCAGTTCGCGGGGGCTGTAGGGCTTGGTGACGTAGTCGTCGGCGCCCAGTTCGAGGCCGACGACCTTGTCGACCTCGGTGTCCTTGGCGGACACGATGATCACCGGGACGTTGCCGCGGCTGCGGAGCGCGCGGCAGACCTCGGTGCCGGACAGGCCGGGCAGCATCAGGTCCAGCAGGACGATGTCGGCGCCGGCCCGGTCGTACTCGTCCAGCGCGTCCGGTCCGGTCTCGGCCACGGCGACCTCGAACCCTTCCTTGCGCAGAACGTACGACAACGCGTCGCTGTAGCTCTCTTCGTCTTCGACGACCAGCACTCGGGTCACGAAGCTGCCTCCTTGGTTTTCTCCGACGGGGTCGGCGTCGGGGGTAGCTCGAACTCCTCCTGGATGGAGGGGTCCGTCGGTTGCCCGGTAGCGGGATCGAGCCGCAGCGGGAGTCGGACGGTGAAGGTGGAGCCCTGGCCCTCGACGCTCCAGACTCGCACGTCGCCGCCGTGGATCGAGGCGATGTGCTTGACGATGGACAGGCCGAGTCCGGTACCACCGGTCTCGCGGCTGCGGGCCCGGTCGACCCGGTAGAACCGCTCGAAGATGCGTTCCAGGTCACTGCTCGGGATACCGACGCCCTGGTCGCTGACGGTGATCTCCACCAGGTCCCCGATCGGGTGGGCGGCGACCGCCACCCGGGTCCCGTCGGGGCTGTAGTTGACGGCGTTCTCGACCAGGTTGCCGATCGCGATCGCCAGCTGGTCCTCGCTGCCCATCACCTCGAGGGCAGGGTCGGTCTTCACCACCAGGTTGATGTCGCGGTCCTCGGCGTCGACCCGGCAGCGGTCGACCGCGGCTTCGATCACGGCGTTGATGTCGACCGGCGTGGGGTGTTCCAGCGGGTCGTCGCCCTGCAGCCGGGACAGCTCGATGATCTCCTTGACCAGCCGGCTCAGCCGGGCGGCCTCGATCCGCATCCGGCCGGAGAACCGCTGGACGGCCTCGGGATCGTCGGAGGCCTCGGCGACCGCGTCGGCGAGCAGGATGATCGCCCCGATCGGGGTCTTCAGCTCGTGGCTGACGTTGACGGTGAAGTCGCGTCGGATCGCGTCCAGCCGGCGTTCCCGGGTCCGGTCCTCGACCAGTACCAGCACCAGTTGACTGCCCAGCGGGGCCACCCGGGCGCTCACGTACTGCGTGGCGCCGAGCCGGCCGCGGACGATCTCCAGGTCCTGCTGGCGGATCTCGCCGTCGCGGCGGACCGCCCGGACCATGTGCAGCAGGTCGTCCACGACGAGCCGCTCGCCTCGTACGATGCCGAGTACGTGGGCCGGGGCGCTCGCCTGGAGCACCTGGTCCTCGGGGCCCATCACGACCGCGGAGGAGCGGAGGACGGACAAGACGGTGGCGACGCCGTTGGGCACGATCGGGTCCGGGGAGACCGGAACCTTGGTCTGCGATCGCTCGCTCAGCACCATCGCACCGAGCGAAAGCAGAGCCAGGGCCGCGCCGATGACGCCGCCCAGCACCGCAGCCAGCGTGGGGTCCACGGAACCGATGCTACGCGGGCAACGAGGAGGGAAAGACCGAATGAGCACCCGATGACCGGAACGCGTCTCAACTGTTCATCGGGCGTTCACCACTCGTCGCCGACCGGCAACCTGGCTGGCATACCTTCCACGGTGGGCGGGAACTGTTCCGTGCCCGCGGGATCCCGCCCACCGCAGTACCGGACACCACAGATCGGATCAGACACGATGCGCGACACCTACCACGAGCAGCTCGACGACATCCTCGCCGAGCTCGAACGGATGACCCGGACGGTGTCGACCGCCGTACGCCGCTCCACCACCGCGCTGCTCACCGCCGACATCCGGCAGGCCGAGGAAGTGATTGCCGCCGACATCCAGCTGGACGCGGCCGGCGAAGGCGTGGAGGAGAAGGTCTTCGAGCTGATGGCCCGGCAGGCCCCGGTCGCCAACGAGCTGCGGATGCTGGTCGCCGCGCTGCGGATGGTCGCCGACCTGGAGCGGATGGGTGACCTGGCCGCGCACGTCTCCAAGATCGCCCGGTTGCGCTACCCGGCGCCGGCCATCCCGGACGAGCTGAAGTCGGTGATCGAGGAGATGGGCAGCGTGGCCGGCCGGATGGTCGACGGCGCCGGTGACGTGATCAAGACCCGCGACGTCGAGGCGGCGACCAAGCTCGAGACGGTCGACGACGAGATGGACAAGCTGCGGACCAACCAGTTCCGGCTGATGATGGACGACTCCTGGCCGCACGGCGTCGAGGTGGCCGTCGACATCGCTCTGCTCGGCCGGTACTACGAGCGCATCGCCGACCACGCGGTCTCGATGGCCCGCCGGGTCGTCTACCTGGTGACCGGCGAACTCCCCGTCGCGATCGGTGGCACGGCCGCCGGCTCCGGCGCCGGCGCCTCCACCCCGAGCCCGAACGGCAACTGACCCGAAAAGTAGCCCCTGGCAACCACTTGGCTGCCAGGGGCTACTGCTTTGCCAGGGTGGCCAACCAGGCCCGGATCGCGGCCTGGGTGAGCTTGGCGTCGCGACGATGCCGACGGAGCAGGTCACCGAACTCGTTGGAGTTCACATCGGGCATGCGCTCAGACTAGCGAGGCGAGCCGCGACCGGACGTCGACAGCTTCCGGCATCCCGAGATCCTCGAAGAGGGAGGCGGCGGCCCCCAGGTACTCGCGGGCGGCGTCCGGATGGTCGAGTACCAGCTGCAGTTCTCCCAACTGGGTAAGGATCTTGGCCTCCTCGGTCCGATCCGACCCTTCCTTGGCCAGTTCGAGCGCGACATCGAGAATCTCAGCAGCCGTCTCGGTTTCCCCAGACGCCAGAAGGCTGGTGCCCAGTCGCCGATGCACGAAGACGACCCCGTTCGGATCCGGCGCCTCGCGGTGGAGTTCCAGAGATGCCTTGAACCGGTCGATGGCCCGCTGATGGTCGCCCGCCGCCGCATAGGCCTCCCCGATCAGACCTTGCCGTCGGGCGATCGACCTCGTGTCGCCGTCCTCCGTGGCCAGCTCGATGGCCGCGGCGAAGCGGGACTCGGCCTCTTCGGTACGTCCGACGCGCACCAGCAACGTACCCAGGGCCAGCAGCCCGGTCCCCTGCCCGTACCGGTACCCGGCTTGCAACCCGGTGGCCAGCGCGCGCTCGGCGTACGGGATCGCCTCCTCGAAGCGGCCCAGCTTCTCGAGCGTGCGGGCCACGGCGAAGGCGGTTCTCGACTCGCTTCTGGGGTCGGGGAACCGGTGGAAAGCATTCATGGCCGAAGAGAATCGCACCAGGGCGGCCTCGAAATGACCTTGCTCCCAATCCGGGATGCCGGCCTGGTAGTCGAACCAGGCCTGATCCTCGGCGGAGACGGCGCTCGGCCGGCAGATCGCCGTGAGGTCGCGCAGTTCCGGCCACCGCGACCGGATCTCGAGATAGCCGAACAACGCCAGGGCCAGCTCGACCAGCGATTCCGCGTACTCACCGTCCAGCGCCGCGAGCTGCTCGGCCAGGGCGAGGACGGTGGCGAACTCCGCGTCGAACCAGGCCAGCCGTTCGGTCAGCGACTCCGCGGCAACCTGCGCGACCGGTAGCCGGGCGCGGTCGAGCCGGTCGCTCTTGCGATGGGTCAGTGAGAGGCACTCCCAGCCCCTGGCGAGATACAACGCCAGGATCCGGTCGACGGCCGCCTTGCGGGCCGCCGGGTCGATGATGCTGTTCGCTCGCTCCCTGGCGACCGCGCGCAGCAGATCGTGCAGCCGGTACCACCCCGGCCTGGGCGAGCCCACCAGGTGGAGGTCGACCAGATGCGCCATCACGTCCTCGGTCGACTGCGCCGACAGGTCGAGCAGGGCGGCGACCGCCTCTCCGGAGAGCTCAGGGGCATCGACCAGCCCGAGGAAGTCGAACGCCACCGCCGCCTGCCGTTGGGCACCGCCCGGAAAGCTCAGTAGTTGTTCCAGGGAGCTGGCGACGGTCGAGTGGACTGCCGCGGTCACCCCGAGATGGTCGATCCGGCGGCCGGTACTCCGCAGCTGCTGCGCGACTTGCGCCAACTCCCAGTCCTGGCGGCGGTCCAACCGGGCGCCCACCAGCCGGACGATCAACGGCAGGCCGTGGGAAGTACTGACGATCGTGCGGGCCGCATCGGCTTCGGCCCCGACCCGCTCGGCTCCGATGATGCAGCTCAGCATCGTCAGGCTGTCGGCGTCATCGAGGGGCGCCAGCTCGATGTTCGTGCACCCCGACGGCAGATTCATCGCCCGGCGCCCAGTCACCAGCACCGCGCAGTGGGCGTCTCCCGGCAACAGGTGAGTCAGTACGTCCACATCGGACCCGTTGTCGAGTACCACCAGCGTCCTGGTCCCCGCCAGCAGCGAACGGTAGAGCGCGGTCGCTGCCTCGACGTCGCCAGGAACCGCCAGCTCCCGAACGCCAAGGCTGTAGAGGAGGACGCGCAGGGCGCTCGATGCGGTCAGTGGTGCGCCTGGGCCATAGCCCTGGAGGTCGATGTAGAGCTGGCCGCCGGGGAAGTCGTCCGCAGCGAGGTGTGCCGCGTGGACCGCGAGGGTGGTCTTCCCGACGCCCGCCAGACCATGCAGTGCGACCACCGTCGTACCGGCATGGTGTGCAGAGGCGCCCAGGGCATTGGTGAGGAGGCTGAGTTCCTCGGAGCGCCCCACGAAGTCGCCGACGTCGGGCGGAAGCTGCCGCGGCACCCGCTCCGGCGCAACCCGCGCCGGAGCCTCGCCGGCCTCCTGCCCGCCGGCGGCGGACAGGAGGTTCGCGGTCGCCCGGGCATCGAGCCCCATAGCGCCGGTCAGCGCCAGCACAGTTCCGCGATGGGGCCGCCGTCGTATACCTCGCTCGAGCAGCCCAATCGCCTGCTCACTGAGCCCGGCAGCCTCGGCCAACGCCGCCTGCGTCAGGTTCGCAGCGCGCCGATATCGACGCAACAGCCCGCCGAACTCCGCGCGGTCGTTCACATCGGGTACACCGTTTCTGCTAGCGACCCTGGTTCTTGACTGCTTCGATCGCGGCCGCGGCGGCCTCGGGGTCGAGGTACTCGCCGCCGGGCTTGAGCGGGTTGAAGTCGTCGTCGAGCTCGTAGTACAGCGGGACGCCGGTCGGGATGTTCAGGCCGACGATCGTCTGCTCGTCCAGGTTGTCGAGGTGCTTGACCAGGGCGCGCAGCGAGTTGCCGTGGGCGGTGACCAGGACGGTCTTGCCGGCCCGCAGGTCCGGCACGACCGCGTCGTACCAGTACGGCAGCATCCGCTCGACGACGTCCTTCAGGCACTCCGTTGCCGGCAGCAACTCGGACGGCAGGCCGGCGTACCGTGGGTCGCCGGCCTGGTCGAACTCCGAACCGCGCTCGATCGCCGGCGGCGGGGTGTCGTAGGAGCGGCGGAACAGCATGAACTGCTCCTCGCCGAGCTCCTCCAGGGTCTGCTTCTTGTCCTTGCCCTGCAGGCCGCCGTAGTGGCGCTCGTTCAGCCGCCAGGAGCGGCGGACGTCGATCCACTGCCGGCCGGCCTCCTCCAGCGCGATGTTCGCCGTCCGGATGGCGCGACGCAGGACCGAGGTGTGCAGGACGTCGGGCAGCAGGCCGCGCTCCAGCAGCAGCTGGCCGCCACGGTGCGCCTCCTTCACGCCCTGGTCGTTCAGGTCGACGTCGACCCAGCCGGTGAACAGGTTCTTGGCGTTCCAGTCGCTGTGGCCGTGGCGCAGCAGGATCAGGCGGTAAGTCATACGGACAGACTAGCGAGGCTCCAGCCAGCCCATGAACGCGTCCAGATTCCGGGTCGATTCGCCACGCTTGACCCGCCATTCGTATTCCTTGCGAATGGACGAGCCGAAGCCCAGCTCGAGGATGGTGTTGAAGGACGAGTCGGCGTACTCCAGTACCGCTCCCAGCAACCGGTCCACCTCGACCGGGGTGATCGCGTGCAGCGGCACCCGGCCGTCGAGGTGGATGTCGCCGAGATGGTCGACCGCGAAGGCGACGCCGTACATCTTGAGGTTGCGCTCCAGCATCCACCGGTAGACGGCCTCGTGGTTCTCGTCCGGGCGCCGCGCGACGAATGCGTGCACCTGGACCGCCTGGCTGCCGACCGTCAGCTGCACCGTCGTCTTCAGCTTGCGCTCGCCAGGCAGGTCCGCGGCGAACACCCCTGGCTCGGCCTCGGTGTAGTCGAGCTCGTTCTCGTCCAGCACCTGACGGATCACATCCGCCGCGGACACCCTCATCGATCGACCTCCTGGGCCAGCTCGGCCGCCATCGTCTGCTGCGCCGTCCGGTACGCCGCGAGCGTCTTCTCGGCGGTCAGTTCCCAGCCGAAGCCACTCGCATGCTTGACCGCCGCGCGGCTCATCGTCTCGCGCAGCCCCGGATTCGTCGCGATCCGGTGCAGCGCGTCGGCGAAGTCACCGATGTCGTGCCCGGGCACGAGCAGCCCGGTCACCCCGTTCGCGACGGCGGTGGTCAGCCCACCGACGGCCGCGGCGACCACCGGCGTACCGCAGGCCTGGGCCTCCAGGGCGACCAGGCCGAAGGATTCCGAGTACGACGGTACGCAGACCACCGACGCCGCCCGGTACCAGTCGGCAAGCGCCGCGCGGGCCATCGGCTTGACGAACCAGGTCACGTCGTAGACGCCCAGCTCACGGGCGAGCTGGGCGTGCGATTCGGGGTGCTCCATCCCGTTGCCGGACGGGCCGCCGATGATCGCGACCACCAGCCGGTCCCGCAGGGCCGGGTCCTTCTCGAGCATCCTGGCCGCGGCCCGGATCAGGATGTCCGGCGCCTTCAACGGCTGGATCCGGCCGACGAAGGCGAGCACGATCGCATCCGGCCGCAGCCCGAGCGCCTTGCGCGCCACCAATTGGTCGCCCGGGCTGAACACATCCAGGTCGACGCCGGGATTGACCACCCCGACCTTCGCCGGCTGAGCGCCGTACAGGCTGATCAGTTCCTGGGCCTCGTCGCCGGTGTTGGCCAGCAGGCGGTCCGCGGCCTCGACGACCTGCTCCTCGCCCAGGAGGCGGGCGGGCGGCTCCGGTACGTCGTCCTCGGCCAGGCTGGCGTTCTTGACCTTGGCCATCGTGTGCATGGTGTGGACGAGCGGCACGGCCCAGCGGTCGCGGGCGAGCAGGCCGGCCTGGCCGGAGAGCCAGTAGTGCGAGTGGATGACGTCGTAGTACCCGGGTTCGCGGATCGCCTCGGCCCGCAGTACGGCCCGGGCGAACGTGCACAGCTGCGCGGGCAGCTCGTTCTTCGACAGGCCCTCGTAGGGGCCCGCGGCCACGTTCCGCACGGTCACGCCGGGCATCAGCTCGACCTTCGCGGGCAGCGCCGACGAGGTCGCGCGGGTGAAGACGTCGACCTCGATCCCGAGCGTGGCCAGCCGCTTGGACAGCTCGACGACGTAGACGTTCATCCCGCCGGCATCCCCGATCCCGGGCTGATCCAGCGGTGAGGTGTGCAGGCTGATCATCGCGACCCGCCGGAGAGGACGGTCTGCCGAAGGTTGGGTCACCTCGTCAGGGTAACTCCGGGGCCTTCGAAGGAAATCGGGACTTCTCCCTATCGGGCAGCTCCGGCGCCGGCGTGGTCCAGCTGGCCAGCAGCCGCAACGCCTGGTCGGAATCGGACCCAGGGACGGCGGAGTACGTCACCAGCATCTGGTCGGGGTCATCAGGCAGGGTGAAGGTCTCGTACTGCAGGGTCAGCTCACCCACCAGCTGGTGGTGCATCACCTTGACCCCGAAACACTTGTCCTTGACCCCGTACTGGGCCCAGAGCTCCCGGAACTCGGCACTGTGGATCGACAGCTCGCCGACCAGCTCCGCCAGCTCCGGGTCATCGGGATAGCGGCCTGCGTACAGCCGCAGGTACTCCACGCTCTCCGCCGCGACCGCGTCCCACTGCGGGTAGAACTCCCGGGACGACTCGTCGAGGAAGACCCTGCGCGGCATATTCCGGTCCTTGGCGGGCAGCTCAGCGAAGTCGCCGACCAGGGCCGCGGCCAGCCGGTTCCAGGCGAGCACGTCCATCCGGTGACCGAGCACGAACGCCGGTACGCCGTCCATCGCGTTCAACAGCTGCTGCAGGGCCGGCCGGATCCGCTGAACGGCCCGCCGCTGGCGCTTGCGGCGTACCGGTTTCGCCAACCGGGCAAGGTGGTCCCGCTCAGCATCGTCCAGCCCGAGCACCTCGGAGACAGCGTCGAGGATCTCCTGCGAGACGTTGTCGGCGCGACCCTGCTCCAGCCGGACGTAGTAGTCGGCGCTCACCCCGGACGCCTGGGCCAGCTCCTCACGCCGGAGGCCGGGCACGCGGCGCCGGCCGTTGAAGACCTTCAGGCCGAGGTCCTCAGGACGCACCCGGGCCCTTCGCGACTTCAGGAATTCGGTCAGCTCCTCGCGGCGGTCCATGCTCCCCAGTATCCGCGTCGCGGGTCCGCCGAGCCTGGTCCTGGCAGAACCAGGTTCGGCAGGACCCAGGCTCGACAGACGTCTGGGTAAGGGCCGGCGGGATCGCGAGGCTGAGGTCATCAACCTTCTTCCCTAGGAGCTTGCAATGACCAGCACTGTTCTTCAGCAGTCCACCAGCACCCTTCCGCTGGCCGGCCGGAGCGCCGTCGTGACCGGCGCGGCCAGTGGCATCGGGGCTGCGATCGCCGAGCGGCTCGCGGCCGACGGGGCTTCGGTGGCGTTGGTGGCCCGGCGTACCGATCGGCTGGACGAACTGGCCGGACGCATCACGGCCGGTGGCGGCTCGGCGTTCGGTGTCGGGATGGACGTCACGCAGCAGGACTCGGTCGACCGGGGCGTCGAGGTGATCGGCGAGCGGCTCGGCCGGGTCGACCTCGTCGTCAACTCGGCCGGCGTGATGCTCTCCGCGCCCATCGAGCAGGCCCGCTCGGACGACTGGGCCCGGATGATCGACACCAACCTGACCGGCACCCTGCGATTGATCGGCGCCTTCACCCCCGGCCTGATCGAGGCGGCGGGCGAGGGCGGTACCGCCGACCTGGTCAACATCTCGTCGATCGGCTCGCACCTCGTCTTCCCCGGCTACGGCGTCTACGGCGCGACGAAGGCGGCTGTGACCCAACTCTCGAACGCGATCAGGGCCGACCTCTCGCCGTACGACGTACGCGTGACGAACGTCGAGCCCGGACTGACCGAGTCGGAGCTGGGTACTCACCTGTCCGAGGAGGCCCAGGCGGGGCTGGCCGGAATGTTTGACGCGATCGGCCCGATCGCCTCGGCCGACGTCGCCGACCTGGTCGCGTACGTCGTGTCCCGCCGCCGCGAGGTCAACCTGAGCCACCTCGTCGTCCTGCCCACCCGCCAGGCGTGAGACGCCGCTCCGGCCCCGATCCGCGCTGGTGGAAGACTGGGGACATGACTTCCAGCCGTCCTGTCGCCGTCGTCACCGGAGCCAGCAGTGGGATCGGGGCCGCCTCGGCCCGGTATCTCGCCCGGGAGGGGTTCGAGGTGGTCTGCGCCGCCCGCCGGCTGGACCGGATCGAGGCGCTGGCCAAGGAGATCGACGGCCGCGCGGTGCAGTGTGACGTCACCAAGGCCGAGGACGTCGCCGCGCTGGCCGCGGCGGTCGGCGACCGGGTGGACCTGCTGCTGAACAACGCGGGCGGCGCCTTCGGCTTCGAGCCGGTCGCCGAGGCCGACCTCGAAGCCTGGCGGCAGATGTTCGAGGTGAACGTGATCGGCGTCGCCGCCGTCACCAAGTCGTTGCTCCCGGCCCTGATCGCCGCCGAGGGCCAGATCATCGTGATGGGCTCCACGGCCGGCCAGGTCGCCTACGAAGGCGGCGGCGGGTACGTCGCGGCCAAGCACGCGGCGAAGGCAGTCGTCGACACCCTCCGCCTGGAACTGTGGGACCAGCCGGTCCGCGTCTGCGAGATCGCCCCGGGCATGGTCAAGAGCGAAGGCTTCGCCCTGACCCGCTTCGAGGGCGACCAGGCCAAGGCCGACGCCGTCTACGCCGGCGTAGCCGAACCGCTGGTCGCCGACGACATCGCCGACATCGTCGCCTACATCGCCACCCGCCCCAAACACGTCAACATCGACCGCCTCACAGTCCGCCCCCGAGCCCAAGCAGCCCAACACAAGGTCCACCGGGTGCAGTGACCGCTCGGGTCGGCCACTGGCCGGTTCCCGGGCGGCTGGCGTGAAGCTTGACACCAGCGGTACGAAATGCCGCCAGCCGCCCCGTGGCCGGGCCCAATCCGGCCCGTTTCCCCATCCCAGCCACCCGTCCGGCCGACAGCACCCCGCGAACCGGCCGACCTTGCGATCGTCACCCCGAAGCAGGACCCACCTTGCCAAGGTGCCCCATCGACTCCCACCTCCGCGGGATCCGCGCAGCTGCGAACCACAGACGTCCTTGTTGCGCCAACCCCGCAACCACGCCGCCGCACCCAGCACCAGCCTTGCGCTACTTGGCTCGTAGCCGGTCGACCGGCGGCGAGCCGATCGGCAGTGGCGCCGCCGGTGCCGGTAGGGCGTACGACTCGTACAAGCGGCGCCGGACGGCTTCCACCGGGAAGGTCTGCGGGTAGATCGCCAGTTTCACCGTCACCCCCTCCAATGTTGCCCTGAGCAACATCTCCTCGACGGCGGGATCCTCGGCACCGCGGTCGGCGAAGATCGACCGGATCGCGTCCTCGATCTCCACCACCCGGTCCGCCTTGGCCGCCTCCACCTCGGCGAAGACCTCGTGCGTGGACGGCTGCATCATCAGCGTGATCGCCAGCCGCTGGATCTCCAGCGTCGTCGCGGCCGCCATCAACGTCCCGTCGATGATCCCGGCCAGCTTCTCGTCCGCGGTGCCCTGCAAGGTGAGGATCGCGCCGATGCCGTCCAGCCAGCGGTCGAGCAACTCGGCAGCGAGTTCCTGCTTGGTCGCGAAGTAGTAGGTGACCAGCCCCCGTGACACCTCGGCACGCTGCGTGACGTCGGAGATCGACGCCGCCTCGTAGCCCTTCTCGGCGAACACCTCGAGGGCAGCGCTCAGGATGCGCTCGCGCGACTTCTCGCGCAGCTCACGGTTCGTGCTGGCCGATCGCGGCACGTCACTTCTTTCCTGGCCGAAGCCCTCGGGAGCCGAGTCCACCCCCCACGGTCACTCGGCCCCCGGTGACTCGGCCCCCGAGTTGGACCCCTCCCCAGGCGCCCATACATAGACTGTACGTACAGCGAACGAATGTCAAAGGCTCAACCGGATTCGGCGCTACCCCCGGTGACGGGTAGGATGAGATGGCTGCGCACTGCGTCTCCAGTGGCACGTAGGACTTGCCGTAGCCACCGCCTGACCTCAATCCGACTTGCTTGGAGCGCTTCCGCATGCCCCTCCGTAATGATCTGCGCAACGTGGCCATCGTGGCCCACGTCGACCACGGGAAGACCACCCTGGTCGACGCGATGCTGTGGCAGTCCGGTGCCTTCGGAGCCCACCAGCACGTCGACGAGCGAGCGATGGACTCGGGTGACCTGGAGCGTGAGAAGGGCATCACGATCCTCGCCAAGAACACCGCCGTCCGGCACAAGATGGCCAACGGCGAGCAGATGACGCTGAACATCATCGACACCCCCGGCCACGCCGACTTCGGTGGTGAGGTCGAGCGCGGCCTGTCGATGGTCGACGCGATCGTCCTCCTGGTGGACGCTTCCGAGGGTCCGCTGCCGCAGACCCGGTTCGTGCTGCGCAAGGCACTGGCCCGCAACATGCCGGTGATCCTCGTGGTCAACAAGGTCGACCGGCCGGACGCCCGGATCTCCGAGGTCGTCGACGAGACCTACGAGCTGTTCCTCGATCTGCTGGACCACGACGCCGACCAGTCGGCGCTGGACTTCCCGGTCGTCTACGCCTCGGCCCGCGCCGGTCGCGCCTCGCTGACCCAGCCGGAAGACGGCGGGATGCCGGACTCCGAAGACCTCGAGCCGCTGTTCGAGACCATCCTGGCGAACGTACCGGCCCCGGAGTACACCGAGGGCGCGCCGCTGCAGGCCCACGTCACCAACCTCGACGCCTCGCCGTTCCTCGGCCGGCTCGCCCTGGTCCGGGTGCACGAAGGCACCCTGAAGAAGGGCTCGCAGGTCGCTTGGTGCAAGCACGACGGCACCATCCAGAAGGTCAAGATCACCGAGCTGCTGATCACCGAGGCGCTCGAGCGCGTTCCCGGCGACTCGGCCGGCCCGGGTGACATCGTCGCGATCGCCGGTATCCCGGAGATCATGATCGGCGACACCCTGGCCGACCCGGAGAACCCGAAGCCGCTGCCGTTCATCACGGTGGACGAGCCGGCCATCTCGATGACGATCGGTACCAACAGCTCGCCGCTGGCCGGCCGGGTCAAGGGCACCAAGGTCACCGCGCGACTGGTCAAGGACCGGCTCGACCGCGAACTGATCGGCAACGTGTCGATCAAGGTGCTGCCGACCGAGCGTCCCGACACCTGGGAGGTGCAGGGCCGTGGTGAGCTGGCGCTGGCCATCCTGGTCGAGCAGATGCGCCGCGAAGGCTACGAGCTGACCGTCGGCAAGCCGCAGGTGGTCACCAAGGAGATCGACGGCAAGCGGCACGAGCCGGTCGAGCGGCTGACCATCGACTGCCCCGAGGAGTACCTCGGCACCGTCACCCAGCTGCTCGCGGTCCGCAAGGGCCGGATGGAGCAGATGACCAACCACGGCACCGGCTGGGTCCGGATGGAGTTCCTGGTCCCGGCGCGTGGCCTGATCGGCTTCCGGACCGAGTTCCTCACCGACACCCGCGGTACCGGTATCGCGCACCACGTGTTCGAGGGTTACGAGCTGTGGTTCGGCGAGCTGCGCACCCGCCCGTCGGGCTCGCTGGTCTCGGACCGGACCGGCGTCACCACGTCGTACGCGATGGTCAACCTGCAGGAGCGCGGCACGATGTTCTGCGAGCCCGGTACCGATGTGTACGAGGGCATGGTGGTCGGCGAGAACTCGCGCGCCGACGACATGGACGTGAACATCACCCGTGAGAAGAAGATGACCAACGTCCGGTCGAACGCGGACGAGTTCGAGAAGCTGGTCCCGGCGCGCAAGCTGTCGCTGGAGCAGTCGCTGGAATTCTGCCGCGAGGACGAGTGTGTCGAAGTCACCCCGGACGCCATCCGGATCCGTAAACTCGCGCTGACTCAGATCGAGCGCGCGAAGCTCGGCCGCAAGAACAAGGCCTGAGAGCACCCGCTAGCTAGCTCTAGTAGCCCGTTCACCTGGTTCCGCGATCCGTCGGGGGAAATTTCCGGATCGTTATGAACCAGGTGGCGGGCTGCGGCGTCTGACATATCGGAAGCAAAACAAGTTGGGGGAAGGAAAAGGACCATGGGCATTCTGCGTAAGCTCGGCGCCACCACCACGGCGGTCGCGATGCTGGGAGTAGGCGTTCTCACCGCCGCGACGACGGCCGAGGCTGCTCCTGCCGCCAAGACCGTGGTGGCCACCAAGGCCGCCGTCGCGACGAAGGCCGCGGCGAAGAAGACGGTGCTGGTACCGGGCAGACGACACATTGCCAAGGTGTGTATGACCGGGCGTTACCTGTGCATCAA
Source organism: Kribbella ginsengisoli (assembly GCF_039537185.1). NCBI lineage: Bacteria > Bacillati > Actinomycetota > Actinomycetes > Propionibacteriales > Kribbellaceae > Kribbella > Kribbella ginsengisoli. The sequence goes on along the minus strand of NZ_BAABAA010000008.1, from coordinate 216,109 downwards.
CAAGAAGACCCGCAAGGTGATGTTCATCGTCAACGGCAAGCTGATCGCCGAGGGCGACGCGCGCTTCGGCGCCACCAAGACCCCGACGCGCAACGGATCCTTCAAGGTCTACCGCAAGTCGAAGAACCACGTCTCCTCGATCTACCACTCGCCGATGCCCGACGCGATGTTCTTCAGCGGCGGCCAGGCAGTGCACTACTCGTCGGACTTCAAGGCCCGCGGCTACAACGGCGCCTCGCACGGCTGCGTCAACATGCGCGACCGCAAGAAGATCGACTTCATCTTCAGCAAGGTCAAGATCGGCGACAAGGTCTTCGTCTACAACGCCTGATCCACCTGGTACTTCAGCGGCCGGCTCCCCTCGCGGGGGCCGGCCGCTTGCCTTTTACCCCAGCGCCTTCGAGAACGCCTTGTACAACCGGGGTTCCACCAGACAGAAGGTCACCCGCCGGACAGCCGTCCGGGTCTCTCGCAGAGTCCGTACGGCGATCTCCGCCGCCGACTCCTTGGGCCAGCCGTAGATGCCCGCCGACACCGCAGGAGCCGTCAACTCGTCGACTCCCAGCTCGTCCGCCAGCCGCAACGCGTTGCGGTAGCAGGATTCGAGCAACGCCGGATCCCGTTGCCCAGCGGTGTAATTCGGGCCGACCACGTGGATCACGTATCGCGCGGGAAGGTTCCCCGCCGTCGTCCACCCCGCTTCACCGGTCGGTACGCCGTGTGGGTACCGCGCGATGCAGTCGGCCAGGATCGACGGGCCGCCGGCGCGGTGGATGGCGCCGTCGACGCCTCCGCCGCCGCGCAGTGCGTGGTGGGCGGCGTTCACGATCGCGCCGGTCGGGACGGTGGTGATGTCGGCCGTCGAGAGGTCGATTTCCATGGAATACCTTAGGCTGGGGTGCCAACCATGTGGGGTGTGCGAGCGTCTCAGGAGTGTTGGGACAGATCTACTCGAGGGGTTCCGATGCGCTGGACTCGTGGTGCGCTGGTTGTTCGTAACGTGGTGGCGGCTGTGGTCGTCGTCGCGATCGGTGGGACGGCCATCAGTGCGTCGGCGGCGCCGGGGCAGCAGAGCCGGACGGCTGATGTGAAGACGGTGCCGTTCGAGGTCAGTGGGGAACTGCCGATCTATCCGAAGGCCTTGTGGAGCAACGGGTCCAGCGGGGCCTCGGTGCGGAAGGTCGAGGCGCGGCTGGTGCAGCTCAAGTTGCTCGACCAGCAGTGGATGGACGACGACTTCGGCACGATGACCCGGTCCGCGGTGAAGAAGTTCCAGAAATCAAAGGGCATTCCACCGCTCGGGTACATCGACCAGTTCACCTGGACCCAGCTGACCGCGGCCACTCACGAGCCGACCCAGGCCGAGCTCTTCCCGCCGGCCCCGGTCGTGGACGGCAAGAAGCTCGACCAGCGGTGCGCGACCGGTGTCGCTCTCTGCATCGACAAGACCACCCGCAAACTCCGGTACGTGGTGAACGGCGTCGTGAAGATGCAGCTGGACGTCCGGTTCGGAGCGCAGAAGACGGCCACCCGTGAGGGCGGCTTCACGGTCGGCTGGAAGAGCCGCAACCACGTCTCGAAGCTGTACGACTCGAAGATGCCGTTCGCGATGTTCTTCAGCGGCGGCCAGGCCGTGCACTACTCGTCGGACTTCGCCGCCCGCGGGTACAACGGCGCTTCACACGGCTGCGTCAACGTCCGCGACCTCGCGAAGATCAAGATCCTCTTCGACCAGGTGCACGTCGGCGACAAGGTGATCGTCTACCGCTCGTAGTACCTAGAGCGGGCGCGGGCCCCGGCGGCGGCGGATTCCCCAGCCGCCGCGGCCCCGGCCGGAGGCTGCCCGCAGTGCGGGACGAGCGTCCACCAGGTAGACACCGGCGGCCACGATCCCGATCAGCCCGAAGAAGCTCAGCCAGCCACCCTGGAAGATCTGCGACAGCGTGAAGGCCGACAGGATCAGCACCCAGCCGGGCTTGGTCAGCTTGTCGGCGGCGACGAACACCGCCCTCGGCCGGAACGCTGCGTCGAGCAGGGCCACCAGCTTCAGACCGAGCACGACCCACCAGATCACGCTGATGGGATCAGCGAACCCTGGGAACAGGTTCTGGAACGTGGCGAGTGCGAGCATGCAACGAGCCTAACGTAGGCACGGGTGGCCCCACGATCCGTCGAACCCGGATCAGGACCACCCGTACTACGCAGAGCCGCGGAACTACTCTCAGTCGCCGACCTTCTCGGCGGCCGCCTCGGCAGCCTTGGTGGCCTTCGCAGCGGTCTTGCGGGCGCTGGTCGCGGTCGCCTTGACGTTGCGGGTGGCGGTGTCGGCGGTCTTCTTCACGGTCGTCCGGGTGGCCTTGGCCTTGCTCACCGTGGTCTTGGCCTGGGCGGCCAGGTCCTCGGTGGCCTTCTGGCTGCGGATCCGGGTGACCAGGTCCTTGCCGCGACCGGCGAGGTCCTCGTAGGTCTCCTCGGCCTGGCCGAGCACGGTGGTCAGCCCGGCCTGGGCGACCGACGGCAGCTCACGCAGCTTGGCCGGAACGGTCTTGGCCTCGGCGGCGAGCACCTCGAGGCGCTTGCTCAGCTCGGCCTGACGCTTGGTCAGCTCGGTCTGCAGGGACGACTGCAGGGTCTTCTGGTCCAGCTTCGCGAACCGGGTGGTGACGTCCTCGCTGACCGCGCGGAACTTCTCCACGGCCAGGTCGCCGGCGCCGGCGATCGCGTACAGGGGCGTGACGGGGGTACGGGTTGCCATCTGGCATCTCCTCGTGAGGTCTACTTCAGCGGGGTCTTGGTGGTGGTGCGTTGTGTTGCAGGGGTCTTTTTGGCAGCGGCCGGCTTCTTCGCCGGCCCGGCTGCCGTCGTGGGCTCGTCGTCGGAGCCGTCGGTCGTGTTCTCACGGACGAACGAGGCGTACACGTCGAGCAGCACACGCTTCTGCCGCTCGTTCAGCGCCGGGTCGAGCAGGACCGCGTCGACCACTCCCGGCGTACGCCGGCCGCCCTCGCTCTCGTCCGGATCGAGGATGCCGGCCCGCACGTACAGCGTCTCGGCCGAGATCCGCAGGGCTTTCGCCAACTGCTGCAGGACATCCGCGGACGGCTTGCGCAGCCCACGCTCGATCTGACTCAGGTACGGGTTGGACACCCCGGCCAGGTCGGACAGCTGCCGCAACGACAACTGCGCGTGCCGGCGCTGCTCGGCGAGGTACTCCCCCACCGAACCCACAGCACCCGCTGCACGATCACTCAACCTGGCCATACGTCCATAGTGCTAGCAGCGTGCTTGCAATTGCAAGCAGAGTCGACGTGAGGCCGCTCACTACGCCGGGTAACGGACGGTCAGGCGAACGCCTTCGGGTGCGGCTGCACGGCGCCGACCTCGATTCCGCCGCCGTAGAGCGGGGAGCGGGTCTGCTTGGTGATCTCCTCGTGGTCGACGCCGAGCTTCTGCAGCGTCGCGGCCATCACGACGGCGCGGGCGCGCGGAGTACCGTCGTCGATCTTCACAGCCAGGCCGCGGCCGTCGGCGAGGCCTACTGCGTAGACGGACTCGGCGCCGGCCTTGCAGAACAGGCCGGGGATGGCGTGCATGAGGGCGGACTCGTCGCGCCTACTCCCGCTGGCGTACTCCGGGTGGCTGCGGAACGCGTTGGCTACCCGGCCCTCGAGGGTGTCGGCGGGGGCTGCGGCGAAGAGGCCGAAGGAGCGGGCCAGGCCGGAGAGGGTGATGGCGAGGATCGGGGCGCCGCAGCCGTCGACGGCTACGTAGGAGACCTTCTCGCCGGCGGAGTCCTCGACGGCGGTACGGATCGCCTGCTGGAGGGGGTGGTTCGGGGAGCGGTAGTCGTTCGGACCCCAGACCGCGCCGTCAGCATTGGCGTCGTCGTGGAACGGCCAGTCGTTGGCTACGCAGGTGGCGAGCATGGCGGCGTGCTTGCCGGAGCAGTTCATGGTGATGCGGTCGAGGCCGTGCCCGGCGCGGACCCATTCGTCGCGGGCCTGGTCGTCGATCGGGTACGCCGGGGGCGTGCGCAGGGCCGACTCGTCGAGGCCTGCGCCCGCGAGGATCCGGCGTACGCCGTCCAGGTGGAAGGACTCGCCCGAGTGGGAAGCGCCGGCCAGCGCGAGTAGTTCGCCGTCGAGCTCCAGGCCGTTGCGGAGCATGCCGAGCGCCTGCATCGGCTTGTTGGACGAGCGCGGGAACATCGGCTCGTCGATCACGCCGGCCGACCACTCGACGGAGCCGTCGGGCGCGGTCACCACGACGGAGCCGCGGTGATGGCCCTCGACGAAACCGCTGCGGACGACGTCGGCCAGGATCACAGGTTCGGTCACGGCTGAAACTGTACGGCGCGCAGGTCAGGGGCAAACAGCTGGATAGGAGATGATCCGGCTCACAAATTTCACAGCCGGGCGCGGACGTGCAGGCCGACCTCGGGGTCGACGAGCAACTCCTGCGTGGCGGTGACCGTCGGCTGATCCTCGGCGACGACCTCGAGCACGGCTTCCGGGTCCACGTTGCGCTTGATCAGCGCGAGCGCGATCGGCCCGTACTCGTGGTGCCGCGCCGCGGATCCGATGAACCCAACCTGCTTGTCCCCGACCCGTACTGCGTACCCGTGCGCCGGCAGGTGATCCACCGACCCATCCAGATGCAACCGCACAAGCCGCCGCGGCGGCCGCCCCAGGTTGTGCACCCGAGCCACCGTCTCCTGCCCGCGGTAGCAGCCCTTGTCGAGGTGCACGCCGACACCAAGCCAGCCGAGCTCGTTCGGAATAGCCCGCTCATCCATATCCAGCCCAAGGCGAGGCGCACCAGCCTCAATCCGCAGAGCTTCGTAGGCCCAGACGCCAGCCGGAGGTCCTTCAACAGAACTGAGTTCTTGTCTGGGGAGGAAGACTTCGTGTCCGCCCAGAGAGTCCGCTCCACTGCGAGTCAGCGGACCATCCGCAGGCGCCGGACCTGGACGCCACACGATGGCGTAGTCGGCCTTCACGTCCTTGATCTCCACTCGGGACATGAAGACCATCTTCTGGAGCCACTCGACGAGCGGGGCTGCGGCGCCGGGCTCGGTGTGGAGCCAGAAGGTTTCGCCGTCGTCTACGCCGTACATGGCGTGCTCTACGTGCCCCGTGGGCGACAGCAGGAGGGCTGTGGTCGACGTGCCGGGGCGTAGGCCCTCGAAGTACTGGCTGGTGATCGCGTGGAGCCAGGTGAGGCGGTCAGGGCCGGTGATGGTGACCACGTCCCGGTGGGAGAGGTCTACGAAGCCCTTGCCCGCGACCAGGGCCCGCTGCTCGCGCAGGTCGGACCCGTAGTGCGCTGCGACCCCGGCGTCCAGCCCGTCGGCCTCGACAGCGCCAGGGAGGTCCAGCAGAGGGCTACGCGTCAGTGACATGTCACCAGAGTACGTCCACCGGCGTACGCCGACTGCCTCCCGCGGTGGGATGTGGACAACACCACGTGCCGCGAGGCTGGTAGTACCAAATTCGAGAGGAGCAGGACGATGACGAACAGGGCATTCCGGTTCGGTGTGGTGGGCAGCGCGGACCGCGGCGCCGAGGAGTGGAAGCGGACGGTACGCCGGGCCGCCGGCCTCGGGTACTCGACAGTGCTGATGCCGGACGGCCTGCAGTTGCTGTCACCGTTCCCCACGCTCGCAGTGGCCGCCATGGCCGCCGACATCCGGGTAGGCACCTTCGTAGCCGCCGCACCCCTGCGCCCGCCGCGCTCAGCCGCCTGGGACGCCCACACGCTGTCGGTACTGACCGACGGCCGCTTCGACTTCGGTATCGGCACCGGGCGCCCCCAGGCCGAGCAGCAGGTCAACGAGGTCGGCCTGCCGTGGGGATCGGCCAAGGAGCGCCGGGACCAGGTCCGCGAGACGCTGGACCAGCTGGCGAAGCTCGACGGCGACCAGCACACGCCGATCATGCTCGCGTCGGGTGGACCGCGCTCGCTCGCCCTGGCCGCCGCCCGAGCGGACATCGTCTCCCTGGCCAAGCCCGCGACGGCACCGCGCGAGGAGATGCTGCAGCTCACCCACGAGCTCCGCGAGCTGGCCGGCGAGCGCGCGGACCAGATCGAGCTGGCCATGAACCTCTTCGCCGCCGGTACGACGGAACTGCCCGCCTGGAGCAAGAAGGCGACCGGCCTCGACCCCGCCGACCTCGAGAAGAGCGACTCGCTCATGCTCCTGCGCGGCACCCCGCAGGAGATGGCCGACGAACTCCAGCGCCGGCGGGACGAGTTCGGCGCGTCGTACATCACCATCAACACCGACTACCTTGACGAGCTGGCCCCGGTCGTCGAGATGCTCAACGGCAAGTAGAAAGCACGCTGCCCGCCGACTCCCAGACGGTTGGGAGTCGACGGGCAGCGTTGAGGGGTGGGACAGATGGTCTTGGAGGCCGGACCGCCGGCCGGTCGCAGGGAGGCCGGCGGTCCGGGGTACTTAGTGGGCTGTGGTTGGTGCGGGCTCTACCGCGGCCGGTACGTCACCGGCGTGGGTGTCGCCGGCGGCGAAGGCGACCTCGTCGAACGGGTCCTCGCCGGCGAAGACCTGGCGAGCTTGTTCCTTGTCGAAGCCGCCCGTCCAGTGACCGACCAGGACGGTGGCGACCGCGTTGCCGGCGAAGTTCGTCAGGGCCCGGGCCTCGGACATGAACCGGTCGATACCGACGATCAGGCCGACGCCGTCGACCAGCTCCGGCCGGTGCGACTGCAGACCACCGGCCAGCGTCGCGAGCCCTGCTCCGGTGACACCGGCGGCACCCTTGGAGGCCAGGATCATGAACGCCAGCAGGGAGATCTGCTGACCGATCGAGAACGGCTGGTCCATCGCCTCGGCGATGAACAGCGACGCCATCGTCAGGTAGATCGCGGTGCCGTCCAGGTTGAACGAGTACCCGGTCGGGACGGTGATACCGACGACCGACTTGTCGACGCCGAGATGCTCCATCTTGCCGATCAGCCGCGGCAGCGCGGTCTCCGACGACGAGGTCGAGACGATCAGCAGGAACTCACGGCCCAGGTACTTGAGCAGCTGGAAGATCGACAGCCCGGTGACGACCCGCAGAATCGTGCCGAGGATGACGACCACGAACAGCAGACAGGTGATGTAGAAGGCCAGCATGATCTTCAGCAGGCTGACCAGCGCGGTGCTGCCGGCCGCGCCGACGACCGCCGCGATCGCGCCGAAGGCACCGACCGGCGCCGCCCACATGATCATCGACAGCACCTTGAAGACCAGCCGCTGGATGTGGCCGATGCCGTCCAGGATCGGCTGGCCCTTCGAGCCCATCGCCTGCAGCGCGAAACCGATCAGCAGCGCGACCAGCACGGTCTGCAGGACCTGGCCCTCGGTCAGCGACGAGACGATCGTCTTCGGGATGATGCCGAGCAGGAAGTCGGTGGTGCCTTCGTGCGCGCCGGCGGCCTGCTTCTGGCCCGCGTCGCGCAGCTTGTCGGTCAGGTTCAGGCCGGAACCGGGCTGGACCAGGTTGCCGACGACCAGCCCGATGGCCAGCGCGACCGTCGACATCACCAGGAAGTAGCCGAGCGCGAGACCTCCGACCTTGCCGACGCTGGCGGCCTGGCGGACCGACCCGATGCCGAGCACCAGGGTGCAGAAGATGATCGGGCTGATCATCATCTTGATCAGGTTCACGAACCCGGTGCCGAGCGGTTTCAGCTCGATCGCGAAGTCCGGGAAGATGAAACCGACGCCGATGCCGAGCAGTACGGCGACGATGACGGCGATGTAGAGGAAGTGGGTCCGGTCGTTGCGAACCGGAGTCGGTCGGGGTGCGGTGGGGCTCGCCATGGGGGACTCCTGATTTGCCGGGCGGGCGGGTTCTGAGTAACTGTGACGTGACGCACAAGCCAACTGCGCATTTCGTTCATATCGTTCGCGACCGAATCACCTCGCCAGGCGCGCGGCATGCCAGTTGGGGCAGTGGTGTGGAGAATGGCGGCTATGAGAGACCGCCCGTGGGAGCTGCGCCGCCAGGTGTTCTGGCTGCAGACGGCCACGGTCTCGGTGATGATCGTGCTGGTCTGGATCGTGCTGCTCGCGCACTCCCGGACCCAGGCGGACCGGGACGCCGCCGCGGCCGGGATCGCGCCGACCGGCTGGGGTGACCTGATCCAGCTGGAGCTGCGCTCGATGCTCGGCGTCGCCAGCCTGCTGCTCGGCGTCGCGGTGGCCGGCAACGCGCTGGTCAGCTGGCGGGTCCGGCACACCACCCGCGGGATGGGCACGCAGGCGCTGGCCTGGATGCTCGACTTCTACGAGGGCGTACTCCGGGCAGCGCGCGAAGGCCTGATCCTGGTCGACTCGCACGGCCACGTCCAGCTGATCAACGACGAGGCCCGGCGGCTGCTCGCCCTGCGCAACGTCCCACCCGGTACGACGGTTGACGACCTTCACCTTCCGGCGACGCTCTCGGGTCTCTTGCGCGCCGGCAGGACGGCGTACGACGAACTGCACCTCGGCGCGCTCGGCGTCGTCGTGGTCAACCAGCAACCCGCCCGCTCCGGCCGGATCGTCACGCTGCGGGATCACACCCAACTGCAAGCCCTGCTTGGCGAACTGGACGCTGTCCGCAGCCTGGCCGAGTCGCTGCAGGCGCAGAACCATGAGGCCTCCAACCGCTTGCACACCGTCGTCAGCCTGATCGAGATCGGCCGGCCGGAGCGCGCACGGGAGTTCGCCGTCTCCGAGCTGCAGCTCGCCCAGGCGATGACCGATCGCGTCGTCGGCACGGTCGGCGACCCGGTGCTCGCGTCGCTGCTGCTCGCCAAACTCGCCCAGGCGCAGGAGCGCGGTGTGCTGCTCACGCTCGAGCTCGGCTCGGAGGCACTGCACACGAAGCTCCCCGCCCAGGACATCGTCACCGTCGTCGGCAACCTGCTCGACAACGCGGTCGAGGCAGCGCGCGGCGGTACTGCGCCGCGACGGGTCGAGCTGAAAGCATCGACGAGCGCTGAGTACATCGACCTCGCGGTGACGAACACCGGTGCCGAGTTGGGGGCGGCCGAGTTGGCGCGGATGTTCGACCGGGGCTGGACGACGAAGGCCGAGCCGGGGCACGGGTTGGGGCTGGTGCTGGTTCGCAGTACCGTCGAGCGCTGGCAGGGGACGTTGATGGTGGATCCGGATTCCGAGCTGGACGACGTACCGGCGTTAACCGTCCGGGTGCGGTTGCCTCGGTTACGGGGCACTGATGCCTGATCTGCGCGTGTTGGTGGTCGAGGACGATCCGGTAGCTGCCGAGGCGCATCGGGTGTATGTGGATCGGCTGCCGGGGTTCGTCTGCGTCGGTCTCGCCGGTACTGCGGCGCGCGCCCTGCATGTGCTGAGCCACGAGCAGGTCGATCTCGTGCTGCTCGACATGAACCTGCCGGATGGGCACGGGCTGGACGTAGTACGGCGAATGCGTGCTGCTGGCAACCAAACCGATGTGGTTGCCGTGACGGCTGCTCGCGAAGTGGCCGCGGTACAGGCTGCTGCTCGGATCGGGGTCGTGCAGTATGTGTTGAAGCCGTTTGCCTTTGAAACGTTGAGGGATCGACTCAGCGCCTATGCGCGGCAGAGGCGTGCCGCGGAGTCGGGTCAGGTTGTCGCGGATCAGGATGAGGTCGACCGGTTGTTGCATCCAGCAACCAGTTCGTCAGTTCCCAAGGGCTTGGCGGGGTCTGTACTTGACCGCGTGGTGACGCTGCTCGGCGACCGCGAAGGCTGGACCGCCGAGGAGGTCGCGGCCTCGATCGGTACGTCCCGGATCACCGCCCGACGCTATCTGGAGCACCTGGCCGACCAGGGCCAGGCGTTGCGAACCCAACGCTATGACGGCCGGAGCGGACGGCCGAAGGTTGAGTACTCCTGGGTGTCCGAGAGCTAGACGCGGACGAGCGTTGCCCAGAGGTGGGGCTGCAGCGGGAGGCCTTCGGCGGCCATGTCGTACGCCCAGAGGAGCTCGCCCTTGACCAGGCCGTAGAGGCGGTGGCCGGCGTTGACCTCTTTGGCCGTGACGGTGCGGGCGATCACGTCGGTGCGCATCTCGATCTTGGCGCCGTCGATCTCGCCGTACCAGACCTCGGCGAAGCCGGTCGGGTGGGCCATCACGACCTCGAGCTTGCCGTCCGGCTTCGGCCGCCAGAACCCGGTCTCCATCGCCAGCGGACGCTCGCGCTTGCCGTCCTCGCCGACCACGAAGGTCTGGCTGACGTAGTGCAGGAACGGCTTGCCGTTGTGGCTGAAGTCGATCTGCTGGCCGAACTCGAACTTCTCGATCGTCGGGTAGTCACCGTGACCGCGGCCCTCCCACCGGCCGAGCAGCCAGGCGAGCGGCATCAGGTCGGGGTGCAGGTCCTGCGGGATCTCGAACGCCATCTCGCGCCTCAGTTCGCCGCGCGGCCGCGGTACAGCCGGTAGACGACGAACGCCGAGAACCAGCCCATGAACACGGTGACGAGCACCAGCAGGGTCGTGAAGATGACGTGTAGCACGATTGTCAGTCTAGGGGATGGCGGCAGCGGTCTGAGCTACGGTGGCGTGATGTCCCGCACGCTGGTGATCAAGCTGACCGCAGGCGCCGAAGAACCCGAGCGCGCCAACCAGGCCCTGACCGTCGCAGCCACGGCCGTCGCCTCAGGCGCCCAAGTCTCTCTCTGGCTCACCGGAGAGGCCGTCTGGTTCGCCGTCCCCGGCCGAGCCGAAGCCTTCGACCTCCCACACGCCGCCCCCGCCGCCGACCTACTGGCCGCCGTCCTCTCCGGCGGTCAGCTCACGGTCTGCACCCAATGCGCCAAACGCCGAGACCTCACCGAGGCCGACCTACTCCCCAACACCCGCATAGCCGGCGCCCCCGCCTTCACCGAAGAAATCCTCACCGACAACACCCAAGCAATCGTCTACTAGCTCCCGTACGCCGGTAAGCGCCGACACCGCTGCCCAGCCAGCACGCAAGGGCGGCCGGTCCCAAGGCGCGGGGACAGCTCGCGTGGCCGGTAGGCCGGGGGCGGCTCGCCCGCCGGCCGCTCTGGCTGACTACTCGCCTACGCCGGGGCCGTCGCGGCGGCTGCCCTTGTCGGCGCGGAGTTCGGCTGCGCGAGCACCCGGGTTCTTGCCGCCTGCACCAACCTCTACGGGCTCTCCGGTGCGGGGGCGGGTCGCCTCGGCGGCGTCGGCTTGCCCACCTTGGAGTCCTCGCAGCTTGTCCATCTCTTCCTGCGACATCCCCGGCCGACCGTTCTGCTCGCCCTGGCCACCCTGCCCGTTCTGCTCCGAGCGCGCCTGCTCCAGCGTGGTCTCGACGTAATCCGGCCCGCGCTGCTCGTTCTGCGCCTCCTGATCTGCCGCCGCAGCCTGATCTCCGCCGGTCTTCAGCCCCGGCTGAGGCCCAGCCTCCCCCTGCTGAACCTGCTCCTCCCGCCGCTCCCGCTCAGTCCCGTCCTGCTCAACCCCAGGCTGCTGCGCGTCCTCACCGATCACCGCAGGCGCCGCACCGTCCTCATCGAGGATCCGCTCGTCCCGCTCCTGCTCCTGCTCCTGGACCTGCTCCTGCTGGGCATCCTCGCCGATGACTGCGGGCGCGGCACCGTCCTCATCAAGCAAACGGTCATCCTGAGCGACCTCCGGCTCAGCCTGCCGGGCCTCGCGCTCAGCCTCCGTCTCACCGATCACCTCAGGCGCGGCACCGTCCTCATCAAGCAAACGGTCATCCTGAGCGACCTCCGGCTCAGCCTGCCGGGCCTCGCGCTCAGCCTCGGTCTCACCGATCACCTCAGGCGCCGCACCGTCGTCATTCAGCGCCTCGGCTTCCTGCTGGTCTTCGAGCTCCTGCTCGCGACGCTCTTCCTGCAGCTCCTCAGCGACCTCCTCGGCAACGACCGCAGTGGCTCCAGCCGCAGCGGCCGCCGGCACGACATCGCCGCCGCGTGCCTCTTCCGTCTCGCGCTGTTCCGCGTTCCGCTCCTGCTCGCGCTCTCGCGCCTGCTCGGCGTCGCGCTCAGCCCGCTGCTCCTCACGCTGCTCGACCGCGTCGACCTCCCCGTTCTGGTCGCGATCGACGACGTTCCGGTCGAAGTCCTCCGCCTCCCGCTCGCGATCCTCCCGATCGTCGAGCCCGTTCCCGTCGACGTCGCGCCCCTCCTCCACCTCACGCTGGATGTCCTCCGGCGTCAGGTTCGGGTCGCGGTCCATCCGGTCCCGCTGCGCCTGCTGCCAGCGCGCCTGCTCCTCGACCATCTGCGTCCGCTGGTCGTCCGGCAACCGATCCAGCTCGTTCGCGAACTCAGGATTGTTCCGCCGCTCGTTCTGCAGGTCCTCGATCAGCGAACGCAGCTCCTGCTCCCGCATCGCCGCGAGCGCCCGCTCCTGCGCCCGCGCCTGCTGCAGCCGCTGCGACAGACTCGGACTGCGCTTGCGCAGATGCTTGGCGGCGATCTTCCGGAACACCTGGTAGACATCGCGGAGCATCTCTTCTTCGATCGACGCCATCAGGCCACCTCGCTCGCATAGACGGAGTACCCGAAGCCGGCGCTGGTCCCCGCCGGGTCGGCCTGGGGCTGGGTCGCGTACAGGTGCATCTCGGCGCCTGGCCGCAGCCAGACTGCCAGATGGCGGCGCCGGTCACGCCATTCCAGCGGAATCCGCGGATCGGTCCCCGGCCCGACGAAGACCGGCTGCCCCCAGTGCCGCCGGGCCAGTTCGAGCTGGTCGGGCCACCGGTCGTCGAGGCCGTCCTCAGCCGCGCGGACCTCATCAGCACCGATCTCGTACGCCGACCAGCCACCGCGCGGGCTGTCCGGCAGTACCGCATCGGGCAGCACCAGCATCACGGTCCGGCGCGGAGTCACCAGACCCCAGGTATAGCGGTTCGGGTCGATGTTGCCCGGAGCCCAAGGGCGCCATCCGGTAGCGGCGGTGACGCGCGACACCAGCGTGCGGATCGCGTCCAGCCCGGTCTCCGGCGGTCCCCAGACGCGCTTCCAGTCGGACACCTCCGCAAGATCGGCCAGAGCGCGCTCGTCATCGTCCGACGACCGCTGCTGCGTCCTCACCTGTCCCGCTCCCTTCGCTCGAACCTGCCCAGCCTAAAGCGATGAGGTGCCATCCCGCTCGGACGCAACCCCAAACCTGTGGATACCGGCCCCGCACGAGGTGTTGATCCGCGCACGAGCAGAGCGCCGGGCACGCACATGTCGTGCTCCGAGTGCTCACTCAAGCGGTGTAGCCCCGTCCGACCGCGACTTATGCATGCATGGCGGTCCGGGGCGGAGGCGGCGGGAGGAGCGTGGGGGAACGCGGTCGAGCGTTCGCGAGCCGTAAGCGGCGGTACGGCGTACCGGGCGGGCGTTCGCGAGCAGTAACCGGAGGCGGGCGCCGGGTGGGCGAATTCTGCGCTCTGATGAGAAGCATGAAGTTGCCGCAGCCACCGACCGAGGAATCGTTCCCGTCGCCGTTGCACCATCCGCGCACGGCCACCGTGCTCGGGCGCTGGCTCGGGGTCGCGATCACGATCTGCTTCCTGACCGGTCTGTTCAGCCATTTCCAGCAGGCGACGCCGGGCTGGCTCGTCATCCCCAGCCGGCCGGCTTCGCTGTACCGCGTGACGCAGGGCCTGCACGTGCTCAGCGGAATCGTCTCCGTCCCGCTGCTGCTGGCGAAGCTCTGGACGGTCTACCCGAAGCTGTTCGCCAAGCTCCCCTGGCCGCCGAGCCGCAAAGCACTCGGTACGGTCCTCGAACGCGGCTCGATCCTCGTCCTCGTGTCGGCGCTGGCGCTGGAACTCTTCATCGGCTTCCTCAACACGCTCCAGTGGTACCCGTGGCCGTTCCCCTTCAAGGAAACGCACTACGCCCTGGCATGGATCATCATCGGCGCCCTGCTCGTCCACCTAGCCGTCAAACTCCCCCTCATCCTCGCGAACTGGCGCCGCACCCCAGCCGACCGCACGCCGCTACCCCACGACCCCGCCCGTACGCCGGTACCGCCGGCCGACTCGTTGCCGCCGGCAATCACCGGCCTGACCCGCCGCGGCCTCTTCCGTACCGTCGCCGGCGCCGCCTCCCTCGTCGGCATCGCCTCGATCGGCCAATCGGTCCCCGCTTTCGGCCCGATCGCCGTCCTCTCCCCCCGCAAACCCAACATCGGCCCCCAAGGCCTCCCGGTCAACCGAACCGCCGAAGCCGCCGGCGTACAACCCGTCGACGCCACCTGGCGCTTCACCATCAAAGCCCCAACCCCTCTCTCCTACTCCCTGGCCGAACTCCAAGCCCTCCCCCAATCCCACTCAGCCCTCCCGATCGCCTGCGTAGAAGGCTGGAGCCAAGGCGCCCACTGGGAAGGCATCCGCATCCGAGACCTCCTGTCCCTCTGCGACGCCCCACCCAACTCCCACCTCAGAGTCATCTCCATGGAGAAGGGCGGCTTCTACGCCACCACCGAACTCCCACCCAACTTCACCCAAGACCCCCTGACCCTCCTGGCCCTACGTCTGAACGGCGCCCCCTTGGCCCTGGACCACGGCTACCCCGCCCGAATCATCGCCCCCAACCGCCCCGGCGTCCTCCAAACCAAATGGGTCCACCGCCTGGAGGTGCTCCAGTGACAGAAGACAACCAACCAACCACCGACCCGACGGCAACCCCACAACGCACCTCCCCCGAAGCCAGCGCAGCTGCGCCCCCGCTGCCAGTCGAAGGCGAAGCCGCTCCGGGCGACACCCCAGCAGACACCAGCCCGGACGACGCCCTGGCGACAGGCGGCCCGCATCGCACGCCACCCAGCACCACCGAGGCCGGCGCCGCCTCCTCAGCTGCCGCGCGCGTAGCGCGCGGCTTGCTCGGTGCGGCGGGTGTCGGGTTGGGGCTCTGGGGGTTGCGACTGTTGTTGCATGCCGTCAGCACCAATGCGTTGGTGCGTTTGCCGTTGTGGCTCGGCGGTGCGGTTGTCGCCGACGACTTCTTCCTGGTGCCCATCACGGTCGGCGCCGGGTGGTTGCTGGCCCGATGGTCGATGGGGCCTGGGAGGCATCGGATCGTGGGGGTTGTGCGCGCGACGTTGCTGTATGTCGCAGTGACGACGGTGATCGCGATTCCCTTGTTGATCAGGCAAGGGAAAGGGGTCAATCCGACGGTGTTGCCGCGGGACTACCTCAGGGACTGGCTGTTGCTAGAAGCAACCATTGTCGCCGCGGGCGTGGTGATCGCAGTGATTCAGGGGCGGGGCTTGATGTTCAGGAGGTCGCGGGCCTCGTCGGGCGACATCGGCGGGCGTTGAGCCAGCGCCGCGATGGTGGCGGCGCGCTCGACCAGTTCGGCGTTGTGGGTGACCGGCTGGCCCTTGGCGAGCGTGAGCGTGTCTTCCATGCCGACCCTGAGGTGGCCGCCCTTCGACAGCGCGGCCAGCGCGACCGGCAGCGTCGTACGGCCGACGCCGGTGGCCGACCAGGACGTGACGCCCGCCGGGAGACCGTTGACTGCGGCAACCAGTGCGTCCGTGGTACCGGGCATTCCACCCGGGACGCCCATCACCAGGTCACAGTGCACCTTGCCGCCATACGGCAGCCCGTACTTGTCCAGCAGCCGTCCCAGCGCCGCCACCTGTCCGAGGTCGAACAGCTCGAACTCCGGTACCACCTCGCGCTCCTGCGTGAGCTGGTACAGCTCCGTGACGAACGGCCACGGGTTCATGAAGACGTCGTCGCCGAAGTTGACCGTCCCCATCGTCAGCGAACACGAGTCCGGCGCCGCGTCGAGCACCCGCAGCCGGTGGTCGAACGGGTCCGTCACGGCACCACCGGTTGACAACTGAACGATCAGCGCCGTGTTCTCCCGGACCGCGGTCACCGTCTCGGTCAGCCGCCCCAGATCCAGCGTCGGCCGGTGCTCGGAGTCGCGGATGTGGATGTGGATCATCGCGGCCCCCGCCGCCTCACACCGCTTGGCCGTCTCAACCAGCTCATCAAGCGTGGTCGGCAGCGCCGGGCAGTCCGCCTTGGCGGTCTCGGCACCAGTGGGAGCAACGGTGATCAACGTCGACGTCATGAACGAATCGTGCCAGATCCCGGCCCCAGACGGGATATTCCCCCGTACCGCACCCCGAAAACCGGACATTCTCCCGCCATCTCACCCCCGGCGACGCTGCCTGCCGACCAGCCACGCACCCCCGCAGAGCACCGCCAACCCACCACAGATCCCACTAACGAGCCGATCCTGTGCGACATCGTCGGCCGCCCGCTTGGCCGCCCCAGCCGGCCGAACCCGATGCGGATCCGCCACCGGATACTCGACCTCCACCTGCTGCCCAGGACGCGGTACGTCGGAATCCAGGTCGAGATCGTCGGCCAGCACCTCCCCGGTGATCAGCTCGTCGCCCACCGGATACCGCGTCACCAGGTGCCGCTTGCCGAACCCGTGCGGCCCATCGTCGTACCGGAGCACCTCCCCGGCGACAACCACCTTCTCCCCGCCGTACTTGCGCTCCTGCACCGCCGTCACCGTCGACCCGACCAGCAGAAAGCCGACCATCAGCAGAAAGAACCCGGCCAGGCTCAACGGCACCAACGGATCCTGCCCCCGACGCCGCCAGTGCGTGTCCCCCGCATCGGCAGCATGCCGCGCATGGCTCACACCGTCATCGAGCCCAGCAACCACCATCGGCGACCGGCCGGCGATCCACAGCACCACATACAGCAGCAGGCTGTAGACCAGCCAGCCCAGCAGAACGAGCAGCCCACCAAGGGCCCAGCTGAAGAACCCGTCCCCGACCGAGCTGCCTGCGACGACAGCGACGAGCGCACCGACACCGCCACTCAACGCCGCGAAGGCAGCCATCGCCGCGATCGCCGCAATGGGTACGACGCCGCCACCCGCCTCGCCGAGGACGTACAGGCGACAGGGGCCGACGAGGAACACCCATCGCAGCAGGCGGCGCATGAGTTGAGCGTGACAGAGAATTGGGGGCATGAGAGCAGTAGTGCAGCGAGTCAGCCAGGCATCGGTCAGCATCGAGGGCGAGGTGGTCGGCGCGATCGACCAGCCCGGACTGCTGGTCCTGCTCGGCGTCACCCACGACGACACCCCCGAGAAGGCCGCCGCGCTGGCCGCGAAGATCTGGACCCTGCGGATCCTGCACGACGAGCGCTCCTGCGCCGACGAGCAGGCGCCGATCCTCGCCATCAGCCAGTTCACCCTGTACGCCGATACGCGCAAGGGCCGCCGCCCGTCGTGGAGCGCGGCCGCACCCGGTCCCGTCTCGGAACCCTTGTACGACTCGTTCTGCGCCGCCCTGGAGGCCCTCGGCGCCAAGGTCGAGCGCGGCCGTTTCGGCGCCGACATGCAGGTGGCGCTGGTCAACGACGGCCCGGTCACCCTGATCCTCGACGCCTGACCCCGGGACAAGACAGAACCCCCGGCCGGATCTCGAGGATCCGGACCCGGGGGTCCTGATGGAGCTACCTGGCTGAATCGGTGAGGTTCGGCTCAGCGAGGTGGTGATGTGGTGGCTGGATCAGCCGATCACACCGGCGGCCGAGTGGCCGAGGACAACCTTGGTGTTCAAGCTGTAGACGTCGATCACCAGGGCGTTGACGGACACGTACCGGCTCTGACGCACGACCTGGTTGAAGGTCAGCTTGGCGACACCGGGGATGTCCAGGACTGCGTTCGGGCCGGTCGCGACCTGGTAGGTCTTGTTGCCGACCTGGATCGAGGCGACGCTCGAGGAGGAGTGGATGCCGACCTTGCCGTCCTTGGTCTTCCAGGCGGAAGCCGACGACTCGATCGCACCGACCCGCAGGCTGCCGACGCGGACGCCGGCGATGTGCGAGGTGAAGTTGACGGCCGACTTCTCGGCGCCCATGTAACCGTTCTTCGTGGTGTAGATGGCACCCACGGAGGCGACCTTCGGGATCTCGATCCCGGCGATCGAGTTCTTGATCGTCTTTCCTTCCGTGCCCTGGCAGGTGGCCTGGTAGGAGGTCTTGCCCGACTTGACCAGCTTGTCGACCTGCACGGTCGAGCCGTACGCGTCACCCATCACCATCGCCGTGGCCGGCTTGGTGATCTCGGCGCGGGTCTTCAGGACCGCGACGTCGACACCCTCGGGGATGTACTTGTTCTTCACGTTCGCGTGCAGCACGACGGCCTGCGCGTACGAGTAGATGCCGGCGCTGGTCTTCACGCCGCCCACGCGGTTCAGCACGATGTAGCCCAGGCCCGGGATGGCGACCTTGAAGTTCGGGCTCGGCTTCACCAGCGACGGAACCACGACGCCGGCGATCTTCACCGCGGCGAAGGTGGTGTTGCCCGTGTAGGACAGCTGGCCGTTCTTGTAGACCGACGTGGTGGTGGTCTTGGCGCCGACCAGGTGCAGCAGGTTGCCGACCTTGATGTCGGCGGCGGTCGCGTTGCTGGTCACGCCGTTGCCCTTGGCGTCGTTGAACGCGTGGGTGTCGGTGGTGACGGTCTGCGCGATCGCCTGGTTGTTCACGTTCGCGGTGGCGAGATCGTTGCGGTCTTTCGCGCTCGAGTCCGTGGTGCAGCTGAACTGCGCGACGACGTTCGGGCCGTGCTGGACGATGCCGGCCTCGATGCCGGTACCGAACGAGTAACCGCTGTAGCCAAACACCGGCGCGGCGGACGCCGAACCCGAGGTCAGCGCGATCGTCGAAGCTACGCCGACAACCGCCGCAACTCCGACGGCAGCGAGCTTCTTGTATCCGATGCGGGGTCTCATGACCCCTCCTCCCTGAGTGATGACGTGACCCTAGTGAGCGGGCCAGGACACAGACACAACTCAACCGGTTGCGGTAGGTAACGAAAACTTCGCCGTCGAGATCAAACCGTTACCTGATCACCCACCCCGTGAGAATCGAGATCTTGCGCGTAACCCCACGCCATGAGATCCACGCCACCCCAACTCCCTGATATTGCAGCTAGTTGCAGCTCCACACCGCAGCCAGAGCCCGTCCCCATTGCTAGCGTCCGGAAGATCCGACAACAGCAACGAGGGGGAACCATGTTGCGAACAAAAGCATTGGTGGGGCTGGCCGCACTCGGCCTGGTGACGGCGCTGGCCACGCCCGCACTGGGCGCGGGTGGACAGAATCTGAAGTGGACGTTCAACAGCGCCGGCAGCCCCGTCACCACGGTGGCCGACGACACCGGCAAGATGCACACCGGCACGGTGACCACGGCGAACGGCGGCCAGATCACGACGCTGACTCCAGGCCGCGACGGCGTCGGCCAGGCTGTCCAGTTCCCTGCGCTCTGCGTCGGCGCGAGCTGCCCGAAGGCGATGATCACCACGCCGAGCCAGCCGGATCTCAACCCTGGAACGGGAAAGTTCAGCTATGGAGCCTGGGTCAAGCTGACCACCGCCCAGCTGTCCACCACCACGGGCTCGAACCTGGTCCAGAAGGGCCTGTCCGACTCTTCCCAGTGGAAGTTGCAGATCGACCCGCACAACGGTGTGCTCGGGCTGCCGAGCTGCGTGGTCCGGCGGGCCGGCGGGACCGAGTCGAAGCTTGTCCGATCGGACATCTCCGTTGCCGATGGCAACTGGCACAAACTGGTCTGCCAGCGGACCGACACCGGCTATCTGCAGATCTACGTCGACAACAACTTCCGTCAGCAGGTGCCGCTGCCGGCCCCGGCGTACGACATCGCGCCGGCAGGTCAGGTGACGGTCGGCGCCAAGAACCTCGGCGCCGACAACGACCAGTACTACGGCCAACTCGACGACGTCTTTTACAACGACTATCTCGCCTACCCGTAGCCAGACGAGCCGAAGGGCCCGTCGCGCAAGCAAACGGGCCCTTCGGGGTCAGCAAAATAGCAGGTCAGACGGCGACGGCGACCTCGGCCACCTCGCCGTACTGGGCAACCACCTGGCGGTCGACCGGGTCGGCCTTGGGGGCCAGCGTCCGGAGGGTCCAGGTGCCGGGGGCCGCGAAGAAGCGGAAGTGCCCGGTGGCTGAGGTCGGGACCTCGGCCGTGAACTCACCAGTTGCGTCCAGCAACCGCACGTAGGCGCCGCCGACCGGCTCCTCGCCGCGCAGTACCTGGCCCTGGATCACGGCTTCCTTGTCCACGTCGACGCCCTTGAGGTCAAGGCCGCCCTTCTTCGCTCCGCACATGTCAGGCCTTCCCTGGCTCGTCGCCGAGCGCGACCGGTACGCCGACCAGCGAACCCCACTCGGTCCACGAACCGTCGTAGTTCTTGACGTTCTCCTGGCCGAGGATCTCGTGCAGCACGAACCAGCTGTGCGCCGAGCGCTCGCCGATCCGGCAGTACGCGATGGTGTCCTTGCCGAAGTCCACGCCGGCGTCGGCGTACAGGGTCTTCAGCTCCTCGTCGACGCGGAAGGTGCCGTCGTCGTTGGCGGTCTTGCTCCACGGGATGCTGACCGCGGTCGGGATGTGGCCCGCACGCTGGGCCTGCTCCTGCGGCAGGTGGGCCGGGGCGAGCAGCCGGCCGGCGTACTCGTCGGGGCTGCGCACGTCGACCAGGTTCTTGACGCCGATGGCGTCCTTGACCTCGTCGCGGAAGGCGCGGATCTCCAGGTTCGGCTCCTTCGCCTGGTACTCCGTGGCCTCGCGCTTGACGACCTCGTCGGTCAGCTCGCGGCTGTCCAGCTCCCAGCGCTTGCGGCCACCGTCGAGCAGCCGGACGTCACCGTGGCCGTAGAGCTTGAAGTACCAGTACGCGTAGGCCGCGAACCAGTTGTTGTTGCCGCCGTAGAGCACGACGGTGTCGTCGTTCTTGACGCCCCGCTCGGACAGCAGCGCGGAGAACTGCTCCTGGTTGACGAAGTCGCGGCGGACCTGGTCCTGGAGGTCGTCCTTCCAGTCCAGCTTGATCGCACCGGCGATGTGGCCGCCGTCGTACGCCGAAACGTCCTCGTCGACCTCGATGAGGACGACGTTCGCGTCACTCTTGTGCTCCTCGACCCAGTCGGCCGAGACGAGAGCGGATTCCCTGCTCATTGAATGCTGCTCCTAAGTGGTAGTAGCGGTGGATGGCGTACGAATGCGGTGGATCAGCAAGTAGGCCTCGCAGCCGAGGCAGAGCCCGACGGCGGCGTTGACGAACGCGGCGACCAGGGCGAACCCGGTGGCGACCACGCCCAGCACCTCGACGCCGGCGAAGTAGCCGATCAGGCCGAGGACGGCGAAGACCAGCCCGACCAGTTGGGCGAACCGCGGCGGCGCCGCGTCCTCCAGTTCCTCGGGCGGCCCGATCCTGGGCCGGACGAGCCGCTTGAACAGCTGCCCGTACGGCGACGCCTGGACTCCCCAGACGACCGAGATCGCGAACACGACCGCCTGCACCACGAGTGGCCAGGGGTTGTTCAGGATCAGGGTCAGCGCCAGCACGGCCGTGGTCAGCCCGGCGGCGAACCGGAGTCCGCGCGGGTCGACCTGGGGCTGTTGTTGTGCCGCCGGAGTGGACATGACGACTCCCGGAGAAGGAGGTGGTTCGAGCCGGACCCGCCCGGGGCTGCGGGAGGCGACGTACTGGGAACCGTGCTCAGCTACCGGTTCCGGAGCGCTCGGGACGCCGCCTGGTCAGTGGGTACGACACAGGGACGAGCGCATGCGGCAGTTGTCCACTGCCCTGCGCTTGGTCAGCCATGTCGTGTACTCCACGCCTCCGAGAGTACGGAAACGATCCGTGACCGCCAGCAATGGTCCCATCTGGTGAGACAACTGATCACATGTTGATCAGACTCACCGGCGCTGCTGCGGCCCGACCACCACGTTGGTATCCGCGATCTTGTCGTGCAACGCCTGCTTCTTGTCGTCCCAGAGCGGGAAGAGCACGTCGACCAGGCTCAGGCAGCCGCAGATGAAGCCGAACACGCTGGTGCTGGCCCAGCGCTTGAGCACGGTCATCCCGGGCGGCGGACCGGGGACCGCGCGCAGCCGCACGCTGAGCCCCAGCGCCTTCTTGCCAGGTGTGGCGCCGGTGCGGGTCAGGAAGAAATAGGAGTAGGCGAGCTCGACCAGCAGGCCGAGGATCGAGGCCGGGATGACCCACTGATAGATCTCCACCGGCAGTTCGAAGGTCGGCGTCGTCCCCGCGGCCGGCGTCGCGAACAGGTCGCTGTCGTTGATCGCCTGGATGTAGCGGTAGTAGAAGTAGCCGGTGAACGGCAGGCTGATCACGAACACGATGATCGAGTCGATGATCCGCGCGGCCACCCGCTTCCACCAGCCGGCGAGCTCCTGACCGTCCGGCGTCGACGGCACCCGCGGCCCGTAGCCGAACCCCTGCTGGGCATGGCCCTGCGGTCCGTACCCCTGCCGTCCCATCCCCGGCTGCCCGAGCCCAGGCCCGAAGCCCTGCTGGCCGGTCTCTTCTCCCGAAGCGGGCTGGCCGAACTGGCCCTGGTACGGCGGCGGTCCCTCACGGGGCCGGCGGTAGTCCGTCCAGAACCCGCCGTCCCAGTACCGCTGCTGGGTCGGGTCCTGCGGATCGTCGTACCAGCCGGCCGGGAAGCTCATCGCCAAAGCATCACGTACTGCTGGGCCAAGCCGCCAATTGGGGCTAGTGGCTCGCGGCGTCCACTGCGGTGCCGAGGGCTGCGATCACGTCCGCCTTGCGGGGCTGGCCGCTGGCGCGGGTGACGACCGCGCCGGTCGCGTCGAGCACCAGCACGGTCGGCGTGCGCATGATGTCGAGCCGGCGGACCAGCTCGAGGTGCGACTCCGCGTCCAGCTCGACGTGCTTCACGCCGGGGACCATCGCCTCGACCTCGACGAGCGTCCGCCGGGTGGCCCGGCACGGCGCGCAGAAGGCCGACGAGAACTGGAGCATGGTGGCCCGGTCGCCGAGCCCGGTCCCGAGGTCCGTGGCCGAGACCCGGTCCGCTGGGTCCGCTGCCGAGGTCGTGTCGTCCACTGCTTCCTTCTCACCTGCCACCCGGACCGCGCGAGTGCCGCGGAACCGGCCGTCGAACCGGGACTTCAGCACGCTCAGTACGACGCCGAGGCCGACGGCGCTGACCAGCACGATGATCCCGGGGCTCATGACAATCCAGACTACGTCGGTCCTGATTACGCTCAACCAGTCGTTCAGCCAGTGGACCGAACCGGACTGAAAAGAACTATTCCAAACTATGTTTCAAACGAGTGTTGCACACCCTAGGTAATTGTCAGGTAAGCCTTACCTGGAGGCCACCGTGATGACCACTCGGCGGTTTTTCTGCCGATTGGCGTCCGAGGTGTTCGGAACCGCCGGAGCGGTCTCCCCGAAACCTTTGGTGGTGATCCGCGCGGCGGCGAAGTGCTCGGTCCTGATCAGGTACTGCGCGACCGCCTGCGCGCGCCGCTCGGACAGTCGCAGCCCGTACGTCGCGTCGCCGCGGTCGTCGGTGTGCCCCTCGACCCGCAGCTTCGCGTCCGGATGTTCTCCCTTGATCTTCACCGCGATCGCATGCAGCGCCTTGGCCGCATCCGGACGGATCGTGGCCTTGTCGGTGTCGAACAGAACGTCACCGGGAGCGACGTAGGAGACCTTGCCCTCGCCGGTGAAGACGTCGACCTTCTCCTGGCCGGGCAGTTTGCGGGATTCGAGCCGGGCCGGATCGACATCCACATCGGGCAGCCTGACCTCGGGCACCTTCACGGTCTGGATCCGCAGGTCGGGGACGGACCCCTCGCCCTTCACGAACCCGCCCGGCCGGGCGGCCCCGTTCCGGGACACCCCACGCCGTACGACGCCCTTGCGGGTCACCGTGGGCAGCACGCCCTTGTTCTCGACCTGGCAGATCTGCGGCGACGTCACGGCCGGTACCGCCTTGCCGGCCACGGTCACCCCGGGGAACTCCTGCTGACTCCCGGCCAGCACGCTGCCTGGAATCGTCACCGGCGGGATCGTCGCGCCGGTGATCTTGACCGCGCCGAGGCAGCCGCCGGGAGCGTCGTACTGGATCACGCAGCCCGCGTCGATGAGCTGCGCCGGGACCGTGAAACCCTCGACCGCGGTCTTCTGGGTGCCGTTGTCGTCGTAGGTCAGCGGGGCGACGACCACCTCGGGCACAGTGACCGCCGGCAACTTCCGGACGGTCCGGCCGGCGCCTGGGGCGCACTCCGGATCAGCGGCGGGCGTCGGTGCCGGACTCGTCGTCGACGGCGTGCCGGGGGTCGGCGGAGCGCTCACCGAGGGCGGTCCGGACGGCGGGACCGAGCCCGCCGAGGACGGCTTTTCGGAGTCACTGCACGCGGCCGCGGAGGTCGCCGTCGCAATCGCGAGTAAACAACAAGTCACCAGCCGTGACGTATTCCGCATTGGCCAAGTCTTGCACGCGGCCGGAACCGGCGGAAATGCCACCGGGACATATGTTACCCAGCGATTAATCTTTCGTGAACGATCCCGAAGTCGGCGGCGCCGGCCGATGCCGGCGACTAGTTTCAAAACTGGCCGCACCGCGTTGACGATCTCGGCGGTGGCGACTACTTTCGACGGAGGCCGCGAACAGGTTGGTTACTGTCCGCAGTCGCCCGCAGGACGGCCGACGTGAGGCTCGGCCGAGGTGTCACCCGACCCTGGGGTGGGGTGCAGGGTGAAATTCGACCGCTTCGCGCGGTGGGGGGATTAAGGATGATTGTGCCGACTACGCCCATGAGCCGAATGAGTCTGGCTGACGTCTGGGACCGCATTACACATTTCTCATTGTCGATGGACGATCTTTCGCAATGGCGGAATCTGGTCCCGTTGGCAGCCGCCGGAATTGTGGTGTGGCTGCTTTGGCTTTACCGCTTCTTTCTGTCCCGGCTGGCCAGACCGATCGAGAACGATTTCACCACCACCACGTCGGTGGTGGTTCCTTCTTTCCATGAGGATCCCGATATCCTGATGCGCTGCCTGGAGACCTGGCGGCACCAGAATCCGGACGAGATCATCATCGTGCTGGACGTCGCGGACACCGAGGCCTACGAGCGCCTGGTCGCGCTCGACGACCCGCGGATCAACCCGATCCTGTTCAAGCACGCCGGCAAGCGGTCCGCGCTGGGCGTCGGGATCCGCGCCGCCAACTACGACGTGCTGCTGCTGGTCGACTCCGACACCAGCTGGGAGCCCGGCCTGCTGAAGGCCGTGCAGCGCCCGTTCATCGACCCCGAGGTCGGCGCGGTCAGCACCCAGCAGAACGTGCACGAGCGCACCACCAGCGTCTGGCGCCGGGTCGCCAACTGGCTGGTCAACCTCCGGTACTACGACTACGTCCCCGCAATGGGCGCGGCCGGCGCGGTCGCCTGCGTCTCGGGTCGCACCGGCGCGTACCGGCGCAGCGTCGTGCTGCCGGTGCTGGAGAACCTGGAGAACGAGTTCTTCCTCGGCCGGCGCTGCATCGCCGGCGACGACGGCCGGCTCACCTGGCTGGTCCTCGCGTCGGGCTACAAGACCGTGCACCAGTCGTCGGCCAAGGCCCTGTCGATGTTCCCGGCCACCTTCCGCGCCTTCGCCAAGCAGCGGATCCGCTGGAGCCGCAACTCGTACCGCTGCTACCTGACCGCGGTCTACAAGGGCTGGCTGTGGCGGGTGCCGCTGGTGACCAAGGTGACCGTGCTGCAGATCCTGCTGACCCCGGTCACGATGGGCATCACCATCGGCTACATGGTCTTCAGCCGGCTGGACTGGACCTGGCAGAGCTTCACCCTGGCCGCGGTCTGGATGACGATCGCCCGCGGCATCCGCGGTTTCTCCCACCTACGCAGACATCCGGGCGAGATCGTCCTGCTGCCACTGATCGCCGTCACCGTCATCCTGATCGCGCTGCCGATCAAGCTGTACGCGTTCGTGACGATGAACAAGCAGGGCTGGCTGACCCGGTCCGAGGACACGATCGGCGGCGAGGGCCAGGACGCGGCCTCGCTGATCCGGCAGAACCAGAACACCGCCGGCACGAGCCAGCTGCAGCCGGCCCTCAACAACGAGGCGAACCGGCCCAAGCACGCGTCCGCTGAGCTGAACCACCACAACGGCGAACTGCAGACGGAGCCGGCCTCATGACCGAGCCGAAGAAGAAGAGCCGCAAGGGCCTGCGGGCCGTTGCCGTGGTCGGGGTGCTCGGCATCGCCGGGTTCGTCCTGCTGCAGACCACCGCGTCCGGCTCTCCCAACGCGTCGCCGACGCCGAAGCCCAGCGCGACCACCCCGAAGCCGCAGCCGCCGGACGCCACCCAGCCGACGACGCCGGGTGAGTCCAAGGACGAGAAGACGATCGACCGGCTGCCCTACCCGGGTGACCCGGAGGCCGAAGCGGCGTACGTCGCCGACGAGGACCGCCGGCTGGTCGAGGTGCGCACGGTCGACTCGCTGGCCCGGTGGAGCAAGACCTCACTCAATTCGCCGTACCGGATCGCGACCGGATCGGCGTACACGCTGGTCCTGACGCCGCGCCGTGAGGTGTACACGATCAAGGACCTGCTCGGGCTCGCCCCGCAGACCTTCATCCGGCAGCCCGACGGCGGCTACCTGCTGTCCGAGCACGTGGTGATCCAGAACGGCGCGACGCTGAACCTGGCCTCGTCCGGTGGTCTGACGCTGCGACTGGCCAGCGACGACAAGGGGTTCGTCTCGATCGTCAACTACGGCGGCGTGCTGAACGTCCAGGGCGTCAACGGCCGCCCGGTACGGATCTCCAGCTGGAACCGCGACACCGACGGCCCGGACACCCTCACCAACGACGGCCGCGCCTACATCCGCTCGCTCGGCGGCCAGGTCCGCTTCCGGTACGCCGAACTGTCCGACCTCGGCTTCTGGAGCGGCCGGACCGGCGGCCTGTCGCTGACCGGCACCGACCGGCCGAACAGCGGCTCGCTGGACAAGCTCGGCGAGACGATGCGGGTCGGCAAGCGCGCGGCCAAGGAACGCCAGGCCGAGAAGGACGCCGGCAAGGGCAAGACCACCAGCACCACCGACGGGCTCAACGGCGCGGGCAAGAACAGCCTCAGCCAGGTGCTGCCGGCCGGCAAGCTGCCGCTGCCCGAGGTGGACATCGCGGACCCGGAGTACAGCTACGTGTCCGCGCTGATCCAGAACACCACGATCAAGCGGAACGCGTTCGGCCTGTTCGCGGCCAGCGCCAACGGTCTCGACATCCGCGACAGCCACTTCGACGACAGCCTGGTCGACGGCATCGTGATGCACCGCTACGTGACCAACGCGGTGATCGACTCGAGCACCGCCGACGGCAACGCCGGTGACGGCTTCGTGCTGTCGCGGGCGACGACCGGCATCGTGCTGTCCGAGATCGAGGCCAGCCGCAACCACCGCAACGGCCTGACCATGTCGGGTCTGCCGCTGGCCGACGGCCCGAGCGCGACCGGCTCCAGCCTGGGCAGCTACGGCAACAACACCGTGTCCAACAGCAAGCTGATCGACAACGCCCGGTACGGCGTCGAGGTGATCGGCGGCACCAACATCGGCGTCAACGCCAACGACCTGCAGGGCAACGACATGGGCGTCGTGGTCCGGGGCGGCGCCGAGGACGTCTCGGTGGTCGGCAACCGGGTCACCGAGCCGATCCGCCAGGGCATCGCGATCCGCGACGGCGTCACCAAGTCCGTTGTCACCGGCAACATCATCAGCGGCGGCAACACCAGCGTGTACCTGCGCGACTCGGCCGCCACGGTGCAGCGCAACACGATGTCGGACGCCGACTCGCACGCGATCTCGCTGGTCGGCTCGGTCAGCCAGACCAAGGTCACCGAGAACACCATCAGCGGCCGCGGCCCGAGCGCGATCGACACCAAACGGGCCGCCGACGTCAACATGCACCGCTGGAAGAACGACGAGGACAACTGGCACGACACCACGCCGTTCGTGGTCACCCTGAAGCGGTTCCTGCAGCCGCTGACCGCGATGTGGATCTTCCTCGCCGCGCTGCTGATCTTCACCGCCGCCCGGGGCTCGCGCCGGATCCGGCAGGTCGTCCACCCGTACGCCGACAAGCGCCCGGTGACCGACGGAAGGACCCTGCCGGCCGGCACGGTCCCGGTCGCCGGCGACAACAACAACCACTTGGGAGCCAGATGACCCGGCTGAGCCGGCTGCTCGAACTGACCAGGCTGAACAAGCTGTCCCGGCGTGAGCTGATCATCGCCGGCAGTGCGGCCGGGGCAGTCCTGCTGGTCGGTGGCGGCATCGTGGCCGCCGCCTGGCCGGACGACCACACATCAGCCCCCTTGCCGACCGTCGGGCCGTCGATCCCGGTGGTACCGCCGGAGCCGAGCATCCCGGACATCACCGACGAGCCGAGCGACCCGGCGAGCAGCACCCCCACGACGGAGCCGACCGAGAGCGAATCTCCGGACGAGGGCGACGGCAACAGCAAGAAGAAGCCGGAGGACGCGCCGGTGATCGCCAACGCGGCGGCCGCAGGCCAAGGACCGCTGCCGAACTCGTCGCCGGTCACCTGCCCCGAGGCCACCGTCACGGTGCAGGACACGAAGAGCCTCGAAGAAGCCCTGTCGAAGGCCGCCCCCGGGACCAGCATCGCTCTCGAGGACGGCACGTACACCGGGAAGTTCGTCGCCCAGGCCTCCGGTACCGCGGCGCAGCCGATCTGGCTGTGCGGCGGAGCGGGCGCGGTACTGGACGGCGACGGCATCAAGGGCGGATACGTCTTCCACCTGAACAAGGCCAAGTACTGGCGGCTGGTGGGGTTCACCGTCACGAACGGTCAGAAGGGTGTGATGGCCGATACCACCGTCGGCTCGGTCGTGCAGGGTCTGACCGTGCACGACATCGGTGACGAGGCGATCCACCTGCGCGCCGACAGCACGGACAACGTCGTCCTGAACAACACCATCTCCAAGACGGGTCAGCGCCGGGACAAGTTCGGCGAAGGGGTCTACATCGGCTCCGCGGTCTCCAACTGGTGCACGACGAACAACTGCCGGCCGGACCGCAGTGACCGCAACGTGGTCAAGGGCAACAAGATGTCGCAGACCACCGCGGAGGCGGTCGACATCAAGGAAGGCACCACCGGGGGGCTGGTCGAGGGCAACACCTTCGACGGCTCGGCGCTGACGGGCGGCGACTCCTGGGTGGACGTCAAGGGCAACAACTGGCTGATCAAGGGCAACAGTGGGACGAAGTCGCCGCTGGACGGCTTCCAGACCCACCAGATCCTGAAGGGCTGGGGAGACCACAACCTGTTCACCGGCAACATCGCCACTGTCGACGGACCCGGCCTGGCCTTCGCGCTGCGCCAGCCCGCCGGAAATATCGTTGCCTGTGACAACAAGTTCACCGCGGCCGGCGAGGGCCTCAGCAACATTCCCTGCAAATGACCCGCCGGCACCACCTGATCGTCCGCCCGGCCACAAGCCGGACGGACAGCTTCCACCTGCGAACCTTTGGGGGGTTCTGATGGCTGCCAAGCCACGCATCACCGTTCTGGGCACCGGATACCTGGGCGCCACCCACGCGATCTGCATGGCCGTCCTGGGGTACGAGGTCCTCGGCATCGACACCGACGAGGCCAAGATCGCGGCGCTGGCCGACGGCCGGGTCCCGTTCTACGAGCCCGGCCTGCCCGAGATGCTCAGCAAGGCACTGGAGACCGGCCGGCTCCGGTTCGGCACCGACATCGCCGAGGCGGCCGAGTTCGGCGACGTGCACTTCGTCTGCGTCGGTACGCCGCAGATGAAGGACTCGCCGGCCGCCGACATGACGTACGTCGACGCGGTGGTGACCGACCTGGCCAAGCACCTGACCCGGCGTGCGCTGGTGGTCGGCAAGTCGACCGTCCCGGTCGGTACCGCCGCGCGGCTGACCCAGCTGCTCCAGTCGACCGCGCCGGCCGGTGACCAGGTCGAGCTGGCCTGGAATCCCGAGTTCCTGCGCGAGGGCTTCGCCGTCGAGGACACGATGCGTCCGGACCGGCTCGTCTTCGGGGTCGCGTCCGACTGGGCGCTGGAGCAACTGCAGGCGGCTTTCGCGCCGCTGCTGGAGGCCGAAGTACCGGTCGTGGTGACGGATCTGCCGACGGCAGAGCTGGTCAAGGTGTCCGCGAACTCCTTCCTGGCAACGAAGATCTCGTTCATCAACGCGATGGCCGAGGTGTGCGAGACGACCGGGGCCGACGTGCAGCAGCTGGCCGCGGCGCTGTCCTTCGACCCGCGGATCGGCGGGCGGTTCCTGCGTCCAGGCCTCGGGTTCGGTGGCGGGTGTCTGCCGAAGGACATCCGCGCCTTCATCCACCGCACCGAGGAGCTCGGTGTCGGCCAGGCCGTCTCGTTCCTGCGCGAGGTCGACGCGATCAACCAGCGGCGGCGGCAGCGCACGGTCGACCTGATCCGTTCGCAGGCGGGCGGATCGCTGGCCGGCGTGACGATCTGCGCGCTGGGCGCGGCGTTCAAGCCGGACTCGGACGACATCCGCGACGCCCCGGCGCTGGACGTGGCCCGGCTCCTGCAGGCCGAAGGCGCGATCGTTCGGGTGTACGACCCGCAGGCGATGGAGAACGCGCGTAAGGCGTACCCGGACCTGCACTACGCCACAGGCGTCGCAGAGGCGGCCGAAGGCGCACAGGTCGTGGCGCTGCTGACCGAATGGGACCAGTTCCGCGACATCGATCCCGAGTGGCTCGGCGAGATCGTCGCCGTCCGGGCGATCGTGGACGGCCGGCACGCCCTCGACCCGGTCGCCTGGCGCGCGGCCTCCTGGGACTACCGGGCTCTCGGCCGCGCCGTCGACCCCGCGGCCTGATCGTCCCGCCCTCTCCTGAGCGTTTCCGCCTCGGCGCCGGCCTCCCCAGGCCGGCGCCGAGGCGCTATCCCACCGGCAGGTTCGCGAACGGCGGCGGGCCGAGGATCACGGTGCTGCCGTTGGTCCGGGCCGACTGCTGGATCTTGCCGAAGTCGACCTCGTGCGGGGCGCCCTCGACGTACGGTTCGCTGGCGTCCAGGAAGAACTCCTCGCCGACGCCGGGCGTGATCAGCACGAGCATCCTCGCTGCCTCGGACGTCACCAGGAACGCGTGCGGCGTCCCGCGCGGCACCATCACCAGACCGCCCGGACCGACCCGATGCTCGACACCGTCCAGCTGGATCAGGATCTCCCCCTCCAGCAGGTACATCGACTCGTCCGCGTCGGGGTGCAGGTGCAGCGGCGTGACCTTGCCGCCTTCCATCCGGTCCTCGAACATCAGGTAACTCCCGCCGGTCTGCTCGGCGGTGGCCATCCAGCGATGCACTCCACCGCCGGAGAACCAGCGCAACTCGCCGTCCGTCGCGGCTCTGACGAATCCACTCATCGTGCCCACCCTCCCGTTATGATACTTACGTCTCACCAAGAGACTGGGGTATCATTTGAGTCGTGTCAATGCCCTACGAGTCCGGCGGCCGCAGCCGGCAGAAGCAGCGCACCAGGGACGCCCTGGTCACCGCGGCCCGCGAGCTGGTCGCCGCCGGGGTGACGCCGACCGTCGAGCAGGCGGCCGCGGCGGCGGAGGTGTCCCGCCCGACCGCCTACCGGTACTTCCCAAACCAGCGCGCTCTGCTGTCGGCCGCCCATCCCGAGACCACGACGACGTCGTTGCTGCCCGCGGATCCGCCCGGCGACGTGAGCCAGCGGCTGGCGGCGGTGATCGACACCTTCATCGAGTTGGTCGTCGAGACCGAGGCCCAGCAGCGCACGATGCTCCGGCTCGCCTTGGGGGCCGATCCCGCCGAGCGGGCGGCCCTTCCGCTGCGTCAGGGCCGGGCGATCAGCTGGATCGAAGAGGCGCTGCTGCCGCTGCAGGACTCGTTGCCGGCCGAGACCGTCCATCAGCTCGCGATCGCGATCCGGAGCGTGGCCGGGATCGAGGCCCTCAGCTGGTTGCTGGATGTGGCGAAACTGCCGCGGGACGAGGCGGTCCGGCTGATCAAGTGGTCGGCGCAGTCCCTGCTGGCCGCGACCCTGGCTGGATCCCCTCCGCCGGTCGGCCCTTTGATTGAATAGCCCTATGGAGACCGGGTTGATCGTGCGCCACGGCGTTGTCATCCCGGAATCCGAGCTGGCATGGCGGTTCTCCCGGTCGAGCGGGCCGGGTGGGCAGTCGGTGAACACCACCGACAGCCGGGTGGAACTGAGTTTCGACGTGGCAGCCAGTACGGCGCTCAGCGACGTACTGCGGGAGCGCGCGCTGGAGCGACTCGGGTCGCGGCTGGTGGACGGCGTACTGACCGTGGCGGCGTCCGAGCAGCGGTCGCAGTGGCGCAATCGGGAGGCTGCGCGGACCCGGCTGGCGGCGCTGATCCGGGAGGCGATCGCGGCACCGCCCCGCAAGCGGCGGCCGACCCGCCCCAGCAAGAACGCGGTCCGGCGGCGGCTGGACGACAAGAAGCGCCGCGGCGAGACCAAACGGCTGCGTGGGCGACCCGCTGACTGACTCTTTCCCTGGTTAGGCTTCGGCACGTGCCAGAAGCAACGGGGAGCGGGGACGGCGAGGAAGAGCTGCCGGAACTGCAGGACATCAAGGTGCGCGGCCGGTCGCTGAAGACCTGGGGAATCAGCGCGGGCGCCGTGCTGCTCGTCGTCTCGGCGGCGTTCGGCGGCCTGGAGAAGGCGGCCGACGAGACCCCGCAGGTGGCGGCCGGGACGGCGATCGACACCGGCCAGATCGAGGTGACGATCCAGCGGGTGGTCACGGTCAAGGACCTCAAGCCGCTGTTCCAGCCGGATGACGGCGGCGCGCTGATCGCGGTGGTGACCAAGCTCAAGGTGACCGACGACACCGGCACCACCCCGCCGAGTGATCTGCTTCGGCTGATCGGCGTACCGGGGATCAAGGACACCGATCCGCCGATGGGCACCACGAACATCAAGGACGAGACCCGCGACCCGGTGCTGACGCCGGAGTTCGGCGAGGACGTCGCCTATGTCTGGAAGCTGCCCAAGCTCAGCGACCTGCCGGCCGAGGTGAAACTCACCGTGCAGCACTACGAGCACACCGACGAGTCGATCCTCGACCACCACGAGAAGTGGATGCCGGACAAGATCGCGGCCGAGAGCAGCGTCAAGGTGAAGGACAACACGAAGTGAGCGCCCCGCCACCCCTGGAAGGGGCCGCTCGCAACAGCCGGCTGCGCAGACTGGCGAACTACGGGCTGGTGCTCGTCGTGCTGGTCGCGATCATCGGGCTGTACCGGCTGACGCCGACGCAGAAGGACATCCAGGACCCGGTCGAGGTGCACGGCGTGGTGGGCAAGGCGGTCAAGACGCCGCGGTTCGAGCTGACCGTCAAGAGCCTCCAGGTCAGCAAGAAGCTGCGGATCCCGCGGTCGGCGCCGGACCGCGATTCGCTGTCCGACTTCGTCGTGGTCGAGGCGGAGGTCAAGGCGCTGCGGGAGCCGATGCACCTGAACAAGGTGTCGATCAAGGCCTCCGACGGCACCACCTATCTCGGCGCCGACCGGTCCGGGCTCGAGACCGTCGATCTGAGCAGCTACGAGTTCGCGCCCGACATCCCGGCCCGCGGGGTGTTCGTGGTGGAGATGCCGGCCGACAAGCTGCCCGGGGCGGTGCTGCAGGTGATGGAGAAGGCGTTCCTCAACGATTTGGAGCCGCAGGCAACGATCCCGCTCGGCGTCACGAAGGATCAGCTGCCCGGTCTGCGCAAGGATGTGGCGATCTTCAACGCCGCGGATGCGTTGTGAGCAGCGCGCGACGGGCCCGGCCGGGGTGGTTCCGGAAGAACACGGCGGCTTTGCTTTCGCTGGTCGTCACGGTGCCGCTGGCCGGGTGGTGGACGACGCGGTCGGACTACAAATCCTGGTATGACGCCGAACCTCGGGACGCGGTGACGGTGGCGGCCGGCGGTACGGAATACCAGGGCGCTACTTGGTATGCGGCCAGTGTCGAGGTCGATCCGCAGCCGGCCCGGAAGAACGCCGTACCGAGCACCTTGCCGGAGGGGACGACGCGGGTGCGGGTCTACCTGCGGATGCAGGTGGCCGACCTGAAGAACATCGAGAAGCTGAGCGGCTGCCAGGTCCACCTCCGGGCGCCGGACGGGCGGATCTGGGACGAGTCGATCCTGGAGGACGACTTCCAGGACCGGCCGACGGGTTGCACCGGCGGGTACGACGACAAGCCTGCGAGCTATCGGGATCCACGGATCGCGCCGTACTTCCTGAAGCCGGTGGCCGGGAAGCCGTTCGAGGCGGTGGCGATCTTCATCGTGCCGGAGTCGGTGGCGTCGTCGGTCGAACCGACGGTCACCTGGGCTACGAAACTTCCTGAGTATCTGGCATTCCCGAGGTAGCGGCGGTCAGGTCGGCGACACCCTTGTCGGCCTGCGGTCCGGGAGCCGCGTGCGCCGCGTGCGTCCTGGTCTTGAGGTAGCCGGCCAGGCCGCCGATCATCCGGTCGTACGCCGCGGCCAGCAGGCTGACCTGGAGCATGATCTTCAGGCCGTCGGTGACCAGGTTCAGCGGCTCGTCGATGACCAGCCAGAACGGCAGCGAGTGCGGGCCGAGCACGTAGAGCTTGAGGAAGATCCAGACCTCGCTGGCCAGGAACGTGACCACCGCCCACGCGAGGAAGTAGCCCAGCATCGGCCGCAACCCGGACCGGACCACCAGCCGGAAAGCCTCCGCCACCGGCGTCCACCGGTCCTTCCAGTCCGACACCACCGAGTTGCCGGCCACCCGGACGAGCTTCGGCGTCTGCTGCCAGCGGTGGGTGATCCGGTCGAACCGCCAGCGCCGCTCGGTCGGCTCGGCCTTGTGCACGGCCCGGCCGTAGATCACCGCGGTCATCGTGATCCACATCAGCGGGAAGACCGCGGCATTCCACAGGTCACCGATGCCGGCGGCAATGAATCCGGTGACGGTGTCCCAGATCTCGCGGACCTTCTCGACGCCGAGGATGTGGTCGAGCCCCCAGCCGTAGCCGTCGTGCACCCAGGCCCAGACCTGGCGATCCTTCAGCCAGTCCTTCGGCGACGGGATGAACGAGGAGGCCTGGTAGATCACGACGAAAATCCAGAGCGCCTCGAGATAGGTGACGAACAACCGGCGTACCGGGCCGCCGGTGTTCTTGCCCTTGCGCTTGAAGAGGAACCGCAGCAGGTACGCCGTGGCGCCGAGGCCGATGAACAGCCAGGTGGACAGCGACTGCAGCCCGGTCGACTGCTCGGCGACCGTGCCACCGTTGAGGACGGTCGCGAGGGTGTCGTTGGCCTTGTGGACGGCCAGTTGGTACTCGTAGTCGAGCGCCTCGTTCTGGAGGAACTTGTACGCGGCGTAGAACGCCAGGAACGGCAGCAGGGCCGCCGCCATCGCGTCGATCGGCCGGTGCTCCTTACCGGGCTCCACACCGTCAGGCGCGAGCATCCCCTCGGCGACGGCCCGCTTGTGGAAGGGGAGCTCGCCGCGGAGTACGAGGAACATCGTCACGTACATCGCCAGCGAGACCACGACCAGCGCCGCCAGCACGGCGATACCGGCCGCCTCGGCCTTGGCTCCGGCCTGCACAGCCACCCACTGCAGGCCCCGATGCGCCAGCTGCGCAATCAGGAACACAGCCAGTAGCCGAGGCCAGGCCTTCCCAAACAATGCCCCCGCGCGGCCCACCGTAGTGAGCAACGTCCCCGATTCCATCGCCACAGTCGGGCAATCTACCGCTCCGGGAGGGTCCTCAGCCGCCTGCGAAGGGTGGCAGGGCGTCGACCAGCGCGCCGTCCTCGAGGCCGGCGTCGAGGTCTACCCGCTCACCGTCGAGCAGGAACGTGCAGATGCCGAGCACCCGAGCCAGCTCGGGTCTCCCCGCCGAGACGACGCCGACAAGATCCTTGATGGAACCCGCCTCAGCCGTCGCGGTCGACTCCCCCGCTGCCGCGCGCGCAGCGGCGAAGTACCTGATGGTCACTTCCGGCATTTGAGTTGGGCCTCACTGATCGACTTTGTCATCAGCTATTATGTCAGCTTGCTGTTGCTATCCAGTGTGACTCGGGCCCCCGGCAATGACGCCGCTGGGGCCTGACGTGCATAAGGACCGGGTCGCTCACCAGGGACCCGACGACCAGCACAAGGAGACAGCGTGAGCACGTTGCTTCTGCTGACGAACGCATTGCAGGCCTCCACCGAGGTGCTGCCGTCGCTCGCCCTGCTGCCACACCAGATCCGCATCCTGCCCGCCGAGGTCGCCGCGCTGGTCGACGCGCCCGACGCCGACGCGGTCCTCCTCGACGCCCGCCGCGATCTGGTCACGGTCCGCGGGGTATCCCGCCTGATCCGCACCACCGGCATCGACGTACCGCTGATCCTGGTCGTCACCGAAGGCGGCCTGACCGCGGTGAACGCGGACTGGGGCGCGGACGACGTGCTGCTCGACACGGCCGGTCCGGCCGAGATCGAGGCCCGGCTGCGGCTGGTGATCGGCCGTTTGGCCGCCGCCCGCAACGAGGACCCCGACACCACGCTGATCCGCAGCGGCGACGTGGTGATCGACGAGGCCTCGTACACGGCGAAGCTCAACGGGCGGGCGCTCGACCTCACGTACAAGGAGTTCGAGCTGTTCAAGTTCCTGGCGCAGCACCCTGGGCGGGTGTTCACGCGCGAGCAGCTGCTCCAGGAGGTCTGGGGGTACGACTACTTCGGCGGCACGCGGACGGTTGATGTGCATGTCCGGCGGCTGCGGGCGAAGCTCGGGCCGGAGCATGAGGCGCTGATCGGTACCGTGCGCAACGTCGGGTACCGGTTCGTCATCCCGCCGTCGAAGGACCGCGAAACGGCCGACGTCAGCGCCTGATCCTTGGTTCCGGACTGGACCGGGTCGAGTTTTTCCGGGCTTGACCCGGAGTGTATTCGTGCTGCTACGGTGCGTATTCGGTCTTTTCACGGAAGGTGACCGATGGCGCACGCTGCTCCGACTTCGCACCGCCGAGGCGCTCGCGCTTCACATCGTCTTCGCACGGACGGCCCGATCCAGCCCACAACCTGGCTCGGCCTGACCTTCGCGCTGATCTTCGGGCTGGTCCTGACCGGCCGGTCCCATGTCGGCGTGCACGCGGCCGGCATCACCTTGCTCGTCATGCTCGTGCCGCTCACGGTGGCCGTCTTCGCGACCGGCCTGCGGCAGGGCATCGGATCCACCAAGGCGGCGCTCTCGACCGGGATCGCGTTCGCCTTGGTGGTACTCAAGTTCCTGCTCTGAGTCCTAGATCTGGTTGGTGCCGCCGTCGACGAAGATCTCCGCGCCGGTCATGAAGCTGCTCTCGCCGGAGGCGAGGAACAGGACGGCGTTGGCGATCTCCTCGGGCTCACCGAGCCGGCCGAGCGGTACGCCGGAAGCGATCGAGTCCAGCAGGGCGGATGCCTGCGTCTCGTCGGGCGCCAGGCCGGCTAGGCCCGGTGTCTTGGTCGGGCCGGGGATCACCGTGTTGACGCGGATCCCGCGCTGCGCCAGTTCGGCGGCCCAGGTGCGGCCGAAGGATCGGATGGCGGCCTTCGTAGCGGCGTACACGCTGAACGCGGGAGTGCCGTCGGTGGCCGAGGTGGAGCCGGTCAGGACGATGGTCGCATTCTCGTTGAGCAGCGGGAGTGCTTTCTGCACGGTGAAGAGCGTGCCTCGGACGTTGATCCCGAAGGTCTGGTCGAAGTGCTCCGGCGTGATGGTGCCCAACGCGGCGAAGCCTCCGCCGCCCGCGTTGGCGTGGACGATGTCCAGGCCGCGGCCGAACTGCCTGATGGCTTCGAAGAGCGCGTCGAGGTCGTCGAGGTTCGCTACGTCGCTCGCGATGCCGGTGACCTGGCCGCCGGCCTGCTTGATGTCGGCTACGGCGGCGTCGAGCTCGGGCTTGCGGCGGCCGGTGATGAAGACGTGTGCGCCCTCGGTGGCCAGGCGGCGGGCGGAGGCGAGGCCGATACCGCTGGTGGCACCCGTGACGAGTGCGACCTTGTTGTCCAGCTGTCCCATGATGACGTCCTTTTCTGTGGTTTCGTTCTAGATGGAGAGTGCGAGGTCCGCCAGGCGGCGCCAGTCCTTGACTGGAAGGCCATTTCCGGCCGGCGCGGCAGAGAGAACTTGTACGGCGACATGGTCGGCGCCGGCCTCGAGGTGTTCGCGGAGTCGCCGGCCGATGCTCTCTTCGTCGCCCCAGGCAACGAGTGCGTCGATCAGGCGGTCGCTTCCGCCTGGTACGAGATCGCTGTCGGTGTAGCCGAGCCGCTTCAGGTTGTTGCGATAGGCATCGAATCCGATGAACATGCCGAGCTGCTCGCGCGCGACTGCCCGGGCCCGCTCGGCGTCGGTGGTGAAGACGACTGCCTGGTGTGGCGCGATGAACGCGTCGGGGCCCAGTTGGGCGCGCATCGTCGCGGTGTACTCGGGGCTCACCAGGAAGGGGTGAATGCCGGCGGTACGGTCCGCCGCGAGCTGCGCCATCTTCGGACCGAGAGCGCCTAGCAGTAGGCGCTCTCTTGGGATCGGGTTTCGCTCTTTCGCGATCGTGTCGAGGTACTCACTGATGGCAGCGACCGGGCTCGCGTACGTCCGCCCTACTGCAGCGGCCGCATTGCGGTCGCTCACGCCGAGGCCGACGATCGTCCGCGGGCCATGACGGCTGTCGAGCTCGTGGACCCTCGCCGCGAGCTCCTTGGCTTCCTGGCGCCAGATGCCGAGCACCCCGTGGACGACGTACGTGCTGGGCGAGGCGGTCAGCAACTCGTCGGTGTCTTCGAAGATGTGGCGGCCGTCGAGGCCTGGGATCCAGAGTGCGCTGATCCCCCGCTCGGCCAGGTCGGCCGCGGCCTCGATGCCTGCCTGCCCGGCATTGCGCAGCTCCATGCTCCAGACCCCGACCCGCCTCAGGGCCTGCTCACCACTGCCATCCATGATCTCGCTCCTTGGGTTTCATACCGTTCGGTTAGAAACTCAAGCTAGCAGTGGTTGAAGCTTCAGGCAAATTTTTGAACCGAGCGGTTAAGAACTGTATTGTCGGGGCTGGACCAGGAGGTGGCAGATGCCGGGAGGACGACCCCGCACGTTCGACGAGGACGAGGCGCTGGAGCGCGCCGTCGAGGTGTTCTGGCGGCAGGGGTACGAGGGCACGTCGATCACCGACCTCACCACCGCGATGGGCGTCAACAAGCCCAGCCTGTACGCCGTGTTCGGCGGCAAGGCAGATCTCTTCCGTCGCGTGATCGCTCATTACGCCGAACACGACATGGCCTACGCGCGCGCCGCCATCGCCGAACCGACCGCCTTACAGGTCGCCCAACGGTTCCTCCGCGACAACGTGGTCGCGGTAACCCTCGACGACAAACCCAACGGCTGCCTGTCGATCCAAGGCGGCGTCTCCTGCAGCACGGCGAATCAGGACGTCTCCCAGTTCCTGGCCGCCAGCCGCCTGGCCGGTGAGAAGGCCTTCGCCGACCGCTTCCGCCTCGCCATCACCCGAGGCGACCTCCCCGCCGACACCGACCCGGACGCCCTGGCCCGCTTCCTCATGGTCGTCTCCGAGGGCCACGCCATCCACGCCGCCGCCGGCGTTCCCCGCGAGTCCCTGCAAAAATCCGCGGCCATAGCCGAACAAGCCTTCGAAGCCATGACCACCCGGTAGCCCCGACAGGAACCGGCCACCCGGCCCTCTGCCGCCGCTCGCCGCGCGACCATCACTGGATGGTGCTCGCCAGCCGATGGATTGCCGGTCTCACAGCCGTCCTCCTGATCTGTACTGCCTGCTCGCCGGACGAGAACGCCCGCTCACTGGCACCACAGCCGGACTCGGCCGGCCCATCTTCCGCCAGCACGGCGGCTCCGAGCGCCACGGCTCCAATTGCCACCACGCCGGGTCCGCTGAGCGTCGCGGAGTACCAACGGGTTCTTGCGCGGATCGAAACGACCATGCGGCGCAACCTGACCAGAGCGATGGCGGCGAAGTCCATCGTCTCCGCGAACGCCTATCGAGAGCTGCTGACCACCCTGCTCGAGCAGCAGTCCGGCATCCTCCGCGCCGTCGAACCGCCGGCTGGGCTCGAGGCGATCCACGCAGACGCCCTGCAGACCCTCTCCGGCAGCCTGATCGGCGACCACCTCAACGACCCCGTCGACGGCTGCACAGTGGCCGAACCCGTGGCCACCTTCCTCTACTACTCGAACCTCGACATCTACGACGTGATCACCCAGGGCATGAACCCGACTGGCCACCGGACGATCCTCGGCCGCAAACTCCTGCCGGCACCCCCACGGAAACCAGCGCCCCGGCGAGGAACGAACGGACACGTCGTACAGCGGATCGGCAAGCGCGGCTCCGCCCAGATCCGCGTCACCAACAAGCGCTCAACCGACGCACTGATCGTGGTATCGACGTCGGGCAGAACACAAGCGTCGATCTACATCCGCGCCAAGAGCACAGCAACGCTGACCGGCCTCCGCGGCTCACTGGGAATCACGATCCGAACCGGCTCGGACTGGGACCCCACCGGCCGAGGCTTCACCCGAGCCTGCGAAGAGGAAACCTTCAACGAACCCCTGGACCGCGGCTACAACTGGCAATTCACCATCTGACCCAGGCCACGGCGGGGCAGGCGACGCCCGGGCGGTCAGTGGAGAACCGCCCGGGTGTCGCGGCTGCGGTGGTACGTCAGGAACCGATGGAGATTCGGTCCGTCGGGCCCGGGGTGTACGGGTCGTGCGCTGCCAGGTAGTTGGCGAAGGCGTCGATGTCCAGACCGCCGAAGAACTTGTTCGTCGCGGTGGTGAAGGCCGGGAAGCCGTCACCACCGTCGGAGAGGAAGTTGTTCGTCGAGATCCGGTACGTCGTACCGTCGACCAGCGGCTGGCCGGCGATCTTGATCGAGCCCGCCACCACCTTGGCGCCCGGCGCGGCCGCCGGGTTGTAGGTGTAGGTGATGCCCGCGACCTGGAGCACCTTGTTCGACGCCTGGTTGAGGCCGGAGAACTGCTGCTCCAGCAGCGCCTTGATCTGCGTCCCGGTCATGTCCATCGAGACCAGGTAGTTGTTGAACGGCTGAACCGTGAACGCCTGGCCGAACGTCACCGCACCCGCGTTGGAGGCGAGGTCGGCCCGGATACCGCCCGGGTTCATGAACGCGGCCACCGGTGTCTTGCCGTTGGTGACGGTCGAGGGGTCGGCGAGCTGGGCGTCAGCGATCAGGTTGCCCAGCGGGGACTCCTGCGAGTCGTCCACCGTCTTCACGATGGACGGGGTGGTGATGTGACCGATCACCTTGGACTCGATCGGCGCGACGTAGCCCTGGTACTTGGTGATCAGGTCGGTCAGGTGCCGGTCCTTCGGCACGTCCCGGGTGACGATGTGGTTGTTCGCCAGCGTGTTCAGCCGGTCCACGTCGTTGGTCGCCAGGTCGATGCTCAGCCGGACCTCGGTGACGACCTTGCCGAACGACGACGCGCTGGTGACGAGTCGCGGCTTGCCGGCCGGGTCGTTGATCGAGCAGTTGTAGGACTGGTGAGTGTGACCGGAGATGACCACGTCGATCTCCGGGTCGAGGTTCTTGGCGATGTCGGTGATCGGGCCGGAGATCCCCGGGCAGCTGTTGAACGCCTTCGGGTCCGACGGCAGCCCGCCCTCGTGGACCAGTACCACGATGGTCTCGATGCCCTGCTGCTTCAGCTTCGGCACCAGCGCGTTGGCGGTCTCGACCTCGTCCTTGAAGGCCAGGCCCTGGACACCGGACTTGGTGACGATGTTCGGGGTGTCCTCCAGCGTCATACCGATGAAGGCGATCTTCTGCCCACCGTGGAACTTCTTGATCGTGTACGGCGCGAACAGGGTCTTGTCGGTGTTCTCGTAGAACACGTTGGCCGACAGGTAGTCGAAGTCGGCGCCCTTGAACTTGGCCTTCGGGTCCGGGCACGAGTTCTGGTTGTTCTGGCCGTCGCCGTCGTCGAGGCAACCGCCCTTCTGCATCCGCAGCAGTTCCTTGTAGCCCTCGTCGAACTCGTGGTTGCCGACCGAGGTGGCGTCCAGCCCCATCTCGTTCATCGCCTCGATGGTGGGCTCGTCGTGGAACGCAGCGGACAGCAGCGGCGAGGCGCCGATCAGGTCACCGGCCGCCACGGTCGCGGTGTCCTGCCCCTGCGCGTCGGCCGAGTCGCGCAGCAACTCGAGCTGGGTCGCCAGGTACTCCGCGCCGCCGGCCGGCGTGCCGTTCACGTTGCCGCTGGAGCTGGTCGCCGGGTTGGGCGCCAGGTTTCCGTGGAAGTCGTTGATCGCGAGCAGCTGGATCTGGGTGTGCGTCGGCTTGGGTTTCGCCGGCGCAGCCTGGGTCACGGTTCCCCCCGTGGCCAAGCCGAGTACCACAGCGGCTCCGGCGGCCACCAGGGCAACGGCCCGGGGTCCCCTCAGCCACGTCTTGTCTCGTCCTGTGAAGGCCATGTTCTTCGTCTTCTCTGTCGTCGATTCGATCACCGCTGGTGCGCGGTTCCCGAAAATTACCTTGCTGCGGCGTGGCTGACCAAGGTCTCGACGATGAACTCACCAGGACCTTTTACGGTATCGGGGTGACCCTCGAAGCCGTTCCCTCACCGTTGCCCCCGGCCACCGCCTCGGCCATCACCGAGCTCGCTCGCTCCGCTGCTCAGAGCGACGGCGTCAACCCCCTCTCCGAGCACACGCTGCTGCACCTGGAAGGAGAGCACCCGGGCGACGCGCACTTCCTCGCGTACGCCGGTGAACCGGGCTCGGCCGAGCTTGCCGGGTACGGCGCCTTGGGGCCGGACGGGTCGGCGGAGCTGGTGGTCGGCCCGGAGTACAGGCGTCATGGATTCGGTACCGCGCTACTGCGCATGCTGCTCGACCACGGCGGCTCCGACCTGCGCGTGTGGGCCCATGGACGACTCGCCGGCTCAGACGAACTGGCTGCACGCCTGGGCCTCGAAGTCACTCGGGAGCTGTACTTCCTCCGTCGGCCGGCCGCGCCGGTACCCGCAGCTGTCTGGCCGGACGGAGTGACCCTGCGAACATTCGTCCCCGGCCAAGACGACACCGCCTGGCTGGCCGTAAACGCCGCCGCCTTCGCCCACCACGCCGAGCAAGGCAACTGGACCCAGGCAGATCTGGCCGACCGCTTCGAGCAGCCATGGTTCGACCCAGCCGGCTTCTTCCTGGCAGTAACCGCCGACGACACCGTCGCCGGCTTCCACTGGACCAAGGTCCACGAGGACGAGGGCCCAGAACCCTTCGGCGAGGTCTACGTAGTAGGCGTCTCCCCCGCCCACCAGGGAACAGGCCTAGGCAAAGCCCTGACCCTGGAAGGCATCCGCCACCTCCAGGAAGACCGAGGCCTCTCCTCAGTAGTCCTCTATGTAGACGGCACCAACACCCCCGCCCACACCCTCTACACAGCCCTCGGCTTCACCACCGCCTCCCTGGACGTCCAATTCGCCCCTGTAACCGGTGTCACACCGAATTCATCCAGTAACTCCGCGTCATAATCCGCTTCCCCGCCCGTCCCACCCATAACCAGGAGCCGTCCGAGCCTCTTACCCCCCAGCCGGGCGGCTCCTGGCCCCCACCACTTATCCACAGCCGCACCTTCCAACATCTCCCCCCGCTCCCCCTCCGGCTACGATCAAATTCGACTACGGAGAGGTGACAAGCGTGACAACCCGCAACAGGCAAGCCACAGCCCTAACCCTGGCCTGCCTCTGCGCCGCAGCCCTACTACCCGCCTGCACCAACCAAAGCCCCGAGGCAGGCCGCCCCAACACCGCACCACCAACCCCTGGCCCCGCCTCATCAGCGACATCGCCCCCCACACCCGGCAACTCCAGACCGACTAGCGGTACGCCAAGCGCGGCCCCCGAACGCCCAAAGGCAGCCGAAGGAGCGACCTTGGCTGCCGCGGAGGCGTTTGTCCGCTACTACAGCGAGCTGATGAACTACGCAGCGGAGACCGGCGATCCCGGCCCAATGCTCAAAGCAAGCGAGGCCGGGTGCGAGACCTGTCAGACCTACGCGGATTTCGTGAAGGTATCGAATGCGGCCAACGGGCTATTGACGGGCGACTACCGCGAGCACCTCACGAAGGTCTCCGAACTCAGTCGAGGGCAAAGTGGTCACCTAGGCGGCTCCGCAGTTGTCACGGTGGGCCAATACGTAAGTCGGCAGACCCGGTCGGCATCGCCTTTCCAGAGCAAGGCGGCTACATACACTCGTGAGTTTGCCTTGTCTCCGCAGGATGGCAACTGGGTGATGTACGAGATGAAACAAGACGAACAATGAACATGCGTACCCAGGCGATCGTGTTCGCTCTTGCCCTCTGCATTGGCGCGGGCACGATCTTCCAGATCGCACCTGCAGAAGCCGGCTACGCACAACAACCCCCCAAACCGACAAGCCCGCCATCCGTAGTTGTCAAGCCAACCAAGGATGGGGTCGGCATGCAGGGGAGACAGAAGCGCAGCGGCCGCCTCGAAACCGGTCGGCCGCCGAAGGCTGGGAAGTCCTCCCAAGGCTCCAAAGGCCAGCGGCCAAAGGGGACGGAGAATTCGGCACCACTAGCCAACCCCGTAGAGGACGACGATTTTCGCGCCGGGATCGGGATCTGCGGGTTTCCTGGAGGGAATGCGCCTCAGCTGACGAGGTGTTTGCCGGCGATGGAGGACGATCTGCCGGACCAGCCCGATCAGCCCGTGGATACGCCGAGTAACGCAGTGGTAATTCGGATACCACGGCCTGAGGACGTGCAGTGGGAGCAGGTGCTGGCTGAGAGCAAGAACGTGTTGTTCCCGAAGCTCGGTGTGAA
Source organism: Kribbella ginsengisoli (assembly GCF_039537185.1). NCBI lineage: Bacteria > Bacillati > Actinomycetota > Actinomycetes > Propionibacteriales > Kribbellaceae > Kribbella > Kribbella ginsengisoli. Next base: position 171,359 of record NZ_BAABAA010000008.1, on the reverse strand, counting down.
GGTCCAGCCGGCTGGGCGGACGCTGGTCAACCTGGACACGATCGTCTATACGGACGAAAGCCGGGCCTACCGGCAGACGGTGACCGTGCTCGGGTTCCCGGTGGCCGTCGAGGCGATGCCGATGAGCTACACGTGGCGCTTTGGTGATGGCGCCTCGGTGACGACCACGACGCCAGGACGTCCTTACCCGGCCAAGGACATCACCCACAAGTACATGAAGAAGCATTGGGTGAATCTGACCGTCACCACCAACTACGCGGCCCGGTTCAACGTCGCTGGTACCGGCTGGCAGTACATCGACGGCACAGTCCCGATCACCGGACCTGCAACAGCGCTGCAGGTGCGCGAAGCGGTGCCGGTTCTGGTGAAGCCGGGTGGCTGACCAAGATCGACTACGAAAGAGGTGCCAAGCGTGACCCGCAGCGGTCAAGTCGTCGTCCTGAGCCTGGGCTGCCTCTGCGCCGCCGTACTGACCGGTTGCAACAACGAGAGTCCAGAAGCTGGCCGTCCCAATACCGCGGCTCCTGCGAGCACAGCTCGTGCGGGGCTGACAGAGAGTCCATCGCAGTCGACACCACGACTGGCCGCCCCTGTGCGGCCCGCTGCGGCAGATGGTCTGACGCTGGCTGCCGGCGAGGCGTTCATCAACTACTACAGCGAACTGATGAACTACGCATCGGCTACCGGCGATGCGGCACCACTGCTGTCCGAAAGCGACGCCGGGTGCCAGCGTTGCAAACGCTTCGTCAGTTCCGTCAAGAAGTCCAACGGTGCAAACGGTCTGCTTGCTGGTGACTACCGCGAGAGGATCAAGGAGATTTCGGCGATCGCCATCGGCGAGGGCGGACATCTTGGCGCGGACATGGTGGTCACCGTTGGTCAGTTCACCCGTCGGGACGCTTCCTCTGCTTCCCCGGTGAACAGCGAGGCGAAGACCTACTTCCGGGAGATCGCTCTTTCACCACGAAGCGGCAGGTGGGTGATGTTCGAGGTCCGCGACCAGGAGCAGTAAGCGCGTCGTCAGGGGTTGGGGTTCAGGTGTTGGCGGATTGTGGTGGTAATGCGTAGTTGGGCGGCTCGGGTTTGGCCGGGGAGGGCGAGGATGTTGGCGAAGCCGTGGACTAGGGAGGGTTCGCAGGTGTGGGTGGTGGGGACGCCGGCTTCGCGGAGGCGGGTGGCGTAGTCGTTGCCTTCGTCGCGTAGGGGGTCGAAGCCTGCGGTGACTACGTAGGCGGGGGCTACGCCGGTGAGGTCTTCGGCGTAGATGGGGGAGACCAAGGGGTTTTTCCGGATGCTCGGGTCGGGGGTGTAGTGGTTCAGGTACCAGGTGATGTCTTCGTCGGTGAGGAAGAAGCCTTCGGCGAAGAGGTCTCGGCTGGGGCGGCGGTAGGCGAGGTCCACCGCGGGATAGAGGAGGACCTGGAGGGCGGGGGACGGTAGGCCGCGCACCACGCATTGCTGGGCTACTACGGCGGAGAGGTTACCGCCGGCTGAGTCGCCGCCTACTCCTACCAACGAAGGGTCGGCGCCTAGGTCTTCTGCGTGTTCTATGGCCCAACTGAAGGCGGCGATCGCGTCCTCGGCGGCTACGGGGGCCTCGGCCTCGGGGGCTAGGCGGTAGTCGACGGAGAGGACGCGGATGCCGGCCTCTTCGGCCAGGTCGCGGCAGTAGGCGTCGTGGCTGTCCAGGTCGCCGACGACCCAGCCGCCGCCGTGAAAGAAGACCAGTAGGCCGCCGCCTGACGACGGCGCCGCGCGCGGGACGTACAGGCGGGCTCCGAGCTGGCCGTCGGCTCCGCGGACGGTGAGTTCGGTCACTCGGAGTAGCTCGCGGGGGTGGCCGGCGACGAGCTTCGACACCGAGAGCAGGTTCGCCCGGGCGGTGGCGACGGACTGCTTCTTTGCGCCCGGCAACAATCCCTCGAGCCGCAGCAGCAGCTGCAGGTCGGGGTCGAGGACATTGCCGTCGATCTGGATCGGGGCGCCCGCCAGCCGCCTCCGGACCGCGGGAGGCAGCGCCGTCACCGGCTTCAGGGCACTGCCTTGTACCGTGGTCAAGGCGGTCCGCAGCAACGTGTCCACTCGACTGTTCACAAGGTGTGACGCTAGCAACAAGCAGCGCCTCGCCGGACAGGCAACCTGCTGTTCATCCAAGGATGGGATGCTGGTCAACGTGGCTGGAGACTTGTTGGCGTCGCACAACCGGGAGTACGACGTCGAGCCCCCGTACGACATCACGGAGGCCGGCGATCTCCCGCAGGACCGGTTCTCGGACCGCGAGCTGAGCTGGCTGGCGTTCAACCAGCGGGTGCTCGAGCTGGCCGAGAGTGACCGTGTGCCGCTGCTCGAGCGCGCCAAGTTCCTGGCCATCTTCGCCAGCAACCTGGACGAGTTCTACATGGTCCGGATCGCCGGGCTGAAGCGCCGCATCGCCGCAGGCGTCGCCGTCCGGGCCGCCAGCGGGCTGTTGCCGCGCGAGGTGCTCGACCGGAGCCTCAACCGCAGCCGTGAGCTGATGGACCGCCAAGCCGAGACTTGGCGCAAGGTCGTGCTGCCCGCGCTGGTCGAGGAGGGCATCGACATCCTCCGCTGGGACGAGCTGAGCCCGGACGAGCGCGACACGATGACCCGGTTCTTCCGGGACCGCGTCTTCCCGGTACTGACCCCGCTCGCCGTCGACCCGTCCCACCCGTTCCCGTACATCTCCGGCCTGTCGCTGAACTTGGCCGTCGTGGTCCGCAACCCCGACACCGGCGGCGAGCACTTCGCCCGGGTCAAGGTGCCGCCGCTGCTGCAGCGGTTCGTCACCGTCGCCGACGGCAAGTTCGTCCCGCTCGAAGATGTCATCGCCGCGCACCTGGGCCAGCTGTTCCCAGGCATGGAGGTGACCCAGCACCACACCTTCCGGGTCACCCGCAACGAGGACCTCGAGGTCGAAGAGGACGACGCGGAGAACCTGCTCGCCGCGCTCGAGAAGGAGCTGCTGCGGCGCAAGTTCGGCCCGCCGGTCCGGCTCGAGGTGGAGGAGTCGATCGACCCGCAGGTGCGCGCGCTGCTCGTCTCCGAGCTGGGCGTGACTGAGGCGGAAGTGTTCGAGCTCCCCGGCCCGCTGGACCTGCGCGGCCTCTTCACGATCGCCGCGCTGGACAGGGCCGAGCTCAAGTACCCGGCCTTCGTCCCCTCGACGCACCCACACCTGGCCGAGGTGGAGACCTCCAACCCGGCTGACATGTTCCACGCGCTCAAGCAGCGCGACGTACTGGTCCACCACCCGTACGACTCGTTCTCGACCAGCGTGCAGCGCTTCATCGAGCAGGCTGCCGCCGACCCGCACGTGCTCGCGATCAAGCAGACCCTGTACCGCACCAGTGGCGACTCGCCGATCGTGGACGCCCTGATCGACGCGGCCGAGTCGGGCAAGCAGGTGCTGGTCCTGGTCGAGATCCAGGCGCGCTTCGACGAGCAGGCCAACATCAAGTGGGCCCGCCAACTCGAGCATGCGGGCTGCCACGTCGTGTACGGCGTGATCGGGCTCAAGACGCACTGCAAGCTGTCCATGGTGGTCCGCGAGGAGCCCGACGGGCTGCGCCGGTACGCCCACATCGGTACCGGCAACTACCACCCCAAGACCGCCCGGCTGTACGAGGACCTCGGCCTGCTGACCAGCGACAAGGTCGTCACCGAGGACATCGCGCACCTGTTCAACCACCTGTCCGGGTTCGCCCGCTCCAGCGGCTACCGCCGGCTACTGGTCGCGCCACAGTCGGTACGCCGGGGCCTGCTCGACCGCATCGAGCGAGAGGTCCAGCACCACCTCGCTGGCCGCCCTGCCCGGGTGCGGATCAAGGTGAACAGCCTGGTCGACGAGGCTCTCTCAGATGCGCTCTACCGGGCGTCGCAGGCCGGCGTACCGGTCGAGCTGTGGATCCGGGGCATCTGCACCATTCGGCCGGGTGTGCCCGGGCTGTCGGAGAACATCCGGGTCCGCAGCACTCTGGGCCGGTTCCTCGAGCACAGCCGGGTGTTCTTCTTCGAGAACGGTGGCGAGCCCGAGGTGTGGATCGGGTCGGCCGACCTGATGCACCGCAACCTGGACCGCCGGGTGGAAGTACTGGTCCAGCTGAAGGAGCAGGACCACCTCACGGAGCTCACCGACCTGTTCGACCTCGGTTTCGACGAGCGGACCGGCTCCTGGTGGCTGCAACCCGACGACACGTGGCAAGCGCGGCTGACCGACGCGGACGGCGAACCGCTCCGTGATGTGCAAGAACGCCTGATCGCTACGCGTGGCCGTCGCCGGCAAACGGATCCCACTACTTAAGGTTGACATCGTGAGTAGCCCGGCGACGGTGATCGCCGCGGGTGGTGTGGTGTGGCGGGACGGCCGTGACGGTCGCGAGGTCCTGTTGGTCCACCGCCCGCGGTACGACGACTGGTCCCTCCCCAAAGGCAAGCTGACCCCGCACGAGCACGTGCTGGTCGCGGCTCGCCGGGAGATCGAGGAGGAGACCGGCCAGCAGGTGCTGATCGGTCCGCCGCTCGGCATCCAGCGGTACGACGTCCGCAAGAACGGCGGCACGGTGCCCAAGATGGTGCACTACTGGTCGGCCGAACTGGTCGGGCCCGAGCGCGAGTTCGTACCGAACGACGAGGTCGACAAGCTGGAGTGGCTGCCGATCGAGGGCGCGCGACGCAAGCTCAGCTACCCACGGGACGTCGAGATCGTCGACGCGCTGGCCAGGGTCACTCCGGTCGTCTCGACGCTGGTGCTGATCCGGCACGCGGAGGCGGTCAAGCGCAAGGACTGGGACGGCAAGGACACCAACCGCCCGCTGACCGAGGTCGGACACGCCACCGCCGAGCGCCTGGTAGAGGTACTGGCCGCTGTCGGCGTCAACCGGATCCGCAGCAGCGACGCCGAGCGATGCATCTCCACCATCAGCCCGTACGCCGCTGGGATCGGACGCCAGATCCACTTGCACCCGGAGATCTCGGAGCGCGGCTACGAATCCGATCCGTCCGCACTCGAAGGGATGGCCGGCCATTCCTGGAAGCCCGGCAAGATCACCGTGGTCTGCTCGCACCGCCCGGTCCTGCCCGCCTTGTCGAAGGCGCTCGGGTTGAAGGTCGGCAAGTTCTCCCCCGGCGCGTTCCTGATCGCCCATCAACTCGAGGGCGGCCGGCTGGTCTACGAGCGCTTCAGGGCCCCCTGAGCACCTCGGCAGCCTTCGCCGCCAACGCCTCGATCTTCGGGTTCAGCCCGCTGAACTCCGACACGTGCCGCTCGACGATCTCCCGCTGCATCGGAATCTCCGCCTTGTCGATCGCGGCGAACAACCCGCTCGACTTCCCACAGCCGACGAAGGCAAGCGCGAACGCCACCTCAGCCTTACTCGGTTCGTACTCCCGAGCCGGTACCGCCGCCTGCACCTGAGCGTCGGCGGGCAACCCGGCCGGCCGCGGCGTCCGGGCCGGTACTACGGCCGCATGCGCGCCAGGCTTGATCCCGTACTGCGTCAGATCGCCTCGCGGGTTGAAGCTGTCGCCGACCTTCAGCCGATACCCGCGCCCGGCCAGGCAACTGGTCAACCCCTTGCTATGGGCAACGACCGTCTGCTGGATCCGCTTCGCCCGGGCCTGCACCATCGAGTTGCCGAGTTCGGCGTACAACCGGCGCAGGGAGCCGATCTCGTGCGAGTCGCCGAGCGCGGCCCGTGAGGAGGTCTCACACTTGGCGGAGACCTGATGGAAGGCCGGTTGCGTGCGGGTGATCATCGCCGGCTGGGCCGGTTCCGGCGTACCGAAGCCATGTCTGCGCGCTTCCGCTTCGGTTCGTGGACTGATTGCCGGACGCAACAAAGCAGCGGCTGCCACGCCCGGCCCCGAGCTGAGCTCACGCTCCTGCGGGTAGCCGTGGTCGGCGAGACAGTCGAGGAACAGCTTGAGATCGGCCTTCTCGATCACCGTCACGTCTGCCTGCCGGTACAGGTCGAACGGCTTCGCTCCCGCGGGCAGCGAGGGCAGCTCGGCCACTCGCGGCGCCGGATCAGAGCCACAGCCGGCCGTCATCACCAGTACTGCCGCACCCACGACCGCTGCCACTGCACGCATCGCTCCCCCTTCGAGGCTTCGAGATCTTGCCGGCCGATCGCACAACGGGGACGGAGGGCGGTCCGTCCCCGCGGCGGACGATCGTCAGCAGTTGCGGCGTTCGTGCTTGTTGTTCTCGTCGTTCAGGTCGTTGGCGAAGTTCGACCACGAACCCGACCGGGCCGGGAACTGCCAGCTGTCGTTGATCCAGTCGCCGGACTCGGTCACGCACACGTTGCTGACCGTGTCGCGGTTCCAGATCGCGCTGGCGTTGTGCCAGAACGGCAGCGTCCGCCCACCGGAGAAGTTGCCTTCGTTCGCGTGCGCCAGCGAGCCGTAGTAGAAGTGCCGCTGGCCGCCACCGCCGCCGGCGTCCTCGCTGAAGCAGATCTCCCCGGAGTTGCAGGCGAACTGTCCGTCGCCGCGGTCGACGGCACCGGCCATCGTCGCACCCGTGACGCCCATGGCCGCCGTCGCGAGCAGCCCCCCGGCGATCCTCGTGATTACGCGCATGTTCCCACTCCCTGGTTTCGGATTCACTGGCCGCCACCGACGGCCTCAGCAGTAGTCAATCCGGTACGTCACCGCGCGACCCGTGTCGTTCGGACACCCTTTGCCTGCCCGCACGGACAGGCCGCCGGCAGCAGTCCTGTCCGAAGGGCCAGCTTGACGACGTGGGCCCGGTTCCGCGCCTGGAGCTTGGCCAGCAGGTTGGAGACGTGGAACTTCACCACTCGCTCGCTGCGGTGCAGCCGGCTGGCGATCTCGCGATCGGTGTGGCCGTCGGCGACCAGGCGCAGTACTTCGTGCTCGCTCGGCGTCACGAGTTCGTGGGCTGCTCGCAGTACCGGCGGTTCCTCTGTCAGGGCAGGCGGTTCGTAGCGGAGGATCTCGGCGCCGAGCGTCGGGCTGATCCAGCCGCCAGGTGCCTGGCCGGTACGGATCGCCGGCAGGATCGCGGCGATGTCCTCGGCCGTCGACACGATCCCGTCCACCCCGGCCGCGACGTACTCGCGCAGCTCGGTGACCGTCGGCACGTCCCCGGTGACGAGGACGACCACACTGACCGATTGGCTTCCGGTCGAGTCGCGGACGCGGACCAGGTCGACGATTCCGCGGCCGAGGCCGGTGTCGACCAGCAGTACTTCGATCCCACCCCGCCGGATCGCGGCAGCGGCCTCGGCGTACCCGGCCACCGCGCCGGCGATCTCTATCTGGAGCTGGCCGTCGACCAGCGTGCGGACGCCGGCCCTGACCAGCTGGTTCGGTGCCACGATCAGCACCGAGACCCGTTTGGTCTCTAGTTGTTCAGCGAACATCCGGCTTGTCGGCATGTGGTCCCCAGCCTGTCGCCGTCGGTCCCGCGGCCGGAGCGTGCCGCAGGTTACTTTCCTTCCAACAGGCAATCACCAGCGGTCATCGCCTCACAGCAGGCTGCGACAGCTACCGTCCGTGCACAATCTGTTCGATCTCTGCGCAACAGCGGGTGGGCGCTGCCGGATGAGGTCGGCCAGGACGGGTATGTTCCTACCGAGGCGTCCCACCGGGCGCCGGCTCACGGAGAGGTCGGGGCGCCATGACGATGCGGGAGCTCACTCTGATCGGGATCCGGATGGAGTCGCCCAACCGGGCGCCTGTGATGATGCTGCGCGAGACCGAGGGCTATCGCTACCTGCCGATCTCGATCGGTTCGGTCGAGGCCACCGCGATCGCCTACGAGGAACAGGGCCTGCGCCCGTCCCGGCCGCTCACCCACGACCTGATGCGCGACGTGATCGAGGCGTTCGGCGTCACCATCGAGGCGGTCGAGATCGTCGAGCTGCGCGACGCGGTCTTCTACGCCGAACTCGTGCTCGGCAACGGCGCCCGCGTCTCGGCCCGGCCGAGTGACTCGGTCGCCCTCGCGGTCCGCCTCGGCACCCCGATCCGGTGCACCGAGCAGGTCCTCCAGGAGGCCGGCGTGGCCACCCCGGAGGAGGAGCAGGCCGAACTCGAACGCTTCCGCCAGTTCCTCGACGGCGTCCACCCCGAGGATTTCTCCAGCTGACCGATTGCAACAAGCTGCAATCGGACTTCAGTACGCCGTACTCCGTGCGCTAGGTTGCACCCCGACGTACTGGCGGCCGGGGGGCCACTCGCCAGGCAACCATCTCCTGGGGGACCCTCTCCATGCGCAAGCCACTCGCAGCCGTCACGGCTGCCCTGATCCTCGCAAGCGGGACCCAACTCCCCGCCTCGGCCGCCGCAGCTGCGCCGACGGATCTGCAGGTCGGTTGGGCCGACGCCACCACCGGCAAGTACAAGATCACCTGGCAGGACAGTGGCGAGGCGAACCGGGTCAAGATCGAGTACGAGGACAGCGACCCGACCGTCTGGCTGGATACGCCGACAGGCGCTGAGCCGAACGAATACCTCGGGCAGAGCACCAGGCTGCGCCGAAACAAGATCGCCCGGATCATCGTGGTCAACGTCGACGAGACCAACGCCGAGAGTGCCGCGGCCATCTCGCCCTGGTTCGACACCAACCTCCCCGGTGTGGCGGAAATACAGCGGGCCGACGTTCTGGCGACTGGGGCCGTTCAGCTGACCTGGTATCGCGAGCCGGCCCTCCAGGACACGACGCTGAACGACCCGCTCGACCAGCCGTCGACGAACGAGCACGTGATCCCGGCCATCCATCCCACGTCCGGCCCGGTGGAGAGCTTCCCGGCACCGGCCGGGGTCAAGACGGCGACCGTCCCGCCTCGTCCGCGGCCGTACAGCATCAAGGTCCGCACCCAGAACGAGTGGGGCTACGTCATCGCCGACCGTGATTCCACCGTCGAGGTCACGACGCTGACGGCCACGCTCGGCATCCCGGCCGTCGGCCAGTACCTGAGCACCGTCAAGTTCAGCGCCGAGGTCGGGTCGCCGGAGTGCTTCGGGGTGGTCTGCGGATACGGTCCCGTCTACCTGCAGGCCCGCGCCGATGCGACGAAGCCCTGGCGGACCATCGGCAAGTACAACGCCGAACCGCCGAAGTTCTCGGCCTCCATCGGCGTCTACGGCGGCCGGCAGTACCGCCTGTACGTGCCGGCTTGGAGTTACTACAGCTCTGACATCCGGGTCGCCCCGGCGCTCTACACCGCTCCCCGGTACTCCGCTGCGCAGGCCAAGTTCTCCGTCGTCGGGTTCAACACGACCAGCGCCAAGGTCGGTCAGTTGGTCAAGGCAACGGTCAACGTGTTGCCGGCCGGGACGGTGAAGGCCGACCTGCAGTGGTTCGACGGCAAGGTGTGGCGGCATGCGGCGTACATCGCGTTGACCAAGGGCAAAGGCACGTTGAGTTTCAAGGCGTCGGGCCGTGGCACGACGCGGTCCTGGCGAGTGACCGTTCCGAAGATGTCGATGAACGGCCTTCCGATCCTCGCGACCACGAGTCGCACGTTCAAGCTGGCGGTGCGTTGAGATGCGTAGATCTATTGCTGTCGTAGCGGTCGCAGGGGTTGCCTGCGTCGGAGTTCAGGTGCCCGCTTGGGCGGCTGTGCCCACCGCGCCCACCGACGTACAGGTCGGTTGGAGCGATGCGGCCGCGGGGTTGGTACGGACCAGCTGGACCGACACCGGCGAGGCGAACAAGCTGCGGATCGAGTACAAGGACGGCACTCCTACGGCTGATTGGGCCACGCGTAAGGCGAGCCTGCCGAACGAGGTGATCGGTGGGCAGCCACTGTTCAACAAGATCGCCCGGATCAGAGTCGTTTCGGTGGACGCCGCCGGTGCGGAGAGCACCGCGGCCGTGTCGCCGTGGTTCGACACCAATCTGCTCGGGCAGCCGACCGTCACCGCGGCCACCGCGCTGCCGGGCGGTGCGTTGCGACTGGCCTGGAAGCGGACGGCGGTCACCGACTCGACCCCGAACGATCCGCTCGACCTCGCCCCCGGTCCGGAGACGGTCAACCTGAAGGTCGGTATGCCGCACTACGACATGCCCGAGGCGGTCTTCCCGCAGCCGGCCGGTGCGAGCACTGGAGTCGTTCCCGCCCGGGCGCTTCCGTACCCCGCGTTCGTACAGCTACGGAACGAGTGGGGCACGGTGTGGTCGAGGTACGTCATGGCCTCCGACATGAAGCTGTTCCTCCGCAAGGTGCCCGCCTACGGGCAGTACGGCCGGCCGCTGGTCATCGAAGGCCAGGCTGGGCAGGACAGCTGCCTCGACCGGGACTACTGCCGGCTGTGGCAGGGCGCCGGGGTCCCCGTGACGATGCAGGCCCGGCCCAGCAAGACCAAGCCCTGGCAGTACGCCGGCCACTACACGGCGTACGCCGACACCATCTACGACAACGTCGGGTTCGAGACCGCGGGCGGCGCGGTCGGCGGCCGTGAGTACCGCTTCTACGTGCCTGCGTGGACGTACCGGTACAAGGACGAATGGGACGTCAGCGCGGCGGTAAGTACGACTGCGCGCTACATCCCCACGCAGTCCTACTTCCGGGTGGTCGGCTTCAACACCTTCACCGCCAAGGTCGGCCAGGCGGTCAAGGCCACGGTCGACGTCCAGCCCGCCGGCACCGTGAAGGCCGACCTCCAATGGTCGGACGGCAAGACCTGGCACCACGGCGCGTACATCCCCCTCACCAAGGGCAAAGGCACCCTCACTCTCAAGGCCGCCGGCCGCGGCACCACCCGCTCCTGGCGAGTGGTCGTCCCCAAGATGACCATGAACGGCCTCCCCATCGTCACCACCCCCAGCCGCACCTTCAAACTCACCGTCCGCTGACCCAAGGATCTCGAGAACATGCGAAAGACCCTCCTCGCCGGCACGGCTGCGGTCATGCTCGTCACCAGCCAACTCCCGGCGCAGGCCGCGGCGCAGGCCGCGCCCACAGATCTTCAGCTCAGCTGGTCGGAGACAGCCCATGGGCAGATCCAGGTCCGCTGGAACGACAATGGTGAAGCGAACAGGGTCTATCGCCAGTACGACGACTCCGATGACCTGATGCTGCTTGCCAGGTCCGGAGCGGCCGGTACGAACGAAAAGCTCGTGCTCACCGACTTCTTCGACGCCAAGCGGACCTCGCGGATCCTGGTGACGACGGTGGATGCCGCAGGGGTCGAGAGCCCGGCGATCAACTCGGCCTGGTTCGATTCACTTCGGCCTACGGCGCCTGTCCTCACCAACGCGGACCCGCTGCCCGACCAGTCGCTGCGACTGCGCTGGACCCAGGCTGCGACTCCCGCCGACACAACCCCGGGCGACCCGCTCGACCGCCCGTCGAGCGAGTCGACCGTCGGTCCGGTGATCTGGTGGACCGAGGCGGATGCCGCGAAGACCGAGTTCTTCCTGAAGCCGGCCGGGACCACCAGCGCGGCCGTCCCGCCCCGTCCCCGGCCGTATCCGATCAGTGTCATCGGCAGCAACGAATGGGGCACGACGAGAGCGAGCACGTCGGTCACCTTCGCCACCATGGCACTGACCTTCGCCGTCCCGGCCACGAACGAGTTCGGCCGGGGCATGTGGATGACCGGCGTCGTCGGAGCGCAGGACTGCGGGCCGACATTGCCGACCTGCCGCAAGAACTACCCCGTCTCGATGACGCTGCAGACGAGGGCCGATGCGACCAAGCCCTGGAGCTACTTCGGCCGGTACGTCGAAGACGGTCAGTACCAGACCCTCGCCAACGCCCTCGGCAGCCAGCAGTACCGGATGACTGTGCCGAGCTGGAAGTACCTGGACGACTCGCACTGGACGGTGACGGCACCGGTGTCGACCTCGGCGCGGTACTCCGCCACGAAGACGCGCTTCTTCACAGCCTGGTTCAACAAGCGCAGCGCGACGGTCGGCCAGGTGGTCAAGCTGGCTGTGTGGATCAAGCCGGAAGCAACGGTCCGGGCGGATCTGCAATGGTGGGACGGGAAGGTCTGGCACCACGGGGCGTACGTCCAACTGGTCAAGGGCAAAGGCGCCCTGAACATCAAGGCGTCCGGCCGCGGCACCACCCGCTCGTGGCGGGTCCTGGTCCCGAAGATGTCGTACTACGGCAAGCCGATCGAGGCGACCGGCAGCCGCGCCTTCAAACTCGCCGTCAGCTGAGCCGGCGCCGGAATTGCAGGTAGTTGCAGTTCCGGCGAGGTTCTTGCTGGTGGCAACGGGTTCGCGGATGGCAATTGGTGCAAAGCGGATTCGGCCTCCGGGGTCGGGATTCATCCGTTGTTCACGTCCGGCTCCTTGGCTCGGGGTGTCCACAAGGGCGACTTCGACGACTGGGGAGCACGAACGTGCGGAAGAAGATTTCGGCGGTACTGGCGCTGGCCGTGGCGATGATCGGGGCGACCGCGTTGCCGGCGGCGGCGCGGAATGTCAACGACACTCATTCCTTCAGCAACTGCAAGTACAACTACCAGATCATGGACCAGGGACTGGGCAAGGAAGTCGGGTATGCCGCGCAGTTCTGGATCAAGGTGTTCCCGCAGGGGCAGAGCACCTGGGCGGCCGGGTCGGGGTGCAAGCTCAAGTTGCGGATCCTCTACAAGCAACCGCAGACCAACGAGTGGGCCGAGTACAACACCGTCTACACCGCCAACAAGCGCAACGGTGAGATCTGGAACCACACCAACAGCCGGCAGTCGGTCGGCGTGATGCGGGTCATCGCCACCGTCTGCAAGGGCACCATCTACGTCTGCGGCTCGTCGAAGACGACCACAGCCCAGATGTAGCGATTCCGGACCAGCCGGCTCGCGTCTACTCTTGGCGCGGGCCGGTTCCGCGGTGGCGCGGGATGCGCTGAGCGTTACCGAAACGTGAGCAAATGACCGTTTCGGGTAACTCAGCGTTACGGGTCTTAACTCAGTTCACCTGTTGGCCGCCTGGCGGCACGCCACGCGTCGCACACGCTATTGGAACCGTTCACCGCTCGTTCACCGGCGACGGACCGGTCGGTCACTTGGTCTGCCTACCGTCTGTGGAAGTTCAACAAGTCTGAATCCTGCAGAAGGGCAACACTCTCGTGTCCGTCAATCGCCTGCTCCGCGTCGGCACCGTCGCCGTGGCATCCCTCGGCGTCCTCGCCCTGAGCGCCTGTGGCTCCGACCCGGAGCCCGCCGGCTCCTCGAGCCCGGGCAGCAACACTTCCTCCACCGGGGGCGACTGCCCGAAGGGCACCCTGAACGCCGAGGGCTCCTCGGCGCAGAAGAACGCCATCGAGGAAGTCATCTCCAAGTACAACGAGAAGTGCGCCGACGTCACGGTGAACTACAACCCGACCGGTTCCGGTGCGGGCATCAAGCAGTTCAACGCGAACCAGGTCGACTTCGCCGGTTCCGACTCGGCCCTCAAGACCGAGGGCGTGGACGGCGCCGAGCCGGAGACGGCCCAGGCCGCCAAGCGCTGCCAGAACAACCCGGCGCTGGACCTGCCGATGGTGATCGGCCCGATCGCGATCGCCTACAACGTCGACGGTCTGCAGAAGCTGGTCCTCGACGGCCCGACCGCCGCGAAGATCTTCCAGGGCGCCATCAAGACCTGGAACGACCCGGCGATCGCCAAGCTGAACGCGGGCGTCACGCTCCCGTCGGCCCCGATCTCGGTCTTCTTCCGCTCCGACGAGTCCGGTACCACCGAGAACTTCACCAAGTACCTGGCCGCCTCCGGCGCGGGTGCCTGGACCGGCAAGCCGGCCAAGAAGTGGACCGGCACCGGCGCCGGCAAGGACAAGTCCGCGGGTGTCGCCGAGGGCGTCAAGAGCACCAAGAACTCGATCACCTACGTCGAGTGGTCCTACGCGGTCGACAACAAGCTCGGCATCGCGCAGATCGACAACGGTTCGGGCACCCCGGTCGAGCTGACCGCCGAGTCCGCGGGCAAGGCGCTGGCCGCCGCGAAGCCGGCCGGTACCGGTAGCGACCTGGCGCTGAAGCTGGACTACGCGACCAAGGAGGCGGGCGCCTACCCGATCATCCTGGCCACGTACGAGGTCGTCTGCAGCAAGGGCCTGCCGGCCGAGAAGACCGCGATGGTGAAGAGCTTCCTCAGCTACTTCGCGAGCAAGGACGGCCAGGCTGCCCTGACCGATCTGAACTACGCGCCGCTGCCGGAAGAGATCCGGATCAAGGTCGACGCCGCGATCCAGTCGATCAGCTGACGAAAACCTTTGCCACCTGCGAGCCCCGGCCGGTCCGAGTTCATCTCAGACGGCCGGGGCTTCGGCTCGTGGTCTGACCCGACCACCCGACCCAGGCGCTTGGAGCACCATCGATGAGTAGTCCAGACGGCACGGAACCGCCAGACCGGCCGGAAGGCACGCAGGAACCCCGGATCGAGGACCTGGTCCACGAGACGTCCGGCCCCACCCCGCGGTTCGAGGGTCTGGCCGGGGAACACGCCGAGCACGAGGCTGCCGAGCACCCGGCCGCAGCGGCTGCGGCTACGGCAGAGACCACGGACAGCCGGAAGGGACTCGACCTGGGCCCCGTCGGACACCTCGGGGACCGGCTGTTCGCCGGGATGGCCCGCGGCTCCGGCGGCCTGGTGGTCGCGATCGTCGCGTTCGTCGGGATCTTCCTGCTGGCGCTGGCGATCCCCGCGCTGGCCGACAACGAGGGCAACTTCCTCTTCTCCCGTACCTGGCTGCCCGGTGGCGACCACCCGAACTTCGGCATCGCGGCCCTGTTCTACACCACCTTGATCAGCTCGCTGATCGCGATGGCGGTGGCGGTCCCGATCGCGATCGGCGTCGCGTTGTACATCACGTACTACGCTCCGCCGCGCCTCGCCCGTCCGGTCGCCTCGGTGGTCGACCTGCTCGCCGCCGTACCGTCGATCATCTACGGCCTGTGGGGCATCGTCTTCTTCGCGCCGGTGATCCAGCCGGTGTCGCACGCGATCTCCGACGTCCTGGGCTGGGTCCCGCTGTTCAAGGAAGCGGCCAACGCCGACCGCGGCACCGTCTTCACCGCGGGCCTGGTGCTGGCCATCATGATCCTGCCGGTGATCACCGCAATCAGCCGGGAGATCTTCGCGCAGACCCCGGTCACCCACCGCGAGGGCGCCCTGGCGCTCGGCTCGACCAAGTGGGAGATGATCCGGATGGCCGTCCTGCCCTACGGGCGCTCCGGCGTGACGAGCGCCGCCATGCTCGGCCTCGGCCGGGCCCTCGGCGAGACCGTCGCGGTGATGATCATCTTGTCCCAGCCGAACCCGATCGCGCCGTGGGACCCGTCGATCTTCGCCGGCGGTGAGACCTTCGCCTCGAAGATCGCCTCCAGCGCGGCCGAGCTCGACACCCCGGCCAAGACCGGCGCCTTCATCGCGGCCGGCCTGGTGCTGTTCGTCGTCACCTTCATCGTCAACTCGGCGGCCCGGATCATCGTCGCCCGCTCGGGCCCCGGCGCCAAGCGCCGCACTCGCCGGCCGAAGCCCGCCGCCAAGCAAGGAGCGCCCGCGTGAGCACCATCGCCGCGAACCGTCCGCAGTACGACGGCAAGGTTCTCGACCTGACCGGCAGGTCCGGCGCCCGCGCGTTCCGCAACCTGCTGGCCACGGTGCTGATCTCGCTGTGCTTCCTGATCGCGCTGATCCCGCTGTGCTGGATCCTCTGGACGGTCGTCTCGAAGGGCTATCACCTGGTGCTGGACGCCAACTGGTGGTCGCAGTCGCAGCGCGGTATCACCTCCCGCCGCGCGGGTGGCGGCGCGTACCACGCGCTGGTCGGCAGCCTGATCATGGCGCTGATCTGCGCGGTGATCGCGGTGCCGCTCGGCATCCTCGGCGCGGTCTACCTGATCGAGTACGGCAAGGGCGGCAGGGGCGCCAAGGTCGTCAGCTTCATGGTCGACATCCTGACCGGTGTCCCGTCGATCGTCGCGGCGCTGTTCGTCTACGCGGTCTGGGTCACCATCCTCGGCCAGAACCGGATCGGCTTCGCGGTGTCGCTGTCGCTGGTCCTGCTGATGATGCCGGTCGTCCTGCGCTCCACCGAGGAGATGCTCAAGCTGGTACCGGACGAGCTGCGCGAGGCGTCGTACGCGCTCGGGGTGCCGAAGTGGAAGACGATCCTGAAGATCGTCGTGCCGACCGCGTTCGGCGGCATCATCACCGGCGTGATGCTCGGGCTGGCCCGGGTGATCGGTGAGACCGCGCCGCTGCTGATCCTGGTCGGCTACTCCAAGGTGATCAACTACAACCCGTTCTCGGGCTTCATGGGCGCGCTGCCGACCATGATCAACAACGACCGTGGCGACATGGCCCTGCCGGCCGCCGCGGACCGGGTCTGGGCAGCGGCACTGACGCTGATCCTCCTGGTCCTGGCCCTCAACCTGCTGGCCCGGCTGATCGCCCGGTTCAGCACCATCAAGTCAAAATAGTCGAGAGGTTCTGAGTCGATATGGCTAAGCGCATCGAGGTCAGCGGCCTCAACGTCTACTACGGCGATTTCAAGGCCGTCGAGGACGTGTCGATGACGATCGAGCCCCGCTCGGTCACCGCGTTCATCGGCCCGTCCGGCTGCGGCAAGTCCACTTACCTGCGCACCCTGAACCGGATGCACGAGGTGATCCCCGGCGCCCGGGTCGAGGGCAAGGTGCTGCTGGACCAGCAGGACCTGTACGCGACCGGGGTCGACCCGGTGGCGGTCCGCCGGGTCGTCGGCATGGTGTTCCAGCGGCCGAACCCGTTCCCGACGATGTCGATCTTCGACAACGTGGCGTCCGGCCTGAAGCTGAACGGCGTCAAGGACAAGAAGAAGCTCACCGAGGTGGTCGAGGCGTCGCTGAAGGGCGCCAACCTGTGGAACGAGGTGAAGGACCGCCTCGACAAGCCCGGCGCGGGCCTGTCCGGTGGTCAGCAGCAGCGGCTGTGCATCGCCCGGGCGATCGCGGTCGAGCCCGAGGTGATCTTGATGGACGAGCCCTGCTCGGCCCTCGACCCGATCTCGACGCTCGCGATCGAGGACCTGATCGAGAAGCTGAAGGACCGGTTCACCGTCGTCATCGTGACCCACAACATGCAGCAGGCGGCCCGGGTCTCCGACCAGACCGCCTTCTTCAACCTGTCGGCCACCGGCAAGCCCGGCCGGCTGATCGAGATGGGCCCGACCAAGCAGATCTTCTCCAACCCGAACGAGAAGGCCACCGAGGACTACATCACCGGCCGCTTCGGCTGAGCCGATCCCCCGGTACTACGCAACGCGCCCGTGCCCGCCGCGCTCTGGATCCCTTGCCTGCAAGGGGTTCAGACGCAGAGGGTGCGGGCGTAGTTGACTCTGGCCAGCGTGTCGGCGACCTGGGTCGGGTTGGCCGCGGCCACATGCGTGTTGTGCGTGCGGGCGCCGTGCTGCACGGTCACCTGGACGAAGCCGGTCGTCTTGCGCTCCTTGATCAGCAGGAACAGCAACCCGAGCAGGCAGAACAGGAAGAAGATGATCGCCAGCACGATGGCGTAGGCGGGGATCTTCTCCTCGGTCCGGGTCATGTCCATCGCCGACCAGTTCGTGCCCTGGGTGGGCAGCACACCGGCGGGCGTGACGATCCGGTACTGCTCGACGGAGATGTCTCCGATCGTCACCAGCACCGGCCCGGCCGGCAGCGCCTGGGCCGGCGGCTGCACCGGTTGGCCCTGGACCTGCTGGTACTGCGGGTTCTGCGGAGCCTGGTACTGCGGGGCGCCGTACTGCGGGGCCATCGGCAACTGATCCTGCGGACCCGGCTGCTGCGGGACCGGGGGCTGCGGCGGCTGCTGCTGGAAGGGCTCGAGCTGCTGGCCGTTCTCATCTGGCAAAGGAGGCTGGGTCACTGGGACACCTTAGTGTCTCAATTCAGATTGCGGGCGACCCCATAGACGACCAATAGAACGGCCAGCGCGCGGAGCAGCCATTTCAGCGTCACCGGGCTGATTCGCAGCCGGGGCAGCTTGATCAGCCGGGCGCTCTCCAGACCCCAGGTGAGCAGTTGGTAGCCGACGGCAACACCGATCAGCGGGCCGAGGACCAGTACGACCGGGTTGAAGTGCCAGGCGGCGTCCAGATCGCCACGCAGCAACGCTGCCGCCATCCTGGTCGCTCCGCAGAACGGGCAGTTCAGCCCGGTGGTGGCGTGGAGCAAACAAGGGATGCCGAGGTGCAGTGAGCCGGACAGCTGATAGACACCTGCGAGAGCGAACCCGCCGACACCGACGCCGGCCACGCCGAGCACTCGGCGGTCGAGCGGTTCGACCGGCCCACGCGGCCGGAGTACGACAGCTTGCTGTGTCAGGGTCACATCCACCAAGGTATCTCCTACCGCAGGCAACTTGATGGGATCCGCCAAGGCAGCTGATCCGTCAGAGCGCTACCACTCCTCATGTCAGTAGAAGGGATCGTCGTGAGCACTCCGACGCCACCGCCGGGTTACGGCCCGCAAGACCCGAACCAACCGGGTCAGTACGGCCAACAGCCTGGTCAGTACGGCCAGCAGCCAGAGCAGCCTGGCCAGTACGGGCAACCGCCGGAGCAGCCCGGTCAGTACGGTCAGCCTGGCCAGCAGCCGGAGTACGGGCAGCAGCCCGGCTACGGCCAGCCGCCGGCGCCGCAGTACGGGCAGCAGCCTGGGTATGGGCAGCAGCCGGGTTACGGGCAGCCGCCAGCGCAGTACGGGCAACCGCAGTACGGGCAGCAGCAGCCGGGGTATCCGCAGCAGTACGGGCAGCAGCCGGGCTATGGCGCTCCTACGGGCACGCTGGCCGAGTGGCCGCTGCGGGCCGGTGGCGCGATCATCGACTCCCTGCTGGTCGCCGTGCCGTACGCCATCGGTCTTGCGCTCGGCCGGTCGGTCAGCAGCATCTTCCTGCTGCTCTTCGTCCTGATCGCGATCGGCGTCGGGATCTGGAACGTCGTCATCAAGCAGGGCAACGAGGGCCAGACGGTCGGCAAGTCGGTGGTCAAGATCAAGCTGATCGACGCCGCCACCGGTCAGCCGGTCGGTCCGGCCAAGGCGTTCGTCCGCCAGCTCACCCACTTCCTCGACGGCGTGGTCTGCTACGTCGGCTACCTGTGGCCGCTGTGGGACGAGAAGAAGCAGACCTTCGCGGACAAGATCAACAACACGCTGGTCGTCAAGCTGTGACAACGCCTCCGAACGGTCCCGAGGACCAGCCGCAGTACGGGCAACCTCCGCAGTACGGCCAGCCTGGTCAGCCGCAGTACGGGCAACCCGGCCAGCCGCAGTACGGACAGCCTGGGCCGCAGTACGGTCAGCCGGGCCAGCCGCAGTACGGGCAACCTCAGTACGGGCAACCTGGTCCGCCGCAGTACGACCAGCCGATGTACGGGCAGCAGGGCTTCGGCTACGGCGGCCCTGGTGGGTCCGAGCTGGCTGACTGGGGATCACGGGTCGGTGCGTCGCTCCTGGACGGTCTGCTCTCCGGCATCCCGGGCCTGATCGCGTACGGGATCTTCATCGCCAACGTGATCGCCAACTCCGACGGTGACAGCTACACCACCGCCGGCGAGGGTCCCAGCGCGTTCGCTGTCATCGTGCTGATCATCGGCGTCCTGGCCAGCATCGGCCTGTGGGTGTGGAACAGGGTGATCCGGCAGGGCAAGACCGGCCAGAGCGTTGGCAAGAGCGTGCTGAAGATCAAGCTGGTCGACGCGACCTACTTCCAGCCGATCGGCGCCGGCAAGTCGCTGCTGCGTGACATCCTGCGCGGCATCTTCGACCAGGCCTGCCTGCTCAACGCGCTGTGGCCGCTGTGGGACGACAAGAAGCAGACCTGGCACGACAAGGTGATGAGCACGTACGTCATCAAGGTCTAGCGAGAAAGCAGCAGACCGGCGCAGGTGACGGCCCACAGCACACTGGTGAAGGTGCCGATGATGAATCGCTCCGCCACCGCTGTGGGCGTCACCGACGCCGGCTGGTCCGGACTACGCAGCTCCGGATACCGCGCGAGGCCCTTGATGGCCAGCACGATCGCGATGCCCTCGGGCCAGCCCGCCACGATCGAGCCGTAGATGGCTCCGCGCTCCAGGGCGCCGATCAGCGCACCACCGCGGAGCACCTCGCCCGCCTGCTGGGTCGACTGCGACCTGGTGTTGCCCCGGTCGACCAGCGCCAGCACCGACGTCGTCAGCGGACCTCCACCGGCTACTGCGAGGCCGCCGGAGACCATGAGGAGGATGTTCCACCAGGCCTCCCGCCAGCCCTGTACGCCGTGCCCGGCCAGCAGCAGGATGCCGGTCGCCGTCAGGCAGGCCAGCATCACGCCACTGAGCACGATCTCCAGCGTGGCGCCCGACTTGGGCACCCACGCCACGACGGCGAGCACCAGAGCCACCCCAGTCAGCACCAGTACCACTGCCGTCATGCAACCTCCCCAGCCTCGAGCAACTCTGCCGCAAGCACCCGTCCGCGCTGTTCCTCCGCGAAACCGGCCGCCTGCGCCCGCTGGGTGACAGCGGACTGGCTGATCCCCAGCTTGACGCCGATCTCCCGCCTGGTGAGCCCCTCGGCCAGCAGGTCGGCCACTGCCCACCCGCGCTCGCTCCTGCGACGCAGTACCGACGCCATCAGCCACAGGACGCTCTCGACCTGCTCCGCCGCGTGCTCGTTCGCACCGACGACGTTGACGTGGTGCGGGCTCGCCTTGGCCCGGTTGACCGCCTCGCGGGCGAAGACGAACGCCTCCCCGCTACCTGCCCTGGTACTCCGGGGCAGCGGCTGGTCGACAGCGCCGACGCCCAGACCTACGTACCAGGTGTCCGCGCGGAGCAGCTGCACGATGACGTCGACCGTTGCCCGGGCCTCGGACAGAACGCCCTGGACCTCGTCGCCGGCCGTGCGCTCGAACTTGCGCAGCAGGCCGATCCGGCGCGGCCGCCGGTTCAGCGTATTCAGTAGCTCGGGTACGAGATCGCCGATGCTCCGGCTTCCTCGCTGATCTACCGTGAGAACGAAGACCACCGCCTTGCACCTCCTTCCCGACGCAGGTTAAGGCTACAGTCTTATTCACTCAGAGTGAAGGCAAAAACCTGAACCGGTTCGCCCGATCACCCACCGTGATCGCCCCGGTGGCCACCGATCCCCCAATTCTCCGCTGAAATCGGCCGGATCCGCACCCCGACTCACCCCCACCCTCACACGGAGTCAGGATGTTTTCGGGTGCTTCGGAGCGCGGACCGGCGAGTCTAGATTTGTTCCGAATGCAAGCTCAGTCGGCCAGCGGCAGGTAGAGCTTGGAGTCCTTGGCCTTGAAGGTTTCTGACATCTCGGCGAAGCCTGCTTCGATCGCTTCGGCGGAGTCGAGGCCGTTTTCCTCGGCGTACTTGCGGATGTCGGCGGTGATCCGCATCGAGCAGAACTTCGGGCCGCACATCGAGCAGAAGTGGGCTGTCTTGGCGGGCTCGGCCGGGAGGGTCTGGTCGTGGTACGAGCGGGCCGTGTCGGGATCCAGCGACAGGTTGAACTGGTCCTCCCAGCGGAACTCGAACCGGGCCCTCGACAGCGCGTCGTCCCAGTCCTGCGCGCCCGGATGACCCTTGGCCAGATCGGCTGCGTGGGCAGCGATCTTGTACGTGATCACGCCGGTCTTGACGTCGTCTCGGTCCGGCAGGCCGAGGTGCTCCTTCGGCGTCACATAGCAGAGCATCGCCGTTCCCAGCCAGCCGATCTGGGCCGCGCCGATCGCGCTGGTGATGTGGTCGTAGGCCGGCGCGACATCGGTTGCCAACGGCCCCAATGTGTAGAACGGCGCCTCGCCGCAGAGCTCCTCCTCGAGCCGCACGTTCTCCGCGATCTTGTGCATCGGCACGTGCCCCGGGCCCTCGATCATCACCTGGACGTCGTGCTCCCAGGCGATCCTGGTCAGCTCCCCCAGCGTCCGTAGCTCGGCGAACTGGGCCGCGTCGTTCGCGTCCGCGATGCACCCCGGCCGCAGTCCGTCGCCGAGCGAGAAAGTCACGTCGTAGGAGCGCAGGATCTCGCACAGCTCGGCGAAATGCGTGTACAGGAAGGACTCCTGATGATGCGCCAGACACCAGGCCGCCATGATCGAGCCACCCCGCGAGACGATCCCGGTGATCCGCTGGGCCGTCAACGGCACGTACCGGAGCAGTACTCCGGCGTGCACGGTCATGTAGTCGACGCCCTGCTCGCACTGCTCGATCACCGTGTCGCGGTAGACCTCCCAGGTGAGCTCGGTCGGATCGCCCTTCACCTTCTCCAGCGCCTGGTAGAGCGGGACCGTGCCGATCGGGACCGGCGAGTTGCGCAGGATCCATTCGCGGGTCGCGTGGATGTTCTTGCCGGTGGACAGGTCCATCACCGTGTCCGCGCCCCAACGAGTGGCCCAGACGAGCTTCTCCACCTCCTCCTCGACCGAGCTGGAGACGGCCGAGTTGCCGATGTTCGCGTTCACCTTCACCAGGAACTTCTTCCCGATGATCATCGGCTCGGACTCCGGATGCTTGTGGTTGGCCGGGATCACGGCCCGCCCCCGCGCCACCTCGTCACGCACGAACGAAGGCTCGACACCTTCCCGTACTGCGATGTAGCGCATCTCCTCCGTGATGACGCCGGCCCTGGCCTGCGCCAGCTGGGTCAGCGGCTCACGGCCGGCGATCCAGTCCCGGCGTACCGGCGGAAGGCCCGCCTGGACGTCGATCTCGGCCGTCACGTCCGTGTACGGCCCCGAGGTGTCGTACAGGTCGAAGTGCTCTCCGTTGGTGAGGTGCACCCGCCGCTGCGGAACCCTCAGCTCACCGGTGTAGATCTTCTCCGATCCAGAGATCGGCCCAGTGGTCACCTGAGGGCGGACAGAGTTGTCGATAGATGTCACGATGCTGCTCCCTACGCCGGAATTACCCGGACAGGTTCGGCGGTCGGCGGCGCCGGGTTCCGAAACCCAGCCGCCCTCTCAGCCCGCTACAGCGCGAGCTCCCGCGGTATCAACTTGTCGTCGGCAACTCTAACCACTGATTGCGTACTGCGTACTGGATCCGCGCGCCGTTGACCGACCCGATAGCGTCAGACCATGCGCGACATCCTGTACCCGCCGGTGATCGGCTTCGCCAAGACCGCCTTCAAGGTGCTCGACCTGGGCTTCACGATGGTCGGCACCGAGAACATCCCGCGGACCGGTGGTGCCGTGCTGGCGCTGAACCACATCAGCTACGTCGACTTCGTGATCGGCGGCTTCGGCGCGCAGCCGAGCAAGCGGCTGGTCCGGTTCATGGCCAAGGAGGT
This sequence comes from Kribbella ginsengisoli, assembly GCF_039537185.1. NCBI lineage: Bacteria > Bacillati > Actinomycetota > Actinomycetes > Propionibacteriales > Kribbellaceae > Kribbella > Kribbella ginsengisoli. The sequence goes on along the minus strand of NZ_BAABAA010000008.1, from coordinate 148,076 downwards.
GCTGTTCCGCAACCGGTACTCCGGACCGCTGATGCGCGGCATGCACCACATCGCGGTCGACCGCGGCGCCGGCGCCGGGTCGTACCGGGAGGCGATCCGCTACCTCGGCGAGGGCGAGATCGTCGGCGTCTTCCCCGAGGCGACGATCAGCCGGTCGTTCGAGCTGAAGGAGTTCAAGTCGGGCGCGGTCCGGATGGCGGCCGAGGCCGGCGTACCGGTGATCCCGATGATCCTGTGGGGCACCCAGCGGATGCTGACCAAGGACCATCCGCGGGACTTCTCCCGGCACCAGCGGGTCTCCATCACGGTCGGCGAGCCGATGGCGGTCGGCAAGGACGAGGACGCCACCGCGGCCACGGCCCGGCTGCGGACGACGATGGCCGCGATGCTCGACCGGACCATCAAGGCGTCCCCGGACAAGCCGGCCGGCGCCTGGTGGCTGCCCGCGTCGTACGGCGGCGGCGCGCCGACTCCCGAGGAGGCCGACCGCCTCGACGCCGAGGAGCTCCGCGAGCGAGCGGCCCGCCGCCGCAAGTAGCGGTCCCTACCGGTTTGGGTTATAGGGACAATCGGTATCCGGACGAGGGGTTGACCGGGGCGCGAGCCGGGGGTACCAAGAACCTTTGTATGTCGAAAGCTGGACCTGGGGGGTCCGCCGGCGGTGATCGGGCTGGGCGGGGGGAAATGACGATCTTGTACGGATCAGACGAGGAGCTGCACCTCTTCGAGCCGGGGAAGCTGAGCATTCCCGGCAATGTGGCCGAGGAGATCCCGGATGTCGGGGTCTACTTCTTGTACTGGGCGACGCAGAACCTGCGCCCGGACCAGGCCCGGGAGATCGAGTCGGCGGTGAACGGCCGGCGCTGCCAGAACGGCTGGTTCCCGCTGGAGAGCCTGGACGGCCTCGGCCGCCGGGGCTCGTGGCGCGGGCCGCTGACCTATCTGGCGCAGATGACCGCGAAGGACTCGGCGATCGTGAAGGCCTGGGCGACGATCAACATGGCGCCCGACGACGGCAAGGCGCGGATCGAGGCGACGGCCGAGCGGCTGCTCTACCAGCAGGGCCACGCCGCGGCGGCCACCTGGGTGATGGCGGTCCGCCCGCAGGCGTTCCTGAGCCTCACCCTGCTCGGCGACTCGCTCTACAACAACTGGGAGAGCGCGGTCGCCTCGCTCCGCCCCAAGGACGTAGCGAGGTCGGTCCGCCGCTGGAACCGCTAGTGGAACTGCGGAATGATCAGGTACAGGCCGTAGCAGACGGCGGCGAGGCAGGCGAGGAAGCACAGGCCGGCCACCGCGGTGTCCACCGGCGGCGGGTTCTTCTTCGCCTCGACCGCCACCGCGCGCCGCGACATCGCGTTGATTCCGACGGCGAACAGCACCGCGATGCCGACCCCGAAGGCGAGGCTCGCGATCGCTACCTGGCCGAGTGCGCTCCAGTCGATGTGCATCAGATCCTCCTCAGGCAGCCGGTACTGCGGACGCCGGGGCCTTCGTACCCGGGTATTCGTTGACGTTGTCGGCCGTGACCGGCTTGCGGCGCGATGCCAGGTAGATGAAACCACCGGCGGCGGCTGCCGCGATGGCGATGATCGTCACGCCGATGTTGCCGGAGTTGGCGACCCGGCCGGCCAGGGCGCCGACGATCGCGGCGGCCGGCAGCGTGAACAGCCAGGCCAGCGCCATCCGCCCGGCGACCGTCCAGCGGACCTCCGCGAGACGCTTGCCGAGTCCTGCGCCGAGGATGCTGCCGGAGCAGACCTGGGTCGTCGACAGCGGGAAGCCGAGGTGCGAGGAGGCCAGCAGTACGGCGGTGGAGCTCGTCTCGGCCGCGAAGCCCTGCGGTGACTCGATCTCGGTCAGGCCCTTGCCCATCGTCCGGATGATCCGCCAGCCGCCGAGGTATGTGCCGGCGGCGATCGCCAGACCGGCCGCGAAGATCACCCAGAGCGGCGGCCGTGACCCCGACGCCAGGCTGCCCGAGGTGATCAGCACGAGCGTGATGATGCCCATCGTCTTCTGCGCGTCGCCGGTGCCGTGGGCCAGCGAGACGAGCGAGGCGGACGCGATCTGGCCGATCCGGAAGCCGTCATCGACGTTCTTCTTCCGGGCCCGCCGGGTGATCGTGTAGACGAGGTAGGTGCCGAGCAGGGCGACCACACCGGCCACGATCGGGGCGGCGACGGCCGGGATGATGATCTTCTGGACGACGGTGCCGAAGTGGACCGCGCCGCTGCCGGCCGCGATCCAGGTGGCGCCGATCAGGCCGCCGAACAGCGCGTGCGACGAGGAGCTCGGCAGCCCGACGTACCAGGTGAGCAGGTTCCACAGGATCGCGCCGACCAGGCCGCCGAAGATGATCGGCACGGTCACCTTCGCGTCGTCGACGAGCCCGCTGGAGATCGTTTTGGCGACCTCGGTGGAGACGAACGCGCCGACCAGGTTCAGCACGGCGGACAAGCCGACGGCGACCTTGGGTTTCAGCGCTCCGGTGGCGATCGACGTCGCCATCGCGTTGGCGGTGTCGTGGAAGCCGTTGGTGAAGTCGAAGACCAAGGCGGTGACGATCACCACGACGACGAGGAAGGAGAGGTCCATCACGATCACATCCCAAGACGGCGGCGTCAGGAGCGCTCTCACGCTAAGCGCGCCGGGTGAAATCGCGGTGAACTACTCGAAGAATGAACTACTCCAGAATGAAGTGGGCGACGTAGTAGACGGCGGCCGCGACCAGGCCGGCTGCCGGGATGGTCAGGACCCAGGCCAGCACGATGCCCTTGGCGACGCCCCAGCGGACCGCAGAGAGCCGCTTGGTGGCGCCGGCGCCCATCACCGCCGAGGTGATCGTGTGGGTGGTCGAGACGGGCGCGTGCAGGCCGATCGCCATCACGTAGAGCACCGTCGCGGCGACCGCCTCGGAGGCGAAGCCGCGGGCCGGGTCGAGGTGGATGATCCGGCGGCCGAGGGTCCGCATGATCCGCCAGCCACCGGAGTAGGTGCCCAGCGAGATCGCGGTCGCGGCCGAGATCTTCACCCAGGTCGGGATGCCCTCGTTCTTGTCCACGTGCCCGGTGGTGAGCAGGGCCAGGAAGATCACGCCCATCGTCTTCTGGGCGTCCTGCAGACCGTGGCCGAGCGCCATCCCGGCCGCCGACAGCGACTGGGCCAGCCGGAACCCGCGGGTGGTCCTGCCCGGGTTGCTGCGCCGGAAGATCCACAGGATCGCGGTCATCAGCAGGAAGGCGCCGACGAAGCCGATGGCCGGTGACAGCACCATCGGGATGACGACCTTGTCGACGATGCCCGACCACAGCACCACGCTGGTGGAGGCCAGGCCGGCGCCGACCAGGCCGCCGATCAGGGCGTGTGACGAGGAGCTGGGCAGCCCGAAGTACCAGGTGATCAGGTTCCAGGTGATCGCGCCGACCAGCGCGGCGATCACGATCACCAGACCGTGCCGCCCGGCCGGCAGCGTGATGATGCCCTTGCCGACGGTGTCGGCCACCTCGGTGCCGAGGAAGGCGCCGACGAAGTTGAAGAAGGCGGCCATCACCAGCGCCACCCGCGGCGTCAGCGCCCGGGTCGAGACCGAGGTCGCGATCGCGTTGGCGGCGTCGTGGAAGCCGTTGGTGTAGTCGAAGGCGAGCGCGATGACGACGACCGCGATGACGAGCGTGAGCTCCACGCTCAGCTCTCCTTGACGGCGATCTGCTCGACCGTGTTGGCGACGTGTTCGAAGCCGTCGATGGCGGCCTCCAGCAGGTCGACCACGGTCTTCAGCTTCATCACCGTCAGCGCGTCGAACTCGCCGCTGAACAGCTTGGCCACGATCCGGCGGTGGACCGCGTCACCGGTGTTCTCCAGCCGGTTGATCTCGATCCAGTACTCGGCCAGGTCCTTCATGGTGCGCAGCCGCGGCATCGCCTCCGAGGTCAGCGTCGCCATCCGCTGCAGCACCTCGATCTGCTCGGCCGCCTCGGCCGGCAGCTTGTCGAGGTTGAACAGGTGGATGGTGTCGACCGCCTCCTCCATGTAGTCCATGACGTCGTCGAGGTCGGAGGCCAGCCGGTAGATGTCCTCGCGGTCGAACGGGGTCACGAAGGTGGAGTTGACCCGCCGGATGATCGAGTGGGTGGTCTCGTCCGCGGCGTGCTCGGCATCCTTCATCTGGGCGGCGATCTGGTGGCTCGCGGATAGGCCGGTTCCCGCTGTGCTGCCGAGCAGCTCGGCGAGAATCCGGGACCCGTCGACCAGGTGGTTGGCGGATTCGGTGAAAAGGTCGTAGAACGTCGGGTCGTTCGGACGCAGACGTAACGGCACTTCAAGCTCCGGGTGAACGAGGGACAAACCTTGAACATGCTAGGGGCAACGGACCGCTGACGGAGCATCCGCCTGGTCAACGTACCGCGAGATGATGAACACGTAGACTCAATACAACCGGAAAGTGACCAGGAAAATTCAGCGCGTCACCACGGCATAGAGGTCGAACACCCCCACGACGAGGACCAGCCCAGCTGCCAGCCGCAGGACCCGCTCGGACCCGAGAGCGGACGGTTCGAGGCCACGGCGGTAGACCGCGGTGACCGCGACCCAGCAGGCCAGGGCCAGCACGGTCACCACGATGCCGAGGCCGAGCCGGATGTCCGACGTACCGTGGCCGGAGGCAAGCAGCAGGATGCCGTTGGCGACCAGGCCGAGCACGGTGCGGCGCCAGGCGAGCAAGGTGCGCTCGGGCTGGAGACCAGGGTCACGCGGTGTGTTCATCGCCACAGGCTGAACAGCAAACCGATCAACCCGACGGTGGCGATGGTTGCCCCGAGCATCAAAGGCAGCCGGGTCACCGGGAGAGGTCCGCCGGTGCGCATGGCGCTCAGGTTGGCCTGCCAGCGCCGGAAGGCCAGAGCGGTGGTGGTGATGCCTGCAGCGACCAGTACTACGCCGATGACGCGCGCGGGCCAGCGATCAGGGCCGAGATCCAGGAACTGTACTGCCGACAGACCGCCCGCGTAGCAGGCCAGCGCGGTCCGCAGGTACGCCAGGTAGGTCCGCTCATTGGCGAGCGTGAACCGGTAGTCGGGCTCCTGGGTCGGGTCGCTCATCAGCAGCTCAGCAGGCCACGGTTCTGCTTGAGGGCGAGCACCCGCCCGACGCTGCTCTGGAGTGCGGCCGCGAAGGTCTTGTCCTGCTCGGCCTTGGCGACCAGTGCGTTGACCATGGTCGAGGTGAGCGAGGCCTTGGCGGTGATCACGATGTCGCCACCGGCCGCGACGAAGCGGGTCGCGCGCTGGCCGGCAGGGACCGACGCGACCTCTGCTGCCGCTCCGACGTCGTCGGTGATCACCACTCCGGCGTACCCGAGGTCGCCGCGCAGCATGCCGCCGATGACGGTGGGTGAGAACACAGCGCGGTTGTTCGGGTCGATCTTGGTGTAGGTGACGGTGGAGACCATCACCAGGGCCGAGCCGGCCTGGATGCCGGCGGCGAACGTCGACAGGTAGTCGTCGTGGCGGGTCGTCACTGTGTCGACCACGCCGGAGGAGAAGTCGGTGTTGCCCTTGACCCGGCCGAGGCCCGGGAAGTGCTTCACCGAAGTCATCACCCCAGCCTGCTCCATCCCCTTGACGAAGGCGGCGACGTGCGGGCCGACCTTGCCGGGCGTGTCGCCGTAGCCCCGGTCCAGTGCCCCGATGGGAGCGTTCTTGTCCCCCAGAGACGCCGGTACTACGTCCGCGACCGGCGCGAGGTCCATGTTGACCCCTGCCTGCTTGAGCTGGCCGCCCCACGTCTTGGCGCGAGCTGTGAGCTTGTCGTCGGACCAGGTGGCCTGCACGGTCGCGGCGGGGATGCGGTCGAAGCCAGAGCCCTTGAGCCGCTGGATCTTGCCGCCTTCCTGGTCAGCGGCGATGAATGGCTTGATGCCCTTCACCGTGGCCGTCGTGGTGGCGGCGGCCATCGCAGTACGGGTGTGGGAGGCGCTGGCGCCGGGACCCATCAGGAGGAGGCCTCCTGGCTTCTGCGCCTTGGCGATGGATCGCTCTGCTGCCGTCATGCCCTTGGTGCTGATGCCGGTCATGATCAGCTGGGCCGCCTGCTCGCGCAGGGTCAACTGCTGCACCTTCTGGTCCACACAGCCGTTGGCGGGCGGCGTACTGGGCGTCGTGCTGGGGGTGCTCGTCGCGCTCGGGGTTTGGCTGGGCGTCGGCGTCTCGGTCGGCGGCGGGGTCTGCCGGGTGATCGAGGAGGAGGGCGCAGTACTAGGACCCGCAGTGGGGGTGTCCGAGTCGCTGCAGCCGGCGAGGAGAGTCGCCGCGGCCGCTACTGCCAGTACCCGGCGTCCGGTGGTGTTCATCACGGCCATTCTGGCCCATGGGGTTACTGGGCCGGCGTACCGGAGGCCTTCGGTTCCCAGATGGCGCTGTCGTAGGTACCACCGGAGTGCCGGGTCAGGGTCGCGCAGATGTCGAGCAGTTGGTCGACCTGCTCAGGGCTGAGGGCATCGAACACCGCCTGCCGGACCGTCTCGACGTGGCCCGGCGCAGTGTCCTTGAGCTTCTGGCGACCTTCCTCGGTGATGATCGCGACCTGGCCGCGCCGGTCGGACTCGATCCCCTCGCGACGGACCCAGCCGACCTTCTCGAGCCGGTTCACCGCGTGCGACAGCCGGCTGCGCGAGCCGAGGGTGGACACGGCGAGCTCACTCATCCGCAGCCGGCCGTCGTCCGCGTCGGCGAGCCGGACCAGGATCTCGAAGTACGTGTGCGGCATGCCCGCGTCGCGCTGCAGTTGCTGCTCGATCCGGCCGTTCACCACGCGCTGGGCCGCGATGAACGCTCGCCATGCCCGCTGCTCCTGGTCATCCAGCCACCGTGGTTCCGCCATTGTCGCAGCGTAACGAGATCCGGGCCTTCCTGCCGCTTGGGCGAGCCGTGATAAGCAGAACAGCTAGTGCGCAGAGCAGCATTCCGCCGACGGCGAGGGCGCCGATCGTCTCCCCGAACAGCAGGAAGGCGAAGAGCATCGTCGTCGGTGGGACCAGGTAGAGCAGGCTGCTGATCCTCGTGGCGCCGGACAGGCGGAGGTTGACGAGGTACAGGCCCCAGCCGCCACCAGTGGCCAGTACGACCAGCCACAGGACGGCGCCGTAGAACTGCAGGTCGTGCGGAACGGTCAGCTGTCCGGTACCGGCTGTTACTACGACGAAGAAGACGCAGGAGACCAGGCTTTGCAGGCAGAGCGCGTCCAGGAGGTTGATTGTTGGTTTGCGGTGGCGCTCCCAGACTGTGCCGACCACTAGTCCGAGCAGGCCGCCGACTGGGAGCAGGAACGTCAAGGCTGGGGTTGCTCCTAGGTCGTCGGCGACAACGAAGGCGACTCCTGCGAGTCCGAGGAGGAGGCCGCCCCACTGCCTTGGGCTGACTCGCTCGCCGAGTAGTGGTCCGGCGACGGTGGCGATCAGGATCGGCTGTAGGGAGCCGATGAGCGCAGTGACGCCTGCGGAGATGCCGTGGTCGATACCGGTAAAGATCAGGCCCAGGTAGACGCACTGGGTGAGGAATGCCATCACTGCGTGAGTGATGAGGTCGCTGCGGGTCAGGTGGGGGCGGCGCTTGAGTAGTACGGCGGCAGCTAGGGCGCCGGCGACCAGATAGCGCCAGGCGAGCAGGTCGAAGGCAGATGCGTACTCCGTGCCCCAGCGCGCGCCGATGAAGCCGCAACTCCAGAACACGACGAAGCCGGCGCCGGCCAGGACGGGGAGCACGCGTGGATTGATCATGCTCCACAAGTAACCACACCGGTCGGTATACTGTCAGTATGGTTGCTCAGCCAGTGGGACTCCTGACGGAGCGCGGTGAGCTGGAGGCGGAGCGGCTGACGCCTGCCGGTGAGCGGATCCTGCGGGCCGCGTCGACGCTCTTCTACGAGCGCGGGATCCGTACTGTCGGGGTGGACGCGATAGCGGACGCGGCCGAGGTGACCAAGAAGACGCTGTACGACCGGTTCGGGTCGAAGGATCGGCTGATCGCGGCGTACCTGGAGCAGCGGAACCGGGTCTGGCACGCGTTCCTCGACGATCAGCTGGCGGCGCTTGCTCCTCAGACGCCTGCCGACGTGATCCTCGCGCTCTTCGCGGCGCTCACGGACTGGATGGCGGAGTCACGGCGCGGTTGTGGCTTCATCAACGCGAGCGTGGAACTGGCCGCGCCCGACCACCCGGCGATGCCGGTGATCGTGGCGCAGAAGCAGTGGATGCGGTCCGAATTCATGGCGCAGGCTGCCTTGGGCGGCTTCGCGGACGTCCAGGAGCTGGCAGACCGGCTGCTGTTGCTGCACGAGGGCGCGCTGGTGTGCTTCCGGGTGGCGGCGATGGAGTACGCGCCTGAGGTCGCGCATCGAGCCGCTGCGGATCTGCTGGCGGGTTGGCCGCGGGACTAAGTGCGTTTGGCGACGGTGAGGCCGACCAGCCTGGATACGACCATGGCGACGTAGCCGAGGCCGGCCAGTTGTTCGATCATCACGACCGAGCGGCCCCACGAGGTGATCGGCACGATGTCGCTGAGGCCGGTACTGGACAGCGTGGTGAAGCTGAGGAACAGCAACTCCATCCAGGTGCGGTCATCACCTGGGTTGACCGCGGCGGTGAAGCTGCCGGGGACCAGTGCCTGGACGAAGACGTACAGGTAGGCAAAACCCCAAGCAACCAAGGTGAAAGTCGCGCCGGTGGCCCAGAGCTCGTCCGCACTGACGTCGTGGTCGGACAGCATGTAGCGGAGCAGGCTGTAGGCGGCATAGAAGTAGAAGGCCGCATGGAGTGGGTTGGAGATCAGCACGACCGTGTCTGTCGGGCGGAAGGCGTCCAGTAGCGACAGGACGACGGCGGGGATGCCGAGGCAGACGCTGACCCAGGTGAGACCGGGGGTCGAGCGGACCGAGAAGACAGCGAGCGTCAGGACGACGATGCCGAGGATCTCGAAGCCGACGCGGCCACCGCGTGAGCCTTCCATCGCGGGGTAGAGCAGGACGCCGAGCAGCTGGACGACCAGCAGGATGGCCGAGGGATGGCGCTTGGCGCTGCGCACCAGCTTCATTCGGCTGCCTCTGTTGCCTTCGCTGCTTGGGCTGCTTCGGTTGCTTCGGTTGCTTCACGGGAGGCGATGATCGCCTGGCGGCGGGCGAGGCGGTGACTGCGGCGGATCTCCGCCTCGCGCATCCGGCGGTGGTCCTCGTCGGTCTCGGGCACAACCTGCGGTACCGGGCGGGGCTTGCCGTTCTCGTCGACCGCCACGAACACCAGGTACGCCGTCGCGACGTGCACCTGCGGTCCGACCGCGTCCCAGCGGTCGGCGGTGACGCGTACGCCGATCTCCATCGAGCTGCGGCCGGTCCAGTTCACCTGGGCGGTCAGGTGGACCACGTCGCCGACCCGGACCGGAACCACGAAGACCATCTCGTCCATCGACGCGGTCACCGCGGGACCACCCGAGTGCCGGGCCGCGACGACGCCGGCGACCGAGTCGACCAGCGTCATCACCACGCCACCGTGCACGGTGCCGAGCAGGTTGGTCTCGTTCTGCGCGGTGATGTGCGACAGCGAGATGCGGGTGGCCGAGGCGGAGCGGCTGGTCACCTCCTGGCGCGCGACACCCTCGGCCGGAGTGCGGTCTGCGCTGGGGGTGCCGGGCATGGGGTCGCTCCTCGGTGTTCGGTCGATCGATGGCTGACGCAGGATAACGCCCGGTTGTCCACAGGCTGCGAAACCGTCGTCCGCCGGCGACGCCTTCGCTCGTACTTTCTCTGACGAAGGAGGTGGACAGCATGCTCATTCACGACGACTCCACCGAACGTGCCTCAGGCAACCTTTCCGATCCGGCCCTACCACCGTTGTCCCCGGCGGAGGCCGCACACCTGGTACGCCTCAGCCTCGAAGCCGCCGCAACCGCGGGCCTGACCGGCCACTACGACAACCGCGGAGCACTCATCCTGCGGACAACTCTGCCGGGTGGCCCGCTCGAGGCGGGGCTGACCAATCTGGCCCGGATCGTCGCCGACGAACGACCGGACTACTGGCCACGACTGGTGGGCGAGCACTTCGATCGCCTCGCCGCCCTCCTACGCCGAGGCGCCGCACCCCGGCCTACGGATCCGCAGACCCAGCTCATCCAACGCCTGGCCGCGAAGGACTCGCTGGATCCACTGATCGCCGCTGGTGCACCGGAGTTCGTGCCAGGCCTCCTGTCGGTGCCCGCGATGAGCACCGCCGGCGCGATCACGATGTACCTCGCCCCCGAGCTCGACCTCGGCCTGACCTGGGCCGAGGCGGAGTCATACGGTCTGCGGAACCTACGCGCCATGACCGACACCGTGAGCTACGCAGAGCACGACGGTACCTATGTCGCAATGATCAGCGGCAGCAATTTCGCCGCCTCCCGCGCACTGGTCCTCGACACCGTCCTCCGCGAATCCCTCCACGTAGAGAACCCGCCCTACGGCGTACTAGCGGCGATGCCGGTCCGCGACCTGCTCCTCGTCCACGTGATCACCGACCTGTCCGTCCTACAAGCCCTCGGCATGATGCTCAACCTCGCCGGCCGCTCCCACGCCACCAACCCCGGCCCTCTGAGCCCTTGGGTCTACCTGGTCGCCGCCGACGGCTGGCATCCAACGACGCGACCAGCCGACAACAGCGACCCCGGCCTATCACCCCGCTTCCTCGCCCTCCTACGCGAACTCAGCCAGCTCACCTGACGAGCTGAACGCGTCACGCGCCTCCTGCAGGCCGCATGGCACAGTCGGTTTCATGGAAGAACCAAGGGCACACGAGTCACGACCCGAGCTCACAGAAGCTGAGACCGAACAACGGGAATCCGGGTCCGAGATGCGCGAGTCCAACAGTGAGTTGCGGGAGCTGTTCGGGCGGGCGGCGGCTCGGGCCGCGGACTATCGGGGGTCGCTGGGTGAGCGGCGGGTGGGTGCGGCCAAGACGTTTGCTGAGGTTCGGGAGGATTTCCGGCGGCCGCTTGGGGAGAAGGGGCGAGCTGCTGGGGAGGTGATCGACGAGCTTGTGGGGCTTGCCGAGGGTGGGCTGGTGTCTAGCGCTGGGCCGCGGTACTTCGGGTTTGTTGTCGGTGGGGCGTTGCCGGCGGCTAGTGCTGCCGACATTCTTGCGGTCGGCTGGGACCAGAACGGCTGGAACAGCGTGCTCTCGCCGACTGCGGCTGCCGCCGAGGATGCGGCCGGTGAATGGCTCAAGGATCTGCTTGGCATTCCTGCGACGGCATCGGCGGGCTTTGTCACCGGCGCTCAAGCCGCCAACACGGTCGGCCTCACGGCGGCGCGACATCACGTGCTGAAGAACGCGGGCTGGGACGTGGAGAAGGACGGCTTGGCAGGTGCACCGCGTGTCCGCATCCTGGCCGGCGACGAACGGCACGCCACGATCGATCGGTCGTTGCGGTTGCTCGGCTTCGGCTCGGACGCACTGGAACTCGTTAGCAGCAAGGCAAACGGAGAGATCGACCTCGATGACCTCCGAACCCGCCTGACAGGCCACGAAGGCCCGCTGATCGTCTGTCTTCAAGCAGGTAACGTGAATACCGGCGCCTCCGACTCCCTCGGTGAGGCCTGCGAGCTTGTTCATGAGTACGGCGGTTGGGTGCATGTGGATGGCGCCTTCGGCCTGTGGGCGGCGGCGAGCCCTGCCCATCGGCATCAAGTGGCCGGTCTCGAGCTTGCTGACTCCTGGGGCTGTGATGGGCACAAGTGGCTCAATCTGCCGTACGACAGCGGCTTCGTGTTCTCGGCACATCCCGAGTCCCACGCCGCCGCCCTCGGCTACACCGCGTCCTACCTGGTCAGCTCCGGCGACCCCGAGCCCGGCGACTACGTCCTCGAGTCATCCCGCCGAGCCCGCGGCCTGGCAGTCTGGGCCGGCCTCCAAGAGCTGGGCCGAGAAGGCGTAACTCACCTCGTCGACCACTGCTGCGCCCTGGCCAAGTCCTTCGCAGAGCAACTGACGTCCGCAGGCTACGAAATCGGCAACGACGTAGTCCTCAACCAGATCCTCGTCTCCTTCGGCACCGACACCGAAACCGACCGAGTCATCGCCGCCCTGCAATCCACCGGCACCGCCTGGGCGGGCGGCACCACCTGGCGCAACAAGCGCTACATGCGAATCTCCATCTCCAACCACCGAACCACCCCCGAAGACCTGACCAGAACGGTGCGCGCTCTGGGAGCGATCACCCATTGACCGATCAGTTCCACGGAAGGGCCGCACATTCGCGCATCACGAGTGGCGGTTAGTGCATTGTCGGCGGACTTCCCTGTAATTGCCGAACCAGTCGGCGGCCCTGCTGCTGATCCTCGTGCCGCTCACGGCCGGCCTGATCGGAGCGCTGCGGTCGGCGTACCGAACCCTCGGCGGGATGATCCGGCGACTACCGGCAGCGGCGCCGTCCGCGACGTGAAGACCGGGCGGCGCCTCGGCAGAGAGGGCGCCGCCCGGTCGGTTCAGACAGGATGGTCGCTTCAGCAGACTGGTTGCTTCAGCGGGGTAGTTGCTTCAGGCAACCGATGACGCGGGTCAGGCCGGGGGCATCAGGACGGTGTCGATCAGGTAGACCGTGGCGTTGGCGGTCTTGACGCCGCCGCAGATGACCTTGGCGTTGTTGACCATCAGGTTGTCGCCCGAACCGGTGACGGTCAGCGAGCCCTTCTCGACGGTGGTCTGCTTGCCGACGACCGCGGCCGGGTCGAGCTGACCGGCCACGACGTGGTAGGTCAGGATCTTGGTGAGCAGCGCGGAGTTCGTCTTCAGGGTGTTGATCGTCGCGGCCGGGATCTTCGCGAAGGCGGAGTCGACCGGAGCGAAGACAGTGAACTCGCCGCCATTGAGGGTCGAGACCAGGTCGACCTTCGGGTTCAGCTTGCCCGAGACGGACGCGACGAGGGTCTTGAGCAGCGGGTTGCCGGAGGCGGCGGTGGCGACCGGCGCGGCGGCCATACCGTCGACCGAACCTGCACCGGTCGGGTTCGCCTTGGCGTAGTCGGCGCAGCCGGGGCCGACGAGGCCCGCGGCGTTGTCCACCGACGGCATCGCCGACGGAGTGTCCGACGTCGACGTGGACGCCGAGCTGGTGGTCGACGGGCTGCTGCTCGACTTGTCGTCGTCGCTGCCACAGGCAACGGTTGCGAAGAGCAACGAAACGGCGGAGGTGGCCAGGGCGACACGCTTGATGGTGTGAGACATGACGATCTCTTTCTGTGGGGGGACACACGCCGCTGGGTCGCGACTGACATCAGTGCTTCGGTCCCGTCCACACCCCGGATGGGTGGAGATCCAGAAAACTTTCCGGCGCCGGAATTCCCTGCGCCGTCAGGCGTCGCGCGGACCCGCGTAGTCCCCCGGCCAGTCGGAGTAGCGGATCCGGCTGATGTCCCTGATCTCGCCGAGGGTGGACCACTCGTTGCGGCCGAGCCGGGCGAGCGGCTGCAACCGGGTGATCTCCGGGTGGTTCCCGTCCATCACCGACTCGTCGATGCTGATCCGGCGGACGCGGCCGATCACCACGGTCGAGTCGCCGAGTTCGACAGTGGTGTGCAGCGTGCACTCGATCGCGACCGGCGACTCGGCCACCCGTGGTACAGCGATCGTTGTACTCGGCTCGACGTGCAGACCGACGGCCGCGAACTCGTCGATCTCGGGCGGGAAGTTCGTCGCGGTCGCGTTCACCTGCTCGAACAACGGCTCGGCGGCGAAGTTGACCACGAACTCGCGGGTCGCCTCCACGTTGTTGAGGCTGTCCTTGCGCCCGACCGAGGTGAACTGCACCATCGGCGGCCGGACGCATGAGACGGTGAAGAACGAGTGCGGCGCCAGGTTGAGCACCCCGTCGGCCGACCGGGACGACACCCAGGCGATCGGCCGCGGCACGACCACCGCGTTCAGCACGGCGTAGAAGTCCCTGCTGCTGATGATCTCCGGATCCAGGTCTCTCCGCACAGCTGCCAGTATTCCCTGATGACATCACACCCAGAACTCGAGCCGCTGGCCGCCAGGTTCGGCGTACCGGTCGACGCTGTTCGCGAAGTACCGGGTGGTGTCGCCAACCGTGCCTATCTGCTGGGCGACGAGCTCTTTCTTCGGATCCCCCGCAGCGCGGCGTTCGAGAAGGACCTGCTCAAGGAGTCCACGGTCATCCCCGCGGCGATCGCGGCCGGGGTCCGCACGCCCGCGATCGTCGAGTTCGATGCGACCCGGACGTTGATCGACAAGCCGTACATGGTGCTCGAACGGGTCTACGGCACCGACCTGGTCGACGGAGAGACTCCGCCGCAGGAGTTCTGGCGAGAGGTCGGCCACCAGGTCGCCCTGATCCATCAAGCGGAACGCCCGGTGGGGGCGCCGGAGGACGACGGTGGTGGAGATCCTCGGCCGACGGTGGACAGCCTGGCGGCGCGGGGCTACCTCGATGTCGGGATCGCCAGCTGGCTTCTCGAAACTTTCGACCACCTCGCCACGCTGATCCCGGAGCAGAAGCCTGTACTGCTGCACGGCGATCTGGCGCAGCAGAACCTGATGGCACGCGGCGGCCGGCTGGAGGCGATCATCGACTGGGGTGACGCAGCGTGGGGACCGCCGGGGATGGAGTTCGCCAAGCTCACCCTCGAGCAGGTCGCCGCCACCCTGCCCAGCTATGCAGGTGAGGCCGGTCTCGAGGCTTCGGTGTTGTGGTTTCACTTGAGTTGGGGGGTCAGCGGGCTGGCCAAGGGGCCGCAGCCGGGGCAGCGGCACTGGACTGCTCCGGCGGCCAGCCGGCTACTCGGTGTGCTGCGGTTCTACGCCTCGTCACCGCCGGACTCCTGGCGCGGGTTGATCAAGAAGACGCAGTACTGACACTCACAAGCCACGCAAAACAAGGGTTCGCGGACTTGTCACGACATGGGGCAGACTGAGGAACTGTGACTGACTACGTAGCCGCTCCGGACCGGTACGACGACCAGATGACCTATCGGCGCAGTGGCCGCAGCGGACTGCAGCTGCCGGCGATCTCGCTGGGCCTGTGGCACAACTTCGGTGGTGACAAGCCGCTCGACACCCAGCGCGACATCCTGCGCCGGGCGTTCGACCTCGGCGTCACCCACTTCGACCTGGCGAACAACTACGGCCCGCCGTACGGCTCGGCCGAGACCAACTTCGGCGGCCACTTCGCCCGCGACTTCAAGCCGTACCGCGACGAGCTGCTGATCTCCACCAAGGCGGGCTACGACATGTGGCCGGGCCCGTACGGCCAGGGCGGTGGCACCCGCAAGTACCTGCTCGCCTCGCTCGACCAGTCGCTGGACCGGATGGGCCTGGACTACGTCGACATCTTCTACTCGCACCGGTTCGACCCGGACACCCCGCTGGAGGAGACGATGGGCGCGCTCGACAGCGCCGTCCGCTCCGGCAAGGCGCTGTACGCCGGCATCTCGTCGTACTCCGCGGAGAAGACCCGCCAGGCGGCCGCGATCCTGGCCGACCTCGGTACGCCGCTGCTGATCCACCAGCCGTCCTACTCGATGCTGAACCGCTGGATCGAGGAGGACCTGCTCGACACCGTCGGTGAACTGGGTGTCGGCGTGATCGCCTTCTCGCCGCTGGCGCAGGGGATCCTCACCGACCGCTACCTGGACGGCATCCCCGAGGGCTCCCGCGCCTCCAGGGGCACCTCGCTGGGTACCGACCAGCTCACCGAGGAGACGCTCGGCCACGTCCGCGCGCTGAACGAGATCGCCAAGCAGCGTGGCCAGTCGGTGGCCCAGCTGGCGCTCGCCTGGACCCTGCGCGACGACCGGGTCACCAGCGCGCTGATCGGCGCCTCCAGCGTCGCCCAGCTGGAGAACAACCTGGCCGCGGTCGGCAACCTCAAGTTCAGCCAGGATGAGCTCGACGCGATCGACGCCGACGCCGTCGAGGCCGGCATCAACCTGTGGAAGAAGAGCTCCGAGGCCTGACCGCTCGGTTACGGACGGTGTCGGCGTGGTTGCGCCGGCACCGTCTTGGGCACACAGTGGTGAGTACCCCCCAGGAGGTGGTTCTCGATGACCGCTTCGACCCTCGAACTGGCCCTCAACTACGAGCACGAGAAGATCCGCGAGCTGGCCGCTCCGGCGCATCAGCCGGCCGCCGCGCGTCCCGACCGCCGGCACGAGACCGACTGGTTCTACGCCATCGCGGCCCAGCATCTGGCCGCCGCCGAGGACGTCCTGCTCCCGCACGTCCGCCGGCTCCCCGACGGCCGCAGCCTGGTCAGCACCTACGTCGGCAACGCCCGCCAGCTCGAGCGATCGCTGCGTTTCCTCAAGGCCCGCCAGTACGGCGACAGCCGCGTACTCCACCTGCACCCGGACGACGTCTGGCAGGTCATCGACCGGCTGCTCGACGAGCACGAGCGGCTCGAAGCGGAGTACAGCCGGATGATCGGCGAGGAGCTCGACAACCAGGGCGTGAGCGCGCTGACGGACCAGCTGCTCACCGCCGAGGAGACCGCACCGACCCGCGCCCACCCGTACACACCACACACCGGTACTGCGGGACGCCTCGCCCACCGCATGTGGCGGCTGGCGGACAACGCCTGGGACAGCGCCGAGGGGCGGGTCGTGCCGACGAAGTACCACGCCCATCCGAAACGCGACTCGGCCCTGTCCAACTACCTCCGCGGCAGCCGCATGCCCGAGGCGGACAAGGACTGAAGGCGATCGGGCCCGCCTCCGACGGATGCCTCCGGCAGGACGGGCCCGATCTGAAACCCTCCCCCACTGCGCCTGGTTGTGAGGGTGGGCCTGGTTCCCACCGCCGCTGCGCCTGGTGTGCGGCGGTGAGTCCCTGCGCCCTCCCCCGCTGCGCCTGGTGTGCGGGGGAGGACGGTCTGTGGAGTTGTTATTTCAGGGCGTCGATCGCCTTCTTCGCGCCCGGGTGCAGCTCGACCGGCGCGGTGTTCGCCGCCTGCTCGAGAGTGATGCCCTTGGCCGCCGCGTTCACCTGCACCAGCGCGTCCTTGTTCTCGAAGATCGCCCTGGTCAGCTTCTCGGCCAGCTCGTCCGACATGTTCTTGCGGACCAGCAGCACGTTCGGCACGATGATCGTCGCGACGTCGGCCGGCTGCTTGTAGGTCGCGGCCGGAATGTTGCCCTGGGCATAGATCGTTCCGTACGACTTGGTCAGCGCGGGCAGCAGATCGGTGATCGGGATCAGCTTCACGTCCTTGCCCAGGCTGGTCGTCAGGTCGGTGATGCCACCGGTCGGCAGCCCGCCGGACCAGATCAGCGCGTCGATCGAGCCGGCCTTCATCCCGTCGACCGACTCCGGCAGGCCGAGCCGCTGCGCCTTGACGTCGTGCGACACGTCCAGTCCTGCCGCCTCGAGCAGCCGGCGCGCGATCACCTCGGTGCCCGAGTTCGGCGAACCCGTCGAGACGCGCTTGCCCTTCAGGTCCGCGATCTTGTTGATCCCCGACGATGCGCGAACGGCGACCTGGGTGTAGTTCGGGTAGAGCCGGGTCAGCGCGACCACGTCCTGCGGGGTCTTGAAGCTGTGCTCGCCCTTGACCGCGTCCGCGGCGGTGTCGCCGAGCGAGAACGCGATGTCGTAGTTGCCGGCCACCAGGCCCTGCACGTTCTGCACCGAGGCGCCGGTCTCGCTGGCGGTCGCCCGGTAGCCCTCGACCTTCTCCGAGTACACCTTCGCCAGCGCGCCACCGAGTTGGTAGTACACACCGGTGGTGTTGCCGGTGGCGATGGTCAGCCGGCCACCATCGGTACCGGCCTTGCCGGCTTCCGGTTCTCGCTGCCCTCCACAGGCGGCAAGCGAAACAGCGGCGGCTAGCGCGACCACGGCGGCGGGGAGGCGTCGACGGGAGATCATGGGGCGGCTGGTCCTTTCGTTGGGCCAGTCAGGCGGCGTCGCCGGACCAGGTTGACAAGTACGGCGACAACTAACAAACCGATTCCCAGCGCAATAGTTACGGGCGCTAGGTAAAGAAGCAGCAAAGATGCCGGGATGCAGATCACGCGCTCGGCCCAGCCTGTCGCCACCGCGATCCAGCCGCCGGTCACGACGGCCAGCGCGGCGACGGCGAGCATAGAGACCGCGAGGGTCCACGCCATGCCGATCAGGCTGCCCTGTCCCAACAGGCGGGCACCGTTGTCGGTCAGTACGAACGCGAACGGCACCAGGAACGCGGGCAGCGTGTACTTCCACGCCTGCCACATCGTCGGCATCACCTTGCCGCCGGTGATCGCGGACGTCGCCACCGCGGCCAGCGCCGTCGGCGGAGACACCTCGGACAGTACGGCGTAGTAGAAGATGAACATGTACGCCTCGGGCTGGGTGACACCCAACTGCACCAGGGCCGGCGCGATGATCACGGCCGCGATGATGAACGACGCCGTCACCGGAACGGCGAGCCCGAGGATCAGTACCGCGAACGCCGACAGCACCACGGTCAGGATCAGCACCACGGTCTGGTTGTCGGTCAGCCCCTTGGCCGCGTCGACGATGATCGCCGCCAGGTTGAGCCCGAGCCCGGTCTGCGTCGTCACCGCGACGATCACGCCGGCCGTCGCGCAGGTGGCCACCACCGGCAGTACCGAACGGGTGCCCTGGGCAAGCGCTTTGAACAGCGGCACCCCGGTCAACCGGTGCTCGCGATCCAGGAACGACAGCGCGAACTGGATGATCACCGCGTAGACGACGGCCTTGAACGGCGGCACGTCCACCGCCATGAAGGCGATGATCACGAACAGCGACAGGAAGTGGTAGCTGAAGCGCTTGAGCAGCTTCCACGCCGACTGCGTGGAGGCCTCGCCCTCGGTCGTCCCGTGCCGGCGCGCGTCCATCTCGATCGCGAGCAGGATGCCCAGGTAGTACAGGATCGTCGGGATCACCGCGTAGCCGAGGACGGTCAGGTACGACACCTGCAGGAACTCGGCGATGATGAAGGCAGCGGCACCCAGCGTCGGTGGCGACAGGATCGCGCCGATGCCGGCAGCGGCCAGCATCCCGCCGGCGGGCTCGGGCGGGTAGCCCGCGCGGCGCAGGATCGGCCAGGACACTGTGCCTAGCGAGACGGCTGTCGCAGTACCGGAACCAGAGACGCTGCCGAGCAGGAAGCCGGCCAGCGTGACGGTCCGGCCGGGTGCTGTGCGGCTGCGCTTGAACGCGGCGAAGGACAGGTCGATGAAGAACTTGCCGGCGCCGGAGTAGTCCAGCACAGCGCCGTAGATGGTGAAGAGCACGATGTAGCTGGCCGCGACGCCCAGTGGTGTTCCGTAGAAGCCGGCCGTGCCCATCGTGAACTGCGCGATGATCGCGGAGAAGTTGAAGCCCTGGTGCGCCAGCGACCAGGTGTAAGGCAGGTATCCGCCGTAGTACGCGTAGGCGATGAACACCAGGCTGACGAGCGGCAGGACCCAGCCGGTCGTACGCCGGCAGGCCTCGAGCAGCAGGACGAGCAGCACCGCCCCGGTCAGCACGTCCAGTGTCGTCGGTGTCTGGCGGCGTTCGAGGAAGCCGTCGAAGTCGAGCAGGGGATAGAGACAGACGACCAGCGCGACGGCCGCCAGGACCCAGTCCGTGATGCCCGGGTTGTCGGTCGCGCGGGCCTTGAACGGGTTGAGCAACGGCGGCACGTGCCAGCCCCGGTAGCACAACAAAGTGATCGGGAGGACGGCTGCGAGAAAGATCACTAGATAGAACTGGGTTCCGGCCGGAAGCGGGAAGAACACCTGGACCAGAACGCCGATGCTGATCACCGCGCACCAGACCGAGATCACCCGGTCGAGGGCAGGATGCAACCGCCGAGCAGGCTTTTCCTGCTCATACTCGGCGAGTTCGGACTCGGAGAGCGTGGCGCTGCCACCCCCCGATGTTGCACTCACAGTCATCGACTGGTTCCCTCCTGTGGTCGAAGGCTAGTGTCGCCGACCACGCCACGGAGTCGCATGATTACGTCTTTACCAAGATCTGACACATAACCCCGTTCCCTGCCCTACGATCACGGCATGAGCGGCGCCGTCAGGATTTTGTTGGTCGAGGACGATCTAGATATTGCGAACGCTCTGATACCTGCGTTGCGCCGGTACGGGTTGATGGTGACGCACGTCCGGACGGCCGCGGACGCGCTCGCGGCCGACCCTGGTGACCTCGTGCTGCTGGACCTCGGGCTGCCCGACGGCGACGGCATCAACGTGTGCCGGCAGATCCGCACGGTGTCGGACGTTCCGGTGATCGCGGTGACCGCCAGAGGTGAGGCGGCCGACCGCGTCCGCGGGTTGCGCAGCGGCGCCGACGACTACGTGGTCAAGCCGTTCGCGATCTCCGAGCTGCTGGCCCGGATCGATGCCGTACTACGCCGTACCGGCCTACTGCAGCCCCGCCCCCGGGTGACTGTCGGAGACCTGACCGTGGACATCGAGGCACGCACGGTCCAGGTCGCCGACAAACCCATCAGCCTGACCCGCAAGGAGTTCGACGTGCTAGCTGTGCTGGCCGCCCATCACGGCCGGGTGGTGCCGCGCGAGCAAGTCGCGCTGTACGCCTGGCAGTCGGTCTTCGAGGCCTCCTCGCGGACCATGGACGTGCACGTGGCCAGCCTGCGGGCCAAGCTCGGCCGGCCAGAGCTGGTGCAGACCATTCGCGGCGTCGGCTACCGCCTCGGCTCGGACTGACCGTTGCGCCGTCGCCTGCTGCAGTCCCTCGTCCCGATGGTGATCGTGCTCGCCATCGTCGCTGCCGTCCCGCTGGCCAACTTCATCGCGACCGGTGCGTCGCGCACGCTGTTCCTGTCCCGCAGCAACGACGCGGACTGGTTCGCCACCATGGCGGAGGGACCGCTGCAGTCCGGCGACATCGCCAGCCTGCGTGAGCTCGCCGTCCGCTACCACCAGCTCTACAACACGCCCGTCTTCGTCGTCGACGTCGACAGCCGGGTGATCGCGACCTCGCGCTCCGGCGTGAACATCGCCGAGCCGGACCTGGCGACCGCGCTGTCCAGCACGCTGGCCGGGCGGCTGCCGGCCGAGCCGCCGGCCATGTGGCCGTGGAAGTCCGGCGAGATGGTCGTGGCCAGACCCGTGGTCAACAACGGCCGGGTGCTCGGCGCCGCCGTCCTCCGAGTGCCGACCGAGCGTGCCCGTGACCAGGTGCAGAACGGCCTGCTGCTCCTGCTCGCCGGCCTGATCGTCGCCATCGTCGCCGTCGTCATCGGCATCGTCCGGCCGGTCAGCCGCTGGGTGCTGCGGCCGATCAACGACCTCGACAACGCGACCCACCAGGTCACCCGCGGCGCGCTCGACACCCGGGTCTCCACCGACGGCCGCGCGCCCGAACTGCGAAGACTCGGCGACAGCTTCAACTCGATGGCGCTCAGCCTGCACCAGGCCCGCCAGCGCGAGCGTGAGTTCGTCGCCGACGCCTCGCACCAGCTCCGGACGCCGCTGACGTCGGCCCGGATCCACATCGAGGGCCTGTCCCGGCTGTCGCCCACCGCGCGGTTCGCGCTCAGCGACATCGACCGGCTCGGCCGGATCGTGCAGCGGCTGTCCCGGCTGGCCGGCTCCGACCGCCCGGGCGATGCCGAGGGCAACGAAGAGCCGCTGGACCTGGCCCAGGCGATCAAGGAACGGCTGGTCGGCTGGAAGGCCGTCTACGCCGCCGACGACCTCGAACTCATCATCGGCGAGATGGTCCCCGGCGGTGTCGCCTCCGAGCTCGAGGTGGACGACATCCTCGACGTACTGCTCGACAACGCGTCGAAGTACGGCGCACCCCCGGTCGAGGTCTCGGTACTGCGCGACGGCACCGAGGTGGTCCTCTCGGTCCGCGACCACGGCCTGGGCCTCGGCTCCCGCGACCTCAAGAAGGTCGGCGAGCGCTTCTGGCGCAGCGCCCACCACCGCGAGATGCCAGGTACCGGCCTGGGCCTGGCCATCGTCCGCTCCGAGGCAGCCCGGGTGGGCGGCCGCGTGGTGGCCCGCCCGCCGATCGGTGGCGGCCTGGTCATCGAGGTCCGCGTCCCCCTGATCGACGACTACGACCTCTGAGTGCCGCGCCCGGGACGGGCGTAGTACTCAGATGTGGTTGGTGCGGTACCAGCGCTCAGCGGCCGGGTGGAGCGGGATCGGCATGGTGGCGATCGCGGAGCGGGCGTCCAGGGAGCCGGCTTCCTTGTGGTACGTGATCAGGTCGGCCTGGCGGCGGAACAGGGTGTTGAGGGTCCACCAGGCCCAGGAGTCGGACAGTCCCCGGCGGGCCAGCAGGTAGTTCGGGATGGCCAGGGTCGGGACCGAGCTGGCCAGCTTGTAGACCGACGGCGGGATCGAGGACAGCACGTAACCGCCGAAGCGGCGCAGCGCGATCGTCTCGGCGACGTCGCCGATGTCGACCAGCCGGAAGCCGATCGTGTCCTGCAGCGCCCCGATCGGAGTGGTCGGCAGACCACCGCTCCAGATCAGCGCGTCGATACCGCCCTTGGCCTTGGAGTTCTCGGCCTTGGCGGCCAGCGCCTTCACCGCGCTCTCCAGGTCGAGGTTGACCTTCGTCACGTTCCGGACCTTGGCGGTGTCCAGGATCCGGTCGGCGACGACCTTGGTCCCCGACAGCTTCGGCCCGACGCTGACGGTCTTGCCGGCCAGGTCCTTGATCTTGAAGACATCGGACGCGGTCGGCACCACCACGTGGACGTAGTTGTCGTAGGTCCGGGCCAGCGCGGTGAACCGGAGCTTGCCGGTCCTGAACTGCTCGACCCCCTCGAATGCGTCCAGGGCCGAGTCGGACAGGCTGAAGGCGAGGTCGGCGGTGCCGTTGTCCAGCATCCGCAGGTTCTGCACCGAGCCCTGGGTGGTGATCGTCTCCATCGTGACGCCGGTCACCTCGGTGACCAGCTTCGCCAGGCCCGCGCCGTAGATGGAGTACACGCCGCCGACGTTGCCGGTGGCGAGCTTGGCCGGGCCGCCGGGGGCCGGCTCCTTCGACCGTCCGCGAGAGCACCCGGGCACCACCAGAGCGGCCGCTGCGGCGGCTCCGAATCCGAGCACATTGCGGCGATTCAGGAGATGGGCGCGATCCATAAGGGACAACCTATTGGGCAAGTGGTCTTCAGGCTACTTACCGTGCTCGAACCAACAGGTCTGGACGGGCCCCCTCCGGATGTGACAGCGTTGTCATCGCACCGGCCGCGAGGGCCGCGCCAGACCGTCATCGGAGGATGATTTCGTGCACGACGACCGTCAACTCATCGAGGAGCGGCTCCAGCGCGCCCTGCGGGAGCGGATCCGCCCCGCGATCTACGGCGCGGCCGTCCCGCTGGACATCAAGGTGTGGCACGCGCCTGGTGAGCCGGTGTCACCCGCCGAAGCGCTCGCGGCCAGTTACGAGCCGGCCGAGATCGGCCTGCCCTGGGGTGCCCCGTGGGGGACCGCGTGGTTCAACTTCAGCGGCCAGGTCCCGGCCGAGTGGGCCGGGCAGGAGATCGAGGCCGTCATCGACCTCGGCTTCAGCGGCGGCCCGGGCTTCTCCGCGGAGGGCCTGGTGCACACCACCAAGGGCGTCCCGCTGAAGGGCCTGCACCCGCGCCAGACGTATGCGCCGCTGTCCATCCTCGGCCCAGACGGTACGGCGGCCTCGCCCGGCGACCAGATCGAGTTCTACGTCGAGGCGGCCGCGAACCCGGAGGTGCTCGGCCACAACGCCTTCGCCCCGTTGGCCGAGGACCTCGGCGCCAAGCCCGAGCCGGGCGGCAAGCCGATCTACCAGCTCACCCGCGCCGACCTGGCCGTCTTCAACGCCGAGGTCTGGGACCTGATCCTCGACCTCGAGGCGCTGAACGGCCTGCAGAAGGAGCTCCCCCAGCAGGAGCCGCGCAGCCGCGAGATCCTGCGCGCCCTGAGCCGCGCCCTCGACGTACTCGACTACGAGGACGTCCCCGGTACTGCGACAGCCGCGCGCGCCGAGCTGACCGAGGTACTGAGCCGTCCTGCGCACGCCAGTGCGCACCAGCTCTCCGCTGTCGGCCACGCGCACATCGACTCGGCCTGGCTCTGGCCACTGCGCGAGACCCGCCGCAAGGTGGCCCGTACGGTCTCCAACGTCGCCACGCTGGCCCAGGAGTACCCGGAGCTCGTCTTCGCGTTCTCGCAGGCGCAGCAGCACGCCTGGGTGAAGGACAACTACCCCGAGGTCTGGGAGCGGCTGAAGAAGGCCGTCGCCGACGGCACCATCGTCCCGGTGGGCGGCATGTGGGTCGAGTCCGACACCAACCTGCCCGGCGGCGAGGCGCTGGCCCGGCAGTTCGTGCACGGCAAGCGGTTCTTCCTGGACGAGTACGGGATCGACACCCAGGAGGTCTGGCTGCCGGACTCGTTCGGCTACACCGCGGCGCTGCCGCAGCTGGTGAAGCTGTCCGGCTCGAAGTGGTTCCTGACCCAGAAGATCTCCTGGAACCAGAAGAACAAGTTCCCGCACCACACCTTCAACTGGGAGGGTCTCGACGGGACCCAGGTGTTCACCCACTTCCCGCCGATCGACACCTACAACTCCGACCTGTCCGGCCGCGAGCTGGCACACGCGCAGCGCAACTTCGCCGAGAACGGCGCTGCCACCCGTTCGCTGGTCCCGTTCGGCTACGGCGACGGCGGTGGCGGCCCCACCCGTGAGTTCGTCGCGACGGCCCGCCGGGTGGCCAACCTGGAGTCCTCGCCGCGGGTGACGATCGAGTCCCCGACCGAGTTCTTCAGCGCGGCCCAGGAGGAGTACCCGAACCCACCGGTGTGGTCGGGCGAGCTCTACCTGGAGATCCATCGGGCGACGTACACCTCGCAGGCCAAGACCAAGCAGGGCAACCGTCGCAGCGAGCACCTGCTGCGCGAGGCCGAGCTGTGGTCCACTGCGGCAGTGGTGGCCGGCAAGCTCGACGCCTACCCGTACGAGGAGCTCGACCGGATCTGGAAGGCCGTCCTGCTCAACCAGTTCCACGACATCCTGCCGGGCAGCTCGATCGCCTGGGTGCACCGCGAGGCCGAGGCGACCTACGCCAAGCTGGCCGAGGAGCTCGAGGCGATCATCGCGACCGCGCAGCAGGCCCTGGCCGGCACCGGCGACGCGCAGATCGTCTTCAACGGCGCCCCGCACAGCCGCAGTGGCGTCGCCGGTCTCGGCGCGGGGATCGCGGTCGGCGAAGGTGCCGCGGCGACGATCGAGGGCGGCGTCCTCGACAACGGCGTGATCCGGGTGACGATCGACGAGCGCGGCCTGATCACCAGCCTGTACGACCTCGAGGCCGGTCGCGAGGTGATCGCCGCGGGCAGTACCGCGAACCTCCTGCAGCTGCACGTGGACACCCCGAACCAGTGGGACGCCTGGGACGTCGACTCGTTCTACAAGAACAACGTCCGCGACATCACCGAGGTCGACAGCGTCGACTTCTCCGATGCCGACGGCGTCGCCACCGTCGTCGTGAAGCGGTCCTTCAACCGGTCCACGGTCACTCAGACGCTGCGGCTGCGGCCGGGCGCCAAGCGGGTCGACATCGAGACCGCGATGGACTGGCACGAGTCGGAGAAGTTCCTCAAGGCGGCGTACCCGGTCGACGTGCACGCCGACCGCTCCGCCTCGGAGACCCAGTTCGGGCACATCTTCCGGCCGACCCACCAGAACACCTCGTGGGACGCGGCCAAGTTCGAGATCGCGGCGCACCGCTGGGTGCACGTCGGCGAGCCCGGCTACGGCGTCGCCGTGGTCAACGACTCGACGTACGGGCACGACGTCAACCGGACCTCGCGGGAGGACGGTGGCACCACGACCACCATCCGCACCTCGCTGATCCGGGCGCCGCGCTTCCCCGACCCGCAGACCGACCAGGGCCTGCACGTGGTCAACCACGCGCTCGTCGTCGGCGCCGGCATCCCCGACGCGATCAACGAGGGCTACCGGATCAACCTGCCCGAGCGGGTCGTCACCGGCGCCGAGGGCGTCGACCCGATCGTTGCCCTGGACAACGACAACGTGATCGTCGAGGCGGTCAAGCTGGCCGACGACCAGTCCGGCGACGTGGTCGTCCGGCTCTACGAGTCGAGCGGCGGCCGGTCCCGGGCGACGCTGACCACCGGCTTCGCAGCCGCGTCGGTGACCGAGGTCGACCTGCTCGAGCGCCACCTGGCCGACCACGAGCTCTCGGACAACGCGGTCGCCTTCGAGCTCCGCCCGTTCCAGATCCTCACCCTGCGCTTCACCCCCAGCTAGCCCGCCAACCAGCCAGCCGGGCCAGCCGGGCCAGCCGGGCGGCCGGCCACATCTCAGGGGTTAACCCCTGAGATGGCAGGTTGCCCCCTCAGATTCTGAGGGGGCAACCCCGCGTTTGAGGGGTTAACCCCTCAGATGCGGCTCCTCCTCCGCCTCCGGCAGGCCGATCGCGGTGAAGACGTTTGCGGGGTCGTACTTCGCTTTGGCCGCGCGCAATCTGGTGGCGTTGGCGCCGTAGGCCTCGTCGAGTTGTTCGCGTTCGTCCGGCCCCAACAGGTTCGGATAGCCACCTGGCAACGCGAAGGGCGCGAGCGCGTCGCTGAACTCTCGCGCCCAGCGCTGATGCGCCGGCCCGTCCTGGTCCGGGTCCCACATCGGGACGATCTCCACCACGAAGTGCGGCTGCCGAAGCCCGAAGGCGGTCGCCTCCAGCGGCACCCGGGTCGAGGCGCCATGGCAGTGGTGGGTGGAGATCAGGCACTTCTTGCCCGGCATCGACTCGACGGCCCGCACCACGGCCTCGACCGCGTCGTCGTCGATCGCCGCCAGCGAACGGGTCTGGATCACCACGTGCAGTCCGTTCTCGATGAACGGCTCGTAGAGGTCGAGGATGCCCTGGTACGGCATCGGGCCGACCTGCGACATGAGCGGCGTACCGAGTTGTTCGAGTTGGGCGATGACCTTCTCGCCGGCGGCCGGGTCACCACTCCAGGTCGGCGCGATCATCAGCACCGGTTCATCGGCGGGGCCGGTGACGACGCTGAACTGGGCGGTCAGTTCGTCGGGGGCGTCGGTGATCTGGTTGCCGAAGGCACGGAGTACGGCGGCTGCCTCGGTCCAGGAGAACATGATGAAACCGGCCAGCACGGTCGGGATCGGATGCAGCCGGACGCGGAGCTCGGTGACCACGCCGAAGTTCCCGCCGCCACCGCGCAGCGCCCAGAACAGCTCGGGATCGTCGTCGGTGTCCACCACCCTGCCGTCCGCGAGAACGACCTCGGCCCCGAGCAGGTTGTCGAGCGCCAGCCCGGCCACGCCGTTGATCGGCCCATAGCCGCCGCCCAAGGTGAGCCCGGCCAGCCCCACGCCGCCGTACGTTCCCGTCGCCGCCGACAACTCGTGCGGCTGCGTCGCGGCGATCAGGTCGGAGATCAACGCACCACCGCCGACAGTGGCGGCCCGCGCCTCCGCATCGACGCTCACCTGCCGCATCCCGGTCAGGTCGATCACCACTCCGTCGTGGGCCAGCGAACGGCCGGCCCAGTCATGCCCACCACCCCGAACCGACAACGGCAGCCCGAACTCGCCGGCGATGTGCACTACGGCCTGTACGTCCGCAGTCGACTCACAATGGACCACCACCGCCGGCCGGTTCTCGACGGCGCCGTTCCAGATGGCTACTACTTCCTCGTATCCGGCCATCCCGGGGAGCAGCAACTGCTCAACCCTCAGCCGCTCGGTCAGAGCCTCGGTCGCGTTCATCTCACTGCCTCTCCCCAGGTCGGCTGTTCATCGAAAGGCTAAGCCGGACAGACCGCCGCGCCGGCCTGATACCAACGGCCCTGCCCGCGGCTTCGCCCGATCGGGCAATCCCCATTCCGGAAGCGATGTGTCCGGGTTGGGTCCTAGCATCTGGCTATGGATCAGGAGTTCAGCGGCGAGGTGTTCGAGTGGCGGGGCCCGGCGCCCTACTACTTCGTCCGCGTGCCGCCGGAGGAAGGCGCCGCGCTGCGGGACGCGGGGTTGGCGGCCAGCTACGGCTGGGGGATGCTCCCGATTCGCGCGCGGATCGGAAGTACCGAATGGAAGACGTCGTTGTGGCCGAAGGACGGCGGCTACCTGCTCCCGCTGAAGGACGCCGTACGAAAGCCCGCCGGACTGGATGCCGGCGACCCGGTCGACGTCCGACTCACCTTCGACTCAGCACCTCGCCAACGGAAGCCGGCGACCAAGCGAGTCCCCGTCCCCCGCCCTGTCGGCTCCCGAGAACCGGTCACCGACGACCAACTGACCATCGTCCCCGCCAACCAGGCGCCATGGTCCGACCTCCAGGCGATCTTCGCCACCGGCGACCCCGCCCGCTGCTCCTGCCAGCGATTCCGCATGCTCCCCAAGGAATCCTGGGCCTCCGAAGGCGCCGAAGAACTGGCCGCCCGCCTCCAAGACCAAACCGCCTGCGGAAACCCCAAGGCAAAAACAACGAGCGGCCTGGTCGCCTACCTCGACGACGAGCCCGTCGGCTGGTGTGCCGTCGCCCCACGAGCCGACCACCCCAGACTCCTGCGCGACTACCGCGTTCCTTGGCAAGGCCGGACCGAGGACAAGACCGATCCCACCGTCTGGGCGGTGACCTGTTTCGTCACCCGCGCCGGGTTCCGGCGTCGGGGAATCAGCCACGCGCTGGCCCGCGCCACCGTCGACTTCGCCCGCACCCGCGGCGCCCTCGCCATCGAGGCCTACCCGGATCTGGTGGACGGCGGGTCCGTCGGCACCCCGGCCACCTTCGCCGGTGCCGGTTTCACCGCGGTGAGCCATCCCGGGAGCCGTCGCATTGTCATGCGCCTGGACTTGTGAGCATCCACCCCTTCACGGCCATGCGGCGTTCACCGGGGGGACGTAGCTTGGTGGGGACGGACAGCTTCCAGGAGGTGGCAATGACCCCGCCGACGCCTTTGCTCGGGGGCCGCACGCTCGATCGGGCGACGGCCAGAACGTTGCCGCCGGGGTCGCGGTTGCCGACCATCGCGCAGACGTTCCTGTTCGCGCGTCACCGCAAGACCTTCTTCCCGCGGCTGCGGGCGCAGTACGGCGATGTGTTCACGATCCGGCTGGTGCCGTCGAGCCGGGTGGTCGTGGTGGTCAGCCGGCCGGAGCACATCCGCGAGGTGTTCAGCACGCCGCCATCGATCGTGCACGCGGGCGAGGGCAACACGGCGCTCGAGCCGATCATGGGTCCGCACTCGCTGCTGCTGGTCGACGATGACGACCACATCCGGATGCGACGTCAGCTGATGCCGGCCTTCAACGGTCATGCGCTGCGCGGGTACTCCGAGATGATCGCCCGGCTCGCTCAGAAGGAGGTCGAGGCGTGGCCGATCGGTACGCCGTTCCGGGTGCATGAGCGGATGCGCGATCTCACCCTCGAGGTGATCCTGCAGGTGGTGTTCGGGGTGACGGACTCGGATCGGCTGGCGCGGTTGCGGCCGCTGGTCGAGAAGGTTGTCTCGGTCGACCCGGTGATCATGCTCGGCGCCTTCTACCCGGTGCTGCTGAAGTTCCCGCCGTGGCGCTCCTTCCTTCGGGCGCAGCAGCAGGTCGACGAGATCCTGTACGACGAGATCGCCCGCCGCCGGGTCGATCCGGAGCTTGCCGAGCGCAACGACGTACTGTCGAAACTGCTTGCCGCAGGCACCTGGTCGGACGCCGAACTCCGCGATCAGCTGGTCACCCTGCTACTGGCCGGGCACGAAACGACTGCGACCTCACTGGCCTGGGCATTCCACGAACTGGCCCGGATGCCCGACGAGCTGCGAGCCGGCCAACAAGCAGCCGACGAGTCCAACGACGACTACCTGGAAGCCATGGGCAAGGAATCCCTCCGCCTGCACCCCGTCGTCTACCAAGTCGGCCGCCGCCTCACCGAGCCCATCGACCTAGCCGGCTACCGCCTCCCCCGCGGCACCACGGTGATGCCCGCCATCGGCCTGGTCCAAGGCGACGAGGAACACTTCCCAGACGTCAAGACCTTCCGCCCCGCCCGCTTCCTCTCCGACACCCCACCGGCCCCCGGCACCTGGATCCCCTTCGGCGGCGGCACCCGCCGCTGCATCGGCGCCGGCTTCTCCCTACTCGAGTCAACCGAGATCCTCCGAGCAGCCCTGACCCGCTACAACCTGACGGCTCCCACCACCCCGGAGAAGTCCACCCCCCGCAACGTAACCCTCGTCCCCTCCAAAGGCGCCACAATCACCGCCACCCCTCGTCGCCGCCCCATCTGAGGGGTTAACCCCCGAGTTGGTGGGTTGCCTAGCGAGATTCCGGCTAGGCAACCCACCAACTGAGGGGTTAACCCCTCAGATGGGGTGGGCTGGCGAGGTCGGTGGGAGGGGGCTGTGGGGGGTAGGGGGCGGGGGGCGGGGGGTCAGTCTTCGGGGTCGCCGATGTCGCCGAGGTCTACGTCTCGGACGTCCTCCAGGTCGGTTTCGTCTTCGTCGTCCAGTTCGAAGGGCTCGTCGTCGTTGACCACGTGGACGGCCGCTTCCTCGGCGCTGGCGGCGGCGCCGTCGAAGCCGACGTCCTCGGCCACCAGGTCCTTCTCGTCGTCGAAGTGGGCGCCCTCGTCCGGCGCGACCAGCCGGCCGGAGCGGACCTGGCCGACCTCGGGCCCGCCGACGTTCTCGCCGTCCTCGGCGTACGGGTCGATGTCGGGCTCCTCCTGCGCGATCCGCTGATCCAGCGTCTCGCCTTCCAGCGCCTCCTCGGCGGTGGTGCCGAAGCCTTCGCCCGCGGACCACTTCTCCGGCGGCGAGTAGCCCTCGTCGAGCAGGTCGTCCACGCCGCGGTCATTCAGCGTGTCCGAGGCCTGCAACTGGTCCTCGTCGTCGACGCTGTAGCTGCCGTAGTCCTCACGGTTGTTGTCGCTCATGGCACCACCCTCGCTGTCCGGGCGACCGGAATCAAGCGGCGCCACTGCACCTGTCCGGCCCACCCATCCCCGATGATGGGGTGATGGACCCGGTGCGGCTGACCCTGGAGCAGTTGCGCGAACTCCGCGACGACATCGCTCCCCGCGCCGCCCTGCGCTCCAAGGCCTCCGTCCGCCGCCGTCTCGAGCGCTGGCGCGACCGCGCCTTCTTCATCGCCCAGTGCGCCCTGGCCGCCTCCACCGCCTGGGCGATCGCCCGCTACGCCCTGGGCCACAAGCAACCGTTCTTCGCCCCGGTCGCCGCGATGGTCTGCCTCGGCTTCAGCTTCGGCCAGCGCCTGCGCCGGGTCGCCGAGGTGATGGTCGGCGTGGCCGTCGGGGTCGGCGTCGGCGACCTGTTCGTCCGGGCCTTCGGTACCGGCGTCTTCCAGCTCGCCGTCGTGATCGCGCTCGCGATGAGCATCGCCGTCCTGCTCGGCGCCGGCACTCTGATGACCACCCAGGCCGGCGTCCAGGCCGCGATCGTGACCACCCTGCTGCCCACCGACGGCGCCGCCTTCAACCGCTGGCTGGACGCGGCCCTCGGCGGCGTGGTCGCGTTGGCGGCGGCAACCATCGCCCCCGCCACCGCGATTCGTCGCCCCCGGCAACAAGCCACGAGCGTCCTGAACGAGCTCTCGGCCATCCTGATCGAGACCGCCGACGGCCTGCGCCTCGACGACCACGAGGCCGTCACGGACGCCCTCCGCCGCGCCCGCGAGAGCGAGCGCCTGCTCGACAACCTGCGCAGTGCTGCCGCCGAGGGCGTCGCCGTCGTCCGGCTGTCCCCCTTCCGCCGCCGCCATCGCGGCCGCGTCCAGGAGATCGCCGACCTGGTCATCCCGCTCGACCGCGCGATCCGCAACATCAGAGTCCTGGTACGCCGGGTAGCAGTCTCCGTCTGGCGCGACGAGCGCATGCCCGACGAGTACCCGATGCTGCTCGACCGCCTCGCCGACGGCACCCGCCTGATCGCCGAGTCCCTCTTCGAGCCGGCCGCCGACGTCGCCGCCCACCGCGTCCTGGGCGAGCTCGGCCGCCGTACCGCCGTACTCCCCACCCCACCCGGCCTGTCCGCCGTCGTCGTCCTCGGCCAGATGCGCTCGGTCATCGTCGACCTGCTCGAGCTGACCGGCACGTCGTACGACGAGGCCCGCGAAATGGTCCCACTCCGCCCGGACGGCCTGGACGAGAAGTAGCGGTCAAACGCCGTGTGGCGCCGATCACACAAAATGTTCTGAGAAATCCCCGTCATACCCGGCCCCGGCGTGCGTCTCACAGGCATGACGATCCACCGACTGATGACAGTCATCGCCAGCGAGCAGGTTCACCTGCGCCGCGATGACGCGAGTGACAAGACGGCCCCCGCGGTCGCCTCAGTGGTGCCCCCGGACGACCGGAGCGACGCTGCCGCCAAGCAGTAGGGCGCGAACCGGACGGACGGACAGGCAGCGCACCCGGACGATCTTCCCCACCGAGGTAGATCGCACGGAAGTCGCATGACGCACGAGGCGCCCTTATGCGAGCGCGCCGCCTGCTCCGTCACCCAGTGCCCCGCCACAGCGGGGTACGACCGAGAACCACCCGCTGGCTGTCCTGACGCCGATTGCGCGAGGCTCAGGCCGGCCCGGGTGGTTCTTACTTTTCTAGACCTTCTCGACGACGACCTCGGTGGTGACGGAGTTGGCGATGAAGCACTCCTGATGTGACAGGTGGTGCAGCCGGTCCATCGCCGCCTCGTCCGGCGTCTCACCCGCGAAGGTGATCACCGGATGCAGCGTCACCCGAGTCACGGCCATCCGCCCGGCCTCGTTCTTGGCCATCACGCCGACCGCGTGATCGACGTACGAGTCGACCACCAGCCGCTTCTTCGCCGCGATCGCGAGGAAGGTGAGCATGTGGCAGGACGACAGCGCCGCCACGAACGCCTCCTCCGGATCCACCGTCCCGGAGTCCGTGCCCAGGTACGCCGGATTGGCCGACCCGGGCACGGTCACTCCACCGTCGAAGCGCCACTCGTGGTCCCGGCTGTAGCTCTGGTAGGTGAACTCGTGCTCACCGCGACTCCAGCTGACATCGACCACGTGCTCCGACATGGGTTACCTCTCTTCCGAGATCACTCCACGGCACTTCGACGGTGCCGTCACCGGGTTGCATCGTACGGCGGTCTTCTCCGGCAGCTGGGCGACGAAGTCGCTGTCGTACCGGGCCGCCATGCCCGCGACCGGGAAGTCGGTCGTCACGTACTGCGCGCCGCTGGCCAGCGCGATGCCGAGCCGGGTGTAGTCCTTGGTCCGGATCGTCGCCATCGGCTCGTCCGACCGGCTGCGGACCAGGTACCCCTTCTTGACCAGCCGCTGGATCTCGGCCTGGCCGGCGCCCCGCGGGTCGTTGACCTCGGTGATCGCGGCGTCCGGCTCACCCTCGGGACCACGGGTGAAGACGGCGCGACCCTCCAGATTCGGCTTGCCCGCCCGGTACAGGTCGCGGATCGCGGAACCCGGACCGCCGTTGTCGAAGTAGAACATCACCTTGCCGCGAGCCTCCCGCAGCGTCGGCCAGCCCTTGGTCAGTACCGACTGCTCCAGGGTCAGGCCCGGCTTGCGGACGTCGTCCGGGGTGATCAGGTCGTCCGCGCTGAAGACCGAGCGGATCTCGGCGTCGACGCTGTCCAGGTTGCCCGCGTCCCACGGCGGTGCCACCACGCCACCGGCCGCGACCACCTGCGGGTCGGACTGCTTCAGCTCGAGGTTGATCGAGATCGGCGCCGCGTCCGGGTGCTCGTCGGTCCACGTCTTGACCTGCTGCAGGCACAGGACGAAGGTCCGGCAGTTCGTGTTGTAGTCGAAGTCCGGAATGTGCATCACCTTGATGCCGGGCTGCGCCAGCGCCGGGTCGGTGAGGGGGCCCTGACCGGTCAGCTTGCGCAGCAGCGGGTACTGGTAGAGCCCGCCGGCCGGGTCCGGGAACAGGTCGAACTCCAGCGTGCGCATGTTCTGGTCCTCGAGCTGCTGCGGGACCGAGGCGTGCGAGTAGAACAGGTCGACCACGCCCGGGTTCAGCGACAGCTGGGCCTTCTGCTCGGCCGCGTTCAGCTCCCGGTGGTAGGAGTTGTGCGAGCCGATCTGCTGCACCTGGTTCATCCGGACCCCGGAGGTGTTCGTCCGCTGCCCGCCCTTCGCGTCGGCGCTTTGCCCGGGCAGCGCCGCGCTCCCCGCCAGCCCGCCCCCGGCCACGGCCAGGGACGCGAGTCCCGCGACTACTCTCCTGCTGACCTGCATGTGCTTTTCTCCCTCGGTGGACCGGACGGACGAGCTCAAGCCTGATTCTCGTCCGGACCGGTGTCATCTGGCTGACCGCAAGCTGACAGCAAACCGTGTGGTGCTGAAGCTGTGCTTTTGGCAACGTTGTCGCCGAGTGGAGGCACAATGAACACCATGGTCACCACATCCGCCGGCGAGGAGCCGGGCGCCGACGCCGGTACGGCGTACCCGCTGCGCCGGACGCCGACCCAGGACCGGGCCAACCGCCAGGTCGAGCGCATCCTGGACGCGGCCTGCGCCGAGGTGGTCGAGCGCGGCTACGACGCTGCCTCGACCAGCAGCATCGCCCGCCGGGCCGAGATCGCGGTCGGCAGCGTCTACCGGTACTTCCCGGACAAGCGCACCCTGATCCAGGCGATCGAGCGGCGCAACCAGCATCGCTACACCGACGCCGTCCGCGAGCGGCTGGCGGTGGTGGCGGACTGGCGCCAGGCCGTCGATGTCACCCTGGACACCTTCCGCGAGATGCACAACACCGATCCGGGCTTCCGGGCGGTGGTGCTGAGCGGGCTGGGCGACCCGGACCTGGAGGCGACTCCCGGTGAGTTCGACGACCAGCACGCGGGTGAGTTCGCCGAGCTGCTGACGTTGCGGTTCGGGGCGCGGGACAGCCACGAGTTCCGGATGAGCGTCACACTGACGATCGCGATGGGCGAGGCGCTGGCCCACCTGGCGGACCGGCTGCCGGCCGGCGACGCGGAGTACGTGCTGGCCCAGGGCCGCCCGGCCCTGCACCGCCTGCTCGAGCCGCACCTGCCGGCCGAGTCAGGCGACGTTCTGCCCTGAAATCACCAGTTGCTCGAGCCAGGGGCAGAAGGCTCGAGCAACAACGCCGTAAATCAAAGGTCCCCCGCCATCAGGCGAGGGATCGCACCGCGCAAGGAATGCTTACGCCTGCGGGACCGCCGAGCGTGGGCCGATGGTCGGCCAGTGGCTCACCTTGCCCGCGATCCGGGCCCGCCGGGGCGCCCGGATGTCGTAGCTGACGATCACCCGGTCGTTCTTGGCGTAGCTGCTCGCCGCGGCCAGCGGGATCATCCGCGCGACCTCGAACGGGCCCTCGCCGTGCCGGGTGTAGTACTCGACGGTGACCTCCAGGCACTCGGCCGTCGCACCACTGTCCAGCTGTCCGCGGACCGGGCCGCGCACCTTCGTCACCCGTCCGGCTGTTTTCTCGACCCCATCGCTGCGGCGCCGGACGCCCGCAACGATGTCTGCCACGATGCATGCCGTGACCAGCAGCACCAGGCCTAAACCACCGAAGACAACGATAGTTAACATGGCACTCACCCCCGACGCGTCGCCCGCGAGCGGCGCGGTCGTCGTTTTGTCGTACTGCCTGTACAGGCCTTCCTGTACAAACGGTGGGACGGCGGCTGAGCTGATCCGGTTCCCACGTACTGACAATCGTGTCTCAGCTGTCGCCGAACATCCCGAACTGATGCCGTGACGGCACCGGCCGGAACGTGCCCAGCTCACGCTGCGCCCACAGCCAGTACTCCGCCAGCGGATTCTCGCCCTCGCGGACCGTCGGCAGCTCGATCCCCTCGTCCAGCAAGGCCTGCGCGCCGGCGGCGTCGCCCTGCAGCAGCAGGAGCTTGACCCTGGCCGCCCGGATCCGCGGTTGCGCGCGCACCTGCTCCGAAGCGCGCCGGTAGAACTGCTCGGCGGATCGGGTGTCGCCCGCCTCGACGGCCCACTCGAAAGCCTCCACGAACAACTGGTGCAAGCCGGCCGGAGCAAGGGCCACCGCGTCATCCCAGTCGCGGCTGTCGCCCGAGCGCAGTGCCAGTTCGCGGGCGGACCATACGGTTTTCAAGCAATTGTCCGACCTGCGCCAGGCGTCGAGCGCGCCGTCGTGGTCATCGGCGTACCAGCGGGCAACGCCGCGGTGGTACCAGATCAGCCAGTTGTCGTCCTCGACAGCTTCGAGCAGGTCCTTCCAGTGCAGCAGCGTTCCGTCCGGCGCGCCGTGATGGTCGAGCGGCATCCGGCCGTCGAGTACCGGCAGCCAGGCGCGTTCGCGATCCGTCATCGTCTCCTCGGCGAACGGCGTACCGGCCGAGACCTTCCAGCCCGTACGCCGCAACTCCAGCGCGCCCCATCCGGAGCCCGTCGCGAGCGGCTCGACCGGCTCGGCGTCGATGACGGTCAACCACTCCTCCTCGCGCGCGGCGAGCGAACGGAGTACGGGCTCCAGTACTGCGCCGGTCGCCAGGCGGGCCGTCTTC
Source organism: Kribbella ginsengisoli (assembly GCF_039537185.1). Taxonomy (NCBI): domain Bacteria; kingdom Bacillati; phylum Actinomycetota; class Actinomycetes; order Propionibacteriales; family Kribbellaceae; genus Kribbella; species Kribbella ginsengisoli. Next base: position 111,563 of record NZ_BAABAA010000008.1, on the reverse strand, counting down.
CAGTCACCGTCGTGCGCCTTGGCCGGGTCGACACTGACGCGCCCGTACGCCTCCAGCCAGTGCCAGTTGGTTGCTGGCGGCAACTTGAGATGCTCCATCTGGGTCCGCGCCAGGCCGGCCTGGATCTCGGCGTACCCGTGCCCCTCCAACCCCGGCGACAACCATTCCTGCCAGCGCCGCCCGCCGGTCGACTCACCCCAGACGAACAGCTTCCGCCCGCGCAACCGGTCCGTCGACGCCTGCGCCAACCCGTTGCCCTCGGCATCGAGTGACGCGATCCAGGGCTGCTCCTGCGACGGCAGCTCGAAGAAGAAGTCGACCGCCCGGCGATGCCGCACCGGATACGACAGATCGAACCCGTCGTACTCCGGTACGCCGACCAGGTCGAGCCGATTCCCGTACCCGAACCGCCAGGCCTGGTCGGCCGGCACGAGCACCCGCGTCCCCGGCGACTGCTCGACCGCGATGTTCGACCACCAGTACGCCGGGGCCGTCTCGCTCGACGGGTTCTGGATCCGCGCACCGACGTACAGCTGCTCGGAGTCGTCGGGCAGCCAGAAGTCGAGCTGGGTGATCAGGTTGCGGGTCCGCTCCAACTCCCACAGGCGCAGTACCGGCGTACCGTCCGGGCCCTCGACGCGAGCGGCGTGCATGGGTGAGCAGGTGCCGGTCCAATGGCCGGTGCTGCCGAGGTTCCACTCGACTCCACCGGCGAACCAGGCGTTGCGCAGGGCGAGGTTGGCCGGCTGGAAGACCGGGTTGCGATAGAGCAGCTCGTCGCCACTCGCCTTGTGCACAAGCGAGTAGAGGCGGCCGCCGAGGCTGGGGAGGATGGTGGCCCGGAGGTGGTCGTTCTCCAGGATCAGCGAGGGCAGCGCCCGCTCGACGAGCTCACGGTCGTAGCCATCCTGGATGAGGCCGGGCAGCATCGTCTGCAGGTGATCGGGGTACGTCATGTTCTCGCGCATCTCGGCCGGCAGCTCGGCCAGGTTCTCGACGTGGTGCAGGTCCTGGCTCGAGGACACCGGCGGCAGCGGGTTCTCCTCGCCGAGGGAGGCGGCGGGTAACTGCAAATCTTGCGCGTAAAGGGTCGTCACACGCTGATTCTCGCAACTTTGCGCAGTGGGGTCCATGGTTACTCGGGAGTCAGATATACATGGACGACCGACGCGAGAAAGCGAGCACCGATGGATGCGGATGTGATCGTGGTGGGAGCCGGCCTGGCCGGGCTGGCCGCCACCGCCGAGCTGGCCGACGCGGGCAAGAAGGTGCTGCTGCTCGACCAGGAGCCCGAGGCCTCGCTGGGTGGGCAGGCGTTCTGGTCGTTCGGCGGGCTGATGTTCGTTGACTCGCCCGAGCAGCGCCGGATGGGCATCAAGGACTCCCGCGATCTCGCGCTGCAGGACTGGCTCGGCTCGGCCGGTTTCGACCGGCTGGACGACGAGGACAAGTGGGCCCGGCAGTGGGCCGAGGCGTACGTCGACTTCGCGTCCGGTGAGAAGCGGCCGTGGCTGCACGGCCAGGGCGTCCGGTTCTTCCCGGTCGTCGGCTGGGCCGAGCGCGGTGGGTACAACGCTGACGGTCACGGCAACTCGGTGCCTCGCTTCCACATCACCTGGGGCACCGGGCCTGGTCTGGTCGCGCCCTTCGAGCGTCGCGTCCGCGAGGCCGTCGCGAAGGGGCTGGTGGAGTTCCGGTTCCGGCACCGGGTGGACGAGCTGACGGTGACCGGCGGTGTCGTCGACGGCGTCTCCGGCAAGGTCCTCGAGCCGAGCACAGTGGCCCGCGGTGTCTCCAGTTCGCGCGTCGAGGTGGAGGACTTCGCTCTGACCGCGCAGGCGGTGATCGTGACGTCGGGCGGGATCGGCGGCAACCACGATCTGGTCCGGGAGTCCTGGCCCGAGCGGCTCGGCAAGGCGCCGAAGGAGATGATCACCGGCGTACCGGCGCATGTCGACGGCCGGATGCTCGGCATCACCGAAGCGGCCGGCGGGCGGTACGTGAACCGCGACCGGATGTGGCACTACACCGAGGGCATCCGCAACTGGGACCCGATCTGGCCCTCGCACGGGATCCGGATTCTGCCCGGCCCGTCGTCGCTGTGGTTCGACGCGACCGGCAAGCGGCTGCCGGTGCCCTTGTTTCCAGGCTTCGACACTCTCGGCACGCTCGAGCACATCATGAAGACCGGCTACGACTACAGCTGGTTCGTGCTCACCCAGAAGATCATCGAGAAGGAGTTCGCGCTCTCGGGGCAGGAGCAGAACCCGGACCTGACCGGCAAGGACATCAAGGGCGTGCTCGGCCGGGCCCGTGGTGGCGCGACCGCTCCCGTACAGGCCTTCATGGACAAGGGCGCGGACTTCGTCGTCCGCAACAACCTGTCCGACCTGGTCCGCGGGATGAACGAGGTGGCCGGCTCCGACCTGATTGACTACACCGACCTGGAGCGCCAGATCCTGGCCCGCGACCGCGAGATGGACAACACCTTCACCAAGGATCTCCAGGTCACCGCGCTGCGCGGCGCCCGGAACTACCGCGGCGACAAGCTCATCCGGGTCGCGCCACCGCACAAGATCCTCGATCCCAAGGCCGGGCCGCTGATCGCGGTGAAGCTCAACATCCTGACCCGCAAGTCGCTCGGCGGCCTGCAGACCGATCTGGATTCCCGGGTACTCCGCGCCGACGGCACCCCACTGCCCGGCGTCTACGCGGCCGGCGAGGTCTCCGGCTTCGGCGGCGGCGGCATCCATGGCTACCGCTCACTCGAAGGCACCTTCGTCGGCGGCTGCCTCTTCACCGGCCGCACCGCAGGTCGAGCGGCCGCCAAAGCAGTGTCCTGACAGCCCATCCGGACAGCGGGTCTTATGTGCCCAGACCCCCTGTCCGGACACCGGCCCCGCTCCTAGCGTTGCGCGCAGTCAACCCTGGGAGGACCAGCTATGCGCCGCCTCGCTTTGTCCGTCGCCGTGTTGTTGCTGGCCGGTGGTATCGCCACACCGGCCGAGGCTCAGGGCTGCCCGCGATTGCGGGTGCCAGGGGCTCAGTACCAGGTGATCGCTTGCCTGGATGACCTGACGACCGCGGGGACGGTCGGCTCGGGGCATACCAATCCGGCGGACTACGCGGGGCTGACGCATGCTGGGCTGCCGCAGCAGTCCGGCGTACCGGGTGTGCAGCTCGACGGGTACTTCCCGGACAGTTCGCATACGAACACCAATCACGGCTGGAACCACGACGCGCAGTTCGTCATCCGGTTGCCGGAGAAGTGGAACGGCGGGCTGGTGGTGGCGGGGTCACCCGGCGTCCGGGCGCAGTACGCGAACGACCGGGCGATCTCGGACTGGGTGCTCGCGAAGGGGTACGCGTACGCGGCCACCGACAAAGGCAACACCGGCGCGAACTTCTTCACCGACGGGGTCCGGCCAGGTGACGCGATCGTCGAGTGGAACCAGCGGACCACCCAGCTGACCCTGGCCGCGCGAGCCGTCGTCGCCCAGCGCTACGGCCGTCCGCCGCGCGAAGTTGTTGCCGCCGGGATCTCGAACGGTGGCTATCTGGTTCGCTGGCAACTGGAGAACCATCCGGAGCTCTACACCCGCGGCGTCGACCTCGAAGGCACGCTGTGGACCGTCCAGGGGCCGAACCTCTTCACCTTCTTGCCCCCGGCAATCAAAGGCTATGAGCAGCAGTCGGCCGCGCGGATCGTCGCGGCCGGCTTCGACCCCCGCTCCGACTTCCTGTGGGACTACCACTACGCGGTCTACTGGAAGCTGACCCAGCGGATCTACACGGCCGAACTCGATCCGGCCTACACGGGGAGCGAGGCCGACTACGACTACGCGGCCCGGCCGGCCGCGCAGCAGGCAGTGCGCCGGATCGCCTTGACCGGAAGGATCGGTCGCCCGCTGACCACCATCCATGGCACCCTCGACAGCCTGCTGCCGATCAGTCAGGACTCCGACGTGTACGCCGGAATGGTCCGGCGCGCGGGACGGGCGCGACTGTTCGCATACCAGCGGGTCGAGGCGGGCAATCATGTCGACGGTCTCGTCGACGCCCACCCCGACCGGCTGGTACCGCTGGTTCCCCTGCTGCAGCAGGCGATTGCGCGCTAGAACACCATGGTGAGGAGGTCGGCGAAGAGTTCGTGTTCGTCGACCTCCAGGCCGCGGTTGGTGAACCAGGTGCACATGTTGTGGCAGTCGCGCATCAGGAAGTCCATCCCCTTCGGGTTGCCGACGATGTCGACGACCTGCGGGAGATCGATCATCACGATCCGCTCGCCCTGGGCCAGCACGTTGTACGGCGACAGGTCGCCATGCGCCAGGCCGGCTCTGGCCAGCTCGCGCATACCGTCGCGGAGCTGCTCGTAGTACGAGCTGAGCAGCTCGCCCTTGGGCCGGACCTGCGCCAGCCGGGGTGCCGCGCCGCCGTCACCGTCGTCGATGAACTCCATCAACAGCTCGGTGCCGTCGACCTGGACCGGGTACGGAACCGGGACCCCGGCCTTCCAGAGCCGGCAGAGAGCGTCCCACTCCGCGTAGGCCCATTGCCCGGCCGCGACGCTGCGACCGTGTGAGGTCTTCTTCGCCATGGCGCGGGTGTCACGGCTGTTGCGGGTACGCCGGCCTTCGACGTACGACGTACTGCGGTGGAACGAGCGGTGCTCTTCACTGCGGTACCGCTTGGCGGCCAGCAGCGACCGTCGCGCGGGGTTGTCGCCGATCTGCTCCACTGCTCGCTCGAGCAGGAAGACATCGGCCTCCTTACCGGTTTTGAGGATGCCGAGCTCGGTATCGATCGCGGCCTGTTCCGTCACCACCCACGAGGGGCGGGGCTCAGGCCCGCGAGAGCCGCGCTCGACATCCAGCCAGGTCGACCAGCGCTGATCCGGCGCCAGTTGCTCTTCCACTTCGCTGAAGTGGAAGACGAAGGCGTCGGCAACGTCCGGTTCGGACTCGTCGCCGGCCAGTGCGGCCCAGCGATCGTCGAGGTCAGAGAGTTGGTGGTCGGTACGAAAGACGTCGGAAGACATCGGATGTGCTCCTGGAGAAAGAAGTGAGGCTGACGCGGACATGCCGCAGCGCAGTGATGGCCATTCGTCCAGCCCTCCTTAGTCCAGGCAGCATTCGTAGCTGCACAATCCCGAACAGGATGCAGCCCGCTTCTCAGCGGCGCAACTGATTTATCAGCGGTCGTTCAGATCGGTGATGGTGACGTCGATGCCGTCGGTGCCGAAGGGGGGTTCGACCGGGCCGAGGAGGTCGGTGATGACCTCGAAGGTGATCGCCTTGACCTGCTCGCCGAGGGCGGCGAGGTCCTGGCCGTAGGAGGCGATGACCTCGACAACCGCGCCGGTGGCCCGGCCGTCCTCGCCGACGAAGGAGACGCGGGACAGCTCGCAGCCGGGCAGCGCGTTGATGGCGACGCGGAGCTGGCTGACCAGGACGTGGTCCGCGACGTACAGGGGACCGCCGCTGTCGGCCTCGGCCAGGATCGGGCGGGAGCGGCGGGTGACCGAGCGCAGCTTCTGCTGGATGTGGGCGGAGATGTCGACCCAGCCCGGCTCGGGAGCCGAGCGGGCTTCGGCCGCGGCGCGGCGCAGGATGTCTTCGGTCATCGCCAGTCCTCCAGCTTCTCCTGGAGCGCCACCCGGGCTCTGGCCAGCTGACCTCGTACGACGGTCGGCGTCGTCGCGAGCACCTCGGAGATCTCGAGGTAGCTCATCTCCTCGACCTCCCGGAGCAACCAGACCGCGCGTTGCCGGTCCGGGAGCTCGGCCAACGCGGCGTCGAGCGCTTCGAGCAATTCGGTCCGGACGGCCGGCTCGACCGGGTCGGAGCCGCCGGCCGGCAGAGCGGTGAGCGTCTCGTCGGCCACCGGCGTCGGTCGCTTCTTGCGCAGCAGGTCGATCGCCTTGCGGGCGGTGAGGGTGAACAGCCAGGTGCGCAGCTTGGAGTCGCCACGGAAGTCGGGAAGCGCCTTCCAGGCAGCGACGAACGCATCCTGGACCACCTCCTCGGCATCGCCGTGATCGTTGAGCATACGGCGCGCGTACCGGAACATCGCCGGACCGTGCCGCTCGATCACCGCCGCGAACGCGTCCGAGTCCCCGAGGGCGGCTGCCCGGCGCAGCGCGTCGTCACCGGCCTGCGACCAACCGTCGGCCTGCGGCCGTACGGTAACTCGCACCGATCCAGTGACCCCGTTCACACGAACAACCTAGGCGATGCGCGTGACATCGGGGCTGTTCGCCTCGTCCTACCGAGTGTCGAACACAGTTGCAGATGGCAATCAACGAGGGGATGACATGGCTGACACGAGCCTGACCACACCGAGCCGGACCGCGAAGGCCGGAGCCGAGCTCGAGCCGGCGACCAGCGCGCTGGTGAGCGAGTACGGCCGGACGGCGATCGCCGACACGGTGGTCTCGAAGATCGCCGGGATCGCGGCCCGCGAGGTGACCGGCGTGCACAACCTCGGCGGCGGTACCGCCCGCGCCGTCGGCATGCTGCGTGAACGCATCCCCGGCTCCCGCACCAACCTCTCCCAGGGCGTCTCCGTCGAGGTCGGCGAGAAACAAGCCGCCGTCGACATCGAGGTGGTCGCCGACTACGGCGTCAGCATCGCCGACCTCGCCCAGGGCATCCGCCGCAACGTCATCAGCGCCGTAGAACGCATGACCGGCCTCGAAGTCACCGAGGTCAACATCGCCGTCAGCGACGTCCACCTCGACGGCGAAGACGACTCCGAAGACACCGACGACCAGCCGGAACGCCGGGTCCAATGACCGAAGATCTTGCTGAGCAGGTGGCGGCTCTGGTGCGTTCTGTGCCGGGGGTTGTCGGCCTGCACGGTGGGGTGTTCGGGGAGGTTGCCACCTACCTGCCCGGGCGGCGGGTTTCGGGGGTCCGGATCACGCCGGAGCGGGCTGAGGTGCATGTGACGCTCGTTTGGGGTGAGCCTGTGCGGGCGACCGCCGAGATTGTTCGTGATCTGGTTGCGGAGCTCACCGGCGTACCGGTGTTTGTCACTGTCGAGGACGTTGTCACCAAGGAGATCTCGTGAGTTATCCGATCATCGGGCTGTTCGCTGGGTTGTTGCTGGCGGTCGCGGCTGCGGCGGGTGGGTTTTTGGGGTTCCTGCTCGCGCTTGTACTGGGCGGTGTCGGGTACGCGGTCGGGCGGTACCTGGAAGGCGCCAAGTCCATTGATGACGTCTTCCGGCCGAAGCGCCGTGGCTGACGAGGCCCTCCTCGCGGCTGAGCCGGCCGGCCTGGCTGAGTTGGACGGTCGCGGTCGGACGGAGATCAAGTCGCGGGTGACCGAGCGGATCGCCGAGGTGGCGGCTACCCGGGTGCCGGGTGTGGCCAAGCAGGAGGCGACCTTCGGGCGCGGCCTGCCGCGTGCGGAGGCGCGGCAGGCCGGCGAACGGGTGCGGCTCCAGCTCAGGATCGCCGTGCTCTGGGGGCGCCCATTCGCCCAGGTCGCCGCCGACACCCGCGCGGCCGTCGCCGAGCAGGTGAACGCGTTGACCGGTCTCGAGGTCGACACCGTCGACGTCCACATCGACACCGTCCTTCCTGAGCGCGAACTGACCACCACGCAGCCAAGGAGGGTGTTGTGACCGCAGCCAAACGACCGGTCCGTACGCCGGCCGCGGTACCCGTCGGCATCATCGGCGCGATCGCCCTCGGACTCCTCGGCGCAGCGGCGATCCGCGACGCCCTGCAGACACTCGACGTCGTGAAGGGCACCTCCTGGTCGGGCTGGCTCGCCGATCGCATCAAGCTGATCGAGCCCGCCGACTGGATGCTGCCCGCGGGCATCGTCGCAGTGCTGGTCGGGTTGTGGTTCCTGATCGCCGCCCTCAAGCCGCGCCGTACGACGCAGTGGCAGATCGGCGACTCGTCGGTCTGGATCCGTCCCAAGGACGCCGCCCGGCTCGCCGCGGGCGCTGCCTCGGAGGTCGGATCGGTGCTCTCGGCAACGACTTCGGCGAAGCGGCGACGGATCAGCGTCGATGCCGTCACCACCACGGATGCGGCGCATGTCGGCGAGGAGCTGGAGGCCGCCGTCACCAGCCGGCTCGCACCGTTGAGCCGGCCACCCCGCATCCGTACCCGAGTGCGCTTGGAGGAGAGCTGAGATGGGCCGAGGACTGATCGCTCTGGATCGCGTGGCCGCTTTCGTACTGGGCCTGCTGCTCCTCGCCGGTGGCGCGGCGGCGCTCGCCTGGAAGTACGACGTCTTCGCCGACGCCCCATCGAAGATCCGGATCACCGGCGCGCCGGCCGTCGTCGCCGAGAGTTGGTGGCCGTGGGCAACTGGTGCGGCCGGGATCGTCCTCGTCCTGCTGGCGTTGGGCTGGCTGCTGCGGCACATCCCACGCCGCCGGATCAACCGGCTCTCCCTCGATGGCAGCTCGGGCGACGGCCGGCTGAGCGCCGACGTCGACTCCGCAGTCGGTGCTGCTGCTCAGGTGCTGGCCGCGGACCCCGCCGTACGATCCTGCAGCGGTCATCTCATCACCGATCGGGGCGAGGTCGTCGCCGAGCTCAAGACGACGATCAACCCGGACGCCGATCTCGACCACCTCCGCCACACCGCCGACCGGGTACTGACCGAACTCCGCGAGCTGGTCGGCCGCGACGAACTGCGCACCAGAGTCCTGCTCCGCACCGCCCGTCAGCAACAGACAGCACCGCGAGTGCTCTAGCGCCACCCGCGAGCAACGCAGCGCGATCAGCGGAACTGTGAGCGGGCGGTCGGCCGGAGGCGGAGTTGCTGCGGCGGGGCGATCGAGCGGCAGATGATCTCCGGCAGGATCTTGTTCTGCCAGGTCCGCGAACTGTCGAGCTGCCGGCGATGCTCGGTGTACGCCGCATCGCCCGGGAAGACGGCGAACCAGGCGAGCACTACCTCGTCCCTCAGCGGCAGCGCCGGAAAGTTGTTCTCGGCGACAAGTGTCTCGAAGGTCGCCGCGAGGGCCGCGCCGGTCGCCGTCAGCACCGGAGCGATCTGGTCTGCGAAGTACTCCACGAACCCGTCGTCAGGCGAACCACGGTGATAAACCGCCCCGGCGATCACCGACGACGGAATCTCGGTGGCACCGATCGGCGGCCTGGCCGCGCCCAGCTCCGGATACCCATCACCGAGCTCGAGCGGCTTCAGCAGCAAGGCGTTGTCCGAGTCCTTCATCGTCACATTGGCCTCGGCGCCACGCTCCCTCCACACCGGCCCGTAGTAGAAGCCGTTCAGCGCTGCCGCACGCGTCGCCAGATCGGGAAAGCCGCGGATCCACACGAACCGCTCCGGATCGTCGAGATCGCGGAACTGCCCGACGAGATGCATCCCGTGGGCCTCCTGCCCCTCGACGAACGCCTCGTCGAAGACCCGGACCAGTTCGTCCCGCATCCCCGGATACACGGTGTACTGCCTCAGATCCACCACGCCACAACAGTCAGCTCTCACACCGGCCAGTCAACCGGCGAACACTGACAAGTACCGGCAGTGTTTGCCGGCCGGGTACTAGATCGTGATGATCGACGAATCACGCCTCGCCACGTACCTGCAGGACCACTACGCGGGGTCAGCCGCCGGCATCGAGCTGTTCAAGCGAGCCGCTGACCAGCAGACCGACCCGGTCGTCCGTACCGCGCTGGCCAAGATGGTGCAGGAGGTCGAGGAGGAGCGAACCGCCCTCGAACGCTACCTGGCCGCCGTCGGCGCCAAGCCCGACCAGCTCAAGAACGCCGGCGCCTGGATGGCCGAGAAGCTCTCCCGCCTGAAGCCCAACGGCGAGCTACTCCGCCGCTCCCCACTGAGCGACCTGGTCGAGCTCGAAACCCTCCGGATCGCCGTCGAGGGCAAAGCGGCCGGCTTCCGCACTCTGCGGGCCCTGGCCGACGAAGAACCCCACTTCGACGCAGCCGAACTGGACAGCCTCCTGACCCAGGTGGCCCAGCAGATCGAAGACCTGGAAGCCCTCCGCATGGCCACGGCCCAACGAGTCCTCCGCCACCCCTGACCCTCGCGGCAAGCCCACATGTGGTGGGCATGAACACCAAACGGTGGGCTTGAACAAGGTATGTCTTGTTCAAGGCCACCGTTACCTGTCCGAGCCCACCAGATGTGGGCTCGCCACCCTGGGGTTACGTGAAGATGCTCACGCCGCCGGGGCCTACGAGGAGGCCGACGACGATGAGGGCAGCACCCATCAGGAGCTGGCCTCGGACGAGGGAGACGATCCCGGAAATGACGAGGATCGCCGCGATGATCCAGAGAATCAGGAGCATGGTCGTTCCTTTCTCTACAAGCCGGAACCACTGACGCGGTCCGGCGGCTGATACCCCGTGCGACTACACGTCGAGGACCCCTCCCGACGTTTCTTGACCCACTTCAGGTGCCCGCCGCGAAGCAGTCCAAACGGTGCGAGATTCAAACAGCTGTAACACGGGAGGGGTTGCGTGTGACGGATCGGTTTGATCTGGTGGAGGGAGTGGTTCAGCAATGACGCCACAGCCGCAGGACCGACACGACGAGGTTTCTCACCGTGACGATCGCACCTGTCCGTAGTACCGAATCGCAGACTCTGATCGCGGACTCCACCCACCAACTGCTCGCCGAGGCGGACGGCATGGCCGACCCGCGCCGGCAGGAACTGCTCGACGAGGTGGTCATCCTGAACGCGCCGGTCGCGCGTTCGATCGCCTCCCGCTACCGCCGCAAGGGCGTCGACAGCGACGACCTCGACCAGGTCGCCTACCTCGGCCTGGTCAAGGCGGCCAACGGCTACCGCCCCGACGCGTCGACGGCCTTCCTCTCGTACGCCGTACCGACGATCCGCGGCGAGTTGAAACGCTACTTCCGCGACTGCGCGTGGGTCGTCCGGCCGCCGCGCCGGGTCCAGGAGATGCAGGGATCCATCGCCGCCGCCGAGCCCGAGCTGACCCAGCAACTCGGCCACCTCCCCACCGACGAGGAGACGGCCGAAGCGTTGGGCACCGACGCCGGCGAGGTCGCCGAGGCCGCATCCGTGCGTGGCTGCTTCAACACGCTCTCACTCGACGCGCCCGCCGCAGCCGACAACGGCGCACGCCTGGTCGACACCGTCGCCGACGCCGAAGAGGGCTACGAGCTGGTCGAGAACGTCCACACTCTCGCCCCGGCAGTCTCCGACCTCGACGACCGGGACCGTCAGATCCTCGCCCTCCGTTTCTGCGGCGGTCTCACCCAGGAGGAGATCGGCAACGAGCTGGGCGTCAGCCAGATGCAGGTCTCCCGCCTCCTCCGCAACATCCTCGACCGCCTCCGCACGCAACTGGCGCACTAGCGGCGGAAGACATCACCATTACCCAGTGCCTGCTGGTCAGCGGTGTCGCCGGCAGTCAGGCCGGAGACATACGTCCTGCCATGCTGCGCCGCGACGAACAGGTTGGCCTCGGCGAAGGCGTCGGCACCGTCGTCCTCGGTGGTGCCGAACTGCTCCACCGACGCGCGTGTCTGATCAGCCTCGTACCGCAGCAGAACCACATCGAACTTGCCCACCGCAGCCCCCAACGCTCCATCGGTGAACCCTGCAACGACAAACCCGGTCTCGTCACGCGCGATCGCCGCGCCCTTGTCGTTGCCCGTCGTCCCGACCTGGTCATTCCACACCACTGCCCCCGCGTCATCGACCCGCGCAACGATCAGATCCTTGTCGCCGGCCAATTCACCCGCGTACGAGCCCGCCGTGTAGCCCGTGAGCAACACCCCGCCGGCCCCATCAGCAGTCATCGCCCAGAACTCATCCGCCTGCGCGGTCCCCAACTGCTTCACCCACGCACGATTTCCGTCCCGATCGAACCGCGCAACGAACCCATCGACGTCGCCAACAGGTGAGCCCAGCGCCCCTGCCGTCATCCCCGCCAGATAGACGCCATCGCCACTCACCGCCAGCCCCATCCCCTTCTCCTCACCGGCACTGCCGAACTGCCGCACCCAAACCTGCTTGCCCTCGGCATCCAGCTTGGCGAGGAACACGTCCTTGTCCCCCGCATTCACCCCACCCAGTTCACCCTTCGTGTATCCGCCCAGATAGATCGAACCATCGGCATCCGCAGCCACCGCGTACCCGCGATCGGCAACCGCCGTCCCCACCTTGGTGAACCACCGCTGATTCCCCTGTACGTCGTACTGCGCCACGAACGCATCATCCGACCCACTGCCAGTCGTGTAACCCACCACGGCCGGCCGCCCCGAAGCATCCAGCACCACCCCGTACGCCCGCTCGGTTCCCGCCGTCCCGAACTCCCGCGTCCACACCCGCCCGCCATCCGGCCCGTACTTCGTCAGCGCGACGTCCTTGCCCCCGGCGTACGGCTGCCCCTCGATCGACCCCTCGGCGGCGATCGCCTCATAACTGTTGCCCGCCTCGTCGACCGCGACACCACCCGCGCGGTCCTCCCCCGGCGTACCGGACAGGGCGGCCTTCATCGGCGTCACGGGTGGCTTGCCGATGAACTGGAACACGTACTTCGCGCCTTCGGCGAACGTCGGCCCCCAGACCTCCCAGTCATGCCCGCCGTCGACCACCCGGAACTCACTCGTCAGCCCCGGCACCCGCACCGCCTGGTTGAACACCACGTGCGCCTCGAAGTCGAGGTCGTGCTGGTAGTCCTTCGGCTTCGGATTCTTGTATTCGTCGTCACCCACGGCAATGAACAGATGCGACGGCAACCCCTTGCCCGCAAAGGTTTTGAATGCTTCGGGATAGTTCAGCTTGCGATAGATCGCCTCACTGAACTCGTCCTTGCCCTTGCCGTAGGCACCGAATTCCCGTGCGCTTGAGTCCTTCGGCGGCTGGGGTGAGTACACCGCCGGGCTGAGCACGATCGCGGCGCCGAACAGCTCCGGATGGACCATCGAGTACCGCAGCGCGCCCGATCCACCCATCGAGTACCCGGCGATCGCCCGCCCGGTCCGGTCGGTGATGGTCCGATAGGTCGCATCCACGTGCGGCACCAGGTCATGGATCAACGCCGTCTCGACCGGCCGCCCCGGCTCCTTGCCCTTGTCCCTGTACGCCGAATCGACGTAGTAGCTCGCCCGGCTGCTCCACGGCGCGTCGGGCATGACCGCGATCGTCGGCGGGATGTCGCCGGCCGCGATCATCGCGTCGAGTCGCCCCTTCAGCTGGGTCCATGCGGCCATCGAGTCGCCGCGGCCGTGCAGGAGGTAGAGGACCGGGTAGCTCGCGGTCGAAGCGGCGTACCCGGCGGGCAGATACACGTTGTAGGCAAGGTCTTCACCCAGCGTGGCCGACCGGAAGCTGGTGGCGGTGATGGTGCCCGGCTCGGGTGCCTTCGCAGGCGTCGCGGGGCCGGCTGACGGCAGCAGGAAGTTGACCAGGAGGGCGGCCGCGAGGGCCGGGACAGTCACGCGCATAGCTGCTTTGTAATCGCTTACGTAAACGATTACAAGAGGTCGATGGTTAGCTCTCGCGCGGCGGGGCACCGGGGGTTGGTCCGATTCGCAGCGACAGAGGAGAGACCCGATGGGTATCGGAGACAAGCTCAAGAACTCCGCCGAGGAAGCCAAGGGCAAGATCAAGGAGAAGACCGGCGACGCGACGGACAACGAAGACCTGCAGGCCGAGGGACAGGCGGACAAGTCCGTCGCGGACCTGAAGCAGGCCGGCGAGAAGGTCAAGGACGCGTTCAAGGACTGACCAGGATCGAATGCTCCGATCGCGGCCGGTTGGTCCGGTAGCGTCGGGGCATGGACTTCGACGAAGCGGCCGACGCGCTGTACGCAGCGCCGTCGGCCGACTTCATCTCCCGGCGCAACGAGCTGGCCAAGCAGCTGAAGGCTGATGGGGATCAGCTCGGGTCCACGCGATTGAAGGCGCTGCGCAAGCCGACCGTTGCCGCGTGGCTGGCGAATCTGCTGGCCCGGGAGTCGCCGGACGACATCGATGATCTGCTGGCGTTGGGTGACGAATTCCGGCAGGCGACGGCTGATCTCGATGGTGAGAAGCTGCGGGAGCTGACGCCTCGGCGGCACAAGCTCCTCGATCAGCTCTCCAAGTCCGCGGCGGAGCTGGCTGAGCGCGAGGGGCAGAAGGTCAGCGCGGATGTCGCGCAGAAGCTTCGGGAGACGCTCGATGCGGGGTTGGTCGATCCCGCGGCGGGTGAGGCGGTGCGTGAGGCTCGGTTGAGCAGCGCGCTGCGGCATGTCGGTTTCGGGGTTGTCGACGAGAGCGGGGAGCCGTCGACGGTCACGCCGCTGACCGACGAGCGGCGGCAGCGGGCGCAGGAGCGACGCCGGGCCAAGAGCGACGTACCGGCTGAGCCTGAGGAAGATGCCGAGACGGCTGCTGCGCGAGCGAAGCGGGAGAAGGCCGAGCGGGAGCAGGAAGATCGCGAGGCGGCTGAGAAGGCTGAGGCCAAGAAGGAGCTGGACGATGCACTCGCGGCGGCGGAGGCAGCGGAGGCTGTTGTCGCTGATCTCGATACCCAGCTCAGCGATGCGCGGGATGCGCTGATCGAGGCGCAGGAGGCGGTGCATCGGGTCGGCGAGGAGCTGGACGAGGCTCGCAAGGCTGCCCGGGCGGCCCAGAAGGAGAGCCGCGAGGCGCGGAAACGGTACAACCGGCTCTGATCGGGTACCGGGCATCCGACTGGGTGTCGCATGAAGGGAACCGATGATGGCGCGGGCGATCTGGAGTGGGTTCATCAGCTTCGGGCTGGTCTCGGTGCCGGTCGGGTTGTACTCGGCGACCGAGGAGCACCAGCTCGACTTCCACCAGTTCCAGCGCGGTACGTCGGACCGGATCCGGAACAAGCGGGTGAACGAGCGGACCGGGCGTGAGGTCGACTACGAGAAGATCGTGAAGGGCCATGACGTCGGCGGTGGCGAGTACGTCATCGTCGAGCAGCAGGAGCTGGCCGACATCGCGCCCGGTCGGTCGCGGTCGCTGGAGATCAGCCGGTTCGTCGACCTGGACGAGATCGATCCGATCCATTTCCAGAAGAGCTACTACCTGGCGCCGTCGGATGCCGGGAACGCCTCGTCGTACGGACTGTTGCGGGACGCCCTGGCCAAGACGAACCGGGCCGGCATCGCGTCGTTCGTGATGCGCAGCAAGGAGTACCTCGCCGCGATCCGCGCCGACGGCAAGGTGCTCGTGCTGGAGACGATGTTCTTCGCCGACGAGATCCGCGACCCCGCCAAGGAACTGGGCGACCTCCCCGCCAAGTCGTCCGCCACCAAACAACTCAAGATGGCCGTCGACCTGGTCGAGGCGATGAGCGGCACCTGGCGGGCCGGCGACTACAAGGACAGCTACACCGAACGCGTGAAGAAGTTGGTCGCCGACAAACGCAAGGGCAAGGAGATCGTCCTCAGCGAGGAAGCCCCCGAGGCGACCACCACGACCGACCTGGTCACCGCCCTCCGAGCCAGCGTAGAAGCCGCCAGGTCCCGCCGCGCCGCCGGCAAGAAAGCCCCGGCCAAGAAGACCGCGGGCGCCAAGAGGACACCGGCGAAGAAAGCTGCTGCCAAGAAGACGGCGCCCAAGAAGAGCGCGGCGAAGAAGCGGGCCGCCTGACCGCTGCAACTACCTGCAAACCCAGGCACGCCGGACTACCGAATCACCCTGGGCTGGGTGATCCTTGGGCATGCGTGGACGACTGGGGACAATCCCCACCTGGGCCTCGGTCCTGCTGATGGGCGTGCCGTTCGGCGTCGCGATGGGAATCTCCGTCACGAAGGACGGGGGAAGCGCCGAGTCAGCGGTGGTCTCCGGGATCCTGCTCGGCCTGTTCTTCGGCCTGGCGATGACCATCGCCTCGAATCGGCAGCGCCCCCTCCTGCGGCTAGCGCTGGGCACGAACACCTCACCGGCTCTGCGCCGCGCCGCGACTCGCGCCGTACGGCGTGGGCCGGTCCCCGCCGATCCCGAGGTCCGTGCGGCAGCGATCGGCTTGGCGGAGTACCAACTGAACCTTCTCACTGGCCGGCGCAGGGTGTCGCTGATCATCTGGCCGCTCGTGCTGGCCGCCATCATCGCCAGCACCCTCGTCTTCGACGACGCACCCTGGCCGATTGCACTGATCGCGATCTGCCTGTCCCTGATCGCCGACCAGATCATCCGCCCGAAGTACCTCCGCGCCCGGATCGCTGTCCTCAAGACCGGCTGACCCGCTGCAACAAGTTGCAACCGAGTCGGACCCAGGATCGGCCTCGGATGAGTGATCATCGGGTGTGCGCATATCTGTTGAGAAGGCTCCGGCCTGGGTGATCTGTCTGCTGACCGGGGTTCCGTTCGGTGCTTACATGGGGGCGCTCAGCAGGAACGACGGCAGCAGCCTCAGGTCCGCGGTGATCTCCGGGGCGGCCGTTGGGCTGGCTTTCGGGATTGCGATGGCCTTCGCTTGGCGCAAGCGCCTGCTACCTCTGGTGCAGGCGGTGGGGCCGGAGGCCTCGCGGGCCGACCAGCGAGCCGCAGGGCGTGCGTTGCGGCGGGGTCCGGTTCCGGCCGACCCGGAGGTGCGCGCCGCGGCGATCCGGCTGGCGAACCGGCAGCTTGAGCTCTTGCGCCTCGGGCGGACGCGGTCGCTGATCATCTTGAGCTTGCTGCTGGTCGTCAGCGTCATCGGCCTGTTCGCCGACCCAGGCTCGTTCTGGCACATTCCGCTGGTGGTAGCCATCCCGCTCCTGATCGCCTACCAGATCCTCCGGCCGCGGATGCTGCGCGCTCGGCTCGAGGAGCTAACGCAGGGTTTCGAGGAGGACGGTTCTTAGCAGGCTGGCGGGGCTGCGGGGGCCGGCGTCGGAGCGGATGGCTAGGTAGCCGGTGTTGAGGGGTGGGAGGTCGGGGTCGGCTAGCAGGCGGAGTCGGCCGGTGCGGAGGTCTTCCTCGCAGAGGTAGAGCGGTAGGACGCTTGCTCCGGCGCCGGCTCGGACGGCGGTCAGGACGCCTCGGAGGTCGGGGACTACCAGGGCGACGCTTCTGGTCAGGCGTACGCCGAAGACGCTGCGCCAGTAGCGGCGGAGGATCGGGGCCTCTTCGGCGTACGCGACCAGGGGGATGTGGCGTAGTTGGTCGGGGGTGTGCACCGGCGTACCGGAGTACCAGCGGGGTGCGGCCACCAGGGCGAAGGTTTCGTCGTAGAGGGGTGTGACTTGTACGCCGGGGCGGCGGGGGCGGGTCGAGCTGATGACGACGTCGAGGGAGCGATCCAGCAGCCCGGCGATGAGGTCATCGGGGAGACCGAAGCGGGTGCGGAGTTGGAGGCCTTCGGCCAGACGGCCGGCGAGGGCGGGTAGGACCTGGTGGCTGATGTAGTCGGCTGGGCCGCCGAGATGGACCGTGGTGGCGACCGGCTCGTCCAGCTCGTCGACGACCAGCCCCTGGAGCGTGTCGATCGGGTCGGCGATGCGACGGGCCAGCTCGTCACCCGCTGCAGTAGCCAGTACGCCGCGCGCGCGGCGCTCGAACAGCGGTCGCCCGACCGCCGCCTCCAGCGCCTTGAGGTGCGCCGTCACCGTCGGCTGCGACAGCCCCAGCTGCTCGGCGCCGGCCGTGATCGACCCGGCGCGGTGGATCGCCAGGAAGCTGCGCAGCAGGTCGAGCGAGATCGGCACATCAGGAATCCTATGCCTCGCCCAACGGATGCCTATTGGTCTCCGATGGGTCGACCTGGCCATGATGGACCCATGACACGCGTACTGATTGCCCTCACCAGCCACTCCCAGCTCGGCGACACCGGCCGGAGTACTGGTTTCTACGCCGGCGAGGCGGCCGAGCCGTGGACCGTCTTCAAGCAGGCCGGCTACGACGTCGAGCTCGTCTCGGTCGCCGGTGGCAAGCCGCCGGTTGACGGTCTCGACGAGGCCGACCCGGACCAGAAGCAGTTCTTCGCCGAGGCGGATCTCGAGCACACCAAGACGGCGGCCGAGCTGACCGCCACCGACTACGACGCGATCTTCTTCGCGGGCGGGCACGGCGCGATGTGGGACTTCCCCGGCGCCAAGGAGCTGGCCTCGCTCGCCGCCGGGATCTATGAGAACGGCGGCGTCGTCGCGGCGGTCTGCCACGGGCCGGCCGGCCTGATCGAGCTCAAGCTGTCCGACGGCAGCTACCTGGTCGACGGCAAGAACGTCGCCGGCTTCACGAACGCGGAGGAGAGCGCGGTCGGCCTCACCGAGGTCGTCCCGTTCCTGCTGGCCGACGAGCTGACCGCCCGCGGCGCGATCCACCACCCGGCCGACAACTTCACCGACCAGGTCGTCACCGATGGTCGCTTGGTCACCGGCCAGAACCCGGCGTCGGCCCGCAGCACGGCGACCGCCGTCACTGCCGTCCTCGACAAGAAGTAAGCGGCAGGATCTACGGAGGCGTCTGAGGCAGTAGGTAGACGCCGGGGTCCGCAGGGGCTCCGGCGTCGAGCCAGCGCTGGAAGCCGTCGGGGTTGCGTCGCTCGAACTCGTCGAGGCAGATCCGGCGCACCTCGGCGACCGCCTGCCGATCCCGCGGCCCCGCTCCCTGCGCGAGCGTCGTGGTCGTCTCCCCCCAGACCCCGCACAGCTCCTCGATCGTCAGCGGGCACTGGAGCGAGGCGATCAGCTTCTCGTCCTCCA
Source organism: Kribbella ginsengisoli (assembly GCF_039537185.1). Classification (NCBI taxonomy): domain Bacteria; kingdom Bacillati; phylum Actinomycetota; class Actinomycetes; order Propionibacteriales; family Kribbellaceae; genus Kribbella; species Kribbella ginsengisoli. Next base: position 92,931 of record NZ_BAABAA010000008.1, on the reverse strand, counting down.
GGTGATCCGCATGCGTCAGGGCCATCAATCCCCCGTACTCCGCGGCACGCCGCCGCCGGCGCCCCAGCAGACGTCCGCCCAGCCGCCGCTCGCGACGGGTGTCCGGCAGCGCCAGGTCGACCAGCACGAAGACGACCGCCGCGATCATCGCGATCACGAACCCGAGCGCTCCCCAGCTGAGCAGCCGGACCAGCCCCGGCACCGCGAGCACGGCCCCTGCGGCCGCGGCCGCGACGAGCAGCGGGGACTGGTACGGCGTCTCGTCGGCGAGGTACTTGATCACCGCCGCCAGCGGCCAGATCAGCGCGAGGACGACGGCGAGCAGGATCGACGCGGCCAGCGGGCCGAGCATGATCACACCGGCCAGCAGTCCGGACGTGCCGATCCCGACGCCGGCGGCCACCGCCGTACGCCGAAGCCAGAGGGGTACGCGCATCTCGCCTCACACGGAGAAAACAACCTGCCTTCTCAACGATTTACCGCGTGGATCGGTTCCGGTCCAGCATGAAAGCATGCTCAAAATGACGAGCACCCTGATCCGGACCCGCACCGCGGCCGACCTCGACGCCTGCGTCCGGCTCCTCGCGGAGGTCCACAAGAACTCCGCCTACCCGGTCAACTGGCCCGCCGACCCAGCCGGCTGGCTGTCCCCCGAGGAGGCCCTTGGCTGCTGGGTGCTCACGGTCGAGGGCGAGCTCGCAGGCCACCTGATCGTCACCGCTGAGGGCACGGACACAGCCTTGGTGGAGCGGTTGTTTGTGGATCCTCGACGGACTCGGGCGGGGTTCGGGCGGCGGCTGCTGGAGTTTGCGATCGACTTCGCGGCGGAGCGGGGCCTGCGGCTGGTGCTCGACGTCGTCGACAAACCCGACGGCGCGGTCGACTTCTACCGGCGTACCGGCTGGCGCGAGGCGGGGCGGATCCCGATCGACTGGGGTGGCGCCGAGGCGTCGGAGATGATCCGGTTCGAGGCACCCGCCAAGGCGTGAACGCGCCCGGTCCGTGGGCAAGGCTGTGGAATCGGGCGACTTCGCGGATCATGTTGCGGGTGAGGATCAACCTGTGACCGCCGTCGACGAGCTCTTCGCCGACCGGGTCCGCGCGCTCAAACCGGTCCCCTGCGATCACCCGGCCGACGTCCTGCTCAGCCTGTACGACGCTCAGCTCGGCAGCCGTCACGCCGACCTGGCCGCCCGCTGGCTCCAATCCCAGGGGCACGGCTACTACACGATCGGCTCGGCCGGACACGAGGGGAACGCGGCCGTCGCGGCGGCTCTCCAGCCGACCGACCCCGCGCTGCTGCATTACCGGTCGGGGGCGTTCTACTTGGCGCGCGCGGCGCAGTACCAGGACAAGGACGGGCTGCGGGACATCTTGCTCGGCGTCGCGGCGGCTACCAGCGAGCCGATCTCGGGCGGCCGGCACAAGGTGTTCGGGCGGCACGACCTGGCGATCATCCCGCAGACGTCGACGATCGCCTCACACCTGCCGCGTGCGATGGGGGTCGCCTTCTCGATCGCCCGGGCGGCGAAGCTCGGCGTACCGTCGCCGTGGCCGGCCGATGCCGTGGTGGTGGCCAGCTTCGGCGACGCCTCGGCGAACCACTCGACGGCGACGGGCGCGATCAACGCGGCGTTGCACGCGTCGTACCAGGGCATCCCGATGCCGTTGCTGCTCGTCTGCGAGGACAACGGGATCGGGATCAGCGTGCGCACGCCGGACGGCTGGATCAAGCAGGCGTACGGGCAACGGCACGGTCTGCGGTACTTCGATGCCGACGGCACCGATCTCGCCGCGACACTGACGATGGCGACCGAGGCGGCGACCTTCGTACGCCGGAATCGCCGGCCCGCGTTCTTGCGGCTGCGCACGGTCCGCCTGATGGGCCATGCGGGGTCCGACGTCGAAGCGGCGTACCGGACTCCGGCCGAACTGCTCGCCGACGAGGAACTCGACCCCCTGCTCGGTACTGCGCGCTTGCTGCTGGCCACCGGTTACGACGCCGACGACGTGATCGAGCTCTACGAGAACAAGCGAGCCGAAGTACTCGGAATCGCGCGCGAAGTGGCCGGCCTTCCGCAACTGTCATCGGCCGCTGCCGTGGCCGCGCCGCTGGCCCTTCCCGATCCGGCGATCGTCGAGGAGTCGTTGCCTCGTCGCTCTACTGGCCCTGAGCTACTGACGCTGAGCCAGTCGATCAATCGGGCGCTGAGTGACGTGCTTGCGTCGTATCCGGAGGCGTTGGCGTTCGGTGAGGACATTGCGCGCAAGGGCGGGGTTTACGGGGTGACTCGGGGGCTGCAGAAGTCCTTCGGCGCTGCGCGGGTCTTCGACACGTTGCTCGACGAGCAGTCGATTCTCGGGCTGGCGTTGGGCGCTGGCGTCTCGGGGTTGTTGCCGTTGCCGGAGATTCAGTATCTGGCTTATCTGCACAATGCCGAGGATCAGTTGCGTGGGGAGGCCGCGTCGCTGAAGTTCTTCTCGCAGGGGCAGTACCGCAATCCGATGGTGCTGCGGATCGCGGGGTATGGATATCAGAAGGGGTTCGGCGGGCACTTTCACAACGACGATGCGATCGGGGTGCTGCGGGACATCCCGGGGCTGGTGATCGCGTCGCCGTCTCGGCCCGATGATGCTGCGGCGATGTTGCAGACGTGCGCGGCGGCGGCTCGGGCGGAGGGCACGGTGTCGGTGTTCCTGGAGCCGATCGCGCTGTATCACCGGCGGGATCTGCATGTCGATGGCGACGACGAGTGGGTGGCGGCGTACCCGACGGAGCATGTGCCGATCGGGCGGGGGCGGACGTACGGCGATGGTCGCGAGCTCACCATCGTCACGTTCGGCAACGGCCTGCCGATGAGCCTGCGCGTCGCCGCCCGGCTGCCCGGGGCCCGCGTCCTGGACCTCCGCTGGCTGGCTCCCCTGCCGCTGGAGGATTTGTTGCGCGAAGCAACAACCACCGGCCGGGTCCTGGTCGTCGACGAAACCCGCCGCTCCGGCGGCGTCTCCGAAGGCATCCTCGCCACCCTCATCGACGCCGGCTACACCGGCGCTCTGGCCCGGGTAACCAGCGAAGACTCCTTCGTCCCCCTGGGCAACGCCGCCCGCCAGGTCCTGCTCAGCGAGCAGACCATCGATTCAGCAGCCCGCAAGCTCCTCCACCCCTAACGCCACATCTCAGGGGTTAACCCCTGAGATGGTGGGTTGCCTGCCGTGTTTCTGGGGTGGCAACCCACCATCTGAGGGGTTAACCCCTCAGATGGTGGCGGAGGGGGTGCGGTGGTGGGGCGGGTTGGTGGTTAGGTGAAGAGGCGTTGCCAGAGGGTGCGTTTCGGCGCCGGCGGTGGTTCGGATTCGCGCAGGCGGGCTCGGGCTGCCTGGCGGGCTTCGTGGCCTTCGCGCCAGGTGGCCAGCATTTCGTCCTCGTCGACCGGGCCGACGGGGACGACCACGCCGGTGGCGTCGCGGATCTGGATCAGGATTCGGCGGTTGAGGTCCTGGAGGTAGTCACGGGCCTCGGTCTCGGTACGGAGTACCGAGAGCTTGTCCTGGAGCGCCTGCTTCTCCTTGCGGAGTTGTACCGACGGGGGCAGCAGGGCGTCGGTCTCGATCTTCTCGCGGCGGATGAAGTCCTTCACCCACCAGTCCGGATCGTGCGGGTCCGCGAGCTTGGCCAGCGGCTTGCCCTCGCCGGGCAGATCGTCGAACTCGCCCCGCGCCTGCGCCTGCTTGATCTGCGCCTCGACCCAGTCCTCGGTCTTCATCCCGGGCGGCTTGCGCTGCGTCATGTACGCCTCCAGTCAACTCCGGCATGGTTGCTGTACGACGGAGTTTACCGGCTTGTGATTGCGTTCACAAGGCTACCGTTTCGGTACCGCCCGATCGGCCCAGAGCTCCGGCAACGGGATCGGCACCCGCCACATCCGGGTGCCCGGCTCGACCAGCCCGTGCCGGGTGGCGACGATCCGCATCAACCGCAGCGGCCCGGCGATGAACACGATCGCGAGCGGCAACTCGATGATCAGCGCGCTCAGCACCGCCTGCAGCAGGTCACCGCCCGGCTGACTCGTCATCACGTCGAACCAGGCGTCGCAGATCAGCAGTACGCCGGACGCGAACGCCGTCGGAAAGACCAGCTGCCGACGCCGCCACCCCGCGATCGCGGTCGCCGTCAGCATCACCATCAGCAAGATGTCGAACCCGACCCAGGTCGCGACCCAGTGCCGAGCCACATACCGGCTAGGCAGCGTGATCGCCAGGTAGACCGTCCACGGCACCAGCACCACGACGCAGAGCACCAGCAGCAACAGCCGCCACTTCCGGAGCCGCTGCAGCGTCCGCCGCTGCGGACCCAGCGGCGACTCAGGCAGCAACCGCCGAATCAACTCCCGCCGCTCCGCCACCGACAGCTCGGCGATCTCCTCATCACTCAAACTCACCCCAGCACTCTCACACGCCATCCCCACCCAGTCCCCTCCGCCACCCGTCCCAACCCCGCACTTTGTGCTCGACCTGAGCATCCCGCCGGCCCGATTTCGCTCAGGCGGAGCACAAAGTCGCCCTGATGCCCCGGCTGGAGGCGGGACGGGCTTGGGCGCGCGGGGTGGGGTTGGCAAGGCGGGCGGGATGGCTGAGGGTGGGGGGCACCGAAGCGTTCGAGCGAGAGGACCCACCTGTGTCGTCTGTCATCTTGTCCGTGGTCAACGGTGAGCGGGTTCCGGATCCGGTACGGACCGCGCCGTCCACCAATCCGGCGGACACCGCCGACGTGGTCGGCACCATCGGCGTCGCCGGGCCGGACGTCTTCGTCCAGGCCGCCCAGGCAGCCAAGGACGCGCAGGCGGGGTGGGCGGCGCTGCCGGCTCCTCAGCGCGGTCAGGTGATCGCGCATGTCGGGCGCCTGATGACCGCCAACAAGGACCGGCTCGCCGCGCTCGTCACCCGGGAGATCGGCAAGCCGCTCGCGGAGGCGCTGGGCGAGGTGCAGGAGATCATCGACACCTGCGACTTCTTCATCGGCGAGGGCCGCCGGCTCTACGGCCAGACCGTACCGTCGGAGATGCCCGACAAGCAGCTGTTCACGTTCCGCCGCCCGGTCGGCGCGGTCGCGGTGATCTCGGCCGGCAACTTCCCGGTCGCGGTCCCGTCCTGGTACATCGTGCCCGCGCTGCTCTGCGGCAACACGGTGGTCTGGAAGCCGGCGGAGTACTCCGCGGTCGTCTCGGACGCGTTCTACGAGATCTTCGCGCATTCCGGCGTACCGGCCGGGGTTTTCAACCTCGTGTACGCCGACGGGCCGGACACCTTCGCCGGGCTGGAGCAGTCGTTGCAGGCCGGGCTGATCGACAAGGTCGGCTTCACCGGGTCGAGCGAGGTCGGCACCCGGATCGGCGAGCTCTGCGGCCGCCACCTGCAGACCCCGTGTCTCGAGCTGGGCGGCAAGAACCCGATGGTGATCACCGAGGACGCGGAGCTCGACCTGGCCGTCGAGGGCGCCCTGTTCTCCGGCTTCGGTACTGCGGGTCAGCGCTGCACCTCGCTGGGAACGGTGATCGTGCACGAGTCCGTCCACGACGAGTTCGTCGCCCGCTTCAGCAAAGCCGTCCGCGAGGCAGCGATGGGCGACCCCACCCAGGACGTGCTGTTCGGTCCGTTGCTGGACGAGAAGTTCGCGGCCGGGTTCGAGAAGTCGCTCGGCTGGATCAGCGGCCACCACGCGGTGATCGGCTCCACCGGCCGGGTCGGCGCGGACAACCCGCGCAAGGGCTTCGTCGGCGATCCCGCCAAGGGCCTGTTCTACCACCCGGTGATCGTCGACAAGGTCCAGCCGGACGACGAGCTGTTCCTGAACGAGACGTTCGGGCCGATCGTCGGCATCACGACGTACCGGACCCTCGACGAGGCAATTGCCCTGGGCAACAAGTCCGGGTACGGTCTGTCGAGCTCGATCTACACGACCGATCCGAACAAGGCGTTCCGGTTCGCGCAGGGCATCTCGGCGGGCATGGTCAGCGTCAACAACTCGACGTCGGGCGCCGAGGCGCATCTGCCGTTCGGCGGCAACGGCAAGTCCGGCAACGGCTCCCGGCAGAGCGGGATCTGGGTGCTCGACCAGTTCACCCGCTGGCAGTCGATGAACTGGGACTACTCGGGCAAGCTGCAGAAGGCGCAGATGGACACCGTCACGGTAGAGGCGGACGACGACTTCCTGCTTCCATGATGCTGCCGGACAAAGCCGGGGTGGTGATCGTCGGCGGCGGGGTGATGGGCACGAGTATCGCCTTTCACCTCGCCGAGGCCGGCGTCACCGACGTGCTGCTGCTGGAGCAGAACGAACTCGGGTCGGGCTCGACGTCGAAGGCGGCCGGTGGCATCCGGGCGAACTTCTCCGACGAGCTGAACATCGCCCTCGGCGCGCGCAGCCTGGAGGCGTTCGCCCGGTTCGGCGAGCGGCCCGGGCAGGAGATCGACCTGCATCGCGTCGGCTACCTGTTCCTGCTGTCGACGGCCGAGCAGGTCGAGCTGTTCGAGGAGAGCACCCGGCTGCAGAATGCGGCCGGTCAGCCGACCCGGATGCTCGACGTCGCCGAGGCGGTCCGGCTGGCGCCGGTCCTCTCGCCCGACGGCCTGGTCGCGGCCTGCTTCTCACCGAACGACGGGCACTGTACGCCGGAGTCCGTCGTCCTCGGCTACGCCACAGCTGCCCGCAAGCTGGGCGCGAAGCTCGTCACCAACTGCGAGGTCACCGGGATCGATGCCGTCGGCAACGAGATCCGCGCGGTCCGGACGACCCGCGGCACGGTCGCCACTTCGACCGTCATCTGCGCGGCCGGCGCCTGGTCCGCACCACTCGCCGCGATGGTCGGCGTCGACCTCCCGGTGACACCGCTGAGGCGCCAGATCGTCGTGACAGAAGCGATTCCCGGCCTGCCACGCGACATGCCGATGACCATCGACTTCAGCAGCACCTTCTACTTCCACGGCGAAGGCCCCGGCCTCCTGGTCGGCATGTCCGACCCGGAGGAGGAGCCTGGCTTCCTCCTCAACCGCTCCGACTCCTGGCTACCCCGACTGACCGCCGCCATGGAACAAAGAGCGCCATCCCTGCTGGATGCGGGACTGGCCAGCGGCTGGGCCGGCCTCTACGAGAACACCCCCGATCACAATGCCCTGATCGGCGAGGCGACAACCGTCAGCCGCTTCCTCTACGCCACCGGCTTCTCCGGTCACGGTTTCCTGCAAGGCCCGGCCATCGGCGAGATCCTCCGCGACCTGTACCTCACCCGCCGGCCCTTCGTGGACATCTCCCCACTCGACGCGAACCGCTTCCAGACCTCAGGCCTCCGCGCCGAACAGAACATCGTCTGAAAAAGCTCCGGCCCGCCTCGATGAGGCGAGCCGGAGTGGTGGGTCAGGGACCGTCGGAGTCGGGCCAGTTGGCCGGGTCGCACCAGGCGGGGTCGTAGCCCTGGGCGGCGCAGTACGCCTGGATGATCTCTTCGCGGGTCGGTCGCCGGCTCGGCGTGGTCCGGGTCGGCCGGGCCGTCGTCGGCTTCGTGCTCGGCGGCTTGGTCGGCGTCGTCTGGCGATCCTCACGCTGACGCGTCCTGGTCGTCTTCGTCTTGGTCGGCGTCGGGGTGGCCGGCGGCCGGGTCGTCTTCACGACCGGCGGCGGCGCGGACGTCTCGGCGGTGGTCGTCTTCGGCACCGGCGTCGGGGTCACCGGCACGGACGGCGTGCCGCTGCGATCATCGACCGGCGGGATGGCCTGCGAGTCCGCCGGTCCACCGTCGAACAAGCCGATCGCCGACAACGCCCAGAAGTTGACCGCCAGGAACAACACCAGGCCGACGGAGCCCAGCGCCACCACGCGCTGCGAGGGACCGCCGTACCGGCCGACGGGGCCGCGCACGGCGTTGCCCTTGCCGTCGACCCAGAACTTCCAGTCGTCGGGCGCGGCCGGCCAAGTGGGGTCGGGGCGCCACGTCTTCGGTGGCATCCAGCTGCGGCGGGGTGGCGTCGGCCAGTTCGGCGGTACTACGAACCGCTTCACGCAATCCTCCACGTCGCCGACGAAAACCCGACCCAGGCTAGACGATCGCCGGGCTCAACCAACAGCCCGGTCCACGATCTGCCGCAGCCCGTACGTTTCCCCAACGACACAAACCACCGGCAAGCTACTACCCGATCGGCGTGTCGCCTTTATTTCTCCGGCTTCGCCGCGCGCACCGCCTCCGCCGAGGCGAGGTCGCCGCGCTCCTCGAGCGAGGAGATCACCCCGTCGATGTCGGCGCCGGACCTGTTCTGGCTGAGCTTCGCCTTCGCCTCGATCCGGCTGATCACCAGCTCGACGCCGACGATCGCGCGCAACTGCCCGGCGACGTAGGCCTCCGGCGCATCGTCGACCGACCACTGCTCGGCGAACTGAGCCTCGTGCTTCTCGGTCAGCCGCCGCACGAGCCCGTCCAGCCAAGACGGATCGTCGTGAATCACCAGTTCGCCATAGACGTGGGCTATCACGTAGTTCCAGGTCGGTACGACGCGCCCGTTGTCCTGCTTCGACGCGTACGCCGACGGGGAGATGTACGCGTCCGGCCCGGTGATGATGGCCAGCGCCTCCCCCAGTACCGGCGTCTTCCACTGCGGGTTGTTGCGTGCGAGGTGCCCGAGCAACGCGCCCTGCTCGCCGATTGAAGGGTCGTAGATGAACGGCAACAGGGTCGCGAGCAGGCCGTCGGCCGTACTGGTGACCAGGTCGCCGGCACCGTGCCCCACCAACAGATCCCGTACTACGGACTCGTCCGCCGCGAAGTGCTTGGGAACGTACATCTACTTGGCAATCAGCTTGCTGGCTTGATCGAGCATGTCGGTAGCAAACCGCTCACTGAAGCCGGCTGCAAACCCCGTCAGCCCGAAGACCGCGACCGACCCCGGCGTGCTCACCGTCGCCCCACCGGCCAAAGCGCCTGCCAGCAAGGTGAAGTAGGCCAGCGACCCGAAGATCGCGCCCACCCCCGGCCGGAACGCACCGAGCATCGTGCGTTGCCACCGCGACGAGCTGTGGTCGATCACCAGCGACCCCTTGGACATCCGCTGGATCACGCTGATCGTCGCACCGAGCGCCGACATCGCGATCGCGGCGACCAGCGCCGACGGCACCAACGAGTCGCGCCACCAGGCGTTCGCGGCCAGACCGAACAGGATCACCAGCACGAACGTCGGTACGATCCCGCCGAGCACGCCCTGGAAGTACTCGAGCCGCGCCTGCCGTTGGAGCAGGACCTCGACCCGCGCCTTCACCACCGCGACCTCGTTCTTGGCGGCCGCGATCGACGCCGCGATCTCCTCGGGAGTACCGCCACCCGCGACCAGGTCGGCCGCGACCATCACCCGGGTCAGCCCGGAGTATGCGTGATCGGTCGCCTCCTCGAGCTGCTGTACGACGCCCTTGCCCTGCAGGCCGTAGAGCGCTTCCTTCGCGACCACCTTGCAGGCGATCTCCGAGTCGACCAGCTCAGGCGGCGGCGAGTTGAGGATCGAGTAGACCGCGCGGTCCTTGGCCAGCAGGCAACCGCCGACCAGCTCGCTGCAGTAGTACTCCTTCTCGATCCCGCCGTGCGCCTCGCTGAACCTCTGCGACAGCGCCGGGATCAGCCAGTTGCCCGCATCGAACGCCAACTGGTCGGTCGAAGCCGCGAGCTGATGCGCCTGGACGAGATGCCGGAAGGTCGCAGGCCCGTTGACGGCCGCCTGGTAGAGATCGGGATACCGCGCGGCCGACTGCTCACCGGCGGCCTGCGTTGGTACGGAGGTCAACGGAGGCGCAGTTTCCTGGAACGCCTCGGGTGCAGGCAGCGGCTCGGGCGGCAGCGAGTTCATGCGCCTACCGTACGGCGGGCGGGCCGCTCGTGTCGCGAACTTGCAGGGTCATCGGCAGGTACAACGGTTCTTCGCTGTATTCGTTGACCAGCAGCCGTTCGAGCATCTCGCCGGCCCGGCGCCCGAGCTCGTCACGCGGTACCGACACCGTGGTCAGGTCGGAGTGCGCGACCCGATCCAGCGAGATGTCGTCGAAGCCGATCACCGACAGCTCGTCCGGTACGCCGACGCCCAGCTCGCGCAGCCGTGCGATGGCCCCGAGCGCGACGAGATCGTTGTAGGCCAGTACCGCCGTCGCCTCCGATTCGAGCACTGCGGCGACAGCGTCGTACCCGGCCTGGCTGGTGGAGCCACCGCACTCGACCACCGTCACCTCGAGCCCGAAGGCCCGAGCCGCTTCGAAAGCACGGACGCGTTCGTCGTTGCCCCACGAGGCCGGCGGTCCACCCAGGTACGCCGCTCGCCGGTGCCCGAGCTGCGCGAGATGCCCGCAGACCTGGGTCATCCCGCCGGTGAAGTCGACCGAGATGGACGGCACTCGCGCTCCGGCGACGACGCGGTTGAACAGCACCATCGGGTGATCGCGGCCGAGCAGATCGACCAGCTCGGCACGCGGCATCCGTGGCGAGGCGAGCAGGACGCCGTCACAGCAGCGCATCAGGTCCTCGACCAGCTCGTACTCCAGCGCGGGGTCCTCGTCGGACTCCATCACCATCATCCGGCGGCCGTGGGCGCGGGCGACGGCCGAGACGGCCTTGAGCACCTCGGGGAAGTACGGATTGGCGAGGTCCGGGACGAGGACGCCGATGGTGCCCCACTCCCCGCGGGCGAGGCCTTGGGCGGCGGCGTTCGGGCGGTAGCCGAGCTCGCGGACGGCGTCGTGCACGCGGTCGACGAGCTGCGGGTCGACCTTGGCAGTGCCGTTCAGGACACGCGAGACAGTCGCGGCGGAGACCTTGGCCGCCGTACTGACGTCGCTGATCGTGATCCGCGGGGACCGGCCCGGGCGGTTCTGCACGCAGCCTCCTCTGGAAGAAAACGCTTGCACAGCGTCGCTCAGGACAGCCGGTTTAGGCAAGACGAGGCCCTGAAACCGCTTTCAGGCGAGCTCTTGCCAGCGGGCCGGACGCGGACTAATGTCCGATGGCAAACGCTTACCGAGAGGCTTTCCCATGCAGCTCGACCGACTCTCGTCGTTCCCCGTCACCGCCTTCGACGCCGACGGAGCGCTCGCGCTCGGCGCGTACCGCGAACACCTGCGGCATCAGATCGACGCGCGCCCTGCAGCCCTCTTCGCGGCGTGCGGGACCGGTGAGTTCTTCTCCCTCACCCTCGACGAGTACGCCGCCGCGGTCCGCGCCGCCGTCGAGGAAGCTGCCGGTGCACTCCCAGTCTTCGCCGGCACCGGCTACGGAACAGCAGTGGCCAAGCAGTACGCCGCAGCCGCCCGAGAGGCCGGCGCCGACGGCCTGCTCGTCCTGCCGCCGTATCTGATCAAGCCGTCGCAGCAAGGCCTGCTCGACCACTTCCGCGCTCTCGCCGCGACGGCCGGTCTGCCGTTGATCGCCTACCAGCGCGACAACGCCATCTTCACCGCCGACAGCGCGGCCGAGCTGGCGCAGATCCCGGGTGTGATCGGCTTCAAGGACGGCTTCGGCGACCTCGACCTGCTCCAGCGCATCATGGCCGTCGCGCCGAACCTGACCTATTTCAACGGACTCCCGACAGCCGAGGTCACCGCGCGCTCGTACGCCGCGATCGGCGTCCGGGCCTACTCATCGGCCGTGCACTGCTTCGCCCCGGAGATCGCTCATGCGTACGAGGCCGGGCTCGATGAGTTGCTGCCCGTCTTCTACCTCCCGCTCGTCAAGCTGCGCGACAAGGGCGCCGGGTACGCCGTTTCGCTGGTCAAGGCCGCTGTCCGGAGACGCTGGACCGACGTCGGCTCGGTCCGCTCGCCGCTGACCGATCCGCTGCCCGAGCACCTGGAGGAGCTGGATCACCTGCTCGAACAAGGTCTGACCCTCGTCCGGAAGCAGGCCGCCGCATGAAGATCACCGAGATCGTCATCACCCCGATCGCGATGAAGGACCCGCCCCTGCGCAACATCCAGGGCGTCCATCAGCCCTACGCACTGCGCTCGATCCTGCAGGTCAAGACCGACGAGGGCCTGACCGGGCTCGGTGAGACGTACGGCGATCTGGCGGTACTGACCAAGCTGCGGCAGATCGCGCCACGGCTGGCCGGGCTCGACCCCTTCGACCTCAACGGGCTGGAGCGGATCATCACCGAGACGCTCGGTTCGGCCGCCGGGCTGGCGACGCACGGGCTGGTCGGCGAGGCGAGTGACGAGAAGACGCTCGCGACGGTGCTGTCGGCCTTCGAGATCCCCTGCTGGGATCTGCAGGGCAAGGCGCTCGGCCGCCCGCTGGTCGAGCTGCTCGGTGGCAAGGTACGCGACGCCGTACCGTACAGCGGCTATCTGTTCTTCAAGCCGGCCACGCACAATCCGGCACCCGACTACGAGCCGGACAGTTGGGGCGAGGCGATGGGTGCTTCAGGCATCGTTGCCCAAGCTCGGCGGATGGTGTCGGAGTACGGCTTCAAGTCGCTGAAGCTCAAGGGCGGGGTACTTCCTGCGTTCGAAGAGGTCGAGGTGATCCTCGCTCTGCGTGAGGCGTTCCCGGATCATCCGCTGCGGCTCGATCCCAACGCGGGCTGGACCGTCGATACCAGCATCGCGGTCGGCCGGAAGCTCGATGGGGTGTTGGAGTATCTGGAAGATCCGACCGCGACGATCGACGGCATGGCAGCGGTGACGCGCGAGGTGTCGATGCCGTTGGCAACCAATATGGCGGTGACGGCTTTCAGTCATCTGCCGCCGTCGATCCGGGTCGACGCGGTTCAGGTGATTCTGTCCGACCATCACTTCTGGGGTGGGCTGCGGCGGTCGCGTGAGCTGGCGGCGATCTGCCGGACGTTCGGGATCGGGCTGTCGATGCACTCGAACTCGCACCTTGGGATCAGCCTCGCCGCGATGACTCATCTGGCCGGCGCGACGCCCGAGCTGACCTACGACTGCGACACGCACTATCCGTATCTGGTCGAAGACGTCGTCGTGCCTGGGGTGCTGAACTTCGCCGACGGCGCGGTGAAGGTGCCTGCCGGCCCGGGTCTTGGGGTCGAGCTGGATCTCGATTCGCTGGCGCGGCTGGGCGAGCAGTACGAGAAGTGTGGGTTCGACACCCGCGACGACGTCACGCCGATGCGGGCGATCCAGCCGGATTGGGATCCGGTGATTCCGCGATGGTGAGGCATGGCGCCTTCGCCTACACGTGGGATCTGGTCGGCGATCCCTCGGCGGCTGCGCGTTTCGCCGATCTCGGCATCGACACGGTGACGCTGCAGGCCGCCTATCACTCGGTGCGCGCGACGACAGCCTGGCATCCGGCGCATCGCGTGGTGCACGCCGACCATGCGGCGGCGTATTTCCGGATCCGTCCGTCGCGCTGGCGCGGGTTGCGCCCAGCGGTGCCCACGTGGGGAGTCGACGACGAAGACCGCTTCGGTACTGCGTCCGCCTCGCTCGCCGCCGCTGGGCTCCGGACCGAGGCCTGGGTGGTGCTCACGCACTCGTCGGCGCTGGGGCGGTCGAATCCTTCGCTGGCCGTGCGCAACGCCTACGACGAGGTGTTCAGCTATGCGCTCTGCCCGGCTCAGGCGGCTGTGCACGACTATGCGTTGACGATTGTGCAGGAGCTGTGTGAGCAGTACGACGTGCCTGCTTTGATGTTGGAGGCTTGTGGGTGGCTCGGGTTCGAACACGCCAGCCAGCATGAGAAGACCTCGGGTGCGGATCTCTCCGCCTGCGCCCGGGATCTGCTCTCGATCTGCCTTTGTCCGGCTTGCTCCGTCCGCCTCGAGTTGGATGTCGCGGAGCTTGCCGCCGACGTTCGGGCGGTTGTCGATCGCGAGCTGCAGGAAGGGATTGGAGCGGGATCGAATCTGGCCGATGCGCTCGGTGCGCCGCGGGCTGCTGAGATCTATCGGCATCGGCAGTCGGTGATCAGCGGACTGGTGCGGGAGGCGGCTGGGTTGGCGGGGTCGCGGGAGCTGTTGCTGATGGCTACGGATGATCCGCAGGTGACCGGGCCGGATGTGGGGGTCGAGGTGGCTGGGTTCGCGCCGGATCCGGCGGCTTTCGTGTTGAAGTGCTGGGACGATGAGGAGGCGGCCATCGCGCGGATGAAGGGGGCTGCGGGGCGTACCGGCGTACCGTTGGTTGCCAATGTCAACGCTCTCGGCGAGCGGCCGTCGGAGTTGCCTGCGCTTGCGGCGCGACTCGTTGCGGCGGGGGCGTCGGAGGTCCGGTACTACCATGCGGGGCTGGCGTCGCCTGCGCGTCTGGCGGCCATCCGCGCCGCCGTCCAGGAGGTGGGCTGATGCTGAACGGGCTCTACGTGATGGATCTCGACCGCTTCCCTGACGTGTACGGCGAGCAGGAACGTGCCGCTGTGGAGAAGAACGTCCGCATCACCGCCCCGCCGATCGCGCCGGCCGACCTGACACCGTCGCTGCTGGCTGATGTCGACGTTCTGGTGACCGCTTGGGGTGGGCCGCGGCTCACGCCTGAGTTGCTGGAGTCTGCGCCCCGGCTGGCGTTGGTGCTTTATGGCGCGGGATCGGTGCGGTCGATCGTCACGCCGGCGTCGTGGGCGCGGGGCGTGCGGGTGACGACGGCCAACTCCGTGATCGCCGCGTCGGTGGCCGAGTTCACGCTGGCTCAGGTGCTCTATGCATTGAAGCATGGTTGGCGGTATGTGCTGGGCGCTCGGTTCGGCGCGAAGTCAGTGCCTAGGGCTTCGAGTGAGCCGGGTGCGGCGGGATCGGTGGTCGGGTTGATGTCGCTGGGCGCGACCGGGCAGGCGACTGCGCGGCTGCTTGCCCGGCATGACCTTGTTTTACAGGCTTATGACCCGTACGTTGATCCGGCTGCGGCGTCCGCGTTGGGAGTTCGACTGGTCTCGTTGGAGGAGTTGTTCGCGACCTCCGATGTCGTCTCGCTGCATGCGCCGGTGCTGGCGGAGACGCGCAAGGTGGTCAGTACGAGGTTGCTGTCGTCGATGAAGCAGGATGCGACGTTGATCAACACCGCGCGGGGAGCGTTGATCGACGAGGACGCGTTGGTGAGTGTGTTGCGCGAGCGGGCGGATCTGTTCGCCGTACTGGATGTGACGGATCCGGAGCCGCCATTGCCGGGGTCGCCGTTGTTCTCGGCGGCGAACATCGTGGTGACGCCGCACCTGGCCGGGACGCTGAATGTCGAGCGCCGGCGGCAAGGGCAGTTGATGGCTTCGGAGCTGGCCCGCTATGTCGCCGGGGAGCCGTTGGAGCACGAGATCTTCGAGTCGGGGCAGGCGAGGTCCGCATGAGCCCGACGCTGGTGATGGTGCCACCGCAACGGGACAGTACTGCGGACTGGGCCGGGCGGCTGATGTCTTCGGTGCCGGGGCTGACCGTGCTGCGACCCTCGGAAGCCGATGCTGTCGCCGCGTTGGAGTCGGCGGATGCGGCATACGGCGTACTGCCGGTTGAGTTGCTGGCGGCAACTACTCGGCTGCGGTGGTTGCAGGCGCAGCAGGCTGGGCCGCCGCCTGGGTTCTACTATCCGGAGCTGGTCGCGCATCCGGTGGTTGTCACCAATATGCGCGACACCTACACCGACCATGTCGCGACGCACACTCTGGCGTTGGTGCTGGCGTTGTGTCGTGGGGTGCCGCGTTATGTCCGCGATCAGCAGGCCGCGGTGTGGAATCCGGATTGGGATCCGGAAGCTGTTGTCTCTTTGTCGGAGGCGACGGCTCTGGTTGTCGGGGTCGGCGCGTTGGGCTCCGAGATCGGTCGGTTGCTACACGCCTTAGGGACTCGGGTGACGGGGATCGATGTGCGGTCCGGTGATCGGCCTGGGTTTGCTGAGGTGCTGCCGGTTTCGTCGTTGGACGAACAGTTGCCTGCGGCTGATCTGGTGATCCTTACGGTGCCGCACACGCCGGACACCGAGGGGATGATCGATGCGCGGCGGCTGAAGCTGCTGAAGGCGTCGGCGTTCTTCGTCAACGTGGGTCGCGGTCCGACGGTCCAGCTCGACGCGCTGGATGCGGCGTTGTCGGCCGGCCAGTTGCGTGGGGCGGCGCTCGATGTGTTCGAGACCGAGCCGTTGCCTGCCGATCATCCGTTGTGGCGGCGGCCTGAAGTGCTGATCACTCCGCATGTCGCCGGCGTCGGTCCTCATGAGGCTGAGCGGCGGTTCGCCGTACTGCTGGAGAACGCCCGGCGGTTCGTCGCCGGTGACCCCTTGATCAATGTCGTCGACAAGTCCAAGTGGTTCTGAGAGGAACACCAGATAGCTCTACTTCCGCCCCCGAAGGAGTTCGACCATGCGTGGTATCCGCCCCCTTGCTCTTTTGTCCACGGTCGTCGCTAGCGCTGCCCTGCTGACCGCCGGCGCCGCGTCCGCAGTACAGGCTGCTTGTACTTATCCGGCGCAGGTGCTGGACCTCACCCGGTGGAAGGTCCAGTTGCCGATCGACGACCCGGCGCAGTCCGGCACCCAGGTGTTGCAGGTGACTCGGCCGCGGCTGAACACCTATGTGCTGTCGCCGTGGTTCAAGCCGACGTCGTCGTGTGACGGCGTGCAGTTCCGCAACGCGGTGAACGGTGTGAAGACGCCGAACACCACCTACGCGCGCTCAGAACTGCGCGAGATGAAGACCGACGGCACCACCGAGGCCATCTGGTCGTCGAACGTCGGCACCCACACGATGGTGATCGACCAGGCGATCAACCACCTGCCGAACACCAAGCCCCAGGTGGTCGCCGGCCAGATCCACGACGGCAACGACCGCTCCACCTTCCGCCTCGACGGCAAGGCCCTCTACATCACCCGAGACAACGACACCCACTACAAGCTGGTGAACAGCAACTACGTGCTCGGCACCCGCTTCCAGGCGAAGTTCGTGGTGAGCAACGGCTCCATCAAGGCCTACTACAACGGTGTCCTGCAAACGACGATCCCCGTCATCTTCACCACCGGCTACTTCAAAGCGGGCGTCTACACCCAGGCAAACTGCGACAACTCCTCCCCCTGCGACACCACCAACTACGGCCAAACCACCATCTACAACGTGTCCGTAACCCACAGCTAACCAACACCGCCAGCAGCCGCAGCCCCGCAGGGGCTGCGGCTGCTGATTTTCTTGAGCAGCGTCAGTGCTTACGGGGCTTCGTGGTGTCGTCTACGTCGATCTGTTCCTTGCGGACGGTGTCCTTGACCGTGGCTTCCTCGCGGATCGTCTCGGTCTCCAGGCCGACGCGCTCGACGGCGACCGTCTCCTTGGCGACGACCGGGCGCTCCTCATGGAGGACCACCTCGCGCTCGTCCTCCTGGATCTCGCCCGTACCGGAGTCAGCGCCGGTCATCGGCTCGCGGACCACCCGAACCTCTTCGTGGCTGACCGGAACGGTGATCTGCTGCTCCTCGGTCACCACATGCTTCTGCAGCCGAACCCGACCCGTCTCCACCGTCTCGGTCCCCGCCCGCAACTGCTCTTCGGACCGAACCATCGACTCCTGCCCGGCCATGCCCGGCTGACCCGTGTCCGGCGTACCCATCTGCAGGTTGTAGTGGCGGTAGAGCTCGGCGGCTTCCGCCTCGGTCAGATGGCCGTTGTCGTCGATGCGCGGGGCGTCCTTGATCACGTCCTTGTGCGCGCCGACATGCAGCCCGTCCTGCTCGGTGTGCGCACCCGTCAACGGCACAAAGGATTCCTTGCCACCGAAGAGTCCGGTCTTCACCGTCACCCACTCCGGCGCCCCGGACACGTCGGAGGCGTAGAGGTGGGACGCCGTACCGACCTTGTGGCCCTCGACGTCGTACACGTCCTGGCCCATCGCCCGTTCCAGCTCCTGCGTGGTGCTCATCGGAAACCATCCCCGTTCTCGTTGTCTACGGCAACTGCCTTCGACCGCCGAGTACCCGGAGCGACGATCAGCAAACAACCAGTAGTCAGACGACGCGTTCGAGCAACCGCCCCACATCCACGCCGAATGGGCGGTCGGCGACGATCGGCGGTACTACGTCCGCAACCTCACCGAGAAGTCCTTGTAACCCTTCTGGGACAGGCCTTTTCGACAACACGAAGGCCTGATGTACGACGAGCAGCTCACTCGCCACCACCTCGCGCGTCAACCGAATCGCCTCAGCCAGTACGCCGACAGCCTCCCAACTGAAGCTCTGCACATCCTCCTGCCCGTTGGAGGTCTCCATCGCCCCGACCGCCGACGGCACCGCCAACCGCCGGAGGTAATGACAAGTAGCAACAGCCCTCTTGTGCACAGTCACCAACCCAGCCTGCGGCCCCGGCTCGACCGCCAACTGCGCCGGCAACCCGGTCACGGCCGGATCCAGCAACCGATGGATCCGAGCTGCCGAAACCTCAGCCGCATGCGCCAACGCCGCCACCAGCTGATCGCAATGCGCCGCCAGATCAACCCCATGAAACCCCGCAGTCCCAACGAACTCCCCCTCAAGAAACGCCGGCGAATCCGTCACCCCGTCGAACGCCCGCCCGACAGCCTCCTCCAGCCTCCCCACCGCCCGCCGAACGTTCGCATTGACCAGCCCCACCACCCGAAACGAAACCGGCGCCTGCAGCCCTCGAGGTTCATCCTCAGGCCCAGCAGCTCGCAGAACCCGCCGCAGCTCTTCCGTCAGCACCGCATCCCCCCTTCCGCACAAGGGGTTGTACGGATCCCGGCTGGCCCCCACCACCGCAACAGCTCCAGCACCAACCAAACTCAGCCGATCAACCAGCCGCCGAGCAACCTCCACCTGCAACCAAGCCCGCCCGGTGGCCCCAGGAATCCCAGCCAGCAAAGAGATCCCCTCCTTGGGCCCCAACTCAAACGGCGGCAACACCCCCTCAGCCGAAACAACCGTCCACTCCGCGCTCCGCCCGGAGTGGACGGCAAGGGCGGGGGCGGCCTGTGCAGCGGGCGGTGGGGTGAGTAGCGAGCCGATGCCTACTAGGGGGCCGAAGGCGTGGGCTAGGGGGATGATTTCGCCGGCAGAGCCGGCGCCGCCGGTGGGGATTGCGGGGACCAGGCCGCTGTTGAGTAGAGCGACTAGTTGGAGGCACAGCTCGGCGGATACGCCAGCGTCTCCGGTTAGGAAGGTTTTCAGGCGGGCTAGTACCACTGCTCGCGCTTCAAGGGGTGGAAGCCAAGGGGCGCCGCCTGCTGCTCGGGCCAGGAGGAGGTTGTTTTGGTGGGTGCGTTGTTCCTCTTCAGTCAAAGGGATTTTGCTGAGGGCGCCCATGCCGGTGTTGACGCCGTAGACCGGGGATCCGGTGGCGAGGGTAGTTAGGACGGCCTGGCGGGTTGTGCGGAGGCGGGACAGGAGGGCGGGTGAGAGTTCCAGGGGGTCGGGAGAGGTGACGTGCTCGGGGCGCAGGTCTGCTGCGGAGTTGATGAGCATGTCAGTGGAATCTCAGCATGGTGCCGACATCCGCCAGCTCGGCTCGGCGGAGGATGAGGTGGGCGATGGCTACGTCGAGGAGGGAGAGGCCTCGGTGCCAGAGGAGGGTGCGTTCGGCAGCCGATTCGCGGCCGGGTTTTTGGCCGGAGACGATGTGGCCGAGTTCGGCGTACAGGGTCGATGGCGACAGACGTCCGGTGTCTACGTGGCGGCGGAGGGAGCCGAAGCGGCCGGATTGCGCTTCTCGCCAATCGTCGACGACGACCTTGTCCATCACGTCCAGGAGGTCCAGTTCGACGGCGCTGACTGTGCCGTAGGGGACTACGAAGGCACCTGGGCGGATCGAGGCTGTGCGGAGCAGCGGCTCGGGCTCCATCAAGCGGGTGGCCTCGACGATGACGTCGGCGCCGTCGAAGGCCTCCTCCGCGGTCGCGAAGACGCGTACCGGCGTGGACAGCTCCGCAGCCAAGTCGGCGGCGAACTTCTCGCGCGACTCCGGGCGCCGCGACGTCACCCGGATCTCGTCCAGGTCGAAGAGATCGTCGAGCATGGTGACGTTCCACCACGCCGTACCGCGCGCGCCGGCATGCGCCAGCACCTTGCTGTCCGGCCGCGCCAGATACCGCGCCCCCACCGTCGTCATCGCCCCCGTCCGCGCCGCCGTGATCATCGTCGCGTCCAGCACCGCCAGCGGTACGCCGGTAGTCGGATCGAACAGCGTCGCCATCGCCAGCTCACTCGGCAGCCCGACCTGGTAGTTCGGCACGAAGTCGCCGACCACCTTCACCCCGCTGATGCCATGCTCACCCAGCCGATTGAGATGTCCGCGCAATACGTTGAAATGCCCGATCCCACCGTTGTCCGGCATCAGATGCACCCGCGGCTCGAAGCTCGTCTCGCCTTCGCCGTGATCGCGTACGGCCGCCTCGACCGCGTCGACGATCTCCAGCCTGGTGAGCCCGAGTGAGTCGATCTCGGGACCGGACAGGAACCGCAGCCAGATGCCATCAGTCATGGCCAGCATCGTGTCACCCGCGTCTGAACCCGCCGGAAAACGACCAAGGAACGGTCAGCCGGCTACCAAAGTCACCCGCGAACACGCCTGAGCGCTGCTAATTTCGGGGCCATGCGGCCGGAACGGAGCGGGAGATGACCACGGATTCGTCCACCAAGACGGTGATCGGGCACTCCGCCGCGGACAAGCTCCTCCTGTACGGCGGCCTGCCGCTGCTCGGGCTGGTACTCGGCTACTTCCTCCCCCGGATCGCCGACTGGGCGACGAAACTGGAGTGGGTGCCATTCCAGGGACCGCTCGAGCTGATCTCGCGCTGGGACGGCTGGTGGGTGGTCGCGATCTGCCTCGCGCTCGGCCTGATCGGCGGTGTGCTGCTGGCGGCGATGGCGCTCGAGGACACGCTCAAGACGACGGTCGGCAACACCGAGGTCGAGTTCCTGAAGAACCAGCGGACCACCCGGGTACCGCGGGAGAAGGTCGCGCTCGCGTTCCTCGACGGCAAGGAGATCGTGCTGCAGGACAGCCGGTCGGCCGAGCTCGCCCGGGAGAAGCACGACGAGCTGGGCGCCACCGCGAGGACGAAGATCCAGGCTGCCTTCCGCGCTCACGGCTACCCGTGGTCGGACGCCGGTGATCCGCACGAGAGCGAGTTCCGCCGCTGGGTCGAGGACGACCCGGACCTGCCGCCCGCGGCGAACGCGGTCCTGAAGGCGCGGTCGAAGGCGTTCGACCAGGGCGACAAGGGCAAGGCCGACCTGCGAGAGCTCCGGCTGGAGCTCGGCAAGCTCGGTTTCGTGGTCCGCGACCGCGAGAAGAAGCAGTACTGGCGACCCGTCCGCTGATGCCCGGAGCCGATCGCGGCGGTCCGGCTGGTGACACGGCCATTTGATCCCTCGCCGTCCGGAGGGACGATGGAAGCGTGATCACGGTTGAGCAGGCGCGGAGGTTGCGGAAGGCCGGCGCGATGTGGGTGCCCGGCGCCGGCGACCGGTTCGTCGTACCGGACCGGGAGATGGACGACGACGTGTTCGTCGTCAGCGACATGACCGTCGAGGTGCACGACTACCCGGGCGGCAAGGTGATCGGCTTCAACGGTACGACGGAGTGGGCGCTCGACAGCATCGAGCAGCGCGAGGTGATCTGGCTGCCGCGCGAGGAGCAGCTGCGCGCGTTGCTCGGCCCGCATTTCCAGCGGCTCGAGGCGGTACCAGGCGGTTATGCGGTCGTACTGACCGACGGCCGCTACCCATCGGACGATGCCGAACAGGCGTACGCCGAAGCTCTCCTGGCGCTCCTCAACGGGTGAGCGCCGAGGGGGTTGCGCCACAACGGTGCACGGCCGGCCAGGTCTGGGCGGGGCCCCTCAGCAGCGCCCGTACCTGGCCGGCCGTGGCCGGTGGCACAACCCCCTCCTTTCAGTAATTGCGTTTACCTGGGTACTACCTGGGAGGAAAGTCTCAGTGGGCCAGTGCCGCCCGCAGCTCGGCCGCGCGGTGAGCGACCCGGTCGCGCGACGCGATGCTGAACCCCTGCGCCTGCAGCTCGAGGATCGCGGTCGCCTGCAGCTGGCTGACGCCGAGCAGCTGACGGACCCGGAACGCGGCGGTCAGCCGGTCGGAGGCGCCTTCGATCGTCCGCAGTACCTCGGTACGCCGCTCGAACGCGGTCAGCACGCCCTCGTAGATCTCCAGCTGCGTGTACGCCGACCGGTCGGGCTCGACCTGCTCGTCCTTCGCGGCGCCACCGACGACCTGACGCCACAGCGTCGGTACCGTGTGGCGGTTGCGGTTGGCTCGCCGGGTGATCGGCAGTGCATATGTCATCGTCATCAGTTGCGCTCCTGATTCGGTGGTGGTCAGCCGCGCTCGGCGGGTGAGCTGTCTTGGAGTGGTGGGCACTTCTTGCCCGGCGACCGCAGGGCCTCGAAATGCCAGGGCTCGTTGTCGTAGATCCGGCAGATGCCGTACTTCCAGCCGACCCGCTCCAGCCAGGCCATCGCCGACTGGGGGGCGATGTCGACCGCCCGGCCCTGCACGTGTTCCGACTTGTCCGGCGGCAGCACCCAGCGGGTGGCCGCCTTGTACGAGCCGTACTTCTTGATCGCCTCGTCGAACAGCCGTTGCTGCTTGGCGGCGCTCCGCCGGCCGGAGTTGATCCGCATCGGGATTCCGGCTGCGTGCGCGTCGGCCATCGCCTTGCGCAGCCGGCCGCGCAGCACCGGGGCCAGGCCCTCGATGCTCTCCTCGGAGTACTTCTTCTTCTCGTCGGTCGACTCGGTTGATTTGGTGGACTTGGTCGCCTCGGG
Source organism: Kribbella ginsengisoli (assembly GCF_039537185.1). Lineage (NCBI taxonomy): Bacteria > Bacillati > Actinomycetota > Actinomycetes > Propionibacteriales > Kribbellaceae > Kribbella > Kribbella ginsengisoli. The sequence continues at coordinate 70,197 of NZ_BAABAA010000008.1, read as the reverse complement.
CGACGGCGTCTTCTTCGGCTTGGACTCTCCGGCCGGCGTCTCGACCGGCGCCGAGGTCTTGCGCACCGGCTTGCGGGCCGGCGGTGGCGGCGAACCGTTGGGTCCGCTCGCGACGACCGGCTGCTTGTCGCCGCTGGAGTCGAAGGACAGCAGGTCGATCACCTGGGCGTGCCAGATCAGCAGCGAAGCGACGACGACCACCCCGGTGACAGACAGCAACCGGGCCCGCACCGAGAACGGGCGGCGCGGCGGCAGGTCGTTGGTCATGGGGTACAGCCTCTCGGGTCGGCGGGTTCGCCACATCGGTCCCAGGGACCGTCTCGGACAGCCTTAAGTCGGACCTGGGTATCAGGTCCGACGCCCGCTCTCATCCAAAAGTTGGAGAAAACCACCCCTCCTGGCGCAGGAGCCGAAAATTGTCGCCCACGACTACGCTCTGCAAGTGACCTCATGGCGTCGGCTTGCCGCGTGGCAGCAGGACATTCTGCTGGCCGCGCTGGTCGGCGTTGTCTGGTTCGGGGGACTCGCTGTGATCAACAGCAGCGATCTGCGGCCGAAGAATCCGAGTGTCTCCGTCGTCACCGGGATGTTCCTGGTGATCACGATCGCGATCGCCCGGATGGTACCGAGGATGACGCTGCTGTTCGTGTCGATCTGCTATCCGCTCGTCTACGCGGCGGCGGAGACCGGGCTGGCCGAGCAGATCGGGCTCAGCATCTTCCGCGCCCCGGCGATCAGCGACGCGGCGCTGCAGTCCGAGCTTCACCTCGCCCCGCTGCTGGTGATCGGGTATCTCGCGGCAGCGAGCGGAGTACGGCGGTTCACCTGTCTGTTCTTCACCATGGGCAGCCTGGCGGCGCTGATGATCGGCCTGCCGGCGGTGGTCGCGATCGTGATGAGCCACGCCCCGCCGAGCGTCTACCGGTACGGCGAGCGCTACGCGAACCTCCCCCGCGACCCGTACAGCCTCTACGGCTACATCGACCTCTCCCTGTTCGTCTTCGCCGAGGCACTGATCTGCGGCATGGTCCTGCTCGGCGCCAACGCGCTGCGCCGCCGCAAGAGCCTGCTCGTGCTGGAGCAACGCAACACTGCTCTGGTACGGCTCCAGGCCATCGAGGCCGAGCGCGCGGCGGCGGCCGAGCGGACCCGGATCGCCCGTGACCTGCACGACGTCGTCTCGCACCACATGAGCGCCGTGGTGATCCGTGCCCAAGCAGCCGACCGTGTGGCGGACCAGAAGCCCGAGGCACTACGGGAAGCCGTGCGCTGGATCGCTGCCAGCGGCCGTGAAGCGCTGACCGCGATGCGGGAGACCGTGCGAGTACTGAACACGGCGGCCCCCGGTGCGAGCGCGCTGACCGCGCCGGTGCCCGACCTGGCCGACGTCGCGCGGATGGGCGACCGGCTCAAGGCGGTCGGTATCGACGTGACCATGCAGCTGCCGACCCGTAGCCGGCAACTCACCTCGGCCACCGACCTGACCGCAGTACGGATCATTCAGGAAGCACTGACCAACGTGATGGTGCATGCGAAGGCCACTGCCGCGCATGTGAGCTGGCAGAGTGGACCGCAGGGTGAGTTGCTCACCATCGACGACAACGGCAGCGGCGGACCGCCGCCGGTGAACGTGCTGGAGACCGCCCGGCGGCAGGAGAGCGGTCGCGGGAACGGACTGATCGGAATGCGCGAGCGCGCGCACGCGAGCGGCGGCACACTGACCGTCGCCGCCGGACCACTGGGTGGATGGAGAGTGCAGGCATGGTTGCCGCCGCAGAGGTGAACAGCTCGGGGCCGGAGAAGATCAGGATCCTGGTCGCCGACGACCAGGGCGTGATCCGGATGGGCCTGGCGATGATCCTCGACCACGAGCCCGACCTGATGACGGTCGCGCAGGCCGGCGACGGCGAGGAGGCGATCCGGATGATCGCGCAGTACGACCCGGACGTCGTGCTGATGGACATCCGGATGCCGGTGATGGACGGCCTGGAGGCGACCGAGCGGATCACCAAGGCCGCCAAGGAGTCCGGGCGGGATCGGCCGGCTGTGCTCGTGTTGACGACCTTTGACGACGAGGCTTACGTGCTGAGCGCAGTACGGGCCGGCGCTTCGGGCTTCCTGCTCAAGGACACCGATCCGGATCTGCTGGTGTCGGCGGTGCGGGCGGTGCATCGGGGTGACTCGCTGGTCGATCCGGCGTCGACGCGGGTGCTGCTCGAGCGGTGTGTGGAGTTGGAGCGGCAGGTCGGCAGCGGTCCTGCTGATTCGGCGCCGGTTGGCGCGGGGCGATGGACCGGGCCGCTTGCGCAGTTGAGTGAGCGTGAGCGGGAGATCCTGGTCTGGATGGCGCGCGGGCTGTCCAATCGCGACCTGGCGGCGAAGCTCTTCGTCAGCGAGACAACGGTGAAGACCCACGTCAGCAGCGTGCTGTCGAAGCTTGGGCTGTCCAGCCGGGTCCAGGCGGTCGTCGTGGCGTACGAGGCAGGTGTCGTCCGGCCGGGCGAGGCCGAGGTCCGCTGGGAGGGCTGACTCAGCTCAGCAGGAACCACGCGCCGATGCCTGCGGCGATGAGCACGACGATGGTGAGCAGTTGAGCAAGTAGCGACGCCTGGCGGCGTTGTGGCAAGAAGTCCCCGGTCATACCTTCAAGCCTGCCGGGGAGAGCCGTGCTTTCCATCCTCCCCGGGAACGGTTCCGACGTGACGCAAGTCGCCTCCGGGGAGCCCCGGAATCATCCCCAGGGATGACAACCACTTCACATTGTTGCCGTAGGCCCCTGTCCGGCTACTCGCCGAAGTACTCGGCCGCCACCTTCTTGGGCACGCACATCCGCCAGGCCTCCAGCACCAGCTCGCGCAGCTCCTCCTCGTCGAGCACGGCGAGGTTGACCTCGATCCACTTGTACCGCTCGTCGGCCTTGCTCGGCGGCAGGAACTTCTCCGGGTACGCCGCGATCGCCGCTGCCCGTTCTTCCTTGGGAAACCCGATCCCCATCGTCTTCTCGTCCCGCGACAGCGCGAGGTAGACGATCTGCCCGACCCGGAACTTGATCCGGTCGCGCACGACGACCTCATAACTGCGCGGCAACCCCTCGGTCACCGCCCGGATGTCCTCCAGATCGACCATTCTTCGCCTCCGGGTCCGCGCAAACCACCCCTGACGCCACAACCGCGCCGCGTGCCGACCTTACCTCCAGACACTGCCAAGGCCTGTCAGTGTTCCGGCATTGCGCGGGATGACTGCGGCGGCGGACGGTTCAGGAGCGGCGGGCCTTGCGGAGGGCCAGGAGCATGCGGATCAGGAAGACCGGGGTCGGCGGGATCCAGCCGAGTTGCATCGCCTGGCCGAGGTCGTCGCGGTTGGCCCAGTGCTCGATCACCTTGCCGTCGGCCAGCCGGAACCAGTGCGTCTGGGTCACGGCAAAGCTCTTCCCGGTGGGTGGGAACGCCTGCGCCGCCCGCCCGTTCTCGTCGTACGTGACGAAGGGGCCCGTATGCCGGCCCGACATCGTCGCGTGCAGGACGACCAGGTCGCCTTCCACCACGGCGTCCTCGACCGTCCAGCCGAGGTCGGCGTACGCGCCGCGCAGCCACTCAGCGGTCGCGTAGTAGGCCTCCGGGCCGCGGCCACGGCAAGCGAGTGGCTCGTCCACTGCCATCCGATTGGTCGCGTCGGGATGGAACAGCGAACGGAAGTCCGCCGGCGATCCGCTCGCCATCACCATGAGTGACTCGATCGCGACTTCCTTGGCCGCCAGTTCGGTCGATGTCATCGCAGCTCACTCCAGAGATCAGATGTTGTCAGCATCACTTTCCGGCGCTTTCCCAGCGTCCGCATCGGTACCGAGGTGCCTATATCGGGCCCGGCAGGTGCCCATACCGGACGATTCCGGCGCCGGAAGGCCGTACCGTGGTCTGATGCCCGAAGCAATCGTGAGCGCGGTCGAAGGCGCTGAAGTGGTGTTCCGCCTCGGCGACCCGTCGCATGCGCTGACCGGCGTGCGGCTGTGGGAAGAGCTCGGGCTGGCCGCCGAGCAGCTTGAGTTCAAGCCGGTCGACTACGGCTGGGAACTGCGGCTGCCGCGCCCCTCGGTGCACCGGATGGAGTACCTGTTCGACATCGCCGGCAGCGGCATGCGGACCGACCCGACCAACCCGCGGGTCGTCGGCGGCGCGTTCGGCGAGCACTCCTGGCTGCCGCTGCCCGGGTACCTCGAGCCCGACTGGATCACGATCGAGCCGATCGCGTCGACCCTGACTCCGCTGGGTGTCGACCCGACTCCGGTCGGCCCGATCGACGTGACCGTCTGGTCGCCGGACGGGATCGCGCCGGGCTTCGAGCTGCCGTTGCTGCTGGCCCACGACGGGCCCGAGTTCGCCGCGTACGCCGGCCTGACCCATTACGTCGGCGCCATGGTTGCCGACGGCACGCTGCCACCGTTGCGTCTCGCCCTGATCCGGCCGACGTCACGCAACCTCTGGTACGCCGCCAATCCGGCGTACGCCGAAGCCCTGACGCAAAGCGTGCTGCCGGCGGTCACGTCGTCGTACCGGAGCAAGAAGCCGGTCCTGATGGGCGCAAGCCTCGGCGCGCTCGCCGCCCTGTACGCCGAATGGCACCACCCCGGCACCTTCGCCGGGCTCTTCCTCCAGTCCGGCTCCTTCTTCACCCTCGACACGGACCCCCAGGAAGCCCGGTTCGAGTACTACGCCGAGGTCACCGGCTTCGTGAACGAGGTGCTCGAGGCGACCGCCTTCCCGAGCAGCCCGGCCATCTCGATGACGGCCGGCACGCCCGAGGAGAACGTGCACAACAACCGCGTGATGGCCGCCCACCTCGCCAAGCTCGGCCTCCACGTCGCCTTCGACGAAACCCCCGACATGCACAACTTCACCGCCTGGCGCGACGTCCTCGACCCCTGCCTGACCGAGCTGCTCAACCGCGTCTGGGCATAGGCTCGAGCGGGTGCTCAAAACACTCGCGGGATTCGGCGCCTTCGGTCTCTTCTGGGGTGCGTGGGGAGCGGCCCTCCCCGCGGTGAAGGCCGAAGCCGGCGTCACCGACGCCCAACTCGGTGCTGCGCTGCTGTGCGTCGGCCTGGGCGCCCTCTTCTCCATGCGCTTCACCGGCTACCTCATAGACCGGTACGGCGGTGTAGTGCTGCCCGTCGCCGTCCTACTGTTCGCCGCCTGTGGCGTACTACCCGCGCTGGCCGGCTCAGCGGTCGCCCTGGGCAGTGCACTCTTCCTGCTCGGCGCCACCTCGGGCGCAACCGACGTAGCCATCAATGCGACCGGCTCCTCCGCCGAGGCCGCCAGCGGCAAGCCACTGATGAACCTGGCCCACGGGCTCTTCTCCATCGCGGTAGTCGTCGCCAGCCTCGGTACTGCGGGCCTCCGCGCCGCCGGAGCCGGTGCACTGCCGGTGCTCGGCGGGGTGTTCGTCCTAGTCGCTCTGGTTGTAGCTCTGGTCCTCGCGCCCGGCTCGACGCGGATCAAGCCGGTAGTGAAGGAGAAGGCGCCTCGCCGGCTCGAACCGGCGCTACTGATCTTCGGCGGACTCTGCGCGCTCGCCTACGTGGTCGAGAACGCCTGGCAGAGCTGGAGCGCGGTACACCTCGACACCACCCTCGGCGCAGCACCTGCTCTCGCCTCGAGCGCACCAGCCGTCTTCGCAGCCGCTGCAGCGACTGGACGACTCACCGGCAACGTCCTCCTCCGTCAACTCAAGCCCACGCAACTCCTCGTAGCCGGTGGCGTCATCGCAGCCCTCGGCAGCGGGTTGGCGGCGGCAGCTGGCAGCCCCTGGCTCGCACTCGTCGGCATAGCGATCGCAGGTCTGGGTACTTCGGTCTGTGCGCCAACCATCATCGGTATGGCCGGTGCCTGGGCCGGGCCTGAGCGGCGGGCCAGCGCCATCTCCACTGTCACCACGATCGCCTACCTCGGCTTCCTGCTCGGCCCTGCCGCTGTGGGTGCGGTGTCGAGTGCATGGTCGTTGCCCACGGCATTGGGTGGGGTCGCAGTACTCGCTGTAATCGTCGCTGTCCTCGGTCCGGTGGCAGGACGCGCTGGGACGAAGCGAGCGAGGTAAAGACATGGCAGGGTGGCGACCGGGACACTAGGACAGGGGTGAGGCCACATGGAGCGCGAGCAAGTTGAGCTGGATGCACCAGGGCTGGATAGGCCCGGCACGCTGATCCGCTACGGGCACTACGGTCGCCCGGTGCTGGTGTTCCCCAGTGAGCAGGGCCGGGCCTGGGACTACGAGAACAACGGGATGGTCGGAGCAGTGGCCGACCTGATCGAGGCCGGCCGGGTCAAGCTGTACTGCGTCGATTCGTACGACCATGTGAGCTGGTCCGATCGCAGCATCCCGCTGGAGGAGCGCGCGCGACGGCATGGGCTCTACGAGTCGTGGATCCTCGACCACGTAGTACCGGCGATCGGCAGCGACACCCCGGGCGCCAGCGACATCATCACCACCGGCTGCAGCCTCGGAGCCTTCCATGCGCTCAACTTCGCGGTGAAGCGGGCAGACCTGTTCCCGATCGCGATCTGCCAGTCGGGCAACTACGACGCGGCCAGCTGGCACGCCTGGGGCGAGCGCGGCGACGCGACGTACTTCAACAACCCCGCCGACTACCTGCCCAACCTGGAGGGCGACCACCTCGAGTGGCTGCGCCAGCGGCTCTTCCTGGTGCTCACGGTCGGCCAGGGCGACTGGGAGACCCACCCGACCGGTTCGCTGCCTTCCGCGCGCGCCACCGCTGCAGTACTCGCTGCCAAAGGCATTCCCCATGAGCTGGACCTCTGGGGACACGACGTAGCCCACGACTGGCCTTGGTGGCGCAAGCAGCTCGCCCACCACCTGCCCCGATTCGTCTAAGGAGCTTGAAGATGGCTGACCGCTCTCAGCACTTGATCGGGTTGTTGCTCGGCGCCGAGGAGGACTGGCCGCAGGCGTTCGAGGCGCTGCTGCAGCGCGTCGGCCCGGTCAAGACCGGCGACCGGACCCACGAGTTCGGCACCGAACGACTGACCATCGAGCCGTTCGACCTGAACGACCCGGTCCGGGTCGAGCTGGTGATCGACCGGCTCGCCTACTGGTACTACCACCCGCGCGAGTGGCTGAAGAAGGCCGCGCTGATGAACGGCACCTACCTGCTCAACTCGCCGTTCACCTTCCAGGCGATGGAGAAGCACAGCGCGTACTGCGCGATGCTGCGGCTCGGCCTGAAGATCCCGCGGACCGTGCTGGTGCCGTTCAAGAACCCGGTCGACAACGTGCGCTGGGCGTACACGTCGGAGAAGTACAACAAGCCGTTCGACCTGGACGCGATCGCCGACGACCTCGGCTACCCGATGTACATGAAGCCCTTCGACGGCGGCGGCTGGCGCGGCGTCTCCCGGATCAACAACCGCGACGACCTGCACACCGCGTACGACGAGTCCGGCGAGATGCTGATGCACCTGCAGGCCACGGTCGAGTACGAGAAGTTCGCCCGGGCGCTGTCGATCGGCGCCGAGACGATGGTGATGGACTTCCGCCCGGACGAGCCGATGCACAACCGGTACGCCGTGTCGCACGACTTCCTCAGCCCGTCGGCCGGTCATCAGGCGGTCGCGATCAGCCGGATCGTGAACGCCTTCTTCGGCTGGGAGTTCAACTCCTGCGAGATGCTGGTGGCCGGCGACTCGGTGCACCCGATCGACTATGCGAACGCCTGCCCCGACGTCGCGATCACCTCGCTGCACTACTACTTCCCGTGGGCGATCAGCGCGCTGGTGAAGTGGTCGGTGTTCTCGCTGGCGACCGGCCGGCGGACCAAGGTCGACCTGCACACCGAGCGGTACTTCGCGATCGCCGACGACGACTCGCTCGACTACGACGCCAAGCTGGCGGGCTACCTCGCGCTGGCCGACGAGTACTTCGAGACCGCGAAGTACCACGAGTGGTGTGCCGAGAACCTGACCGATTTCGACGCGAAGCTGGTCGACTGGGTCTCCGGCGACGACTTCGACCGCATCCTGCGCGAGACGGTCGCCGCCACCTACCCGGCCCACGAGCAGGAGAAGTTCCTGGCCCACTTCCGCGGCCTCACCGGCCTCTGGGTGAGCGACCAGGCGAAGTAGCCGCCGTCAGACGAGTAGTGCGACCAGCGTCGCGGCAATGATCAGTTGGGTGGCTGCGGAGATTGCGCGGCGGCGGGGGCGGGCGGGTCTGAGCCAGGGGAGGCCTGGCCAGGCCCAGCCGGAGTACGCCGTGGCTGCGGCCAGCAGGGCCAGGCCGACGAGCCAGAGCCAGGATGGGACGTGTTGCCAGTTGGTGATGGTCCGGGAGAGCAGCAGGAAGAGGATGCCGGCCACGAGGATGATGAGCAGGTCCAGGCGGTCGCGGAGCTTCCTGGCGCGGATCTGCCAGAGTGCGAGCAGCGGATAGCCCACGGCCAGGGCGATGGCGTAGTACTTCACGACTGGTCCGCCAGGAGCTTGGTGGCGAACTCGTCGACATCGGCGGCCACGTCGGACAGCACCACGACAGCTCGCTTCTTCTCCAGGTCGAGGCCGACGAACGAGCGGTAACCGCCGGTACCACCGTTGTGCCAGACCATCTGGCGGTCGGTGCCGGTCAACGGACTCGTCAGCCAGAAGTAGCCGATCCGGTCGCCCTCCTCGAAGTCACGTCTCGGCGCCAGAGCTTCGACTCCGTTGCCTCGTAGCAACGACTGGGCCAGCAGCGAGAGGTCGCCTGCACTGGAGACGATGCCGCCGGCCGGGGCGTAGCCGTCCTGGATCCACGGCTCCTCCTTGCGTCCCCCGGAGCTGTAGCCGGGTGGGGCCGCGTCGTCGATCGTCGTCGGCACGTGGGTTTCGGCCAGGTCGAGTGGCTTCAGGAGGCGCTCGCGCAGGAAGTCCGGGAAGCTCATGCCGGCCCTGCGTGCCAGGGCTTGGCCCAGCAGGGCCGCGCCGACATTCGAGTACGCCGGTTCGCCGCGGCCACCCGCGTCGGCCTTCGCCTGGCTCATCACGTCGTCGACGGTGTACGGGTAGGGGTTGCCCGCGTCGAGGGTGGTGAGCAGGCCGCGCGCTACGTCGAGAGGTTTGGTCGACGTACGCGGGAGACCGGAGTAGTGGGTGGCGAGGTCTTCGAGAGTCGCGGTGGAGACCTCGGCGCCTTGCAGTGGGAGGAGTGTGCCGACCTGGTCGTCGAGCTTCACCTCACCGTGGTGGATGGAGTTTGCCAGCAGCAGTCCGGTGAAGCACTTGCTGAGCGACCCGATCTCGAACTCACTGTGCTCGTTGGCACCCCGCCCGGCGAAGGTCAGCGAGTTGTCGCCGATGACAACGACTTCGAGGCGATGGCCGGCGCCGGTGTAGTGCTGATCGATGTACGTCTGGAGTTTGTTGTCACCTGTCCGGTTCGGCTCCAGCTCGATCGTCCGCGGCCGAACCAGCCAGCCTCCGGCCACAACTGCAAGCGCGACCACTATCGCAACCACTTTCAAGGCTTACCTCTGCAGGGCTTCCAGGATTGCCAAAAGGGCGACCACGCGTGGTGGCGGGACGGAGAAGGTACCGCGACTAGGACTGTGGAGCCAGCCCTCAGCCGTCAGTTGCCGCAGGTGGTGATAGATCTGCCCGCTGGTCCCCAGCCCGTCGACCTCGCTCAACGCATTGACGGTGTTCCTCCCCTGGACGATCTCCTGCAACAGCCTCAGCCGCACCGGACTCCCGAGCGCAGCCAACGCCCCGGCGAACCCCGCCCAGTCCTCGGCCACCTCTGCGCCCCGTGTGGACAACCCCTCGGATTCCAGCGCAGCCACGCGCCGTTCCAGCTCTGTGAGCCGGTTATCCACAGGGTTCTCCACATTGTGGATAGTACGTAGTTACGTAGCTATTGCAAGTACCGGCAGAAGTAGGGTGGCGGGGTGCGTGACGACGAGGTACCTGGGTGGTGGCAGCGGCTGGGGCTCGACGGGCTGGTGGACGTGCATGTGCACTTCCTGCCGGACCGGGTGATGGATGCCGTCTGGAGCTACTTCGACCAGGCAGCGACCCACTACGGCACCCCCTGGCCGGTCACCTACCGCACGCCGGTAGCCGAGCGACTCCAGACCCTGCAGGACCTCGGCGTACGCCGGTTCCCCGCACTCGTCTACCCGCACAAGCCCGACATGGCCGCGTCCCTCAACACCTGGGCACGCGACTTCGCAGCGACCACTCCCGGCTGCGTCTCGAGCGGCACCTTCTACCCGGAGCCCGGCGCAGCGCAGTACGTGAAGGAAGCCCTCGACGAAGGCACCAAGATCTTCAAGGTGCATGTCCAGGTAGGCGACTACGACCCGCGTGACGACGAGCTAGACGCGGTATGGGGCCAGCTGGCCGAGTCCGGCGTACCAGTGGTCGTCCACTGCGGCTCCGGCCCGATCCCCGGCCGCCACACCGGCCCCGGCCCGATGGGCGACGTACTACGCAAGCACCCCCGCCTCACCGCGGTCATCGCCCACCTGGGCATGCCGGAGTACGCCGAGCATCTACAGCTCACCGAGACCTACCCCAACGTCCACCTAGACACCACGATGGCCTGCACCCCGTTCACCGAGGCACTGGCGCCCTTTCCCCGCGACCTGCTCCCCCGCTACGCCGCACTCCAGGACCGGGTGGTCCTGGGCTCCGACTTCCCCAACATCCCGTACCAGTACGCAGTACAGCTAGAAGCCCTGGAGCAACTCGACCTAGGCGACGACTGGCTACGAGCTGTCTGCTGGGAGAACGGCAACCGCCTACTCGGTGGGTAGATGAGCAGCGAACCACGCCAGGGTCAGCCCAGTGAGGATCTCGTCCCGATCGACCAGCAGGTCGACCAACTGCGCATGCCAGGCATGTAGGGCAGTACTGAGCACCAGCGATGAGATCTGCTGCCGCTCACTGAAGGCAGTGAGGTTCTCGTTGAACCAGCGGACCTCGGCGAGCTCCACCGGATCCAGCCCGCGCCGCTCGGCCTGCGTCTCGGTGACCTCCGTGTACGCCGGTGTCGCACTCAACCCGTCGCGGTCGTCACCCACGCGGTAGTCGTGGTACCCGAGCCGGCACATCAGCTCATCCCACCCGGCCGCCGTACGCCGACTAGTGGACCCCTCACCGAAGCCTGCCAGCGCCGTCCACGCGATAGACGGGATGACGAGGTGATAGCGACCCTGCGCCTCGTACGGAAGAGCAGTAGAGAGCGCGTCCATCACGCCACTCGGCCAGGCATGCGTCAGGAGTACCGGCTGAGCATCCGGGTTCGCCGATCGCAGGTGCAGGAAGTGCACGAACTGTCCAGCGATCTCGGTGCTGTAGTGGTCGTAGGTGTTGAGCCTGTTCTCGTGAGCGCGCCAGTCGTAGCCGTTGACCCAGTAGTCGACCAGGTCGTCGGCGTAGGCGGCCGGCACGATCCGGTCGAGCCCGGCGGCGATGTAGTCGCCACTGTCCCGGAACGTCCGCAACCGCCGGTACAGCGAGTCGAGGTCGGCCTGCGGTACCCGCACCCGCAGCCGCCGCACCTCGGCTGTGCGCTCAGTCGTCACTCATCTCCTCGCCATCTCCCCCACGCCGCTTCCACCAGCATGATGCTTAAGGCCCCCAAATAGTTCGCTGCGGTCAACCTTTCAACCAGAATTGCAGCTTGTTGCACATCTGAGCGCTCTCTGCCCGTTCGTTGCCCACGCCTATTACAACGTTGTACGCTCATCAGCGACCGCATCCCTCCAGCCCTGGGAGCCCTCGATGCCCACTGCCCAGCAACCCCGCCCCGAGCATCCACGGCCGCAGTTCACCCGCCCCGACTGGCTCAACCTCAACGGGGAGTGGCAGTTCGAACTCGACCGGTCCGATTCCGGACTGGAACGCGGAGTCCGCGAGCGCGACCTGCTGCAACGCATCACCGTGCCGTTCGCCCCGGAGTCGCGGCTGTCCGGGATCGAGAACGTCGACTTCCTCGAGGCGGTCTGGTACCGGACCACGGTGACGATCCCCGCCGACTGGGCCGGCAACGACGCGGTCCTGCACTTCCAGGCCGTCGACCACGACGCGACCGTCTGGGTCAACGGCGTCGAGGTGGCCCGCCACCGCGGCGGCTTCACCCCGTTCAGCGCCTCGCTCAGCGCCGTCGCGGCTCCCGGTGAGGACGCAACGATCGTCGTCCGCGCGCGCGACAGCCGATACGGCGTACAGGCGCGTGGCAAGCAGTCCCAGCCGTACTTCAACGCCGATTGCCACTACACCCGGACCACCGGCATCTGGCAGACCGTCTGGCTGGAGGCCGTCCCGTCTGTCCATCTGAACCGGCCGCGGATCACCCCCGACGTAGCGGGCTCCTGCTTCCACGTGTCGGTGCCGCTCTCCGCCAACAAACCCGGCTGGAAGGTCCGCGCCGTACTGTCCGATGCCGCGGGCGAAGTCGCGGCGGCGGAGGTCCGCGCGGATCTCGATCTCGCCCCGCGACTCGTGCTCGCGGTACCGGCTGATCGGGTGAGGCTCTGGGACACCACCGATCCCCACCTGTACGACGTCCGCCTGGAGCTGATCGATGCCGACGGCAACCTCGCCGACGCGGCCGACAGCTACGCCGGCTTGCGATCCGTGTCGATCAACGGCCAGGCCGTCCTGATCAACGGCAAGCACGTCTTCCAGCGACTCGTCCTGGACCAGGGCTACTGGCCCGAGAGCCTGATGACGGCGCCGTCCGAGGAAGCGCTCGTCGCCGACATCGAGCTGAGCCTGGCCGCCGGATTCAACGGCGCACGCCTGCACCAGAAGGTGTTCGAGGAGCGATTCCTCTACCACGCGGACCGTCTCGGCTACCTGGTCTGGGGCGAGTTCGGCGACTGGGGTGCGGGCGTCGCCGGCACCGGTGACGACAACCAGCAGCCGACCGCGTCCTTCGTGACGCAGTGGCTGGAGGCCGTCGAGCGCGACTACAACCACCCGTCGATCGTCGGCTGGTGCCCGCTCAACGAGACGCATCAGTTGCTGCACGACAGGATCACCCAGCTCGACGACGTGATGCGCGCGATGTTCCTGGCGACCAAGGCGGCCGACTCGACCCGGCCGGTGCTCGACACGTCGGGCTACTCGCATCGCGTGCCGGAGACCGATGTCTGGGATTCGCACAACTATGAGCAGGACCCGGTCGAGTTCGGGAAGCAGATGGCCGGGCTCGCCGACGGTTCGCCGTACGGGAACACCGGTCCGGAGGGGCGGGCGATCTCGCAGGAGTACAACGGGCAGCCGTACTTCTGCAGCGAGTTCGGCGGGATCTGGTGGAACCCGGAGGCGGCGACAGCCACCGGCAATTCCGCCGATTCGTGGGGTTACGGCCAGCGGGTCAAGGACGAGGCCGACTTCTATGACCGGTTCGCCGGGCTGGTCGGCGTACTGCTCGACAACCCGCTGATGTTCGGCTACTGCTACACGCAGTTGACCGACGTCTTCCAGGAGGAGAACGGCATCTACCGGTTCGACCGCAGCACGAAGCTGGACGTCCCCCGCATCAAGGCCGTCCAGGTCCGCGCCGCGGCGTACGAGCACTAACCCACCCACCCCACCACGCACCGCCGCAAGCCACCACTGGTGGGCTTGAACATCAAACGGTGGGCTTGAACAGCGCACACCCTGTCCAAGCCCACCGCTTTGGGGGCGAGCCCACAAGTAGTGGGCTCGGACACGAAGTGGTGGGCTTGAACAGGAACGGGTGGGCTTGAACACGGTATTTCTTGTTCAAGGTCACCGCTGGGTGTTCAAGCCCACTACTTGTGGGCTCGCCCCCAAAGCGGTGGGCTGGGTCGGCGGGTGGGGTGAGGGGTGGGGTGAGGTGAGGGGAGAGGCAGTTAGAGGGCGAGGACGGTCCCGTCGGGTGGGACCTTGACGCCTGCCGCCCGGATTCCGGCGTACTGCGAAGTCGCCTTGTCCAGGGCGGGGTTGGTGTTGTTGAGATGTGTGTAGGCCCAGGCCGTGCCGGGTTGGGCGGCGCTGAGTTTGCGGATGCGTTCGAGGCTGGCCTCGATCGGCAGATGCCCCATCACGCTCTGCGCCTTGTCCGTCGCATCGGCCTTGTCCGACATCTCCCCACCATCATGGAAAGTGCCATCCAGTACTACGTACGCGGCACCGTCCACGAACTCGTCGAACCCGTCCGGCCAGCTCGCCAGGCAAGGCGCGTAGACGAGCACTCCCCCGGTCGCGGGATCCTCGAACCGGTACGCGACCACCCACGGATCGCCCGTCGCGCTGGTCACGTACTTCGGACGCTTGTTGCTAATGGCAAGCACCTTGACGCGGAGGCCCGCCAGGTACTGATCGGCGCCGAGCGTCGACCAGGTCCAAGCACCATACTTGCTCACCATCGGGCGTACCGCGAAGTCGTCTCTGAGCGCTTGCAGGACAGCCGGCGGCGCATGCACTTCGAGGCCGGCGCCCTCACGCAGCATCATCAGGCCGAGCGTGTGATCCAGCTCGGCATCGGTCAGGAAGACCCCCTTGATCGGGGTCTCCCGGGGCCCCGGTCCGGCTCGAAGCTCTTTGGTGGCGAGGATCTGAGCGCGGATGTCGGGCGACGCGTTCACCAGGTACCAGTCGTTGCCATCAGCACTGATCGCGAGACCGTCCTGCGTCCGGGGCAGCAGGCCGGGGTCGGAGCAGGTCGGGCAGGCACAGTTCCATTGCGGGAAGCCTCCACCGGCGGCGGTCCCGAGCAGGATCGCCTTCATCGGCGCATCTCGAACTGCAGGCCTGGCTTAGCCGGCGCCTCGAGGATCAGGTCGACCAGCCCGCGGTCGGGTGACTTCTTGCAGACCGGGTCGGTCGCGGCTCCGTCGCCGGTCAGCAGGAATGCCTGACAGCGGCAACCACCGTGATCGAGTCCACGCCGGTCGCAGCTCCGGCAGGTGTCGCTCATCCAGTCCTCACCGCGATACGCGTTGAACGACTCCGAGCCGTACCAGATCTCGTGCAGCGACTTGCTCGTCGCGTTGTCGAGGTCGAGGGTCTCGATCGCACTCGCGGCCGGACACGGAAGTACCGTCCCATCCGGTGCGATCGTCAACTGACGAGCACCCCAGCCGTACATGCACGGCTTCGGATATTCCTCGTAGTAGTCCGCGACGACATAGATGACCTGCATCTTGCCCTTCAGCCGATCGATCGCGGCCCGTACTACGGGTTGCGCCTTTTCTAGCTGCTCTCGCGTCGGCATCAGCTGGTCGCGGTTGCGCAGGGCCCAGCCGTAGTACTGGGTGTTGGCCAGCTCCAGCCGGTCGGCGCCCATCTGCTCGGCGAGCGCGATGATGCCTTCGAGCTGGTCGTGGTTGGCGCGATGGAGCACGACGTTGACGCTGAGCGGCAGGCCGGTGCGCTTGATCAGCTCGGCGGCGACGATCTTGTGGTGATGGGCGCGGGTACCGGCGATCTTGTTCGCCCGCTCGGCGTCGGCGGCCTGGACCGAGAGCTGGATGTGCGACAGGCCTTTGTCGACGAGCGTGTCGAGGCGACTCTCGGTGAGGCCGAGGCCACTGGTGACGAGGTTGACGTAGGCGCCGAGGTTGGCGGTGTGCTCGATGAGTTCGGGAAGGTCCGGGCGGCCTAGCGGTTCGCCGCCGGAGAAGTGGACCTGGAGGACGCCTAGCTCGCGCGCCTGGGTGAGGATGTCCTTCCACTGCTCGGTTTTGAGCTCCTGGTCGCGCTGGAGGAGTTCGAGCGGGTTGGAGCAGTACGGGCAGTGCAGCGGGCAGCGGTGGGTCAGCTCCGCCGTGAGCCCGAGGGGTGCCTCCGTCATGACCACTCCACCACCTGTCGATCGGCGAGCCGGGTGAGTACGTCGACGACTTGCTCGGCTTTCACACCGTCGTACTGGTTGCTCAGGGCAAGGGTGATGGCGGCTATGTCAGCCTCGCCGTCGCACAGCTGGAGGATCGCAGTGGCTGTCGGGTTGGGGACGAGCACGCCTTCGGGGTACAGGAGAACCTGGATGTCCCGGGTGTGGTCGTAGGTCAGGCGGACGCCTCGTTTGAGGCGCGGTTTCATTGCTTCGCCGCCGCTCGTTCGATCGCGTCGAGCATGGACCACAGGACGTCGCACTTGAAGGAGAGCGCGGCGATCGCTTTGTCCTGTTGCTCGCGGGTCGTGCAGTGCTCGACGACCAGGTCGAGGGTCGCCTGGCCTTCGCCGGAGACCGCGTCGATGCGGTTGGTGAAGTAGGCGAGGTCCTCGGCGCGGATCCACTCGTACGCGGTGAGCATGTCGACGACGCGTTGCTTCATCAGGTGGCCGGAGAACATCTCGGTCAGGCCGGAGGCGACGGCCTCCACCCAGGGCTTGGTCCGGGCGAAGCTGACGTAGGCGTCGACGGCGAACCGGACGCCGGGGGCGAGGTGACGCTCGTCGAGCACTTCTTCGCGGGTGAGACCGACCGCCTCGCAGAGCCGCAGCCAGCGCTCGAGTCCGCCGTCCTTGCCGTCCTTGCCTGCCGTGCCGTCGTGGTAGGCGATGCGGGCGATCCACTGGCGGCGGACGTGCGGCAGCGGGCAGTTGCTGATGATCGCCGCGTCCTTCTGCGGGATCATGCTCTGGTAGTACCAGCGGTTGGCGGCCCACAGCCGCAGCTCCCGCTCGTCCAGGTCGCCGGCGTGCAGCCGCCGGTGGAAGGGGTGCGTTCCCCAGTACCGGTAGGACAGCCCGCGTAATGCTGCGGTGAATTCTTCTGCATTCAACGTGGACACGACGGCCTCCGCCTCACAATTGAACGTCACAAATGGAACCCGGGCAGGGTGGAATGCCTTGTGACGGAACTTGTTCAGGGGAAATCACGGAAAACGGGGGCCTGCGACGCAGGCCCCCGTTCAGCGGTGTGTCAGTCGATCCGCGCCGCGTAGGAGGTGACTTCGGTCGGAGTCTCGAACTCGAGGAAGTCCGGGGCGATCCAGGTTTCGCGCTGGGTTGTTTCCACCATGGTTAGCTCCTTGCGTTCATGACGGGGGGCGCCGTCTTTCTGCAAGATAAGACTTAGGAAGGGACATTTACTAGCCCTGTCCCGAGATTTGGTATTCCAGGTTTCTTATTTCACAACGTGCCGGTGAGCAGTTGCAGCCCCAAGCTGCTCAGTGCTATGGAGGCCCACAACAACGCCCCCAGCGCCAATGGACGCCAGCCGGCCTTCCGCAACTCACTCGGCCGCATCGACAGCCCGATCGCCACCAGCGCGGAGGTGATCAGGAAGGTCCCCACCAAAGACAAGCTCTCCTGCCACGCTTCCGGCACCACCCCCGCGCTCCGCAGCCCAGCAGCCACGATGAACCCGATGAGGAACAACGGCACCATCCGCCGCCACGGCAGGGCGGCGGCCCCCTCCCCCACCTCGCTTGCTGCGCCAGTGGAGTTCGCCTTGGCAGCTGCAGTGGCAGAGCGTGCTTCTCGCCTCGACTTCAGGATGACCAGGCCGATGACGATGGGGATGAGCATCAAGGAACGGGTGAGCTTGACGACGAGCGCCTGGTCGCCGGCCGCCTGGGAGTAGGTGTAGCCGGCGGCTACTACCGAGGAGGTGTCGTTGATGGCGGTACCGGCCCAGAGGCCGAAGGCTTGGGCGTCGAGGCCGAGGAGGTGGCCGAGCGGCGGAAAGGCGAGTACTGCGACGACGTTGAAGGTGAAGATCGTCGCCAGCGCGTAGGCGACGGACGAGCGCTTCGCCCCGATCGCGGCGGTGGCGGCGGCAATCGCCGAGGCGCCGCAAATCGCAGTACCGACCCCGATCAGCGTCTGGGTATCGCCGCGTACTCCGAGCAGCCGCCCGAACAACCACGCGCCACCCAAAGCGACCGTCAACGTCCCCAGCATCACCGGCAGCGACTCAGCGCCGACCTTCACGACCTGCTGAAGCGACAACCCGGTCCCCAGCACCACGATCGACAGCTGCAGCAACGTCTTCGACGCGAACTCATACCCCGGCCGGGCCCAAGACCCCCGCAGCGCCGGCACCAGCACACCAGCCAGCACCCCGAGCACGATCCCGAAGACCGGTCCACCGATCACCGGCACCAATCGCCCCAGCGGCACGGCAGCAGCAGCCAGCGCGAGCACCACCAACAACCCAGGAACCCGCTCGATGAAGTGTGGCTTCGCGCCGGGTCCGGTCCCAGCAACAGCCGGTGACCTAACCTCAACGTGCACCACGAGCGGCCCTCCTGACAGAAATGTGCGTACATTTAAGTTAGGAGATGACCGGACATTTGGCAAGACGGCGTCGACGGAGAGGTCCGGATGAGCGAGCGCAAGCTGGATCGCAGCGGTGGGCAACCGCTGTGGAAGCAGCTGCAGCAGGAACTGGTACGCCGCCTGCGGGCCGGCGAGTTCGACGACCTGTTCCCGGGCGAGCTCGCGCTGGTGGAGGAGTACCAGGTGAGCCGGCACACCGTCCGCCAAGCGCTCGGCAAGCTCCGGGCGGACGGGCTGATCGTGGCCGAGCGTGGCCGCCAGCCGCGGGTCGCCACGTCGCCGGAGATCCGGCAGCCGATGGGTGCGCTCTACAGCCTGTTTTCCTCGGTCGAGGCATCTGGGCTGCCGCAGCACAGCGTCGTACGGGCTCTCGACGTCCGTGCGGACGGGGTGATCGCCAGTCGACTGGACCTGGAGGCGTCGATCCCGCTGGTCTACCTGGAGCGGGTGCGGTTCGCAGGGGACGAGCCGCTGGCGCTGGACCGCGTATGGCTGCCCGCATCCCTGGCCGAGGGACTACTGGACGCCGACTTCAGCCATACGAGCCTCTACAACGAGTTGGCCGAGCGCACCGGGCTACGGCTCGACCATGGCCGGGAGGACATCAGGGCAGTCAACCCGACGCCGGCAGAGCGAGCACTGCTGCACTGCCCGGCCGATGCGGCGGCCTTCTCGATCAACCGGCTAGGGCACGCCCAGGGACGCAAGATCGAGTGGCGGCACACCGTAGTACGGGGTGACCGGTTTGCCCTGGCTGCGGAGTTCTCGGCGCACGCTGGGTATCGCTTGGCGCCCGCTGCGGCTGGTACTGCGCTTGCCTAGCCCTGAGAGTCCCAGGACAACGGGGGCATCCCGTGGTCGGGCTCTGGCGAGCGAAGGTCGGAGTATGACTACAAACCTTCCCGGCGGGGCTCTCACGCTTGCGGACGATCTCACCATCAGCCGGATGGGCTACGGCGCCATGCAACTGGCCGGGCCCGGCGTCTTCGGTCCGCCGAAGAACCATGACGAGGCGATCGCCGTACTGCGTACTGCCGTCGAGCTGGGCATCAACCACATCGACACCAGCGACTTCTACGGCCCGGTGGTCACCAACGAGCTGATCAAGGAAGCCCTGCACCCGTACGCCGCTGACCTGCACATCGTCACCAAGGTAGGGGCCCGGCGCGGCGCCGATGGGAGCTGGAACCCGTCGCAGGAGCCCGAGGACCTCAAGGCCCAGGTCCGGGAGAACCTCGAGCACCTCGGGCTGGACGTACTGGACGTCGTCAACCTCCGCGCGCCCGGGCACGAGGAGGTCAGCGACGGCTCGATCGCCCCGGCGTTCACGGCACTGGCCGAGCTGCAACAGGAGGGGCTGATCAAGCACCTGGGGCTGAGCGGTGTCTCGGCGACGCAACTCACCGAGGCACAGGCGATCGCTCCGGTCGTCACGGTCCAGAACCTCTACAACCTGGCCAAGCGCTCCGACGACGCCCTTGTCGACCGGTGCGCGGCCGAGGGGATCGCGTACGCGTCCTTCTTCCCGCTCGGCGGCTTCAGCCCGCTCGAGTCGGAGACGCTGACGAAGGTCGCTACCCGCGTCGGAGCCAGTGCCCAGCAGGTCGCCCTGGCCTGGCTACTGCAGCGCTCGTCGACGATGGCGCTCATCCCAGGTACGTCCTCCGTGGCGCACCTCCGCGAAAACTTCGCCGCCGCCTCCCTCGTCCTGCCCGAGGACGCGATCGCCGAACTGAACACCATCGGCCAGTAGCCCAGAGCGCACCGAGCCCGGTGCGTCAGAGGGTGATGGACTTCAGGTGGTCGACGGTGACGAAGGTTGAGCCGGCGGTTTCGACTGAGGTGCGGAGCTTGGTGAGGCCGCCCCAGTCGACCGCCGGCTTGTCCAGTGGCTGATCGAAGTCGTCCCAGTGGGTGGCGATCACCGTCTTCACCGGCTTGATCGTCTGCAGCAACCGATCGGTCACCCCCGGCTCCCCACCCGGCGCCGCGAGCACGACATCCACCTGCAGGTCACGCAGTTCGTTGGCGTCGAAGCCCGCAGTACTGAGGCTGAGGATCCGCAACCCACCGATCGTGATCACGTACGCGAGCGTCCCGCCCTCGACCAGATCCGCGATCGTCCGCGGCCTCGGCGGCACAACACCCGGCCGAGTCCCCGGGAACGCGAACTGATGCCGCTTCCCACCACACGAATGCACCGACCGGAACACCTCGACGGTGAACCCGTCGAACGGCAGGTACTCCCCACCACTCACCTGCGACAGCTGATCGCCCGGCGCCCGCATCGCCCTGAGCAGGTTGAGATGCGACTCGTTCCCCAACACCGTCGCCCCGGTTTTGCGGGCAACATAGGGCACATCGGGGATGTGGTCGTAGTGCCCGTGATGCACCAGCACCGCATCCGCCGTACTCACGTACCGATCAACCACCGCAGGCTCACTGACCACCCGAGTCCCCGGATCAGCCCCCTCGGCGCTGTACGTGCCCGTCTTGAACCTGGTCAACCAGGGATCAGTCAGCACGACCCGCTGCCCACACCTGATCTCCCAAGCATGATTCCCCCACCACGTAAGCGTCACCGGCTCCCGCTCCCCGCCCAGCCCCGCGGGCTGGGTGGTTTCGGCGGTGGAGGCGTTGGCGCCACGCCACCCGACCACACCTGCGGTGCCGGCAGCGGCAGCTGCCGTCCCCACCAGCAGTCCTCGTCGTCCCACGACCCCATCACGACCTGAAGCCACGCCTGCTCCTTCGGTTCAGCTGCCGGCCCGGAGGGCCGGCTCGGGTCGTCAGTCAAGGCGACCAGGTCGAGGCGTGTCGAATATGCTCTTACATATGAGGCGATCTGCTGGGGATATCGGTGCAGGTCAGGTGGGTCATGCTGACTGAGCGGTATCTGCAGATCTTTGTCGCGCTGGCCGACGAGCAGCACTTCGGGGATGCCGCGCGGGTGGTGGGGATCACCCAGCCGCCGCTCTCACAGGGGCTTCGGCGGTTGGAGGCGATGGTCGGGGCCAAGCTGTTCGAGCGCGGGCTCGGGCGGGTGGAGCTCACAGCAGCCGGGGCGGCGCTGCTGCCGTATGCCCGGCGGGCGCTGGGAGCGATCGACGAGTTCCACCATGCGGCGGTCGCTCAGGATCCGGAGGGCCCGGAGATTCGACTCGGGCTGGCTCCTGAGGTGCCCGCGTCTGTTGGTGCTGCGGTTGCTGCGGCATGTGGTGAGGCAGTGCCCGGTAGCCGGGTGACAGCCGTCTCCGCGCCGACCAGTGCTCTGGTCAGCCAGGTATCGTCCGGCCGGCTCGGCCTGGCCGTAGTACTGCATCCAGCAGTCCTCGATGGCCTCCAGGCTGGCCCAGTGACTCTGCTGAGGACTTGGGCCCTAGTACCAACGTCCCTCCACCCGGACGACGGTCAGCCGCTACCGCTGCGCAAGCTGGACGGACTACCGATCGCAGTGCGCCCGCGTGCGGAAGCCCCTGCAGCCAGAGACCTCTTCCTGGACACCCTCGCCCTCCACCGCCCAGCCGGCGGCACGGTAGTCGTCACCGACGACCGAGCAGCCCTAGCAATGGCCGCAGCCGCCCAAGCAATCCTCATCACCCCAGACGACTCCCTCCAAGCCACAGGCATAGGCAGACACCGCCTAGCCGACGACCCACTCCCAGTCCGCCTCCGCCTCGTCTGGCCCCACCCCGGCACCCCAACCTCCCTCCCACCCGAAGCGATACCCCACCTGACCCAAGCCCTGGCGACACCATGACCGCGCGCATCAGGGCGACCTTCGATGACGCCGGGGCACGTGGGTGGTTGCATGCGGTCTCGATCGACCACCCGGAGCAGTCCGTCGACCTAGACCCGGACGTCGTCGTACCGATCGCCTCGGTCTACAAGCTCCCGCTACTGGTCGCCTTCTGCCATCTGGTCGACACCGGTGAGCTCGACCCACGCGAACAGCTGACGCTCAACCCAGCCGACCGCATCCCCGGCGCCACCGGCCTGTCGATCCTCCGCGACCCAGTGACGATGTCCCTGCGCGATCTAGCGGTGATGATGATGGCCGTCTCCGACAACGCCGCCGCCGACGCCCTGCTCAACCAGGTCGGCGTGGATCGCCTGGCCCAGCTACTGCAGTCCTTCGGCCTACAGCACACCCAGGTACGCCGTGGCGCCGCCAGCAACCTCAACGAGCTGCGACGAAGAACAGGCGCGAGCGACGTCGACGCCGCGTTCGCAGTACTGGCTGACAACGACCAGACCGACCCAGTGGGCGTGTACGACGCCGCCGGCATGGCCGCGAGCTCCGCCAGAGACATGACGACGCTACTGGCCGACCTGTGGTCCGGACGCCTGCTGTCCGACGCGCAGACGGCATTCGCCAAGACCCTCATGCAGCAACAGGTCTTCACCCAACGCCTAGCCTCCGGCTTCCCGTACGACGGCGTACGCGTAGCCGGCAAAACAGGAACCTTCGGCGCCCTACGCCACGAGGTAGGCGTCATCGTGATGCCGGCCGGCGACGCCTACGCCATCGCCGTCTTCACCCACGCGGCCCGCGGCGACCATCGACTCCCCCGCGTGGACGCCGCCATCGGCGAAGCAGCCCGCCTGGCCATCGACCAACTCCGCTAGACGACCGCGTACGCCTCAACCTCGAGCAGCACATCCGGACGGAACAGCGCGACCACCTGCACCGCAGTACTGGCCGGCGGCTTGGCCGTGTCGACGTACGCGTCCCGCGCCACCCTGATCGCCGGCAGATACGCCACATCGGTGACGAAGAAGTTGAGCTTCAGCACATCCGCGAACGTCGCCCCCGCCGCCTTCAGGCATCGCTCCAGATTGGCGAACACCTGCTGCGCCTGCGCACCGGCGTCGCCCTCCCCAACAAGCTTGCCTTCAGCATCAAAGGCGACCTGCCCAGAGATCGCCACCCACCGCCCGGGCCCGCTCACCACATGGCTGTACCCGTTCCCCGGCGCGACACCCTCAGGGTTCAGGTGAGTCAGCTCGCTCACCACAACTCCTAACCACGTTTGAGATCCGCAAAAACCTGCTGCTCGTTCCGCCCGAGCCGCGCGACCATGATCCGGTCCCGCTGATTCTGATCGGTCCCCCGAAGAGCCAGCTCCCGGTACAGCCCGACCACCTTGCCCTCACCGTACTTGCGAACAAGGTAGTCGACGGTCAGCCAGCCGATCTCGTACGAGCTGCCCGGATTCCTGAAGAAGTACTCGTCCGAGGGCAGCGTGTTCGCCTTGCCCAGATAGTCCGAGCGGACCTCCGTGCGGTGCCGGTCCAGACCGCGTTCGTCGAGGACCGTCTGCCAGTCGACGTACCTCGCCGCGCCCTCGACGAGCCAGGTCGGCGCGTGGTTCCCGTAGGCCGCACAGGCGACGTGGGTGAACTCGTGAGCCAGGATCCGGGTGTCGAGGTCGTAGCGATCGGTGGGGTTCACCAGCACGTACGCCCCGCCGTCCATGCCCCTCTTGTCAGCCTCGGTCGGCAAGGTCCGGTAGACGTGCGACGCCTGCGCGATGGACTCCTGCTGCGGATTGCTGAAGTCGACGTTGCGCACCTGCTGGTCGTTGATCGTCAGCGCGATCACGAGACCACCACCTCGCCAACCGGCCGACCACGTCTTGTTCACCACCTTCACCGCAGCCTCCGCGTCGCTCAGAATCGACGCGGCCAGCTTCGTGTTGCCCGGCTCGACGACGACCAGCGCCCGCTTCCCTCGGCGTACCAGCACCGGCCCCAGATCCCAGGCCTCCTTGTGCGACCCGTTCGGCAGGCCGCCGTCCAGATCGGTGTCGTTGACCAGCAGGTACCGCCCGCCGCACTGAGCGAACGAGTACCCGAGCGCGGCCTTCACCGGCTGATCGTCGATTCCACCGATCTGGTAGGCCATCGCCACCCTGACCACGTAACTCGTCGGCCCGTACTCGTCGACCACCCACTGCTTGACCTGCGGCTCGCCCCGCAGATAGCTCAGCTTGGTGAACCCGAACTGCACCAGGTTCCCGAACAGCACCTTCTGCTCGGCCACCAACTTCTTGTTCGCCGGATCGACATCGGCCAGGAACTGCGCGCGGTCCTTCCGCAGTACGGCGGAAGCCCGGCGCTTCAGAATCGCATCAACAGCAGCACGCTGAGTAACCACATCAACCTGTGCCGCGGTACTCGTCACCGGCGCGGGCTTCTCGCCCCCACGCGCCCGCCAAAGCGCTCCACCAGTGACTCCGCCGGCCAGGACCACCACCGCAAGGCCAAGAACCCATCCCCGCCGAACCCCATTCACCAGCTAAGCATGCACCCAGTCAGCTCACCCCGGAGACACTGTTGCACGTTGCTGCAGTAGGTGTTTCGGTGCGGAAGCTTTCGCCGAGTTGGCCGGCCAGGCCGAAGTAGTGGCGGAAGTTGTAGATCAACGGCGACCACCGCCGCGGGTCGACGTACGAAGTCCCCGGTACGACGATGCGCTGGTCGGCGTGCACCCGCACCACCCGCGCCTCGACGACGAAGAAGTTGCCCCCGGCATCCAACCGGATGTCGTCAGCGACAGCCTCGAACTGCAACGGGCATTCGGCGACCCGCGGCGGACCGACCAGCTCGGACGGTACCGGCGTCAGCCCGGCCGTCTCGAACTTCGCCGGCTCGTAGCGGAACCGCTCGCGCTTCTCCTCCGGTACGGGGTACCGGCCGGTCATACCCGCGATGCTCTCCACCGCCGTCCACAGCTCCGGCGACGGGAAGTTGATCACCATCTCCGGCCGCTGCAGCAGATTGCGCGCGGTCTGGCCGTCCGTACCGATGCCGAGGACAACAACGTCGCCGAGCGCCCAGGCCGATGACATCGGGGCGAGGTTGAAGGTGCCGTCGCCGTTGTCCGTGCTGATCAGCTCGACCGGCGTACCGACGTACAGGATGGACGGTTCGATCGTCAGATGCGTCATGCCGCAGACGCTAGGAGCCGGTCGGTTAGGTGGGCGCCGAAGCGACGGCGAGGCAGGATGGATGCGTGAACACGTCGACGGAAGGCCAGGAGCTCGCGGCTTGGGCGAAGATGCTCGCCGACTCCACCAGGGCGACGGTGTGCCTGGCGTTGCTCGACGAGCGGGCGTGGACGGCGACCGAGCTCGCCAAGCTGGCCGGGGTTTCGCGGCCGACGATCAGTGAGCACCTCAACGTGCTGGTCGACGGCGGGCTGCTGAGGGAAGTACGGCAGGGACGGCATCGGTACGTGAAGCTCGCCGGGCCGGAGACGGCCGAGTTGCTGGAAGGCCTTGCGGCGCTGGCTCCCCGGCGTACGGAGCAAGCGACGAGCCTGTCAGCGGTGTCGAAACGGGACGCATTCGCCCGGGCTCGCACCTGTTACGACCATTTCGCCGGACGGCTCGGCGTCGCCTTGGCGGACGTGATGACGGACCGTGGTCTGCTCGACTGGTCGGAAGGCGTCGCGCTCACGGCGGAAGGCCATGCATGGCTTGACGAACTCGGGATCGTCGTCGAGCCGCGGCGCGGGCGTCCCGCAGTACGGTCCTGTCTTGATGTCACCGAGCGCCGACCGCATCTCGCTGGCGCGGTAGGCGCCGCTATGTGCGCACATGCGTTGCGGCAGGGGTGGGTGACACGCATCCCCGGCGGCCGTGCACTCAAGGTCACGGGGTCGGTGGAGACGCTCGGCTTGCCTGGCAATGTTGTGCAAGAACTACTCACTCGATCGTGAGCACTGTGATAGAGAACACGCGTCAATGGGCAATTGTCGGCGGAACCGCCTAGCCTTCGGGCATGACTGAGTTCGAGCCCGACACCGAGCTGGTGTCCCGTCTCTCGTTGCCCAGCCACGTGATCGTCCAGGTGGACGGCCAGTGGCGGCGCGGCTGGCTGATCGGCCGCGAGCACGAGGACACGGGATGGATCGGCGTGGTGCAGTACGAGGGCGACGACGGTATCGAGCAGACGGACCGCCTGCCGGCGGGCCAGATCGCGCTACCGGAGTCGGACCGACCGACTGAGCGAGCTTCGTAGCTTGCTGGAGTTTTGAGGAGGAAACACAGGAAGGCCCCCGGGAGCATCCGGGGGCTTTCGTGTGTAACGACGTCGGGGCGCCTCGAGCGACAGACGAGAATCCCGCCCCGGGCCTTCGGGCGGTTAACCCGGGGCAGGATTCTCAGTGGCGTTACACACGGTGTATCGCTCGTCACGGTCGCGGTGTTACAGGTTTCGCCGAGATTCCTGCAGGAGATCGGTTTCTTCGCCCGGGCAGGTCGGCAGCCCCGGCGCACGCCTCTGAACGCCGGGGCCTGGAATGACCAATCTCTCGAGCGACCAGTCGCTCCTAGCTCACAGGTGCCCTTTCGAACCGTCATCAATCAACTACCGGGTGGCTGGCGGCAACAAGTTCAGAAACTGACCGCCAGCAGCACCCGGCCGGACTCGGCGCCGCGGATGTCGAGTCCCTTGATCTGGTCGCGGCGCAGCTTGGTCGTGGTGGCCGGCTTCACCGTCGTACCGGGTGCAGCCGTCCAGCTCGCCAGCAGGGTCGCCTTGCCGGTGTCGTCGGTGACGTAGAGCTCGTACCCGCGGGCGCGCTCGCTCGGGGTCGCCAGCTCGTCGTACCGGCAGCTGATCTCGATCGTGGTCCCCCACGGCTCGTCCACCAGCCGCGCGTCGGCGGTGAGCTTGCTGGCGACCGTCTGCGCGAGCACCACGGTGTCGCTGGTGGGCTCGTTGCGGTTGAGCGTCCCCTGGAACACCACGCCGGCCACAGCCGCGGTGGCAGCCGTCGCAGCCACCACCGCAGCCAGCTTGTACCGCTTGCGCCGCCGCTCCCGTTGCACACTGCGCACCAGGCCCGGCAACAGGTTCGGCGGCGGAGCGGTGAGCGTGGCCAGCGCCCGGTCGTCCGGCAGTACCGCCAGAGTCCCCGGTACGCCGGCCAGCGCCTTGATCGCCGCCGAACACTCCTCGCAGTCCGCCAGGTGTCCCTCGTAGTCCCGACGGTCCTTCGCCGACAACGCCCCGAGCAGGTACGCCGCGTCCCACTCCCGGTACGGGTCGCTCATTCCTTCGTCACCCCCCTTTCCTGCAGCGCCAGCTTCAGCGCCCGCAGCCCGTAGTGCAGCCGCGACTTCACGGTTCCGGCCGGTATGTCGAGTTCCTTGGCGATGTCGGTGACCGTGCGCCGGCCGTAGTACGCGCGCACGATCACCTGCCGATGGTCGTCCGACAGCTGGGCCAGCGAGTCCGACACCAGCCACGCGTCCAGTACTGCGTTCGCGTGGTCGGCGCTGGGTCTCTCCGGCAGGTCGTCGCTGGCCACCTCCCGGGTGACCCGGGCGCTGCGCCGGTCGTCGATGACCAGATTGCGCGCCACCGTGAACAGCCACGCCCGGGCACCCGCCTCGTCCTCGGTCAGGATCTGCGGCCGCCGCCACGCCCGCAGCAGGGTCTCCTGAACGACATCCTCGGCGAACCGGTCGTCCCCGGTCAGCCGGACGACGAACCGCCACAACGAGGGCGCGTGCACATCGTGCAGCTCCCGCAGCAGCGCCGCGCGGTCGTCGGCCATCGGCGCTCCCGTCCAGTCGTCGTGCGGCTCATCGTCCGGCCTTCCCGGGGTCACTCAGTCGCAGCTGCCAGCTGCCGCGCCTCCTGCTGCTTGAACACCGGCAGCTGCTCCAGTGCCCAGACACCGGAGCCGAAGAACGCGATCAGCAGGAACGCGAAGCAGAACAACGCCGGCTTCTCGCCACCGTTCTCCACCGGGAACAGCCCACCAGGCTGGTGCACGGTGAAGTACGCGTAGGCCATCGAACCAGAGCACAACAAGGCGGCGTACCGGGTCCCCAGCCCCACCATCACCAGCGCCCCCGCCACAACCTGGATCGCCGCGGCCCACCACCCCGGCCAGGCCAACGCCTCCACCTGCTTGCTCCCCAGGATCCCGAACATCGACGCCACCCCATGGGTAGCGAACAAGAACCCCACAACGATCCGGAAAACAGCCAGTACCTGGTCCTGCCAGCGCTCCAGCACACTCATCACTTGCTCCTCACGGTGAACGGACGGGTCCACGCACCCCCACTGGCTTGGTCAGGCCCAGGGGGATGCCCTCACCCCCAGAACGGCCCACCACCCCATCCGGTTCAACCGCTCGTGATCTTTTAACTACCCTCCGAAACCACCAGACGCGCTGGTCTACCCCAACCCATTCGCGATCCACCCCCCACACCTGACAGACTGTCCCCAACACCCAGGGCCTCTAGCTCAATTGGCAGAGCAGCGGACTTTTAATCCGCGGGTTGTCGGTTCGAGTCCGACGGGGCCTACCACCTCACCCGTACGACGGACGCCCACGCGCGGCTCCTCCGTCGCCGTGCTCCCCACCCCCCGGCTACCTCGCTCCTCCGTCGCTCGTCCCACCGCCGTGAGTACAACCCGCCTTGCGGGCCGGCCCGGCTAGCCCAGCTCGCCCGACGGGCTCCGCTGCCGCGATTCGCTGGCTGAGGAGCAGGCGATGGGCCCGCGACTCGTCACAGAAGTCGAGCGAACCCTGGCAACCGACGGCCGTCTCGGGTGGACCGTCTACACAGATCTGCTGAAGAAGTCCGCCGCTCCTTCAGCCGAGGTCGTCGCCCGGACCGTTCGGGTGAACTCCGTCGAGAGGTAGACGACTTGGGTCAGGTGGCGTTGTAGGAAGGTGCAATTTAGGGGGATCGGGTGGGGTTCTTGCAATTTTCTTGGGAGCGTTCGGGCATCTAGCGGATGAGTCTGAGCCTGGAGGAAGCTTGAAGCGCGTGCGCGTGTCTGTGGTGGTGACCGGTGTTGTTGGCTTGCTTGTTGCGTTGCTTGTGGCTGGTCCGGCCGATGCGAGTGACCTCCCGATGAGTGGATACATCGTTCACAGGTAGAAGTCATGGTGACGGCGCTGCCGGCCGGGTTAGCCTGGCCGGCATGGTGCTGGGGGAGGTTGAGCGGGTTGCGGTGGAGACCGGGTTTTCTGGGGTGGTCTGGGTTGATCGGGGTGGGGAGGTTGAGTTTGCGGAGGCTTTCGGGTTGGCTAACCGCGCTTACCTGGTGGCTAACACCGTTGACACCCGGTTTGGGATCGCGAGCGGGAGCAAGGGGTTTACTGCGCTGGCTGTGATGTCGCTGGTGCGGGATGGGGTGTTGGGGCTGGGGACGACGGCCCGGAGTTTGCTTGGTGGGGATCTGCCGTTGATTGCGGATGATGTGACTGTTGAGCATTTGCTTACGCACACTTCGGGTATTGGTGATTACCTCGATGAAGACGGTGATGGGGAGATCACTGACTACTACGTTGGTGCGGCGCATGAGTTGACGACGACTGAGGCGTTTTTGCCGTTGTTGGAGGGGCATCCGGCCAAGTTCAAGGCCGGGGAGCGGTTCTCCTACTGCAATGGTGGGTTTGTGGTGTTGGCGTTGCTGGCGGAGCGGGCCGGTGGGGTGGGGTATCACGAGTTGGTGCGGGAGAGGGTGTTGAAGCCGGCGGGGATGGCGAGGACGGATTTTCTCAGGGGGGATGAGCTGCCGGGGGATGCGGCTGTGGGGTATTTGCCGATCGAGGGGGTGGATCGGTCGAATGTGTTTCATTTGCCGGTGATGGCGTCGGGGGACGGCGGGATCCACAGCACGGCGGAGGATATTTCCAAGTTTTGGCGGGCGTTGTTTGCGGGAGAGATCGTGGGCGCGGTTGACGAGGTTGTGCGGCCGCGGGTGGATCTGCCTGAGCAAGGCAGGCGGTACGGGCTCGGGTTCTGGCTGGACGAGAGGACCGACACCGTGATGCTGGTCGGATCCGATGCGGGCGTTTCGTTCAAGTCGACGCATGATCCGCGGACGGGGACGACCAGGACGGTGCTGTCGAATACCTCGCCGGGGGCCTGGCCGATCGCCCGTGTTCTCAACTCCTGAGGGTCAGGCGCGTTGGCGCCAGATGGTGACGGCTAGGTCGAGGGACCAGATGATGGTCTAGCTTGAGCCGGGTGAATATGCGGCAGGTGGTTGTGGGCGGGATGCTGTGCCTTGCGCTGGTCGGATGTGCGGAGGAGAAGGCCGACCCCGTACCTCTGCCGCGGAGTACCGTTTCGGGAGTTGACCCGGCGGTGGACAAGGCTGCCGTGACGCAGGCGTTTACGACCTACCAGAAAGCCCTGCTGGCCAAGGACGGCAAGACTGCCGCATCGATGTTGACCGCCGATACGATCGCGTACTACGTGGCGCTCAAGAAGCTGGCCTTGACGGCGAAGGAGCCGTATCTGCGGCGGGCCCGGGTCAGCGATCAGGTGGCGGTGCTCAGCCTGCGGGCCAGCGTGTCGGCCGACGACATCCGGCGGTGGTCGGCGACCGAGCTGGCAGCCGATGGCGTCCGGCGGGGTGAGCTCAACACCAGCGCGATCGGACGGATGACCGTCGCCGACGTGAACCTCTCGGTCGACACCGCGAGCGTGACGGTGCGGATGGACGGCCAGACGAACCCGTTCGCCCTCACTTTCTGGCGTGAGGGCGGGCGGTGGAAGTTCCGGATGATCCCGCTGCTCGAAGCGATCGAGACCGCGACGAGGGCGCAGGTGAAGAAGCTGCACCTCACCGATCGCCAGTACGTCGACCAGACGATGGCGACCAGAGTGACCTCCCCTGACGAGCTCGCCGCGCTCTGGGTCCCGGCCGGCTGAGGCCGGCCCCGGGCCGGTTGATCGACCCCGGGGCCGGGCTGTTATT
Organism: Kribbella ginsengisoli; assembly: GCF_039537185.1. Taxonomy (NCBI): domain Bacteria; kingdom Bacillati; phylum Actinomycetota; class Actinomycetes; order Propionibacteriales; family Kribbellaceae; genus Kribbella; species Kribbella ginsengisoli. The sequence goes on along the minus strand of NZ_BAABAA010000008.1, from coordinate 39,202 downwards.
CGCCGTACGGTGGCGGGTTGAACTGGGTTGGTAGACCCCAGGTGAAGAGGACGGCGTCCGGGAAGGTCGACTTGACCTTGCCTAGGTTCTTGATGACTGTTTTGGGGCCGTTGGCGTGGCCTACGGCGTACAGGTAGCCGGACTTGGTGTTCTTGTCGATGGCGAGCAGGACTACGCCGGTGTTGCCGCAGCGGGTGGCTTGGAGGGATTCGAAGGTTTGCCAACTGGAGTTGCGGACTATTTTGAGGACCGGCTTCAAAGCTGGGGTGGTGGGGATGTGGATGGTGTAGAGGCGGCCGTTGGTGGTGTTGGCCAGGAAGGTGTCGTAGGTCTTCGTCTGGCTGATCAGGGCCAGTGATTTGAAGCTGGCGTAGCCCTTTGCGGTGCCGGTTTTGTGCCAGACCTGTTTGTTGTCCACGGACCAGCGCGCGAGCGTGCCGTCGTTGTGGATGGCGTACTGCGTCGTACGCCGGTAGCTGCCCAGCCAGAGGTCCGAGCTCTCGAAGATCCGGTACTTCGCCCAGCCGCTGCCGACCTTGCCGATGTAGGAGCTGTTGGGGTTGCCGTCGAGATCCGCGTAGTACTTGATCTGCATCATGTCGTTGCCGAAGACCAGGTAGCCGAAGCGGCCCGAGCCGTCCTCGTAGTCACCGTCGTAGTTCATCGACGCGAGCCGGACGTTCTTCCCCGCAAAGAGTTTGTTCGACTCGAGCCGGTTGACGTCGAGCCCGGGCGGCGTCGTCGCGACATGGTTCTGCACGCGCACGGCGCCGGTCGACGTGATCGCCCCGGACCTCAACTCGCACGCTTCGGTGGTACCGGTGGTCGTCGCGCCGCTCGGTAGCGACGCGACGGCCGTCAGCGCAACGGCTCCCAGCAGGGTCGGTAGGAGTTTCTTCATCACAGTTCCCCCAGAAGAATCGGCGTTCAGTACTCACCATGACGCTGCGATGGAAGTACTGGATGCCTGATTCCCTAAAGGGACAAGAAGCTTGCCTATGCGTCGGTGACCGCGAGCAGTTCCTCCAGGCCGGCCCGGGTCATCGGGTGGGTCAGGAGGTCCAGGGTGCCGCGTTCGGTGGTTTCGGCTTGGTCGGCGTCGGTGGGGTTGATGGATTCGCAGATGCAGTTGTAGGTCCAGTTGAGCCAGCCGCTGGCTGCTACCGCGAAGGAGGAGAGGGTTAGTTTCGGCCAGGTGCTGGCGGCGTCGAGGTAGCCGTCCCGGAAGGCGATTGCTGCCTTTTCGTTGAAGGTGGGGCGGAGGGTCCATTGGCCTAGGGCGGCGCCGATTTCCAGAGCAGGGGTCAGGGAGCCGGCGAAGTCCCATTCGGTGACGATGAGTTCGTCGTGGTGGCCGATACGGACGTGTTCGGGGATGAGGTTGCTGTTGCAGAGGATGAAGTCGGCGGGGTCGGCGTCGAGTTCGATGCGGTTGAGATCTGCTAATGATGGAAGGGATTCGGCCAGTAGGTCGGCCCAGGGTTTTTGCGCGGCGCGGGCTCGGTCAAGCAAACCCGACCAGTCGGCGGTGGACTTGCGGGTGGTCAGGTACCAGCTCATCGGGGACTCGCTCGGGATGGCGAGCGAATGCAGGAGCCCGTACGTCGTACCGACCTGGCGCGCGACCGCTGACGGCGTCGGGAGTACTGGCGTCGGGCCGACCTCGAGCCACTCGTGGACTCGCCAGCTCTGGCCTTGCACCGACTCGATCAAAGAGCCGTGTGGGCTGCGTACCGGCGTCGGCGCGGAGACTCCCACGGCGACGGCGGCATCACGGAGGCGCGAACCTATCTCGGCTTGCGAGGCGGTGATCCAGTCGTAGACGGTGACCGCCAGCCAGCGGCCGCGGTCGGTGGTGATGGACCAGCAGCGGCCCATCGGCGTGAACGACACAGGCGACGGCGCACCGGCGACAGTCCCCAGGCCGAAGGCGGTGGCGAGCGCCTCCGCAAGACCTGCAGGAGCAACCGGTACTGCGGCCGCCCGGCGCTCGGCCTCGGACTTCAGTTCGGCCCAGTCCCGCATCCCGTACTCCGCGGCGAGCGCCCGCTGAGCGTCGGCGAGCGACGCCCCCGGACTCGATTCGCGGAGCGCGGCCAAGAGGTCTTTCGCCTCTTTGCGCAGGAACCCCAGGCTCGGCTTGTCAGGCAGAAATCTCACAGCGTGTCCTCTCGCGCCCGGACTCGCACGGGCCACAAGGAGCACGATGCCCTGGCCAATGAGTGGAGAACGGGGTGGCTTCCAGCCTTCCGGCGAGTCTCGACGCGGCCCCAACCACGCTCCCCGAGACGCTATCCGAACCGATCCGGCCGGGTCAACGGCTGTCAGCGGGTCGGGAACTGCCCGATGATCAGGTCGGTCAGGGCGGTGGTCACTTCGGCGGCGGTCGCCCGGTGGTGGGTCAGCTCGGTGGCCAGGGCTTCCGCGGCGCCGAGGAGGGCGGTGCAGCGGAGCTGGAGGGCTGCGGGAGGTAGTACGGAGTACGGGGTGAGCGCCTTGGCCATCGTGGTGGTGTAGGCGGCGAGCAGTTCGTGCTGGGTCGGTTCGAGCTCCGGGTTGCCCTTCAGCGCCGCTGAGAGTGGGGCGAATTCGGGGAGGTCCAGGGTGCAGGCGAAGTACGAGGCACTGATGACGGACGCGATCGCGTCGATCGTGGCGGGGGCGTCGCGGATCGCGTCTTCGAGAGCCAGGCGGTGGCGTTCGTCGAGGTCGCGGTAGAGGGCCAGCAGCAGGCCCGCGCGGGTGCCGAAGTGGTCGTAGACGATCGGCCGGCTGACGCCGGCGGCCTCCGCGAGGGTGACCAGGGTCAGCCCGTCGACGCCGCGCGTGCGGACCAGCCTAAGCGCCACCTCGAGCAGTTGCTCCCGCCTGGCCGTCTTGGTCAACCGCGTGTTCACAGGCCCTCCTTGCGTCCGGCCTCCACTCTAGGCTACAAAGTGTAGGTTACAAAATGTAGCTACGAGTGGAGGCAACAGATGAAACCGGTACTCATCCTCGGCGGCTCAGGTCAGGCAGGATCCGGAACGGCCAGACTGCTCCGGCGATGGCACCCCGGCCTGGCACTGACGATCGCCGGTCGCGATCTCGGCCGCGCCCAACGCGTCGCCGACGAGCTCGGCAATGCGACCGCCGTCACCGTCGACCTGCACAACCTGGAGTTCGCGACCGAGCACTCGGCGGTGGTCGCGTTGCTGCGTGACGATCGGTTCGACGGTCTGCGGTACGCCCAGGACAACGCGATCCCGTACTTCAGCATCTCCAGCGGGCCGATGGAGATCGCCCCGGAAGTCGCCGCCGTGGCCCATCGCCCGAACACGTCCGCGGTCATGCTCGCCAGCCACTTCTTCGCCGGCACCGTCGCGCTCGCAACCCTCCAGGCGGCTGGGCGGTTCGGGCAGGTGGACAGCATCCACATCGGCGCGATCCAGGACGAGCAGGACATCGGAGGCCCCGCAGCACTGGCCGATCTGGAGCGCTGGGCAACAGCCAGCTCGGTTGGACTCGTACGCCGCGACGGCGTCTTCACCTGGCTGGCCGACGCTCCCCCGGTCGAGATCCAGCGCGCCGACGGCACCACGATCCCCGCCCAAACGGTCTCCGGCCTCGACATCCCCGGCCTCGCCTTCGCAACCGGCGCCGCCAACGTCCAACTCGACTTCGCCGTCAGCACCGAGCCCGGCCAGCCGCTCACCGAAGTACGCATAGCTCTCGAAGGAACAGACCCAGCCGGTACGCCGATGCGCACCACCCACTCCCTCATCAACCAGTCCGGCCAACGCCCCCTGACCGCCCTAGGCATAGCCCTAAGCGTCGAACGCCTACTAGGCCTCCGCGGCGCCCCACCCCAGCCAGGCATCCACACCCCCGAGTCCCTGATCGACCCGACCTACGCCACAACCCGCCTCGCCCAGGTCGGCGCCCACCTCACCGAGTTGGAGTGTGCTACGACTGCCTAATGGCGGAGCGCGAGGGTGACGGGCGGCACTTGTTGGCGGACGTGCCGGGGTCTGGGGCGGGTGGTGAGGGTCGGGGCGAGAGTCTGACGACGGTGCTGGTTGCCTTTGGGGCCAATGTGTTGATCGCGATCGCCAAGTCGGTGGCTGCGTTGGCTACGGGGTCGGCTTCGATTCTGGCGGAGGCGGCGCACTCGTGGGCCGATGCGGGGAACGAGGTCTTCTTGCTGATCGCCAATCGGCAGGCGCACAAGCCGGCTGATGAGTTGCATCCGTTGGGACATGGGCGTGAGGCGTACGTGTGGTCGTTGTTCGCCGCACTCGGGTTGTTCGTGGCGGGTGCGGCGGTGTCGATCACGCACGGGGTCCAGGAGTTGATCACGCCGGAGCCGGCGGGACACTTCGTGATCGGGTACGTCGTACTGGCCGTCTCCTTCGTTCTCGAAGGGATCTCGTTCGCGCAGTCGACCCGGCAGGCCAAGGGTGAGGCCGCCACGCTCGACCGCGACCTCATCGAGCACGTGCTCGCCACCTCCGACCCGACCCTGCGCGCGGTGTTCGTCGAGGACGCCGCCGCGCTGGGCGGGTTGGTCATCGCGGCCGCCGGCCTGTTCGCGCACCAAGTGACCGGTTCGGCGATCCCAGACGCCGTCGGCTCGATCCTCGTCGGCCTGCTGCTGGCCTGGGTCGCCCTGCTCCTGATCAACCGCAACCGCCGATTCCTGGTCGGCCAGGAAGCCGATCCGAAGGTCCGCCAAGCCGCCCTGCAAGCCATCCTCGCCGCCCCGGAAGTTGCCCGGGTCACCTATCTCCGCCTCGAGATCGTCGGCCCCCGGATGATCTCGGTCATCGGCGACGTAGACCTCACCGGCGACGACACCGAATCCCACGTCGCCGTCCGCCTCCGCGCCCTCGAAGCCAAAATCAGCGCCTCCCCCGCGGTAGCCGGGGCAATCCTCAGCCTCTCCGCCCCCGACGAACCCACCCTGAGTGTCTGACCCCAAGGCAGCGCTACCACCGGGCGCGGAGATGCTCGCAGCCGAGCAACTCACCGGCGGCTTCGCGAACACCACCTGGCTGGTGAAGCTGGCCGACAAAACAGTGGTCGTCAAAACAGGCGACGCCGATTTCGCCACAGAAGCCAAAGGCCTCGCCGTACTACGAGCCGAAGGCCTCCGTACCCCCGACGTCATCACGGTCACCGCCAACGCGCTGACCCTGGAAGCCCTGAACCCGACCACGCCCGACTCCGACGAGTTCTGGGAAACCGCCGGCAGAGCCATCGCCACCCTGCACACGAAGGCATCCCCAAGACACGGCTGGCCCGAAGACGGCTGGCTCGGCCGCCTCCCCCAGGAGAACAGCTGGGACTCCAACGGCCACCGCTTCTTCGCCACCAGACGAGTACTGCGCTATCTCCGCGAACCCAAGACCCAAGAAGCACTCACCCCCGCCGATCGAGCCGACATCGAACGGCTCTGCGCCCGCTTCGACGAACTACTCCCCCATGCACCCGCCGTCCTGACGCACGGCGACCTCTGGAAGGCCAACGTCATCGCCACCCGCGACGGCCGGCCGGCGTTCATCGACCCGGCCGTGAGCTGGACCTGGGCCGAGGTCGACCTCAGCATGATGTTCTGCTCCGGCGGAGTACCGGACCGCTTCTTCGCCGCGTACCACGAAGTCCACCCGCCCGAGCCCGGCTGGCGGGAGCGGATGCGGTTGCTGAACCTCCGCGAACTGCTGAGCGTCGTCGCTCATTTCGGCCCAACCGGCGATTACGTCGAGCAGATCCGAGCCGTCGTCAGGGCCTATCGGTAGGGATCCTCGACCGGGAGCCAGCAGGCGGAGAGGTCGGCGCAGAGGGGTGGGACGTCGTCGGTCAGGGCGTGGATGGTGGATTGGACTGCGGCCCGCGGGTCCGACTGGCGGGATAGGAGAGACCAGGTCCAGTACGGCGCTGGGTCGGTGACCTGGCGTTCCGTCAGATCGGGTGGGGTCGGGGTGGTGGTGCGCTTCGGGTTGTTGAGGACCGGGCGGCGGAGGCGGCGGACGTGTTCGTGGAACGCCGGTCCGGTCATTCCGCCGTCGTCGACGTACTCGAGTCGTGCTCCGGTCGCCCGCGCGAGTTCCTCCGCGTAGTCGTTCCATGAGGACCAGGTTGCGATGTCGGAGTCGACCAGGATGATGACGTCCTTGGCGAGCACCGGCGAATCGTCGGGGCCGGGCGATACGGCGTACAGGCGGTCGGCGCCGAGGAAGCGCGCCTCGAGTTTCAGCTCGGCTAGCGCGGAGGTCTTGATCCAGGCGATCGCCAGGTCGACGCTGCCGTCGGCGACCCGGGCGGCCTGGGTATGCGACGGCAGGACCCACGCGTCGAGGCGGAGGCGGGCGATGCCGGAGACGCGGGTGATCAGGTCCGGCGGGTGCCAGCTGACGTAGCCGAGGCGGACCGGTTCGGCCTTCGAGAGCCCGGCGGCTGAGCGGCGCAGCTCGTCGGCCTGGTTCAGGAGGTCGCGGGCGGGACCGAGCAGGGCCTCGCCGGAGGCCGTCAACGTGACCGAGCGGCGGTCGCGGTCGAACAGCCGGATGCCGAGGTCGCGTTCGAGCGCCTTGATCTGCTGCGACAGCGACGGGCCGGCGATGTGCAGGGTGGCGGCAGCGCGGCCGAAGTTCAGCTCCTCGGCCACCGCGACGAAGTACCGCAGCTGTCGCAGTTCCATTCCCCGATCGTAGGCGCAGCCTCCCAGCAGAGAGCCAACAAGTCGTGGAAAGGCGGTCCGCGCCGAGCCACCATCAAGTCACGGAGAACGATCGCTCTCCCTCCTGAAGACACAGAAAGAAGAACAAGCTGTGAGTACCCAGAAAGTAGCTGTCGTCACCGGCGCATCGCAGGGCTTCGGCGCGGGGCTGGTGACCGCCTATCGCAAGCTCGGGTACGCCGTGGTCGCGAACTCGCGCTCCATCCAGCCCTCCGACGACCCGTTGGTCCTGACCGTGGCCGGCGACATCGCCACCCCGGGCGTCGGCAACCGGATCATCGAGCAGGGGCTGGCCGAGTTCGGCCGGATCGACACCGTGATCAACAACGCCGGCGTCTTCGTCGCCAAGCCCTTCACCGACTACACCGACGAGGAGTTCGACCTGGTCACCGGCGTGAACCTGCGCGGCTTCTTCGAGCTGACCCGGCGCGCGGTCGAGGCGATGCTCGCCACCGGCGACGGCGGCCACATCGTCAACATCTCGACGGCGCTGGTCGACCACGCCAACTCGAACGTGCCGTCCGCGCTCGCTTCGCTGACCAAGGGCGGGCTCAACGCGGTCACCAAGTCGCTGGCGATCGAGTACGCCACCCGCGGGATCCGCGTCAACACGGTCGCTCCCGGCATCATGCGGACGCCGATGCACCCGGAGGAGACTCACGAAGTACTGGCGAGCCTGCACCCGGTCGGCCGGATGGGCGAGATCTCCGACGTGGTCGGAGCCGTCACCTACCTCGAAGAGGCGCCGTTCGTCACCGGCACGATTCTCTACGTCGACGGCGGACAGAGCGCGGGCCACTGATGAAAGCGGGCCAGGTGGGCGCGGCATTGGCGGTGGGGATGGGAGTCGGACGGTTCGTCTACACCCCGATCCTGCCGCTGATGCAGGCACAGGCAGGGATGTCGGCGCGGAATGGCGCCCACCTGGCGACCGCCAACTACATCGGCTACCTGATCGGCGCCCTCGCGGCGATCGTGGCGCCCACCCTGGCCCGCTCCCAGCCGGTACTTCGGTTGTCGCTGCTGATTCTGATCGCAACACTCGCCCTGATGCCGGCCGGCGGATGGGTCGCGCTGAGGTTGCTGGCGGGAATCGCCAGTGCCCTGATCTTCGTCATCGCCGTCAGCGCACTGCTCGCGAGTCCGGCCAAGCGCCTGATCGGTTGGGCCTTCGGCGGGATCGGAGCGGGGATCGCGTTGTCGGGGGCCGCAGTACTGATCCTCCGTACGACCGGAACCTGGCAAGACGCCTGGTGGACGGCAGCTGCCTTGGCGACCTTACTGGCGATCCCGGCCTGGAGACTCCAGATAGCAAGTCCATCAAGGCAGCCCGAGAAAGGCACCAACCAGACCAGCAAATGGTTCGGGACGTTGCTGGCGAGCTACACCCTCGAAGGCGTCGGCTACGTCATCGCCGGGACCTTCTTGGTTGCCGCGATCAACCAAACGTCGACCGGCTGGCTCGGCGGTGCCGCGTGGGTCCTGGTCGGCCTCGCCGCGGTACCGTCCACCGCATTGTGGGCGACCCTCGGCCGCACCTGGTCGCGCCCTACCCTCCTATTCACGGCCCTGGTCTTGCAGGCGATCGGCCTGGCCCTCCCCGCACTGACCGGCGGAATTGCTCCAGCTCTCATCGCAGCAATCCTCTTCGGCGCAACGTTCCTCGGCATCTGCAGCATGGCCCTCGCGATCGGCGAGCACCTCCAGATCCCCAAGGCCGTCGCCATCCTCACCACCGGCTACGGCGTCGGGCAGATCATCGGCCCGCTCGCCGTGACCCCCCTTCTCCACAACGGCTACCACCAGGCGCTACTCATCGGCGCCGCCATCGTCACACTGGCAGCACTCGCTGCCGGCGCCCTCAGACACCATTTCCCGCACCACCTAGGCCCACTCCCGAGCCGGGTCCACCTCAAGGAGCTCCAAGCATGAACACCACAGACATCCTCACCACAGTCCTGGACGCCTGGAAAGCCGGCGTAGACGCCCACGCCCCAGAGGCAGTCGCCGACGTCTTCACCGCCGACGCCATCTTCCAAGGCCTGCACCCCTACAGCATCGGCCCCGCCGGCGTCGCCGAGTACTACGCCTCACAACCCCTGGGCATGAAAGCCGACTACAAGATCCTCGAGTCCCGCCAACTGACCGACGACCTGGTCCTCGGATACCTCGAAGTCGCCTTCTCCTTCACCGACCGTCCCACCCTCGAGGTCTTCCTCAGCATCCTTGCCCAACGCAACGACACCACCTGGAAGATCGCCCACTACCAGGTCTCCAAACTCGGATAGGCAGGAGCTTCTGTCCCGGACGACAGGACATAGTGGCCGTCAACTAGTGCACCTGAGCGCGCGGCCGTCGTTGCATACACCGTCTCGGAGGTGCACTACCTGTCGATCGGGACGCTCACTTCCGCCAGGGCAGGTGCTGGAGGGTCCAGGTATTGCCGTCGGAGTCAGAGAAGTAGGCGAAGTAGACGCCTCGGACCTCCTCCACCGGCTGCACCCCGACGCCTCGGGCGATGAGGGCCTCGCGGGCGGCCTCGATGTCGGCGACGACGAGGTGGAGACCGCGCAGGGAGCCGGGCGGCATGTCCACCTCGGGGATTCCGGTGGAGAGTTTGATTGAGCAGTAGGAGCCGGGCGGAGTGAACTGGACGATTCGTACGCCGTCGACCGGCGTGACGTCTACGTCCAGTTCGAAACCGAGTCGGTCGGCGTAGAAGGCTTTGGCGCGGGCGAGGTCGGTGACCGGGAGCGGGCCCAGCTCGAACAGCATCTCGCCGGGGATGATGGCGGGTTCGTGGGACGTGACCGGACTCCTCAGACGATTGGTTCGCCGCCGTCGACGGCGATCGACGTACCGGTGACGAAAGTGCTGGTGAGAGCGAAGAGGACGCCGTCGGCGACGTCCTCCGCGGTGCCGAGGCGGCCGGCCGGATTCTCGGCGACGCGGTGGGCGAAGAGGTCGGCCTTCACCGCCTCGCCGAGGCCGTCGTATGCGCCGGTGTCGATCGTGCCGGGCGAAACGGCGTTGACCCGGATGGGCGCCAGCTCGACCGCGAGCGATCGCGCGACTGCGTCGACGGCCGCGTTGGTCGCGCCGACCGCGAGCATCCCGGTGTGCGACTTGCGGGCGGAGTGCCCGGAGAAGAAGACGAACGAGCCGTCGGCCGGCAGCCGGGGTGCGAAGTGCTTGGCCAGCAGGATCGGGCCGATCACCTTGGTCTGGAACGATCCGAGCATCGCGGCCGGCGTCAGCTCAGCGACCAGGCCGCGAGCCCGCGCCGATGCGGTGGACACGACGTGATCCACCTCGACCGACGAGGCCAGCGCCGCGATCGATGCCTCGTCGCTCAGGTCGATGGTCGCCGTCTGGACCGTAGTTCCCTTGTACGCCGCCGCCAGCGCCTCCTGATCGCGACCGGCAGCCACAACCTTGGCGCCCACGGCGAGCAGGGCATCCACAGTCGCCCGCGCGATTCCGCTCCCTCGACCGACGACCAGAACAGTGCGGTTCTCCAGTGATACAGACATGAGCCAGCCCTTTCAGTCGATCGAGATGAGTTCGTCGGTGTCGAGTCCGCGGTCGATGCCGTGCGGCTTCACTTGCTGCCCGGGCTCCGGTAGCAGCCGTACGCCGTCCAGCGTGACCTCGACCTTGTCGGCCTCGAAGGACACCAGGTCCGATACCCGGGCGACCTCGTCGTAGGCCTCGCGATACGACCAGGCAGCGCGCTTCGCAGTACCGATGTCGTAGTAGTCCGCCAACCCCTTGTACGGGCAGAAGGTCTGGCCATCGACCGGTGTGAGCGACCCGTCCACCACGTCCTCGCGCGGTACGTACCACCGCGGCGCGAACCCGGATTCGTACAGCACCACCGGCCGGGACGTCTCAGCGATCACCCGGTCCCCAGCCCGTACTACGAGATGCCGCGAAGTACTCCGAATGTCGATCCGGTGATAAGCGTCCGCGGCGTGCCCCAGAATCCGCTCGTCCTCCTCGTAGAACGCATCCATCGCCCGCCACGCGAAAGCAACCCGTCCGGCCAGCTCGCCGGCGTAGGCGGGCAGATCGATGTGCTCCCAGGCAGCGCGCTGCGCCTCACGCCCAGCGCCGCCGACCGTGTACCAAGCAGTCGTCCCCAGGTCGCGGTGCTGCGTCGTCCGCTCACCACCCGAGAGCACATCCGCCCGGACGTCGCCGCGCGGGAAGTACGCGACCGGGTAGCGCCCCGGCTCGTGGAGCAGGACCACGTCCTCACTGTCCGCGATCCACTCGCCACCGAACCGGACCCGCATCCGGCGCCGCAGGCGCTCGGCGTACAGCAGCCGCTCGGGCAGCGGCTCCGGGGTCAGGAAACGGCCGACCGCGCCGCCGCCGAGTGGCCCTTGTTGCCAGGACAGTCCCATGATCCCTCTCCACTTCCGCTCGCTTGTAATGTTGAAATGAAGCTAAAACCATTAGTCCGATCTGCGCAAGACCCCGCTGACATGTTGATTTGTGACGTAACTAATGCGTAAGGTGGTGTCATGAGCATGAGCCCGAGCGTTGATGACCTGTTGGCCGCGGGGTTCGCCATGGGCGGTGAGCGGCTGGCCGCGCTGGACTTGGTGGACACGCAGCTACTGGCAGTGACCCCGCCGGTCGACCTGCTCGAGACCCCGGAGCAGCTGGCGAGCTGGTGGTCACTGCAATCGAGCAGACTGCCGGCCGGACCGGTCCCGGACGGTGCTGCGGTGCGACGGTTGCGCGCGGCGGTACGGGACGTTCTGGACGCACATCTGACCGATCGGTTGCCGTCAGCAACCTCTGTGGACGACCTCAACGCGGCCGTCGCCGGGGCGCCGCAGAGCCTGCGGATGGTGGTCTCGGGCGACGGGTTGAAGGCGGAGATCCGCTGGCATCCGGAGTACGGCGGCAATGCCGCGCTGGCGATGATGGCGCGCGAGACGATCGAGTTGATGGCCGACCCGGTCCGGCTCGGGACGCTGCGACGCTGCGCGAATCCGAACTGCTCGATGCTCTTCCTCGCCGAGCACAAGCGACGGCAGTGGTGCATCGGCAGCCGCTGCGGCAACCGCACCCGGGTCGCCAGGCACTACGAGAAGACGAGGCAGTCATGATCGGCTTCCACGAAGGCGAATTGGCGGTCCAGGAGAAGGCTGGAGTCGCCTTCGACGCGGCCCGGCTCGAGGGGATGCTGCGGCCGGCGTCGCTCGACGGTGGCGCGCAGAAGTTCTTGGCGCAGCGCGACTTCGTGGCGATCACGGCACGCGACGGCGACGGGCGGCTGTGGACATCGGGGATGGCCGGACTGCCTGGTTTCCTGAGCTCGAGTGGCAGCACGTTGACGATCGGTACCGCGCCTGGGCCGGGTGACCCGTTGCACGGCGTACCGGCGTGGCAGCCGGTCGGCGTACTGGTGATCGACCTGGCGTTGCGGCGTCGGGTGAGGATCAACGGGGAGCTGGTTCGGAGTACCGACGGTGAGTTGGAGATCGCGGCGGAGCAGGCCTATGGCAACTGTCCGCAGTACATCCATCCCCACGAGGTCACCCAGCCGGCGTCGACGCTGCCGGTCGTGACGGACGGGTCGCTCGGTGAGGCGGCGACGGCGCTGATCGAGGGCGCGGACACGTTCTTCCTCGGTACTGCGCACCCCACCCGCGGCGCGGACACCTCACACAAGGGCGGCGAGCCCGGCTTCGTGCGGATCGACGGCGGGGACCTGTGGTGGCCGGACTTCCCGGGCAACAACATGTTCAACAGTCTTGGCAACATCGCGGTCGACCCAACCGCCTCGTTGCTGTTCCTGGACTTCTCGACCGGTACCGCCCTGCACTTGTCCGGTACGGCCACAATCGACTGGAATGCCGGAGGCGAGACGGGCCGGGCGGTGCGTTTCCATCCGACTCGATCAGTACTCAACAGCTGGAGCTGATGATGGCGACGCTGCGCTCCCTGAACGTCGGCCTGCCCAAGGACGTGTCCTGGCACGACCGGACGGTCTACACAGGTGTCTTCAAGTCTCCGGTCGACGGGCCGCGGATGGTCCGGCGGCTGAATGTCGACGGTGACGGCCAGGGCGATCTGGGTGGCCATGGTGGTGAGCAGCGCGCGGTGCTGGTCTACCAACTGGAGTCGTATGCGCACTGGGAGGAGTACTTCGGGCGCGACGACCTCACGTACGGGATGTTCGGCGAGAACTTCACTGTGGACGGTTTGCCGGATGACGAGGTCTGTATCGGCGACCGGTACCGGATCGGTGAGGCGGAGTTCGAGGTCACCCAGCCGCGGGTGACTTGTTACCGCGTCGGCATGCGCATGGGCGAGCCCCAACTCCCATCGCTCCTCGTCGCCCACCACCGCCCCGGCTTCTACCTGCGCGTCATCAAGGAAGGCGTCGTCGAAGCAGGCGACGAAATCATCCGCACCCGCGTAGGCCCGGAAGCCCTGAGCGTCGCCGACATCGACGCCCTCCTCTACCTCCCCAACCGCGACCGCGAGCAACTCCGCCGCTCCCTGCACATCCCCGCCCTGAGCCCCGGCTGGCAACAATCCTTCAGAGAACTGGTCGACGACTACTCCGCTCCACCTACAGCAGATGTCACCGCACCGGCTGGTTGGCCGGGTTTCCGTCCGTTGAAGGTGACGGCGGTGGTGCCCGAGAGCAGCTCGATCCTTTCGGTCTGTTTCCGGCCGGAGGACGGCACTGGTGAGTTGCCGGCCGCACAAGCCGGCCAGTACTTGACCTTGCGACTCGCGGCGGCGCCCGATGCTCCATCGGCCGTCCGGAGCTACTCGCTGTCGTCGGCGCCGGGCGCCGCGGAGTACAGGATCAGCGTGAAGCGCGACGGCCTGGTCAGCACCTACATCCACGACCACCTGAAGGCCGGGATGGACATCGACGTCGCAGCACCCCGTGGCGATTTCGTACTGACCGACGACACCGGCCCAGTCATCCTGGTCTCCGCCGGAGTAGGCATCACCCCGGTGCTCGCGATGCTGCATGCACTCGCAGACCAGCCGACTCGACCAGTGTGGTGGATTCATGTCGCTCGCAATCAAGCCCAGCAAGCCTTCGCATCCGAGGCCGGCGACCTACTGAAGGCCCTTCCACTGGCCCACCAGCAGGTGTTCTACACCGCGGATGGCCAGCGACCGACCGCGGAGCAGTTCGAGGCGCTGGGGTTGCCGGGGGACGCGTCGGCGTATGTCTGTGGCCCGGCCGGGTTCATGAGTGAGCTGACGGAAACGCTTGCAGGGTTGGGGATTGCGCGGGATCGGATCCACACCGAACTCTTCGGCACGCTGGCATCGATCAACCCCGGCATCACCGGCCACCGGTCAGTACCGCCCCACCCACCGGAGGGCGAGCCCGGTACCGGCCCTTTGGTCACGTTCGCCCGCAGCGGCCTCTCCGTACCGTGGTCGGACCAGCAGCCGTCCCTGCTCGACCTGGCTGACGCATGCGACGTACCAACCCGGTGGTCCTGCCGTACCGGCGTCTGCCACACCTGCGTCACCCCACTGATCTCCGGCGAAGTGACCTACTCGCCAGAGCCCCTGGAGCCGGCACCTGCGGGCCAGATCCTCACCTGCTGCGCACGCCCCACCAGCGAGGTAGTCCTCGACCTCTGACCTCGACGCGGCATGATGGAACTGTGACCGAAGACCTGACGCCGGAACTGGCCGCGACCATCGACGAGGCGTTCGCCCGGCGCGACCGGGAGAACATGCAGCCGACGATCGACTTCTTCGAGGACCTGCTGACCAAGCATCCGGGCAACCCGTACGTGCTGTACGAGGTCGGCGGCGCCTACGACACTGCCGGCCAGGAAGAGAAGGCCCTGCCGTACTACGAGCAGGCCCTCCCCGGCCTGAGCGGCGACATCAAACGCCGCTGCCTCCTCCAGTACGGCAGCACCCTGCGCAACCTCGACCGCTTCGACGAGTCGCTGGCCGTCTTCAAAGCCGCCAGCCAGGAGTTCCCCGAGTCGGACTCGCTCCGAGTCTTCAAGGCCCTGACCCACCACGCCGCCGGCCACCACGACAAGGCGCTGGCGACCCTCCTGCTGGTCATCGCCGACCGCATCGACACCCCCGAACTCAAGCGCTACGAAGCAGCCATCCGCGGCAACGCCGAGTACCTGGCCAACCCCCACGCCTGACCCCGACCGTCAGCAGGCGCAGGCGATGCCTTTGGGGGCGGTCAGCGGATCCGACGAGCGGCGGGTGATGCCGTCGGCCGTCTCCACCGGGAGTCCCTCACGCGTCCAGTACTCGAATCCCCCGATCATCTCCTTGACCGGATACCCGAGCTTGGCGAGCTCCAGCGCCGCCTTGGTCCCACCGTTACAAGCCGGCCCCCAGCAATAGGTGACCACCGAAGCCCCAGCCGGTACGACGTCCGCCGCGCGCGCCGCGATCTCCCGCGTCGGCAGATGAATCGCCCCCGGCACATGCCCCTGATCCCAGCTCTCCTGGCTCCGGCTGTCGATCAGAACCCACCCGGTCACCCCAGCCCCGATATCGGCCGCCACATCCGACGGATCCGTCTCGAACCTGAGCTTCCCGGCGAAGTACTCAATCGCCTCGTCCCGCACCCCCGGCGGAGTCTCCAACACAGCCGACATCTTCGCTCCCTTCGCCCGAGCTTCCGTTGAGCCCTCAGCGTCTCCGAGACCCACCCCATCACAACAGTGGCAGAAATGACCTACTGACACTAATTACTGCCATCCCGTTGCGGCGGCCGGCCCGACCAGGCTCAGGTGGTGCGAGCCCGGCGGCGGCGGACCAGTGGTGGGAGTTCGGTGTCGCGGATCTTGGCGCGGACCCGGGCGGTCTTGATGGCTGTCTTCAGGGTCTCCACGTCGTAGGCGCCGTAGTGGCGTTGCCCGTTGACGAAGAAGGTGGGAGTGCCGGACACCCCACTCAGGTCGGCGGACTCGACATCCTGAGCGACCCGGGCAGCGGCCACATGGCGTTTGACCTCGTCGTGGATCCGGTCATTGTCGAGGCCGAGTTGGAGCGCGTACGACATCAGGTCGGCCGGCTTGAGGTTCTCCTGGTTCGCGAGCAGCAGGTCATGCATCTCCCAGAAGGCGCCTTGCGCGGCCGCCGCCTCCGACACCTCAGCCGCGATCTGAGCACGAGGATGCACATCGGTCAGCGGCAGATGACGCCAGACATAGCGCAGGTCGTCGTCCTTCAGCAGGTCCCGGACGACCGGCTCCGCCAGCCCGCAGTACGGGCACTCGAAGTCGCCGTACTCGACCAAGGTCACCGAGGCGTTCTCCGGCCCGCGGATGTGGTCCCGCTCGGGATCGACCGGATCCATCAGGTCGACCAACTCGTCGACGTCACCGAGCAGCGCGACCGCCTTGCGGGCCGGCGACAACAGATGCGCGGCCCGGAACACCAGCCAGGTGAGCGCCGAGGCAACAACCACCGCGGACAGCAACCCCAGCTTCGCCTCCGTCAGCGCCCGGCCTTCGAACGCCAACGTTGCTATCAGCAACGAAACGGTGAACCCCATACCGGCGATCGTCCCGCTGCCCGCCACCGCCGCCCAACCGACCTGCGGCCGCAGTCGCCCACCGGTGAATCGCGTCAGCGCCCACGAAGCGGTCATCACCGCGACCGGCTTGCCGATCACGTACCCGAACAGGATGCCCAGCGTGATCGGCGACCGGAACGCCTGTGCCAAGAAGTCGCCATCGATCGTGATGCCGGCGTTGGCGAGGCCGAAGATCGGCACGATCAGGTAGCTCGTCCAGGGGTGATAGAAGTGCTGGAGCCGCGCATTCGGCGAGAGTGTCGAGGTCAGCCCGAGCGTCGCGTTGCGCGCCAGCTCCGGCGTCGGCTGCTCACGGAACAACCGGAACAACCCGCTCGCCTGCTCCAGCTCATCACGCCCCGGCGAGTACGCCGACGCTGTCAGCCCGATCGCCAGTCCCGCGACCACGGGATCCACGCCGCTCGTCAGCAAGGCGGCCCAAGTGACCACCCCAAGCGCCACATAGACACCGACCTGGCGGACCCTGAGCAAGCTCACCGTCAACAGCACGCCGAAGGCAACGATCGCGATCAGCAGCGGCATCAACGAGATGTTCTCGCTGTAGACGATCGCGATCACCAGCAGCGCGATCAGATCGTCCACGACGAAGACGGTCAGCAGAAAGACCCGAACCCGATCCGGCACACCCCGCCCGACAAGCGCGAGCAGGCCGAGCGCCAGCGCGGTGTCGGTCGACATCGCGACCCCCCAGCCGTGAGCGCCCTCACCGCCGTGGTTGAACGCCAGGTAGATCAGCACCGGCGCCGCCATCCCCGCCACCCCGGCCACCACCGGAAGGACGAAGCGGCTGCGATCGCGCAGGTCACCCAGGTCGAACTCGCGCCGCGCCTCCAACCCGACCACCAGGAAGAACAGCGTCATCAGACCGCTGTTCACCCACTCCTGCAACGACATGTTCAGCTCGCGGCCACCGAGCGCCAGCGAGAAGTCGGTATGCCAGAACTCGGTGTACGAGCCAGGCGCGAGGTTGGCCCAGGCCAGCGCGAGCAGGATCGCCACGGCGAGCACGCCCGAGCTACCCGATTCGGTCCGCAGGAAGTCCCGGATCGGCGCGGCGAACTCCCTGGTCCAGTTCGTCCGCCCGCTCAGCACTTCCGAGAAGTCAGCCATCCTGCCCTCTTCGTCCAACGGTCGCCGGATCGGTCGCGAACGACTCGACGTAGGTCAGCATCGCATCGAGCGCCGCCGCCAGTGGAGCCGCGTCCCGTTGGGTCTGGGTGAGCAACATGCCGCCTTGCAGCGCGGCCAGCAGCGCCATCGCCAGCTTCTCCGGGTCTGCGTCGGGACTCAGCTCGCCCCGGTCGGACATCGACTGCAGACCCTCCCGCAGTTTGCGCTCCCACTCGGCAAAGCCGATGGCGAGCCGGGCGCGCGCCAGCAGATCGGTCTCGACCACTTCGCCGGCCAGCGAGCCGAGCCGGCAGCCGCCCTCGCAATGCTTGTCGACCTGGCGTTGCACGGTGAGCGCGGCCCAGCGGCGCAGTGCCTCGAAGCTGTCGAGCCCACCCGCCGCCGGGCTGCTCTCCAACTCGATCACGACCCTCGCCTGATGGTCGACCACGTCCGCGACCAGGCTGCGCTTGTCCTGGAAGTAGTGCGTCATCTGCGACCCACTCACGCCGGCCGCGGCCCGGACGTCCTCGATGCTCGTGCCCGCGACCCCGTGCTCGTAGATCAGGTCGGCGGCCGCGGAGACGATCCGCTCCTTGGTCGCCCGCCCTTTGCGCGTCAGCTTCGCCGTGCCGGTCATGCGCCCACCCTACCCGACCTTCTGGGATTTGCATCCCAGAATCCACCGGGTCTACTGTCGGGCTATGACTACTGGCAGCTATGTGGCGCGGATCGTGGACGTGCCGGATCACGGCATCCGGCTCGAGCCGGCAGACGACACCGAGCGCCCGGACGAACCGAATGCGACCAACCTGCTCGCGATGTCGGTCGCACTCGCCCTCGGCGCGGCCGGATATCGTCACCATCCGGAGCCACGCGACCCCGATCTGCAGACCCTGGACACCTTGCTGGCAGGCGAATCGGTGATGCCGTGGGTCAGCGACACCTCGGCCGGCGACAACACGTATGTGGTCTGCACCCCGGCCTCCACCGGCCTTCCGCACTGTCAGGTCGAGCACCGCTGAGATCCGGCCGGATCAATCTGGTGCTCCGGCTACCACTTCGGGCGGACCAGGCTGCATGATGTCCGCTGAGGAACACTCCAGCCACGGGGTGACCCCCGACGATGACTCATGTCTGGAGCCCCCTGATGGCTGACTTCGAGGTAGCTGCGCCGACGTCTGCGGACGCCTTCGCGCGGCTTGCCATCGAACTGCACGATGCGCCGAGCGTCGAGGAGACGGTCGACGCCGTCGTCCAGTTCGCACTGCAAGCTCTGAACTGCATGTACGCCGGGGTCACGCTGTCCACGCGTGGCCAGCAGCCGGAGGTCGCGGCGGTCACCGACCCGGTCGTGAGCGACGTGTACGGCCTGCAGATCAGCTCGAACAGCGGACCGCTCATCACCGCGTTGCGCGATCGCGCTACCGTGCTGATCCGCGACACCCACACCGACGACCGCTGGCCGATCTGGGCCGAGAAGGTCGCTAGGCTCGGCGTCCGCAGCGTGCTCGACGTCCCGCTGACCACCGGCGAGACCGGCCGCGCGACCGTCGGGGTCATGGGCCTGTACTCCGCGGAGCCCGACGCCTTCAGCGAGGACGACGAGGCGATCGCCCACATCCTGGCTCGGCACGCCTCCGTCGCCGTCGCCTCGGCCCGCCACGAAGAGACCATGTCCCAAGCCGGGGCATCCTGATGGAACGCTTCGACGTCGACGGCGACCGCGCCTTCGCCATCCTCAAGCGCTACTCCCAAGACACCAACACCAAACTCCGCGACGTCGCCCAGCAACTCATCGACACCCGCAAACTTCCGCACTGACGCGGTGCGCCGAAGCACCGTGCGCGGACGTGCTCCGACGGTAAGGTCTGGTGGGGTGGGAGGGATTTCGGCGGGAGCGGGGAGCTGGCGGCCGTTGAGCGGGCCGTCCCATCGGCTTGCGCTGGAGATCCTGCTGGACGGACCCCTGTCACGGGCTGAGCTGGCGAGGCGGGTGGAGTTGTCGGCGGGCAGTCTGACCCGGTTGACCAAGCCGATGCTCGAGTCGGGGTTGCTGGTCGAAGTACCGGGCGGGCCTGCCGATCCGAGAGTCGGGCGGCCTTCGCAGCCGTTGGACATCGTGCCGACCTCGCATCACTTCGTCGGGGTGAAATTGACCTCCGACACCGCGCTCGGGGTGCTGACCACGCTCAGGGCCGAGGTGATCGCGAGCGAGGAGCGGCCGCTGCCCAGCCACTCTCCCGAGGAGGTCGCCGATCTGGTCGTCGAGCTCGCGCGTTCGCTGAGCGACGGCCGGCCGGGGATCACCGGCATCGGGGTCAGCGTCGGCGGGCACGTCGCCGGGTCGGGCGACGTGATCCACGGCGACTTCCTGGACTGGGAGGACGTGAGTTTCCAGCAGCTCCTCGCCGAGCGGACCGACGTACAGGTGGTCGTCTCGAACGACGTGACCGCGGTGACCGAGGCGATCCACTGGTTCGGCGCGGGCCGCGGGATCAGCCGGTTCTGCCTGCTCACCATCGGCGCCGGGATCGGCTACGGCCTGGTCGTGCACGACAAGCTGGTCCACACGACCGAGGCCGGGCTCGGCCTGATCGGCCACTACCCGCTCGATCCGGACGGCCCGCTCTGCGACCGCGGCCACCACGGCTGCGCCAGCGCGATGCTCACCACCGACGCGATCACCAGCCAGATCAGCGCGGCGCTCGGCCGCCCGGTCCGGTACGACGAATGCCTCGACCTGGCCAAGAACGGCGACCCCGAAGCCCGCCGGATCGTCGGCGCCGCGGGCCACGCCTTGGGCCGGCTGATCGCGGCCGCCAGCAACTTCACCATGCCCGAGGCGGTGATGCTCGGCGGCGAGGGCGTCCAACTCGCCACCGTCGCCCAAGACGAGCTCCAAACCGGCCTGCAACAAGACCGCCACCCGTCCGCCATCCCGCCCCCACTCATCTTGCAGGACCCGTCCTTCACCCAATGGGCCCGAGGCGCCGCCGTAATCGCCATCCAAACCTTCGTCCTCGGCAGATAAGTAACTGACTAACCCGCGATAAGCAGTTACGATCAGCGTGTGGATGAGCTCGTACGTCGTTGGGCGCGTGGCTGGGTGCTGTGTCGGGGAGTGGGGGCGGCGCTGGAGCGGGACTTTGCGCTGGAGGTGAGGCTTGGGCTGCCTGGGCGGGAGCGGGAACTGTTCGCGCTGACCGATGACGCCGAGATCGTGAACGAGCTGGCGGTCAGGACTGCCAAGAGCTCCGATACCTGGCTGACCGTGACCACCGGTCAGCCTGCGGCAAAGGCCGCAGTACTGGAGCAGGCCGGTCTCAGACTGCTCGACGAGCCGTGCCTCCTGATGACCATCGAGCTGAGGAAGCACCCGGATACAACCGCGCCCCCGGGCTACGGGCTGGAGACCACGAGCGATGGGCCGCTGGAGTACGTGAAGGTCAAAGACGGCCAGGGCAACGTCGCGGCCCGCGGGATGGCTGCCGTCGTCGGCGACGATGCCGTCCTGCACGACATCCAGACCGATCCCGCTCATCGCCGTCGCGGGCTGGGCAGTGTCGTGATGAACCTGCTCAGCGCGCGAGCGACGGACCGCGGCGCCGCCACCGGTCTGCTGATGGCGACGACCGATGGCGGTTACCTCTACCCGAAGCTCGGTTGGTCGACCGAGGCGACGATGATCACTGCGGTCAGTTGAACTGTCCGGCCACGTAGTCGCCGGCGGGCTGCCGGGTGATCACGTTGAGCCGGTTGAAGGTGTTGATCAGCGCGATTTGGGCCACCAGGGCGAAGAGCTGCTCCTCGGTGTAGTGCTTGGCCGCGTTCTCCCAGACCTCGTCGCTCACGCCACCGGCGGCATCCGCGATCCGGGTGCCCTCCTCCGCCAGCTCGAGCGCCGCGCGCTCGGCCTCGGTGAAGCAGGTCGCCTCCCGCCACGCGGCGACCATGTTGAGCCGCTGCTGCGACTCCCCGGCGTGGATCGCGTCCTTGATGTGCATATCGGTGCAGAAGCCGCACCCGTTGATCTGGCTGGCGCGCAGGTTGATCAGTTCCAGCGTCGTGTAGGGCAGAGCCGGTGCGATGGTACGGCTGGCGCCGACCAGGTGCTTGACCAGCTTGTCAGCGGCGGGCTGGCCGAACATGCTCAAACGGGCATCCATGATTGGACTCCTCTGTCGTGTTTTTTCGTCTACACCCCTTACGACACGACAGCCGCCGCAACTGTGACCTCACAGAATGTGACCTAGGGCACCCGAGCGCGGAAGGCCGCGACCTTCGTGCGGTTCTGGCACGCGGTGGAGCAGAACCGCTGGGTGTGGTTGCGGGTGGCATCCAGAAAGAGCAGGTCACACCGGTCCGCCTCGCAGCGCTTCAACAGCTCGTACTCCGAACTGCCCAGCAGCATCGCGGCCGCCGTGGCGAACTCGGCCAGCCAGCCATGAGCCAGCGAGACACCCGGCGCGGCGAAGTGCAGATGCCAGGGCGAACCAGCAGGTCGGGTGAGCCGTGGAGCCGCCTGAGTGGCCGCCAGCAACTCGTTGAGCCGGGCGGCGCCGGCGTCCACCGAACCGTCGGCCAGCAGCGCCAGCGCGGCGTACAAACGGGCCCCTCCGGCCAGGAATTCGGCCAGCGCCCGGTCATCCACGTCTTGAGACAATTTGGTGGACAGCCGTAGTACGGCTTCTACTGATTCGATGTCACCAGCACTTTGCGGCCGCCCACGGCTCCACTGTGCGCCGAGTCGGTTACCCAGAGCGACCGCCGCGTCGAGCGAGTCCCTCAGATGATCGGTTGCGTCCACCCGGTCAGCCTACGAAACGTTAAGACTCTGCCCGGGTGCGAACCGGAAGGATCGCGGTGGCGTCGGACAAGAGTAGGTAAAACTCCGAGCGAAAGGACGAGCCGAACCATGGTCGTGTCGTACCACGGTCGTATGCTCGCCACGCTGAATCTCCAACCCCGAGCCGATGTGCAGGCTCGTTGCCGGACACAACAATGACGGATATGAACCTGGCGCCAGCCCCGGCCCGCCCCTGCGTGGGCCTGGCCGAGACGGTCATCGACCTGTCCGCCGTCCGGGACAACGTGAAGACCCTGGCCAAGCGGATCCGGCCGGGCACCGAGGTGATGGCGATCGTCAAGGCCGACGCCTTCAACCACGGCGCGGTCCAGGTCGCCACCGCTGCGATCGAGGCAGGCGCCACGTGGCTCGGCGTCGCCCGCGCGGACGAGGCCCTGCAACTGCGCGCCGCCGGGATCACCGAACCGATCATGATCTGGCTGTACGACGCCTCCGAACTGCTGCTGCTCACCGACATCGATGTGAGCGTCTCCACCGTCGCCGAGCTCCAGCAGATCGCCTCGGCGCCGAACGTGCACAACGTGCACCTCAAGCTCGATACCGGTATGCACCGCGGCGGCAGCGCCCCCGACCAGTGGATCGAGCTGACTCGCACAGCAGCCCACTACGAGTCGCTCGGCGCGCTCAAGGTCCGCGGCATCTGGTCGCATCTGTCCCACGGCGACGAGCTGGACGGGTCACACAGCAAGAAACAGCACCAACTCCTCCGTACCGGCGTAGCGCTGGCCCGCCGGGCCGGGCTCGACCCCGAGTACGTGCACCTGGCGAACTCGTCCGGCGCCCTCACCCTGGACGCCCCGGACTGCAACATGGTCCGGATCGGCGCCGGCGTGTTCGGCATCGACGAGGTCGACGCCGGCCTGCGCCAGCCGATGCAGTTCGTCACCAAGGTCATCCAGGTCCGCCGGATCAAGGCCGGCGAAGGTGTCTCGTACGGGCACGACTTCATCGCTGAGCGTGACACCACGGTCGCGCTGGTCCCGGTCGGGTACGCCGACGGCATCCCGCGCAACACCGGCGGCCGGGCCAGCGTGCTCGTCCGGGGTGTCCTGATGCCGATCATCGGGCGGGTCACGATGGACCAGTTCGTGATCGACGCGGGCGATCTCGCGGTCGAGCCCGGTACGCCGGTGATCGTCTTCGGCAACGGTGACTCCGGCGAGCCGACGGCCGACGACTGGGCGCGCTGGGCCGGAACCATTCCACATGAAATCTACTGCGGGCTCGGTAACCGGGTCCCGCGTCGTTACGTCGAGGGAGCCCAGCGGTGAAGGTAGTCGTGATCAGTGGCGGAGCCAGCCCGGAGCACGAGGTGTCCCTCGCGAGTGGGCGTGGCATCGCCGAGGCGGCGGAGCAGTCCGGCCACGAGGTCGTCCGGCTGGTCCTCGACCCGGAGGGCTACTGGCAGGACGGCCAGGCCGAGGCGATCGCGCTGCTGCAGGACTGCGACGTGGTGATCCCGGCCCTGCACGGCGAGGGCGGCGAGGACGGCGTCATCCAGGGCTTCCTGGACCAGCTGCACGTCCCGTACGTCGGCAGCGGTGTGGCCGCGAGCGCCGTCGGGCTCGACAAGCACCTGACCAAGGGCATCCTGCGCGCGCAGGGCATCCCGGTGACGCCCGGCATCACCGTCCGCGGCGCTGACCTCAAGGACGCCGAGGCCGTCATCCAGCGGTTGAAGGCAGCCGACATCGAGTTCCCCGTCTTCGTGAAGCCGGGCAGCGGCGGGTCGAGCTTCGGGGTCACCCGGGCCACTGACCTGCAGACGCTCCAGGCGGCACTGGCCGTCGCGGCCGAGCTGGACCCGCACGTGCTGGTCGAGCAGGAGATCAACGGCCGTGAGATCGACCTCTCGGTGATGGAGTTCCCGGACGGTCGCGTGGACGTCGCGCCGGCGCTGGAGATCCACGCCGACCCCGACCAGCCGTTCTTCAACGCGGCCGCGAAGTACGACAGCGGGGCGACCAAGTTCGTCGTACCGGCGCCGACCGATCCTGAGTTGACCGAGCAGCTGCGGCGTACGGCGCTGGAGGTCTTCGACGCGCTCGGCTGCCAGGGGCTGGCCCGGGTCGACTTCTTCGTCCCGGCCGACGGCAAGCCGCTGGTCAACGAGATCAACACCTTCCCCGGCTTCACCGCGATGTCGCAGTTCCCGCGGATGTGGGCTGCCGCCGGCCTGACCTACGCCCAGGTCGTCGACAACCTGGTCCGCACCGCCGCGGTGAAGCAGACCGCATGACCGTGCCCGTTCTGCTGAGCGATGAGCGGATCACCAGAATTCCGGCGATCGACAGTGGCGAGCCGCTTGTCGATCTCTTCAGCCGGGGGATCTCGGCCGAGGGGCGTCAGTACGTCCGGGAGAGCGTGGCCGACAAGCTCGCGGTCGCCGACACCTTCCTGCCCACCGGCGTTCGGCTGCACGTGGTCGAGGGGCTGCGCGCGATCGAGAGTCAGCGGGAGATCTACGACGGCTACAAGGCCGAGCTGAAGATCCTCAACCCCGGTATCTCCGACGACGAGGCGCATGTCCTCGCGAGCCGGTTCGTATCGCCGGTCGAGGTCGCGCCGCATGTCGCCGGCGCGGCTGTTGACCTGACGCTGGTCGGCGAACACGGCCCGTTCGATCTCGGTACGCCGATCGACGCGACCCCCGAGCAGAGCGACGGCGCCTGCTTCTTCGCCGCAACCAACATCAGCCGCGAGGCGCGCACCAACCGCACGCTGCTGGCCGATGTGCTCACCTCGGCGGGCCTGGTGAACTACCCGACCGAGTGGTGGCACTGGTCCTACGGCGACCGCTACTGGGCCTTCGTCGAAGAGCGCGAACACGCCATCTACGGGCCCGCGAAGTACGATGAGTCAACGGCGCTGGAAGCCAGCAATAGTTGATAGTTGGCGCCTATTGCGTCATAGGTAAGTTTGCTTTGACCGTGGAGTAACCGCCGGGGACAGTCGTTGTATGACGGCTGCGCCTAATGCTTTCCCCGCCCCACCACCCCGGTCAGTCACGTCCCCTGCCCCCGCCCCGATTCCCGGGCGTGCTGATCGTGTGCGCGAGATCGCCACGGAGCTGCGCGGTCTGCGGGGTGCGCTGATACCGATCCTGCATGCGGTCCAGGAAGAGCTCGGGTACGTCGATCAGCTCGACGTGCCGGTGATCGCGGACGTGCTCAACTTCTCGGTCGCCGAGGTGCACGGGGTCGTCACGTTCTACCGCGACTTCCGGCGTGAGCCGGCCGGGCGGACGACGTTGCGGATCTGCCAGGCGGAGGCGTGCCGGTCGGTCGGGGCGGAGGAGCTGGCGGCGCATGCGAAGCGGCGTACCGGGGTCGGGTTCGGGGAGACGACGTACGACGGGAAGCTGACCGTCGACGAGGTGTTCTGCCTCGGCAACTGCGCGCTCGGACCGGCTGTGCAGGTCGGCGAGAAGTTGCACGGGCGGGTCACGCCGGCCCGGCTGGACGCGCTGCTCGGGGAGGTCCGATGAGGATCTTCGTACCCCGCGACGCCGCCGCCCGATCCGTCGGAGCCGACGAAGTCGCCGAGCGAATCGCCACAGCCGTCGAAGCCAGCGGGCGGGACATCGAGATAGTCCGCAACGGGTCGCGCGGGATGCTGTGGCTGGAACCGCTCGTCGAGGTGGAGACTCGGGAAGGACGAGTCGGCTATGGGCCCGTCGCACCGGAGGACGTCGACGGCCTCGTCGCCGGCGGCCTGCTCGACGGCGGCGGCACGGCGCAGCCTGACGGCAGCGCGGAAATCGGTGGCGGGGCGGCGCAGCCTGACAGCAGCACGGCGCTACGCGCCGGCGCGAGCGCAGACGCGGGGTTGGGCAGTGGTGCGAGCGGAGGGGCGGGGGTGGGCCCCGGGGCCTACCTCGGGTTGGTTGAGGAGTTGCCGTGGATGAAGCGGCAGCAGCGGTTGACCTTCAGCCGGGTTGGGGTGATTGATCCGAGGTCGGGCGATGATCACGCGGAACACCAAGGAAACAAGGGACTTCGAGCCGCCTTGGCTCTGACTCCGGCTGAAGTCGTCGAAGAAGTTGTGGCCAGCGGTTTGCGCGGGCGGGGTGGCGCGGGGTTTCCGACCGGGATCAAGTGGCGCACGGTGCTCGGCGCGGAGTCCGACCTCAAGTTCGTCTGCTGCAACGCGGATGAAGGCGACTCCGGCACCTTCGCCGACCGGATGCTGATCGAGGGCGACCCGTTCACCCTCATCGAGGGCATGACGATCGCCGCGTACGCCGTCGGCGCCACCGAAGGCTATGTCTACCTGCGCTCGGAGTACCCCGATGCGGTCGAAGCGCTGAACGCGGCGATCCAGACCGCCCGTGAGCGCGGCTGGCTCGGCAGCAACATCCTCGGCTCGGACCTGACCTTCGACCTGCACGTCCGGGTCGGCGCCGGCGCCTACATCTGCGGTGAAGAGACCTCGATGCTGGAAAGCCTCGAAGGCAAGCGCGGCATGGTCCGGGCCAAGCCCCCGATCCCCGCACTGGAAGGGCTCTTCGGCCGCCCGACGGTCGTCAACAACGTGTTGTCGTTGGCAACGATCCCGACCATCCTGGCCAACGGCGCCAAGACCTACGCGGCCTATGGGATGGGTCGTTCGCTCGGCACCAACGTCTTCCAGCTCGGCGGCAATGTGGCCCGCGGCGGCATCGTCGAGACCGCGTTCGGCATCACCCTCGGCGAGCTGGTCAACGACCTCGGCGGCGGTACGGCGTCGAAACGGCCGGTACGAGCGGTACAGGTGGGTGGGCCACTGGGGGCTTACCTTCCGGTCGAGCAGTTCGACCTGCCGATGGACTACGAGTCGTTCGCGGCGGCCGGCGCGATGGTCGGGCACGGCGGCATCGTGGTGTTCGACGAGACCGTCGACATGTCCGCGATGGCCCGGTTCGCCTTCGAATTCTGCGCGGAGGAGTCCTGCGGCAAGTGCACGCCGTGCCGGGTCGGCGCGGTCCGCGGGGTCGAGACGATCGACCGGATCCGCCGCGGTGAGGACCGCAAGAAGAACCTCGTACTGCTCGACGACCTGTGCGACCTGATGACCGACGGCTCGCTCTGCGCGATGGGCGGCCTCACCCCGCTGCCCGTCCGCAGCGCGGTCCGCCACTTCGGAGAGGACTTCACTTCATGACGCTGCTCAAGGAACCAGACTTCGGTACGCCGGCGCGCAAGGGCGAGGCGACCGTCGAGCTGACCATCGACGGAGTGAGCGTCACCGTTCCACCCGGTACGTCGGTGATGCGCGCCGCCAAGCAGGCCGGCCTCGACATCCCCAAACTCTGCGCCACCGACAACCTGGAGGCATTCGGATCCTGCCGCCTCTGCATCGTCGAGATCGACGGTGCCCGCGGCACCCCGGCCTCCTGTACGACGCCCGTCGCCCCCGGCATGGTCGTACGCACCCAGAACGAGAAGCTGGGCAAGCTGCGCCGGGGCGTGATGGAGCTCTACATCTCCGATCACCCACTGGACTGCCTGACCTGCTCGGCGAACGGCGACTGCGAGTTGCAGGACATGGCCGGGGTTACCGGGCTCCGCGAAGTACGGTACGGCTCTGGCGTGGACGCCGGCGCCAACCACCTGGACGCGCCGACCGACACCTCCAACCCGTACTTCGATTTCGACGCCTCCAAGTGCATCGCATGCTCGCGCTGTGTGCGGGCGTGTGACGAGGTACAGGGCACGATCGCGCTCACGATCGAAGGACGGGGTTTCGACTCCAAGGTCGCCGCGGGCGCGGGCGTCTCCTTCATGGAGTCGGACTGTGTCTCGTGTGGCGCGTGCGTGCAGGCGTGCCCGACGGCAACCCTGCAAGAGAAATCGGTCATCGAGCTCGGCATGCCGACCCGGTCCGTCGTGACGACTTGCGCGTACTGCGGCGTCGGGTGCTCGTTCAAGGCCGAGCTGCGCGGTGACGAGTTGGTCCGGATGGTGCCGTACAAGGACGGCGGCGCGAACGAGGGTCACTCGTGCGTGAAGGGCCGGTTTGCCTTCGGCTATGCCAGCCACCCCGACCGGGTGATGGAGCCGATGGTCCGGGACGCGATCACGGATCCGTGGCGGAAGGTCTCCTGGGAAGAGGCGATCGGCTTCACGGCCCGTCGGTTGCGCGAGATCCAGGCGGCTCATGGGCAAGGCTCGATCGGCGCGATCACGTCATCGCGGACCACCAACGAAGAGGTGTACGTCGTCCAGAAGATGGTGCGAGCTGTCTTCGGGAACAACAACGTCGACACCTGCGCGCGGGTCTGCCACTCGCCTACCGGTTATGGGCTGAAGCAGACGTTCGGTGAGTCGGCCGGCACGCAGGACTTCAGCTCGGTGGACGATGCCGACGTCATCCTGGTGATCGGGGCGAACCCGACCGACGCGCACCCGGTGTTCGGGTCGCGGATGAAGAAGCGGCTGCGGCAGGGCGCGAAGCTGATCGTGGTCGACCCGCGGCGGACGGATCTCGTCCGGTCGCCGCACATCGAGGCGGCTCATCACCTGGCGCTGGCGCCGGGCACGAACGTTGCCGTGGTCAACGCGTTCTCGCACGTCATCGTGACGGAGGGGCTGGTAGACCAGGCGTTCGTGGACGAGCGGTGTGAGGACTTCGAGCAGTGGGCGACGTTCATCGCGGGACCTGAGCACAGCCCCGAGGCGGTTGCTGAGGTCACCGGCGTACCGGCGGCTGAGATCCGGGCGGCTGCGCGGTTGTATGCGACTGGCGGGAACGGCGCGATCTACTACGGGCTCGGGGTGACCGAGCACAGCCAGGGGTCGACGACCGTGATGGGGATGGCGAACCTGGCGATGGCGACCGGCAACATCGGGCGATCGGGCGTCGGGGTGAATCCGCTGCGTGGGCAGAACAACGTGCAGGGATCGTGCGACATGGGGTCGTTCCCGCACGAGCTGCCGGGGTATCGGCACGTGTCGGACGACGATGTGCGGGACATCTACGAGAAGTTGTGGGGTACGCCGCTGCTCGACGAGCCTGGGTTGCGGATCCCCAACATGTTCGACTCGGCGATCGATGGGTCGTTCCGGGCGCTGTTCGTTCAAGGTGAGGACATTGCGCAGTCGGACCCGAACACGGCACACGTGTTCGCGGCGCTGGGGGCGATGGAGCTGGTCGTCGTACAGGATCTGTTCGAGAACGAGACGGCGAAGTGGGCTCATGTGCTGCTGCCGGGGACTTCGTTCCTGGAGAAGGACGGGACGTTCACCAACGCGGAGCGGCGGATCAACCGGGTCCGGCCGGTGATGGCGCCGAAGACCGGCAAGCACGAGTGGCAGATCATCTGCGAGATCTCGCAGGCGATGGGGTATCCGATGCACTACGAGTCGTCGGCGCAGATCATGGACGAGATCGCGATCACGACGCCGACCTTCGCGGGGGTGTCGTTCGCGCATCTGGACAAGGTCGGGTCGGTGCAGTGGCCGTGCAACTTGGAGGCGCCCAACGGGACGCCGATCATGCACGCGTCGGAGTTCACTCGCGGCAAGGGGCGGTTCATGGAGACCGTCTACGTGCCGACGACGGAGCGGTCGACGCGGAAGTACCCGCTGATTCTGACGACCGGGCGGATTCTCTCGCAGTACAACGTGGGGGCGCAGACCCGGCGTACGGCGAATGTCGCCTGGCATCAGGAGGACGTTCTGGAGTTGCATCCGCATGATGCGGAGGTGCGTGGGATCGAGGACGGGTCGACGGTCGCGCTGACCAGTCGGGTCGGGCGGACGACGTTGCGGGCGAAGTTGTCGGAGCGGATGCCGGTCGGGGTTTGCTACACGACCTTCCATCACCCGGTGACCGGGGCGAATGTGATCACGACCGACAACTCGGACTGGGCTACCAACTGTCCGGAGTACAAGGTGACTGCCGTGCAGGTGGATCTGCTGGTGGAGCCTTCGTCGTCGGGTGCCGTGCGTGAGGCGGTGCCGGCACGATGAGTGGGGGTTTTCCGCCGTCGGCGCGGCTGGCGAACGAGATCGCGCGGCAGTTCGGGCACAAACCGCCGGCCGATGCGGCGACGGCCATCGCAAATCACATCAAAGCGGTCTGGGATCCGCGGATGAAACGGGCGCTGGTCGACTATGTTGATGCGGGCGCCGACGACCTCGATCCCGTGGCCGTGCTGGCCGCCAACCAGGTCCGGGCGACATTGAAGTGACGCAGGTCGAAGGCGAGGTGGCGGGGGTCGTCAGACGTCATGCTGCGGCGGCGCTGTCGTGGGACACCGCCCGGGAGCTGGCGCACGCGACGGCCACTCCACTCCTACCGCGCGGCCTCCCGCTGGCCGACGGGGTCGGCTGCGTGCTGGCCACCCCGCTCGTCTCGCCTGCGCTAGTACCGCCGGTAGACCGCTCCGCGATGGATGGGTACGCCGTACGCGGCTCCGGACCGTGGAAGGTAGTCGGCACTCTCCTAGCGGCCTCTGCCCTGCCCGCACCACTATCCGACGGCCAGGCCTACTCCATCGTCACCGGCGCCGCCGTCCCCGCCGGTACCACCGCAGTACTCCCCTACGAGCACGCAACCCGCTCGGGTGACCATGTAGACGGCCCAACCACCCCCGGCCGCCACATCCGCCGAGCCGGCGAAGAATGCACCCCCGGCGAACTCCTACTCCCCGCAGGCGCCCTAGTAACTCCCCAGGTCGTCGGCCTAGCCGCCGCCCTAGGCCTGGACCGCCTCTCAGTAATCCCCAAGCCCCGAGTCCTAGCCCTGATCACCGGCAACGAACTATCCCACCGAGGCCCCTCAACCCCCACCCAAACCCGAGACGCCATCGGCCCCATGCTCCCCACCCTCATCACCAGAGCAGGCGCAACCCTCGCCAACGCAGGACCCAGCACACTCTCGCCCAGCGCCTCCTCGGGGGCTCCAGCGCTCCCCACCACCGCCGCGGCCGCCAAGGCGGCAGTGGTGCATTTGCCGGACTCGCGGGAGGCGCTTGTTGCTGCTCTTGCTGGTGCTGAGGCTGAGGTGATCTTGGTGTCGGGGTCGTCGGCCTCTGGGCCTGCCGATCATCTGCGGGCTGCCTTGGCAGCCCTCGGCGCGGAACTTGTGATTGATGGGGTTGCTTGTCGGCCGGGGCATCCGCAGGCGTTGGCTCGGTTTGCTGATGGGCGGTTGGTGGTGGGGTTGCCGGGGAATCCGTTGGCTGCGCTGACTGCGTTTCTTACGTTGGGGGTTGCTGTGGTTCAGGGGCTTCGGGGGGAGCAGTTGGACCGGCTAGCGGTAGCGGGGGTGGTTGGTGGGGTGGATTGCCATCCAGAGAGCACGCGGTTGGTGCCGGTGCGGTTGACGGCGCAGGGCGTAGTACCGGTTGGGCATGGTGGGTCGGCGATGTTGCGGGGAGCTGCGGCGGCGGATGCGTTCGCTGTAGTCGACCCCGGACCAGCAGAAGCCATCGCCGCCCGCCTCCTACCAATGGACCCCGGCACCCGCCCGTGGGGCGTCTAAAGGCACTTCACCATCGCCGTGATCGTCAGTTCCATGTTCCGGCCGAGCTCGTCGAGCCGCCGCTGCTTCGACTCCTCCGCCCGACCAGCGTCAGCCAGTACAGCCCGACGCATCCCGCTGTCTCCCGGCCCATGCGTGAACCACTGCCGGATCAGCGTCTCCTCGCCGCGCCCCACCAACTCGTACTCCCAATGCGCGAACGGCAAATCCTCCCCACCGAACACATCCCACCCGAACCGAACCGGCTCCTCCGCCACCGTCACCCGGCACTGCACCTCGGTCTTGAACCCATCCGCAAACTCGTTCCGCGCCTCGAACCACGCCCCCACCGCCGGCCCATCAGCACCATCTACCCACGCCCCATAAACACACTCCGGACTCCACCGCCCATACCCCGCGACATCCGTGATCGCGCGCCAAACCTCCTCCACCCGCACCCCAACCAGCACCTGAACCTCAACCGTCGCCCCGGTCACTCCGTAGTCATCCATGCCGGCGACGTCGGTGCGCCCTCCCCGGCCTCGACATTTCGACGATTCCTCCGCCGCCTGCGCCGGCGACTAGCCCGCCGGGCGAAACTGACCGCGCACCACGCGCCACACGATCTTCGGCGCCAGCAACGACTGCGGGCCGGCGAGGAGGTTCGCCACTCGCAGGAACTGCAGGCCGACCACCGGATCCTTCTCGGCGGCGCGATGTAGATAGCTGATGTAGCCGTTGAGGACCTTCTGCATGGTCGAGCGCTTTCCCTCGACGTGCGGGAACCGGAGGTCGGCGCTCGTCGACAGCTCCCAGGCCGGGCCGACCAGTTTCGCCGCACCCCGGAAGTACCGCTTGGTCAGATCGTCCGAGCTCTTCTCGAGACACTCACCAAGCCATTGCGCGGTCAGCGCCGCGATCGTCATCCCCTGCCCGTACGCCGGATTGAAGCAACACAACGAATCACCCGTCGCGACGAACCCCTCAGGCAATCGCTCACAGTTCTCGTACCGCCGCCGCACACTCGGCCCGATCCGGAACCGCACCGGATCCCCCAGCGGGTCGGCCTTGCTCACCATCCGATGCAACTCAGGTCCGTCGAGCCTGGCCGCATAGTCCTCGAAGGCGCCCGGCAGTGCAGGCGGCGGATCGTCAGTGAACCCGACCAGCGTCACCAACCACGTGTTGTTCTCGTTGGCCCCCACTCCACACCCGACCGGGTTCGCCGGGTAGTGCCCGCTGATGACGCCGGTGAAGTCCTGAGCCTCGGGATCATGCCGGTACTGCCGGGTGCTGTACATGAGCCCCGCCTTGACCACATCCTCCGGCGCGGCCGCATACCCGAGCTCCGCCAGCCAAGCCTCCCCGCGATTGCTCCGCCCGCTCGCATCGACGACCAGACTGGCCGCATACTCCCCGTCCTCAGTCCGTACGCCGGTGAGCCGATCTCCACGAGCCAGCAGCCCGGTCACGGCGACCCCATCCAGCACCTTGACCTCAGGCTGCACGGTGACGAGGTCCCGCAGCGTCGACTCGATCAGCGGACGGCTGGCCATCAGTCCATCGAGATCCGACGGACCCCGGCGTACCAGGTGTCCGTCGTTGTACCAGAGCACGTCCCCCAGGAGATCCGCGCTGACCGCACCACGGGCGATCAATTCGGCGCTGTACCCAGGTACCAGCTCCTCGATCACCTTCAACCCACGAGCGAGCAGCCCGTGCGCGTGCTTGCTCTGCGGAGTCCCCTTGCGATGCGTGACCGGCCCCGACAGCTGGTCGCGATCGATGATCAGCACCTCACTGAACCACCGGCGCAGGACCTGCGCGGTGAGCAGCCCGGCAATGCTTCCCCCGATGACGATCGCGCGATTCTCCATTGCTCCAGCTTGTTCCGCCGGAGCGTGCCGGGGCCCGCGCTTTCGGGCATTCCCAGGGTCAGACCGCCTGGTCCGCCTGGTCCTGCGGCTGGTGCGACGGCGACACCCAGAGGCTGTCGGCGGTGCCCCGATCGAGGTGCTCGGTGTAGATGTCGACCTTGTAGGTGATCACCCGCAGGCACTCGGTGAGTTCCTCGATCTGGGCCGCGACGGCCTCCTGGTGGCTCTTGAGCAGCGCGAGCCGGTCCGCCTCGTTGCCGGTGCCCTGGCGGACCAGGTCGGTGTACCGGCGGATGGTGTCGAGCGGCATCCCCGACGAGCGGAACTTGATGCACATGTCGAGCCAGTCGACGTCGTCCTCGGAGTACACGCGCCGGCCGTTGCCTTCCCGGCGTACGGGCTCGGCGAGGATGCCTTCCCGCTCGTAGAACCGCAGCGCGTGCACACTCAAGCCGGTGCGCTCGGAGACCTGGCCGATGCTCAATCCATCCGTCATACCCATCACCCTAGAGTCGGCTCTAGGTCTTCACCAACCCTTTAAGGGCCGCCAGCGCGAGCTGTACGTCGGCCTGCGTCGAGTAGATGTGGAACGACGCGCGCAGGTTGCCGCCCCGAACAGCAGCCCGTACGCCGGCCGCCGCGAACGCCTCCTCAGCCCCCGGGATCGACGCGCTGACGATCGCCGAGTCGCCCGGCGGCAGCCCGATCCCGGCGCGGAACTCGTTGGCCAGCCCGAGGTTGTGCGCGTGGATCGTCTCGACGCCGATCTGCTCGATCAACTCCAGCGCCGGAGCCGCTCCGACGAAGCTGAACCAGGCCGGCGACTGGTCGAACCGGCGAGCGTCCGGCGCGAGCTCCATCTGCGGCCCGTAGTACGAGCCGTGGACGTTGCGCCCGGCGTACCAGCCTGCCTGCAACGGGCGGCAGCGTTCCTGCAGCCGCGGCGACAGATACCCGATGGTCGCCCCGCGCGGAGACATCAACCACTTGTACGTATGCGTGATCAGCGCATCGACACCCTCCACCGTCAAGGGCAGCCACCCCAGCGCCTGGCTCGCGTCGATCACCAGCAACGCGTCGATTTCCTTGCATGCAGCAACAACTGCCGCCAGATCGAGCACCGTCCCGCTCGCGGACTGGACAGCACTGACAGCCACCACATCGATCCCCGGCTGGATCGCCTCGACGAACTTGTCCGTACCAGCCGCCACCACCTCGACGCCCCGATCCGCATGCACCATCCACGGATAGACGTTCGACGTGAACTCGATGTCGTCGACCAGCACCCGAGCGCCGTCCGGCAACCCAGCCGCGATCGGCGCCACCGCCGCCGACACCGTGCTCCCCACGAACACGTCAGCCACCTCGGCCCCCACCAACCGCGCAAACGCCGCCCGAGCCCGCGTAGTCGACTCGTCCCACGGCTCCCAACTGGTCGCCCCGACCCGCCAGTCCCCCAGAACCGCCTGCAACGCCTCCCATGCCGGCTTCGGCGGCAACCCATAGGAAGCAGTGTTCAACCACCCAGGCTGCGGCTCCCACAGCTCTGCGAATTCAGAACTCATCCGATGCTCTCCTGTACTGCGTAGTGTCGTCGTCAGCTCTATGTGAGCACATCCTCGAGGAGGACGGACTGTGAGATTTCCGGACGACGTTCCAGTGCTGACGGATGGAGTCGTCCGGTTGCGGGCACCCCGGGTCGATGATGTGGCGGCGACGGTCGAGATGAACTCGGATGCCGAGACTCGGCGGTGGAACGCCGTGCAGGTGCCCTATCGGGTTGAGGATGCGCGGCAGGCGTTGACCGAGCGGATTCCGGCCGGGTGGCGGAACGGCGAGTTGTGGACGTGGGTCATCGAGACCGACGGCCGGTACGCCGGTGCTGTGGTGCTGAGTGGGGGTGAGAGTGGGGTCGGGTCGATCGGATTCACGACGCACCCGGCGGCGCGTGGACGTGGTGTCGCGACGCGAGGGGCTCGGTTGGCGGTTGCTTACGCTTTCGACGTACTCGGGTGGAATCGGGTGACCTGGGGTGCGTTCGTGGGCAACTGGGGATCTCGACGGGTCGCCTGGCGAGTGGGGTTTCGGCATCTCGTCACGGCGTACGGGGGTGGGATCGGGCGGGGTGAGCGGCTGGACGAGTGGATCGCGTCGATCGGGCGGGACGACGAGCGGGGGCCGGCGCATCCGTGGTGGGAGGTGCCGGTGGTCGAGACCGACCGGTTTCGGCTGCGGGCGTACCGGGACAGCGATGTGGAGCGCACGATCGAGTTCAGCAACGACCAGCTCTCGTTGCATTGGCTCTCGATGATCCCGCAGCCGTTCGGTCACGCCGAGGCGGAGCGGTATCTCGCCAGCCGGTATGAAGGTCTGGCCAGTGGTGATCGGGTCAGCTGGGTGATCGCCGATCCGGTCAGCGACGAGATGCTCGGCGACGTCAGCATCGCTGGGCTGTTGCGTGAGGGCGGCGGCGAGCTCGGATACTGCGCGCATCCGGCCGCGCGCGGCCTCGGGCTGGTGACGGCCGCCGTCGGGCGGGTGATCGAGCAGGCGTTCCTGCCGGTCGACCAGGGCGGACTCGGGCGGCGACGGCTGGAGCTCGTCGCCGCCCGAGGGAACCTGGCTTCCATCAAAGTTGCCTTGAGCAACGGGTTCACGCAGACCGGCGTCCGGCGCGCGGCGGACCGGCGCCGGGACGGCAGCTACGAGGACTTGCTGACGTTCGACCTGCTCAGCGAGGAGCGTTGAGCCTCTTGCCTTCCGGGCTGAGGACATGCCAGGTGCCTTTCAGGCCTTCACCCAGGACGTCGCCGGGTTTCTTGTCCTTGACGAAGCGGTAGAGCGGCCAGCCGTTGAGAGTGGCCTGGATGTCCTTGTCGGGACGGACCAGGGTGCCGAGCTTGGCTTGATTCACGCCGGCTCCGGCGACGATGCCGGCCTTCTTGACGTAGACGGGTTTCCAGGCCGCCAAGCAGGCCTCGCTCCGGCAGACCGACTTCGACGGATCCCTGCCGTCCAGGATGGACATGTAGACGGTGAACCCCTCTGCGTCTACCGCGACCTGGCCTAGTTTCGTAGTACCGGCTTTGATCACCACCGGTTCGTCGACGGGCGTTGATGGCTTGGCCTTTGAAGGTGGCGCTTTGCTCGGTGCTGCAGCGGTTGGTGGTTGGGCTGGTGGTGGTGCGGCAGCAGGAGCCGGAGCGGTGGTGGCGACGTTGCCGACGGCGGGGCTGAGGGCCGCCACCGCGACGGTCGCGCCGATCACCCACACCATCGTCGGCAGGCTCTTGAACATGATGAACCCCTAGGCCTGGAAGATCGCGCCGTCGCGCTGCTCGACGGCGACCGCCGGCAGCGGGGACTTGGCCGGCCCGGCGACCCGTTCGCCCGTACTGGCGTCGAACTTGCTGCCATGGCACGGGCAGTTGATCGTGCCGTCGCCGACGTCGGTGACCACACAGCCCTGATGGGTGCAGATCGCCGAGAACGCGCAGACCTTGCCACTCGCGTCCTTGGTCAATACGAGGCTCTGCTCCTTGAGGATCACGCCGCCACCGGCCGGGATGTCGGCCACCTTGGCCAACGCCGCCGGAGCCGGGGGCTTCGGCTCGGCACCAGTCGTCCCCTGTGAGACTGGCTGCTTTGCGGGAGTTGAAGGCTGCGCCGCGGTCTGCGGCGGAGCTTGTTGCACAACGCAACCAGTGAGTACTGCGGTCGTCGCGGCGCCTCCCGCGATCAGTACCGCCCTGCGTTCGATCATCTTCTTGTCTCCTGTCAACGCAGTGGGACGCCGGATTGAGTGAAGTACCAAAGAGCCGCGGAAGCCCAGGCCCCGATCAGCAAGGCGAACAACAGCCCGCCCGAGATCGGCAGTGCCCAGCTCGGCATCTTGTTGGCCCGCAACGCGAGCATCTTGGTGGTGAACGCGCCGTAGAAGGCGCATCCGAACAGCGAATGGAGTGCCGTCCTGGTGTCGAACGTGCTGAAGCCGAGACTCCACAAGCAGTGGTACGCGACCGGCAACGTCGCGACGAACGCCACCGCCCCACTCCATCGATGCAGTTGCGACAGGACCGCCGGCGCCTTGCGCTTCACCGGCAGCCGCCCGTACATCCACAGCGCAGACACCACTTGAAAGATCGCCAGTACGACGGCCGCCGTGGCCAGCCAGGCCTTCATCGGCGTGAGATTCGTGAACCCCACGATCAATGCCAGCGGCCTGCCGGTCGGCGCATGCGTCTTCCCGTAGAACCCCAGGGAGACCGCGACCAGCGCGCCGACGACGGCGAATCCCAACAGTGCAACGGTTCCCCGCCCGGCCGGCCGTTTGTCCGGCGGCGCAACCACGTCCGTACTCATGTCCCCTCCAACGGTCTCGTCTGCGGTCTATACGTGGCAGTCGACGGACCGGTTCAACCCGATCCGGCTTGACCTAGACAGGGCTCTAGCTCCTAGGTTCCGTGCTAGACCACAGAACCTAGGAGCTTGTATGCGCTATCGCACTCTCGGCGGGACCGGTATCGAGGTGAGCGTGCACTGCCTCGGCACGATGATGTTCGGCTCGGTCGGCAACCCCGACCACGCCGACTGCGCCCGGATCCTGCACACCGCGCTCGACCAGGGCATCAACTTCGTCGACACCGCCGACATGTACTCCAGCGGTGAGTCCGAGGAGATCGTCGGCAAGGCGCTCAAGGGTCGCCGCGAGGACGTCGTACTGGCGACCAAGGTGCACTTCCCGATGGGTGAGGGGCCCAACCGCGGCGGCAACTCGCGGCGGTGGATCACGCACGAGGTGGAGGAGAGCCTGCGGCGACTCGGCACCGACTGGATCGATCTGTACCAGGTGCATCGGCCCGATCCGGCGACGGACATCGAGGAGACGCTGTCGGTACTGACCGACCTGGTCAGGGCCGGCAAGATCCGCGCGTTCGGCTGCTCGACGTTCCCGGCCGAGGATCTGGTCGACGCGTTCCACGTGTCCGAGCGACGCGGGTACGGCAAGTTCCGTACCGAGCAGCCGCCGTACTCGCTCGTCACCCGCGGCATCGAGCGGTCGGTGCTGCCGACGACGCAGCGGTTGAACATGGGCGTACTGACGTGGAGCCCGCTCGCGTCGGGCTTCCTGTCCGGGAAGGTGCGCAAGAACCAGCCCGTGGATCTGGCCTCGGGGCGGGCGGCGCTGACACCGCATCGCTTCGACCCCGCGCTGCCGGCCAACGCGTCGAAGTTCGAGGCCGTCGAGCAGCTGGCCGAGCTTGCCGACGGACTCGGCCGGACGCTGCCCGAGCTCGCACTGGCGTTCGTCACGTCGCACCCGGCGGTGACATCGGTGATCATCGGCCCGCGCACAATGGACCAGCTGACCGGCCTGCTGAAGGGTGCCGACCTCACCCTCGACGACGCCACCCTGGACCGCATCGACGAGATCGTCCCACCCGGCACCGACCTCCACCACTACCAATCCGACGGCCTCTGGCAATCCCCAGCCCTAACGGACCCCCTAAAACGCCGCCGCCCACCACAATCCGCCAGCCACAAGCCACAAGCCACAAGCCACAAGCCACAAGCCGCCAGCCACAAGCCGCCAGCCACAAGCC